>NZ_CP076853.1:1200000-2400000 GCF_018987265.1 Rhizobium sp. WYJ-E13 | reverse complement strand
GAAATTTCAGCGCCTTGTCGTTGCGGCATTTCGCGAGCTTCAGCTGGCGGAAGGAGAGGATGCGCGTGATGCGTTCCTTGCCATCGGTCTCTACACTCATGCAGGCGCAGCCATAGCCGTAATTGCCGTTGGTGCGCACATAGTCGTGCTCTGAAATGTCGGGGATGAGGTCCATGCCTTCGGGCTCGTCATCGCTCCCCTGCGTCATGATCGTCCAGGTGTTTTCCGCATCGTCCAGCCACCAGTTGGCAGGCGTCGGGTTCTGGATCCAGCCGCAGCGCGTCTCGGCGGCAAAGGCCGGGAGAGCGAGGGTAAGCGACAGGGCGGCGGTGAGGGCTATTGTTTTCACGGGCGATTCTCCTTGGGCTTCGATGCTCGGCGATTTGTCTGCCTTCGAACAGCCGAATTCCACTGTTTCATATGATACGAAAAAATCTCCTGACGGTTCTTGACGAGAGCCTGCGATCTGGCGCATAAACGCTACGAACCGTACCGTACGGTACGTAATTGGGGAGTTGAAACCGTGTCAGTCGATGTCGCAGAGCCGAGCGAGTTTTCGCCACGCCAGAACGCCGTTCTGGAGCAGGCGCTGCAGCTTCTCGTCGATGGCGGGGAGAAGGCGCTGACGACCTCGGGTGTGGCGCGCGCCGCCAACTGCTCCAAGGAAAGCCTCTACAAGTGGTTCGGCGACCGGGACGGTCTGCTATCTGCGATGATCGCCTATCAGGCGAGCAAGGTGCGCACCTTCGAGCGCAGCGGCGAGCGGCTGACCTATACGAGCCTGCACGACCATCTCGTCATCTTCGCCCGCGACCTGCTGGAGGTTCTGGCCGGCGACGTGTCGCTGGCGCTCAACCGGCTGGCGATCGGCCATGCCAGCGCACATGAGGCGCATCGCGACGGTTCCAAGCTCGGCAAGCTCTTGCTCGAACGCGGCCGCCGGCAGATCGACCGCCGTGCCATGGCTCTGATCGATGCGGGAAAAAGGGCAGGGCTGCTGCGTTTTATGGATGCCGATGAGGCCTATCATACGCTTTACGGCCTCATCGTTTCCGATTTGCATGTGCGCATGCTGCTCGGAGAACCGGGGCTCAAGGATACTGCACGTCAGGCGGAGAAGGCGGTCACAGCCTTCCTGCGCCTCTACGGCACGGAGAAAGTTCTGGCGGAGATGCCGATCCTCGGCTGACCGCTTTATTGACAGTCAACAAGACAAGCAAAAGGGAAGGAATTTCAATGCGCGTCTATTACGATCGTGATGCCGATCTCAACCTCATCAAGTCGAAGAAGGTCGCCGTCATCGGCTATGGTTCGCAGGGTCGCGCCCATGCGCTGAACCTCAAGGATTCCGGCGCCCAGAACGTCGTCATCGCGCTCAAGGCTGGTTCGCCGACCGTCAAGAAGGCCGAAGCCGACGGCTTCAAGGTCATGACGGTTGCCGAAGCTGCCGCCTGGGCCGACCTGATGATGATGGCAACCCCGGACGAACTGCAGGCCGATATCTACAAGGCCGACATCGCTGGCAACATCCGCGACGGCGCAGCGATCGCCTTCGCACACGGCCTCAACGTTCACTTCGGCCTCATCGAGCCGAAGGCTTCGGTCGACGTCGTCATGATCGCCCCGAAAGGCCCTGGCCACACGGTTCGCGGCGAATACCAGAAGGGCGGCGGCGTTCCCTGCCTCGTTGCCGTTCATCAGAACGCTTCCGGCAATGCACTCGAACTCGCTCTCTCCTACGCCTGCGGCGTCGGCGGCGGCCGTTCGGGCATCATCGAAACCAACTTCCGCGAAGAGTGCGAAACCGACCTCTTCGGCGAACAGGTCGTTCTCTGCGGCGGTCTCGTCGAGCTCATCCGCGCTGGTTTCGAAACGCTTGTTGAAGCCGGTTACGCTCCGGAAATGGCCTATTTCGAGTGCCTGCACGAAGTGAAGCTGATCGTCGACCTGATCTATGAAGGCGGCATCGCGAACATGAACTACTCGATCTCCAACACGGCCGAATGGGGCGAATACGTCACGGGTCCGCGCATCATCACCGAGGAAACCAAGGCTGAGATGAAGCGCGTCCTGAAGGACATCCAGACCGGCAAGTTCACCTCCGAGTGGATGCAGGAATACCGCGCCGGCGGCTCGCGCTTCAAGGGCATCCGCCGCCTGAACGACAGCCATCAGATCGAAGAAGTCGGCACAAAGCTGCGCGCCATGATGCCCTGGATCGGCAAGAACAAGCTGGTCGACAAGTCCGTCAACTAAGTGGCTTGAGACTTTGAACATGAGAGGCCGGGGCGAAAGCTCCGGCCTTGTTATTTGGTAATGTGCTCTCCAGTTCACGTCATGCTCGGGCTCGTCCCTGATATCTGCAACGGCAGCAGATGCTCGGGACAAGCCCGAGCATGACGGAGGGAAATTAACCGGCCTAGTCCGGGCGCGGAATAGCACGCGCCGGATTTACTTGAGAGCGCCGAGGTACAGCCAGCGGGTCGGCTTGCCGTCGTAACCACCGCCATCAGCTTCTCTGATCGAGACATCCTTCCAGCCGCCGGCAACAAGCAATTCCTGCAGCCATTCCCTTGAAGGGTAGTTGTAATAGCGTCCGAAATCATCTTGGCCTTCTGCCGTGCCGGCCTTGAAGCTCGCATGGAAGACGCCGCCGTGTTTCAAAGCGTTGCGGATGAGAGTGAGGATGACCGGGAGATCGGCGCGAGGCACATGCAGGAGGCTCGCCTCCGCCCAGACGCCGTCGAATTCCTCTCTGGCTGAAAGCTCCTCGAATCGCATGACCTTCACCGTCCTATCAATCAGCTTCTCGGCCTGCCGGGCAAGCTCGGCAGAGCCGTCCGTCGGCGTGACGTCGAAGCCCTTGGACAGCATGTAGGCGCAGTCCTGACCGCCGCCGCAGCCGAGTTCGAGGATGCGCGCCTGTTCGGGGAGGTCGGCGAGGAAGGCATCGAGCCTTGTTGTCGGTGGCTTGCGATCGCGGGTGGCGTAGGTCTCGGCGTTGTCGTTGTAGAAGGCGGACGTGTCGTCTCGGATCATGGCTATCGATCGCGATTATTGGTCTGACTGAAGACGTTTTTCGGGAGCTGGTTGGCTCCGATAATGTCAAGGATCGATATGCCGAGTTCGTGAGGTTCTCGCATCAGAGCCGGTCTTTCCTGTCTCTGTAAATGCCGGCGTCGGCGCCTCGGGCCATACCTTTAAGGTCGG
The DNA here is from genome assembly GCF_018987265.1 of Rhizobium sp. WYJ-E13. Lineage (NCBI taxonomy): Bacteria > Pseudomonadati > Pseudomonadota > Alphaproteobacteria > Hyphomicrobiales > Rhizobiaceae > Rhizobium > Rhizobium sp. WYJ-E13. The sequence continues at coordinate 2,396,790 of NZ_CP076853.1, read as the reverse complement.
CGAGTTCAGGGGCGGGGAGGAGAAGGACGCTTTTGCCCTTTGTGATGAAGACGAGTTCCTGGCCTGCAGACCAGTGCTGCTGTTCGCACACTTCCTTCGGAATGGAGATCCGGAACTTTGCGGAGAGGGTTGCGGTCGCCATCTTGCCTTTCCTTTATCGATCGAGGGTAGAAGCTTAGCTAGCGGCGGTCAAAGGCGAGCCGGCTCTTAGTTACAAAAAAACCGGGCATTACGCCCGGCTTCGATGTTATGGGCTTATCGCTGTGCCCAAAATCCGGATCACAGAACCCGGCGCGTCCAGCCGCGCTCGTCGTTCGTGACGCCCTTCTGCAGGCTGACGAGCTGCTGGCGCAGGTCCGTGGTCAGCTTGCCGGTCTGGCCGTCGCCGACCTTGAACTCGCCACCGGCGTGGCGGACGAGACCGATGCCTGCCAGCACTGCGGCCGTGCCGCAGGCGAAGGCTTCGACAAGCTTGCCGCTCGCTGCATCCGTCTGCCATTCGTCGAAGGAATAGGGGCGCTCTTCGACGCGCAAGCCCTTTTCCTTGGCGAGCACGATGACCGAGGCGCGGGTGATGCCTGGCAGGATCGTGCCGCCGAGCGGCGGGGTTACCACTGATCCATCATTCATGACGAAGAAGACGTTCATGCCGCCGAGTTCTTCGACCCAGCGATGTTCGGCTGCATCAAGGAAGACGACCTGGTCGCAATCCTTCTTGGCGGCTTCGGCCTGTGCGACGAGGCTCGCTGCATAGTTGCCGCCGCATTTTGCAGCACCCGTGCCGCCAGCGGCTGCGCGGGTGTAGGTGGTTTCGACCCAGAGCGAGACCGCCTTTGCGCCGCCCTTGAAATAGGCGCCGACCGGGGAGGCGATGATGCAGAAGATATATTCCTGGGCCGGGCGAACGCCGAGGAATGCCTCATTGGCGAACATGAAGGGGCGAAGGTAGAGGCTGGCGTCGCCGGAGGGGATCCAGTTCTTATCGACCCGGACCAGTTCTTCGACCGCCTTCAGGAAGAGTTCTTCCGGCACTGCAGGCATCGCCATGCGGGCTGCCGACTGCGCGAAGCGGCGGGCGTTCTCTTCCGGGCGAAAGAGCAGGATGCGGCCGTCATCTGCCTTGTAGGCCTTCATGCCTTCGAAGATTTCCTGGGCGTAGTGGAGGACGGCACTTGCTGGATCGAGCTCCAGCGGGCGCCTTGCTGTAACTTTTGCATCATGCCAGCCTTTGTCTGCGGTCCACCGCGCCAAAACCATGTGATCGGTGAAGATCTTCCCGAAGCCGGGTGTTTCCAGTGCCTTGATGCGGTCGGCGTCGGACACGGGAGATTTGTGGAATTCGATAGTGATTTCAGGAGAGGTCGACGTCGCGGTCATTGCTGGCACCTTGATAGTCCATTGAATAATGGCGCGCACACTACTGCCGCCGGGCCGGTTTTGGAAAGGTCTGAATCGGCCGGTTTCGGCTTTTTGATCAGAGGAACAATCGCTTGATGTGGCGAACCTTCACGAAACGAGGCAGGTCATTCGGTCCGGTTGGATGAAATCTCTGATGTCAGCCCAATCGACCCCAAGGCTTCCAATCATAGGAGCTCAATCTTGTCACAGTGACAAGAAAATAGGTCAGTATTGTTGACATAAATTCCACTGCGTGTTGAGTTGCTGATATTATAAGAAATACGAGGAAACCCCATGCTGGACTGGGACGCAATGTTTGCAACGCGCTCGTCACGGATGCGCGCTTCGGAAATCCGCGAGCTTCTGAAACTTCTCGACCGGCCTGACATCATCTCCTTCGCCGGCGGCATTCCGGATCCGGCGCTGTTTCCGGACAAGGAGTTCAAGCAGGCCTATGCGGATATTTTCGACAGTTCGGCCGTGAACTCCGCCCTGCAATATTCAGTTTCCGAAGGCTACAAGCCGCTGCGCGAATGGCTGGTCGGGCAGATGGCGGAGTTAGGCATTCCCTGCGGGCTCGACAATGTCTTCATCGTTTCCGGTTCGCAGCAGGGCCTCGATTATCTCGGCAAGCTCTTCCTCTCGCCCAACGATACAGCGCTCGTCACCTGGCCGACCTATCTCGGCGCGCTGCAGGCCTTCAATGCCTATGAGCCCTCCTACGATCAACTGACGCCGGGCGGCAACCGCACGCCGGACTCCTATCGCGAGGCTGCGGCTCAGAAGGGCGGCAAGGTGAAGTTCGCCTATCTTTCGGCCGATTTCTCCAACCCGACCGGCGAGACCGTCGACCGTGACGGCCGCGAGAAGGTCTTGAAGCTTGCCGATGAACTCGACATTGCCGTCATCGAGGATGCTGCATACCAGTCCCTGCGTTACGATGGCGATCCAATCCCGCCCATCCTGGCGCTGGAGATCGCCGTGAAGGGCCATATCAATGATACGCGCACGATCTATTGCGGCAGCTTCTCCAAGACACTGGCGCCCGGCCTTCGCGTCGGCTTCATCGTTGCCAATGCGCCCGTTATCCGCAAGCTGGTGCTGATGAAGCAGGCGGCCGATCTGCATTCATCGACCATCAACCAGATGGCGATTTCGGAAGTTGCCGAGCGCGGTTTCGATGCGCAGGTCGCCAAGATCAGGGCCGCTTACAGCCATCGCCGCAATTGCATGCTGGCCGCCCTCGAAAAGTATATGCCTGAGGGCACGAGTTGGACGAAGCCGGAAGGCGGTATGTTCATCTGGGTCACGCTGCCCAAGGGCATGGACGGTGCCGAGTTGCTTGCCAAGTCTCTCGAAAGCGCCAAGGTTGCCTTCGTTCCGGGCAAGGCCTTCTTTGCCGATGGTTCGGGCGCCAACACGTTCCGTGTCAGCTTCTCCTGCGCCACTGAGACGATGATTGACGAGGGCATCAGCCGTCTCGGCAAGCTGATCGCCAGCGAGATCGGCTGATAGAATTCAAGAATGGGCGGCGATCAGAAGATCGTCGTCCAGCCTTCATTTGCGGTTTCACTCTTGCCGTAGCCGACACGGTCGGCGACCGCGCCGTCGGCATTGGTGAGGATGATGTCGCCGCCCTTGTTGGCGAGCTGCGGGCCGCCATCTTCCGGGTCGAGTTTTATGGTGCGGAATTCGCCTGGAGCAAGCGAACCCGAGAGCTTCTGACGGCGGCCTTCGCCATCTTCCAGAGACCAGCCTTCGATCGATGCCATCACGTCAGAGCGGTTGACGAGCGTCACCGTCTCATCCTCCGTGCCGTCGGGATGGTTTACCGGATTGATCATGGCAGCGACGATGCGCAGCGACGAGGCGACGATCGGCTGCGGACGGCGGGTGCCTTCGCCGCGGCCCTGACCGCCCCTGTTGTCGCCGACGGGACGGCCGGTGTCGGCGTCGGTGTTCCAGTTCTGCGACTGGAAACCGAGGAAGATTGCTGCCCAATGGTCTTCGTCCGAGAAGTGGATCAGCAGCGCGCCGTCCTGATTGGGGCCGCTGGTTGCACTGAAACTGCCGCTGTCACCCTGGTTCATATGGATGTCGTGGATGCCGTTGCCGGGCTCGAAACCGAAATATTCATCCGGCTTGTTCTTCTCCGGCCCCCAGGCTTCGCCGAAGGCATAGAAATGAATCGACTTGTCGGCGATGCCTTCCTGCACGATCGGCTCAATGAAATCGCGCAGGTCGTTCTTCGGTCCGTCGAGCTGGAACGGGGCGACATTCATATCCTCGCGCTCGATCATGCCGCCGCGCGCATAGTCGATCGCCAGATCCTTTCGGTCGCCCCTGATATCCGTGAGACCCATCGGCAGGGCGGCGAGCGCGGCCGTCAGTTCCGCGTGCTGGAAATCCATGACATTGGCGTAGAGCAAGTCATGCGGCGATTCTTTCGAGCGCACGTTCACGGCAATGCGATAGCTCACGCCACCGGCCTCGATGCGGATTTCGATATGGGGATCGTTGTCGTCGTCAAGGGCGAGCGCCGAAGCCGTACCCTTCAGCACCTTGTAATTCCGGAGCATGGCGAACCTCGTGGTGGGGGCGAGATATCACGATAGCATGGCGGAAATGCATCTTTGTGACGCTGACCTTCCGCCATGCAACGCTTTGGAGAGCTTACTTCTTCAGGTGCGGTGCGAAGAGTTCCATATCGGCTTCGCTCAGGCGCTCATTGGCGGTGTTGAGCTGGTGCCAGTAGGGGTAGATGACCGGCGGCACGCTGACATCATCGAGGCGCTTGCGCTCGTCATCCGAAAGCTTCAGCTCGGCGGCGGCGAGATTGTCCTTGAACTGGGCTTCGGTGCGACCGCCGATGATGACCGATGTGACCGCCTTGCGGCCGATCAGCCAGGCAAGCGCCACCTGGGCTGCGGAAACGCCACGTTCCTGACCGATCGCCACCAGTGTTTCTACGATGTTCCAGAGGCGGTTCTCGTCTCGGATCGGCGGTTCGGTCCAGCCGGCGAACTGGCGGGTGCCCTCGGGGGCTGCGGCATCGCGGCGATGCTTGCCGGAGAGCAGACCGCCGGCGAGCGGGCTCCAGACGAGCACGCCGAGGCCCTGGTCGATGGAGATCGGCAGCAGCTCATATTCGGCGTCGCGGGCTTCCAGCGTATAGTGGATCTGCTGGCTGACGAAGCGCTGGTACTTGTATTCGTTGGCGATGCCGAGCGCCTTCATGATGTGCCAGCCGGAATAGTTCGAGCAGCCGACATAACGCACCTTGCCCTGTCTGATGAGGGTATCGAGCGCTTCCATCGTCTCTTCGAGAGGCGTCTGGCCGTCCCATTCATGGACCTGATAGAGGTCGATGACATCGGTCTTCATGCGCTGCAGGCTTGCCTCGCACTCGCGGATCAGATGGTAACGCGACAGGCCGCGGTCGTTCGGCCCGTCGCCCATGCCGAAGCGGGCCTTGGTGGCAAGCAGCACTCCATCAGGGCGCTTGCCGCCGAGCACTTCGCCGATGATACGCTCGGACTCGCCGTTGGAATAGACATTGGCCGTATCGATCAGGTTGACGCCGGCATCGAGGCAGATATCGACCATGCGGCGGGCCTCCTGCACGCCGAGATCACCGACCGTCTTTGCCCAGCCGACGCCGCCGAAGGTCATGGTGCCCATGGTTACAGTGGAAATTTTCAGGCCGGACCGGCCGAGCAAACGATATTCCATTGAAATTCCTCCTCATGAAAATGGCCTGACGGACGTACCGCAGCAAAGCTTGCCGTCAAACAGCAAGGTGTTCACGCCTGCGTGAATTTACGCCTTCACCCGCTTCCGCGCGAGGATAATAGCGGTCGTTTCGGGAACGGCGAAGAGATTGGATCTTTTTGAATTGACAGTGACCTGGCGGCGATGGCCGATCGAGCCGTGTCAAAGGGGCGATTCCAGAAAGTGGGGGACGATAACCAGTTGGTTGCCAGATAGCGCGCCGGGAGTCTGCTGCCTAGTGTCACATGTCTGTCAATGACCCCGAATAATGAGGGGCATCATCATCCGAGGATTCCTTCCATGAAAACTCTAGTTTCCGCCGCAGCCCTTCTCGCCGCGAGCCTTTTCGCTATCCCGGCTTCCGCCGCCAATCTCGTTCTCTACACCAGCCAGCCGAACGAAGATGCGCAGGCGACCGTCGACGGCTTCATGGCCGCCAATCCCGATATCAAGGTCGACTGGGTGCGCGACGGCACGCCGAAGATCATGGCGAAGCTGCAGGCTGAAATCCAGGCCGGCAACCCGGTTGCGGACGTGCTGCTGATCGCCGACGTGGTGACGCTGGAGCGCCTGAAGGAAGACGGCAAGCTGCTCGCCTACAAATCGCCGGAAGCAGCCCAATACGATGCCGCGCTATATGACGCCGACGGCTACTACTATTCCACCAAGCTGATCACGACCGGTATCATGTACAACACGTCCGCTGCGATGAAGCCGACGAGCTGGAAGGATCTTGCCAAGCCGGAAGCCAAGGGGCTCGTCACTATGCCGAGCCCGCTCGCCTCGGGCGCTGCTCTGATCCATGCCCAGACGCTCGCTGCCGTTCCCGGTCTCGGGTGGGATTTCTACAAGTCGCTCGCCGAGAATGCTGCCGTCGCTTCCGGCGGTAACGGCGTCGTCCTGAAGTCCGTCGCCTCTGGCGAAAAGGCCTACGGCATGGTCGTCGATTACCTGCCGATCCGCGAAAAGGCCAAGGGTGCCCCGGTCGAATTCGTCTTCCCGAGCGAAGGCGTTTCGGCGGTGACCGAGCCGGTCGGCATTCTCGCCAGCGCCAAGAATGCCGATGCCGCCAAGAAGTTCGTCGACTACGTTCTCTCGGAAAAGGGTCAGGAAGGATTCCTGAAGCTCGGCTATATCCCGGCTCGTAACGGCATGAAGCTGCCCGCGGGCTTCCCGGCACGCGACACGATCAAGGTTCTGCCGATCAATGCCGCTGAGGCACTGAAGAATACCGACAAGGACCTGAAGACCTTTACGGATCTTTTCGGTTCGAAATAATAGACCCATGCAGGGCTATGTACGTGCAGGAAGCAGCCAGCCCGTCTGGCTGTTTCCTTTTATTGTCTCCGTGGTTCTTTTCCTCAGCGTGCTGCCTTTGGCGCGGCTCGCGGTCGTCGGCATTTCCGCTTTCGCCAATGGCGGTGTCCTTGAGGTTCTGTCCGACCCCCTGGTCTGGTCGGCGGTCTATTACACCATCGTCACGGCTATCATTGGCACGATCATCTCGCTGATCATCGGCTGCACCTTCGCCTATCTGCTGACGCTGACGGATATTCCGGCCAAGGGGCCGCTCAGCTTCTTCTTCGTGCTGCCGATGATGATCCCGCCGCAGGTGACGGCGCTTGCCTGGGTGCAGATGTCGGGGCCATCGAGCCCGCTTCTGAAGGCGCTGCATATCGCCCCGCCGCTGGGGTCGCCGCAGCCGCTTTATTCGGTTGCTGGTATTGCGCTGCTCTATGGCGTGCAGCATGCGCCGCTCGTCTATCTGGCGCTGAGGGCAGGGCTGATGACCCTGCCGCGCGACGGGGTGGAGGCGGCAAGACTTTCCGGGGCGTCGCGTCTGCGTGTCTTTCGCGATATCATCCTGCCGCTGTCGCTGCCGGGCGTCATTGCGGGTGCGGCGATTTCCTTCGTTTCCTGCACCGGTAATTTCGGCATTCCGGCCATTCTCGGCATTCCCGCGTCGATCTTCACGCTGCCGACGCTGATCTTTTCCAAGTTCACCGCCTTTACCGGCCGCACCTTCGGCGATGTGGCGCTACTGTCTGCCATCATTGCGCTGATCTCGGTCGCCGGCCTTGCCATCCAGGATCGGGCGTTGCGTGGGCGCGACTACCGCGTCATCGGCCTTTCGGGCGCGACGGCGGCCTTCGAACTCGGCGGGTGGAAGCTCATTTTCACGCCGCTGCTGTGGATCGTACTGTTCTTCATGCTGGCGGCGCCCTTCTTTGCGTTGGTGGCGGGCGCACTGGTGCCGGCTTACGGCGTGCCGCTGACTTTCAAGACCATGACGTTTCATGCCTTCGAGGAGATATTGTTCCGGCAGGCGGTGACGCGCACGGCTTTCGTCAATTCGCTGTCGCTCGCAAGCGGAGCCGCAGTCGGTTTGCTGTTCGTCACGGTGCTGGCCGCCTATGCGCTGACGCGGCGCAAGGATACGCTGTCGCGCATTGTTTCCAGCCTTGTCGAAATACCCTATTCGCTGCCGGGTATCGTCATGGCGGTATGCTTCATCCTTGTGTTCGCGGCGCCGATCCCGGTGCTGAACGTGACGCTTTACGGCACAGTCTGGATCATCCTCATTGCCTATTTCTCCTCCTTCTTCGCCGTCAGCCTGAAGCCTGTGGTCAGCGCCTTCCACCAGCTTGATCCGGCGCTGGAGGAGGCAGCACGGCTTTCCGGCGCCGGCTTCTTCCGGCGGCTCAAGGATATCATCGTGCCGCTGATTGCGCCGGCGGCAGGCGCCTCGGTCATCCTCGTTTTCCTGATCGCCTGCAACGAGCTGACGATCTCGGCGCTGCTCTGGTCGGCGGGTACGCAGACGCTGGGTGTCGCCATCTACAATCTCGACGACAGCGGCAGTTCCGATCTTGCCTCGGCACTTTCGGTGCTCGTCGTCTTCATGGTCGTCGCCATGATGCTGCTCCTGGAGCTTCTGGCGAAACATCTGCCCAAGGGAGTGGTGCCGTGGCGAAGCTGATCCTCAATCAGGTGGCCAAGGATTTCGGCACGGGCAGGGCTGCCGTCAGCGGCTTTTCGCTCGATGTGCGCGAGGGCGGCTTCCTGGCGCTGCTCGGCCCGTCGGGCTGCGGCAAGACCACGGTGCTGCGCATGATTGCCGGCTTCGAGACGCCGAGCGATGGTTCCATCCATCTCGGCGAGCGGCTGCTGGCGGACGCCGCGCAATCGTTGCCGCCGGAACGGCGCAACATGGCGATGGTCTTCCAGTCCTACGCGCTCTGGCCGCATATGAGTGTCGCCGACAATGTCGGTTATCCGCTGAAGGTGCGCGGCATCTCCGGCGAAGCTTATAAGACCAAGGTGCGTGAAGCACTGTCGACCGTGCGCCTCGTCGACTATGCCGAGCGGCGGCCGGCCGATCTCTCTGGCGGCCAGCGGCAGCGCGTGGCGCTGGCCCGCTGTCTGGTGACCTCGCCCGATGTCGTGCTGCTCGACGAGCCGCTCGCCAATCTCGACCGGCATCTGAAGCAGGAGATGGAGGAGACGTTCCGCGAGTTCCATCAGCGTTCGGGTGCCACGATGATCTATGTGACGCATGACCAGAGCGAGGCGATGGCGCTCGCAACCGACGTCGCCGTCATGTCCGAGGGGCGGCTGCTGCAGGTGGCGCCGCCGGCGGAGATCTATGCGCGGCCGGAGGGGCGCATGGTCGGCGGGCTGATCGGCCGCGGCGCGATCGTCACGCTGCCGGTCATGGGCGGCGAACGGCAGCTTGAATGGGACGAGCTGGAGGGCGCGCTGCATGCCGCCAATACCGATGGCGCCGATATTCTGGTGCGGCCGGAAGATGTCATCATCGGCGGCGAGGGGGCTCCTGCGACCGTCGAATCCGCGCTCTTCGAGGGTGAGCGTTATGCGGTGAAGCTGATGCTCGGCAACGGCCAGGCACTGCGTGCCTACAGCCGCGTGGCCGTCGTGCCTGATGAGGCGGTGCATGTCGTCATCCGGACCGGCTGGCGGCTATGAGGGACAAACAGGGCTTTTCGAAGCGCTCTTTCGTCTTTAGTTGTATCCCTGATGCCAACCGGGAATGCCTGATGTCGCTTCGCCTTGCCCGCCGGGGCAGGAGGTGGAGTGCTATCCGCGTACCGGGTGGGACAGGCCGAAGGCATCCGACCATTGCCCCGTCGTCATGATATTGGATCTCCTATGACACCAAATTTTTCAGAAGACCTTTCAGCCTTTCCGCCGGAACAGACGGTTTTTCCGATTGCCGGCACCAATCTGCGCGTACTTGACGGGGATCATCCGCTGCTGACAGCCAACAGGGCGTCGATCCGCGAGAACTGGGAGCGGGAGATCGCTGTCAATCCGGCGCTCTTCGACGGCCGCATGGTGCTGCAGCACCGGCTGAAGCTTTCCGAAGACGGGATTGCGAGCGAGGCCCACACCGTTCCCTTCTCGACCTTCATGTGGTGGCGCAGGCAGCCGGAGCGGAAGGGCGCCATCCATCTCTTCGCCTATCCGGTGCTCGAATCATCCGACGGCGCGCTGGTCGCGATCCGCATGGGAGAGCATACGGCCAATCCCGGCCAGGTCTATTTCGCCGCCGGTTCGCTGGAGCCCGAGGATGTCGTTGACGGGCGTTGTGATATCGACAGCAACATGGCCCGCGAAGTGATGGAGGAGACGGGCCTCGATCTCGCCGATGCCGTTGCGGGCGAGGGGTTGCATGCCAGCCACATCCGCCGCTCGGTCTCGATCTTCAAGCTCTTCCGCTTCGATATGACGGCCGATGAGATGGTCGATTTCATTAGCCGGCACATGCTGGTTGCCGAGGACAAGGAAATATCAGGTGCGGTCGCGATCCGCACGGCCAATCCGAAGGCTCAGCCTTACAATGCCGCGATGCTGCCGATCATCGACTGGTATTTCGCGGGCAAGTAGGCCTGAAGCTTGCACTTGCGTGTGCTGTCGGGCAGGTTGGCGGTTCGATGACCGATTCAAGGAGGCCGATGTGGCGTTAAGCTACAGCGTCTATGACGTGTTCACCGACACCAAGCTTGCCGGCAATCCGCTGGCTGTGATCTTCGACGGCGAGGGACTTGGCGATGCCGCCATGCAGGCAATCGCCAGCGAAATGAACCTGTCCGAAACGGTTTTCGTGCAGCAGGCCGACAATCCCGCCTATACGGCGCGTATCCGCATCTTCACGCCCGGCCGCGAATTGCCTTTTGCCGGCCATCCCACGGTTGGTACGGCGATTGCGCTGGCGGAGAAGGCGCATGGAGCAGGATCACTCGACCTCGTTTCGGTGCTGGAGGAAAATGTCGGCCCGGTGCGCTGCGCCGTCAGGCTTCGGGAAGGCGAGGCGAGCTTTGCCGAATTCGACCTGCCGCGCAAATCCCAGCAGATCCAGCTTTCGCTCGACAAGGCCGGCATTGCCGACGCGCTGTCGCTGAAGACGACCGAGATCGGCTTCGAGAATCACGTGCCGTCGATCTGGAGCGCCGGCGTTCCCTTCCTCATGGTGCCGGTCCACGACGTCGGTGCGGCCAGGCGGCTGGAGTTCGATCCGCAGCTCTGGGAAAAGACCGTACCCTTCGTCGATGGCGCGCTCGCTTCGGCCTATATCTACTGTCGCGGCGGCGTGAACCATGTCGCCAAGTTCCATGCCCGCATGTTTGCAAGCGGCATGGGCATTTCCGAGGATCCGGCGACCGGCTCGGCGGCGGCTGCTCTCTCAGGCGCGATCAACCATTTCGACCGGCTGACGGACGGGCATTACCCTGTTCTCATCGAGCAGGGCGTGGAGATGGGCCGCCCGTCCTTCATTCATCTACATATGGATATCGAAGGCGGGACCATTTCGAATGCCCGGATCGGCGGCCAGGCGGTTCGGATTGCGACCGGCACGCTCGACCTTTGATTTCATTGCATTTCCGGCCCCTGACAAAAAAACTTCGCAATTAACCAAAGAATTTTCGGCAGGGCGCTAGACAAGCCGGGCGATCCTATTTATATGCCCCGTCACACCGCGCAGCCAAGCACGGTACGGGTGATTAGCTCAGTTGGTAGAGCAGCTGACTCTTAATCAGCGGGTCGTAGGTTCGAGCCCTACATCACCCACCAATTTCTCCTGCGAAGAGAATGGACGTTGCAGATAAAGCCCTTGATACCAAGGGCTTGTCGGCTTTTTTTGTTTTCTGATTCCGTTGATCCTGCCAGCGGGAATCATCGGCGGCCTTGTCCTCGTCATTCTGCGCTTGCCGGAAATCTCGCTCGGTATTTAACTCGTGTGCCGAGGTCACTGCCGCGGCATCTGCCGCGGTTGGCCGAACCCTGGAGGAATGTCGATGCGCAATGATAAGCAAGACCATGCCAGCTTGGTCGGCGAACATCGGCTGGATGAGAAAGTTCTCGATGTCTTGCATTCCTATCACCGGCGAATCGATGAGGAGCGCCGCAGTCCGCGCCAGGATGCGCCGGGAGGACGCGATGGCGGGCAGGATCAGAGGATGCGGGCAGTCGGGCCGGAGACTGGGCGGTTCCTGAATATCCTCGTCCGCAGCCTGACGGCGCCGACGATTCTCGAACTCGGTACCTCCTTCGGTTATTCCGGCATCTGGCTTGCAGAGGCCGCGCGGGCGACCGGCGGGCGGGTGATCACCATGGAAGTGCATGGTTATAAATCCGCCTATGCACAGGCGATGGCGGAGAAGGCCGGGCTTGCCGAGCATATCGATTTCCGGGTGGGCGATGCGGTCTCCATGATCCGCGAACTGCGGGGCAAGGTGGATTTCGTCCTCGTCGATCTCTGGAAGGATCTCTATCTGCCATGCCTCGAAGCCTTCTATCCGAAGCTCAATGCCGGCGCGATCATCGTTGCCGACAACATGATTTATCCTGCCACCGAAGACGTGAAGATCTATGCCCGGGCTATCAGAGCCAGGCTCGGCATCACCAGCGTGCTGCTGCCGGTCGGATCGGGGCTGGAGGTCAGCCGTTACGAGCGGGCGTGAGTCTCAGGCGGATTTTCACCAGAGGCCGGGAAAGAGCCGGTATCTCACCTTGCGGCAGTAATCCTCATAGCCGAGCAGGCCCCGGCGCAGGTGGCCTTCCTCGTCGGTGAGGCGCAGGATCAGGCCGATGAAGATCAGCGGCACGATGATAAGGCCCCACCAGGAACCGAGGGCAAGCGGGATGCCGGATGCAAGCGGCAGGACGGCGGCGTACATGGGGTGGCGCACCAACGCGTAAGGCCCTGTGGAGACGACCTTCTGGTCTTCGGAGACCTGGATCGTCGCCGAGGCGAAGGAGTTTTCCCTGAGGACGACCACGAAGTAAGCGAAGCCTGCCGAGATCAGCAGATTGCCTGAAATCACCACCCATACCGGAACGGTCAACCAGCCGAAGCGGTAATCGAGTACCGAAACCAGGATGAGGGCGATCATTACGACGCTGGTGAAGAGCTGGATGCGCTTCTGGACCGGGTCCGTTTCGGCGGCCGGCCCGGCGCGCAAGCGCTTTTCCAGAAGTGCCGGGTCGCGATAGTAGAAATAGACCGATGATCCGGCCGACCAGGCGGCGAAATCGGCGAGGAAGAGCCAGCCCTGCCAATAGGCGAGCGTGCCCGCCGCCAGGAACACAATGACTGCGAGGGCCACGAGAAACTTGGCGTTGGCTATGGCGGCCCTGCGGCCGAGATCGGGTGCTGCATCCTGCATGACGCCTCCCTGCGCTCATGCTTCGCAAATCCAGTTTGCGGCTTTGTCTTTAGGATATGCAAAGCAGGTGCATGATATCAAACCATTGCCGGAGGCGCAGGTTCCGGCCGACAGGGCAGGGGATGCTCTGCCTTGTGTGCCCTCAGGCGATTGGTCATGCTTTCCTGCGGGAATGGGAGATTCGGTGGAAATGGGCAAATCCGTTGATGATGGTGGTGTGAAGATCAGGCTTTCCATCGTCGCGCCCTGCTACAATGAGGCCGAGGGGCTGAACGAGTTCTGCCGGAGGGCGCGGGCAGCGGCGGAGGTGGTTGCAGGCCAGTCCTTCGAGATCATCCTCGTCGATGACGGCTCCAGCGATGGTACGTGGGGCGTCATATCAGGCCTTGCGGCGGGCATTCCGCAGGTGCTCGGCGTCAAGCTTCTTCGCAATCACGGCCACCAGCTCGCAGCGACGTCCGGTCTTGCGGTGGCCCGCGGCGAGCGCGTGCTGCTCATCGACGCCGATCTTCAGGATCCGCCGGAGCTGCTTTCCGAGATGATGCCGATCATGGATCAGGGCGCCGATGTCGTTTACGGGCAGCGGAGCGAGCGCAAGGGCGAGACCAGGTTCAAGCTCGTCACGGCCTCTGTCTTCTACCGGCTGCTGACGCGGCTCACCTCGATCTCGATCCCGCAGGACACCGGCGATTTCCGGCTGATGAAGGCGCGCATCGTCCATATCCTCCTCAACATGCCGGAGCGGCATCGTTTCATCCGCGGCATGGTGAGCTGGATCGGCGGCAGGCAGGTGGCACTGCGTTATACACGCGATGCCCGCTATGCCGGCTCGACGAAATATCCGCTGAAGAAGATGATCCGCTTCGCGATCGATGCGATCACCAGCTTCTCGATCATTCCGCTGCGCATCAGCGCCTGGATGGGGCTGATCTCGGCGGTCTTCGCGTTGGGGCTGCTGATCTATACGCTCGTGCAATGGTTCGAGGGCAATGTCATCACCGGCTGGTCGAGCATCATGGCGGCCATTTCCGCTTTGAGCGCCATCCAGCTCATCGCGCTCGGTACGCTCGGCGAATATGTCGGGCGCCTCGTGCAGGAGCACAAGCGCCGGCCGATGTTCATGATCGACTGTGTGGTGCAGGGTGAGGTCATGTCCGAATTGCCCGGTGATTTCTCCGAGCTCGATACCGCCAGCCGCAGGTCGGAACTCGGCAAGCTTTCGGCAGCAGGCGTGACTGCCAGGCCGGTCGAGACGGTTGCCGGCCGCTGATATCGATTGCTGCCGAACATATTGACAAAAATTTCGGCCTTTGCGGCATTTGAGCTTTTCGATCCGGCATAAGCGGCGTATGCAGGCTGCATATCCCTCCGCGCGGCTTGCCTGTCGGTTTTCCCGCCTTTTCCCGCGCAATCCGGAATTCGCATTGGCCGATCGATGACTGCAGTTCAGGCGAGTGAGAAGACAGAGGAGGCGGAAAGCGCCCGTCAGGCGAAGATCGTAGCGCTGGTCGTTGCCGTTTCCTTCTTCATGCAGATCCTCGACGGCACGATCGTCACCACTTCGCTGCCGCAGATGGCGACGAGTTTCGGCGTGCAGCCGGTCGCCATGAGCATCGGCATCACTGTCTATATGCTGACCATGTCGGCCTTCATTCCGCTTTCCGGCTGGCTCGGCGACCGGTTTGGGGCGCGGCGCGTCTTTCTGATGTCGATTGCCGTCTTCACTGTGGCATCCTTGTTCTGCGGCCTGTCGGGAAGCCTGACGGAATTCGTTATTGCGCGCGCGGTGCAGGGGGTGGGCAGCGCGCTGATGACGCCGGTCGGGCGCATCATCGTGCTGAAGAACGCCCGCAAATCCGAGCTGGTGCAGGCGATCGCGCTGATCACCTGGCCGGCGCTGACGGCGCCCGTCGTCGGCCCCGTGCTCGGCGGTTTCATCACCACCTATGCCAGTTGGCACTGGAACTTCCTGATCAACATTCCGATCGGCATTGTCGGCATTGCGCTGGTGCTGCGCTTCGTGCCGGAGCAGCGGGAGGAACGCGTCGGGCCTCTCGACATCAAGGGCTTTTTCCTGAGTGCCGCGGGGCTGACCCTGCTGCTTGCCGGGCTCGAACTGTCCGTCAGAGGGCAGGGTGGCTTCCTGCCGCTCGTCGCGCTGCTTGCGGCCGGCATCGTGCTTTCGGTCATGGCGACGCGGCACTTCCTGCGGGTCGCCAATCCGCTGCTCGATCTCGCCGCCTTCAAGGTGCAGACCTTCTCGATGACGACGCTTTCGGCGGGCACGGCCTGCCGTGTCGCGATCAATGCGACGCCCTTCCTGCTGCCGCTGCTCTTCCAGCTCGGCTTTGGCCTGAGCTCGATTGCCGCCGGCACCTATCTGCTGGTCTATTTCCTCGGCAATCTTGGCATGAAGGTGGTGACGACACCACTCCTGCGGTTCTTCGGTTTCCGCAACGTGCTTTTCTTCAACGGTGTCATCGCCGCTGCCTCGATCGTCGCCTGTGGTTTCCTGACCCCGGAAACGCCTGAGATCGTCATCTCGGGGCTGCTCCTGATTGCCGGGCTTTCGCGCTCGATGGAGTTCACGGCGCTCAACACGCTCTCCTTTGCCGATATCGGCCCGGCGCAGAGAAGCTCGGCCTCGACGCTGTCGAGCATGCTTCAGCAGATTTCCATGCTGCTCGGCGTTGCGGTGGCGGCCGCCGTACTCAACATTTCCTCGGGGCTTCGGGGGGCGGCGGATGCTACGCTCGGCGATTTCCGCTGGGCCTTCTGCGTGGTCGGCATGATCGGCTTCCTGTCCTGCCTGCGCTTCCTGCAGCTTGCTGCCGACGCGGGTGCCGAAGTTTCTCACCACCGTCGCTTTCAAAAAAGCTGATCTTCGCGGAACCATTTGCCTTCCCCTGCGTTGAGGTCATTGATTTTCAGTATCCGTGTTCGCAATTTTTTAGAGGGCTTTCCGGCCGCAGCCGGACAGGGGTCGACATTTTCGATGGCATTCTCCTTCGATCTGCCTGATAGCGGGCGTCTTCTCGTGCCAAAGGCCAAGTGCTGTTTACGCGCGCCTGTCGATGCAATACGACAGTCGCACGCAGAAAGACTCGGCCGCCTCATAGCCGGTATTGCTGCGGGAAAATGCCCGGAGGCAGAATGAGCGAGTCCAGTCGTGATACGGACGCTCCAATCCGTATCCTCTATATCGATGACGACGAGGCGCTTGCGCAGCTGATGCAGAAGAATCTCGGCCGCCGCGGCTTTACGCTCGAATGGGCGAGCGACGGGGCGACCGGCCTTGCGCTGCTTGCCGAAGGGGGTATCGACGCCGTCGTTCTCGATCATGTCCTGGAGGGCGAGACGGGGCTCGATATCCTGCCGCGCATCGTGGCGATGCCCGATCATCCGCCTGTCATCTATGCCACCAGCTCCGACGATACGAGTATTGCGGTCACAGCGCTGAAGGCCGGCGCCGACGACTATGTTTTCAAGGGCATTTCGCCCGACTATTTCGATCTTCTGGCCGCGGCCCTCGAGCAGGGGCTGGAGCGGGCGCGCTTCCTCCGGGAGACGGCACAGGCGCAGGAGGTGATCCGCCAGCAGCGCGACCATGCGGAAATGCTGCTCGCCGAAGTCAACCACCGCATCGCCAACAGCCTCGGCCTCGTCGGCGCGCTGATCCGCATGCAGTCCTCCATGACCAGCGATCAGGTGGCGATCGACGCGCTGCAGGAAACGCAGATGCGCATCAATGCGATCGCCAGCGTCCACCGCCGTCTCTACACCAACCGGCAGATCGGCACGGTGCAGGTGGATGAATATCTGAGCAGCCTTCTGACCGAGCTCGAAGCCTCGATGCGAGACGAGAAACGGCCGCATCGCGTGGTACTGACCGCCCAGCCGATCAATCTTGCGACCGACAAGGTCATCACGCTCGGCCTGATCGTCAGCGAACTCGTCACCAACGCCTTCAAATATGCTTATCCGGATGGCGACCCGGGGGAGATCAATGTCATTGTCGAGCAGGAGGACGATGCGCTGAGGGTCATCGTGGAGGATGGCGGGCAGGGCTTCGACCTGTCCGATCCGGTGAAGGGAACCGGTCTCGGCATGAAGATATTAAACGCCATGGCCGGCAGTCTGAAATCCGACCTTTCTTATGATCCGGAGCATCGCGGCACGAGGGCGATACTGGTTTTTTCCCTAAGCTGACCGATCTTTTCTGTAGCTGATGCTGGGAGAGCCGTCATGAATACCGATATCGTCTGCACACCGGACGAAGTCTATGACTTCTGGTTCGTCCGCTGCAGCCGGAAGGAATGGTTCAACTCGACTGCCGAACTGGACGAGGAGATCCGGGCGCGGTTTCGCGCAACCCACCTGTCGCTTGCCCGCAGCGTGACCGAGGACTGGCGCTCCAGCCCCGAGAGCCGGCTGGCCGCCGTCATCGTGCTCGACCAGTTTCCACGCAATATCTACCGGGCGACGCCGCTTGCCTTCGCAACCGACGGGCTCGCGCTGCGCGAGGCAAAGCTTGCGCTTGCCGTCGGCGCCGATCAGTCGCTGGAGGGCATCAAACGGACCTTTCTGTACATGCCGTTCGAGCATGCGGAAGATCTGGTGGAGCAGGACCGTTCGGTGGCGCTCTTTGCTGCGCTCGGCGATGAGGAATTCCACGATTATGCCCTTCGCCACCGGGCGGTGATTGCCGCTTACGGGCGTTTTCCGCATCGCAATGGCATAGTCGGGCGGCAGTCGAGCGAAGCCGAACTCGCTTATCTCGCGCGCCCCGGCGCCGGCTTCTGAGCGATCATCCGGAAATTCCGCCTTTCTGTTGCCTTTCTTTCCTATAAAAGCGGTCATCTTGATCATGAGACGAATCCACGCGGGGGCTTCTTGCGCTTGACACACTGGCTGCTTCGCACCGTTCTTCTGCTGTCGCTGGTGGTTACCGGCCTGCATCTCGATGGGGAGGTTGCCTTCGCGCAGGCGCCGCAGCCGGCGGCTGAGGCCCAAACACAGCCAGCCCAGACACAGCCGGCCCAGACGCAGGCAGCTCCGGTCCAAGCAGCTCCGATCCAAGCAGCTCCGGCCGAGGCGCCGCTTGCCAATACCGGCCTTGATCAGGCGCTGAAGGATATCGACAAGGCGAAGAACCAGCTTGTCTCGCTGCAGGACCGCGTCAAGCAGAATGCCGACAATGACGATGCTCTAGTGGAGCTTGCCGGCCAGGTGGACGAACTCGGCCGCGGCGTTATCGCGACATCCGTCAGCCTGCGCCCGCGTTTCGACCAGATCAAGAGCCGCCTGGCCGAGCTTGGCGAGCCGCCGAAGGATGGCCAGCCGCCGGAAGCGCAGATCGTCACCGACGAGCGCAATGCGCTGACGGCGGAACGCTCGCAGATCAATGCCGTCACGGGTGACGCGGAAAACCTGTCGATCGCGATCACCAAGCTTTCCAACGTGATCACGGCGACGCGCCGCCAGCTCTTTGCCGATACGCTGTTCCGGCGCACCGAAATTTCTGCCTCCGTCTTCGACGATGCGGCCAGCGCCTTCGTTGAGGAGGCGAGCGAGTTTTCGCAGACGCTTTCGAGCTGGATCACCTTTGTCTGGAAGTTCAAGAGCCTGCAACTGTTTGCCGCGATCTTCCTGTCGCTCGCGACGGCCTTGATCCTGCTCTCCGGCGGCTACCGGCTTTTCGGCCAGTATCTGCGGCGCGATGTCAATGTCGAGGAGCCGTCCTATATCAGCCGCCTTGCTTTTGCCTTCTGGTCGACGCTGATCCGCACGGCCGCGCTCGATGTGCTGCTGGTGACGTCGCTGATCTTCCTCGACGGTTTCAATGTGCTGAGAAGCGATATCACGCCAGTGATCGGCGCGCTCTTCGGCTCGATCGGCCTCGTCTATTTCGTCGGCCGTTTCGTCAACGCGGTCTTTGCGCCGAATGATCCATCCTGGCGTCTGGTGCGCCTTTCCAACCTCGGCGCTCGCTCGGTCGGCTACTGCCTGATCGCCATGGCCGTCGTCAACGCGCTCGACTATCTCTTCGGCGCCATCGGCGAGGCGATGGGATCGCCGCTGGTTCTGACCGTCGTGCGCAGCCTGCTCGCGGCGCTGATCATCGGCCTCATCCTGATTGCCGTTTCCTTCGGAAAGCCGATGCTGGCGAAGAATGGCGATCCCGATGCGCCGGGCCGCCGCTGGCCGCGCGGCATGGCGATCCTGCTGCGTGTTTTCGGCGCGGGCCTCATCCTTGCAGCACTCTCGGGCTATGTGGGCTTGGCGCGGTTCGTCGCCACGCAGCTCATCATCACCAGCGCCATCGTCGTCACAACCTATATCGGCCTGCTGCTCGGCAAGGCGATTTCGCGGCAGGATAATTTCGCCGATACGTTCCTTGGGCGCTTCCTGCAGAACCACTTCAAGCTTGGAGACGTTGCGATCGACCAGGTGGGGCTGGTTGTCGGCCTCCTCATCTACGCCGTGGCGCTCTTGACCGGCATTCCGCTCATCCTGCTGCTCTGGGGCTTCCATGTGCAGGATCTGCAGCTGCTCGCCTACCGGCTATTCACAGAGGTGCGGCTCGGCGGCATCAGCATTTCGCTGCTCGGCATCTTCACCGGCATCCTGCTCTTTGCCGGCGGTTATCTTGCGACGCGCTGGGTACAGAAATGGCTGGACAGCAATGTCATGGCGCGCAGCCATGTCGATCTCGGCGTGCGCAATTCCGTCAAGACCGGCATCGGCTATCTCGGCGTAGGCGTTGCGGCGATCTTCGGCGTTTCGGCTGCCGGAATCGACCTTTCGAACCTTGCACTCGTTGCCTCGGCGCTCTCGGTCGGTATCGGTTTCGGCCTGCAGAATATCGTGTCGAACTTCGTCTCCGGCCTAATCCTTCTCGTCGAGCGGCCCTTCAAGGTGGGAGACCATGTCGTTTCGGGTACCGCCGAAGGCATCGTCAAGCGCATTTCGGTGCGCGCCACCGAAATCGAGACCTTCCGCAAGCAGTCGATCATCGTGCCGAACTCGGATCTGATCAACGGGCTCGTCGGCAACTGGACGCATCGCAACAAGCTCGGCCGTTCGGAAATCCCGGTTTCCGTGAGCTATGAGGCCGATCCGCGCAAGGTGATGGATATTCTGCTGGAGCTGACGGCCGCCGTGCCGTTGATCCTGCGCAATCCGGAGCCGCATGTGGAGTTCCTGCGCTTCGGACCTTATTCGCTGGATTTCGAACTGCGCTTCTTCCTGGCCGACATGGGTGACGGCCTGACGGTGCGCAACAATCTGAGGATCGAGATCCTCAAGCGCTTCCGGGCCGAGGGCATCGAGATCCCGCTGCCGCAGAGCGATCTGACCATTCACCGGCAGGCGAATGCAGACGCCGAGAAGGTGCTTGTCCGGAAGCCTGACGAGCCCGAGGACGAGATTGCCGAAGACGAGGCCGGCAAGAACGAGATGGTGGAAGAGGAGCAGCCGGTGCGCCAATTGCGGGGCAAGACGGCAGACGGCAAGTTAAAAGGCTGAACAGCTCATTCAGCGCTCATTCACGGCTGCGGTGCTATAACCCCATGCAATCGATCGCTGCTGGTGCAGCGACGAGTGCTCCAGGGGAGGGCGTAAAGCCCATGTCGCATACCGTGACACGTTCCGCAGTCGCATTTCTTCTTCTCCTTTCCGCCCCACCTCTCGCGCTGGCGGCGTCCGTCACCAACAAGGATGAGGCGCCCGTGGTGCTCACCGTCACCGAAGGCGGCAACCGCGTGGAGGTTGTCGTCGATGCCGGCGCTTCCGAACGGGTCTGCCCCTCCGGCTGTTTCATGACGACGCCCGATGGCGACCGTATCGGGCTTTCGGGCGACGAGACGATCGAGATCGTCAAGGGTTCCGCCGTCGTCAAGTGACGGCGGCTTCAGCCCATTCCCTGCCGTTTTCATGAATTTTCGAGGCTTGCGACTTTTGACGCTTGCCTATTTGCGCGTCGTCGCGGCAAGCTTTTCCCATGTCGTAAACAGGCCTCTCATGACGCATGCCTCGCTGCATAGTTCGCGACAATGGTTCGTTCGGTATGGGCTGCCGGACATTCGATAAAAGAGGGTATTTTTCCATGAAGTCACATGCGCGGGCAGTGGTCATCGGCGGCGGCGTGGTTGGTGTTTCGACGCTCTATCACCTTGCGAAGAAGGGATGGGGCGACAGCGTGCTCATCGAGCGCAAGGAGCTGACATCAGGCTCGACATGGCATGCAGCGGGCCTCTTGCCGCTCTTCAACATGAGCTACTCGGTCGGCCAGATCCACAAATATTCCGTCCGCTTCTATCAGGAACTGCAGCAGGAAACCGGCATGAATGTCGGTTTCAGCCAGGTCTCCAACATCCGTCTCGCCCGTACCAAAGACCGCTGGGACGAATTCATGTACTATGCAGGCATTGCCGAGACGATCGGCGTGAAGGTCAATATCCTGACGCCCGAGCAGGTGAAGGAGATCTGGCCTCTCTGTGAGACCGACGGCCTGCTTGGCGCAATCCAGCATCCCGATGACGGCTATATCCAGCCGGCGGACCTGACGCAGGCTCTTGCCAAGGGCGCCCGCGATTTCGGCGCCACGATCTACCGCAACACGACCGTCACCGCGATCGAGCAGCAGGCAGACGGGCTCTGGAAGGTGACGACGGACAAGGGCGAGATCACCGCGGAACACGTCATCTCCTGTACCGGCAATTTCGCCCGCAAGACCGGCGATATGGTCGGCATCAACATTCCGGTCATTCCGGTCGAGCACCAGTATATCGTCACCGAGCCGCATCCCGACATTCTGGCCCGCAAGGCAAAGGGCCTGCCGGAAATGGGCGTCCTGCGTGAAGCCGACAGCGCCTGGTACATGCGCGAGGAAAATGGCGGGCTGCTGCTCGGCCCTTACGAGCAGGGCGCGCCGGTCTGTTATGTCAACGGTCCCTCCGACGACAGCGAATACGAGCTGTTTCAGGAAGAGCTCGACCGCCTGATGCCTCATATCGAAACCGCGATCGCCCGTGTACCGGCTTTCGGCGAAGTCGGCATCAAGAAGGTCTATAACGGCGCCATCGCCTATACACCCGATGGCAACCCGATCGTCGGTCCCGCGCCGGGTCTCAAGAACTTCTGGCTGAACGAGGGCCATTCCTTCGGAATTACCGCTGCTGGCGGTGCCGGCTGGCAGCTGGCCGAATGGATCGTCGATGGCGAGCCGACCGTCGACATGATGGGCGTCGATCCGCGCCGCTTCGGCCCCTATGCCAAGGAAGGCTACCTCATCGCCAAGAACGAGGAAGCCTATGCCAACGTCTTCACCATGCACTATCCGGACGAGGAACGTGCCGCTGCTCGCCCGTTGAAGACGACGCCTGTCTATGACCGCCTGAAGAAGCTCGGCGCCGTGTTCGGCTCCGTCTACGGATGGGAGCGCGCCAACTGGTTTGCGCCCGAAGGCTATGACCTGCCGAAAGACCAGATCGGCGTCGGCGCCGACGTTCTGACCAACCACAATCATTCCGACCCGACCGAAGACGGCCGTATCCTGGAACGCTGGTCGTTCCGCCGCTCGAACTATTTCGAGCATGTCGGCAACGAAGTCATGAACGTCAACAAGAATGTCGGCGTGCTCGACATGTCGGCCTTCGCCAAGGCGCTGGTCACCGGACCCGGCGCGCGCGCATGGCTGGAATCGATCTTTGCCAACGCGATCCCGAAGAAGCGCGGCCGTATCGCGCTTTGCCATATGCTGACCAAGGAAGGCGGCGTGCGCGCGGAATTCACCGTCTATGAAAGCGCGCCCGGCACTTTCTACCTCGTCTCGGCCGGTGCCTATGAGGCGCATGACCACGACTATATGCGCAAGCTGCTGCCGACAGACGGAAGCGTCAAGTTCACTCCGATCACCCAGGCCTGGGGCGTGCTCGTTCTCGCCGGTCCGAAGTCGCGCGATGTCCTGAAGAAGCTGACGCGCACAAGCCTCGACAACAGGGATTTCCCCTGGCTTTCGGGCAAGGAAATCTCGGTCGGTGCGGCGAGCGCCCATGCGCTGCGCGTCAACTTCGTCGGCGAACTCGGCTGGGAACTGCATCACCCGATCGAGATGCAGAATTACATCTTCGACAAGCTGATGGAGGCCGGCGCCGAATTCGGCATCAAGCCTTTCGGTATCCGCGCCATGCTCTCCATGTCGGTCGAGAAATCCTATCGCCTGATCCCGCGCGAAATGTCGATCGAGTACAATGCCTATGAATCCGGCCTCGACCGCTTCATCAAGCCGGAGAAAGAGTTCCTCGGCCGCGAGGGACTGCTTGCCTACAAGGAAAAGGGCCTGAAGTGGAACTTCGCCACGCTGGTCGTCGAGACCGGCAATGACGTCGACGCGCGTGGTTCGGAAGCGATCTACAACGAGGCTGGCGAGCTCGTCGGCCGTGCCACCAACGGCACTTT
Source organism: Rhizobium sp. WYJ-E13 (assembly GCF_018987265.1). NCBI lineage: Bacteria > Pseudomonadati > Pseudomonadota > Alphaproteobacteria > Hyphomicrobiales > Rhizobiaceae > Rhizobium > Rhizobium sp. WYJ-E13. Next base: position 2,373,472 of record NZ_CP076853.1, on the reverse strand, counting down.
CGGCTTTCGCATCAACCGCTCGCTGGCGCTCGCCATGCTGCGGCCCGATTATGCCAAGGAAGGCACGAAGCTGAAGATCAAGATCCTCGGCACGACCTACAACGCAACGGTGGTCGGCGAGAGCCCGTTCGACACGGAGAATGCAGCGCTTCGTGCCTAAAACGCGTCGTGACATAGTCTAGTTTCTTAAGCATATGAAGAAGAAAAGGGCGGCCGCATCATCGGTCGCCCTTTTTGTAGCCGGCTGCAGCCCTTCGATTAACAATTGCTCAAATGAATTCATGTAACGGTTTCGTTCGGGGACACAATTTCCATTTAAAGGTTTGTCATGGCGTTTCTAGGTATTTCGGGGATGCAATATTCCGGAGGAATGTTTGCTGGCGCGCGTATCATCCTCGCTGAAGATTCCAACGTCTTCACGTCGATGATCGGGAAGCGGCTCAAGGAGCTCTTCGATATCGACGTTGAGATCTGCCGCAACTTTGAAGATCTGCAGCTTTCCTACGACAAGTCTTCCGATCCGATCACGCTCGCGATTTCCAACATCAACCTGCCGGGCGCCGAAAACGGCGAGGCCTTGGAATACCTGGTCGATCTGTCGATCCCGACGATCGTTTTCACCGGCACGTTCCATGAAGGCATGCGCGACAAGCTGCTTGCCAAGGACATCGTCGACTACATCCTCAAGGACAATGTCTTTGCCGTCGACCTCCTGGCGGAATCGATCTGCCGGTTCCTGACCAACCATCGCCATCACGTGCTGATCGTCGATGACAGCGCCACGGCCCGCGCGCTGCTGTCGAGCCGACTGAAGCGCTATAATTTCCGCGTCAGCACCGCCGAGAGCGGCGCAAAAGCGCTGGAGATCCTCAAGGCTAACCGCGATATCGGCCTGATGGTCACCGACTATAACATGCCCGACATCGACGGTTTCGAGCTGACGCGCCGCATCCGCGCCTCGATCGGCTCGCATGAGCTCCGCATCATCGGCGTTTCCTCCTCTTCCAACCGCCTGCTTTCGGCGCGGTTCCTGAAGGCCGGCGGCAACGACTTCATGCTGCGTCCCTTCATCGACGAGGAGTTTTACTGCCGCGTCAACCAGAACCTGGACACGCTCCTGCAGATCCAGTCGATGCGCAGGGAACGGGCGGTTGCCTGATCCGGCCGCGAAGATCGGGTGCGGGGGAACGCCTCCGTGATCGGCCCACACCGAAAAGATATGACTGAGGCTCATATTTTTGCAATCACAGGTGTTGTTGCCGTCATTTGCCTCTTCACGGATGGGGAGGCCTCGGCTATCGTCCGGCACTGCAAGAGAGGGCGAGTCGACCCTCTCGTGCATGTGGAGGGGTAGGTAGCCGTGACATTCCAGGGGGATTATCAGCGGGAGCATGCAGGTCCTCGGTTTGGAGGAATCCGCATACTTCTGGTTGAGGATTCCCGAATGTTTTGTGCCGTGCTCTGCCATCGGTTCCAGACCGAGCTCAACCTCAGCGTTGTTTGCTGTTCCTCGCTGAAGGCGTTACGTGAAGAGCTCTTGCAGGACGGCCACGGTTACAGCATGGCCGTCGTTGACCTGAACCTGCCTGACGCACCCTATGGCGAGGCGCTCGACTGCACGATCGAGCACGATATTCCAGCCATCGTCTTTACTGCGACCTTCGATCTCAACACCCGCGCCCGCATCCTCGAGCGTAATGTCATAGACTATGTGCTGAAGGATAACGAGTTCGCGCTCGACAATCTGGTCGCGACCGTGCGCCGGGCGATCATGAACCGCAAGACCCGGGTGCTCGTCGTCGACGACGTTTCATCCGCGCGCCAGGTACTCGTCGATCTCCTGAAGGCCCAGCAATATATGGTCGTCGAAGCCAATTCCGGGCTTGAGGCGATTGCGGCACTCGAGACCTACAGCGATATCGAGCTCGTCGTCACCGATCATCATATGCCCGACATGAGTGGCTATGAGTTGACGCGGCGCATCCGCCATCGGTTCGGTTCGGACAAGATGCGCGTCATCGGCGTTTCCTCCTCGAACGACCGCATGCTGTCGGCAAGTTTCCTGAAGGCTGGCGCCAGCGACTTCGTCTACCGGCCGTTCGTCGCCGAAGAGCTGCAGTGCCGCATCGCCAACAATGTGGAGACGCTGACGCAGATGAAGCAACTGCGGGCGGCTGCGGCCTGCGACTATCTGACCGGCCTCTATAACCGCCGCTATTTCTACGACAACGGCCCGAAGCTGGTGAACGAATGCCTGCGGCTGAAAGTGGCGAGCGCGGTCGCCATTCTCGACATCGACCATTTCAAGCGGCTGAACGACACTTATGGCCATGAGATCGGCGACAAGGTGCTGAAGGCTGTTGCAGACAGGTTGCAGACAATCTTCGAAGGCAGCGACAATCTTCTCTCGCGCCTCGGCGGGGAGGAATTCGCCATTCTCTTCCCGCAGATGGATTCGCTGGCCGCCACCAAGCTCTGCGATGAGATCCGCTCGGACATTTCCCGCTTGAGAGTGACAGCCGATGACGAGGAACTGTCGGTGACGGTGTCAATCGGCTTGGCCGAGATCACCGGTTACGAGACCTTCGAGAACTATCTGAACGCGGCAGACCAGTTCCTCTACATGGCCAAGCACAAGGGGCGAAACCTTGTCTATTCCGACGCCAAGATGACGGAAGAGGCGGCACAGTAAAGGGGGCTCCGGTCGTCATCCTCGGGCCTGTCCCAGGATCTAACCACGTATCAAAATACGACCGGCGGCAGATGCTCGGGACAAACCCGAGCATGACGGAAGTGAGGGCTCAAGCAGCAACCGCCTGCTGACGAGCCGTGGCCATGGTCATCTTGCGATCGGCGCGCTCCTGCTGCGGCGAGCGCTGGTAGAGTTCGCGATAACACTTGGAGAAGTGCGAGGCGGAGACGAAGCCGCAGGCAACGGCCACTTCGACGACCGGCATGGAGGACTGAACCAGCAGGTGCCGAGCGCGGTCGAGGCGAATTTCCAGGTAGTAGCGGGCAGGGGACCGGCCCATTTCCTGGCGGAAGAGGCGCTCGATCTGGCGGCGCGACAGGCCGGCGCCTTCGGCGATCTCCAGAAGTGACAGCGGCTCGGCGAGATTGCCTTCCATCAACTCGATGATCGACAGGACCTTGGCGTTCTGGACACCGAGGCGGGCGCGCAGCGGCAGGCGCTGGCGGTCATGCGGGTTGCGCACGCGATCGGTCAGGTGCTGCTCACAGATACGGTTGACGAGGCTTTCGCCGAAATCCTCGCCGACGAGGTTCAGCATCATGTCGAGCGATGCCGTGCCGCCGGCGCAGGTATAGAGATTGTTGTCGACCTCATAGAGATCGGCATAGACCTCGACCTGCGGGAAGGCCTCGGAGAAGCCCGGCAGGTTTTCCCAGTGGATCGCGCAGCGCTTGCCGTTCAGGAGACCCGCCTGGGCAAGCACATGCGCGCCCGTACAGAGCGAACCGACGGCGACGCCGCGATTATAGGATTCCCGCAGCCAGGCATTGACGGACTTGTTGTTGAAGGTCTCGACATCGATGCCGGAACAGACGAGCACCATGCCGGGCCGGTTTTCGCCGCCCAGATGGCGACGCTCTTCGGCGAGCGACGAATTGGCCTCCACGCCGATGCCGCAGGAGGAATAGACCTTTTCGCCGTCGACGGAACTCAGGCGCCATGTATAGGCCTGATAGCCGAGCATGCGGTTTGCGATACGCAGGGTATCCACCGCCGCCGAAAAGGGCAGCATGGTGAACTGAGGAACCATGAAGAAGACTACGGAACGTTTCTTGAGCTGCATCTTGTTCATTGGAAAATCCATGCTCGAGGGCGACTGCATATTGGTCGCGTGGAATGCGTCGTTCCGATGTTCCAAAAGCGACACTGGCATGGATAAATGCGGCTAGGAAGAGCAAATCTGCGACATTGGCCGTGATTTGCGGCGCGAGCGGAGCAAGAGGCGTCGCTGCGGGCCGGTAGTGCTGTGAAATTCACTGGGGAAAAGGCAGGCGACGGATATGAAAAAGGCGGCGCTGCATGGGGCAGGCACCGCCTTTAGCTTGGGAGGTATGTCGCATTCATTGCATATGGTTGCATTCATGAGCCCTGTTCTTAATGAGCTCTGTCTTTGCCGCTCTCGTCGGCACTCGGCCAACCGATATCCTTGCGGATGTCGAGGGGCATGGATTCGATCTGGCGTTCCGTCTGCCAGCGGCGCCATGCACGCACGAGCCTGTCGGCATAGGAGCCGAGCGAAGAATGTCTGCCGTAGGATGACAGGCCCTTGCCGCCATCTCTGTAGGTCATCGAGGTCATTGCCGTTTCCTTTCCTTGCTGATCTAGGATTCCCGTATCCTCGAGATGAAATATGCGCTTGCGGCACTCATCATTCAAACGAATAGATTTCATGGGTACCATAAGCTATTTTGAACTATCGCTACTGCTCGTCGAGAGCGGGCAGGGCGCAAACATCGGCCGCAAGATGCGACGGATAATGCTTCATTTCCTGCCTGATCCGTTCGCGTGCCGCCACCCGAAACATGCGTGCGCGGAAAGCGAAGAAAGACTGGAGGATGTTGAAGTCTGCTATCTGCGACATGATCGGCCTCCTTTGTCTTCAGCCTCATCGTCACACCTAAGATATAGGTACTGAGGCTGATTCAAACAAATGAAATGAACTGGGCTTTAAGTTCAGAGAAATTGAAAGATGAGGGAGGTCGTGCACATGGCTGTGAGGAGTTGCGTTCGGCATCTCTTCAAGCCTGGTGACGACATATCAAAGGACTGACGGACGCGGCGATCCAGGCGCAGCCGTCAGATGACCATCTGCTCGCCAAGCTCCACCACGCGGTTGCTGGGGAGCTGGAAATAGTCCGAGGGGTCGATAGCGAAGCCGGCCATGGCGATGAAGAGCCGGTCCTGCCAGGCCGGAAGGCCGGTGTTCGGATCGCCGACGAGCTTGCGCCTGCCGAGGTAGAACGAGGTCGACATGATCTCGAAGTCGAAGCCCGCCTTGCGGCAGAGCGGCAAGGCCCTGGAGACGTCCTGATCCTCCATGAAGCCGAACAGGAGCTGGATCTTGATGAAGCGCTCCGAAAGCCTTTCGATTGTCACCCGCTCGGTTTCCGGCACATAGGGGCGCGGCGCGGTCTTCACGTTGAGGATGACGTTACGCGCATGGAGAACGCGATTGTGCTTCAGATTGTGCAGGAGCACGCCGGGTGTCATGTCGGGAAGGCTGGTCAGGAAGATCGCAGTTCCGGGGACCTGGGCGGGAGCGTGATCCGACTTTCGTTCGATCGACGCAAGGAATTGCATCAGAGGTATGTCGCTCCTTGCGGATTTCTCGCGCACCAGCAGGGTTCCCTTCTTCCAGGTCCACATCATCACCATCAGCGCGCCGGCGATCAGGACCGGGACGTAGCCGCCGTCATGGATCTTCAGGAGGTTCGCGCCCAGGAAGATGCTTTCAAGCACGAGGAGCGGCAGGAGTGCCGCCAGTGCCATGGCCACGTTCCATCCCCAGACGACGCGGAGAAACTGGAAGGACAGGATCGTCGTGACGACCATCGCACCCGTGACCGAAATTCCATAGGCGGTGGCAAGGGCCTCGGAGGAGCCGAATGCGAAGATCAGGGTAAGCACGCCAAACAGCAGTGCCATATTCACCGCCGGGACATAGATCTGGCCGGTGTTGGAGGCAGAGGTGAAGCAGATCTCCAGCCGCGGAAGGAAGCCGAGATGGATCGCCTGGCGGGCAAGCGAGAACGCCCCGGTGATGACCGCCTGGCTGGCGATGATGGTGGCTGCCGTGGCGAGAATGACCACAGGAAGGATCGCCCATTCCGGAAACATCAGGAAGAACGGATCGGACGCAGCCTGCGGGTTTGCAAGCACCAGCCCGCCCTGGCCGAGATAGTTCAGCGCAAGCGACGGGAAGACCACGACGAACCAAGCCGCCTGGATCGGTTTCCTGCCGAAATGGCCGAGGTCGGCATAAAGCGCCTCCGCGCCCGTCACGGTGAGGAAGACGGCGCCGAGGACCACGAGGCCGATGAGGCCCGCATGGGTGATGAAGTCGAAGGCGTAGAGCGGATTGAGTGCTGCGAAGATCGCGGGATCGTCGGCGATATGGACAAGTCCGCCAAGCCCCATCACGAGAAACCACAGCAGCGTTATCGGGCCGAAGAGCTTCGACACGGATGCGGTGCCGACCGACTGGACGAAAAACAGCAGCAGCATGATCGCGACGGCGATCGGCAGGACATAGGGGGTGAAGACCGGGGTTACGAGCTTCAGCCCTTCGAGCGCCGACAGCACCGATAAGGCAGGGGTGATCATGGCATCGCCGATGAAAAGCGCGGCACCAATGATGCCCGCGAAGAAAAAGACGGTCGCATGTCGGCTGGTCTTTTTCATGAGGAGGGCCAGCAGGGAAAGGGTTCCGCCTTCGCCCTCGTTGTCCGCCCTCAGCAGAAACAGCACGTATTTGAACGTGACGATGATCGTCAGCGTCCAGATCATCAAAGAGATCAGCCCGATGACCTCGTTTGGGGTGACGCCGTCATGGACGAAGGGTCGCAGCGCTTCGCGGAAGGCATAGAGCGGGCTCGTCCCGATATCTCCATAGACTACGCCGATCGCCCCGAGCAGCAGGGCCGCAAACTTTTGCTGGCCTGCATGGGGCCGGTCTGCGTCGTGGGTGGTGGCGGACATGGATATTCCTTGATTGTTGTTCGGCCCTGATTGCTGCTCAGAACGAAAGATATGGGGCGCAAGCCTGAGAATGGCACATCGATCGCGCGAGGGGGTCAGAATGATCGCGCCGATCAGTTCTCCGCCCGTGCCTCGTCCTTCGTCAGCGCACTGACGAGCAGCTTGTCGACGCGCCGCCCATCGAGGTCGATCACCTCGAATTTCCAGTCGTTCTTGACGAAGGTTTCCCCGAGCTCGGGCAGGTGTTTCAGTTCTTCGAGAACGAGACCGGCGACGGTCTGATATTCGACGTCTTGATCAACGGGGAAGTTCATGAATTCCGAAAATTCGTCGATCGGCGTCCATCCGGAAACCAGATAGGATCCATCCTCGCGTCGCTTGATCGCCGGTTCCTCGCCGGAGGCCGCGTTGCCGAAAACGCCCATGATCGATTCGAGGATGTCGCCTGACGTGATCACACCTTCGAAGTGGCCGTATTCGTCAAAAACCAGGACCATATGCTGCGACGAATTGCGGATGGATTCGATCACCGATGAGGCGGGAGCGAGGTCCGAGATGATCGGAACATCGTGTACCAGCGTCATGATGTCGACCGTCCGGCTGGCAGCAAGGGCATCGTAATAATCCTTGACGGCGAGAACGCCGAGAACCTCGTCGGAGCTGCCCTTGCGGGCCGGCAGACGCGTTCGCGCGGTCGACTGGATGGTCTTGCGGATCTCCTCGGCGGAATCTTCGATATCGACCAGCTCGACGTCGCGCCGCGGCGTCATGAGTGCGCGCGCCGTTCTGTCGGCAAGACGCATGACGCCGGTGATCATGGCGGATTCGCCGCTCTCGATCACGCCGGCGCTCTGGGCTTCGGCAAGAACCGTCTTGATCTCCTCGTCGGTGACGCCATCGGTGTTCTTTCCGGACTGGCCGAGCAGCGCGAGAACGAGTTTGCCCGAGCCGTCGAGCAGCCAGACGAGCGGCAGAGCCGCCTTCGACAGGTAGGTCATCGTCGGTGCGACCCTGGCCGCAACGGCTTCCGGCGCGCGAAGGGCCATCTGCTTGGGCACAAGCTCACCGATGATGAGCGAGAGATAGGTGATCGCCACGACGACCGTACCGACGCCAAGCCCGTCCGCCCAGGCATTGGGAAGCCCCTGCGCCAGAAGCCAGGCGGAGAACCGCGCGCCGAGCGTCGCACCCGAGAAGGCACCTGACAGGACGCCGACGAGGGTGATGCCGATCTGAACCGTCGACAGGAAACGGCCGGGATCCTCGGCGAGGCGCAGCGCCAGTCGCGCTCCCCTGCTTCCCTGGTCTGCCATAACCCTGAGGCGTGCCGGGCGGGCGGAGACGATTGCGAGCTCCGACATCGCCAGGACGCCGTTGAGAATGGTGAGGAGGATGACGATGGCTATTTCGGTATACAAACTTAGGCCTGTTTCGATGATAATGATGCGTCGAAACTATGCGATCTCGTCTCGCTTTGCGAGGGTTCCCGTCGAAGATCATGGCGCTTGGCAAGATAATTATGGCGAACTTTTCGCTGCCAGCGCAACTGGAGAATCGCAAGACGGCATCTCCTTGAAACAGCGCCTCATATAGTCCTCGGCTTATAAACCCACTCTTAACGATCTATTGACCATAATGAAGGCTTAACGCCGCCCGCGTGTGCGGTGCCTGTGATGTTTTCGTGTCTCGCACCATGGACGAAGCCTGTGTCCCTTCATCAAACCATCGCCGCCATCCCGACGACCGCCTCTGCGTGGCTTTTGTCTGTCGTTGCCCATCGCATGGCGATTGCTGCGGTCTTCTTCTTTGCGGTCATTGCCGGATCGGGCGAGGCGGCGGCCGAAGACAGGGCGCTGAAACTCTACTTCACGCATACGGGCGAGCGGGCGACGATCGTGTTCAAGCGCAACGGCAAATACGACCAGCGCGGCCTCAACCAGATCAACCGTTTTCTGCGCGACTGGCGCCGTAACGAGCCGGCGAAGATGGATCCGCGGCTGCTCGACCTCGTCTGGGAAGTCTATCGCAAGAGCGGGGCCAAGGAGACGATCCACGTCGTCTCCGCCTATCGCTCGCCGGCGACCAACAACATGCTGCGCAACCGTTCGCGCAATACCGGTGTCGCCAAGCGCAGCCAGCACATGCTCGGCAAGGCGATGGATTTCTATATTCCCGGCGTCAAGCTTGCGACGCTGCGTGCGCTTGCCATGCAGATGCAGGTGGGCGGCGTCGGCTATTACCCGACATCGGGTTCGCCCTTCGTGCATCTCGATGTCGGCAATGTGCGCGCCTGGCCGCGCATGTCGCGGCAGGAGCTGGCGCGGCTGTTCCCCGACGGACGCACGATCCACCTGCCGGCGGACGGGCGGCCGCTGCCGGGCTATCAGGTGGCGCTTGCCGAGCGCAAGAAGGGTATCCGCTCCGCGCCGATCGAGATTGTGTCAGGCGAGGATGAGGATGACGATGCTCCTGTAACGCCAAAGACAGCGGCACCGACCCTCCTGACGGCACGCGCGGCAGCACCTATGAGGGCACCTGATCCCATCGTGACCGGAAGCCTTGTCACCGCCATGCTGCCGACGCCGCAGAAGCGGGCCGAGATCGGGCTGGCGCCGCAGCTTGCCAAGCCCGAGGACAAGGCAGTTGCCGACCGGGCCTTTGCCGATCTTGCCTCACTGACCGTTCCGCTGCCGGCGCTGCGGCCTGTTGAAATCGAGGCCGTGGAAAGCGAGATACCCGCACCTGTGCCCATGGTCGCGCCGGTGCTGGCATCCGTCCAGCCGGCCCCGGCCGATTTCACGCGCTTCGTCGTTGGTCGCAAGCCCGCCAATACTTCAGGTATCGCCGACCGGCAGACTCATCCCGCACCGACGGCCGAGCAGATCGCGGTGTTGCCGGTCTCCGCGTCGGAGCATGTCTCGGGCGGCGTCGGCGAGATGTCCGCGCGAGCGCTGATTGCCTGGGCGGTGCGATCGCCGGAAACGGCAGTTGAACTCACGGCGCCTGCTATGATCGGCAACACCTATCCGAAGGGTGTCGGCGAGGGCCGGACGGTTGCCTCAGGTGCGGCTGGAACAAGCTTCAAGACCAGCCGTTTCGGCACTGAGGGCTGAACTCAAATAGGCTCGATAGGGATCGCCCCACAAAAATAGAGGGCAGATTGACTTTCAATCAAATGGAATGATAACCTTCGTCATTCAGAAAAATTGAAAGATGTGACGATGACCATCCCGTTTCGCCGTCCCATTCCTCTGCTCGACAATGACGTGCTGCGCACCTTCGTCGCCATTGCAGAGACCGGTAATTTTTCGACTGCGGCCGAAACCGTGTTCCGCACGCCGTCGGCCGTTTCCATGCAGATCAAGAAGCTCGAAGAGCAACTGGGCGTGATGCTGTTTCGCCGTGATGCGCGCTCGGTGACGCTGACGCAGCATGGCGAAATGCTCCTGTCCTATGCACGCAACATTCTGGCGCTTTCCAACGAGGCGGTATCGCGCTTCATCATGCCCGAGCTCAGCGGCGTTGTAAGGCTCGGCGCGCCCGAGGATATCGGCGAGCGGCTGCTGCCGCAGGTCCTCAAAAGCTTTGCGCAGAGCTATCCGGGCATCATGGTCGATGTGACGATCGATATGAGCATCGGCTTGAAAAAGCGGATGGAGGAGCAGCGCCTCGATCTCGCGCTCATCAACTGCGCCACGCGGCCTTTCCCGACCAATGGCGAAGTCGTTTATCGCGAACGGCTCGTCTGGGCAGGCGCGAAGTGCGGTTCGGCTCATCGGCGCGATCCGCTGCCGATCTCGATCTGGGAAGACGGCTGCATCTGGCGGCAGGAAGCGATCGCCCAGCTCGAGCGCAACAAGCGGCCGTATCGCGTCGCCTATCTCAGCGCCCACACGATGGCGCAGCGCGCCGCCGTGGTCTCCGATCTCGCCATCGCGCCGCTGCCGCTCTCCTATGTCAGCGATGACATGGCGATCCTCGGCATCCAGGAAGGGCTGCCGGAACTGGGCTCTTTCGATATCCAGCTTTTGACGGCATCGCAGATGACGGGGCCGATCGAGACCGTCGCCGACAGCATCCGTGCATCCTTCGCCGAGAGGTCGAAAGCGGCTGCTGCCTGAATTCGGTTAGCCGGTGAACTTTTCGCTCACGAACGCGTTATCCCGCCCGGACGGCATCAGCCGTTCGGGGTTGATTTCATAAAAGGATTTCGCACATGACGACCACGGGTAAAATCGCTTCCGCCTTGATGATCCTTCTCGCGCTTTCTTCCTGCGCCAACACGATCCGCGGCGTGGGCAGGGATACGGCAAATGCTGTCAATGCCACGCAGGATGCCGGCCGCAGTGTCGATCGCGCAGCGAAGAGATAAACAAGTTCAGATTTTTGAAGCCGGATAGGCTTTTTCCAGCCCGCCGGATCGGGTCAGCCCGGTCCGGAATGCGGCATAGGCCGGGTGCTGGCTGGAGCGCGCCGCTTCCATGAGCCTGATCTGCAGCCGGTCGGGCGCTGCTCCGTCGATCCATTTGCCGAGCGTTTCGAGCTTCAGCGAATTGAGAAGGCGCGAGGCGGAGGCGAGGTCGAGGTGCCGATAGAGGCCCGCGAGCAGATTATCGTCCTGCACCGGATTTTCCATCAGCAGCGACAGATAGGATTTGTCGGTTTCCGAGAGCGCCGCGAGTTTTTCCGCGACGGTATCGCGATCGGGGAAGGGCACCGTGCCAGTCATAACGAATCGTCCAGTCCTTGTTGTCGGAAAGGTTTATAGACTGGCCTTGACCTTCTCGGCTACATCGGCCGGAACCCAACGACTCCAGAGCTCCTCATAATTCTCAAGGAAATAGAGGGCTGCATTTTCGTTGTCCTCGCCGTTTTCATCCTGCCAGGCGAGGACCTGGCTGATGGTCTCGTTGTCCCAGCTGCGCGCCTTCAGATAGGTCATGACAGGGCCGGCGCGGTCGGCAAAGGACCGGGTCATCAGCGTGAAGGCCTGCGACACTGGATAGGCGTTCACCTTGGGATTGGCGCAGCCGCGAACCGAGGTGCAGGCGTCCCATTCGGCCTGATCGTGCGGCATGCCGAAATCGAGGAGCTTCATGTCATACTTGCCGATGACCGATGTCGGCGACCAGTAATAGCCGAGCCAGCCGACCTTGTTGTCGAAGGCGCGGGCGATCGAATCATCGAAATCTTCAGGGGTCCGGCTGTCGACCAGCGCAAAGCCGCGCTTGTCGGCATCGAGCGCCTTGAAGAGATTGCTTGTCGAGGTCTTGCAGGCCCAGGATTCCGGGCAATTGTAGATGGCGGCGTGCGAGGGGGCGTCGATATCGGGAAAGAGTTCCGGGTGCTTCAGCGCATCCTGTACGGAGCCGATATCCGGGTTTGCATCGGCGATGAATTTGGGGATGTACCAGCCTTCGATCGCTCCGTCGGCGAGGATTTCGGCGCCCTTCACCAACCGACCCTCCTTGATGGCGGTATCGAGCTGCGGCTGGACGGCCTTCGTCCAGAATTCCGAGGCGATATCGGGCGTGCCCTTGGCATCCATGGAGGCGAAGGTCGGCAGCGTGTCACCGTCAACAATCGAGACGGAGCAGCCGTAGCCTTTCTCGAGGATGAATTTGTCGAAGCTCGCGGCAATGCCGGCGGAGCCCCACCTCATCTCGGCAATCGAGACTTTGCCGCATCCGGCGGCTTGCGCAATTCCCGCATACAGACAGACGGCAAGGATGAACGACGTGAAAAATGTCTTCATTATATATTCCCCGAAATTTTATGTGATCGAACGTGCATGCACCGGGGCAATTAGCCGACAAATCTCTCCGCCGCTTCAGGTGCCAAACGCCCGGAATATGCTCGCCGGGCTTCCTGTCTGCGGCGCCGTTCGTCTGGTTCTCCGGCGGCTCGTCGCTGGCCATTTCTATCGATGGCTGATGATGAGCAAGCTTACGGATTTGCGGCAAGAAATCAACTCTCTTTTCTGTCTTCCATCAGTCACTAAATAATTGAATTCGAAGAATTTATGCCGGCGCACGGAGGGTACGATCTTGCGCGCGCTGGAGGCAAATGTGCCCCTTGCGGAAAGACCTGAATGCGGTCTCAGATGAGAAAAATTAGAAAAAGTGCAAAAAAGGTCGAAATTCGCGTCAAGGCGCGCTTTCAATAACCATCCGGTAAGAATGTGCCGTTATCAGTTGTGACGCGGCGGGGGACAACCGCGCTGCTTCTCCGGATCAGGTAGAGCGTCCCGGAGAAAGCGAGCTTCATCGCGTAATGGTGAGGGCGTCAGCGTTTTATGGCAAACCGCGTTGGGCTGATGGCCTGATCGCGGTTTTCGCATTTCTGGGTCCCTGTTGACCCGCCCGCAACGCTCATTGTAGGCCTGCGGAAACGCTTCACGGATAGACCCTAATGACCAGAGCCATCATGCTGCAGGGAACCGGCTCGGATGTCGGCAAGACGGTGCTGGTGGCGGGGCTTTGCCGGCTGGCGGCCAATCGCGGGCTGACGGTGCGGCCGTTCAAGCCGCAGAACATGTCGAATAATGCGGCGGTTTCCGACGACGGCGGCGAGATTGGCCGGGCGCAATGGCTGCAGGCGCTTGCGGCCCGTACGCCATCATCAGTGCATATGAACCCGGTGCTGCTGAAGCCACAGTCCGAAAACGGCAGCCAGATCATCGTGCAGGGCAGGGTGTTCGGGCAGGCAAAGGGGCGCGACTATCAGCGGCTGAAGCCGCAGCTCATCTCTTCCGTGCTGGAGAGTTTCGCCAAGGTGTCGGAAGATGCCGATCTCGTCGTTGTCGAGGGGGCGGGTTCGCCGGCGGAAATCAATCTCAGGGCTGGCGATATCGCCAATATGGGCTTTGCGACACGGGCAAATGTGCCTGTCGTTCTCGTCGGCGATATCGACCGCGGTGGGGTCATCGCCTCGCTCGTCGGCACCCATGCGATCCTTGCCGAAGAGGATCGCAGCATGATTTCGGGCTATATCATCAACAAGTTCCGTGGGGATGTGAGCCTGTTCGACGACGGTATTACATCGATCGGCCAGTTCACCGGCTGGCCTTGTTTCGGCGTCGTGCCCTGGCTTCAGGCGGCGGGGCGGCTGCCGGCGGAAGATTCCGTCGTGCTGGAGCGGCTGGCCAAGGGCGCGCGAGGGGCGCTGAAGATTGCCGTGCCGGTGCTGCCGCGCATTGCCAATTTCGACGATCTCGATCCGCTGCGGGCTGAGCCTGATGTCGAGCTCGTCTTTGTACGCTCAGGCGAACGGCTGCCTGATGATGCGGGACTCATCATCCTGCCTGGCTCGAAATCGACCATATCGGACCTCAGCGATCTCAGGGCGCAGGGATGGGACCGTGACCTTGCCGCTCATGTCAGGCGGGGCGGCCGGGTGATCGGCATCTGCGGCGGCTACCAGATGCTCGGGCGCAGGGTGCATGATCCACTGGGCATTGAAGGGGCGGTGACTGACATTGAAGGGCTTGGCCTGCTCGATGTTGATACCGAGATGGCGCCGGAGAAGACCGTGCGTAATAGCAGCGCGCGCTCCTGTCAGTATGAGGTGCCGCTATCGGGCTATCAGATCCACCTCGGCATCACGCAAGGGGCCGATTGCGCGCGCCCGGTGGCGGTTGTCGATGGCCTGCCGGATGGGGCGATTTCCGCCGACGGGCATGTCATAGGCACCTATCTGCACGGCCTGTTCGGTTCGGATGCCTATCGGGGCAGGCTTCTCGAAAGCTTCGGGCTTTCAGGAGAGCGGGCGAACTATCGCCAAAGCGTCGATCAGGCGCTGGACGACGTTGCCGCGGAGCTTGAGCGCACTCTCGATGACCGCTTTCTTGCCGGCCTACTCTAAATCTCGCCTGAAACTTCGCGGCGGCGGCGGTCGAGTTCTTCGCTGTAGCGGCGTAGTGTGTGGCTTTCGCTGAGCTGGCCGATCACCTTGCGCTCGATCATGTTGTTGACGACGGCGAGTGCTTCGCTTTCGGTCTTGTCGAAGATCGCGGCTGCCTGCTTGGCGTTCATCTGCGGCTGCAGGAAATCGTTTTTATAGCGGATGAAATCGGCGAGATTCTGGGCTTCGTCCTGCGCGCTGGTGGGATTTGCGTAGATTTCCGGGACGAGCACCAGACCTGCATATTTGTCCTGATCGTCAACAAGGATGACGCGCTGAGTCGAGCCGATCGGGTAGGCCGTCTTGAAGTCGCCGAGCGTCATGCTGTTTTTAGCCGTCTTCACATCGGCGCGCATCAGCTTGTCGACGGTCAGGTTGCGGATCCAGCCGACATCATGGGCGCTGCGGATGCTCTCGCCGCGCAGGTGGAAACGCCATGTGGCGAAGGAGTAGCCGAAGGTGGTGCGAACCACGAGCGAGGAAGTGATGACGGCGGCGAGCACGAGGGCGGTGATCGGAAAGTCGCCGGTAATCTCCAGTGCGAGGAAGGTCATGGTCAGCGGCCCGCCGATGACGGCGACGGCAAGCGAACTCATGCCGACCACGGCATAGATGACGGGGGTCAGCGTCGCATCGGCAAAATAGGGGGCGGAATAGGCAAAGAGCTTGCCGAGCAGCGCGCCCATGAAGAGTGAAGCGAAGAACAGGCCGCCCCTGAAGCCGGAGCCGATCGAGACAGCCGAAGCGACCGATTTCAGCAAAAACAGGCTGATAAGGGCGGGGATCGTTACTTCGTTGGCGAGGTTCAGATGCAGTGCGCCATGTCCGGCGGCCAGAATCTGCGGCGAGACCAGCGCCAGCAGGCCGACGACGATGCCGCCGAGCGCCGGGCGAAAGGGCAGCGGGACGGAGCTCTTTCGTGCCAGTTCCTCGACGAAGGCGACGCCCTGCATGAGCAGGATGCCAATGCCGGCGCAGAAGGCGCCGAGTGCGATCGCCGGCACGTAATCGGCCGGCTGGACAGCGCCGAAACTGCCGACATCGATGATGAAATCGCTACCGGCAAGCAGGCGTGCAACCAGTGTGGCGACCAGGGCTGCAACGACGACCGGTGTCAGCGAGACGATGGCGTATGTGCCGATGATGAGCTCGAAGGCGTAGAACGCGCCGGTCAGCGGCGCATTGAAGGCGGCCGCGATGGCGCCGGCAGCGCCGCAGCCGACAAGCACGCGCAGATCGGCGCGGCGCAGTTGCAGTTTCAGGCCGAATTTCGAGGCGATGCCGGCTGCAAGCTGCGTATAGCCGGCTTCCAGACCGACCGAGGCGCCGAAGCCGTTGGAGATGATGTTCTGGACGGCGACGAGAATGCTGTCTGTCAAAGACAGGCGACCGCCATGCAGCGCATTGGCCTCGATCGGGTCGACCATCGGCTTCTTGCGCCACTTGGCGAGGATGAAGAACAACAAGCCGAGTAGGATACCGCCGGCGAAAGGCGCCGTCATCAGCAGGAACTGGTTGTCGATCTGCGAAGCGCTGAGCCGGGTTTCGGTTTCGATGCCGAAGATCAACCGGTGCATTGCCTCGGACACGAAACTCATGGCGCTGACCGCCAGCCCCGCAGCGATGCCGACCAGCGCGCCGGCAAAGACCAGGCCTATTTCACTTTGTCTGGCGAGGGCGCGCAGGCGTCCCAAATCGAATATGGTTGTGAAGGGCCGGAAGCGGCGGATATCCATTCGGGAGAGCATCATAGGAGAACTAGGCGACAGGAGCGGCGGTCAAGGGTGGCAGGCGGCACCGCATGCCTGCCAATTGCGGCTAAATACCGGCCGGGCAGTAAAGTTTCTATGACATAAGATTTTGAATAAACACGATAATCTTGGTAGTGTAAGTAGAGATGAACCTCTCTGGCACAGTGCGGGGCAATTGACATGGGGGTTGCGCGCGCCTAACCATGAAACCACATAATGGATGGTTCCGGATCGGCCTGACGCCTTCCGGATGAAAAGGGAATGTGACGAGGCGGACCCAAGTCGGGGGCCTTCATCACAGCCGACCCCGCGACTGTAGAGCAGTCAGGGTCTTCCGTCCGGCATTTCGACTGCCGCGCCGACGGCCCGCATCCTGCGGGCGGGCAAGGTGGAACAGGCGCCGGAAAAGCCACTGGAAATGCACCGTGATCAGCCGGGGCAGGACGCCTCTCTTTCTACGAATCGTCCGCCTTTTCACGAGATGCAGCCGGGAAGGCGAGGCAGATCCGCTGGCACGATCAGGGGCGACCGGAAACGGTTGCCCCTGTCGCGGCCGACAACTGCGAGCCAGGAGACCTGCCATCCGTGCCGGGCATAGTGCCCAACTGGGTGTTTTGCCCGCTGCCAGCACGGAGGTTGTTTTGGCTGAAGGATATGGTTCGGTGCTGCCTTTGGCGGTGCGATTGGGAGGCGTCGGTGCGGTGCTTTCGGCCTCTTGCGTCGAGTCTGTGGCACCCCCCTCTGTCGCCAAGGAAAGTACACTTAGAACAAGCCGCCGCATCCTCTCTCATAGGAGCGTTTGCGCATGACCGCCACCTTCATCCTCGGCGGCGCGCGCTCCGGCAAATCCCGCTTCGCCGAAAATCTCGTGACAGCCAGCGGCCTCGACCGCCACTACATCGCCACCGGCCGGGCGTGGGACGGGGAGATGCAGGCGCGTATCGACCAGCACAAGGCCGATCGCGGTCCCTCCTGGACCACGCATGAGGAGCCGCTCGATCTCATGGAGCGCCTTGCGGCCATCGATGGCGAGGGCAGGGCAATCCTGGTCGACTGCCTGACGCTCTGGCTCACCAACCTGATGATGGAGGGGCGCGATATCGCTGCGCAGTCCGCATCGCTCGCCGCCTTTCTCCCTGACGCAAAGGCGCGGCTCGTCATCGTTTCCAATGAAGTCGGCCTCGGCATCGTGCCCGAAAACCGCATGGCGCGCGAGTTTCGCGACCATGCCGGCCGGCTGCACCAGATGATCGCGGCAGAGGCCGACGACGTCTATTTTATCGCGGCAGGATTGCCGCTGAAAATGAAGGGTTAGTTCCATGCAGCAGAAAATTCCCGCGACCGTCATCACCGGCTTCCTCGGCGCCGGCAAGACGACCATGATCCGCAACCTGCTCACCAATGCCGGGGGCAAGAAGATCGCGCTCATCATCAACGAGTTCGGTGATCTCGGCGTCGATGGCGATGTGCTGAAGGGCTGCGGGGCGGAGAATTGCACCGAAGACGATATTATCGAGCTCACCAATGGCTGCATCTGCTGCACGGTCGCCGACGATTTCATTCCGACCATGACGAAGCTTCTGGAGCGCGATCAGCGTCCGGACCATATCGTCATCGAAACCTCGGGCCTCGCTTTGCCGCAGCCGCTGGTGGCCGCCTTCAACTGGCCGGATATTCGCAGCGAAGTCACCGTCGATGGCGTCATCACCGTCGTCGATAGTGCCGCTGTCGCCGCTGGTCGTTTTGCCGATGACCACGATGCCGTCGATGCGCGCCGCGTCGAGGATGAATCGCTCGATCATGAAAGCCCGATCGAAGAGCTTTTCGAAGATCAGCTGACCTGCGCCGACCTGATCGTGCTCAATAAGACCGATCTTATCGACAGCGATGGCCTCGGCCGCGTGAAGAGCGAGGTTGCCTCGCGCATTGCCCGCAAGCCTGTGATGATCGAGGCCAGGAATGGCGATGTGCCGGCAAGCGTGCTGCTCGGCCTCGGCATCGGCACGGAAGACGACGTCGTCAACCGCAAGTCCCATCACGAGCTGGAGCATGAGGACGGTAAGCCCCACGATCACGACGAATTCGACAGTTTCGTCGTCGAGCTTGGTGCGATCTCGGACACGGCCGGTTTCGTCGAGAAGCTGAAGGGCATCATTGCCGAGCATGACGTGCTGCGCCTCAAGGGCTTCATCGACGTCTCCGGCAAGCCGATGCGCCTGCAGCTGCAGGCCGTGGGTGTCCGTATCGACCAGTATTTCGACCGCGCCTGGGCATCGGGTGAAACGCGCAGCACGCGTCTCGTTGTCATCGGCCTGCACGAGATGGATCAGGACGCGGTGCGCAAGGCGATCGAAGCGCTCGCATGAGGATATAAAATGCATCTGCTTCTGGCCCAGCAGGGAACGATCAGCGACGGGGACGAGGCAATCGACCTCGGCCAGTCGCCGGGCGATATCCTGTTCCTGTCGGCTGCCGACACCGAGCTTGCGGCAATTGCCGCGGCGCATGCCGGCGGGGCGGCCGGGCATTCGCTGCGGCTTGCGAGCCTGATGAGCCTGAAGCATCCGATGTCGGTCGATACTTACGTTGAACGCACGGCGCGGCATGCGAAGCTGATCATCGTGCGGGCGCTGGGTGGGGCGAGCTATTTCCACTATGCGCTGGAGGCGTTGCATGCGGTGGCAGCGCGCAGTGGTGCGATGATTGCGGTGTTGCCGGGGGATTCCAAGCCGGATGCCGGGCTGACGCCGTTTTCGAATGTGGCGCTTGAAGATCTCAATGCGCTATGGGGCTATCTGATCGAGGGTGGAGACGCTAACGCGCGGGGCTTTCTTGCCTATGCGGCGGCGATGCTGTCTGGAGCGGAGAAGCCGGCGCCGGCTGCGCCGTTGATGAAGGCGGGGATCTGGTGGCCGGGGCGGGGGCTGGTTGGGGTCGAGGAGTGGAAGGGGTTAGTTACTAGCGTTTCTGCAGGTACCACGCTCTCGGACGAAGAAGAGGGTACCACTCATTCGACGGAAGAGGTGGGATGCAAACCCACGGACCGACCTACCGTCGCCATCGCCTTCTACCGCGCCCTCGTGCAGAGCGGCGAAACCCGCCCCGTCGAACCCTTGATCGAGGCTCTGCAGGCGCAAGGCCTGCGTCCGCTGCCGGTCTTCGCCTACAGCCTCAAGGACCCGGTCTCGAAAGGCATACTCGAAAGCATCTTCGCCGACCTGAAGCCCGAAGTCGTCATCAACACGACGGGCTTTGCCGTCTCCGCCCCCGGCGCCGATCGCGAGCCGACGGTACTGGAGGCGAACGACGCCATCGTGCTGCAGGCAATCTTTTCCGCCTCGTCGCGGGAAGCCTGGGCTGCCTCGTCGCAAGGGCTCTCGGCCCGTGATCTCGGCATGAATGTTGCGCTGCCGGAGGTGGATGGCCGCGTGCTGTCGCGTGCCGTCTCCTTCAAGGCAGCCGCCCGCTATGATGCCGCGGTCGAGGCCAATATCGTCTCCAGCGAGCCTGATGCCGGGCGCATGACATATGTGGCCGCCCTTGCCGCCAACTGGGCGCGGTTGCGGCAGAGGAATGCGGCGGAGCGGCGGGTCGCGCTCGTCATGGCGAATTATCCGAACCGCGATGGGCGGCTCGGCAATGGCGTCGGTCTCGATACGCCAGCGGGCACCATCGAGGTGATGCGGGCGATGGAGGCGGTCGGCTATCCTGTCGCCGATATTCCCGCTGATGGTGATGCGCTGATGCGGCATCTGATGGCGGGGCCGACCAATTCCGGTTTCGACGGCAAGGTGGTGCGCGAGAGGCTTTCCTTGAGTCGATACAAGAACTTCTTCTCGTCTCTTCCCAATCAGATTCAGGATGAGGTGATGGCCCGCTGGGGCGGTCCCGAGACCGATCCCTATATGCGCGATGGCGGCTTCGCGCTGCCATTTGCCCGGTTCGGCGGGTTGCTGATCGGCATCCAGCCGGCGCGCGGCTATCATATCGATCCGAAGGAAAGCTATCACTCGCCCGATCTCGTGCCGCCGCACGGCTATTTCGCCTTCTACGCTTTCCTGCGCGAAGAATTCGGTGCTGACGCCGTTGTTCACATGGGCAAGCATGGCAATCTGGAATGGCTGCCGGGCAAGGCGCTGGCGCTGTCGGAGACCTGCTATCCGGAAGCGATCCTCGGGCCGCTGCCGCATCTTTATCCGTTCATCGTCAACGATCCCGGCGAGGGCACGCAGGCGAAGCGCCGCACCGGCGCCGTCATCATCGACCACCTGACGCCGCCGCTGACGCGGGCCGAAAGCTATGGGCCGCTGAAGGATCTGGAGGCGCTGGTCGACGAATATTACGAGGCGTCGGGTGGTGATCCCAGGCGAATCCGATTGCTGTCGCGGCAGATCCTGGAGCTTGTTGCCGATATCGGGCTGGATCGGGATGCGGGGATCGCTAAGGGCGAGAGCGAAGGCGAGGCGTTGAAGAAGCTCGATGCCTATCTCTGTGACCTCAAAGAGATGCAGATCCGGGATGGGCTGCATGTGTTCGGTGTTTCGCCGGAAGGGCGGTTGCTGACGGATCTCACCGTGGCGCTGGCTCGCGTGCCGCGCGGACTGGGTGAGGGTGGGGACGCGAGTCTGCAGCGGGCGATTGCGGGGGATGCTGGGTTGGGCGCTGTCGACCCCCTCGATTGCGACATGGCCGCCCTCTGGACCGGCCTACGTCCAGCAATCCTCGCCGACCTCCTCGACACTCCCTGGCGCAGCAATGGCGACACGGTAGAGCGCGTCGAACTTCTCGCTGCCAAGCTCGTCTCCGGTGAAATCTCTTGCCCACCCCCCTGGTCCCAAACCAGAGTCGTCCTCGACGAAATCGAGGCTCGCCTCAAACCCTCCATCCTCGCCTGCGGCCCGGCGGAAATCGCCAGTCTGCTGCGCGGCCTCGATGGCCGTTTCGTCCCGCCCGGTCCATCCGGTGCGCCGACACGCGGGCGGCCTGACGTCCTGCCGACGGGGCGGAACTTCTATTCGGTGGACAGTCGTGCGGTGCCGACGCCAGCGGCCTATGAACTCGGCAAGAAATCCGCGGAATTGCTGATCCGCCGCTATGTGCAGGATCACGGCGAATGGCCAGTCTCCTTCGGGCTGACGGCTTGGGGCACGTCCAATATGCGCACCGGGGGCGACGATATCGCCCAGGCGCTGGCGCTGATCGGCGTCAAACCGGTCTGGGACATGGCCTCGCGCCGCGTCACCGGCTACGAGATCATTCCGCCGGCCATGCTGCGGCGGCCGCGGGTGGATGTGACGCTGCGGATTTCAGGCTTTTTCCGAGATGCGTTCCCGGAGCAGATCGCGCTGTTCGACAAGGCGATCCGGGCTGTCGGCGCACTCGACGAGGATGCGGCGGATAATCCGATAGCCGGGCGCATGCGCGGTGAGGCGGCGCGGCTGACAGCGGCCGGGCTCGATGAGAAAGCGGCGGCGAAGCGGGCGGGTTATCGCATCTTCGGTTCCAAGCCCGGCGCCTATGGCGCGGGCCTGCAGGCGCTGATCGATGAGAAGGGTTGGGAGCGGCGAGCGGATCTTGCGGAAGCCTATCTCGTCTGGGGCAGCTATGCCTATGGCGCGGGCGAGGAGGGGCGAGCCGAGCGCGGGGTGTTCGAGGAGCGGCTGCGGTCCATTCAGGCCGTGGTACAGAACCAGGACAATCGCGAGCATGACCTGCTCGACAGCGACGATTATTACCAGTTCGAAGGCGGCATGGCGGCGGCGGCCGAAGCGCTCGGCGGCGCGCGGCCGGCGATCTATCACAACGATCATTCGCGGCCGGAAAAGCCGGTGATCCGTTCTCTGGAAGAAGAGATCGGGCGGGTGGTGCGCGGGCGTGTCGTCAATCCGAAATGGATCGAGGGCGTCATGCGCCACGGCTACAAGGGCGCCTTCGAGATATCAGCGACGGTCGATTATCTCTTTGCCTTTGCGGCGACGACGGGAGCGGTCGGCAACCATCATTTCGAGGCCGTCTATCAGGCCTTCGTCGCCGATCCCACGGTGCGCGATTTCATGGCCGAGAAGAATCCGGCTGCCCTTTCCGAGATGAAAGAGCGGCTGATGGAGGCGATCGAGCGCAAGCTCTGGACGCCACGCAGCAACTCCGCCCAATTCGACCTCAGTGAAGTCAACGAAACCAGGAAAAGAGCAGGCAGCCAGTCATGAGCGAAGAGCCAGTCGTACCAGCCGAAAAGGACGATGCCCGTCACGCCGAGAAGATGGCGAAGAAGAAGGCTGCCCGTGACAAGATCATGGCCAGCAAGACGGACGAGAAGGGCCTGATCATCGTCCACACCGGCAAGGGCAAGGGCAAGTCGTCCGCCGCCTTCGGCATGATCTTCCGTCATATCGCCCATGGCAAGCCGTCTGCCGTCGTGCAGTTCATCAAGGGCGCGATGTGGACGGGCGAGCGCGACCTGATCGAGAAGCATTTCTCCGATGTCTGCCAGTTCCATACGATGGGTGAGGGCTTTACCTGGGAAACGCAGGACCGGGCGCGCGACGTGGCGGCAGCCGGTGCGGCATGGGAAAAGGCCAAGGAACTGATCCGCGACGAGCGCAATTCCATGGTGCTGCTCGACGAGATCAATATCGCACTGCGCTACGACTATCTCGATATCAACGAGGTGGTGGAATTCCTGGGGAACGAGAAGCCCTATATGACGCATGTCGTGCTGACGGGCCGCAACGCCAAGGACGAACTGATCGAGATTGCCGATCTCGTGACCGAGATGGAGCTGATCAAGCATCCTTTCCGCTCCGGCATCAAGGGGCAGCCGGGCGTGGAATTCTGATCCTCAGTTTGCGAGGTGGCCGCGCAGGATCGCGGCCGTTTCCTCATCGGCCGGGAAGAGCGTTTCGATCGCCAGTTCCGAAAGGGTGATATCGACAGGCGTGCCGAAGACGGTCGTTGTCGAGATGAAGGAGAGCAGACCTGCTTTCGTCGCAAGCTTCAGCGGAACGGCGATTCCGGCAAGGTCGGCATGGCTCTCGCCGGCAGTTTCGGGTGCGGGATAGGAGAGCAGTTCCTTCAGAAGCTTTTCCAAGACGGGATCGCCGGAGACCGATATCTGCTGGCGCAGGCGGTCGAGAAGGTGGGCGCGCCATTCGGCAAGATTGGCGATGACAGGCGCAAGGCCCTGCGGATGCAGGCTGAGGCGCAGCACGTTGATCGGCGGTTCCAGCAAGGATGGATCGGCAACGGCCTGCAGCAGCGGTGCGATGGCGGCATTGGCCGCAACCAGCCTCCAGTGGCGGTCGATGGCGATGGCGGGGAAGGGCTCATGGCCTATCAGCACCATGTCGATCGCGCGCCGCGCCGGTTCAAGGGCGGGGTCATCCAGCTTGCGTTCGGCAAAGACCGGGGCGAAACCCGCCGCCAGCAGCAGCGGGTTCCGGTCTCGCAAGGGCACGCCGAGCCGTTCGGCCAGATGCAGCAGCATCTCGCGGCTCGGGGTCGAGCGCCCGCTCTCGATGAAGCTCAAGTGCCGTTGGGAAATATCGGCTTCGAGCGCCAGATCCAGCTGGCTCATGCGGCGGCGTTGGCGCCATTCGCGCAGGTGATCTCCGAGAGAGCGGGCGGTCGGCGTCATCAGGCGGCTTCCGGCAGCTGGTCGATGAAGCCGCGGACGGATTTGAGCCTGCCGCCTTCGAGTTCGGCAAAATCCGTGCCCTTGATCAGCGCTTCGCCATTTTCAGGGCCGAGGCCCCAGGAGAAGCGAAGAACATCGCCATAGCCGTCGGCTGCGCCGATCAGCTCGAAGCGGAAGCCGGGGAAGCGGCTCTGCACGGCCTCGACCAGTGAGTTGATCTGCTCGTGGCCTTCGCCGCGCATCAGCGGATCGATATAGGTTGCGGAATCCGCCCAGCTCTCGGCAATGAGAGCGCGGCGGCGAACGGCGTCGGTTTCGTTCCAGATGGCGAGGTAGCGCTCGGCGTTGGTGTTTGCGTCGTTTGTCGGGGCATTGGGCATCGGGTCATCTCCTTTTGATCGCCCGTCAATTCCAGGCAGGGCGATCATCGGCGAAAGCGGTGCACCCTATCAATTACGCCTGAGGTAATGGAAGCCGGATCAAGTTCAGGTCGCGGCTTGGTGATTTGACAGGTGAGGGGGCGAGCCCGGAGATTTGCCGCGACCCTTTTGCTCCGGAGGAGACCCGCCTTGAAAACCCGGTCTTACAAAGCCTTAGCCGCATTCGCCATCGTGCTTCTCAGCGCATCCGCGACGCAGGCGACTATTATCGATGACTGGAATACGATCAAGGTGCCGCCGGCACCGGCGCTGAAGCCGGTCAGTGTGAATACGTCGGATACGGCGCTTCTGCTCCTCGATTTCAACGGCGCGCAGGACCCGACCAAGGGGCCATGCAACACGAAGAACAAACCGCGCTGCATCGCCTCGCTTCCGAAGGTGGAAAAGCTTCTGAATGAAGCGCGCAAGAGCGGCGTGCCCGTTATCTATAGCATCACTGGTGGCGCCACGAAGGGCGATATCGCCACCGTTCTGGCGCCGAAAGAGGGCGATCCGGTGGTGCAAGGAGGCGCCAACAAGTTCATCAACACCGATCTCGAAAAGATCCTGACTGAAAAGCACATCAAGACCGTGATCGTGACCGGCACGGCATCCGAAGGGGCGGTGCTGAATACGGCGGCCTATGCGGCGCTGAAGGGCATGAGCGTTATCCTACCCGTCGATGGCATGTCTTCGACCGACCCTTATGCCGAGCAATATGTCGCCTGGCACTTTGCCAATGCGCCGGGTGTTTCGGCCAAGACGACGCTAACTGCGATTGATGAGATCAAGTTCTAAACTCCGAGCCAGACACGCAGCGGGTTTGTCGGGTCGGCCAGAAGTTTGATCGCGAAAGCGATGCAGACGATGACGAGCAGCGGCTTGATGAGTTTTGCGCCGATGCGCATGGCGAGCCGGGAGCCGAGCTGCGCGCCGAGAAACTGGCAGACGCCCATCAGGAGGCCGATCTTCCAGAGGGTGGCGCCGAAGCTTGCGAAGACGACGAGGGCGCCGAAATTCGAGCCGAGATTGAGAAGCTTGGTATGGGCCGTCGCCTTCAGCATGCCGAAACCGGCGAGGGTGACGAAGGCGAGCATGAAGAAGGAGCCGGTGCCGGGGCCGAAGACGCCGTCGTAGAAGCCGATGACAGGCACCAGCGTCAGGCCGAAGAGAAAGGGCGTCATCCGGCGATGGGTGTCGGAATCGTTGAGGTTCGGCTTGACGGCGAAGAAGATGGCGATCGCGACCAGCAGCACCGGCATGACCGCCTGCAGCACCTGGCCGGGAACGAGGGTGGCAAGGGCAGCACCCAGCGAACCGCCCATGACGGCCATCAGCGCCATCGGCAATTGTTCCGAAAGCTTCACATGGCCCTTGCGGGCATAGGCGATGGTTGCCGAGGCGGCGCCGAAGAGCGACTGCACCTTGTTGGTGCCGAGCGTCTGCAGCGGCGGGATGCCTGCGATCAGCATGGCGGGAACGGTGATCAGGCCGCCACCACCGGCAATGGAATCGACGAAACCGGCAAAGAAGGCAGCCGTACAAAGCAGCAGAAGCAGATGGATGGCAATGTCAGGCACGAGGCTATTCCGGGAGGGGCATTCAAGGGTGAGTGCACGGGGCGGGGCGTTCGGGCGGCCTTGTTGCATTTCCGGTCCCAAGCTGCAATGGCTCCAGGGACACGGCGGGGCGTAATCGGCTGACGAGAATGAGTGAGATCATCATCGGTGAGGCAAGACGGCACGTGCTCGGGCTTGGCTGCGAGCACGGGGCTTCTGTTGGCGAGGTGATGGCGCTGGCTGTCGAGGCGCTTGATGCGGCCGGCATCAGCGGGGCGGGGCTTGCCGCTGTCGCTTCGATCGACAGCCGAAGGGCAGAACGGGCGATCCTTGCCGTTGCGGCGCATTTTGCCGTGCCCTCCCTGTTCTTCGATGCGGCGCGGCTGGAGGCGGAGACGCCGCGGCTTAAAAATCCCTCCGAGATCGTCTTTGCCCGCGTCGGCTGCCATGGCGTGGCGGAATCCGCTGCCCTTGCGGCTCTTGGCGCGGATGCGGAACTGACGCTCGGCAAGATCAAATCTCGGCATGCGACAGCGGCTGTCGCCTGCATCGGGTTGCAGAAAGCCTGACGGGCGTTATGGTGCGGCATCTCGCGGCGCCGTCCGGCAGGCCAGCGATTCACATCTAGAGGATATACATGCACAAGGTCATTTATGACACGGATCCGGGCGTCGATGACGCAATGGCGCTGCTTTTCCTGCATCGCCATCCCGAGATCGATCTCATCGGCATCACCACAGTCTTCGGCAATGCCTCGATCGAGACGACGACGCGCAATGCGCTGTTCCTGAAGCGGGAATGGAATATCGCGGCCCCCGTTGCCAGGGGTGCGAGCGTGACCATCGATCCGTCTCGACAGGAGCGTCCTTGGCCGACCATGGTGCATGGCGAAAATGGCCTCGGCGACATGCCGGTGCCTGATGTCATCGACCTGCCGCTCGATCCGCGCCCGGCGCATCGTTTCATCATCGACACCGTGCGCGCCAATCCGGGCGAGGTGAGGCTGGTCGCCGTCGGCCGCATGACGAACCTGGCCTTGGCGCTGAAGGAAGATCCCGAGATTGCCAGCCTCGTGAAGGACGTCGTCATCATGGGCGGCAATTTCTATCTGCCCGGCAATGTCTCGCCGGTTGCCGAAGCCAATATTCACGGCGATCCGGAAGCGGCTGATATCGTGCTGACCGCGCCGTGGAAGGTCGTCGTCATCGGTCTCGATGTCACGGCGATCACCACGATGAGCCGCAGCTATTTGGGCGATATGGCGGCCAAGGGCGACAAGGCAGTCAAGCAGCTCAACACGCTTTCGCAGTCCTATATCGACTTCTACAAGCATGCGGTCGAAGACGGCATGATGGTGCATGACAGCTGCGCCAGCGTCTATGTCGTGGCACCGGAACTGTTCAAGACGATCACGGGCGCAGTGCGCGTCGTCTGTGGCGGCATTGCCGACGGCCAGACGGTCGTCAAGCCGGATGGCCGCCACTTCCCGCCGGGTCACTGGGATGGCCTGCCGAGCCAGAGCGTTGCCACCGGCATCGAGTCGGAAAAGGTGATCGGTTTGATCCGCGAGACGCTTCTGCGGGTCTGATGGTGTCAACGGGCCGGCTGCGTGTTCTGCGGTTGGCCCATTTTCTATTTTGGAGTCCAATCAATCTGGAGGGTTCTGTGAGGTCCGGGCGCTGTGCGTGCGGCATTCACTGATCGGACCTCATTGAAGCCGGATTGAGCGAAGGCGCGGGTTGTTTGGCACTATGGGGATTTAGCCGAAGCGGTGGATGGCGTTTTGCAGAGTTGAGCCTTGCCGGAGCTCGTGGACAGGTCTGGAAGGAGTTTCTTGCCGGCATTTGCGGTGTCTTTGCCGCGCCTGTCGGCTGGTTTGCATCGACCGAATCGTCGTTCGGGCACGATGGGCCAAAGCACTCGCCCCGCGGCTCTTCGGCATGCCGACGCTGATCGTTGCAATGATGCCGCCCGTGATATGATCATGAACTGTCGTTCCATGCTGGTCGGCAGACCGGCGACATTGGAGTCCACGCGCCGATGATCTTAACGGCGCCGCCGCAACAGGAGCAGCGGTGCCGCAAAGGCGGTGGCTTTGCGTCCGGTTCTTCGACCGGGTGTTCCGGCGGCGGGACGTCGAGCAGGCTTCGGCACAGGTCCAGCTTCAGTTGCCGATGGCCATTGGCAAGCAGGCCGTAATGACGAATGCGATGAAAGCCGTCCGGAACGGTGTGAAGCAGGAAACGGCGGATGAACTCATGGGCATCGAGTGTCATTACCTTTTGCTTGCCGCCCGTTCGATAATCCTTCCATCGGAATGTGACTCGATCGCCATCGATGCTGACGAGGCGGGAATTGGAGATGGCGATGCGATGGGTATAGCGACCGAGATAGGCCAGCACCTGTTCGGGTCCGGCAAAGGGCGGCTTGGCATAGACGATCCAGCCGACACGCCGCGCTTCTTTGACCATGCGGTTGAATGCGGCCGGACTGGCCAGGCCGGCGATGTCGCCGAAGAACTGAAGCTGGTCCAGGTCGTAGGCCTGCTTCAGCTCTTCAAGAAACAACCGCCTGAACAGGCATGACAGGACCCGCACGGGCATGAAGAAGCTTGTCCGGCAAGCCACCCAGCGGGACTGGTCCGCCGACAATCCACCGCCCGGCACGATGCAATGGATATGCGGGTGATAATGGAGGTTCTGCCCCCAGGAGTGTAGCACCGCGATGAAGCCGATCTCTGCACCCAGATGCCTGGGATCGGCAGCAAGCTTGCGCAACGTCTCGGCGACGGCGCGAAACAGGATCGCATAGACGACCGCCTTGTTCTGGAAAGCGATAGCCGCAATCTCTTGCGGCAAGGTGAACACGACATGGAAATAGCCGACCGGCAGAAGATCGGCCTGCCGCGCGGCGAGCCAGTCACGGCTCGCCTGTCCCTGGCACTTCGGGCAATGCCGGTTGCGACAGGAATTATAGGCGATGCGCAACGCCGCGCAGTCCTGACATTGCTGGACATGCCCGCCCAGCCGAGCGGTCCGGCACATCTCGACGGCGCTCATCACCCGGCGTTCGACACGCCCGAGATGGGTGTCGTGGGCTTGACGATATCTTTCCCCGTGGCGGCGAAAAATGTCCGCCACCTCCAGTCCCGCCGCCATGGCGAAGCTTACTCAGCTTGGCGGCACCACCTCCAGTGTCAGCCGGTCGAGCGGGCTGGTCGTGCTGCGGATCAGGGTATTGGAAACCTTCGTGTAGCGTGCCGTGGTAGACAGATTGTTGTGGCCGAGCAAAACCTGGATGATGCGGATGTCGGTTCCGCTTTCCAGAAGATGGGTGGCAAAGCTGTGGCGCAGCGTATGCACCGTTACCCTTTTGTCGATACCGGCCGCGGCACACGCCGAACGGCAGGCAGAATACAGAACCTGGACGTCGATGGGCTTGGTCTCGTCCCGGCCCGGGAACAGCCAGACCTCGGGTCTCGCCAGCCGCCAATAGACCCGCAGGATCGCGAGCAACTGCGCTGACAGCATGACGTTGCGATCCTTTCCGCCCTTGCCATGCTCGACGCGGATGATACCGCGTTCGCCATCAATGTTGCGGACTTTGAGATGGACAGCTTCCGAGGCGCGCAGCCCCGCCGCATAAGCGGTCGTCAGTGCGGTGCGGGTCCTCAGGCTTGGAACCGCTTCCAGAAACCGCACGATCTCGTCGCCGCTGAGGATCGTCGGCAGCTTGGCCGGTGTCCGGGCATAGGCAATGCGCTCCGGTATCTCGGCATGACCAAGCGTGACGCCAAAGAAGAACCGCAGGGCACAAACTGTCTGGTTCAAGGCCGGCCATGATAGGCCCGACGACACCAGATGCACCTGAAACGCGCGCACGTCTTCCAGTCCAAGACGGTCTGGCGATCGCCCGAAATAACGCGAGAACTTGGTCACCGCATGCAAATACGATCGTTGCGTCGCTGGCGAAAGATTGCGGATCGTCATGTCATCGATCATGCGCCGGCGTAGCGGGCTTATCTCTGTCATCGTCATCTCCTGTTTAAAGGTTGGGCTAAAACAGCCCAATCCTTCAAATCAGAAGCGCATCATGCAAATCCCACGCTCCAAATGCCGCGAAAGCGGCTTCGTTCAATCGCTTGTCAGGATTTCTTTGGGAATTGATTCCGCTTCTTCCGGAGTTGATTCAACTCCGTTTCGTCAACTTCCGGTGCGCGACCTCTGATGCCGTTGACCTCGTCATCAGCCGGGCCTAGATCAGCGGGATGATTGATAGCGCATTCTCATATCTGCCGGCGCTGGAGCCGGGCAGCGTCTGGCTTGTTGGCGCCGGTCCGGGCGATCCGGGCCTGCTGACGCTCCTTGCTGCCAAGGGGCTCACCGAGGCCGATGTGATCATCCATGACGCGCTGGTCAATGAGGAATGCCTGAAACTCGCACGCTCTGGCGCCGAGCTCGAATATGCCGGAAAACGCGGCGGCAAGCCCTCGGCCAAGCAGCGGGATATTTCTCTGAGACTGGTGGAGCTGGCGCGGGCCGGAAAGCGCGTGCTGCGGCTGAAGGGCGGCGATCCCTTCGTCTTCGGACGCGGTGGGGAAGAGGCGCTGACGCTGGTCGAGTACAATATCCCGTTCCGCATCGTGCCGGGCATTACCGCAGGGATCGGCGGGCTTGCTTATGCCGGTATTCCGGTGACGCATCGGGAGATCAACCATGCGGTGACCTTCCTCACCGGTCATGATTCCTCCGGCATCGTGCCTGATGCGATCAATTGGGAGGCGATCGGCAAGGGCTCGCCTGTTATCGTCATGTATATGGCGATGAAACATATCGCCCAGATCAGCGCCAATCTCATTGCGTCCGGCCGTTCGGCCTCGGAGCCCGTCGCCTTCGTGTGCAATGCGGCGACCGGCGACCAGCAGGTGCTGGAAACGACGCTTGGCGAAGCGGTCGTTGCCGTTGCCGCCTCCGGGCTGGAGCCGCCGGCGATCGTCGTCGTCGGCGAAGTGGTACGGCTGCGGGCCTCGCTCGACTGGCTTGGTGCGCTTGGCGGACGGCGGCTGCAGCCCGATCCTTTTCGACAGGCCGGCGGGCAAGGGAGGGAGACAGCGTGAGCGGGTTGCTGATCGCCGCACCATCCTCCGGTTCCGGCAAGACGACGGTGACACTCGGGCTGCTTCGGGCGCTGCGCAATCGCGGCGTGGCGGTGGCGCC
This sequence comes from Rhizobium sp. WYJ-E13, assembly GCF_018987265.1. Lineage (NCBI taxonomy): Bacteria > Pseudomonadati > Pseudomonadota > Alphaproteobacteria > Hyphomicrobiales > Rhizobiaceae > Rhizobium > Rhizobium sp. WYJ-E13. The sequence goes on along the minus strand of NZ_CP076853.1, from coordinate 2,342,262 downwards.
TGGCAAGGCCGGGCCTGATTATATCGACCCGGCCTTTCACGCAGCGGCAAGCGGCACGCTCTGCCTGAATTTCGATCCCTGGGGCATGCGGCCGGAGCTGATTTCGGCCAATGCGACGCTGCACCGCTCCGGCGACCGGGTGCTGCTCGTCGAAGGCATGATGGGCCTATTCGACGGTGCGGTAGACGGGCGCGGCACGGCGGCCGATCTTGCAGCCCAACTCGGGCTTTCGGTGGTGCTCGTCGTCGATGCCTCGCGACTGTCGCAGTCGGTGGCGCCGCTCGTCAGCGGCTTTGCTGGTTTCCGTGCCGATGTGCGTATCGCCGGCGTCATCCTTAACAAGGTCGGCAGCGACCGGCACGAGTCGATGCTGCGGCAGGCGCTTGACAAGATTCGCATGCCTGTTGTCGCCGTCATCCGCAAGGATGCGATGCTTGCCCTGCCGGAGCGGCATCTCGGGCTGGTGCAGGCGGGCGAGCATGCGGCGCTCGACGCGTTCATCGATTATGCCGCCAATGCCGTTGCCGAAGAGTGCAATTTCGAATTCCTGATGCGTATCGCGCGGCAGGGCATGAACCGGCCATCGGCTGCCAATATTGCCCGGTTGATGCCCTTCGGCCGGCATATCGCCGTTGCCCGCGATATCGCCTTCGCCTTCTGCTACGAGCATATGCTGCTCGGCTGGCGGCGGCGAGGGGCGGAGATTTCCTTCTTTTCGCCGCTGGCGGATGAGGGGCCGGCAGAGAGTGCCGATGCGATCTATCTGCCGGGCGGATATCCCGAGCTGCATGCCGGCAAGCTCTCGGCCGCGCAGAATTTTGCCGTGGCGATGAAGGCTGCGGCAGCGCGGGGCGTGCGCATCTATGGCGAATGCGGCGGCTATATGGTGCTCGGCGACGGGCTGATCGACGGGGGAGGCGCGCGCCATGAAATGCTCGGCCTGCTGCCGGTCGTCACCAGCTATGAGACGCGCATGCGGCATCTCGGCTATCGGCGCGTGACGCCGCTCGAAGGCTCCTTCTTCGACAAGCCGATGACGGCGCATGAATTCCACTATTCGACCATCGTTTCCGAAGGCGAGGCCGATCGGCTGTTTGCCACGCAGGATGCGCTCGGCAACGATCTCGGCGCCGCAGGCTTGAGGCGCGGGCAGGTGGCCGGCTCCTACATGCATCTGATCGATCTTGCCGGAGCTGCCGCATGAATGCGCCGATCATGCATGGCGGCGGCATTACCGCAGCGGCAGCAAGCTTCGGCGGTCGGTTGGAGGACTGGCTGGATCTCTCCACCGGCATCAATCCCAATCCGGTAGCGTTGCCGGAGATCCCCGCAAGGGTGTGGCATCGGCTGCCCGACCGGCATCTGATCGAGTCGGCGCGGCATGCGGCGCGGGATCATTATCGCAGCGACGCGATCCTGCCGCTTCCGGTCCCAGGCACGCAATCGATCATCCAGCTTCTGCCGCGGCTCGTTAAGCGGGACAGAAAAGTTGCGATCCTGTCGCCGACCTATGGGGAATATGCGCGCGCCTTTGGTGCCGCGGGTTTTGCTGTCGATGCGGTCGGCGATATCGAGGATATCGGCCCGGAGCATGGGCTGGCCGTCGTCGTCAATCCGAATAATCCGGATGGCCGGATACAGACTGCCGACAGGCTGGAAGCGCTGCACGAGCGGCTGAAGGCGGGTGGCGGCTTTCTCGTGGTCGACGAGGCGTTCGGCGATACCAGCCCGGAGGCGAGCCTTGCGCCCCGAGCGTCAGGGCTTTCGAACCTCATCATTTTCCGCTCCTTCGGCAAGTTCTTCGGGCTTGCGGGACTGAGGCTCGGCTTTGCCATTGCGCGGGGCGATATTCTCGCTCGCTTCGAGGACTGGCTCGGTCCCTGGGCGGTATCGGGGCCGGCGCTGTCGCTTGCCGGTTCGCTGCTGAATTCGGATGTCTCCGCGATTGCCGGCTCGATTGCAGAGCGCCAGGCTGCCCTTCATGCCGTTCTTGCCGGCGCCGGCCTTGCCGTTGCGGGCGGCTCGCCGCTTTTCACGCTTGTTGCCGACGTCAAGGCCAGCGACATTTACACGACTCTCTGCCGCCATCATATTCTCGTCCGCCGGTTCGATTACGCGCCGGACTGGCTGCGCTTCGGCCTAACACCCGACGCTGCTGATGATGCGAGACTGGCTGCGGCCCTTCGGAGCTTTGAGCGATGAGTTTGGATGAACATTTTCTCGTGCTGGTTCTGGCGCTGCTGCTCGACCGCATCATCGGCGATCCGCAATGGCTGTGGATGCGCGTGCCGCATCCGGTTGCAATCTTCGGCCGGGCGATCGGCTATTTCGACCAGCATTTCAACCGCGAGAGCCTGAGCAAGGCGCAGCGCAAGCAGAATGGCGTGGTGGCGCTCCTCGCGCTTTCGACGCTTGCTGTGGTCACCGGTCTGGTGCTGCACTGGTTCCTCATGCTCTTCGGCCCGGTCGGCATCCTGCTCGAAGTCTTCTGCGTGGCGATCTTCCTGGCGCAGAAGAGCCTGTCGGACCATGTCGCGGCGGTTGCCACGGCACTGAAGAGCGAGGGCCTCGTCGGCGGGCGCAAGGCGGTGTCGCGCATCGTCGGGCGCGATCCGGAAACGCTGGATGAGCCAGGCGTCTGTCGCGCGGCGATCGAGAGCCTCGCCGAGAATTTCTCCGATGGCGTCGTCGCACCTGCGCTCTGGTACGCGATCTTCGGCCTGCCGGGCCTGTTCTTCTACAAGATGCTGAACACGGCGGATTCGATGATCGGCCACCGGTCGGAAAAATATGTCGATTTCGGCTGGGCCTCGGCCCGTCTCGACGATATCGCCAACTGGCCGGCTGCCCGTCTTTCCATTCTGCTGATCGCCGTCGGCGCCGGCATCCGCCGTGGCACATCGGCCTTCCACGAGTCCTTCCGTGTCGGCATCCGCGACGGCAAGCTGCATCGCTCGCCGAACTCCGGCCGTCCGGAAGCGGCGATGGCAGGCGCGCTCGATCTCCAGCTTGCCGGCCCGCGCGTCTATTCGGGCATGGTCGTGCGCGAGCCGATGATCAACGGCACGGGCCGGGATGTGGCGACGGCTGATGATGTCGAGGACGGGATCTCGGTCTTCCAGGCGAGTTGCATGGCGCTGACGCTGCTCGCCTTCGTGGCCTTCGTCTGCCTGCTTTAGGTTCGCTGTCAGCCACGACGCGTCTTCGTCATCAGCAGTATCGACAGTGCACCGCTCAGCAGGCCGAGCGACAGCGGCAGGCCCTGGTGGCCTATCATCTGCATCGCAACACCCGTCGCGGGCGAGCCGAGGATGCCGCCGAGGCCCCAGACCAGGGCGAAGGCGGCGTTGCCGGCGATGAGGGACTGGCCGGTGAAGCGCTCGCCGAGCTGGATCAGCGACAGGGTGTAGATGCCGAAGGAGACGCCGCCCCAGATGAAGACCAGTGGCCAGATGAGCCAGGTGTCGAAGACGACTGGAAAAAGCAGGCAGCCGGCGAGGCAGGCGAGGACGCAGCGGAGCAGGGTGCGGCGCGAGCCGAGGTTTTCGGCGATGCGGCCGAGCACGATCTGCAGCATGGCATTGCCTGCGATGAAACAGGTAATCAGCGAGGCGATACGCTGTTCGGCGCTGTCGAGGGCGGCGCCGTAGACGGCGAAGAGGGCGAGCAGGATCTGCTCGAAACCAGCGGCGACGAAAACGGCAAAGAGCAGGAGCGGCGCCAGCCTGAAGAAACCACCGACCGATGTGGCTTCGCCTTCTCGCGGCATGTCCGGCAGGCGAGGGGTGACCGCAAGCACGATCAGGCCGCAGGCAAGGAAGGCTGCTATGCCGATCAGGAAGGGCGGCCAGCCTTCGGTGCCGGCGAGGCCGAGCGAAAGCGGGCCGATGGCAAAGCCTCCTGACACGATCGAGGAATAAAGGCCCATGATCCGGCCCCGGCGCGCTGCGGGCGTGAGCGAGAGCAGCCAGGTCTCGCTGATGACGTAAAGCGGGTTGGCGAAGAAGCCGAGCAGGAAGCGCAGCGGCATCCAGGCCCAGATATTTTGTATCGCGGCAATGGCGATCAGGCTCAGTGCCGCGAGGATCGAGCAGAGGATGGCAAGCCTGATTGCGCCGCAGCGGCGCGACAGGGCGGGAATGAAGGGGGCCGAGACGATGAAGCCGGTTGGTGTCATCGCCGCCGACAGGCCGATCAGGCCGGATGGTATGCCCTGCCGCTCGAGGGTGAAGCTCAGAAGGGGATAGGTGAGTCCCTGCGCCATTGCAAAGACGGAGACGGTCGCGATGATGCCTGCCATCGCGGCCCATGGGAGGCGCGCGCCCTGCGGCGATGTCGTGGCGGGCCGGTCGATTGTTGCGGCTCGGAGAAACTGGCGATCGTCTGTCATCGCGGCATTTGCCTTATACGTGCCAGAAGAACCCAGTGGCCTCTGACCCTGCCTGCTGCTGCGTCAGGCCGATGTCATCGAGCAGGGCGGGGCTGATCTTCGACCTTTGTTTCCGCTCCCGGCGGATGTGGATGCGCCAGAACCAGCGTACGATCACGCTTCGCAGGGCGATCAGGCCATGATGCCTGTGCGACGGTCTGCGATGCGAGGCGCATGCAGGAGTGCAGCAATCGCTCATGATAACCTCCATCAGGTTTGAAGGTTTAGAACCTTCGACTTCGAACGAGACCGGAGTCTGGAGGATGCGGCGAGTGCCGTAATTAAGCGCTCCCAAAAAGTTCTCAAAAATTTCCAAAGCCGTCGAAAAGGTATCCATCTGGCTACCTATGTTGACAGTGGGGCCTCCCCGTGGTTACGTAGCCATATGGCTACGTATGAACCAAACTTGCCACGCCTCTTTGGCGCTCTCTCCGATCCGACGCGGCTCGCGGTCGTCGAAAGACTTGTGAAGGGGCCTGCGTCAGTCTCCGAGTTGTCCGAACCCTTTGATCTGGCGCGTCCTTCCTTTCTCAAACACCTGCGGGTTCTCGAAGAGGCCGAGCTTGTAACGTCGGTCAAATCGGGCAGGGTTCGAACCGTCAGTCTCGCGCCGGATGCACTGAGTTGGGTCGAAACATGGGTGCACGAGCATCGCCGGGCCCTGGAAGGCCGTCTCGATCGCCTGGCCACGTTTCTTAATCAGGAGCAATGAGATGACAAATCCAAAGCAAGTTCATGAAACGATCGTGATCGAACGTATCCTGCCGAATTGCCGCGACCATGTGTGGTCTGCCTGGGCGTTGATGGAAAAGAAAAAAGCGTGGCTCGGCCAGGGCATGACCAAACTGGAGTTCTGGCCAGGCGGGGCCGAGCATCTCACGCATGTCTCGGATATGGGCACGCATACCAACGAAACCCGGTATTTCGAGATCGCAGACCGTGAGCGGATCGTCTTTGCCTATTCGATGGCGCTGAATGGGAGAATCCATTCAGTGTCGCTCGCCACCGTCGTCTTTGCGGACTACGGTGGCGGCACCCGATTGACCTATACCGAACAGATGTGCGTCATTCCGCCAAGCGACGGCGCCGAAGGCCGCAAGCATGGATGGACGGCATTGCTGAAGGCGCTAGAGGAGTTTCTGGCCACCGATACGATGGTGTCGGCGTGACCCATCGGGACAAAAAGACATGACTGGTTCATCTTCCTTTCTCGGCCTTCCCGATCGCCTGGGCGATGGCTGCACGCCGCAAGCGGTGATCTTCTCCGCCGCCCACGGCAGCACCTATCCCGGCAAGGACAGCAGCGGCTATGCGCTCGCCGCCGGCGCCATCCGCGCTGCGAGCCAGGACGATGCTGATCTCATCGAGCATTGGGATTTCGACCTCGGCGGCCCGCTCTTTGCCGGCAAGCCGGTCTCCTGCATCGACGCCGGCGATATCGGGACCACCATGCACGACAATGAAGGCAACCGGATGCGGATCGAGGCGAAGACGCGCGAGGTCCTGGCCTTGCCCGCCGTGCCGATCCTGATCGGCGGCGACGATTCCGTGCCCATTCCCTTCCTTGCGGGCTTTACGGATCACGGGCCTGTCTGGGTCCTGCAGATCGATGCCCATATCGACTGGCGCGACGAACTCCATGGCGAGCGCTATGGCTATTCGAACCCGATGCGAAGGGTCAGCGAGATGCCGCACGTCGCCGGCATCGTGCAGGTCGGCATGCGCGGCGTGGGCAGCGCACGCCTGAGCGAGATCGAAGCGGCGCTGCGCTATGGCAGCCATCTCGTTACCGCCCGCGAGATCCACGCCGCCGGCGTCGAAGCCGCCTTGCTGCATATTCCCGAGGGAGCGCAAGTGGTCGTCACGCTCGATTGCGACGGCCTCGATCCCGGCATCATGCCGGGGGTAGCGGCGCGCACACCGGGCGGGCTTACCTACACGCAGGTGATCGACCTGATCGCCGGCCTTGGCAGACGGGCGCGCATTGCCGGCTTCGACCTTGTGGAGCTTTATCCTCCGGCCGACATTGACGGCCTGTCGGCGCTGACGGCATCCCGCCTGCTCGTCAACGCGATCGGCGCCATTGTCAGGCAGGACTGAAGCCGGGTGCTTTCCCCCCAGCATAACGGCATCATCGCTGGCAAGGTTTCAACCGCACTGGAAAATCTCTAGGATACGCGCCATGCAGGGAGCGCGTTTTGCCTTTGGTCCATTCGTGCTTGATCCGGATGCGGGAACGCTTCTTCGGAACGATGATCCCGTTGCCGTCGGCCATCGCGGGGTCAGACTGCTTGCTGCGCTTGTCGGGCGGCCTGGCGAAATCCTCGGTAAGGCCGAACTGATGGATGCGGCCTGGGCGGGCATGGCGGTCGAGGAGGGCAATCTCACAGTCCAGATCGCACAGTTGCGCAAGCTGCTGGGGCCGGCCGGGGATGGCGGGGAGTGGATCTCCACGGTTCCGCGCATCGGCTATCGCTTCACGGGGGCGGTCAGGCAGTTCGCCGGTGCGAGGCGAAAATCGCTGCCGCTGCCCGACAAGCCGTCGATTGCGGTGCTGCCCTTCGTTGGCAGCGATCCCGGGCAGGACTTCTTTGCCGATGGCCTGACCGAGGACCTGATCACCGATCTGTCGCGGATACCGGGCCTGTTCGTCATCGCCCGCAATTCGGCCTTTTCCTACAAGGGAAAGGCGATGGATGTGCGTGATATCGCCGAGGAGCTCGGCGTGCGTTATCTGCTGGACGGCAGCGCAAGGCGTGCTGCCGGGCGTGTGCGCATCAATGCCCGGCTGGTCGATGTGCTGACGGGCGAGCATCTGTGGGCGGAGCGTTTCGATCGCAGCCTGGACGATATTTTTGCGGTTCAGGACGAAGTCACCGGCAGGATCGTCGAGGCGCTGCTCGGCCGGCTGCGCCCGCCGCCGCCGCGCAATCGGCCGAAAAATCTCGAGGCTTACGATCTCTGCGTGCGGGCGCGCACGCTGATGGATGATGCGCCGCAAACGGCGCGGGAAACGCAGCTGATGCTGACGCGGGCAATTTCGCTCGATCCCGATTATGCCGAGGCGCATCGCTGGCTGGCGCTGAACCACTGGATGGGCTGGGTGCATAGCGGCGGGCCGACGGAGGAAGACCGCAGCGTGGCCCTGGGATTGGCGCGCAAGGCTGTTGCGCTCGATCCTAACGATGCCGGCTGCCGATGGGTGCTGGCTTACCTGCTGGCCTATGAGCGCCATTTTGCCGAGGCCGATGCGGAATTCGAAAAAGCGATCGCGCTCGATCCGAACGAGGCCGATACATGGGCGGCCATGTCTGACATCGCCGTGCTCGCCGGGCGGACCGACGAGGGTCTTCAGCATATCGGCAAGGCGTTCCGGCTGAACCCGTTTCCGGCAAGCTGGTACTATCTGACGCTCGGCCAGGCCCAATATGCTGATGGTAACTACGACGCCGTTGTCGAGACGCTGCGCCGGGAAGAGACTTATCGCACCAGTTCACGCCGTTTCCTGGCGGCGGGCCTTGCGCAGCTCGGCCGGCTCGATGAGGCGCGCGCAGAGGTCGCCCTGTTCCTCGTCGCCAACCCGCAATTCACCATCAGTCATTGGGCGGAAACGGAGCCGTTCCGCGATGCCGCGACACTTGCGCATTTCGTCGATGGATACCGCAAGGCCGGTTTTCCAGAGTGACATCGCATGCCGCAATTCGCCCTCATCTGTTAAAAATGTGATTACCATTCGTCTTAAAGCAAAATAACAAGTATTGCTGTAGTCTCTTCCCTCGTTGACGACAATAAGCCTTTAAAGGTTCGATAGAGGGACGACCATGAAGACGTTTTTTGCGGCTGCGACCGCAGTATTATTGCTGCAATTTTCTCCCGTTGCCGCCGAGGCGGCTACGCTGGTCGCCAATATCAGTCTCAGCAAGCAGACGATGACCGTGACCGAGAACGGTTGGGTGAAGTATCGCTGGAAGGTTTCCACGGCGCGCAAGGGTTATTCCACGCCGACCGGTTCCTGGAGCGCCAAGTGGCTGTCTCGCGATCACCGCTCTAAGAAATACGACAATGCGCCGATGCCGTTTGCCGTGTTCTTCAACGGCGGTTATGCCGTTCATGCCACTTTCGACCGCAAGCGGCTCGGCACACCGGCCTCGCATGGCTGTGTGCGCCTCGATCCGAACAATGCGGCACAGTTTTTCTCGATGACGCAGGAAAATGGCCTTGCCAATACCCGCGTGGTGATCACGCAGTAATCAAATCAGGCAGTAACTAGGCGCTCCAGCTCATCCATATCGCGAACGACGATATGACGGTTGTTCTCGATGCGGATGACGCCCCGCTTGCGCAGTTTCGTCATCTGGCGGCTGACGGTTTCGATCGTCAGCCCCAGAAAATCGGCGATCTCGGCGCGTGAGAGCGGCAGGTCGAAAGCTGTGCTGCTGGTCGTTTCCGGCTCGGCATGCGTGGCGACGAGATAGAGAAGGCTTGCGACCTTTTCCTGGGCCGTGCGACGGCCGAGCGTCAGCATCCACTCCCGCGCCGCATCCAGTTCCTTCAGCGCCTGGGCATGCAGGTTATGCTGCAGCTCCGGCGTATCCGATATCATCCGGTCCAGCAGTCCGCGGGGGATGACGCAGATTTCCGTCGGCGTGGCCGCTTCGGCCGACAGGGTGCTCTCCGGCACGAAGGGGCGGCCGATGAAGTCAGGCGCGAATTGCAGGCCGACGATCTGCTGGCGCCCGTCCGACATCACCTTGCAGAGCTTCACGACGCCATTCATGATGTTGGAATAGGAGGAGACCTCTTCGCCCTGGGCGACGATCTCGCAGCCGGAATCGAGTTTGCGGCGGGTCGAATGCCGGCAGAGTTCACGCAGTTGTGCAGCCGTCAGCGCGCTGCAGACGACACCTTGGCGTGCCTCGCAGACGCGGCAGGTCGCTGGGATATTTATGTCAGGATCTTCACTGCGCGCGATGTCCATGTTCGATGCCCCGATCCGACTATGCAGCCTGCGTGTCTGTGTTACGCTTCGGCCCCAAAGTCATCTATCCCGATTTCTTGCGTCTGCGTCTTGATGTTTATCAACCCGACCCGATGCCTATTTGATCCAGATCAAACTGAGCCGCCGATATCGGCGGCAGGGCTACATTGCAGCCCAAGATCAGCGCTGTCTCAGCGTCGAGATGGATGCTTTCGCGATTGCGGAAGTCGAAAAAAGCTTTTAGCCGGTTGATCGCCTCGCGCTTCGATGCCCATCTGTCGCAGGCCAAAGGGTGCCGTTCCATTGCTGTTTGGGCAACACCTTCCCGCCAAATTGGTTTACAACCGGGACGAAAGCATTGGCTTTTGAAATGGATTTGCCTATGAGGAGGAGAATCTTCATTTCCAAGAGGTAGAGCGAGTGACCGCTACATTCGATAAAGTTGCCGACATCATTGCTGAAACCAGCGAGATCGACCGCGCAACGATCACGCCGGAAAGCCACACGATCGACGACCTCGGTATCGACAGCCTCGACTTCCTCGATATCGTTTTCGCCATCGACAAGGAATTCGGCATCAAGATTCCGCTCGAAAAGTGGACTCAGGAAGTCAACGAGGGCAAGGTTTCCACCGAGGAATATTTCGTGCTGAAGAACCTCTGTGCCAAGATCGACGAGTTGCGCGCCGCCAAGGCTTGAAGCAACGTCATCGTGTTTTTTTCACGCCCTGCCGCCGTTGATATGGCGGCCGGGCGATTTTGTTCCTAAGTAGGCCTTCCGACGGGCTTTTGTCCGTCGCGCCGGAGAAGACTGATGCTGCTGGAATATTTCCAGATGATTGACCATGTCGAGGCGGTGGACCTTGAGAAGCGTACGCTCGCTGCGCGCTCGGTGGTGCCGGCCAAGAGCCCCGTCTTCGAGGGGCATTTCCCGGGCATGCCGCTCGTTCCCGGCGTGCTTCTCATCGAAACCATGGCGCAGGCATCCGGCATGCTGGTGCTGGCCGCCACTGATTTTACATCCATGCCCTTCCTGATGTCGGTCGACGGCGCCAAGATGCGCACCTTCGTCGAGCCGGAAGCGGTGCTCGACATCGAGGCCTTCCTCGAACATGACGGCTCCGGTTTTGCCGTCACCAAGGCAAAGATCACCAGCGGCGGCAAGAAGGTCTGCGATGCGCAGCTGAAACTGCGCACCATGAATTTCAGCGAGATTCCGCTCGGCGATATCGTTAGGAAACGTGCTGAAGAGGTGGGCCTGATGGCCGCCATCGCTGCGCAGGGGGCCAACGCCCAGGGGAGTAAATAATGAGCAAGGCCGCCAATGACGTCGTCATATCCGGCATCGGCATCGTGACCTGTCAGGGTGTCGGCAAGGATGCGCATATCGCGCTGCTGACCGCTGACCGCGCACCTGATCCGGTCGTCGAGACCGAGAAGTTCAAGCCCTATCCGGTTCATCCGCTTCCCGAGATCGACTGGTCGCAGCAGATCGCCAAGCGCGGCGATCAGCGCCAGATGGAAAACTGGCAGCGGATCGGCGTCTTCACCGCGGGTCTTGCGCTCGACGATGCCGGTTTCAAGGACGATCTCGAAGCCTGCGGTACGATGGACATGATCGTGGCGGCCGGGGGCGGCGAGCGCGACATCAATGTCGATACGCTGATCGTCGACGAGGGGCTGAAGCGTAACGACCGCGAGTTGCTGCTGAACGAAAAGCTGACGACGGAACTGCGTCCGACACTGTTCCTGGCGCAGCTTTCCAACCTGCTTGCCGGCAATATCTCCATTGTTCATAAGGTCACCGGTTCCTCGCGCACCTTCATGGGCGAGGAAGCGTCCGGCGTTTCCGCGGTCGAGACGGCCTTCTGGCGCATCAAGTCGGGCGAATCCACCCATGCGCTTGTCGGCGGCGCCTTTGCTGCCGAGCGCCAGGACATGATCCTGCTGACGGAAGCGATCGGCGCCAATACGCGTGGCGAATGGGCGCCGCTCTGGTCGCGCGCTGGCCTTGAAGGCGGGGGCATAATCCTGGGTTCTGCCGGTGCCTTCCTGGTGCTGGAATCGCGCAAGCATGCCGAAGGGCGCGGCGCGCATATCTATGCGACGATTGCCGCCGTCGAGGGTGATCGCGGCAATCGCGCTGCGGGCAATTTCGAAGTGCGCATGGAGCAGCTGCTGAAGCCTGCCGCGGACCTGCCCGCCGACAGGACGGCGATCTTCTCCGGCTCGACCGGCATGCATGAGATTGCCGCCCGCGAAAAGACGGTTCTGGAGCATCAGCTTCCGGGGGCTGCGATCCGCGGTTTCGGCGGCGTTTCCGGTCACACGCTCGAGGCGCAGTTCACGCTCGGCCTCGCGCTTGCAGCGCTCGCCATCGATGCCAAGGCCAAGGTTCCGCCTTTCGATGCTGCGCATGAAGCACCGATGAAGGCCGGCACGAAGGCCGCCGTCGTCACAACCGTTGGACATCAGCGCGGCGAAGGCGTCGCCGTTCTTTCCGCAGAAGCGTGAGGAGTGACTGAAATGACAGCGTCCGCTTATAGGGATCATCTCGGCCGTCCGATCGTTGCGGTCACCGGTATGGGCATCATAACCTCGCTCGGCCAGGGCCTTAGGGATAATTGGTCGGCTCTTTCGTCCGGCACCTCAGGCATTCACGAGATCACCCGCTTCCCCACGGATGGCCTTTCGACGCGCATTGCCGGTACGGTCGATTTCATCGACATTCCCGTGCCGAACGCCGTCGAGCGCTCCTATGCCTTTGCGCGCGAGACGACGATCGAAGCGCTCGCCGACGCCGGTCTGTCCGGCGATTTCAACGGCCCGCTGTTCCTCGCGGCCCCGCCGATCGAGCCGGAATGGAGCGCCCGTTTCGAGCTCGCCGACCGCTCGCCGGCGGCCGACCATCCGGGTGACGCCTATGAGCGGTTCCTTGCCGCCATGCGCCAGCGCCCCGATCCGGCCTTTCATGAGGCGGCGCTCTTCGGGGCTATTTCCGAGCGTCTCTCCGATCGCTTCGGCACGCGCGGCCTGCCGGTCACGCTGTCGACGGCCTGTGCATCGGGTGTGACGGCGATCCAGCTCGGCATCGAGGCGATCCGCCAGGGCCGCACCGAGCGGGCGCTGACGGTTGCGACCGATGGTTCGCTGAGTGCGGAAGCGCTGATCCGCTTTTCGCTGCTCTCTGCCCTCTCGACCCAGAACGATCAACCGACCAAGGCCTCCAAGCCCTTCAGCAAGGATCGCGACGGTTTCGTCATCGCCGAAGGTGCGGCAACGCTGGTGCTGGAATCGCTGGAATCGGCGGTTGCCCGCGGTGCTAAAATTCTCGGTATCATGAAGGGCGCCGGCGACAAGGCCGACAGCTTCCATCGCACGCGCTCTTCGCCCGACGGAGGCCCGGCGATCGCGACGATCCGCGCAGCGCTCGCCGATGCCGGCATGAGCGAGGACGATATAGGCTATATCAACGCTCATGGCACCTCGACGCCGGAAAACGACAAGATGGAATATGGCTCCATGTCTGCCGTCTTCGGCGAGAAGCTGGTCGGTATTCCGGTCTCGTCCAACAAGTCGATGATCGGTCATACGCTGACCGCAGCCGGTGCGGTCGAGGCGGTCTTCTCGCTGCAGACGATGCTGACCGGCACGCTGCCGCCGACGATCAACTACAACAACCCGGATCCGTCGATCGTTCTCGACGTCGTGCCGAATAAGAAGCGGGAAGCCCAGGTTTCGGCCGTGCTTTCCAACTCTTTCGGCTTCGGCGGACAGAACGCAAGCCTTGTCATGGCGCTCGAACCGGCATAAGCGGTTCCCGACAAATCAACCGATAAAAAGAACGCCCCGGAGGCGAGAGGTTTTGCCATGCGCGCTTTGCAACTGATCGATGACCGCAAGCTTGAGATCACCGACCTGCCGGAACCGGATGCCCCGGCCGCCGGCGAAGTGACGCTGCGCGTCAAGGCGGTTGCGCTGAACCATATCGATGTCTGGGGCTGGCGCGGCATGGCCTTTGCCAAGCGCAAGATGCCGCTCGTCATCGGCGCGGAAGCCTCCGGCGTGGTCGAAGCGATTGGCCCCGGCGTTGCCAATGTTCTGCCCGGTCAGCTCGTGTCGATCTACGGCGCGCGCACCTGCGGCCTCTGCCGTCCCTGCCGCGAAGGCCGTGACAATCTCTGCGAACATGTTTCCGGCGTGCACGGCTTCCATCTCGACGGCTTCGCGCAGGAAAAGGTGAACCTGCCGGCGCGCCTGCTGGTTCCGGCCCCTCCCGGTGTCGATGCGATCGGGGCAGCGCTTGCGCCCGTCACCTTCGGCACGGTCGAGCATATGCTGTTCGACAATGCCAAGCTCGAACCCGGTGAAACAATCCTCGTGCATGCCGGCGGCTCCGGCATCGGCACGGCGGCGATCCAGCTTGCCAAGAAGATCGGCTGCACGGTCATTACCACCGTCGGCTCCGACGACAAGATCGACAAGGCGAAGGCGCTCGGCGCCGATCATGTCATCAACTACCGCACCGACCGCTTCGAAGGCGTGGTGCGCAAGCTCACCAAGAAGAAGGGCGTCGACGTCGTCTTCGAACATGTGGGCAAGGATACCTGGGCAGGCTCCATGCTCTGCATGAAGCGGGGCGGCCGTCTCGTCACCTGCGGTTCGACCTCGGGTGTCTCGACCGAGATGAACCTGATGATGCTCTTCCAGCAGCAGCTGAAGCTCTTCGGCTCCTTCGGCTGCCGCATGGAGAACATGGCCGACGCCATGCAGAAGATGGGCCGGGGCCTCGTGCATCCCGTCATCGACACGGAAGTCGGCTTCGACGATATCGATCGTGCGCTGGAGCGCATGGAAGGCCGCCAGATCTTCGGCAAGATCATCCTGAAGATGGACTAACCGGGTGAAGCTTTTCATCACCAGAATCGTTCTGGCGCTCAGGCGTTTCCAGCAATGGCTGGTGGCGCAGGTGATGTTCGGCTTCCTGAATTTCCTGAAGCTTTTTCCGGCCGATGGCGCGATGCGCTTTGCCGACTGGATGACGCGTCAGATCGGCAAGCGGCTGAAGCGCCACAAGCTGATGCTCTACAATCTGCGCCGGGCCTTTCCGGAAAAGAGCGATGCGGAGCTCGAAGAGATCGCGCTCGAAAGCTGGGGCAATATGGGCCGGCTTGCGGCCGAATATGTCTTCCTCGACCAGCTCTTCGATTTCGATCCTGAACGGGCGGAGCCGGGCAGGGTGGAGGTCTCAGGCATTCCGATCTTCCTGGACCTGCGGGACAATCCGCGCCCCTTCATCGTCTTTACCGGCCATACCGGCAATTTCGAGCTGCTGCCGGTTGCGGGCAACGCCTTCGGTCTCAGTGTGACCGTGCTCTTTCGCCCACCGAACAATCCTTACATCGCGCAGAAGGTCTTCGATTTCCGCAGCGGCCGTATGGGTAAGCTCGTGCCCTCGCATGCCGGTTCCTCCTTTGCGCTGGCCCGCCAGCTCGAGGCGGGCCAAGGGGTGGGCGTGCTGGTGGACCAGAAGTTCAGCCGCGGGTTGAAGACGACGTTCTTCGGGCTTGACACCAAGACCAATCCGCTGCTGCCGAAGCTGGTGCGCCAGTTCAATTGCGAGGTCTATCCGGCCCGCTGCATCCGTCTTCCCGGCAATCGCTACCGGCTGGAGATCGAGCCGAAGATGGAGGTGCCGCGCGACGAGAAGGGCAATCTGGACCTTCCCGCGACGGCCCAAATGATGAACGACAAGGTGGAGAGTTGGGTGCGCGAATATCCGGCCCAGTGGTTGTGGTATCATGATCGCTGGGATATCAAGCGTTCCGTCAGCCTGTAAGATTCCGCCTGTAACATTTTGCTCCTGATTTATAATCGGTGAAAAGCGACAGGTCTGCTTCAGTTGAAACTGAGCACGGTTCATGTTACGCGTCTCTACTAGGGCGCGTAAATTGCCTACCGTAAGGCGTAATCTTTCATTAAGCATAGGCCTCGATCGGTTTCGGAACGTTTCTCAGGAAATGGATATGGTGGGGGTATCTTGCTTGAGCTGTTCAGGGCCTTTTCCTTGCGCTACGCGCAGATTGAGGAAGCGATAAGGCTAGGGGACGATGGGCGCGTGGAGGCGCTCGACCGCGATATTCAGCCGCTGGTCGAGGCGATCCTCGCATGTAGGGCGTCCAGTCTCATCGAAGTCTATATGCAACTTCAGTTTGTAAGCTACCTCATCGGCCAGGATGCCGATGACAGTGCTTTCGTGACGCAATATGCCACCGTGCTCTCCTATCTGCTCG
The DNA here is from genome assembly GCF_018987265.1 of Rhizobium sp. WYJ-E13. Lineage (NCBI taxonomy): Bacteria > Pseudomonadati > Pseudomonadota > Alphaproteobacteria > Hyphomicrobiales > Rhizobiaceae > Rhizobium > Rhizobium sp. WYJ-E13. The sequence continues at coordinate 2,326,563 of NZ_CP076853.1, read as the reverse complement.
ACCGTTATTTCGGCGCCCATGCACCGGACTGGCGCGTGCCGCTGCCGGCGGACATGAAGCTCAGGCCGCCGCCCGCCTATATTCCCGATACCGATAACGGCCAATTTCTCAACGCGGCGATCCTGCAGACGCTGCCGGACCGCATGGCGGTGCTCACGAAGGATTATCGCTACCTCTATTCCAATCCCGCCAATTGCGCCCATCTCGGCAAGAATGCCATGCAGCTCATCGGCCGTCATATCGTCGAGTTCATCGGCGAGGAGCGCTTTGCCGACGAGGTGAAGGAGAAGCTCGACGCCTGCTTCGACGGCGTGCCGGCGGATTACACCTACGCGCGGGATGAGCGGCACAATCGCTGCCGGATGGTGCCGCTCCACGACGCAGCGAAGAAGGTGATCGGCGCGCTCATCACCATTCAGAATCTCGGCGCTGCGGACGCCTGATTTCAGTCTTTGCTCCAGACGCCCAGTTCATAGCCGTCCTTGTCGATAAAATGAAAGCGCCGGCCGCCGGGGAAGGGCGTGATCGGTTTTGCAATGGTGCCGCCGGCCTTTTCGACGCTTGCCAGCACATCTTCCAGCTTTTCGGCATAAAGGATGACGAGCGGGCCGCCTGCGGCACGCACCGGGCCGAGATTGGTGAAGCCGCCTTTCAGCCTTCCGTCGTCGAACTCGCAGTAGTTCTCCCCGTAATCGGTGAAGCGCCAGCCGAAGGCCGCGCCGTAGAAGGCTTTTGCCGCGCCAATATCGGTGACGTTAAACTCGACATAGTCGATGCGGCGGTCATTTTGAGCGTCGTTCTCGACCATTTCATTTCTCCATCATCGATTTCAGAGCCGCCAGATCCTTCTGCACATGGGCGGCGTCGGCGGCGAATTGTTCGTCGGTCATCCCGGGCAGGCGCAGCAGCGTGAACATCACCTCGCAGCCATCGCCATTCGGCACGATGCGCAGCGCGTTATAGACGCGCAGGCCGGATTCAATCGTGACGGTATGGTCGATGACGCCGAATTCGTTCGGCGGCACGAAGCTCACGCGGACGATGCCGAGCGGGCCATGGGCGATCCAGTCCTCGCCGTCGGGTTCCAGGCCGCTCGCAAGACCGGAGGCCCACAGCGGCATGTTCTCCGGCCTGCCGGCGAAATCATAGACATCGCGCCAGTCTCTTTTGATCGTGATGTGGACGATGCGGGCGGGCATTGTGTTCATCGGTCTGTCCTTTTGCTTTGCGTCAGACTAGCAGGCAGGCACGGGCCGTCTTGAACAAAACGGTCAGCGGGTCGTCAATTGAGCGAGCATGGCGGATGGTGTCAGTGTCGTCAGTTCGCCGATCTCTCGGGTCATATGGGCCTGGTCGGAAAAACCGGCTTCGAGGGCGAGGGCGGCAAGGGACAGGGTCTCGCTTGCGCGGCACAAGGCCATGAAACGCTGCAGCCGACGGACGCGTTCCAGCGTCTTGATACCGTAGCCGAAATGGTGGTGGGCGCGGCGGCGCAATTGCCGTTCGCCGATATCGAGCCTCTGCAGCAGATCGCCGATACGGCCGGGTCCATGGTCTGCAGCGGCAAAGATCAGGCGAGCCTCGGGATCTGGCTCCGCTTCTTCCCTTGCCAGTTCACTCAACAGGGCGGCGAAGAGAGGGAGGGCGGCAGCCTCATCCGGACAGTCGGACAGGCGCGGTGCGAGGAGGGCAGCCTTTTCCGGCGCGAGATCGCTGAGGGGAACGGAGAGGCCGGTGATTTCCGACAGAGGCAGCTTCAGCCAGGCGGCGCCGGCGCCCGGTGCAAAGCGCGCGCCGACAATGCGCATGCCCGGCGTCATCGGCGGGAAGGCAGCGGTGCGGTCCGGCCCGACAACGAAGAGGCGGCTGTCTGCGAAAAGCAGGTCGCAATAACCATCCGGCACGATGGCAACCGGGCTTGCTGTTCGAATCTCATGCGACCAGAGGCAGCGGAAATGCGGCGCAAGTGCAGGCGAGGGCGCATATTCGCGGTAGCGCCCGGCTCTCTTTGCGAGCAGCGGCCTGAGATCGCTTTGCCTTGCTGCAACAGCAGTCATTTCGGCCTCCCAAACACATGCATATGGTGCTTCCATGGCCATTCGAAAAGCCTGTTCCGGCAGCCTTTTTTCGACCTGAATCGCGGTCGTCGACCTTGCCGTTTGGCCGAGAGAGTGCCACAACATCGCACCATTTCACTCATCGGAGGTTTGTCGTGGAAAAGGCAGAAATCGGACTGATCGGTCTTGCCGTCATGGGGTCCAACCTGGCTCTCAACATTGCGGAAAAGGGCAACAAGATCGCGGTTTTCAACCGCACGCCTGAAAAAACGGATGAATTCTACGAGAGTGCCGGCGATCTGAAGAAGCAGATCATTCCCTGCAAGACGATCGAGGAGTTCGTCGAGGCGATCCGTCCGCCGCGTCCGATCATTATCATGATCAAGGCCGGCGAGCCGGTCGACCAACAGATGGAAGCGCTGCGCCCGCATCTCGAAAAGAACGACATCATGATCGATGCCGGCAACGCCAACTTCCGCGACACGGTTGCCCGCTTCGAACGCCTCAAGGACACCGGCCTGACCTTCATCGGCATGGGCGTTTCTGGGGGTGAGGAAGGTGCCCGCCACGGCCCGTCGATCATGGTCGGCGGCACGGAGGATTCCTGGAAGCGCGTGGAGAAAGTCCTGACCTCGATTGCCGCCAAGTATGATGGCGATCCGTGCGTCGCCTGGCTCGGCAATGACGGCGCCGGCCACTTCGTCAAGACGATCCATAACGGCATCGAATATGCCGACATGCAGATGATCGCCGAAATCTACGGCATCCTGCGCGACGGCCTCGGCAAGAGCGCTTCCGAGATCTCCAGTATTTTCGGCGAGTGGAACAAGGGCCGCCTGAACTCCTACCTGATCGAAATCTCCGAAAAGGTTCTGGCCGCTACCGACCCGATCTCCAAGACGCCGATGGTCGACATGATCCTCGACAAGGCCGGCCAGAAGGGCACTGGCAAATGGTCGGCGATCGAGGCGCAGAACATGGGCATTCCGGCGACCGGCATCGAAGCCGCCGTGGCTGCCCGCAGCCTGTCGTCGATGAAGGAGCAGCGCGTCGCCGCCGAAAAGATCTTCGGCGATCTCGGTGCCGCCTTCCCGGTCGCTTACGGCCCCGACTTCAACAAGGATCTGGAACTGGCGCTGTTTGCCGGCAAGATCGGCGCCTATGCGCAGGGCTTTGCCGTCATGGCGGAAGCCTCCAGGGAGTTCAACTGGTCGCTGCCGATGCCGACGATTGCCCGTATCTGGCGCGCCGGCTGCATCATCCGCTCGCAGTTCCTCGACGAGATCACCAAGGCGTTTACCGATGCGCCTGACGCGGCGAACCTCATCGTCACGCCGGCCTTCTCCGGCATGGTCAAGGAATCGATCCCGGCGCTGCGCCGCGTCGTGACCGCAGCACTGGCCGCCGGCCTGCCGGTTCCGGCGCTGGCCTCGGCGCTCAGCTATTTCGATGCCTACCGCCAGGGCCGCGGCACTGCCAACCTTATCCAGGCGCAGCGCGACTTCTTCGGCGCCCACGGCTTCGACCGCCTCGACGGAAAGGACTTCCACCACGGCCCCTGGGGCAGCGGTGCGTCGACTTTCTGAGGCCTGCGGGAATAGAGTTGAAGAGCCCGGCCGTTGCGCCGGGCTTTTGTTATCCTGCCGTCATACGGCTGATTGCAACGGGGAAGTCTGCGACGTGCTTCATCATGCATCTTTCGGCGTGGTTGATATCGAACATTCGGCCAGATTCTACGACGCCGCCCTCGGCGCGCTTGGCTATGTCCGCGTCTGGGAGGATATTCGCCCCGGCGAGGAGGAGCAGGCTGTCGGCTACGGCGTGCCCGGCGGCGGCGACAAGCTGGCGATCAAATCGGTCCAGGCGGGGCAGGCTGCGCCGGGCGCGGGCTTTCATCTCGCCTTTGCCGCGCCGAACCGGCAGTCGGTGACCGAGTTTCATGCGGCGGCACTTGCGCATGGCGGTGTCGACAATGGCGGTCCAGGGTTGAGGCAGCATTACGGGCCGAATTACTTTGCTGCCTTTGTGATCGATCCAGACGGGTATCGTATCGAGGCGGTGTTTAATCAGGCGGTTTAAGGGGAGAGTGGGCTTCACCAGCTCTGGAGGGTGAGGGGGGCCGCACACTCAAACGACTCACCCTGAGAACGCACGTTCATGGCAATATCGGCGGAATGTGATAGACGACACAGCCATATTTGCGGTTCTGGCGGTGTTCCCTGACCTCGCCGCCGTAGGCTTCGGCAATCCGCCTGCTGGCGATGTTTTCCTCGGCGACCGGATATTCGAAATAACGCACCGTCTGAGTCTTGCTCACCCATCTCGCTACGGCGCCGATCAACTCATTGCCGAAGCGTTTGCCATGCACATCGCGGCGTAGCCAGATTCCGAGCTCCGGTCTATCTGATTTGATAGCGTGTACGCCGAGAATGCCGAGGCAGCGGCTATCCTCGCGGCTGCGAGGGACAAGGGTGAGTTCCGATCCATCTTCCATTGCAGGCAGCCAGTTTTGCCAAACTTCGGCAAAGGCTTCCTCGCTCGCAGGCGCTTCCCAGGCGGTGAAACGGGTAATCTCGGGGGAGATGCAGGCAAAGGCCTCGCTAGCATCCTCCGGCCTGAATGAACGGAGGATCGTGCGTTCCGTCGGTATTTCGATTTCCCGCATGCGTTTCTCCGTGCTTGACCGCCAGCGCAACGGCAGTTCCGGATGCTTACCGCCCCGCCGGCCATTCCGGCTTGCTGATGGACTGCAGCAGCTCCGCATCCACGCCATCGATCCGCGCAATCACTTGTTTTGCCATCTCGCGGCCGGCATGGCGCACGTCCTCATAAGCCGTGATGATCTCCGGGCGGATCCAGTTGAGGATCGGGGCGGATTGTTTGGAGACGAGGTCGACATCGTGGCCGAGGCGCTTGCCGGCGGCTTCGATGCCGGCGTTGACGGCGATGGTGGCGCTTCCTGCGGAGGAGACGATACCATCAGGTGCGCCTGGCGAGCGCATTAGCTGTTCCACGGCGTCGCGGATTTCGGCGAGCGGGGCATCGATATTGACGCGCAGCGGCACTTCCTCGGCGCCGTAGTCGTGCAGACCGGTCTGAAAGCCGATGCGGGTATGGGTGTAATAGGTGAGCTTGCTCGGCGGCTGGAGCAGGGCGATGCGTTTGCGGCCGCGCTGGACGAGCTTCTGCACGGCCTGATGGGCGTAAGCCTCGTTGTCGAAGTCGTGGTAGGGATGCACGAGACCGCCATCGGTGCGGCCGTGGGTGGTGAAGGGCATGCCGCTTTCTGCAAGCAGGCGCACGCGCGAATCGTCAGGCTCGACGCGCGAGATGATGACGCCGTCGGCAGAGCCCGTTTCCAGGATATAGCGCACCGGCAACATGGGGTCCTTGCTGTGCGAATGCGGGGTGACGACGATATGGTAGGGCGTGCCGGTCAGCACTTCGGAAATGCCGAAGACCATCTGGCTGGAAAAGCCCATGAGCTCCTCGTCAATACTGAGCACTAGCGCAATGACATTGGTCTTGCCGGTTCTCAGGCGCACGCCGGCCCTGTTCGGCTGATAGCCGAGCTGGCGGGCGACCATGCGCACCCGTTCCTTCGTTTCAGCGCCGATATCCGGTGCATCTTTCAGCGCCCGCGATACGGTCGTCACGCCGAGACCCGTCATGAAGGCGATCGTCTTCAGTGTCGGGCGTTCGCGCTGAACGGAATCGGATGCCGCTCCGCCGAAATTTCCGTTGTTTTCCATCCCTCTAGGCCCGCCTCGCGCGATTTGCTTCGCCTTATAGAGGCTTTTTGGCGCACTGTAAGTATGCCGCCGCTCAAAAAGCTCTCCTCCCTGAGCAGGACAATCTGTAACGATACAGTAGAAATGTCGAGCCCTTTTTCCGATCAACGTTGCAGAGTGGTCCTCTCTGGTTGAATCGCCTTTTGGTCCCACGATTTTTGCGCCCGCGAAATGGAGAAAGGTTGAAATTATCAGATTAATAAAAAATAAAACCATTAAATCAATTGTTTAATGTCATTATGCACGTGCGAGACAGCTTGCTTACGCTTTTCTCATAAAGCAAAGATGGAACCGGAAAGTGCCTGCATAAGCTGTATTGGCGTCTCTCACAGAAAATTTTGCGAGCGGGCGGTTGCGCGGATAAATCGATTGCTCTAAGTTTTTCCGGCAACGTTTCAGTGAGGGAGGAGAACTCATGAAAATCCGTATGATGGCGGCTGTGCTTGCCGCTTCCGTAGCTATTCCTTTTGGCGCCGCAAAGGCGACCGATCTCGAAGTTACCCATTGGTGGACTTCGGGCGGTGAAGCTGCCGCCGTGGCCGAGCTGGCAAAGGCATTCGATGCCACCGGCAACCACTGGGTGGACGGCGCAATCGCCGGTTCCGGCAGCACCGCGCGCCCGATCATGATCAGCCGTATCACCGGCGGTGACCCGATGGGCGCAACCCAGTTCAACCACGGCCGTCAGGCCGAGGAGCTCGTCCAGGCCGGCCTCATGAAGGACCTGACCGATGTGGCGACCGCAGGCAAATGGAAGGATATCATCCGTCCGTCGACCTTGCTCGATTCCTGCACGATCGACGGCAAGATCTATTGCGCACCGGTCAACATCCACTCCTGGCAGTGGCTGTGGCTGTCGAATGCCGCTTTCGAGAAGGCCGGCGTTGCTGTTCCGAAAAACTGGGATGAATTCGTCGCTGCCGCTCCGGCCCTGGAAAAGGCCGGCATCATTCCCCTCGCAGTCGGCGGCCAGGGCTGGCAGGCAAGCGGCGCCTTCAACGTTCTGATGATCGCCATCGGCGGCAAGGACAACTACCTGAAGGTCTTCAAGGACAAGGATGCCGAAGTCGCGGCCGGTCCCGAGATCGCCAAGGTGTTCAAGGCTGCCGACGATGCGCGTCGCATGTCCAAGGGCAGCAACGTGCAGGACTGGAACCAGGCCACCAACCTCGTCATCACCGGCAAGGCCGGCGGCCAGATCATGGGTGACTGGGCGCAGGGTGAATTCCAGGTCGCCAAGCAGGTTGCCGGCAAGGACTATACCTGCCTTCCGGGCCTCGGCGTGAACGAGATCATCTCGACCAGCGGTGACGCCTTCTACTTCCCGCTCCAGAAGGATGCCGAGAAGGCGAAGGCTCAGGACGTGCTTGCCGCCACGCTTCTCGACCCGAAAACCCAGGTTGCCTTCAACCTGAAGAAGGGTTCGCTTCCGGTTCGCGGTGATGTCGATATCTCGGCTGCCAACGACTGCATGAAGAAGGGTCTCGAAATCCTTGCCAAGGGCAATATCGTCACCAGCTCCGATCAGCTCGCCTCGCCGGATACGACAAAGCAGATCGAAGATCTCTTCGCCGAGTTCTTCGCCAATACCACGATGACGCCCGAAGCAGCGCAGAAGCGCTTCGCCGACATCATCGCCGCCGCCGACTGATCCTCGGCCCTCAAGCCCATCAGATCCGGTCCTGCAGTTGCAGGATCGGATCGCGCCGCCCTGATCTATGATCCTTCCGGCAACGGCACTCACATCCGGCTACGATCGCGCCAAGGCTGCATGGCGGTTGCGACAGGGAGGGGAAGGGTGGCCGTCTTCGGATGGACCCCGATCACCGAAGCGACTGTGCTTCAGGAGGAAACTCAATGACAGGTCAAGCGAAAGCCGGCCGACCGTTTAAATTGTTCCGCAATCTGAATTCCAAGATTGCCTCCATCCCCATGATCCTCACCGCCATGGTCATCTTTCTCGGTGGCACGATCTGGACGGTGGTTTATTCCTTCACCAATTCCAAGCTTCTTCCGCGATTGAACTTCGTCGGCATCGAGCAATATCAGCGTCTCTGGGCCGCCCCGCGCTGGGTCGTGTCCATCGAGAACCTGGCGATCTACGGCATTCTGTCGCTGATCTTCAGTCTGGTCATCGGTTTCATGCTGGCGGCTCTCATGGATCAGAAGATCCGTTTCGAGAACACGTTCCGCACGATCTTCCTCTATCCTTTCGCGCTGTCCTTCATCGTCACCGGTCTTGTGTGGCAGTGGATCCTGAACCCGGAATTCGGTGTGCAGGCGGTCGTGCGGTCGCTGGGATGGACGAGCTTCAGTTTCGATCCGCTCTATACGTCCGAAATCGTCATCTACGGGGTGCTGATCGCCGCCCTCTGGCAGGGTACCGGCCTCGTGATGTGCCTGATGCTCGCAGGGCTTCGCGGCATCGACGAGGATATCTGGAAGGCTTCCCGCGTCGACGGCATTCCGATGTGGCGGACCTATCTCTTCGTCATCATTCCGATGATGCGACCAGTCTTCATCACCACACTCGTCATCATCGCCAGCGGCATCGTCAAGGTCTACGACCTCGTCGTCGCCCAGACCAGCGGCGGTCCGGGCATCGCGTCGGAAGTGCCGGCGAAATACGTCTACGATTACATGTTCCAGGCGCAGAATCTCGGTCAGGGCTTTGCAGCTTCGACCATGATGTTGGTGACAGTAGCGATCATCATCATTCCCTGGGCATATCTGGAATTTGGCGGAGGGCGCAAACGTGGCTGACAATATCGCTCTCAAGGCCGTCAATGGCGGCGACATTCCCTTCGAGAAGTCGACGGTTTCCGGTCCGGCCGGACCAAAGCCGCGGCCGATGGTTTCGGCCCGCAACATCATCGTCTACGGCACACTTTTCGTGGCCGCCGTCTACTATCTGATCCCGCTTTACGTGATGGTCGTCACCTCGCTGAAGGGGATGCCGGAAATCCGGCTCGGCAACATCTTCGCGCCGCCGATGGAAATCACCTTCGAACCCTGGGTCAAGGCCTGGGCGACGGCCTGCACCGGCCTCAACTGCGACGGTCTTTCGCGCGGTTTCTGGAACTCGGTGCGGATCACCGTACCCTCGGTCGTCGTTTCCATCGCGATCGCCTCGGTCAATGGTTATGCGCTGGCGAACTGGCGCTTCAAGGGATCGGAATTCTTCTTCTCGGTCCTCATCATCGGCGCTTTCATTCCCTATCAGGTGATGATCTATCCGATCGTCATCATCCTGCGCGAAATCGGCATTTACGGATCGCTCACCGGGCTCATCATCGTCCATTCGATCTTCGGCATGCCGATCCTGACGCTGCTGTTCCGCAACTACTTCGTGTCTTTGCCGGAGGAGCTGTTCAAGGCGGCACGTGTCGACGGGGCGGGCTTCTGGCAGATCTTCCTGCAGATCATGCTGCCGATGTCGCTGCCGATCTTCGTCGTCGCGATGATCCTGCAGGTGACCGGCATCTGGAACGACTTCCTGTTCGGCGTGGTCTTCACCCGGCCGGATACCTATCCGATGACCGTACAGCTCAACAACATCGTCAATTCCGTCCAAGGCGTGAAGGAATACAACGTCAACATGGCCGCAACGATCCTGACAGGACTCGTGCCGCTCGTCGTCTATTTCGTGTCGGGGCGGCTTTTCGTCCGTGGCATCGCCGCTGGTGCAGTGAAGGGTTGATCCAATGAACATGAATGCAAGTGTTTCCATCAAGGACCTGTCGCTGAACTTCGGTGCGGTCAGCGTGCTCAAGGACCTGAACCTCGACATCAACGACGGCGAATTCCTGGTGCTGCTCGGCTCGTCGGGCTGCGGCAAGTCGACCCTGCTGAACTGCATCGCCGGGCTGCTTGACGCCTCGGAAGGGCAGATCTTCATCAAGGGCAAAAACGTCACCTGGGAAGAGCCGAAGGACCGCGGCATCGGCATGGTGTTCCAGTCCTATGCGCTTTATCCGCAGATGACGGTCGAAAAGAACCTTTCCTTCGGCCTTCGCGTCGCCAAGGTGCCGCAGGCCGAGATCGACAAGCGCGTAGCGCGCGCCTCCGAGATTCTGCAGATCCAGCCGCTTCTGAAGCGCAAGCCGGCCGAGCTTTCCGGCGGCCAGCGCCAGCGTGTGGCGATCGGCCGTGCCCTGGTGCGCGATGTCGACGTCTTCCTCTTCGACGAGCCGCTGTCGAACCTCGACGCCAAGCTGCGCTCGGAACTGCGCGTCGAGATCAAGCGCCTGCACCAGTCGCTGAAGAACACGATGATCTATGTCACGCACGACCAGATCGAGGCGCTGACGCTCGCCGACCGGATCGCCATCATGAAGAGCGGCATCATCCAGCAGCTCGACGACCCGACGACGATCTACAACAAGCCGCGCAATCTCTTCGTCGCCGGCTTCATCGGCTCGCCGTCCATGAATTTCCTGCGCGGCGAACTGGTCAAGTCAGGCGATGGCATCGCCTTTACCGCCAACGGCGTCAATTTCTCGCTCGCCGCCTATGACGGCTACGAGAAGCTGCAGCCCGGCCGCAAGGTGGTGCTCGGCGTTCGACCCGAGCACATCAAGGTCAACGAGAATACCGGTGGCGAAGAGCATGACGCCACCGTCGATATCGAGGAACCGATGGGCGCCGACAATCTTCTGTGGCTGAAACATGCCGGTCACACGATGTCGGTACGCATCAACGGTGCGCGCCGCTTCAATGTCGGAGCCAAGGTGAAGCTCAGCTTCGACATGGCGCTCGCCTCGGTCTTCGATGCCGAGAGCGAGCTGCGCCTCTAGAAAGTTCTGCGGACGGTGCCGGAAACGGCATCGCCCGATCCTCCAATTGGCCTCTGGCCAGCCAAATTCGGCCGCGATCCGGCTTGTCCGGCACCCCAGGAGCGGCTCGATCAGGATAAGACGATGACATCCTTGCCGAAGAACGGTTCCAACATCGAACTTTCGGGTTCGTGGCAGCTTGCCTCCGCCGATGGCGAGATCCGCAGCGTCATCACGCTGCCGGGCGACGTGCACACGGCGCTCCACCGCGCGGGACTGATCCCCGATCCCTATTTCGGTCGAAACGAGGAAAAGGTGCAATGGGTCGCCGAGCGCGAATGGACGGTGGAGCGCAGCTTCACGCTTCCTGACGCCGAGGGCGACTGGTATCTCGACATCGACTATCTCGACACGGTCGCCAGCGTCTACATCAATGGCTTACTGGCGCTCGAAGCCGATAACAGTTTCCGCCGCTACCGGCCGGATGTTTCGAGCATGCTGAAGGCGGGCGACAATTCCATACGCATCGTCTTTGCCTCCAACGTCGCAGTCGGTGCCGCGCGGCAGAAGCAGCAGCCCTTCTACATTCCCTACAGCACGGCCAACTCGCCGATCCCTGACGGCAACATGCTGCGCAAGCCGCAATGCCATTTCGGCTGGGACTGGAATATCGCCATTGCGCCGCTCGGCCTTTACGGCACGATCGCACTGAAGAAGCTGGAGACAGCGCGCATCGAGCATGTGCTGACGCGCCAGACGCATAATGCCGATGGCTCGGTGGAACTGCAGGTAACGGCGATGCTCTTTGCCAGGGATCCCGGCATCGCCCAGCTTCATTTCGATCTCGACGGGGAACGCGTGCGGCTAGATGTCGGCGTCAATGCCGGGGAGACCAATGTCAACCATGTCTTCCAGATCGACAATCCGCGCCTTTGGTGGCCGTCGGGCAGCGGCGAGCAGGCGCTTTATACACTGACCGTCGAATTGCCGTCCGACAGCGTGACGAAGCAGATCGGCCTGCGCACCATCGAGCTTATCACCACGCCCGATGCTGTCGGCAGCCGTTTCGCCTTCAAGGTCAATGGTCGCGAAATCTTCTGCCGCGGCGCCAACTGGATCCCGGCCGATGCGCTATTCTCGCTCTCTTCCGAGGAGAAGACCGAAGACCTGCTGCAATCGGCCAAGGCCGCCAACATGAACATGATCCGGGTGTGGGGCGGTGGCTTCTACGAGCACGACTGGTTCTACGACATCTGCGACCGGCTCGGGCTGATGGTCTGGCAGGACTTCATGTTTGCCTGCAATCTCTATCCTTCGACAGAGGATTTTCTCGAGAATGTCGCTGTCGAGGTGGATTACCAGGTTCGCCGGCTATCCTCGCATGCCTCGATCGCGCTCTGGTGCGGCGATAACGAGCTCGTCGGCGCGCTGACCTGGTTCGAGGAGTCCCGCAAGGACCGTGACCGCTATCTCGTTTCCTACGACCGCCTGAACCGCACCATCGAAGTGGCTGTGAAGAAGGCGATGCCGGGCGCCCTCTGGTGGCCGTCGAGCCCGGCTTCCGGTTATCTCGATTTCGGCGATGCCTGGCATGCCGATGGTTCCGGCGACATGCACTACTGGTCGGTCTGGCACGAGAACAAGTCGTTCGACAATTATCGCTCGGTCAGGCCGCGCTTCTGCTCGGAATTCGGCTTCCAGTCCTATACGTCGCTGCCTGTCATCAAGACCTATGCGGACGCCAAGGACATGAATGTCGCTTCACCCGTCATGGAACTGCATCAGAAGAATGCCGGCGGCAACGAGCGCATTGCCGGCACGATGTTCCGCTACTTCCGCTTCCCGAAGGATTTCCCGAATTTCGTCTATCTCTCCCAGATCCAGCAGGGTCTCGCGATCAAGACGGCGGTGGAATATTGGCGATCGCTGAAGCCCCACTGCATGGGCACGATCTACTGGCAGCTCAACGATACCTGGCCGGTCGCCTCCTGGTCGAGCCTCGATTACGGCGGGCGCTGGAAGGCGATGCACTATCTCGTCAAGCGCTTCTTCCAGCCGGTGGCGGTGGCCGCGATCCCCTCGGAGGATGGCAAGTCGATCCGCTTCTCGCTGGTCAACGATACGCTTGCCGATGTCAGCGTCGATCTTGCGATCTCCATCCTGACAACGAAGGGCGAGCGCAAGCATCTTAGGAATGTGCAGGCCATGTGCGCGCCGGATGCGGCCGTGACTGCGGCGACGCTCGACATGTCCGAGATACCCGAGGGCACACTGCTTGCCTGGCACTTCACCGCTTCCAACGGCATGGGCGGCGAGGGGCATTATGTCAACGGCACCTACAAGGCGCTGGAACTGGAGCCTGCGGGTCTGACGGTCACCCATGAATTCGTCGAAGCGAACGGCTCCGTCGATATCAACGTCACCGCGAAAGGGCTGGCGCTCTTCGTGATGATCGAGACGGACACCGATGGCAAATATTCCGACAATGCCTTCGACCTTGCTTCCGGAGAAAGCCGCCGGATCACCTTTACCCCGGCAAAGTCGCTCGAAAAGGGCGAGCTGCCGGAATTCCGCTTCTACGACCTGCATTCCTGCCAGTCGGCAGATTGATCTTACGTGAGAACGGGCACGAGGCCCGAGGAGGATGACATGACCAAGCTCAGCTATCAGCTCTATAGCGCCCGCAATTTCCCGCCGCTGTCGGCGATCTTCGATAAGCTCGGCAAGGCCGGCTACGGCGAAGTCGAAGGTTTCGGCGGCATCTATGCCGAACTCGACGAGGCTGGCCTGAAGAGCCTGCGCGCCGATCTCGACAAGAACGGCCTCGTGATGGCAACCGGCCATTTCAGCCCCGATTTCCTTGACGGCAGCGTCGACAAGTCTCTGCAGATCGCCAAGATCCTCGGCATGGATTCCATCTATGCGCCGCACCTGATGCCCGATCAGCGCCCGAAGGATGCGGCCGGCTGGCTGGCATTCGGCAAGCGCCTGCATGAGATGAGCAAGCCCTACAAGGATGCGGGCTATGAATTCGGCTGGCACAATCACGACTTCGAATTCGTGAAGCTGCCGGATGGTTCGCTGCCGATCGAGCGCATCTTCGAAGGCGCGCCCGACATTTCCTGGGAAGCGGATATTGCCTGGGTCGTTCGCGGCGGTGCTGATCCCTATACCTGGGTCGAGAAGCTTGGGGACCGCATCAGCGCCGTGCACGTCAAGGATCTCGCGCCGGCAGGCGAAGCCACTGATGAAGGCGGCTGGGCCGACGTGGGCCACGGCACGATCGGCTGGGCAAAGCTGCTTCCGGTTGTCAAGGCGAAGACCAAGGCCAAGCATTTCGTCGTCGAGCACGACAATCCGAACGACATCGACCGCAACATCACGCGCTCGATCGCTTCCTTCAAGACCTATTGAGGCAGATCATGACTAGGGAACTTGGCGTCGGCATCATCGGATGCGGCAACATCTCCACCACCTATTTTTCGCTGTCACCGCTCTTCAAGGGGCTGAGGGTGCTCGCCTGCGCCGATATCAACGCGCAGGCTGCAAAGCAGCGCGCCGAAGAATATGGCGTGAAGGCACAGACGATCGACGAGCTTCTCGCCAATGACGAGATCGACGTCGTCGTCAACCTGACGATCCCGGATGCGCATTATCCGGTGTCCAAGGCAGCGCTCGAAGCCGGCAAGCATGTCTATTCGGAAAAGCCGCTCGTGCTCTCGCTGGAGCAGGGCGAGGAGCTTCGCCGCATCGCCAAGGAAAAGGGGCTCGCCGTCGGCTGTGCCCCCGATACTTTCCTCGGTGGCGCGCATCAACTCGCCCGCAAGTTCGTCGATGATGGCGGTATCGGCCGCATCACATCCGGTGCCTGCTACGTCATGGGGCCGGGCATGGAAATGTGGCACCCGAACCCGGACTTCTTCTTCCTGCCGGGCGGCGGCCCGATCCTCGACATGGGGCCGTATTACATCGCCAACCTGATCAACCTGGTCGGACCGGTGAAGCGCGTTGCCGGCTTGACTTCGATGGCGTCGGAAACCCGCACCATCACCAGCCAGCCGCGCAATGGCGAGATCATCCCGGTCAAGACGCCGACGACGATCCAGGCGCTGCTCGAATTCGTTTCCGGCGCCACCATCACGCTGACGGCAAGCTGGGATGTCTGGTCGCACCGCCATGCCAACATGGAGCTCTACGGCACGGATGGATCGCTCTACGTGCCGGACCCGAACTTCTTCGGCGGTGTCGTGGAGGCCAGCGGCCGCGACAAGGACATCAAGCCCCTGGAGGCCTGGGATCACCCCTTCGGCAAGATCAACCAGGAAAGCCCGAACGGCTCGCGTGCCAACTACCGCACGGCCGGCCTTGCCGACATGGCCATGGCGCTGATCGAGGGCCGCGACGCACGTTGCTCGCTCGACCGCACGCTGCACGGGGTCGACATCATGACTTCGATCCTGAAGTCGGGTGCGGAAGGCCGCTTCGTCGATCTGACGACGACCTGCACGCAGCCGGCGGCGCTGGGCATCGAAGAGGCGCAGGCGCTGTTGAGGTAAGGTGAGGCGACGCCGCGCGTTTGTCGTGCGGCGCGCTCGCCTCGACGCTTCCGTCATCCTCGGCTTGTCCCGAGGATGACGGTGTCTAGAGGGCAGGGACTGCCCGGAGAAAAGTTGGAGCGGGAAGAGAGCACGCGTCACGCGCTTGCCGTATCGGCGTGCTTGATCCAATAGTGCCGTCGCGCTTTGCCCGACACGAGGGCGGCGACGTTTTCAGCTTTCGACCGCCACTGGTGCGGAGACGAAAGAGAAGCACTTTTACAGGTTGAGGAGACCTCAGATGAGCTGGCAACCGGCCGAAGACCGCTATTCGAAGATGAAGTATAACCGCACGGGCCGTTCCGGCCTGAAGCTGCCGGCCGTTTCCCTCGGCCTCTGGCACAATTTCGGCGGCGACACCCCGCATGACCGCAAGGTCGACATGTGCCGCACGGCCTTCGATCTCGGCATTACCCATTTCGACCTCGCCAACAATTACGGCCCGCCTCCCGGCAGTGCCGAAACCGCTTTCGGCGAGATCCTGCGCACCGATTTTGCCGGCCTGCGCGATGAGCTGATCATTTCCTCCAAGGCCGGTTACGACATGTGGCCGGGTCCCTATGGCGAGTGGGGCAGCCGCAAATATCTGGTCGCGTCCTGCGACCAGAGCCTCGAGCGCATGGGTCTCGATTATGTCGATATTTTCTATTCGCACCGTTTCGACCCGGAGACCCCGCTGGAAGAAACCTGCGGCGCGCTGGATTACATCGTGCGTTCGGGCCGCGCGCTCTATGTCGGCATTTCCTCCTACAATTCGCAGCGCACCCGCGAGGCGGCCGCGATCCTTAGGGAACTGGGCACGCCGTGCCTCATCCACCAGCCGAGCTATTCCATGCTCAACCGCTGGGTCGAGGACGACAAGCTGCTCGATACGCTTGACGAAGTCGGCATGGGCTCGATCGTCTTCTCGCCGCTTGCCCAGGGCATGCTGACGACGAAGTATCTCGGCGGCATTCCCGCCGACAGCCGCGCGGCGCAAAACCACTTCCTCAAGAAGGACTTCATCCGCCCCTCGATCATCGACAATATCAGGAAGCTCAACGAGATCGCCGAGAAGCGCGGCCAGACGCTGGCACAGATGGCGATCGCCTGGGTGCTGCGCGGCGGGCGCGTGACCTCCGCGCTCATCGGCGCCAGCCGTTCCTCGCAGATCGTCGACTGCGTTGCAGCGCTCGGCAACCTCGAATTCACGGCCGCGGAGCTGAAGGAAATCGATGTCTACGCCAAGGAGGCCGACATCAACCTCTGGGCCAAGTCCGCAGAGCTGGAATGAGTTTCACCGCCCGGGGCAAAACCCGGGCGTTTTTCTGATATAGTTTGATGTACGTGCAGCAGAAATTGTTGCTCAAAGGAGGAGCCGCCATGATCCGCAATCCCATCCTGCCAGGATTCAATCCCGACCCGTCCATCTGCCGCGTCGGCGACGACTATTACATCGCGACCTCGACGTTCGAATGGTATCCGGGCGTGCAGATCCATCATTCGCGCGATCTGGTGAACTGGACGCTGGTGCGCCGGCCGCTGGAGCGCGCCTCGCAGCTCGACATGCGCGGCAATCCTGACAGCTGCGGCATCTGGGCGCCGTGCCTTTCCTATGCGGACGGGCAGTTCTGGCTCGTCTATACGGACGTGAAGCGCTTCGACGGCAATTTCAAGGATGCGCATAATTATATCGTGACCGCGCCCGCCATCGAGGGCGAATGGTCCGAGCCGGTCTATGTGAATTCCTCGGGCTTCGACCCGTCGCTCTTCCATGACGATGACGGCCGCAAATGGTTCGTCAACATGCAGTGGAACCACCGCACCGAGAGCTATGGCGGCTCGCCGAAGTCGCCGGCCTTCGATGGCATCCTGCTGCAGGAATGGGACCCGCAAACGAAGGCGCTGAAAGGCCCGATCAAGAATATCTTCGCCGGCAGCCCGCTCGGGCTCGTAGAGGGACCGCATCTCTTCCGGAAGAACGGCTGGTACTATCTGACAACGGCCGAAGGCGGCACCGGCTACGATCATGCGGTGACGATGGCGCGCTCGCGCAATATCGACGGCCCCTATGAATTGCATCCGAACCGGCACCTGATCACCTCGAAGGATCATCCGGAAGCGGCGCTGCAGCGGGCGGGACACGGACAATATGTGGAGACGCCCGACGGGCAGGTCTATCACACGCATCTCTGCGGCCGGCCGCTGCCGCCGAAGCGTCGCTGCACGCTGGGGCGAGAAACCGCGCTGCAGAAATGCGTCTGGCGCGAGGACGGCTGGCTCTACCTCGAAAACGGCACCGTTGTTCCCGATGTCGAAGTGCCCGGACTTGGGGGTGCCGTGCGGGCCGAAAAGCCTGTTCGCAGCGAGTATAATTTCGATGGCGGCACGCTGCCGGCCGATTTCCAGTGGCTGCGTACGCCTCAGCCGGAGCGTATCTTCAATCTCACGGAGCGCCCCGGCCATCTGCGGCTGATCGGCCGTGAAAGTGTCGGTTCGTGGTTCGAACAGGCGCTGGTCGCCCGCCGGCAGGAGCATCACAGCTTCCGCGCCGAGACGGTGGTGGAGTTCACGCCGGATACCTATCAGCAGGTCGCTGGCCTGACGCATTATTACAACCGCCACAAATTCCATGCCGTCGTCGTGACGCTGCATGAGAAGCTCGGCCGCTGCGTCACGATCTTCTCCTGCAATGGCGATTATCCGAACGGCCGCATGACCTTCCCCGCCGAGGCCGGCGTGGCGCTTCCGGCCGATGGCCGTGTGCAGCTTGCCATGGAGATCCGCGACAACGAGTTGCAGTTCTTCTGGCAGACGGAAGGCAAGGGCGCCTGGCAGCCGATCGGCCCGGTTCTCGATGCCGGCGTCGTCTCGGACGAGGGCGGGCGAGGCGAGCATGGCTCGTTTACCGGTGCCTTCGCGGGTGTCCTCGCCTTCGATACGTCCGGCCGGGCAAAGACGGCTGATTTCGACTGGTTCAACTACGAGGAACTGTGAGGGCTGTCATGGCTGGCGATATCCGCATCGAGCCGATGACCGAGGGGCATATCGAGGGCTTTCACCGGGTTCTCGATAGCGTGGCGCGCGAGCGGAAATATCTGACCTTGCTCGAGGCTCCACCACTTCAGGATACGCGCAAATTCGCGCTGTCATCGATTGCGAACAGGAATGTGCATCTCGTCGCGCTCCATGGCGACGAACTGGTCGGCTGGTGCGATATCCGCCGGCATTTCTTTCCTTCGCATGCCCATTGCGGCTCGCTCGGAATGGGGCTGCTGCCCAATTATCGCGGGCGGGGGCTTGGTCGTCGCCTCATCGAGACGGCGATAGAGGCGGCGCGTGAAGGGGGCATGATCCGCATCGAATTCGGCGTGCATGCCGACAATGCGCGAGCGATCCGGCTTTATGAAAGGGTGGCTTTCGTGCGGGAAGGGGTGAGCCGCGACGCGTTCTGCGTCGATGGCGAGTACACGGATGTCATCAACATGGCGCTGATCTTCCGATAGTCCCCTTCTCTCCGCTGGGGAGAAGGGGAAGGTCGCGCCCGCTCGATCCCGTGATCCCGATGACGCCTGCGAAATCATCCCAAAACACCATTCTCATTACGTCCAATTACGCAGACGTGATCCGTAATGCCATGATCTTGTCAAGGCGCGTTAGTCTCCGATTAAAACATTAGAAATATTTCATAAGTGACCGTTTTCATTACAGATCTTTAATTTTATTTTCAGATTTCGTTCATTTTCGAAGACGTAGTTTCGGGGCGTGTTCAACACGAGGAAGCCCCCATGAAAAAGATTTTTGCAGCTCTTCTTTCTGCCTCTTTCCTGCTCTCGCCGATCGTTGCATCGGAGGCGAGTGCGGCCGATCATCGTCGTCCGCCGGTCGTCGTTCAGAAGAAGGTCGTCGTCCACAAAAAGGTGGTCGTCCGTCGGCATCACTGGTCCAAGGGTTACCGCATGTCGGCTGCCGAGCGCGGCCGTTACAGTGAAGTCCGCGACTACCGCCGCTACCGCCTGGCACCGCCGCCGCGCGGCTATCACTGGGTGAGGGCCGATAACGACTACCTTCTGGTCGGCGTCGCCACCGGCGTGATCTCCAGCATCATTGCTGCGGGTCGTTGAGATTAGGCGCATCCGGCAAAGAGGGCGGCTTCGGCCGCTCTCTTTGTTTTGTGGGGGGCGTTGTGCCGCTTAGCACCCCCTCTGGCCTGCCGGCCATCTCCCCCAGAACGCCCGAGGGGGCACGCGTACCGTTCCATGCACTATTCTTGTCGCCGCGACGGCATCACCCGCTCGGCGATCATACCGAGCAACCCCTTCGGCTTTCGCGCCTCACTCTCCGCTGCATCCCCATAAGTCAGCGGATGCAGCCCCTCTATCGGCGGCAGTGGTTCGCACTCGATGCACAGGCATCGGTAGGGTTTGATTGCCGTTGCCCTCATGCTGCCTGCCGGTTCCAGCTCACAAACGGATCGGGCAGATTGCGCCAGCGCTCCGGCGTGAAGGCATCGCTTTCCACCAGACAAGCGTCGAGTTCGCTACGAATCCACGTCTCATCCATCGGGTCGGCGCCGATGAAGACGATTTCCTGGCGGCGGTCGCCCCAGACAGGGTCGAGATAAGGGGCGATAGCGCGGAGGAAGGCAGGTTCCCCAGGCCATTGTTCGCGCGGGATGGCCGCCCACCAGAGGCCCATCTTGCCGGTGCGCACGATCGCGCCCGCCTGGCTAATCTCCCCGACATGGTGCGGGCGGGTTGCGAGCCAGAAGAAGCCTTTGGCGCGCACCACGCCCGGCCAGCCACGGTCGAGGAAGGCCTGCAGCTTGGCGGGGTGGAAGGGGCGCTTTTCGCGATAGACGAAGGAGCGGATGCCGTATTCCTCGGTTTCCGGCACATGGTCCTTGAAGCCGTGCAGTTCCTTATACCAGAGCGGATGGGTTTCGGCCCTGTCGATATCGAAACGGCCGGTGCCGAGCACATCTTTCAGCGATACCTCGCCGAAGTCCGTTTCGATGATACGGGCATCCGGATTGAGGCCGGTGATGATCTTGCGAGCCGCGTCACGCTGCTCTTCACTTGCAGTGCCGATCTTGTTCAGCACGACGATATCGGCAAATTCGATCTGCTCGACGAGGAGATCGATGATCGTCCTGTTGTCGCCGTCGCCGGCGGTTTCGCCGCGGTCGGCGAGGAAATCGGCCGAGGCGTAATCGGCGAGCAGATTGGCGGCATCGACGACGGTAACCATCGTATCGAGGCGGGCGACATCCGAGAGGCTGAGCCCATTCTCGTCGCGGAATTCGAAGGTGGTGGCGACGGGCAGGGGCTCGGCAATGCCGGTAGATTCAATCAGCAGATAGTCGAAGCGGCCCTGTTCGGCGAGCTGGCGCACCTCTTTCAGAAGGTCGTCGCGCAGCGTGCAGCAGATGCAGCCATTGGTCATTTCTACCAGCTGTTCCTCGGTGCGCGAGAGATTGGCGCCGCCATCGCGCACCAGCTTTGCGTCGATATTCACCTCGCTCATATCGTTGACGATGACGGCGACGCGCATGCCCTCGCGATTTGCGAGCACGTGATTGAGCAGCGTCGTCTTGCCGGCGCCGAGGAAGCCTGACAGTACGGTGACGGGAAGTCGCTTGTCCATGATGTCGTCCTTATTATGTTATAACGTAACACTCATATTGAGCAAAAAAAGGCGGAACGGGGGTGTCGCCGCCTTCTTTCGCCGCAGCGCTCACGGGGAGGGCTGCAAGTCCAATGGGAAGCGTCGAGACGCTCCCTCACTTATAGAGTGGCGCATGTTCCTATCGAAGATCGGTTCGGACTATGCGCTGGCAAGGCAGTCTCTCATGCTGTCGGCAATGCCGCGCATGAGGGTGAAATAAAGATCCGGGCCGGCGGGCAAGGTGGCGGCTTCGGGGTCCAGCACGCCCGACTTCGCCTTTGTGCCTTCGATGACGACATTGACGAGGCGCGGCTCGAATTGTGGCTCTGCGAACACGCAGGTTGCACCGAGATCGCCGACCTTCTTGTGGATCTCCGAGACACGCTCGGCGCCCGGAATGGTCTCGGGGCTGACGGTAATCGAGCCGGCGACGCGGATATGGTAGCGATGTTCGAAATACTGGTAGGCATCGTGGAAGACGATGAAGGGCTTGTCCTTCACCGGTGACACGGTGGCGGCGATTTCCTTGTCGAGCGCATCGAGTTTGTCATCCAGCGCCTTGGCGTTGGCCTCGTAGGTCAGTGCATTGGCGGGATCGGCAGCAACCAGCGTGGTGGTGATCTCGGCGGCCATGGCTTTGGCGTTCATGGGGTCGAGCCAGAGATGAGTGTCGAAGCTGCCGTGCCCATGGTCATGGTCGCCTTCTGCCTCTTCATGAGCATGATCGTGACCGGCCTCGGCGCTTTCATGTTCGTCAGCGGAAGCACTATCGTGCTCGTCGCCATCGTCATGAGCCTCGAACGCCCCGCCTTCGCGGAAGGGCAGCTTCACCAGACCTGGCGCCTCATCGAGCTGGGCGACGATCGCGTCAGAACCCAGCGATTGCAGCGGCTTTTCGAGGAAGGCCTCGAGGCCGGGGCCGACCCAGAAGATCACCTTGGCATCCTGCAAAGCGCGGGCATTGGAGGGTTTGAGGTTATAGGTGTGCGGGGAGGCGGCGCCATCGACGATGAGCTCCGGCTTGCCGACACCCTGCATGATGGCCGAAACCAGCGAATGGATCGGCTTGATCGAGGTGACGACCACAGGGGCATCGGCGGCCTGGAGGGACCCGGCGAAAAGGAAGGCCGGGATTACGAGGGTAAGGCCCATCGCCAGTTTCATCTGCATGCTCCGCTTGAATTGCAATTGTTATGTTATTACATCAATTGCGTTATGCTATAACGTGTGCAATAGCAGGACGCAACAGCACTTTCGGAAAATTTGATGCTCTCTCCCGCAAATAGCCCCGCCGGCAGCAGGGCCGGACCGCTGGTTTCACTCGACAATGTCGGCATTCGCCGCGGCGGTCGCTGGCTGGTGCGCGGTGTGGATTTCTCCGTTTCGCGCGGCGAGATCGTCACGCTGATCGGCCCGAACGGCTCCGGCAAATCGACGAGCGCCAAGGCGGCGATCGGCGTGCTGAAGCCGGACGAGGGCAGAGTGAGCCGCGTCGCCGGCCTCAAGGTCGGCTATGTGCCGCAGAAGCTCGCCGTCGACTGGACGCTGCCGCTTTCCGTGCGCCGGCTGATGACGCTGACCGGGCCATTGCCCGAGAGCGATATCATGGCCGCGCTCGAAGCCGCCGGCATGGTGCATATGCTGGATGCGCAGGTGCAGCATCTCTCCGGCGGCGAATTCCAGCGGGCGCTGATGGCGCGCGCCATTGCTCGCAAGCCGGATCTTCTCGTTCTCGACGAGCCGGTGCAGGGGGTGGATTTCGCCGGCGAGATCGCGCTCTACGAGCTCATCAAATCGATCCGCAACACGACAGGCTGCGGCATCCTGCTGATCTCGCACGATCTGCATGTCGTCATGGCGGAGACGGATACCGTTATCTGCCTCAACGGCCATGTCTGCTGCCGCGGTACGCCGCAGGCGGTGAGCCAGAGCCCGGAATATGTGCGCCTCTTCGGCAGCCGGGCGGCGCCGACGCTTGCCGTCTACAGCCATCATCACGACCATACGCATCTGCCCGACGGGCGGGTGCTGCATGAAGACGGCTCGGTGACGGATCATTGCCATCCGGAGGATGGGCATCACCACGATCATGATCACGGGCATGATCATGCGCATTCGCACGATCACCCGGACGCTCATGCCCATGCACACGCTGACGGGGCGCATGCGGAGGCTCACGCCCACGCCCACGCCCACGCACATACGCATTTCCAGAGCGAGGCGCAGAGCGTGACCAACAACGGGGAGAACCGTCATGCTTGACGATTTCTTCGTGCGCGCCATCCTCGCCGGTGTGGGCCTGGCGCTGACGACCGGGCCGCTCGGCTGCTTCATCATCTGGCGGCGCATGGCCTATTTCGGCGATACGATCGCCCATTCGGCGCTGCTCGGCGTCGCGCTTTCGCTGCTCTTCGATTTCAACCTCACGCTTGCCGTCTTCGTCGTTGCCGCTGCCGTCTCGATCCTGCTGCTCTTCCTGCAGAAGCGGCAGGCGCTGTCGGCCGATGCGCTGCTCGGCATTCTCTCGCATGCGACGCTCGCCATCGGCCTCGTCATGGTCGCCTTCATGAGCTGGGTGCGCATCGATCTCATCGCCTTCCTGTTCGGCGATATTCTGGCGGTTTCGACCACCGATATCGCACTCATCTGGGGCGGCGGCATTCTGGTGCTGGTGGCGATCGCCTGGTTGTGGCGGCCGCTGCTCGCAGCCACCGTCAATCCGGAACTCGCCGAGGCCGAGGGCCTGCAGCCGGAGCGGGCGCGGCTGTTCTTCATGCTGCTGATGGCGGTCGTCATCGCGATTGCCATGAAGATCGTCGGCATCATGCTGATCACCTCGCTCCTGATCATTCCGGCGGCGACCGCCCGGCGCTTCTCCTCGACGCCGGAACTGATGGCGGTGCTTGCCTCGCTGATCGGCGCGGTTGCCGTTGTCGGCGGGCTTTTCGGCTCGCTGACCTATGACACGCCATCCGGCCCGTCGATCGTCGTCGCGGCCCTCATTCTCTTCATTCTGAGCCTGCTTCCCGCCTGGCGCGGGCGCAGGGACCTGCAAGGACAAGGCTCATGAACGCACCTCAGCTCACCCGCAACCAGTCACTCGTCTTCGACGTGCTCGAAAAGGCAGAGGGACCGCTCAGCGCCTACACGATCCTCGACAAGCTGCGCGACCAGGGTTTTCGCGCGCCGCTGCAGGTCTACAGGGCGTTGGAAAAGCTGCTCGAATATGGCGTCGTGCACCGGCTCGAAAGCATCAATTCCTTCGTCGCCTGCGCCCATCCCGGCGAGGACTGCCACAGCCATGGCATCGTCGCCTTTGCGATCTGCGAAAGCTGCGGACAGGTGATCGAGTTTCACGACCATGAGGTGGATCACCGCCTGATGGGCTGGGTGCGCAGCCAGAAATTCAAGCCGGCGAAGACGACGATCGAAATCCGCGGCACCTGCGAGGCTTGTGCTGCCTGATCTGCCTGCAGCAGGGCCAGCCTTCCGTCAGGGGCGCCCTGCCTATATGCCGGCAGGCGCCAGTGCTGCCAGGTGCAGCAGATCCTCGTTCTCCTCAGCCACATCCTCGGCGAGACGGGCGGCGGCGACCACAGGGAGCCAGGCAAAGACCTCGTCCGGGGTCACATCGTCCGCCTTCGCATAGGTGACGACATAGGCCTCGGCAATTGCCGGAAGCACGCGGCGCATCAGGAGGTAGGTGCGGCAGACGTCGGCGGCCGGATTGCCGCTGCAGGCGTCCAGCCAGTCGACGATCATCACATCTTCGCCGGAGCCCAGGATATTCCAGGGATGGAAGTCGCCGTGGCAGACATTGTCGCCATCGGGGAGGGCCGCAAGTGTCAGAAGCAGCCGGTCGCGCAGGTCAGGGGTGAGCGGTTCGGCGCGCTCGATATTGGCCGACAGTCTTGATTTCAATGAGGGAAGGCCGGTGCCGGGCTCGCGATGCAGGCGCTGATGGAGTGCTGCCATCTCCTTGATGGTCGACAGCGGTGGTTCCGGCGTCATCTCATCGGCAAGGCTTGTTTCCGGGGCGCGATCCATGAGCAGGCCCCATCGGCCGTGATAATCGCCGACGACATGGATTCTGGGCGCGGGCAATGACAGCTTCTCGGCGATCGCCAGATTGGCGGCCTCGCGGAAGGCCGGGGCCTTCGGGCGGCCGGGCCTGTAGAGCTTCAGCGCCAGCGTGCCATGTTCATAGACTTCCGCTTCCTTGCCGGCGCCGAGCAGACGGCCGATTTCGCTCATGTCGGGCTCCCGTTCATTGCGTGCCTTCCAGAGCGATGTGGTGCTGATCTTTGCGGCGGGAAGGGGGAGGCAAGAGCATCGATTGTTGCGGCTGCGGAGACACTGTGTCTGTGCCGGCAGGCTTTATCCCGCGCGCCAGGCGTGGATGATGGCCGCGAAATAGGGCCATGCTGATATCAACGGCCTGTCATTGAGGGTGTCATGACGATCAACAACAAACGCTCGGAAGCGGTCGCCTGTTGCGGCGAAGAAATCCTGTCGCGCGAACTGCTGCTGAGCGGCACATTCGCCGACCTGTTGGCCGGGGAAGCGCCGTCGCTCAAACTTCTCAGCGACGAGGAGCGGCATGCATCCCTCGCATCGATACTTGCGGAGCGGCCGGCCGGCGATGTCTGGATTTTCGCCTATGGTTCGTTGATCTGGAATCCGATCATTCTCAGCGTCGAAAGCCGGAAAGCCCGCATCGAGGGTTGGCGCCGGTCCTTTTGCCTTGCCACCGTTTCCGGGCGGGGTACGCCTGACAATCCAGGTCTCGTGCTCGGCCTTGACGCGGGCGGGGCCTGCGATGGGGTCGCCCTGCGCCTGGAGGAAGAGGATCTTCTGCACGAACTCGAGTTGTTGTGGCGGCGGGAGATGGTGGCCGAGGCCTATATTCCCCGCTGGGTCGACCTGCTCGATGAAGAGGGTACCCGCTTTGGAAGCGGCATTGCTTTCACCATGAACCCGCTTGCAAACACTTATGCGGGCGGGCTTTCCCGGGAGGCGACCATTCAACGGCTTGCCACGGCTTCGGGCAGTATCGGCAGTTCGGCCGATTATCTGTTTCGCACGCGTGAAGGCTTGAGGGCGCTCGATATGTGGGACGAGTTTCTGGAGGAGCTCGCCATCGAGGTGGAGGAGGCGCAACGCAGGCTGTCGCAGTTACCTTCCGAGGCGGTTTGATCCGCCGTTGTGCCGAAGGCTCCGCGGGAATAGCGGAGCCTTCAGACCTGTTTTACCGATCAGCCGGCGGCGCGTTCGGCGGGCGGACGGCGCCGCAGGCTCGCGGTCTGGATCGCCGGGGTCTTATAGTTGGCTTCCAGCGGGCCGGTTTCGGTGCCCGGTGGTACAATGGCGTCGATGGCATCGAGCAGCTCGTCGCTCAGACGCACCTGCGCGCCGGCGAGGAGATCATCGAGCTGTTCCATCGTGCGCGGCCCGAGGATCGCCGACGTAACGCCCGGATGGGCGATGACGAAGGCAAGCGCCATGTGGGTGAGCGAGATGCCGGCACCTTCTGCGAGCGGGATGAGCTGCTCGACGGCATCGAGGCTGTTTTCATTCGACATTTGCTTGGGAAAATAGGCAACGCGGGTGCTGTCGGGCTGAGCTGCACCCCGGCGGTAGCGGCCGGTCAGCATGCCCATGGCGAGCGGGCTCCAGACCAGCGCGCCCATGCCGTAGCGTTCGAGCGTCGGCAGGACCTCGCGTTCGATGCCGCGATGCAGGATCGAATAGGGCGGCTGCTCGGTGCGGAAGCGGGCCAGCCCTCGTTTTTCGGCCACCCATTGCGCCTCGATGATATCGGAGGCGGGGAAGGTGGAGGAGCCGATGGCGCGGATCTTGCCTGCACGCATCAGATCCGTGAGGGCCGAGAGCGTTTCCTCGATATCTGTATCGGGGGCGGGGCGGTGCATCTGGAACAGGTCGATATAATCGGTCTGCAGGCGGCGCAGCGAATCTTCCACCGCGCGATAGATCCAGCGGCGCGAGCTGCCCTGCTGGTTTGGATCCTGGCCCATCGGGATGAAGCATTTGGTGGCGAGCACGACATTGTCGCGCCGGCCCTTCAGCGCCTTGCCGACGATCTCCTCGGATTCGCCGTGGCTGTACATATCGGCGGTGTCGATGAAGTTGATGCCGGTATCGAGTGCTTTGTGGATGATGCGGATGGAATCGTCATGATCGGCATTGCCGATCGCACCGAACATCATGGCGCCAAGGCAATAGGGGCTGACCTTGATGCCGGTGCGGCCAAGGGGACGGTATTGCATCTTCGTTTCCTTCGAATCTTGAACTGCTCGCAGGAGCAGGTGAATCTTGATCTGCCCGTCACGCAGGCTTTGCGGCTGGCAAAGTCCTGGCAAACAGGGTATAAGGGCGTATCCGGAACGCGGTTCCGTTTATACGGAACAATGTTCCGTTTTGCAAGGGGTGTTGATATGACCAGCGGGACGGACAGCCCGGGCGAGGTGGGCGAGGCTGATAGCGGCCATGACAGGCCTGTGCGGGCGGATGCGCGGCGCAACCTCGATTCGCTGCTGAAAGCCGCCTTGGATGTATTTGCCACCTCGGGCGTCGATGCGCCGGTGCGCGAGATCGCCGACAAGGCAGGGGTGGGCGTCGGCACGCTCTACCGCCATTTTCCGCAGCGCTCGGACCTCATCAAGGCGGTCGTGCGCAACGAGATGGATGCCTGCGCCGATGCTGCCATAACACTCGCCGCCGAGCATGGGCCAGGCGAGGCGCTGTCGCGCTGGATGCAGCGCTTTGCCGATTTCATCATGGCCAAGCGCGGCCTTGCCGCAGCGCTTCATTCCGGCGACCCGGCCTATCAGGCGCTGCCGGCCTATTTCGACGAGCGCATGATCCCGGCTTTGCAGGGACTGCTGGACAGAGCCGTTGCGGTGGGCGCTGCACGCGGCGATGTGGACGCGAGCGAGCTCCTGCGCGCCGGCGCGCAGCTTTCCAACCTCGGGCAGGGGGACGATCCGGCGGTGACGCGGCGGATGATTGCCCTGCTGGTGGACGGGCTGCGTTATGGGGCGGGTGTGAAGAGCTGAGGGTTCTGCACGCGCCGCCTTCAGGCGGCTGCGGCCTTTGCCTTCGGTTTCAGCAAAATGATCAGCAGCAATCCGGCGATGATGAGGGCGGCACCTTCGAGATGATAGGTCTGCAGTTTCTCGCCGAGGATGAAATAGGCGAGCACGGCGATGAAGATCGTCTGGATGTAGAGGAGCACGCCGGCGCGGGCGGCCCCCAGCGCTTCGATGCTTCGGTTGAAGAGATAATACATGAGCGCGCCGCCGGGGATCGCGACATAGGCGAGTGCGATGAGGCCGCTCGTATTCAGCGTCGTGCGTTCGTCGGCGGCGAGTTCGTAGAGGTAGAAGGGCAGGGCTGTCAGCGCGGCGGCGCCGAGCAGCAGGACGAGCAGCGCGAGCCGGTTCAAGTCGAATTTCGCGCGGCGCAGCAGCACCGTGTAGAGGCTGAAGCAGAAGGCGCCGGCGACGATCCAGAGTTCGCCGGGATTGAAGTCGAGGCGCAGCAGTGCATCCGGGCTGCCCTTGACGATGATGATGAGGATGCCGAGGAAGGCGAGGATCGAGCCGGTGACCTGCCAGCGTCCCATCGGCTCTGCCAGCATCAGGCGGGCGAGGATCATGGTGATGATCGGGATCAGCGCGATGATGATGCCGGCGGTGGTGGCATCGGCATGTTGAAGGCCGACGAAGATCAGGCCCTGACAGATGGCCAGTCCCATGCCACCGATGAAAAGCAGCTCCAGGCCGCGCGCCCGCACCAGCGCGAGCATCGCGGAAAAATGGTGCTGCACGATCGGCAACAGGATCGCGAAGGCGATGAGCACGCGCCAGAAGCAGAGCGCCCAGGGCGGCATTTCCGTGGAGACCCATTTGGCTGCGATGTAGACGCCGGCTGACAAAAGCCAGCAGAGGACGCCTACGGAATAGGCCCGTGCAAGCGAACCGCCTGCCGCCTGTTCCGTCCCGACAGTGTCACGATGGACTGCCAAGACATGTATTGCCATGGCCTAGTTATGCCACAGTTGCCGGGCGCTGCACAGGTGAGGGCTTCCCCGCCGGCCTTCGCAGGCTACGACCGGTGAGTCAGGCTTTAATCATCCCACTGTCTAGGATTGCGCCCGGCTCGCGGTCGTGGCCGAAATCGCCGTTAGCGTTTCCGCATCGCGGCCGTAGATGTCGTCGAAATAGTGGATGACGCCATCGTCGGTCGGCCATGCGGTGAAATAGGAGACGTAGACCGGAACCTGTTCAGGAACCGGCATGTCCTTCTTGGCGCCGTCCGCGATCTGCTGATCGACGAACTCGACCGAGGTCTTCAGGACGGCGGCGGCCATCGCCTTCGGGTTTTCCAGGCGCACACATCCGTGGCTGAACATGCGGTCCTGCGAGGCAAATTTGCCGCGGGCCGGGGTGTCGTGCATGTAGATGTCATGAGAGTTCGGGAAAAGGATCTTCAGCTGTCCCAGCGCATTGTCAGGACCTGGCGGCTGGACGACGCCGATATTTTCGAGCGGCTGCGACCAGTCGACCTTGGCCGATGGCATGGTCTTGCCCTTGACCGAGACGACATAGCCTTCCTTGTCGAGATAGGCGGGGTCGCGCTTCAGGTGCGGCAGCATCTCGTTGCGGATGATCGATTGCGGCACGCCCCAGTCAGGGTTGAATTCGACTGTCTTGATCGAGGCGTCGAAGAAGTTGGTCTGGTGATCCTGCTGGCCGATGACCGCCTTCATCGAGAGTGTCAGCGTGCTGTTTTCATAATAATAGGCCATGTAGGCCGGCTGGTTGATGAACACGTAGCGCTCGGGGAATTCCTGTGGCAGCCAGCGCATTTCCTCCATCGCCACGATCACCTTGTTGATGTTGGCGGCAGCATCGCCGCCCTGGCCTGATGTGCGCAGGTAATGCAGCTCGGCGGCGAGCTGGGCGAATTTCGGGTTGCTCGGCAGCAGGCGGTCGAAGACCACCATCAGATCAGGCGTGGCCGAGAGCTGGGCGATCGTGCCCTTCAGATCGACAGGCTTGCGCTTGAAATCATAATAGTTCGACAGCTTGTTGGGATCGATGCGACCCCGGAAATTGTCCTGAAGGAACATCAGCATCTTGGCTGAGAGGGAGACTTCGAACTCGGCCAGCGCCTTCGGGTCCGATCTTTGAGGAGGGGCAACGGCATAGTCGCCGGCATTCAATCCCCAGTCGTCGGCCTGTTTCAGAAGGCTGAGCGCCTGCGCGGCCTTGGGCGTCGGCCCCCTGCCATCGACCCAGATGAGCTTTGCCTTCGGCTGGGCGTAATAGGCTTCGATCGCCTCGGCGATGTCGTTATTCATCGAAACCGTCAGGTCGCCCATTTCGTTCAGCACCTTGGCCTGATTGCCGCTGACTGAATCAAAGAGCGCTGACAGTGATGCACCCGTATCCTGCCGGACGATATGGGCGGGGCGGCGGGCCGGAACCGTATAGGCGGGCTTCGGGCTGGCCTGCGTGACCGGCGGCGCAGGCTGCGGCTCGGCGCGCACGGCAATTGCACTCCCCGAGAGCACCAGAAGGCCGGCGAGCGGTGCGATCCAGCGGGAAGATGTTCTCAGCGGCATTCTGATGTCCTTGAAATCCGATAAAATACTGTCACGCGCGGCGTTGGTCCGTGTGGGGCGAAGCCCGACTAGAACGCCAACATTCGGGCAGAAGATGGGCATTCAGCATTCCTGGCAAGCCCATGGGTGACAGAAGTTGTTGGAACGAAATCACTTTTTCGACAGCGCGGAGCTTTGCAGCACTATCGTTATGACGGCGGCGGGATCGGGGCAGCCTGGTCCGCCGCAGCGACATGACGTAATTCCGGGCGCAAAACCGCTATGCGCTTCTGCTGGAATTTCTCCAGGACGACGCCCGCGGCAGCATGCCGATAAATTCCGAGGAAATTTATGGGAGACTTGCCGGTTTCGGCATGCAAGTTTCTCCAATCTGGAGGGCAGGGGCGGCTGGTAGAGAGACGTCTCCTGTCTCAGATGCAAAGGTGAGGGTGACTATGCCTGACGTAACGCAACATCTCATCGACAGGGGTGACGGAGCCAAGGTGGAACTTTTTCAGGTTCAGCCTGAGAGCGAAACACCCGAGGGAGCCATCCTGTTCGTCCACGGCAATCAGGGCGGCCGTCTCATTGGCGCGAAAGAGGCCGTCGATACGGGCGCACTGCTTCGGTTCTGTTCCGGTTTGAATATCACCGCCGCGGCAGTCTCGCAGCCGGGCTTCGGGGCTTCGGATGGACCGGCGGATTTCTGCGGCCCGGATACCCAGCGGGCGATCATGGCGGCGCTCTCCTTCCTGCGGCAGCAGCCTTGCGTCGATCCTGATCGTGTCGTTCTCTATGGCAACAGTCGGGGAGCGGTGGCATCGGCGATGGTCGCAGCGCAGGTTCCCGATCTCAGAGCCGTCATTCTGCGCAGCGGCGTCTATGATCTCAAGGCGGTCTATGAGAGCAGTTCGAAACGGCTGCGCTGGGCAATCGAGCAGGAGGCGGGCCTGTCGAGCGACGCCTTCCTGGCCCGCTCGGCCCTGCATCACGCGCAGAAAATCCGGGCGGAAACCCTGTTGCTGCACGGAAGGCTTGATGAGCGGGCTCCCGTTGCCCAGGCCGAACGGTTCTCGGATGCGCTGTCGGATGCAGGCGTGCCGGTCATGCTCCACGTCTTCGAATGCGGGCATGACATTCCCCGGGAATATGCGCAGGTGGCGCAGCGCTCCTTTCTGCAAAGGATGTTCGATCCCGTCGTGACATACCATTGAGCCGGCGTGATGGGCCTCAATGGCCCATCGGCTGACCCTCGGGCTGAGCGGGCGGGCGTCTGACGTAGAAAGACGCCACGACGGCTGCGAGCGAAATCAGTGCGCCGACGAAGAAGGCCGACTGCATGCCGCCGACGGTTGCCGTCGCGGCATCTGCTTGCCCTTGAGTCAGGATGCCGGCGCGCCAGGTCATGATGGCGACGTAAAGCGTTGTGCCGGCGGCACCGGCGACCTGCTGGGTGGTGCCGATGATGGCGCTGCCGTGGGAATAGAGTTTTGGCGGTAGGGAGCCGAGGCTGACGGTGAAGAGCGGCGTGAACATCAGCGCAAGGCCGATGCTGAGGACGATGTGGATGGCGAGCACCATCCAGACCGGGGTCGTCGTCGAAATGAAGGTCAGGCTCCACATCACGCCGCTGAACAGGATGGCGCCGGGGATGACGAGGCGGGCAGGGCCGTAGCGATCGAAAAGCCGGCCGACGAAGGGGGCACAGAGGCCCATGATCAGGCCGCCGGGCAGCAGAAGGAGACCGGTCGTCAGCGTCGTCTGGCCGAGCACGGACAGGAGATAGATCGGCAGCAGGATGAAGACCCCGAACATCGACATCATCAGGATCGCCATCATGCCGGCGGCAATAGAGAAGGTCTTCGTCTGCAGGGTGCGCAGATCCAGCAGCGCCCGCTCGTGCTTCTGGAGATGGATCTGCCGCCAGACGAAAATGGCGATGACGGCCGCACCCGCGGCAAGCATGACACGGGGATCGAGCGCCGTCGTGCCGGTTTCGGGCGCACCGAGCTCGCTGACGCCGAAGACGAAGCTGCCGAAGCCGATGGCCGACAGCACGACGGAGATAAGATCGAGCGGCGCCTTTGACGGCACGGTGACGTTCTCGATTTTCGAGGCGCCCAGCGCAAGGGCTGCGAGCGCGATCGGCAGCACCAGCAGGAAGAGCCAGCGCCAGTCGAGCGAGGAGAGGATAAGGCCGGAGATCGTCGGGCCGATGGCGGGTGCCACCGAGATGACGATGGAGATATTGCCCATCGTCCTGCCGCGCGAATGCGGCGGTACGAGGTTCATGATCGTCGTCATCAGGAGCGGCATCATGATCGCCGTGCCGGAGGCCTGGACGATGCGGCCGACGACCAGCATCGGAAAGCCTGGCGCGAGGGCGCAGACCAGCGTGCCGGCGGAAAAGAGCGACATGGCGAGGATGAAGACCGGCCGCGTGTTCAGACGCTGCAGGAGAAAGCCTGTCACGGGAATGACGACGGCCATGGTCAGCATGAAGGCCGAAGTCAGCCATTGGGCGGAGCTTGCGGGGATCTTCAGGTCGGCCATCAGATGCGGAATCGCCACGCCCATGATGGTTTCGTTGAGAATGACCACGAAGGCGGAGACGAGCAGCAGGCCGATCACCAGCCTGTTGCGGGCGCTATGGTCTTCGACCGGCAGTTCGGCCTGTTCTTCGATCTCTGAAAGCAGGGGTTCGCTGGTCATTGTGTTCCTGTATCCATATCTGAAAGAAGGGGTGCTGCCTTAAGACGAACGTGCCGGGCTGATTGCGACACGGGGTATGCTTATTTCCTATGTCTTTATGCAGTCGGTCGGATGCAAGGCGAAATTTTGCGGGCGTGCTGATTCGGGTTCCATCACCGCACCGCGGGCAATCCCCATTCGTCCAGCGAAAAGGCTTCGGCTGGCAAGCGCATTTCCGAGAGAGCGACAGCGCGACGGCGCAATGATGTGGCGGAGTAGGGGAAGGCCAAATTCATTCCGCTGATATTCAGCTTGAGCGGCAGCCCGTCGCGTGTGAGGCACTGCCTGTTTCCGGCGTTCTGAACTCCCGGCATCAGATCAAACCATTCGCAGCTCTCGCCGAGGACGGCTTCGACCTTGCCAAGCGAGATCTTTCCAGTTGTCTCATCGAATTTGAAAGAGGCAGATCCATCGTCTGCCGGACGCGCGGCCGTGAGCCTGCGATAGCCGCCTGCCCGCCGGTAGGAGATGCCCTGAGCTTCGAGCTCGTTCCAGATCTTGACCCGAAGGGAGCCGCCACGGTCACGCTGTTCCCGATAGTACCAGGGATAATGCCGCAACAAGCGGATCGTCGAGCCGCTGACGGTCTCCAGCGTAATGTCGAAATCCGGTTTGGAAGGATCGGCATTATGGCTGCGGATCGGTCTGAGCCAGAATTCCGCTGTCAGGATTTCCGACGGCGGGTCAATCTCCGCGGGGGCGATGGCGCGGCGGTCGAGGCTGGTGAGGCGGGTGTGATAGATCGGCACGTCATTGGGAGCGAGCAGCCTTGTTTCGATGACGATGCCGTCGTCGGTGACGCAGGTCTGCTCCCGCGCGATGAATATCCCAGGCGAGGGCGATTTGCTCGCCGTTTCGCGCCATGTGCAGCGTTCCCCGGCAATGGTAGAAACCTTTGCGAGCGGCTGGGGCGCTTCCGGTGTCGCGGTGTCCGGTTTGCGATCGCGAAGGAGAAGTTCCAGGAACGTGATCTGACCATCCGCCTGCCTGCTCCAGCGCAGAACGGGATCGTTGCTGTCCGGTCCGAAGCCGATGCTTTTCGTGCCGTCGCGCAGGGTCTCGCTCAGAAACATGCCATCGTGATGGGTCGTGGTGACGGTCGGATCGACCGGCTTGCCGTTCTTGTCGAGCGCCTGCATGACGGCCACGTAGTCCGGC
Source organism: Rhizobium sp. WYJ-E13 (assembly GCF_018987265.1). Classification (NCBI taxonomy): domain Bacteria; kingdom Pseudomonadati; phylum Pseudomonadota; class Alphaproteobacteria; order Hyphomicrobiales; family Rhizobiaceae; genus Rhizobium; species Rhizobium sp. WYJ-E13. Next base: position 2,292,162 of record NZ_CP076853.1, on the reverse strand, counting down.
TGGACCGGGAAGGCATCGAGATTGGACTGCGCGACTGCGGCCGCGGTGAAGGCGATGAAGGCGATTGCGCCTGTTATTGCTGCCGTCTTCATTGCCTCTCGGATGTCAGTGCCGGCGCGCGTCATCGCGCCGCCGCCAGCAGATGACGGTTTTGCCGAGAAAATCAATGCAGTCTATGCCTTTGGCCTCAATGGACGCCCCCATCAATGAACGATGGTCAGCGCGGCAATGCCGGCCTCGTCGGCGGCACGCAGAAACGCTTCCCGGAATTGTTCCGGGGCAACATCTCCACAGATGGCGTCGATGCAGGCTTTGACGGCGATCATATATTCCTCGCCATCATCGAAAGGCCAGTCCCGGATCAACAGGTATGCGGCATCGCCGAGCGTACGCACGACGGTGCGCGTCTCCCGACCGCGCAAAACCAGCCCGACCGGCGCAAATGCCGATGACGTGTTCCAACTCATTGTCCTCGACCCCTCAAGGCACACAGATTGACCCTCAAACACACTATACGCGCGAATTATGAAATTCGGAATTGCGGAATGCGTGAATATTGAGCGCGTGACTTATTTACCGCGGACAAAGAAAGGGCGCTCTACGACCTCATGTCGGAGCGCCCTGTGGCTGCGTCGGCGTCAGTTGCGGCGGAGGCCGACGGCAGGTGCGATCAGAAGACTGCATTTGGAACGAAATGGCAACGGCCGACGCCAAACTGCGCCTCAACGCGACCTTCGATCCACAATGTTTCCACAGCTTATCCACAGGCGCGGTTCTATCTCCTCCAACGCTTTCAACGACATGCGCCTGAAAGCGATCGGGCTCCTCCAGATGGGTGATGTGACCGGCCGATGACACCGGGAATATCTTCCAGACCAGCTGCCCTAAAGGCCACAATACCGAGCTATCGTGGCCCTCCCTCCTTGAGCGCTGGGCGGCGGACGCTCGGAGGTGGGAGGCGGCAGGCGTCCATGAGGGCCTGCCGCCTTCATCGCCACAATGCTGCGCCTTCGCAAACAAAAAGGACCCGCTCACTTGGGAGCGGGCCTCAGGGGTGCCCGGAGTCGGACGGGCATCTGGAAAAAGCGTTCGATCAGATATGAGCCGCAGCATAAACACTCCAGCTGTCCGGCGTCTTCGGTGCCGCAAAAGTGCCGTCGCCTGCGCAACGGGCGTGCCGACGGGCGGCAGCGTCGAGAAGCGCCTCAAAAGACGCCAGGCTGATCCTGTCGGCGCGAAGCAGCTGGCGGATCATCGGGTCTCTCAGCATTTCCGATGGTGTCATCTCGTGCATGGTTATTCTCCCGTGACTGGTTTCCGACGCTTGCGGCATCCTGGATCCGTATTGCTATCAATGCATGTCGCGGCGATGGCGAAAAGACGGTAAATGAGGTTCATTCGGGCTAGCTCCAATGTGGGATTGGTCTGCCATTTTATCGAATGCTACCGTGGCGGCCGAGGTAACCGCAGTGGAGGAGGACCAATGGAAGCCACGCATGGGGAAGCCACGCATTGGGAAACCATGCATGTGGAAGCCAGGCAAGGGGGAGCCAGGCATGACGACGCAAGGATGTTCGACGAGATCGTGATGGGTCTTGCCGCGCTCGGGGCCAAGATCGGTGAGATCAATGCCCGGCCGATGCCTCTCCTGGATCTGGACTATGCCGAGGCCGAACTGAAGGCCATGCCGGCAAAGGTCCGCAAGCGGTTCGACAGGGTGAGAGCGACGAAACTGAGTGCCTGAGATCAGGCTTGGCAACGCAATTTTGACCATGTGCGTATTTTTCTGACGCCCGCTCACATTTTGTCGATTGCATGTGGATCGGAAAGCCGCTTTTCTTGTCATCGCATTCCTCGTTCCAGAGATATCCAGACCATCATGAACCGCTACGATATCGAGCGCCGCAACGACGACGACTGGACTGTCATCGACCGGCTGACCGGCGCACCCGTCCCGCATCTGCCGGAAAAACTCGGAAGCAGGCTCGAAGCCCAGGCGCTTGCCGATTTTCGCAACCGTCTGGCCATCCCGCAACAGGAACGCATTCGCTCCCGCCTCGATACGCTGCGGCTCGCCTGGCAGGCGCTGACGGGAAAGCGGACGCGATAGTCGCTGACCGTTACTAGAGCGCCGTGCGCCCATTCGGACGCACAAAGGACGCTAAGTCTTTGAATCTCTGCACCGTGTTTTCCGAAAATCGATTCCGATTTTCGGGCCGATGCTGTAGGGCACAAAGAGGCCCGCCGAAGCGGGCCGAATTATTGGGAAATAACAGGCTGGATCGCACGACGCGCCGTGTAGTGCATGATTCTGTCGAGGGAGGCGCGCCGTACGCTCCGCATGTCAGACTGAGATCGGGGCCGAAAGTTCCCGGCGGTTGATGCATATTTCCGCCGCTCTCCCGCCTGATTGGCCGATGTCGATGTCGATGTCGACGGCTGGGGCGTCCTGAAGGAAGCCGCCGCCATCACCAGCGGAGGATTTTTCGGCCCAGGAGGAAACCGGCCGCGGTCGCGGCCAATATGCCGATCGAATACCATGTCGCCAGAAACAGCGGGCTGTCGTCGGGGCAATGCCAGGCGTAAATGGCGGCTGCGATGCCGCCGGCGGCAAGGCCTGCCACGGCGCCGGCCGTGCCCGGATTTTCCGGAGCGCCCTGCCGGACCGAGTAGAGGATGGCGGCAAGCGGGGCGATCGACAGGGTCGGGACGTAGAACAGGCAGAAGGCGGAGAACCGGCCCTCCATGCTGCTTGCCCAGGCCGCCTGCGGCACGACGAAGAGCTCGGTCGCGATGCCGATGATAAGAACGGCCAACGGCAGGACGAGCATCAGGGCGGCAGATTGCAGCGAGACGCCCGGCTTGCCGATGCGGAAGGCGAGGCGGGTGGCGGTGACGGCGAGCAGCATAGTGAAGCCGAGCTTGAAGAGGACGCGCGGCGTCTCGATCATGTCGGCCATGTTCCTGCGGATACCGAGGGTCGAGAGCAGCAGCATGGCTGAAATCACTACGCCGATACCAAGCGCGATCATGAAGACACGGCCGAAGCGGATGCGAACGCGCGCATCCTTTGCCAGCATATTGATCAGGTCATCCGTTTTCACGCGTATTGCTCCGATAGAGGGCCGCCAATCCCTTGAGCGCCCTGTGCAGCGCCACCCGCACGGCGCCTTCCGTCATCTGTAGTCTCTCGGCCGTTTCGCGGATGCCGGCGCCGCCGAGCGAGATGGACCGGACGATTTCCCGCTGTGGGTCGCGCAGGCCTTCCAGCATGCGGTCGACATCGATGCGATCGGCGCCATCCTCGTGGTGATCGGCTTCCAGCGTCTCCATCACATCCTCGATCGGCACGCTGACATGGCGGCCGCGGCGGCGCAGGCTGTCGATCAGCTTGTTGCGCACGATGGTCGACAGCCACGGGCCGATCGGCCGGGAGATATCCCAGGTCCCACGCTTCAGATGAACCGCCAGCAACACTTCCTGCACCACGTCCTCGACCTCGCTCGGCGGGGCACCGAACTGGTCGCAGCGCCTGCGCGCAATCGACCGGAGATAGGGTGTCACGGCCTTCAGGAAACGGTCATAGGCCTTGATATCGCCGGCGATTGCCGCGCGCATCCAGGCCGCCCATTCCTCTTCACGGGCCGAATGTTTCATCCGCCACTATCCTCTACGCACGGGTCCACGTGTTTGTTACCGTCATCCTGAGAATTTTGATGACGCGGCACGTGAGGCAAGGCCGGCGCCTATTGAGCGCATCGGCGGGCAAACGGCAAGAGGAGTGCGGCAACAAAGCGTAAAAGCCGCCCGGCGCGATGAAGAGCCGGGCGGTGAGCTTGCGCTGGTATCGTCGTCGGTCGGTCTAGTTCTTGGCAGCGCCTGAGATCCGCGCAATCAGATGGTCGAGCGACAGGCGGCCCGGCCCGTAGCGCATGATGGCGAGCGCCATGGCCGCCCAGGTGATGTGGATCGGCCAGCCATCGGGAACGGTGAGTTCCACGACAAGCGTCATGAAGAGCAGGCCGAGGCCGGCAAAGCGGGTGGCGAGGCCGAACACCAGAAGCGTCGGGAAGATGATCTCGCCACAGCCGGAGAGGAAGGCCATGACCGCAGGCGCGGGGAAGGGATAGGGGCCACCCGGCAGATGCAGCATGAATTCCTGCGTGAAGAGATCGATCGCCGTATCGTTGAGATGCAGGAAGCCATCCCATTTCAGGATGCCGGAGCGCCAGAGGGTACGGCGAGCGCCACACGCAGGACAGCCTGGACGAGATCGGGTTGGGCGACGGTGCGGACAAGTCCGTCAGCCGTCGCCACCAGCCTCGCCAGCGGGGAGAGAGAGCCGTTGCGAGGCTCGTTATGAGGCCCATTATGAGGGCGGGAGTGAAGCATATCAGACATTGGAAATCTCCAGTTCGATAGCGGAAAAGGCGCCTGATACAATCGTCTCGCCGATGGCGGCGGAGAGATCGAAGGCGGGATGGGCGTTGAGGCCGGCTGCGACCGCGGCGGCGAGGCATTCGCCCGATAGAAGGGCGTTGAAGAACGCGGCTGCGCCTGACGATAGCAGGCGCACGGTGACCTCGTCGTCGATGCGGGTGATCAGTCCGTCTTCGGGGTGATCGTCGACGCGGTTGACCGGGCCTGAGCCGCGGTTCATGGCGAAGATGGTGACGGCAGGGTGGGCCGATGAGATCAGCCGCGTTGCCGGATGCGGCTGGAAGGTCACGCCATCAAGTTTTTCCGGCGGTATGGCGGCGAGCGCTTCGGCCCTGAGCGCCGGCGCATCGGCGGCGTGATAGGCGTCCAGCCATGCGCGCTCGATACGCGCCACATCCGAGAGCCAGGGCATATCCTGGGCATATTCGTAGGAGAGGACGGGTTGTTACAGGCGGGTGGTAAAGAAGGCGTGATGGGGCTTGGTGAATCATTCCGGCCGGAACGCGGCCGGAAGATCGACGGCAACATTGAGCGGCCGAAAATGCCTGGCGTTTTCGGTGATCACGGTGAGGTCGTAGGCGCGTGCGGTGGCCGCCATAATGATATCGCCAAGGCCGGGATTGTGACCTTTACTCGCGGCCTCATCTTCCAGTGCCCCGGCGATCCGCGCGACCACGGTATCCATTGGCAGAATACGATCACCGAAACTCTCAGTGATGAAGTCGAGCCATGAGGCGAGGCGCTTTCCCCGCTCGATGCCGCCGCGACGGTGAAGGCTTCGCATTCCCTTTTCGATCTCCGAGACCGACATGGCGGACAAAAAGAGCGCGTCAGCCTCGCCTTGCTCATGGAACCATGCCCGCACCGGATCGGAAGGCGGGGTCTTGTCCGGCGCGAACCTGCTAATGATATCAGTATCGAGCAGATAAGCGGTCACAGATCAGCATCTCGCATTTTCGAGGGATTCCGCTCCAGCTCGACGCCACCGGGAAAGGTGAGCAGGAAATCTCCGAAATTTGGCCGAGGTCTATTCAAAGCTCTCTTTGCGGCCTCAGCGGCTTCGACCGAAACGAGCACTGCAGCGGGTTTTCCGTGGCGCGTGATCGTCACGAATGCGCCATTTGCTGCTTTATCGACCAGACCGGCAAACCCGGCCTTGGCATCAGCCACACTTATTGTCGACATCGCGGCCTCCTGTTCATATGACCATATGTGGTCAAAATAGAAGTTGCCGCGAAAGAGATCAAGAGATCCAACTGATTCGGTTGGACATCCAGCAGTGCGACCAAGTCCTACTGATCGCCGGCGATATCGAACACCAGCAGACCCGGGGCTTCAAGAGGAAGCTCTGCCACAACGTTCCCCGCCGGGTTCAACACCGCCGTCGGACCCCACGAAATGCGCCCGTTGCGTTCTCCCGTTACGTCAGCGGAGATGAGCCACAGACCGGTTTCCCGGCAGCGCTCGCCTCTGGCGGCGTTGTGCACGTGCCGGAATTTTTCGGCATTGGCGCGCGGCATCATGTTGTTGGCGCAGCAGACGAGAAGAGATGCGCCTGCGAGCGCGACCTTGTGAGCGGCCTCGGGGAAACCGGTGTCGTAGCAGATGTTGATGCCGAAGCGCAGGCCATCGACCGTGAAGATGGGCGTCTCGGTGCCGGGCCGGAAAAACCTTTCTCCCTTGAGCAGATGCGCCTTGCGATATCGGCCGATCACTTCGCCCTTCTGAATGACGACGGCAGTGTTGAACAGGTCGTCACCTTCGGACTCGATCATGCCCATCACGATCATGAGGCCGGCAGTGGCAAGACGGTTCGTCACGGCTTTGAACGTCGGCGATGCGAGACCCATCGCGGCGCGCCGTGCCGCCTCCGGCTCCGTCAGGTAGCCCTGCAGAAATCCTTCGGGAAAGCAGAGGAGCCGCGCGCCCTCGGCTTCGGCCTGACGGATCATATCGAGCGCGCATGTCAGGGCGGCCTCGATATTTTCCCGGTATTCAAGGGTCTGGGCGGCGGCGATGCGGACGGTCTTCATTCGGGGCTCCGGTTGCTCTCGGCGTGGAGACGAAGACATCGTCCAGCTACGACCGTTGTCAACCGCGGTGCTCTTGCGCGCCGAGGGCTCGATATCGACGCGGAGGGTAGGTCGATCCAGTTTCTTGTCATCCACCTTACGGGAGATCGGCTGGAATTACTCGTCTGAGCAGCATTTTGGCGGCTTCTGGTATCATCGGGAACCTCAAGCTTCTTCGCCCGTTTGCGGAGAGGAAAGACACCGAGGAGGAATCCCAATGAGCAATCTCCATAATGACGGCGCCCCCGAATTCTCAGGCGGGAAGGGCCGCAGCACGCTGACGGCTTTCTTCGACAGCCGTCATGACGCCGACAGCGCGGTCGACCGGCTGAAGAATTTGGGCATCACCACCGTCAGAATGATGCCGGGATATGAAGCGGATAGCGACAAGGCCGGCGTTGCCGGCGACGACCGTGGCGGTTTCTGGTCGAAGCTGGAGGATTGGCTGTTTCCGGATGAGGACCGTTCGGTTTATGCCGAAGGCCTGCGGCGGGGCGGCTTTTTGATCTCCGTCGAGGTTGATGATGCGACCTACGGTATCGCGCATGATATTCTCGACGATGAAGGCTCCATCGACATGGACGAGCGTGCCGATCTCTGGCGGGCGGAGGGCTGGGATATCAGCAAGTCGAACGAAGCTTTGGCAGCATCGCGATACAAGGCTCGTGCTCACGAGGAGCCGCTGCTCGATCCGGAACTGCGTGACGATATCCTGCCGACCGGGCACCACCGCACGGTGGACGAATCCAACGAAGACGCCGAGCGCCAGCTTCGTCAGGCTCAGGATATTGATGCGATGAAGCAGGACCAGACATTCCCGCGTGGTCGGTAATGCTCTGACGTCAGCAACGGTCCGAAACAGGAGCGTCGGCTCTCCGGCGCTCCAGGTTTTTGTCGATCATCGGATTATCCGAAAACTGCGGGACACTCTTGCGCGACATACTTTAATGCGCAGTACCATCGACGATGACGTGGTCATGATCCCTGGAGCATTTCTCGATTCGGGCGTGGATCTTGTAGACCTCGCGCAGCATGTCGACCGTGACCACATCGCGCGGTTCGCCGCAGGCGCGCATGCGGCCGTTCTGGATGATCAGCACCTTGTCTGCGAAGCGCAGCGCCTGGTTCAGATCGTGGATAGCGATCAGCACGATCATGCCGCGCTTGCGGGCCTGACGCTGCATGAAATCGAGCACTTCCACCTGGCGGTGGAGATCGAGGGCGCTGGTCGGCTCGTCCATCAGCATGATTTCCGGCTCGCGCACCAGTGCCTGGGCGATGGAAACGAGCTGGCGCTGGCCGCCGGAGAGAGCGCCGAGATCGCGGAAGGCGATCGCCTCGATGTTCAGCGCCTTCATGATGTCGTCGATCAGCCTGAGATCCTGATCGCTGACACCCCAGGACTGGCCCTGCTTGCGGGCGAGCAGGATCGATTCATAGACCGTCAGCACCGCGTTGGCCGAGGTATCCTGCGGCATGTAGCTGATGGCGTTCTTATTCTTTGCACCCTCGACCAGCACGTTTCCCGGGCCTTTCAAGAGGCCGGTGATGCGCTTGAAGAGCGTCGACTTGCCGGCGGCATTAGGGCCGATGACGGCGACGAGTTCGCCTGATTTCAGTTTCGGCGTCGTCACGTCTTCGACGAAGAGCTTGCGGCCGTGAAAGGCGCCGACCGACTGCAGCTGAAGCGCTACCATGAGCGGCTCCTGTTCGAGAGGATGAGCGAGAAGAAGAAAGGTACGCCGACCAGCGCCGTGATGATGCCGATCGGGAAGACGACGCCCGGAATGATCGACTTGGAGACGATCGACGTGACCGACAGCAGCAGCGCGCCCGAGAGGACCGAACCGGGCAGGAAGAAGCGCTGGTCTTCGCCGAGGATCATGCGGGCGATATGCGGGCCGACGAGGCCGACGAAGCCGATCGTGCCGACGAAGCTGACGGGAACGGCTGCCAGCAGCGAGATCACCAGCATCGTCTCCAGACGGATGCGGCGCACATTGACGCCGAAGCTTGCCGCCTTGTCCTCGCCAAGGCGGATCGCCGTCAGCGCCCAGGCGTGGCGGGCAAAGAGCGGCAGCGCAAGGAGCAGCACGGCAAGCGTGATCCAGATCTTCGGCCAGGTGGCCTTGGTGAGGCTGCCCATGGTCCAGAAGACGACGGCGGAGAGCGCCTGTTCGGAGGCGAGATATTGCAGGAAGGCGAGGGCCGCATTGAAGGTGAAGACGAGAGCGATGCCGAGCAGCACGACTGTCTGCACCGACACGCCGCGTGCCTGCGAGATGAAGTGGATGAAGAGGGTGGCGACCAGCGCCATGACGAAGGCATTGACCGGCACCAAGAGGCCTGCTGCAACCGGCAGGATCGGTACACTGGTAACGATGGCGAGAGCTGCGCCGAAGCTTGCTGCGGCCGAAATGCCTAAGGTGAAGGGGCTTGCCAGCGGATTGGCAAGGATCGTCTGCATCTGGGCACCTGCAACCGAGAGCGAGGCGCCGACGACGATCGCCATGAGGGCGACCGGCATGCGGATATCCCAGACGACGGCGCGGATCTGCGCCGAGACGGAGTCGGGATCGAGGAGGGCGGCCACGACCTCATCGAGGCCATAACGGGCCGGCCCCCAGGCGAGATCGATGGCGAAGGACAGGCAGAGCGCTGCCGTCATGGCAAAGAGGATCATCAGCTTGCGGCGGGCGAGGGCGCGATAACGCGCCCTGCCTGCTTCGGCTTCGATCGGCATGGCGGCGATCTCTGCCATTGGCGCTTACTTTCCGGCCTTGGCGTCGACCCAGTAACCCGGCTGATACGCGACCGGCAGGAATTTCTCGTGGAATTCCTTGAAGGTCGCATCCGGGTCGAGATCGGCAAAGAGATCCGGATGGAACCACTTGGCCATCTGCTGCACGGCGACGAACTGGTAAGGGCTCGTATAGAACTGATGCCAGATCGCATGAATATTGCCGTCAGCAACGGCCTTGGAGCCGGTGAAGGCCGGGTTCTGCATCAGTGCATCCAGTGCCTTGCGGCTGTCGTCGATGGTGGCGGCAGCGGCCGGGCCGACATTGACGTAATCCTTGGCGTCCTTTGTCTGGCTCCAGTTCGAGCCTGTTACGACGACGACGTCAGGATTGGAGGCGACGACCTGTTCGGCATTGATCGAACCGGTATAGCCGGGCAGGAAATCGGAGCCGAGATTGTGGCCGCCGGCCCAATCCACCATCAGGCCGAAATTGTCGGGGCCAAAGGTGCCGCAGCACTCGACGAGGCCGGCGGCGCGATACATGAAGACGTTGGGCTTCTTGGGATTGGCTTCCTTCAGCTTGTCGGTGACGCGCGCCATCTGCTCTTTCCAATAGGCGGCGACGGCTTCGGCGCGGTCTTCATGGCCGAAAAGCTTGCCAAGGATTTTCAGGCTCGGCTCGGTATTGGCGAGGATGTGTTCGCGGAAATCGATGTAGACGATCTTCACGCCGATCTTGCTGAGCATATCCTCGAGCTTCACCTCGTCGGCGGCCTTCTTGTTGCCGATCGGCAGCAGCATGAGGTCGGGGTGAAGCGCCACGACCGTCTCGGTCTGCAGCGTGCCATCCGTCAGGTTGCCGAGGAAGGGCAGGTCCTTGCCTTTGGGGAATTTCTCGACATAGGCGTTGAAGCCATCCTTGTCGGTCGTCCAGAGATCGTTGCGCCAGCCGACGATCTTGGCGAAGGGATCCTCCTTTTCGATCGGGGCGACAGCATAGAGCATGCGGCCTTCGCCGAGGATCACGCGTTCGACCGGCTTGTCGAAAGTGACCTCGCGGCCGGCGACATCCTTGATGGTGAAAGGCTCGGCAAGGACCGAGAACGGCAACAGCGCCGCAACTGCAACTACTGATAGTGAAAGCGATTTGATAAAATTCATCTGGAAACTCTCCCCGTACTCGGCTATTTCCCGAGGCATAGAAAAATTGACTTTTGGAATCAAGTTTTATGTTTTAGAGCTTTTCCAAAGTAAGTCCGGCGCTGAGTGAAGATGATGAATACGATGAACACGAATTACTCCATTCGCGATGAAATCCGGGACTTCTGGTCGGAACGCGCAGCGACGTTCGACGAGAGTGTCGGCCACGAAATCTTTTCCGAAGCCGAGCGAAAAGGCTGGCAGCGGCTGATCCGCAAGCATCTCGGCGAGGGGCAGGGGCGGGCAGCACTCGACCTTGCCTGCGGCACGGCGGTCATTTCTCATCTCATGCATGGGGCAGGTTTCAAGGTGACCGGGCTCGACTGGTCGGATGCGATGCTGGCGCAGGCGCGCGCCAAGGCGAAGAAGCGCGGCACCGATATCCGCTTCGTCTCGGGAGATGCGGAAAACACCATGGAGGCGAAGGGCAGCTACGACGTGATCACCAACCGGCACCTCGTCTGGACGCTGGTCGATCCGCCCTCGGCCTTCCGCGAGTGGTTTTCCGTGCTGAAGCCGGGTGGCAAGGTGCTGATCGTCGACGGCAACATGGGTAAGGAGACCTGGGTGAAGGGGCTGCAGAAGCTCTGGACGAAGCTGACCGGCAAAGCGCCGGCGAGCCACATGAAGCCCGAGATGATGGCCCGCCACCAGGCCATCCGCTCACGCGTCTATTTCTCCAATGAGATGCCGGCCGAGGCGATCGTCGAATTGCTGCGCCAGGCAGGCTTCGACAATATCGTCGTTGACCGCAAGCTCTCCGATATCCACTGGGCGCAGGCGCGCAAGATGCCCTTCCTGCGCGGATTGGAGCGCATGGTGCAGGACCGCTTTGCGATCTGTGCGACGAAGCCGCTGGCTTAGGTTTTTGCGGGGCTTTCGGCCCGTTGCAATTTTATCTTAAGGGACATAGTGCAGCAGGAGATGGCCGACTGCTGGCGGAAGACGCTGGCGATGTCGATATGCCCTGCGTGCAAGGTAAGTGTGCGTGAACACGCAAGCCTGCGAGCGCGCAAGGGCGTAACCAACGCCGCGAGGGCAAGCCGTCGGTCGCTTGCCCAATTCAACCTTGCCTGGAGAGATCCGTTGACTTCCGTATCAACCGCAATGCGCTCCGCCACTGACGCGGCTGACGTCTTGACCGTCGAAGCCATTGTTGAAAATCGCCTTTATGCGTTCGCCTTAAGGGATGCTGCGCTGAAACTCATTGCCATGCACGATGCCGCGCCTCGTATCGTCCGCTACACCGCAGATATGAAACGATGGTTGCTGACGCAGTCAATTGTGGCTTTTCATTTTCAGCGTGTCACGTCGCCGTCTCATCCGGGCCTTACGGCCGCCAAACTGAACGCCCTCATTGCCGAGAGTGACGTTGCCTCCAAGAACACGGCGTTTGCGCATCTCGCAGAGATGCGCAACTACGGTCTCCTGGTTGATACCCATGACAACGGGGACAAGCGCGTTCGCCAGCTCAGAATTTCCGAAACTGCCGAAGCCTTGATTCGCGAATGGTTCGACGAACATTTGAAATCACTCGACATGCTCGATCAGGGGACACGATTCTGCCGATCATCTGCCGATCGGCGCCTGCTCTGGTATGCGCAGCCGATGATGTCCCGGAGCCTCTTTCACGATCCAGGCTGGACCAGCCCTCCGCAGACGGTGGACGCTTTCGTCCGAACTGCTTCCGGCAGCAACATCCTGCACGACCTGATGTCTCGCTTACCCCCGGAAAAGGAGTTGGAGCCGCGGATATCTATTGGTCCCTTGCGCATCGGAGAGTTCTTCAAGCGCTACGCCATCTCCCGCACCCATGCGCGGCGCCTTTTCGATCGCGCTCAGTTGCTTGAGGCTTGTGGATGGGACCTCTCCCGCGACAGCGGTGATTTCTGGCTTGGGGCAGGGCTGATCCGCGACTATCGACATTGGCAGGCGGTCAAGTTTGCGGCCATCGAGGAAGCGTTCGAATGGGCCTGTCGTCATGTGCCCGAGCCGACTGGTGATCAACGAGAGGGTTGAGTTCCTGGCGTCCGCTGCCACGCGCTAACCCGGCGAATCCTCTTCAATCTCCTCCGGAATAAACCCACCCGTCTGTCGCCTCCACAGGCGCGCGAAGAGCCCATCGCCTTCAATCAATTCCTCCGGCCGCTGGATTGGGTCACAGCGCGGATGTCCTGGTTGTCTATGAGGATCGCGCCGTCCTTGATGTCGTAGAAACGCAGCAACAGGTTGGCGAGCGTCGTCTTGCCGGCACCGGAGAGGCCGACGAGGCCGACCTTTTCGCCGGGGCGGACGGTCAGCGACAGCTTGTCGATGACGGGCTTGCCGGATTTGTAGGCGAAATGGACATTGTCGAAACGGATCTCGCCGTTCGGGACGACAAGGTCCTGCGCATCCGGCCGGTCGGTGATGGTGGGCGGTGTCGTCATGACGGGCATGGCGTCCTTGATCGTGCCGATCGCCTGGAAAATCTGCTGGCCCATCTGCAGGAATGTAAATGTGTGACCGGATAGCCGGTTGAGAACATAAACAGCGGCAGTGAATTCGCCGATCGTGACGAAGCCATCGACGAGCCCGGTAAAGCCGATCGACAGGATGGCCAGCCAGTGCGTGACGTTGAGGACGACGACGATGACCTCTGCGGTCCGATAGATGCGCTGTTCGCTTTGCTGGGCCTTGATCGCCTTGCCGATGATGCCTCGGATAGTGCCCGCCTCGCTGTCTTCGGCGGCGAATTGTTTCACCATCTGCATATTGGCGTAGAGATCGGTAATGGCGCCGGAAATCAGGCTGCGGCGCTTGGCGGAGCGGCGTGCTCGTTCGGTGAAGACAGGCGCCAGCCTGACAGCGAGCAGTACGTTGAGCGTGATCCATACGATGGTCGGCAGCGCAAGCTGCCAGGAAAGTGCGCTCAGAAGGATGACCGAGCCGACCATCTGCATGATGAAGCGCGGGATGGACTGGAAGGCCGATATAACCTGCTGCTGGACGGCGGAGGCCACCTGCTGCAGGCGCGAGGCGACCTGGCCGGCATAGAGATCGTGGAAGAAGGCGAGATCCTGCCGCTCCACCGCCCTGTGGCCCTGCCACTGAATGGCCGCCGGCATGCCGATGCCGAGCGTGTGCGAATTCAGCGTATTGACGAGGAAGGAGGCAATAGGGATGCAGGGGAAGAGCATCAGGCCGAGCAAGATCAGCAGCGGCCGGTCATTGTGCAGGAAAGCGGAGGCACCCTGCTGCGTGACGCCATCGACGATGACCGACAGGCTCCAGACGATCGTCAGGTTCATGGCCTCGATCGCCATGGTGCAAAGGACGAGCGCGATCAGGATCCCGCGAAACATCGAGATGAAGTGCAGGAGCACCGTCACCGGTCCTTTCGACGGCAGCGGACGGTAGGGGATATCGAGCGGCCGGATCAGCGTTTCGAAGGGACGGTAGATCGCATCTGAAATCGACATGATCGACTTGAGCCTCTCGGGTGCAGCATCGGGAAGAGGGCGGGCGTAATCAGGCAACGCGCACCGCATGGAATCATCTTCCGGCTGCAATCTCAATTAGAAATTTTGGAAATCTCTGTGATCACAGGGCAAAGCATCAGCTCGACCGCCGCGGCTGTTGTTTGAGGGATCACACCAGTCGGTGGCCCTGACATCGTGATCTTGCTATTTGCAGGACCTGTCGCCTCAACCGCGGCGGGCCGCCTCGATGGCTGCGACATCGATCTTGCGCATGGTCATCATCGCGTCGAAAGCACGCTTGGCCTCGGCTCCGCCAGCCTGCATCGCTTCCATCAGGACGCGCGGGGTGATCTGCCAGGAGACGCCCCACTTATCCTTGCACCAGCCGCATTCGCTTTCCTGGCCGCCATTGCCGACGATTGCGTTCCAGTAGCGGTCGGTCTCTTCCTGGTTCTCCGTCGAGATCTGAAAGGAGAAGGCTTCGCTGTGCTTGATCGAGGGACCGCCGTTCAGCCCGATACAGGGGATGCCGGCAACCGTGAATTCCACGACCAGCACGTCGCCCTGCTGGCCAGCGGGATAATCGCCGGGGGCACGGTGGACGGCGCCGACTTTGCTGTCCGGAAAGATCCCGGCGTAAAAGCGGGCGGCCTCTTCGGCGTGCTTGTCATACCAGACGCAGATCGTGTTCTTGTGCATCGCGTGGTCCTCTGCTGTTTTCTCCCTGATGGCAGAGACATAAGGGGCAAACCGCTTTTCTCCAGCCCTGCTGCGTCATTTGAAACCCAGCAGCCGCTATCCCGAGAACCAGGACTTATTGACCTCGGTCCTCGCCTCGGGCGCCGGGCTTGAAGGAGGGCGGTTAGCCGAGAGCGCTCTGTTCGGCGCAGATGCGGTCGATCAGGGCGTCGAAATCGCCCTTCGGCGGACGGCCCTTCGCGAAACGCTGCTTCAGGTGCATGATCGGCTCTTCGAGGATCTCATCCAGGCTCGTGGCGCAGGTGAAGTCGCCGGCCACACGCTTGACCTTGGAATTATCGAAAATCGCCGTCCAGGCCTTGTCGCCGGTCAGCGGCCCGATCCATTCCGGATTATACTTGACGAGCGTATCCGTCGGCACATGGACGATCCTGGCTTCGACGCCCAGCAGGCGGGCGATCGCCTGTTGGATATGGTCCCAGATATAGGCGTGGTCATTGGTGATGTGGAAGATGTCACCGAGTGCCGCCTGCTTGCCGAACAGGCCGACGAAGGGCACGGCGAAATCCACCGAGCGGGTCAGCGTCCAGGGCGTGTGGCCGTCGCCGGCGACGATGGTCGGCTCGCCATCCAGCATGCGCCGCGCCATGATATCGCTGTCGCCCATCATGATCGGCAGGCCGGTGCGGACGGTGTGGCTGGGGCGAACGATCGTCCAGGCGAGATTGTTGGCCTTCTTCAGCAGCTCTTCGCAGGCGATCTTGGCCTGGCTGTAGGGCCAGTAAGGATTGATTGCCGGCGTCTGCTCGGTGATCACGTAATGGCGCGCCGGCTTTTCATAGACCGAGGCCGACGAGATGAAGACGTACTGGCCGCAATGGCCCGAGAAGATCTCGATGTCACGGGCGATCTGATCGGGCGTGAAGGCGATGAACTGGGCGACGACGTCGTAATTGGCCTTGGCGAGATCGGCATGGGCAGACGATCCGAGTTCGCCGACGATGGAGGTCACACCGGCGGGCAGAGGATCGCCTCGCAAGCCTCGGTTAAAGACGCTGACATGATGGCCTTGAGCGACGGCGCGCTCGACGCAGGGATAGGAAATCTGGCCGGTGCCGCCGATGAAAAGGATGTTCAGAGCCATAAGGGGATCTCCGTGTCGGATGGGGCAGGATTATCGATAATCTTCATAGCGCGAAAGAGATGGGGCGTCGCGTGCAAAATGGCCGGCAGGCATGATGACGCAGCAGGGATGGCCTGATCCGCTTCTCGCTCCCGTCTCTGACGGGCACTGAGGAGCGGCCTCAATGGTTCGCGCGCGTGAGGGTGTATCTAGTTGAGCAAATCTCTGCGTGTTTTGTTTATAAGATTTTGCAGAGAACTGTCCTGGCTGGAATTCGCGTTGTCTTCGATGGCCGCAAGTATCGAGGCTATCTTTGTTTTATTGGCTTTTGTTAGACTGGTTTTGCGCAACGCCGAAATCACCCCGAGCACGAGGCGATAGGCGGTGTATTTGTATTTGACCCTTTTAGAGCCTTCCAGAATCTGACCTCGCTCCATAGATCAGCCCGTCATCATCGTGTCTTCGATGGCCGATTACGAAGCGCTGACGCGGCGGTTGTTCTTCGGCAACAACAACGTGAAACGGTTTCGGACATTCGTTGCCATGGACCGGATCAAGGTGGGGCTCAACGTTGCGATTTGAGCGTGGTTTCAAGGGGCTATTTCATGCTGATCATTTTCGGCGGTTTGCCGGGCAGTGGGAAGACGACGATTGCGCGGGCCTTGGCGAAGCGGCTCGGGGCCGTCCATCTGCGTATTGATACGATCGAACAGATGGTACGGGATTCCGGCATGTTGAGATCGGAGGTCGGACCGGCAGGATATATGGTTGGATACGCCCTTGCCGAAGATAATCTGACGCTCGGCAATACAGTCGTCGCGGACTCGGTGAACAGCCTGACGATAACGCGTGATGCCTGGCTCTCGGTCGCAACGCGGGCGGGCGTGCGGGCCGCCGAGATCGAAATCGTCTGCTCGGACAAGGTCGAGCATCGCCGGCGGGTCGAGACGCGGGCAAGCGATATTCCGGGGTTGATAAAACCGAGTTGGGAGAAGGTGATCACGCGCGATTATGACGATTGGGGGCGGAGACCCATCGTGATCGACAGTGCGGTGCTGAGTGTGGATCAAGCCATCACCGAATTGATGTTGAAACTGGAGGCCAGCTCAAATCGGCGACAGGATTTTTGATCCGAGGCTTTAGACGGCAACTCTCGCCACGGGACGCGTTCGCCTCAACAACTGACGCAGCGACAGGGCGTGCAGGACGAGCGAGGTGGGCACGGTGAAGGCCGGAATGATGGCGGTCGGGTAGGTGCCGGTCGTCAGATTGGGATGATCGAGAGCGAGCTGCTGCAAGGGGCCGGGAGTGGTGAGGGCGCCGAGCGTGACTGCCACGACCAGATCGGCGATGCCGAAGAGGTTCCAGAATAGCGCTGCTTTGGTGCCGCCCGGCCGGCCGCCTGCAAGTGCTACTGCTGTCGGAAGCGCCATCAGCCCGGTGATGACGTCACCCGTGCCGGCAGGCAGGGCGAAGATGCCGGGCGTGGTCCCGGCCAGCCAGTTGACGAAAAAGACGCTGCCGATCACCCTGTAGGCCTGAAGGCCGATCAGCCAGTTGGCGGGCATGGCGTCGAGCAGCATGCCGATCCGGTCCGAACGCAACATGAGCGTGATGACGATGGCGGTCGGCACGACGATCATCAGCGGCAGCAACGGGATCGAGACTGCCCCCGGCAGGAGAAGGCCTTCTGCCACGATCACCCAGGCCGCCCCATGCCAGACGGTGAGGGGAATGGCGATCGCCAGCCAGGTTGCCATCCGCTGCGAAGCGGTGAGCGAGGTTCGCGACAATCCTGCCCAGGTTCCGGCGAGCACGATGAGATGCACGGCGATACGGATGCCGATGACGGATAGGTCCGAGCGCTGAAGCTCTGGTATCGTGATAAGAGCAGCGAACCAGAGGCCCGTTACGGCCGCGCTGGCGGCGAATGCAAATGTCGGGCTGGTGAAATTAAGGGTGGTGTTCGACGCCAAGGTGAGATCCTCCCGTTTTGGCGAAACCGGCCATGTGTTGCAGCAAGCATCGGCTTGGCTGCCGTCAAATGGAGCGTTGTCACCCTCCAATGACATATTAACTCTTATAATAAGAGTGATTGTGCGGCAAGCGATTTGGCGGTGCGGTTTGTCGCAGGCGGGTGTCTTCAGGGCTTTCTTGAAACGGTCAATCCGGCAAACTAATGTGGCTCTCATGATGAGAGGCGCCCAGTCATCTGCAGGTGCCGGGAAAGGTGCGATGCGTTCGAAGGGTTTCGATGGAATGGTGTGCTCGATTGCCGGCGTCATGGCGGCAATCGGGGATCGGTGGGGCTTGCTCATTCTGCGCGATCTCGTGTGCGGGCTTAGCCGCTATGAGGATTTTCGCCAGTCGTCCGGCGTGACCAATGCGACGCTCAGCGACCGGCTGAAGCATCTGGAGGCCAATGGCCTTATCGAGCGGCGCCGCTATCAGGTGAACCCGGAGAGGTTCGAATATCTCCTGACCCGGAAAGGCTGGCAGATCGCTCCTATCATGCCGGTGCTCGCCCAGATCGGCGACAGCCTGGGCCTGTCAGGCGCTGCGGGACCGCCCATGAGTTTCGTCAATCGCAGGACAGGTGCGGAGATACGCTGGGGCTTCATCGATCAGAAGACAGGTGAACCGGTGAACCCGGTGGATCTCGACATCAGGGAAGGGGATGGCGCGGATGACACGGTTCGCTGGCGATTGTCCCATGCCGAGGCCCGTCGTCGGGCGCTCGACGATATCATTGCCGCCTCGGGTGAGGCACCGGATGCGCAGCCGGCAAAACCTGCGAGGTGAGGGTGGCCCTGCGGCCTCGCTCTCCGAGTCACGGAAGACAATCTCACCCTGGCAACATCGTTGTTGCGGACTTCGTCAATCCCTTGGAAGTGACAACACCTGGCTGTCGGTCTCGGGCGCGGCTACGCTTTATTGACCTCAAACCGTATCAGGGCGCAAATGGGTCGGTATCGTCACTCTTGCAGGCAAGGAGGACGGGATGCTGCTCAAGGGAGAACGAACCTTCGTTGTGCGCGACATGGGAGGGTTCATCGCGCATATCAATATGCCGGGATGGGTAAAGCCGATGCCAACCGATCATGGGCATGGGCCGCTGGCGATGGTGGTCGAATCCATCCTGCATCCGGGCCGGCTGATTGCCATGCATGAGCACCGCAATGACGAGATCATCTCCTGGGTGCCTGACGGTGTGATGCGCCACGAAGACAGAGCCCGCGGCCGGTTGGTTTGCGACAGCGGGCATCTGATGGTGATGAATGCCGGGCGTGGCTTCTGGCACTCCGAGGAGACGCTGGCCTCCGATCCGCCGCTGCGCATGCTGCAGATCCTCGTGCGGCCCGATGCGATCGATCTCGAACCCGGCATCCAGCATGGGGCGATGCCTGAGAGCGCGCCCAATCGATGGCGGTATCTCGTCGGGCCGGAGGCAAGCGATGCGCCCTTCTTCGTTCGCAACCAGATCGACGTCTTCGATATCCGGGTGGAGCCCGGCGTGTGGGTGGACTTCCCGCATAAACCTGGCCGCGACCTTTATTTCTATGTGTTCAGCGGCACGGTTCGGGCCGGCGGGCAGGCGTTTGGTGAAGGCGAGCAGGGGCTGCTGCTGTCGGACGAAACATTGACCGCAGAGGCGACGAGCGCCTGCCTGATGGTGGCTTTTTTGCTCGATCCCCGGTCGCCTGTGACGAGGAAGGGAACGGTGGCCGACAACAGGAAAATTCCGCCGCCTGTCGTGATCCGTCTCGTGAAACGGTGGCAAGGGCTGAAGCGGCTGTGGCTGCGGAACTGATGATAGGGGTAGGCCTCAATTCCAATGTTTGACGGCGCCGGTGAGGATGGCGAATCAGCAGACGATAGCGGCCGGCAGCACGCGCTGGAAGATCTGGCAACGGCCGATTTTGGCGGTGTCGGTACCAGGAATATATGACGACATCGGTTTTCATCGGCAGGCGGGAGTAAGATTGGAGCGTCGTTGGGTGGGGGAGGAGAGGGAGGACGGCAGGCGGACGCCTGCCACCGGTGCCAGGCCTGCCGATCTGGCCGGGCTGGCATTTACCACGCCGCCGGCGCCATGCCGGACGCGCCACCCTAGTACTACAGTTGCGTTTGATGCCTTGCTTTGTAGTGAGAAAGCATTGCGGATGCTTGATGCCTGCGTCGCCAGAGTGACCATGCCAAGATGAGGCGAACTCTAATCGGGGGCTGTAGCAGGAGGCGTTTGATCAGATAGCGGATCTCTGCGACGCTGGGCACGAAGGCCATGGTGTTGGTCAGGCGGCGATTGGCGGGTTTGGACTCGTTTCGTTCGGTTTGCCAGCAGCGGTGCGGCGTAGATCGGCGCCGAGTTTGGCGAGGAATGCAGCGGCTGCCATGACGAGCGTCATGTGCCGCTTCCAAGCATGCCAGGATCGCGCTTCGCAATGATCCAGGCCGAGATCGTCCTTCGCACGCTGGAAGCATTCTTCCACGGTCCAACGCAGCCCGGCAGCGCCCGCCAATTCGCTCAATTCGGTACCGGCGGGCGCAAAGACAAAGTAATAGGCGCGCGCATCGGGTTCGCGTCGGCTGCGCCGGATCAGAAGCCAGCGCTCCCATTGTGGATCCGGGCGAGAGCTGAGAGGAATACGGGCCCAATCATAAAGCCGAAGACCCTTGGCACCTTCGCCTGCTGCATGGCTCTGCCAAACCTCCGGTTTCAACTCATCAGCCATCGTTTCGGGATCGGTCTGCTCGATCCCTTGCTCACGCACAAAGCGCAGGCATTGATTGGAGCGCACTGCCAGAACATAAGGCTGGCCACGGCTTTCCAGCATCCGGCGCAGCTTGGAATCCGAACCATAAAGCGCATCCGCCAATACCCAGGCACAAGGCACGCCGGCATCCAGCGCATCGGCAATGAGCTTGGCTGCAATGGCCGGTTTGGTCGCGAAGGCTTGGGACTGGGGGACGTGAGCCGAAGCACGGCGGGCTTCATCCTCGGCCCACTCCTTCGGTAGATAAAGTTGCCGATCGATCAGGGTCTGACCGTAGCGGCTTGCATAGGCAAGGAAAACACCGATCTGACAGTTCTCGATCCGGCCGGCCGTGCCGGAATATTGTCGTGCGACACCGACTGAATGGGCGCCTTTCTTCAGGAAGCCGGTCTCATCGACCACAAGAACGCCGTCCGCGTCACCGAGAGACTCTATTGCATAAGCGCGAACCGTATCGCGCAATGCGTCAGCATCCCAATGGCTGCGCCCCAGCAGCGATTGCATCCGATAAGGGCGCTCCAGTCCTGCCTGTTCCGCCATCAGCCAGCCAGTCTTGCGCTCTACTCCCGACAACAACCCATCCAGAAAGGCACCGCACGATGCGCGCAATTCTCGGCGACCAAAGACCGAGCCCAACCGCACCTTCAAGGCATCGAGCTCACGATGCCACGCCAGAACCGACCCGGACCAACCCGCAACCGACATTGAACTTCCCTCCCGCCAAATGCGGGAAGTGAATCATGACTTCCGGTAAACCGCAACTGTAGTACTAGATCGCCGGACCTGGCTGGATGCGGCTTCCATCGGTGAAGCGCGACAGCCGGAAGCGGTTGAGATTGTGGCCGGTGGCATTTCCCTGGATCAGGTCCGACACCACGCGGCCGATGCCTGGGCCGATGCCGAAGCCGTGGCCGCTCATGCCGGTCGCGACGAAGAGACCGGGAATTGTTTCCACGCGATCGACGATCGGTACGATGTCGGGCATGGCGTCGATCATGCCGGCCCAGGTCGTCTTCAGGCGAACCGTTTTGAATTGCGGGAAAAGGCGCTGGAAATTGCGGCTGATGGCATCGAGGTCGGACTTTTCCGGGGCGGGGTTGAGGACCCGCATCCGTTCGAAGGGGCTCTCGGCATCCGCCGTCCAGTTGCGCGGGGTCGACCAGCTGTCCGGGTAGCCTTCGGGGGCCGCGGGCGAATAGCGCGTGCCGAAGGGGTGGGCCATCAGGGCGGGCAGGTATTTCGTCGCGTGGCGGAATACGTCCGGCCCGAGATAGAGGCGATGGCTTCCGGGCGCCAGCGTGTAGCCGCCATCCTGCCTGCGGCGGAAGGCGACTTCGGCTCCGGCGGCGGCGCCTGCGTGAATTTCGGGCATGGGGTCGGTCGCGGCGACGGTGGCGCGCACGGCAAGCTGCGGGATGGAGATACCGTGCCGCTTCAGGAAGAGAGACGACCAGGCGCCGCCTGCGACCAGCACTGTCGAAGTCTCGATGCGGCCGGCCTCGGTTCGCACACCGCTCACCTTGCCGGCGGATATATCGAGGGTACGTGCGGCGCAGTTCTCGATGATCGTCACGCCGAGCCGGGCGGCGAGTCGGGCAAGGGCGGGGACTGCGAGCCAGGGCTCGGCGCGCATATCCGACGGTGTCGTCATCGCGCCGGCAAATTTGCGGGATATGCCTTCGAAGAGGGCTGCCGTTTGCCCGCTGTCGAGCAGGCGGGTGTCGAGATCATAGGCACTCGCGAGCTTCATGAAGGTTTCGAAGCCGGCCATCTGCTTGTCCGAGTTCGCAAGATAGGTGACGCCGGTCCTGATAAGGCCGATATCCTCGCCGCATTCTTCCGCCAGCTCTTTCCAAAGGCGGCAGGCCTCGATGACGATGGGCAGTTCGTCGCCATCGCGGCCCTGCTTGCGGATCCAGCCCCAGTTGCGCGAGGACTGTTCGGCGGCGATGCGTCCCTTCTCGATGAGCGTCACGGAGATCCTGCGCTTGGCCAGAAACAGCGCCGTCGTCACACCGATCACGCCGCCGCCGATGATCACGACATCGGAGGTTTTCGGAAGCGGGCCATGATGCCGGATGGGGTCGGCGACGGAGAAGGGGAAGGTGGGCAAGCTGTGAATCCTGAAGGCTGACCGGTGGGCTAACGATTGCTAGAGGCTCCAGGCCAGCAATTCAAGGCGATGTGAGCAAGTGGCCACCGAAGCCATGATGCTGTTTGCCCCCCCCTAGAGCGCCGTGCGTCCATTCGGACGTACTAAGGACACTCTAACTCTTTGAATCTACGCATCAGGCTTTCCGAAAATCGATTCCGATTTTCGGGCCGATGCTGCAGCCGAATAAAGAGAAATTCGCGGCCAGCGATGCTGCAATACCGGGACAGGTTGCACAGCCGGCGGGGGAAGTGCTAGGCGAGCATTTTTTAACGGAAACGCAGCTCCGATGCAAAGGCGTCGCCCATCGCGGCCTCGAGCAGCGGAAACCATGGTTGGACGATGAGCATCAGCATTTATGTGATCAATCTCGACCGGTCCACGGATCGGTGGAATGCGCTCTCCGAGCAGGTGAAGGCCCTGCAGTTCGACCTCGTTCGCATTGCCGGTGTCGATGGGCGGGAGGTTCCCGCAGATCAGCGCACGGCATGCGATGACCGCGCCTTTCGGCGCAACAACGGCCGAACCATGCTGCCGGGCGAATATGGCTGCTACCGGAGCCATCTGAAGGTGCTCGCGGCCTTTCTGGAAACGGGCGAGGCCGCCTGCATCATCGCCGAGGATGATATCATTTTGTCTGCCGATCTCGTTGCCCGCGCCGAGGCGGCGCTCGCGGCCGTGCCCGGCGCCGATGTGATCAAGCTCGTCAATCACCGCATTGTCGGCTTCAGGCCTGTCGCCACCTCGGCTGCCGGCGATGAGATCGGCCGGGCGACGCATGGTCCGCAGGGGTCGGCCGCCTGCTATGCGGTGACGCGGAAGGGTGCCCTGAAGCTCCTCGAGCAGATCGCCGTCATGCGGTTTCCGTGGGATATCGAACTGGAACGGGGCTGGGCATCGCGAGCGCGGATCTACACGACCCGGCGGAATGTGACTGTCGTGGAAGAGGGCGGCTCGAATATCGGGACGCGATCCGTCTACAGGGCCACCAAATTTCCCTGGTGGAGGCGGTTGCCGACCTATGCGATCCGCATCGCCGAGACGGTCCGCAGAATCAACTACGCATTGAAAAAGTAAGGCAACGGGCTGGAAGGCTCAGATGTAAGGGGCGGCTTTGCTGTCGCCGGCAAGATCCGGCTCAAGACTTTTTTGGTACTTTAGAAGGCCGTCTCAGTGGTGTTGCAGTCGCGGCATAATGCGGCCGCAATTTTTCAAGAGCCAATTCAAGAAATTACCCCAAAAATGGTTATTCTGTGACGTAAAAGCTTACGATTCCGTATGCTTACCCAGTCTTGTTCGTGACAGTTCGGCAATGTAGACCATCGCCGAAACCTATCGAGCAGTGTTGCGCCAACATCTCAACTCGGTCGGCTATCGGTCTGAGGTGTATCTTGAGCGCTCGAAATAATTTCGTGGGTGATCTGCACCCGCGTACCTATGCGGCTGCCGATCCGGTAGCGTCTCATAAGTTGAAAATTCTGCATATCTTGTTCTCCTCCAGAATTGCCGGATCGGAACGATACTGCATTGATCTCGCCAACGGGCAGGCTGCTCTTGGGCACGAGGTGCATGTTGCCGGACGATACGGCTCGCCGATGGCGAAACTGCTTTCCAAGCAAGTCATTTTCCATGGCTTTGCGACACCGTTTCTGCGCGGTCGCAGGCTGCGGTGGCTGGCCGCGCGGGCAGGGATCGAAATTGCGCACGGGCATCTCAGCCATGGCTGCAAAGCGCTTGCCGCAGCGCCCGACAGTGTCGCCAGAATCGCAACCCTGCATGTCGGGTACAAGGCCAGGCAACATGCGCATCTCGATGGCGTCATCTGTGTCAACGCGGCCCAGGCGACACGGCTCGGCAAATATGACGGCCAGTCGACGCTGATTTCCAACTGGCTGCCGGATGTCAAATCCGCCGAGAGCTTCGACCTGCGTGCGCAGCTGAATCTGCCGCGCGAAACACGGCTCGTCGGCGGCGTCGGGCGTCTGCATCTCAGCAAGGGATATGATGTGCTGGTGTCGGCCTTCCGGCAGTCGGCCCCCAAGGATGCCGCTCTCGTCATCGTCGGCGAGGGGCCGCATCGCGCCGCGCTGGAAAAGCTTGCCAGGGGCGACAGCCGCATCCATCTGCTCGGCCATTGCAACAATGTGCCGGGGTTCCTGCGCAATCTGGATCTCTTCGTGTCGCCGTCGCGCGAGGAATCGGCGGGGCTCGCCATTCTCGAGGCCATGCAGGAAGGGCTGCCGATCATCGCCACGGCCGCCGAAGGGCCGTCGGAATATCTGCGCGAGCATCCGGTGACGCTGGTCACGCCGGGCTCCGTCGAGCAGCTTTCTGCGGCGCTTGCCGATGCGATGCGAGAACAGCCTGTTGTCCGCCTGTCGCGCGTAAGCTACGACTTGCGTCCTTTCTCTCGTTCGGCAGGCATTGTGAATGTTCTCGATTTCTATTCCCGGGTTGCCGGCGGAGCCGCTGCGCAGCTGGCCCGGACACCGATCATCCGCGGTTGATCCATGCGTCTGAAGCCCAAGAGTGATTTCTGGCAGGTCGGCATCGTGCCGGCGCCGGCCCAGGAGTTGCTCGATGCCGAGACTTTGGCGGATCGTTCCAGCCGCATCACGTGGCTGCCCGATCCCGGCCCCTGGCGCTTTCTCGCCGATCCCTTCGCCGTGAGGCGGGGCGATGCCCTGCACGTCTTCGTCGAGGCCTATGACTACCACACCAAGCATGGCTTCATCGAGCGCCATGAATTCGGGCCGGCCCTCGAATGGCGCGGCAAGGCGGCGACGCTCGTGCGGCCTTTCCATCTCTCCTATCCCTTCCTGATCGAGCAGGATGGCGAGGTGCTGATGGTGCCGGAAAGCCATAAGGCCGGTGAAGTCGCCCTTTATCGCGCCCGTGCTTTCCCGGACGGCTGGGTGCGCGAAACGGTGCTTCTGGCCGATATTCCGGCTGCCGAGGCCTGTCTGATCCAGCATCAGGACATCTGGTGGATGTTCTACACCGTCGTCGGGTCCGGCGCGCGCGACCAGCGCGAGCTGCATGTCGCCTTTGCCGACCGGCTGACCGGACCATGGAAGACCCATCCGCAGAATCCGGTCCTGGTCGACCGCTCCGGCGCGCGGCCGGGCGGCACGCCCTTTGTCGGCGCCGACGGCCAAATCATCCTGCCGGTTCAGGATTGCAGCGTCAGCTATGGCGGCGGCCTGCGCTTTCTGCGTTTCAGCCTGCTTACGGAAACGCATGTGACCTCGGAGCACCTGCCGGTGCGGCTGACCGGCGATCTGGCCGCTGCCGATTACCCTGACGGGCTGCACACGTTTTCCGCCTGCGGGGACCTGACGCTCATCGATGTGAAGCGCATCGACAGGTCTTTCGGCCGTCATATCGTCAACCTGAAACGGAAGCTGCTGCCGAAGGGTGCATTGCCGGGATTGGGGTGATATCGGCCGTTCGGCCCTCGCAATCTGCGCCGACACGGGCGAAACTGTCCTCGGATTCGATGCGGAGGATTGGTCGGGATGCCTTGCCGGCGAGGACGACAATGGTGTGGAGATGAGCGATGACAAAGCCGATGCTGTCATTGCAGCTCTATTCGATGCGAGGTCTCGGAGATCTCGGCACGCAACTCGACAAGGCCGCAGGCGCCGGCTTTGGCGCCGTCGAGCCGCTCGAAGGGCATTTGCGTGACGCGAATATCCTTCAGGCCGGGCTTGTCAGGAACGGGCTGTTGGCGCCGTCGGCGCATGTCGGGCTGGAGGCGCTGCGCAGCGAGCGGCAGCGCTTTGTCGATGCCTGCCGGCAATGCGGCATCGGGCAGCTCTTCGTTCCCCATCCGGCGCCGTCTGCGATGAAGGAAACGAAGGCGGCATGGCAGCGGATCGGCCATGAACTCGGCGTGCTCTCGGAGCAGATGAGAGCCGATGGCATCATGCTCGGTTATCACAACAAGACCGCGGGCTTCGACCGCACCATCGGCGGGCGCTACGGTTTCGAGCTGATGTTCGAGGCGGCCAGGGGCAGTCCGCTCGTCTGGCAGGCGGATATCGCCTGGCTGGCGCGCGCCCAGCCCAACGCCATCGAATGGATAAGGCGCTATGCCGCTGTGCTCACCTCGGTTCATGTGAAGGATCAGGCGCCCGACGACATGGACCCCGACGAGGATGGCTGGGCGAATGTCGGCTCCGGCGTGCTTCTCTGGCCCTCGCTCTGGCGGGCGGCGGTTGTAAGCGGGGCGCGGCTCTTCGTGGTCGAGCATGACAATCCGCGGCTGCCCTTTGAATTTGCAGCCCGCAGCTATGCCTATCTCAGCCGGTTCCTGACGTAGGAACCAGGCCTCGGGTGGCGAGATCATCAATCCCGCGGCAGCTTGCCGAGCAGCAGGTGGTTTCCCCTGCGGTTGCCGCAGCTCCTGCATGTCAGGCGAAGGCCGATCATCGCCAGCGACAGGTCCTTGCCGCAGCGGTAGGCGAGCGCGCGCCGGTCGATCCTCGTCTCATGATGGCAGGCGTCGCACCGTGCGTGAAGGACATACCATTGCGGCAGGGTGGCGAGCGTTTCCCTCTCGGTTGCGACAGCCTCATGGCTGGCGACGAGATCGATGCTGCGGCGGTGTTTCATTTTTTGTCGAGAGGGGGCCTGTCCGAGAGGAGCCGGTCGAAGGAGGGCCGCCAGCCGCGCGTGATGCCGCGACTCATCGCGCCTTCGGCAAGGGCAAGCTGTTGACGCAGGTGGCGGCAGTCCTGCAGAAGCGTTGCGATGGCGGCCTTGGCGTCCTCGTCATGCCAGGAAAGCACGGCCTCGACCTCCCAGCTCAGGTCATCGTTTGTCGTCTCTTCATTCGGGATTTTAGGGGCCAGTTGCGGGCGCATGTTCTCATTCTCCTTGCAGAGCATTTCAGTTCCAGATTGTCGGGATGGCGGCCGCAGCGCCACGGATGTTCTTATTATGTTCTCATTTTTGTGAGAGTCAAGGGCGAGTGCTGGTTCACTGCGGGAGCGTCAAAACCTTTCCCAAGCTCTGCCTTGTGGGGAGGGGTGGGAAGAGCTTGCCCTGGATCGGCCGCCGTTTGCGGACATTCCGCGATTAAGGCGATAGGCTCATCTGAACAAGCACAGAAGAACGGCGCGCTGATGTGGCAAGCAGACCCTTCAGACATCGACCGGTATGTCAGCAATGAAAAGTGATGTTGTCGTCGGGCTTTGGAAGTATAATTCTTTCGTGCCTCAGAATTTCACCCGTTGTGATTATTTTATCATCCTTTATATTGCGGCTTCCGCAATAGTAAAGCAGACAATTTTACGATAAAGGTGAAATACAGAGGTAAAATTCCAGATGTTGTGTGTCTTATATTTGAATATTTGACGCATTAAAACACAAGCCCGGAAGGGAAGCTATGAGGATCTGCTCCTTTGTCATTGCGTTTCAACTCAGCCTGCTGATGTGGGGTGGCGCCTACTATAGCGCCCGGGAAATCTATCATACCCTGAATGCTTCCGGATCATTTGATATGTCCTTCATTCCAAGTGCGGTTCGTGGCTCCCCGCACTGACGCCCGATCACGATAGTTCCCGCCCAGGCGTGACCGCCGAAATCAACCCCGTGACGACCGTAGAAATCGGAAAGCAAGACCACTATGAAATCGCTGCATTCCCTCCTGATCGTCTATATTGGCCCGCCACTGTTTGCAGTTGCGGCTCTTCTGGTCATCGTGTCATGGTTCGGTGATGAGCAGTCCGGTCCGGGGACGGATGTAACGGTCAGCGTACAAAAAGGCGGCAGGATCGGCAGCCAGAGCGAGATGTTTCGGTAATCCGGGGCGCAAAATAGAGCTGCCGCCGCTCCCTCATCGTCAGCGAGAAATTGAGAAGGGCCGCCAAGTGGGGCCCAGCAACCCTTCTCCTGCTGGTAGGTGCAGCATCCAGCGGAGGCAAAATACAAGCAGTGGATGTTCTGGATAGTGACGGCGGTCACATTGCGACAATTTTTTCTCGCAAAAGCTGAATGAACCGGCTTCGCGACTGCGTGGCGGCGCCGTTCTGCCCGGATGTCGGTGGTTTTGTACTCGCGTATATATATACAGAAAACCGTCTCTTGACCTATGTTCCCTTCGGCAGGCGGGTACTTCACTAACCACCGGAGATTCAGATGTCGGGATGTAAGCATGTTGCAGCCGTTCGATCCGTGGAGCCCAGGACGCTTGGCTGCGAGGAATGCCTGGAGGACGGGCAGGAATGGGTCCATCTTCGGCTTTGCCGGGAATGCGGCCATGTCGGGTGCTGCGACCAATCCATCGGAAAGCATGCGACGGCGCATTTCCACGCCACGGGACATCCCATTATCGAAGGGTACGATCCGCCCGAGGGCTGGGGCTGGTGCTATCTCGACGAGACTATGGTGGAACTGCCCGATCAGACGCCGCAGCGCGGCCCGATCCCGAGCTATTATTGAGCTGCCGTCATGAGCTCCGACAGCCTCGAAACCCGCCGCCACCAGATGTTTCCCGTGCTGAGTGCCGGACAAGTTCAAATGGCGACACGCTTTGCCAGCAGCGGCCCGCATTCTTTTGCCCCCGGCGAGGTCGTGTCTGAGGTCGGTGACAGGCATTCGCCCGCGTGGCTGATCCTCTCCGGCCGTCTCGATGTCTTCCGGCATGACGGGCTGTCGATGCCGGAAGCCCTGATCACGAGCCATGGAAAAGGGCAGTTTTCGGGAGAGGTCAGTCAGCTCTCCGGACGGCCCGTGCTTGCAGGCGGACGTGCGGGTCCGGAAGGATGTGTGGCGCTGGCATTCGATGCCGCGCATCTGAAGGCTCTCATCATAGGATCGGCTGATATCGGCGAGATCATCATGCGTGCCTATATTCTGAGGCGCGTGGAATTGATCAATTTCGGCGGCGCCGGTTCGGTTCTGATCGGCAATCCCGGAGAGCCCAACCTGGTTCGCCTGCAGGGCTTCCTGACCCGAAGCGGCTATCCCCATGTCGTGCTCGACGCGGCCCTGGACCACGAAGGTCGGGCCTTGGTGGAGAGGCTTGGAATTCTGGCGGGTGAATTGCCGCTCATGGTCTGCCCCAATGGCACGGTACTCAAACATCCGACCGACGCTGAAGCTGCCTGCTGCCTCGGCATCATGCCGGAGCTCGATCCGGCGGCCGTCTACGATGTGGCGATCGTCGGAGCAGGTCCATCGGGCCTGGCTGCTGCGGTCTACGCGGCGTCGGAGGGCCTTAGTGTCATCGTCATCGACGCACGTTCGATCGGCGGACAGGCCGGCAGTTCCTCGCGTATCGAAAATTATCTCGGTTTCCCGACCGGAATTTCAGGCCAGGCGCTCGCGGGCCGCGCCTTCAATCAGGCGCTCAAATTCGGAGCGGAGATCGCCTTGCCGCTCGAGGTCAATGAGCTGATTCCGGCCCCGTCCGGCAGACGCAGAACCGATCCGATGGTGTTAAGGGTTGAGGGCGACAGGACGGTCAAGGCACGAACCGTCGTCATCGCCTCAGGTGCCAGTTACCGCAGGCCTGATATTCCCGACATTACGCGCTTCGAGGGCGCCGGTATTTCCTATTGGGCATCTGCAATCGAAGCGAAACTATGCGAAAACGACGATATCGCCCTGGTCGGCGGCGGCAATTCAGCCGGCCAGGCGATCGCGTTCCTGGCACCGCGGGTCCGGCGTCTCCACCTGGTGATCCGCCGAAGCCTGACCGAAACCATGTCCACTTATCTCATCGATCGCATAGCGGCGCTGCCAAACGTCGAGATGCATCTGGGATGCGAGCTGACGGCGCTGTCGGAAGACCCGCATGGCCGCCTGGCGGCAACCATTAGGGATCTCAAGGGGCAGTCTGAGAAGAACTACAATCTTCGCCGCGTCTTCATGTTCATCGGCGCCGACCCGAATACCGACTGGATCAAATGCCGCATCAAGACGGATGACAGGGGCTTCATCAGGACAGGGACAGCCTTCAGCCCCGAGGTCGAAGAGGAGCTTGGAAGGCGCTCCCTGCAACTGGAAACCAGTCTGCCGTACGTCTTTGCGATCGGCGATGTCCGGGCCGGTTCGACCAAGCGGGTTGCCGCAGCCGTCGGCGAAGGCGCTGCCGTCGTCAGCGATGTTCACGCGGCGCTGAGACAGCTCCGATCATGAAGTGATCCGGTGCGCGGGCGCCACCACTGTCGACGGCGTCAGCGGCCTGAACGCCAATCCTTGCCTTGAACCAGGCTCCAGAAGTTTTCGGCGATATCCGTCATGCGCGCTCGTGGTCTGATCAGGACGATCTTGACGTCGACGGCCCAATCCGCCGATCCCGATGACGTCAGTCTTCCGCTTGGCCCCATTTCGTCGGCGGCCAGGCTCTCCGGTATCCAGGCAATCCCTTTTCCCTCCATGGCGAGCGCCTTCAGCGCCATCGCCAGATGGGAGGTGAAGACCGTCGAGAGGGGCAGCGGGCGCGTGCCGGAGGAGAGGGCCGACGACAGGATGCGGCCCATGCCTGATGTCTCCTCGAAGGCAAGATGTGGGACTGCGCGATCCGACGCCTCGGAAATGCTGTGGAGCGGGTGGCCATGCTTGTCCCTGCCGCTCACCGGAATCAGCCGGTCGCTGGCAAGCTCCACATGCCTGTAGGCGTTCCTGTCGAGACGGATCCTGCTGTTCTGATGGTCGTGGCAGAGCAGGAATTGCGCGCGGCCTTCCGTCATGATCCGCTCGCATTCATTCATATTGTCGGAGAGCAGGCGGATCGGCATCGTCGATGCCTCGTGACCCAATCCTTGGATCCAGCCGGGAAAGAAGATGAAGGAGAGGGCGTGGGTGGCGGCGAAGGTCACGGTGGAGGTCGCCGCGCGCATCTGCGCGAGATCCCGGCCGGCGCGCTCCAGCCGTGCGGCAATATCGTTTGCCGCCTCCAGCATGGCCTCGCCTGCCGGGGTGAGCTTCAACCTGTGCGTCGAACGGTCGACGAGGTCGGAGCCGCACCAGTCTTCGAGCGACTTGATGCGGCGTCCGAAAGCCGGCTGCGTGATGTGGCGCTTTTCTGCGGCTCTCGAAAAGTTCAGCGTTTCGGCGAGAGCCTGGAGGTCGGCGAGCCAGGCGGTTTCCACGATGGTTTACCCGTTTCCGTGCTGCTTCTGAAGCATTGACAAAACGGCATCGCTCTCAGGATTTCAAGTTAATTCATAGGGATTTTCGGTGAAGCGGGACATTGGCAGTGCCGATCCGGCATTGAAGGGACACGGATCGGCATTGGACTGGGAGGGCGGATTTCTCTTAAGTTATCGCCATACGAGGGCAACGGCCTTCAAGTTCGGAATGGAGGCAACAATGCGTATCATCGATGTCTGCGAAGTGACGAAGCCGATCGCTTCGCCGATCCGCAACGCCTATATCGACTTCAGCAGGATGACGGCGAGCCTGGTGGCCGTCGTCACCGATGTCGTGAGAGACGGCCGCCGCGTGGTTGGTTACGGCTTCAATTCCAATGGCCGCTACGGCCAGGGCGGTCTTATCCGCGAACGCTTCAAGGATCGTATTCTCGAAGCCGCGGCGGAAAGCCTCGTGAACGATGCCGGCACCAATCTCGATCCGCACAGGATCTGGGCGACGATGATGAAAAACGAGAAACCCGGTGGCCACGGCGAGCGCTCGGTCGCGGTCGGCACGATCGACATGGCCGTCTGGGATGCCGTTGCCAAGATCGAGGGCAAGCCGCTCTTCCGGCTGCTGGCGGACATGAAGGGCAGGGAGGCCGACCCCAGGGTTTTCGTCTATGCGGCCGGCGGCTATTATTATCCCGGCAAGGACAACAGTGCTTTGCGTAGGGAAATGCGCAGCTATCTGGACCGCGGCTACACCGTGGTCAAGATGAAGATCGGTGGCGCCTCGATCGATGAGGATCGCGGCCGTATCGAATCCGTGCTGGAAGAGATCGGTTCTGAGGCGCGGCTTGCCGTCGATGCGAACGGCCGCTTCGATCTGGAGACCGGCATTGCCTACGCCAAGATGCTGCGCGACTATCCGCTCTTCTGGTACGAGGAAATCGGCGATCCGCTCGATTATGCGCTGCAGGCTGCTATCTCCGAATTCTACGATGCGCCGATGGCGACCGGCGAGAACCTTTTCTCGCATCAGGATGCCCGCAACTTGCTTCGCTACGGCGGCATGCGCGCCGACCGCGATTATCTGCAGTTCGACTGCGCGCTGTCCTACGGCCTCGTCGAGTATCTGCGCATACTCGATGTGCTGCGCCAGTTCGGCTGGTCGCCGTCGCGCTGCATTCCGCACGGCGGCCACCAGATGTCGCTCAACATTGCAGCCGGCCTCGGTCTCGGCGGCAACGAGAGCTATCCCGATCTCTTCCAGCCCTATGGCGGGTTCCCGGACGGGGCGAAGGTGATCGAGGGGCATATCACCATGCCGGAACTGCCCGGCATCGGCTTCGAGGGCAAGTCCGACCTCATCAAGGTCATGCGGGAATTGGCGGAGTGAGGGCGAAGAGCTTGCTATCGCTTAATTGGCCTAAGCTTCCGACGGCGGAGTTTTCGCGGCGTCCAGGTAGGTGCAGAACATCAGCGTCAGTTGCGTCCGCAATCCGCCGTCGATGAGCAGTTCGGACATATCCCGCTCGAAGACGTTGCGGACGGTGCCGCAGAGGACGTTCAACATCATGACGTTGACGGCGGCGAGCTTCTCGAACTCCGCGTCCGAGGCGGTGGCGAACATCGCATGGCTGGCGGCTTCGATGCGCTGCGACATGGCCTCGACGATCTCAGCGACATCCACTTCGGCGGCGGCGCGGTAGAGGGCGATCGTCACGTCGCGGCGCTCGATCTTGACCTCGATATAGGTGTTGACGAGGGCATCGGCCATCTCGGAATAACGCGCGCCGCGATGGGCGAGGCAGGCGGCTTCCACGCGTTCGGCCAGCATCGTCAGGTAGCGCTCGTTGACGGCGTGGAACAGCGCCTGCTTGTTCGGAAAATACTGGTAGAGGGAACCGACGGATACGCCGGCTCTTTCGGCGACCCGCGTCGTCGTCAGATCACCTGGGCCGTCTGATATCAAAACCTGAATCGTCGCTTCGAAAATCGCCTCGACGGTGCTCACCGACCGCGCCTGACGCGGTGATTTGCGGGCACTTGCGGCTGATATCTGCGCGGAAACCATATGCGAATTCAAAACCTGAAGAATCCTTCTTATTTTCAATTTGCGCGCACCGATCGAGATTTTCAAGGAACTTCAGGATGAACAACACTGGACGTATCGCGCTCGTGACAGGCGCAAACAAGGGAATTGGATATGAAATCGCCAGACAGCTCGCCGTGGCAGGCGTGACTGTACTGCTCGGCGCGCGTGATGCCGGGCGCGGGCGGATGGCTGCCGATGAACTGGCCGCCCAGGGGCTCGATGTGTCTTTCGTGCAGATCGATGTCTGCGATGCAGAGAGCATCGCGGCGGCTGCCGGCGAGATCGAGACCAGGCACGGCCGCCTCGACATTCTCGTCAACAATGCCGGCATTGCCGATTATACCGATGGGGCGCCCGGCAAGGCCTCGCTGGAAGCGGTGCGCCGCGAGTTGGAGACCAATTTCGTCGGCGCGCTGGCGGTCACCCAGGCGATGCTGCCGCTTATGCGCAAGGCGGCGACCGGCCGTATCGTCAACATGACGAGCAGCCTCGGCTCGCTCACGCTGAATGGCGACCCGGACTGGCCCTTCTACGGCGTGCGGCTCATTGGCTACAACGCATCGAAAGCGGCGCTGAACATGCTGACGATCCAGCTCAATGCCGAGCTTGGCGACAGCGGCATTACCGCCGTCTCGGTTTGCCCCGGCCTCGTCAATACCGATCTCAGCGGCCACAGGGGCGATCGTTCGCCCGCCGAGGCGGCGGCTTTCCCGGTTCGGATGGCCCTGGTCGGGCAATATGGTCCCGAAGGCGCGTTTCAGAGCGAAGGCGGCGCGGTGCCCTTGTAATTTTCCTTCACCGCGAAGCGATTGACGGCGTGGCGATTTGCGGCTAGCTCTACCGCCCATGAAAATCGCAATGGTTCTCGTCGTGGTGATATCGCGCATGGGCAGGACGGTGTAACCGTCCGGCATCAGCCACCCATGCGCCGAACACAAGGTCCCTGACGGGGCCTTTTTTTGTGCCCCGTCGCACCCCGATCACCCTATCAACGACGGAAATTGCTATGACCGGCGATAAGGCCAACTCTACCCGAATTTCCCCCTACAACCGCCTTATGAACGGCGGTGAAATCGTTCTGCAGGCGCTGCGCGACAATGGCGTCGAGCATATTTTCGGCTATCCGGGCGCTGCCGTGCTGCCGATCTATGACGAGATTTTTCAGCAGGATGACATCAAACATCTGCTGGTGCGGCACGAGCAGGGGGCCGGCCATGCGGCCGAAGGCTATGCGCGCGCGACCGGCAAGGTCGGCGTCATGCTGGTGACCTCTGGACCAGGTGTCACCAATGCTGTCACGGCGCTGCACGATGCGCTGATGGATTCCATTCCGCTCGTCTGCCTGACGGGACAGGTGCCGACGAACCTGATCGGCACGGATGCCTTTCAGGAATGCGATACGGTCGGTATCACGCGACCCTGCACCAAGCATAATTTCCTCGTCAGCCATATCGACGATCTCGCAAAGACGATCCATCTCGCTTTCAGGATCGCGGTGTCAGGCCGGCCGGGTCCGGTTCTGGTCGATATGCCGAAGGACGTGCTCTTTGCGAGCGGGCTCTATGTCGGACCGGATGAGATTTCAGTGCCGGTGCGTTATCGGGCGCAGGCGGACGATAACCGCGAAGCGATTGCGGAGGCGGTTGCGATGATGGCGCGGGCCGAGCGGCCGGTCCTCTATACCGGCGGCGGCATCATCAATTCCGGGCCGGAGGCTTCGCGCCTGCTTCGGGAACTGGTGGAGCTGACGGGTTTTCCCATCACCTCGACGCTGATGGGGCTTGGCGCCTATCCGGCATCTGGGCTTAACTGGCTGAAGATGCCGGGCATGCACGGCTCCTATGAGGCGAATATGGCGATGCATGATTGCGATCTGATGATCGCCGTCGGCGCGCGTTTCGACGACCGCGTGACTTCGCGCATCGACAAGTTTTCGCCGGGGTCGAGGAAGATCCATATCGACATCGATCCGTCCTCGATCAACAAGAATGTCGCCGTCGATATCGGCATCGCGGGCGATGCGGCTGATGTGCTGAAGGCGATGATCGAAGCCTGGCGGGCGCTTCCTGCCGTGCCGGAGCGAAGGCGGCTCGCCGGCTGGTGGGCGAAGATCGAGCGATGGCGGGCGCGAAACTCCTTCGCCTATGAGATGCGCGATGACGTGATCATGCCGCAATATGCGCTGGAGCGGCTGCATGCGCTGACGTCAGGCCTTGATCCCATCGTCACGACAGATGTCGGCCAGCATCAGATGTGGGCGGCGCAGCTTTTCGGCATGGAGGAGCCGAACCGCTGGATCACGTCGGGCGGTCTCGGCACGATGGGATACGGGTTACCGGCGGCGATCGGGGCGCAGATCGCCTATCCCGGGCGGCTGGTTCTCGGCATTGTCGGCGATGGCTCGGTACAGATGACGCTGAAGGAGCTTTCGGCGGCGATGCAGCACCGGGCGCCGGTGAAGATCTTTATCCTCAACAATGCGCAGCTCGGCATGATCCGGCAATGGCAGCAGATCCTGCATGGCAACCGCCGGGATCGATCCTATTCCGCCTCCCTGCCGGATTTCGTCAAGCTGGCGGAAGCCTATGGCGCAGTTGGTATCCGATGCGAGAAGCCCGATGAACTCGATGACAAGATCCGCAAGATGATCGCTATCGACCGGACGGTGCTTTTCGATTGCCGGGTAGCGGCGCTCGAGAATGTCTATCCGATGGTGCGCAGCGGCCGGCCGCATAATGACATGCTGTTCGGAGACGATGTGCGCGCGGCTGAAGCCGATGCCCGCTTCGGCTTCAGCCAGGGGCTTGTCTGATCAGAGCAGGGCGCCCCGGTTTAGGGGCGCTCGGCCATGACGAGCAGCAGGAACGCGGCAAGGTCGCGCCAGCGGGCAAAGCGCGGGGAGTTTTCGCAGACCTCGGGGCTCGGCTGCGGTTCGCCGATCCTGCCGATGCGGAAGCCGGCGGCGGCGATGCCGTTCAGGTAATCGGCCATGGTGCGCGGAAAGCGCGGTACGGCGAAGAGCCTGACCTCCTCGCCGGCCGGCCGGGCGCCGAAGCGCCATTCCTCGGTGAAGGTGCTGCGATCGAAATAGCGCGAGACGCAGAGGGCGGTCGCAAAGCCGTCCTCGTTCTTCTGCCAGCCGAGGCCCGGCGTGATGAAGCAGGGATGCAGCACGCTGAAGGCGATAAAGCCGCCGGGGCGCAGCAGCCGGTAGGCTTCGCGCATGGCAGCCTCGAAATCCGGGCCATCCATCAGCGCCATGGTGGAGACGACGGCATCGAAGGAGGCATCCGGAAAGCCGGTATCGGCGCTGTAGGAAGAAATCTTGTAGGTGATGCCGAGAGTGCTTTCATCCTCGGCCTTTTGCGCATGGCCGATCATGCGCGCGGAGAGATCGATGCCGGTCAGGCGTGCGCCGAGCTCGGCAAAGCGGCGGGTATTCGTGCCTTCGCCGCAGCCGAAATCGATGACATCAAGGCCGGCGATCGGCGGCAGGAGATCCAGGAAGGCGGGGAAGGTGAAAAGCTCGCGATAGACGTCGTAGCCGTTACGGACGTCATGCGTCCATTGATCGGCATTGTCGTCCCATCGCGCCGCCACGCCCTGTAACAGATCGTCACTCATCGGTCCCTCGCATGTCCTTGCCTGATTCACGCCGGGGAAGGATAGGACGGTTTGTTATCGGGGCAATGACTGCCCGCTCAATCCCGCCCGACCGGCGCTCCCAGCGGATAGAGATGGCGGTAGGGGCGGGCCTCGTCGAGGGCGCGGGCATAGCTCGGGCGCTGGAGAAGGCGGGTGCGGTAGGCGCGGACATTTTCGAAATGGCCGGGGACTGGGTGCGCCCAGTCGGCATAGAGCATGGCGGGGGCGGCGGAGCAGTCTGCGAGGCTGAAGTCTTCGCTCGCCACCCATTGGCGGCCCTTCATATGCTCGTCGAGAATGCCATAGGCGGTTTCGAGTGCCTGGCGCCAGCGGATATAGTTGTCATCGGGCTCGACCTCGCGACCGAGCGAGGCATTGACCATGCGCTGCTGCGGATATTGCAGGTAGTTATCGAAAAAACGGTCCCACATGCGCACCCTGTTCGCCACCATGGCGTCGGCGGGAAGCAAGGGGTGGTCGGTCGGGTGCAGGAGGTCGATATATTCGATGATGCTGGTGGCCTCGAAGATGAAGTCGCCGCCATGCTCAAGGACTGGAAAGCGCTTGATCGGCCACTTCGCCTGGAATTCCGAGGCGATCGGCTCGCAGCCGTCGAGAAGCTTCACCTCGAAGGCCAGGTCCTTTTCGTAGAAGGCCGTTTTCGCCTTTTGGGAATAGGAGGAAAGCGGGTGCAGGTAGATCACGAGCGGCATGGCGGCGGACATGGGCAAGCCTTACTTCGAAAGGACGATATGCGCAGCCATCTCGGTCATCTCGTGGGATTTGACGGAGAAGCCCAGCGCCGGCAGGTCGATGCCTTCGAACATGGCTTCGCCCTTGCCGAGGACAACGGGGGAGATGGCGAAATGGATCTCGTCGATCAGGCCGGCTTTCAGATATTGGCGCACGGTGCTGACGCCGCCGCCGATCTTGACGTCCTTGTCGCCGGCGGCCGCCTTTGCCTTTTCCAGTGCTTCCTCGATGCCGCCGGTGATGAAATGGAAGGTGGTGCCGCCCTCCATGACGATGGGCTCGCGGGCATAGTGGGTGAGGATGAAGGTGGGCGCATGATAGGGCGGGTTCGGACCCCACCAGCCTTTCCAGTTCTCATCCGGCCATTCGCCCCTGATGGGACCGAACATGTTGCGGCCGAGGATGAAGGCGCCGAAGCCGGTCATGGCTGCGGCGCCGTATCTGTCATCGACGCCGGTGGTGCCGTCGTCCTTGCCGATCATGGTGCGGAAGGTGCGGGTGGGGAAGAACCACTGGTGTACTTCCATGCCGCGCTTGCCGAGAGGATTTTCAAGGCTTTGGTCCGGGCCGGCGCCGAAACCATCGACCGAAAGGGAAAATGCAGCGACGCGTACACGAGTCATGTCAGCCTCCATCTGATTGCATTTTGAAATCGGTTGTCTTGTCGCATAACCAATCCTATAATGCAACTGGTTTTTGTCGCGGAGTCGAATATGGATATCGAGATACGGTCGGGCTGCCCGATCAACCTGACGATGGAAGTGCTGGGCGACCGATGGAGCCTCGTCATCATCAGGGATATCATGTTCGGCAATCGCCGTCATTTCCGCGAGCTGCTGACGCAATCGGAAGAGGGCATCGCCTCCAATATTCTGGCGGCGCGGCTGAAGCGGCTGCTGTCCTACGGGCTGATCACCAAGCTCGACGATCCCTCCCATAGCCAGAAGGCGATCTACAGCCTGACGGAAGCCTCCATCCAGCTCGTGCCCATGTTTGCGATGATCGGCGCCTGGGGGCGGCGGTTTCTGCCTGTGAGCGAGGATCTGAGCATCCGCGCCGAACTTCTGGAAGAGGGCGGGCAGAAGCTCTGGGACGAGTTCATGGATGATCTCAGGCGCATCCATATCGAGGACCCGATCGGCGGGGCGAACGGATCCGTCAAATCGCCGGTGCTAGCGCGGCTGACGGCGGCGTTTCTGGAGGTACGGGCGAAGATGGATGCGGCGGCGGGTTAGTTGCCGCCAGGGTTCAGGACGATTTTGAAGGCCAGGTCGATAGCGCCTGCTCGGCAACGGCCTCCAGCGCCTCGCGGCTGAAGCCGGCCTTGGCCTGTACCGCCATGCCGTGAAGCACGGCGAGCAGGAAGGCTGCAAGTGCTGCGGGCTTGGCGGTCTCCGGCAGGTCGCCTTCGGCCTTTGCCCGCTCGAAGCGTTCGCGAAGCTGGACTTCGCCAACCGCGCGGGCATCGATCAAAGCCTGCCGCACCGGTTCGGCTTCATCCGATCCCGCCAGCACGCCATTGATACCGAGGCAGCCCCTGTGGGTGGGGAAGCGCGTGTTGAGGTCTATCGCGTTGGACAGGATATGGGCGGCGACTTCCCGTGAGGTCGGCAGCTCCAATGCTTTCGGGA
Source organism: Rhizobium sp. WYJ-E13 (assembly GCF_018987265.1). Taxonomy (NCBI): domain Bacteria; kingdom Pseudomonadati; phylum Pseudomonadota; class Alphaproteobacteria; order Hyphomicrobiales; family Rhizobiaceae; genus Rhizobium; species Rhizobium sp. WYJ-E13. The sequence goes on along the minus strand of NZ_CP076853.1, from coordinate 2,252,281 downwards.
TGTAATCCAGGTATCGCTCGTAATAGCGATCCAGAACCTGGCGGAAGAGCGCTTCCTTGTTGCCAAAGGCGGAATAGAGCGCCGGCCGTTCGACGCCGGTCGCCTCGGTGAGGTCGGCGTAGGACGCGCCTTCGTAGCCCTTGCGCCAGAAGACGCAAAGCGCGGCATCGAGCGCTTTTTCGACATCAAACTCGCGATGGCGTCCCATCAGACCGACTCAATGAATTTCATAATGGTCATTATTAAACCACTTGACAGCGTTTGTCCAGATTTCATACCAATCGTTATGGTAACGATCGTTACGAAAAAACTGAACCGCCAGCCAATGGGGCGGGCGGTGCTTCGACGGGGTATGGAAAGGACTGATATGTCTGACATTTTGAAGGGAAAGGTCGCTCTGGTGACCGGTGGTTCACGCGGCCTGGGTGCTGCTGCGGCGGAGGCGCTTGCGGACCAAGGCGCGGATGTGGCGATCAGCTATGTCAATTCGGCCGAGAAGGCGGAAGCCGTGGTCGAGACGCTGCGGGCGAAGGGTGTGCGGGCTCTGGCGATCCAGAGCGATCAGGCCGACACCGCGGCAGCCAAGCCGCTGGTCGAGAAGGTCGTGGCCTATTTCGGCAAGCTCGACATCCTCGTCAACAATGCGGCGATTGCCGTGCAGGGCAGGACGGTCGACGATCCCGATCTCGACACGGTCAATCTCGATCGCCAGTGGCAGGTCAACGTGATGGGTGCTGTGGCGACCACACGGGCGGCAGCGCAGGCGATTTCGGATGGCGGCCGGATCATCTTCATCGGCTCGCTGCTCGGCAGCCGCGTGCCGTTTTCCGGCGTTGCCGATTATGCGGGGACCAAGGCGGCGATTTCAGGATATGCGAAGGGCGTCGCCCGCGATCTCGGCGGACGCAATATCACCGTCAACATCGTCCAGCCCGGCATCATGCCGACCGACATGGCGGCTGACGTGCGAGACAACCTGCCCGACGCAGTGATGGACCTGCATCCGATCCGGCGCATCGCGACGCTGGAGGAAGTCTCGGCGGCCATCAGTTTCCTGGCGGGGCCGAATGGCGGCTACATCAGCGGCGGCGTGATCGACATTTCCGGCGGGCTGCAAGTCTGAGATCAAAACGATTTGCCGCCTGCGGAGCTGAAAAACTCAGTAGGCGACAAGTTCGGCGACGAGCCGATCGGTCAGGCCGCGAGGCTGCCGTAGTCCATCGCGTCGAGATCGGCGATCAGGCCTGGACCGGTTGGGTTCCAGCCGAGGATACGGCGGGTCTTTTCGCTTGACGCCGGGAAGTCGAGGCCGGCGAAGATGGCCATCCAGCCGAAATGCTCGGCTGCCTTTTCCGGTGCGATGGAGATGACCGGCAGTTTCAGGCCGCGGCCGAGGGCTTCGGCGATCTCGCGCATAGTCACACCTTCCTCATCAACAGCGTTATAGCGGGCACCGGCTTCGCCGCGTTCGATCGCAAGGCGATAGAGCAGGGCGACATCGAGCAGGTGGCCGGCCGGGAAGCGGTTGCGGCCTTCGCCGACGTAGCCGACGGCGCCCTTTGCGCGGGCGATTTCGATCAGCGGCGAGACGAGGCCCTGCTTGAACGTGTTGTGGACCTGCGGAAGACGCATGACGGAGACGTTGACGCCCTGATCGAGCAGGGCGTTGCCGGCAAGTTCGGAGGCGATGCGCGGGTTGGGATGCTCGATGTTGAAGACATCCTCGCTCGCCGGTTCACCGAGATGGGCATTGCCGATGCCGGTGCCCGATGTGATGAGGAGGGGGCGGTTCGAGCCTTTCAGAGCCTCGCCCATTGCGGCGATGACGCGGCTGTCCTTCTGGCAATTCTCGACGAAGCGGGAGAAATCATGGTCGAAAGCCGTATGGATGACGGCCTCGGCCTTCTCGACGCCGGCTTGCACGCTTTCGGGCGCTTCCAGCACTCCCCGGTGGACTTCGACGCCGGCTGCTTCGAGCGCCCTGGCGCCGGCGTCGGAGCGGGTCATGCCGATGACATGATGGCCTGCCTTCTGAAGTTCAGGCACGATGGCCGATCCGATGAAGCCGGTGGCGCCGGTGAGAAAAATGCGCATGGGGTATCTCCTTATTTTAAAGCGTGCTCCTGCACGCTTTAAGTCTTTGTTTTGTCGCATGTCGTTGTCGCAAAACCGCTTCACACTTTTGCGCGACTTGCTTTACAGCCCCCAATATTGCGCTATGTTTTATGCTGTTAAAGTAGTGACGTTATCCTATTATAATGGCTAACAGGAACGGCATGAGTACCGACAGCAACGCACTTGGCATCTTCCTTCGCGACCGCCGTTCACGCCTCGATCCGGCGGTGTTCGGATTCTCGGGCCGCCGGCGCACGCCGGGGCTGAGACGGGAAGAGGTGGCGCAGCGCGCCAATATCAGCCCGACATGGTACACATGGCTGGAGCAGGGGCGCGGCGGGGCACCATCAGCCGACGTGCTGAACCGGATTGCCAACGGCCTGATGCTGACCGAACCGGAGCGCGAGCATCTGTTCATTCTCGGTCTCGGCCGGCCGCCCGAGGTGCGCTATCGCGCCATCGAGGGCATCAGCCCGCGCCTGCAGCGGCTTATCGACACGCTCGAGGTGAGCCCGGCGCTGGTTCGTACGGCAGCCTGGGACATCGTTGCCTGGAACCGCGCGGCGACTGTCGTCATGACCGATTACGGCAGCCTTGCGCCTCAGGACCGGAACGTCCTGCGTCTGCTCTTCTGCAACCCAAATGTCCGGAACGTCCAGCATGACTGGGAAACCATGGCCCGCTTCGTCGTCGGCGCCTTCCGGGCGGATGCGGCGCGTGCTGGTGTTATCTCGGAGGTTGCCGAATTGGTCGAGGAACTCAGCCTCGCCAGTCCGGAATTCAAGAGGATCTGGCAGGAGAACGAGGTGATCTCCCATGGCGAGGGCACCAAGCGGCTGAGACATCCTGTGCTCGGCGATATCGCATTGGAGTATTCGGGCTTTGCCATCGACGGCAGGCCGGATCTCAACATGGTCGTCTATAACCCCGTCGATCCTGACGTGGCCGAGCGTATTCGTGGGCTGGTGCTGGAGAAGAACGGTCGTCCCTAATCGAGGACGCAATGCTGTCAGGAACGCTTGCGCAGCGTAAACACCGTCAGTTCCGAGGGGCGGCCCAGCCGCAGCGCAAAGCCCGGCCAGAGCGCGGTCCCGTTGTTGACATAGAGCTGCATGCCGCCGACCGCGTACAGGCCGGAGACGAAACCGCCGTTGGCACGGGCGACCAGACGATCGAGGCCGAGCACCATGCCGCCATGGGTATGCCCTGACAGTTGCAGCGCGATACCCGCCTTGGCGGTCTCGGCTGCCATTCGCGGCTGATGGTCGAGAAGAATGATCGGGGCCTCGGCCGGAGCGCCGTTCAAGGCTCCGGCAAGATCGGGATTGGGCATCGATCTGCCGAAAGCCGAGAGATCGGTGACGCCGGCAATGACAATGCGATCAGCACCGCGCTCGATGACCGCATGCTCGTTCGTCAGCATGCGCATGCCAAGGCTGGCGTGGTGCTCTATCCAGTCGTCGTAGCCGAAATAATATTCGTGATTGCCGGGGATGGCGAAGAGGCCGTCGGGCGCCTGCAGCTTTGCCAGCGGGGCGACATCCGTGCGGCGCTTTTCGAGGCGGCCATCGATGAAATCGCCTGTTACGACGATCAGATCGGCCTGGAGGTCATTGGCCTTCTGCACCACGGCTTCGGCCCAGGACGCCGGGAAGAGGCGGCTGAGATGGAGGTCGGTCAATTGCAGAAGGCGGTAGCCGTCGAAGGTTTCGGGGAGGTCTTGGATTGCGATCTCGACGCTCTTCAGCGGCGGAATACGCACGGCCTGGGCGACGCCGAAAGCGGCCAGGCCGAAGGCCGCGAATCCGATGATATAGCGGATCTCAGGGGGAATGGCCGGAAACTGTCCCTCGACGAGGGCGAGGACAAGCGAGACGGCATCCAGTGCGATCTGGAAGACGGCCAGCAGGAGCGTTGCACCGAAGAGGAAGTTGAGCACGATGATCAACGGGCGCGGATACTCGGGCGCGAAGATGGACCCCGACGAGATACGGTTCAGCAGTACCTGCTGAGAGGCGACCAGGAGCACGCCGGCAAGCAGGGCCTTGGCGGGCCAGATCCACGGCAGGGGCAGGATGAACCTGACGACAACGACCAGCCAGGGAAGCCCGAGGATGACATGAAACATCAATATGCCTGTGATTGTCTGATGTTACGGGTGGGAGTGAAGAAACTGATTCCGATGACTCCAGCTATCTGGTGTCGGGTGCCTCACGGGACAATAGGCTCGCCCTCTGCCGAGCTCTCCTTTTGCGCCTCGGCCCGCAGCCAGTCGATGACGGTTTCCAGTGCCGAGGATTTCCGGTAGCGGGGCCAGACGAGGTAGATATCCGAGGGGCCGCGCAGCCTGGCTTCGAAGACCCGCACCAGCCGGCCCTTGGCCAGATCGTCGGTGACGAAGCCGCCATTCGCAAGCACGATGCCCTGTCCGGCAATCGCCGCCTCGATGGCATGCGAGGTCTGCGAGAAGCTGATGCCCTTGAAGGAGGGGCTTCTGCTGCTGGCGAGATGGCGCTCGACGAATTCCGGCCAGAGATTATGGGCGTCGTGCAGCAGCGGATAGGCAGCGAGCTCCTCGGCCGTGCGCGGCGGATTGCGGCCGGCAAGCAAAAGCGGGCTGCAGACGGCGATGACCTCCTGCTCGAATAAGAGTTCGGCATTCAGCCCCGGCCCGAAGGGCGGGCGGCCATAGCGGACGGCGAGATCGACGCCGTCGACGGCGAAATTGGAGATGCGCTCGGTCGCCAGGATGTGAAGGTCGAGATCGGGATGGAGCGCAGTGAATTCAGGCAGGCGGGGGATCAGCCATTTGGAAGCGAAGGTCGGTGTCGTGCTGATCGTCAGTTTGATCGCCTGCGGCTTCAATTCGCCGGTTGCCCTTGCGATGATCTCGAAGGCGCGCCTGATATCGGCGATGTAGCGGCGACCCTCCGCCGTCAGCGCCAGGGTGCGCGGCAGGCGCTCGAACAGGCTCATGCCGAGTTCGGCCTCCAGCCCGCGCACCTGCTGGGCGACGGCCCCTTGGGTAACGCCGAGTTCTTCCGCAGCGAGCCGGAAGTTCAGATGGCGCGCGGCGACCTCGAAGGCCTTCAGGCCGTTGAGGGAGGGGAGCCTTCCGATGACATCGCTCATTCTATACTCTCTTCATGGACGATAGTTTTTCTGCTGGAAAAGAGAAGGAGAACTGTTTCGTGCTCTCGTGAACGGCATGGTACATTGCTGTCATAGACCGATCAATCGATGTGATGAAACCTGGAGGACACCGGCATGTCAGTAGAAAAAGTGGCAGTTATCACTGCGGGCGGCAGCGGCATGGGCGCCGAGAGCGCGAGGCGTCTTGCGGCCGATGGCTACAAGGTCGCGATCCTGTCCTCGTCGGGAAAGGGCGAGGCGCTCGCCAAGGAGATCGGCGGTGTCGGCGTGACCGGTTCCAACCAGTCGAATGACGATCTGAAGCGGCTGGTTGATTCCGCCATGAAGGAATGGGGACGCATCGACGTTCTCGTCAACAGCGCAGGCCACGGGCCGCGAGCGCCGCTCAACGAGATCACTGACGAGCAGTGGCATACCGGCATGGACGTCTACCTGATGAACGTCATCCGTTCGGTGCGGCTGGTGACGCCGATCATGCAGGGCCAGAAGAAGGGCGCGATCGTCAATATCTCGACGGCCTGGGTGTTCGAGCCGTCGGTGATGTTCCCGACCTCGGCGGTCTTCCGCGCCGGCCTTGCCGCCTATACGAAGCTCTTTGCCGACACCTATGCAGCCGAAAATATCCGCATGAACAATGTGCTGCCCGGCTGGATCGACAGCCTGCCGGCAACCGACGCGCGGCGCGAAAGCGTGCCGATGGGCCGCTACGGCACGAGTGCGGAAGTGGCTGCGACCATCGCGTTTCTGGCGTCCGACGGGGCGGGGTATATTACCGGCCAGAGCCTGAAGGTCGATGGCGGGTTGATGCGGTCGGTTTGAGCAGCAGAGATGGGTTGCTGAGGCGGGCCGCGTACGCCGCTCTTCGACAAGCTTGAACTATTCGGCTCTGCGCCTATTGTCAGGCGATGGACATTTCGCCATGCCCGCGACGATCGAGAAGGCCCGAAGCCATGCAGAAGTTCACTGTGTCCATCACGCGCGAGATCGAGGCCGATACCGCCGAGGAGGCCGCGCTTCTCATGTATCAGGAGCTCGCCAAGGACGCGGCGCCGCTTCGCTACCTGGTCGCGGACGAGACGAAGCGGACGAGGACTGTGACGCTGAATCGGGACAAGGCGGACGAATTCGCTGCTGTCGATCATACGGCCGATCCCGGCAACTGGTAGGCGGGGGCTGACACGTCAGGCCCATCCGCAACAGATCAAGGCCGCCTGCAGGTCAGGATGAAGCGGCGATAGACAAGGGTTCTGAGCTTGTTTCTGAGGTTGGCGTTCTTCCGCTGCGCGCGGGCGATCGGGGCGTGGGAGTGCAGTTCGATCCCGGCAAAGCCTGCGAATTTCAGGAGCGGCAGCAGCATGTCGGGGCGCAGGCCGGCGCCGAAGGGCAGGGCCGTCATGATGCGCGCGTGGCGGCTGCCGAGTGCGCCGTCATAATTGCTGTCGGCGCCGATGATGCGGTCGATCCAGGAGATCAGCCGGCTGGCGATGCGGCCGGTTGGCTTCGGGCTCGCCCAGTCGCCGTCGAAGAAGAGCAGCAGGCCGCCTGGTTTGAGGATGCGGAACCACTCGCGAAAGGTTTCCTCCGGGCGGGTCAGCGTCCAGACGAGGTGGCGGCAGATGATGGCGTCGTAGCTCGCGTCCGGCTCCAGGGTGTTTTCGGCATCCGCCAGGATAAAGCGCAGGCGCTCCTTGCCGGCATGTTTGGCGCGGGCGACAGCGAGCATCGCCTCGGAGAAATCGAGCGCGGTGACGTCATGGCCGAGATCGTGGATCAGGCGGGTCACTTCGCCGGTGCCGCAGGCAAGCTCCAGCACGCGTTTCGGCTCCGGGCCGAGGGCATCGCGGATCGGCTTCTGCCAGGCGTCTGCCTCCGGGCCGGGGGCGATCCTGTGGCCGAAGGCGAGGTCGAAGGTCTCAGAGCGCTTCGACCAGTAGTCGCGGATCTCTTCCTTGAGATCGAAATTGGGGAGATCGAAATTGGGGAGATCGAAATTGGAGCCGTCCATCCCTCAACCCATCAGATACTGGATATGCGTGCGGCCATGCACGGGTGATTTTTCGATATGGGCGCGCACGCCGAAGACGCTGGCGATCAGCTCTCCGGTCAGCACTTCCTCGGGTGTGCCTGCGGCCACGACCTCGCCCTTCTGCAGCACAGCCAGGTGATCGCAGAACATCGCTGCCAGATTGAGATCGTGCAGGGCGATGATCGAGGTGAGGCCGAGTTTGGAAACCAGCGCCAGGATATCGAGCTGATGCTGGATATCGAGGTGGTTGGTCGGCTCGTCGAGCAGCAATTCGCTCGGGCTCTGGGCCAGCGCCCGGGCGATATGCACGCGCTGGCGCTCGCCGCCCGACAGCGTCTGCCAGAGCTGGCCGGCGCGTTCGGCCATGTCGACGCGGGCAAGCGCTTCCTCGACGGCGGCATCGTCATCGGAGCCCCAGGAAGAGAGGAGGCCGCGATGCGGCGTGCGGCCGAGGCGCACGACATCGCGCACGGTGATCTGCGTATCCGTCGTCGACTGCTGCTCGACGAAGGCGATGCGGCGGGCGAGGGCGGCGCGCGACAGGCCGGAGACATCATCGTCGCCGAGGCGGATGATGCCGGATCTGACCTGCCGCAGCCGGCAGATCAGGCGAAGCAGGCTGGATTTGCCGGAGCCGTTCGGCCCGAGCAGGCCGAGCACCTTGCCTTTTGGGACCGATATGCTGACGCCATTGACGATGACGGTATTGCCGGCGGCATAAGTGACCTTGTCGACTGATATGCTCATGCGCTTCTCCGCACGCGATAGAGGATGATGGCGAAGGCCGGGGCGCCGAAGAGCGCGGTGACGACGCCGATCGGCAGGATCTGTTGCGGAATGATGATGCGCGAGATGATATCGGCGCCGACCATGAAGAGCGCGCCGCCAAGCGCGGTCGCCGGCAGCAGGCGGCCATGCGCCGGCCCGACGAGGAAGCGGGCGGCATGGGGAATGACGAGGCCGACGAAGCCGATGGAGCCGACCATGCTGACGACGCTCGCCGTCATCGCGGCCGTGACGGCGAGCAGGGTGAACTGCACCCGGCGCACCGGGACGCCGAGCGCGGCTGCGGCATCCGTGCCGAAGGCGAAGGCATCGAGCGCACGCACATGCGCGAGGCAGAGGATGAAGCCGATCACGGCGATGGGCACGGAAAGATAGACATCCGGCCAGCGCACGCCGCTCAGCGATCCCAAGAGCCAGAAGAGCACGCCGCGGGCCTGTTCGGCATTGGCCGAGGTGGTGACGATATAGGAGGTCAGCGCATTGAAAAGCTGCGAGCCCGCCACGCCGCAGAGAATGATGCGCTCGCTGGTGCCGCCGGCACCGGCCGCCAGCACGCCGACCAGCAGGAAGGCGGCGACCGCGCCGATGAAGGCCCCGCTCGACAGGCCCAGTACGCCATAACCGAGGCCTGCTATCATGACGCAGACGGCCCCCGTCGATGCGCCGGCGGAGATGCCGAGCACATAGGGTTCGGCGAGCGGGTTGCGCAGCAGCGCCTGCAGGATCGCGCCGCAAAGCGCCAGCGACGCACCGGCGCTTGCCGCCACCAGCGCGCGGCTGAGGCGGTAATCCCAGATGATGCCCTGATGGATGCGGCTGAGCTCGAACGCCGTGCCGAACAGGCGGTTGGAGACCGCCTTTGCCGTGGTGGCGAGCGGGATGGCGATCTCGCCGATCGACACGGCAAGGCTGATCATCAGTGCGAGCAGGATGACGGCGGCGATGGTGAGCGCGGCAAGCGCCCACCATGTCCTCTGTGGCGAAAGCGCCTGGCTCACTGTGTCAGACCGAAGGACTTGATGCCCTTTGCCAGCGTTTCGATGCCGTCGATCGTGCGGATCGTCGGGTTCATCGACTGCGCGTCCATCATGATAAAGCGCTTGTTTTTCACCGCATCCAGTTCCCTGGTGACCGGATCATTCTCCAGGAAATCCACCTTCACCCTGGGATCGTCGGCGGCATAGCGGCGGCGGTCCATGGTGGCGATGACGATGACGGAAGGATTGGCCTGCGTAATCGTTTCCCAGCCGACGAGGGGCCATTCCTCTTCAGTCGTCACGACGTTCTTCGCGCCGAGCGTTTTCAGGATATAGGCCGGCGCGCTGTTCTTGCCGGCGATGAAGGCATCGCCCTCGACCTCCTTGCTGGAGAACCAGAATACGACAGGCAGGTTCTTGGCGGCAGCACCAGCGACGGAGGCCGCGGCATCGGCCTCGCGCTTTTTCAGGTCGGCAATCAGTGCGTCGCCGCGGTCTTTCACGTCGAAGATCTCGGAGAGTTCGGCGATTTCCTGATAGATCAGGTCCATCGTGAACAGTTCCTTGCGCACGCCATCACCGCCATCGGTGTTGATCTTGGCGACGCAATCGGCCGGCGCGACATAGGTGTTGATGCCGAGATCCTTGAACTGCTCGCGCTTGCCGACGGAGCCTTGCGTGCCGACATGCCATTCGAATTCGGCAGTCACAAGATCGGGCTCCGCGCCGACGACGGATTCGAAGCTCGGGTCATTGTCGGCCAGCCGTTTGATCCTGCTGTTGACATCGGCATATTGCGGCAGGACCGGGCCGACCCAGACGGCGGTGCCGGCGATCTTGTCGGCAAGGCCGAGCGAGAACAGCACTTCGGTCATGCCCTGGCCGATCGAAACGATCCTGGCCGGCGCTTTTTCGAAGGTGACCTGCTGGCCGCAATTGGTGAGGGTGAGGGGATATTGGGTGGCGGCAAAGGCGGGCGCAGCAAAGCCGGCCAGCCCGAGCGCGAGGGAAAAGCTCTTCAGACGCTGTCGCATGGGAAACTCTCGATCAGAAGGAAAAGGGCTGGCGGATGCCGGTGCGCGAAAGCGCGAACGAAGCCGGCGAGCGGCAAGCTAGCGGCGGATCGTCCAATCGAGACGGATGGATGGCGGCAGGTGGAGAGGGGTCTTGTCAATCATGTCTGCTCCTTGTCGGGCATCCCCGCCCGGCTGATTGGATCGTGATCGACGGCAGGTCTCCTGGCTCGCGAATATGTGCCGGTCATCTGCCTTCCCGCGACATCGCAGTGGCACGGCCCTGAGGCCGAGGGCATGATCGCTAAAGCGATCAACCCCGAGATCGACAATCCGCTTACAGTTGCGGGGGCAGCCACGGTCTCGGTCCCTCTTGGGTCGTCCTCACCGTGTTCCCTATTATTCCCGTCGGAGTTCTCTTCGGGGAACCGTCGCCCCGATCTATGACGCCGCCGTGGGCGACGTCAAGCACCGGAATGCGAAGTGTGTCGGATCCGACGCCGCCTTGGTGGCTGACGCCCGAGCCGCGCGGCGGCGGATGTGAGCGCGGTGGCGACTGCGGAGACAGTGAAAGGGCGCCGGTACATGAAATCTCCCTAAATGTAATAACATTACATAGCCACTGTTATAAGGTTACACCTGCGTTGTCCAGTCCCGGCTGTCGGATTTTTGAGAAATTGGGCGCGGGCCTCGTCTGATGTCTGGCCGGCTCTTCATCGTGACAGGATGGTGGCGTATGACGCAAGCCATCGACAGCGATTGGTGAGCCGAGCCCCTTCAAAGCAGCCGATGGCTATTGTGGCGCGACGTCCGTCATCTCTTCGCGATCCTGCAGGATGCGGTCGATCAGGCCCCATTCCACGGCCTCTTGCGCCGTCATGAAGCGATCGCGATCCATTGCCTGCTCGAACTCCTCATAGGATCGGCCGCAATGTTCGGCGTAGAGGCGCGTCATGAGCTGCTTCGTCTTCCTGATTTCCTCCGCATGGATGAGCATGTCGGAGGCCTGGCCCTGGAAGCCGCCGAGGGGCTGGTGGATGAGGATGCTGGCATTCGGAAGGGCATACCGCTCTCCCGGCTGACCGGCCATCAGCAGGAAGGAGCCCATGGAGCGGGCCGTTCCCATGCAGAGCGTGTGCACCGGCGCGCGGATGAAGCGCATCGTGTCGTACATGGCAAAGCCGCTGGTCACGACGCCGCCAGGCGAATTGATATAGAGATTGATGGGCTTTTTTGGATTTTCGGCTTCGAGGAACAGCAGTTGGGCGCAGACGAGGGCCGAAACGGTGTCGTTGATCTCGCCGTTCAGAAAGATGATCCGCTCTCGCAGGAGCCGGGAATAGATGTCGAAGGATCGCTCACCTCTCGAGGATTGTTCGACGACCATAGGGACGAGTTGCATCGTTTCGCGCATCGGCGAACTCCAATCTTCCAGAGTTATGAGGGGAAAGGCCTGCCGCGTCAGGCGGCGAGCATCATGGTCTGCCCGTTGTTGTTGGCGACCGATCTCGAAAGCCGCTCGAAAGTGGCTCCGGTCAGCTCGTGGACGATGCGCAGACTGGTTCCGCCGGATGCGTTCGCGGCGATCGTGAAGGTGACGGTGCTTTCGAGATAGGGCGGGGCATCGTCGCGCAATCGGTAGCGGATTTCCTTGCTCGGTGTCTCGGAGAGCGATTGCGGATCGGCAAGCGCCTCCTTCGGCAGCCATTTCTCCCGGAATTCCGCGATGCTGATCGCGCGCCAGACCTTTTCCAGTGGCGCATCCAACTCATATGTCTGTTCGAAGCCGCTTTGTTGTTGCTTGGCTTTCACCTTGGCTTTCACCTCGTTCATTGATCCATATCCTTCAGCAAGAGCTTGAGATCATCGATGCGGGCCGGCCAGTAGGCGCGATATTTCGCCAGCCATTGGGCGATGAGGGTGAGCCCCTCGGGGTCGACCTCGTAATTCACGAAACGACCCTCCTTCTGTTCGCGCACCAGCCTTGCCGCTCGCAGCACGGCGAGATGCTGGGACATCGCCGGCTGGCTGATATCCATGCCTTGGCGAAGCGCGCTGGCATTCATGCTGCCGGTCGCCAGTTTCTCGAAGATCGTGCGGCGTGTCGGGTCCGCGAGGGCGCGGAAAATGTCGTGTTGCATCATGATGACGCATAAGCACAGACTTATGTGATTCGCAAGGGCTTGCGTCATCTGCGCGTCTTGCGAACCCGATGCGAGCGCCGAGGTCTCCGTCGGGCGGAAAAAGGCCGCGCCTCTGGAACATCGCAGGCCCGGCCTCGTTGGGCTTTTGCATGCGAGCTCTTCACGCAAGCCGGAGAATAAGGCCATGGCGAATCCTCCCACAGCGATCAAGGTTCTGGCACCCGATCCTCATCCGTCAGCCCCCGTTCCGCCACCCGGAAAACCCGCTCCGCCCGTTAAGGAGCCGATGCCCGACAAGCAGGGCGATGATCAGCCGGTGCCCGATCCCGGCGAGGATGAGCCGCCTCCCGGAGCTGCGCCATGACGCCGGCGACGAAATACCGGGTCAGATATATGTCGATCTATATCGGGCTGGTGCTGCTTGTTGCCGTGATCATCACGTTCGGATCTCTTGCCGTCGCCTCATGGTGACTTGCTTTCGGAAGTAGCGGCTTTTCAGAAGCATGGGCTCGGGAACAACGGCGCGAGGCGGCGGTTCGGATCGCTGATCATCATCAGTTGGAGCAGTGCCATGATTGGACATCAGGAAGGCGCGAATTTCGCGCTTGTGCCGTCAGGCGAGCCGAGCGTTTTCCACCTGACCGTCGACGGCAAATATGTGGGGACCATCGCCCGCGATGGAGAGAACCTGTCGTCGGCAAAACCTTGGGGGTGGCGCCTGCTGATTGCCGACGGCAGGCAGGGCGATGTGCCGCTGGCCGGCCGGTCGCACAATGTCGATGAAGCGCTGGCCGAGGCGCGACACGCTTACGAACGGCATCAGGACGAGATCTCTCATCGCATGTGAAGAGGTCTCGATTGCGGGGTGGCAGTCTCTTGCGCCGTCTTGCCGGTGGGGGGGAAGCCGTTTGTTTGAAACATGGGGCGGCATGCGGCGAACGAATGTCGCATTGAGCTTTCCCGCGTATGTCGCTATCACGGATTCGATGCTGAGGTAGGGGCCTCAAGGCGCAGGGGAACGATGCAACACCGTCTGGACAGGATCGAGCAATTGATGGTGCGCATTCTATGCGCGCTTGCGCTCGTCTTCGTCGGCTTTGCGCATCAGGTTCCGGCCCTTGCCGAGGATGCAATCAGCCCCGCAGCGCTTGCGCAATATGTGCTGCCCGATGGCACGCTGCCGACGCTCTGCGTCACCGTTGTCGACGACAGCGGCAAGGAACACGGCAAGATCGCGCATCTCAATCCGTGCGAAGCCTGCCGCATCAGTGCCTCCGTGGTGCTGCCGCAGCCTGCCGATATCACCGGTGCGCGGATTGGCTTTACGGTCGCGGTGGAGCTGCCGCGCCGTGTCGAAGCCTTCCATCGCCAGCTTTTCCCACCGAATACCGGGCCGCGCGCGCCGCCTGCCAATCCGATCCTTGCCTGAACCCGCATTGCGGCAATGGGCCGTGATGCGTCTTGCAATCATGGCCGGGCCGCGCTGACGCAGCCGGCCGCGGATTCGGATAAACTTCCATGTCTACCACTATTGCCGCTGAGGTGGCGGAGAGCGCCGTATCCGGCGTTTCGCTCTATCGCGCCATCTGGCGCTGGCACTTCTTTGCCGGCCTGCTCACCATTCCATTCCTGCTCAATCTCGCGATCACCGGCTCGCTCTATCTCTTCAAGGACGAGATCAACGATACGGTCTTTGCCTATCGCTATATTGTTCAGCCCGCCGGCGAGGCGATGGCGTCGCATGAGATCGCCGATATCGCGGCGGCGGCCGTGCCTGGTTCCGTCGCAAGCTCCTACAAGGATCCGGCCGGGCTCGACCGCTCGGCGATCGTCACCGTTTCCTCGGATGCCGGCTCGACACTGGTTTTCGTCAATCCCTATGACGGCAAGGTGCTCGATACGGTCGGGACGACCGAGGAGTTCAACTATGTCGTCAAGCGCATCCACAGCCTTGCGCTGTTTGGGACGACGCCCAACAAGCTGATCGAAATCACAGGCGGCTTTGCCATGGTGCTGGTCGTGACCGGCATCTATCTCTGGTGGCCGCGGCGGCAGACGGGTGGCGTCGTGACCGTGCGCGGCACGCCTTCGCGGCGGGTCTTCTGGCGCGATCTTCATGCGGTGACCGGCGCATTCGCCGGCATCCTGATCTTCTTCATGGCGATGACCGGCATGCCCTGGTCGGGCTATTGGGGCGCCAATGTGAATGCCTGGCTGACGAGCCATGATCTCGGCTATCCCGTGCAGCTGTGGGATGCCGTGCCGAAGTCGCAGAAGGTGACGGAGGATATCCTGCCGAAGGCCGGCTGGATCGTCGAGAAGGCGCCGGTACCGCTGTCGGATATCGCGGCGGCGCAGTCGAAGAAGCCGATCGGGCTTGATCGCGCCGTCGAGATCGCACGCGTGCTCGGCATGGCGCCGGGTTTCGACCTCGCCATTCCCGGCAGCGAGACCGGCGTCTATACGGCGGCGGTCTATCCCGATGACCTCACCAACGAGCGAACGCTTCACATCGACCAGTATTCCGGCAAGCCGCTCGTCGACCTCTCCTTTGGCCAATATCCCTTCCTGGGGCGGGCTATCGAATGGGGCATCAATGTGCATCAGGGGCAGGAATTCGGGCTCTTCAACCAGCTTCTGATGCTGGCGACGTGCCTGGCGATCATCCTTTCCTGCGTCACCGGTGCCGTCATGTGGTGGAAGCGGCGACCGGCCGGGCGGGTCGGCGTGCCGCCGATGCCGCCGCGGCGCTCCGTCTATCTGGGGCTCTGGACCATCGTGCTCGCCTTCGCCATCGCCTTTCCGATGAGTGGGCTCACGATCCTGGTGATGATCGCCTTCGACCAGATGGTGATCCGCTTCGTGCCGCCGCTGAAGCGCGCCTTTGCCTGAGGAGATGATGATGAAGACGATTTTCTCTTTTCTTCTGGGCCTGCTGGTTGCGACGGCTGCGGCTGCGCAGGACCCGGCCGCCGGCAAGATCCGGATCGACCATGCGGCCTCGCATTCCATGGTGCCGGGGGCCAAGGTCGGCGATGGCTATCTTGTCATCACCAATACGGGCAGCGAGCCGGACAAACTCGTTGCCGCCAGTTCGGACCGCGCCAGGGCCGTGCAACTGCACCAGATGAGCATGGATAACGGCATCATGACCATGCGCGAGCTGAAGGGCGGGCTTGCCCTTCCCGCCGGGCAGACGGTGACGCTTGCTCCCAATTACCACCTGATGTTCCAGGACGTGAGCAAGCCCTTCAAGCAGGGCGAGACGATCCGGGCGGTGCTGAGCTTCGAGAGGGCTGGAAAGATCGCGGTCGATTTTGCCGTCGGCAGGATTGCCGGGCCGCTCGATGATGTCGGCGGTGCAAGCGGCGGCATGGAGCATGGTGCGATGGATCATGGCGGGATGGCGATGCCCGGCATGGAGGGCATGGACATGCCCGGACCATCGCCGGAGGAGGCGATCCCGGCGACGCTGAAGACCATGTTCGAGAGGCCGGACAAGCCGCTGACAATCCTGCCCGTGGTCGTCAGGAACGACTGGGCGATTGCCGGCTGGCAGCAGGATGGGCGCGGCGGACGGGCACTGCTGAAGAAGGGGCATCACGGGTGGAGCATCGTTCTCTGCAGCGGCGACGGCATAAGGGAGGCAACGGCGCTGGAGAAGGTCGGGCTTTCCGCCGAGAATGCCAGGGCGCTTGCGGCGGATCTGGCTGAGGCCGAAGCCGGGCTTGACCCGAAAGTGCTGGCGACATTTGCGAGCTTCGAGGGTACCGTCATGATGGCGGACGAGGCCGGTGGCGCTGGTCAGGGCGGCCATGAGGGGCATGGCCAATGAGCGCGCGCACCCTTGCCATTTCAGGCGTTACCGCAAGTGTGGTCTTCGTCGGCGCGCTGATTGCGATTGTCGTGTCGCTCTATCTTTCGGAGCCGCGCACCGGGCCTTTCGATACGCATTTTTCCCTCGTCGATGACCGGGGAAACGACGTCGATCAGTCGATCTTCCGGGGCCATCCGGCGCTCGTCTATTTCGGTTACACGCATTGCCCCGAGGCTTGCCCGACGACGCTTTACGAGGTGGCGGACTGGCTGACGACGCTTGGCGATCAGGGCAGGGCGCTGAAGGCCTATTTCTTCTCGATCGATCCGGAGCGCGATACGCGGGAGGTGATGCATGAATATGTCAGCGCCTTCTCGAGCCGCATCACTGGCATTACCGGTGCGCCGGAGGAGATGAAGAAGGTTTCCAACGGCTGGTTCATCCATGCGGAAAAGCTGCCGAGCGAAGACGGCAATTATCACATGAGCCATACCGTCTCGCTGCTGCTCATCGGCGCCGATGGGCGGCTGAAGGGGTTGATCCCCTATGGGGCGGATCGGGATGAGGCGCTGGCGAAGATCCGCGATGTGTTGTTGCGCGGAGGGGTGTGAGGTGGCTCGTGCCAATAATCTACAGCATGACCCGGAATAAATCCGCTCTCCGACTGTCTAATCTCGCGAGGGCCTTGTGCGCCATCGCCTGTCCCAACCAAACGAAAGGCATGATCTGATGTCCCCGATGACCCGCATTCTCTCCGTCACCGCCCTCGCAAGCGTCGCGTTTGCAGGGCAGGCCTTCGCGCATGCGCATCTGACAAGCTCCGAGCCGGCTGACAAGGCGGCCGTCGCGTCGCCCAGCGAACTCGATCTCACCTTCACCGAAGAGCTGAACCTCAAGTTCAGCGGCGTCACCCTGACCGGCCCTGACAAGAAGGACATCAAGCTCGGCGACGGCATGCTCGAGGACGGCGACAAGGTGCTGATGGTGCCGGTCTCCGACAAGCTCGCGCCCGGCAGCTATACGGTCGACTGGCATGTGCTTTCCACCGACGGGCACAAGACCAAGGGCAGTTTCACGTTCACCGTCAATCCCTGATGACACCGGATACGGCCTTCATCCTCTGCCGTTTCGCCTTCGACGGGGCAGCGCTGTTTCTCTGGGGCAGTGCGGCCTATCTGTGGCTGCTCGTGCCCAAGGGTTTGAGCGGCTGCATCTGGGCGAAGTTCAGGGTGGCGCGTTTTGCGGCCGTGGCGCTGGCCGTGATCTCCACGACGGCGCTGCTGCCGGTGCGCAGCGCCATGCTCGGCAATGGCTGGGCGGATGGGCTGGATACGGACACGATGATGTCAGTGCTGACGGGAACCTCCATCGGCACTGCATGGGCTTGGCAGGCCATGTTTGCCGTTGTTCTCCTGGCGGTGACAGGGCTGCCGTCGCGCCGGCAGATGGTGGCGACCGCTGTCGTTTCCGCCTTGCTGCTCTGCGGCCTGGCGCTGACCGGCCATGCGGCGATGAATGACGGCCGGCTGCGGGTGCTGCACCGGGCAAACGACATGGTGCATGTGCTCTCGGGCGGCGCATGGATTGGCGCGCTGGCCCCGGTTGTGCTGGTCCTTTGCCGACTTCGCGACCACAGGGCGGGAACTGATGCACTGAAAGCGCTGATCCGATTTTCCAGCGCGGGGCATGTCGCCGTGGCGCTGGTCATTCTCTCGGGGCTTTCCAACAGCCTGTTGATAACAGGCGGGATGCCGCTCGACTGGAGCGTGCCTTATCAGCGTCTGCTTGCGCTGAAGATCGGCCTTGTCGTGATCATGGTGCTAATGGCGGTCTTCAACCGCTATGGGCTGGTGCCGCGCATGGGCCGGTCGCACTCGGCCGCCAAGGCGCTGGCGGCCGGGACGATTGCGGAGATCTTGATCGCCATCGGCGTTGTGGCGCTTGTCGCCTGGTTCGGGACGCTGGAGCCGTTCTCGGGGTAGAAATCGCGAGGGAATGTACTCAAATTGGTGGTTTCGCTTCCACTGAGGCTCGGCAAATGCCAGGGCCTTATTTGAGCTTGGCGGTCGTCCGCGGCATGGTGGCGCTTGCGACCTGGTTCGGGATACCATTTTAGTCCGAACGCTTGAGCGTGATTTCATCTTGTCGGTTCGAAGCGAAGGATCCCGGCGACTTTGGCCGCGGAGCCGGAATCGGAGGGGTGGGAGATGCCGTCCATGACCCGGATTTCCGAAAAATCGAAGGGGCTGACGCCCTCGATGCAGGCGACATTGATGCCGAACTGGCTCGGATTCGAGCGGCGCTGATGATGAGTGTAGATGCCGCAGGTCTTGCAGAAATAATGCTTCGCTGTGCCGGTATTGAATTGATAGAGCGTCAGATTGTCTTCGCCCTCGACGAATTCGATATCCTTGAGCTCGGCCGAGACGGCGATGGCGCCGCGCATGCGGCAGTAGGAGCAGTTGCAGCGGCGGATCGTATTGAATTCGTCTGCCAACCGCACCCGGAATTTGACGCTGCCGCAGTGGCAGGCTGCATTATGCTCTTGTCTTTCGTCGCTCATGATCCGCCTGTCTCCCTCGGTAAACACGTACTAAGCCCAGCGCTTGCAGAAGGTCTCGATGTCGCTGGACTGAAAATCGGCAAGCCGCGCCATGATCGTCTCGAATGGCCAGTCCCACCAGGCGATGGCGGCAAGTTTTTCGGCGACTGTCGGCGAGAACCGCTCGCGAATGAATTTGGCGGGAACGCCGCCGACAACAGTATAGGGTTCGACGTCCTTGGTGACGACTGCGCCTGCCGCGAGTACGGCGCCGTCTCCAACCTTGACGCCGGGGAGCACGATGACCCCGTGACCGATCCAGACGTCATGACCGATGACGGCGCGATCTGCCTTTCGTTCGGCGAAGAAGGAATGGTCGCGCACGGCATCCGCGGAGTAATATTCCGGGCAATAGGTGAAGCGGTGCATGGAGGGGCGGTCCATCGGGTGATTGGGCGCGCCGATCCTGACCTCGGCAGCAATGGCGCAGAACTTTCCAATCGTTGCATCGCCGACGATGCAGCGCTGCCCCAGATAGGAATAATCCCCGAGTTCGACCGTGTGCAGAGAGGTATTTTCCAGGATTTCGCAGCACGTGCCGATGCTCGAATCCCTGATGCTGGCGGTCGGGTGGATGATGGTCTCCGCGATTTTGGGGCGGTTTGCTGGCGCGGTCGAGTCCATGGACAGTCTCCGGATTTCGGCCTGCCTAGCTGCGGAAGATGAAGGATGTGTGACGTCAAGACCTCAAGGGATCGTGGCGCGTTTCTTGCGAGGGCCCGATCGAGGCTGGGCGGCGATGGCAGCTATCGCGCCCGAAGCGGTCATCTTTCCAAGTATTGACGAAAGTCAGCTATCGACCTTTATTGCGGACGTTCGCCGGCTCAGTCGAGCCGCCGAAGACCTGACATTGATCTACCGGAAAAGCGTGTCGCAGATTTCGGGAATTCTGCGACAATCTAGGTCGGTATTCAGAGATTTGAGATATCTTTAGTCGGCCGGACCAGCAAACAGTATGAGATTTTCGTCCGGGTCCCTAACAATGAAATTTCGGGCACCCCACGGCTCCTTCTTGAGCGTCTGGTGAAAATCCACTCCGGCAGCTTGGAAATCCAGAAAGAGTCGCTTGATCTCACTGGCGGTGTCGACCGTGATCGAGGCGGAGAGCAGATGTTCGCGTTGTCGGATGTCGCCGACAAACACAGGCTCGCAAACTAGCCTCAGAGCGAGGCGCGCGTTGTCACGAACAACCTGTCCGTAGAATGGAGGGTCGCCGTAAACAAAGTCGAGCGCGAAGCCGAGTTTGTCGGTGAAGAATTCACACGACGCTTTGATGTCGGAGACGAAGAGTTGCGCGGAGACAGAACTCAGAACCGGGTGGGATGCGGTCTGTTTGCTTTGATTGGTCATGCCATGGGCTCCTGACTTGAGCGCCAGCCACCCCTCGAATCCCAATTGACGCGCGACAAGTTCTTGCGCGTCATTCAGCTTGAAACTGGATTCCAATATCTGATTATCGTCGAGGTGTTGAAATCGTGGCAAAGCAGCGCGGATATGGGCCGCGACTGGATAATACCGCTCGCGATGCCACCGCAAATACTGCTTGGCTTGCTTCTTGAGGTTTTCGAGATTCGGCATAAGCGCTACCTTTGAAGTTGTAGGCGGGCGTTGCCCAGTCGGCTCAAAGGCCGGTGCACCCTACGTAGCGCTATCTTCAAAATGCAGAATTTGCGTGAGACGGTCAAGACCCACGACTTTGTTGCGCTCCGCGACTAAACCGGCGACATATTCTGGAACAATCGTTCCTTATGGAAGAGCATCTGCCACCGCCTATCACAAAGCTTCCAATCGAGCTCCGAAGAGTTTCCTCTACGACGCCGAATGGCGAGTGCTCCCGAGAACCCAATGGCAAGCCGACTGTCCGCTTTCCACCCCATCTCAGCCGCGCGCGGATCAATTCTGTAGTGTCCGTAAGGTGCCAGCGGTTCTCGTGCTGATGAGCACCAGCGGCACCGCAATCGCATAGAGGGCGATCACCGACAGCCAGATACCGCCCGGCCAATTCTCTCGCGTCATGAAATAGAGCGATGAAAACCCGAGTGGGGCGATAATGGATGCGAGGCTGACGGTGGAGGCGAGCACGCCTTGCAGCTCGCCCTGCCGGTCGGGTTCGACCTGCCTTGTGGCGAGCGCCTGGAAGGCTGGGTTGCCGATGCCGACCAGGGTGAAGACCGGCATGATGGCGAAGATCATCCAGCCCTGGTTTGCTAAGGCCATGACTGACAGGGCGATCGAGGCGCAGGCGATGCCTGTCATGACCGACCAGCGCTCCCCGAGCAACCGGGTTGCCGGCTCCGGCAGGAAGGCTTGGCAGACCGTCTGGCAGATGCCGAAGGCGCCGAGCGACAGGCCGATTGAGACACCGTTCCAGCCGAATGTGTCGAAGCCCCAGAGCGCCCAGCAGGTGCCGTAGGATTCGCCGGCGGCGCTGAAGACGAAATAGACGGATACGATGGGCAGCAGGCCTTTCATCGAGACGATCCGTTTCAGCGGCCGGAGCGGATTCAGCGCGGCGAGATCGAGCTTCCGGCGCGACGGCACCCGAGATTCAAGTGGTCGAGATTCCGGCAGGACGAAGAGGGCGAGCAGCAGGTTGCAGGCGTTGAGCACTGCAGCGGCGATGAAGGGCAGGCGCAGCCAGTAATCGCCGAGTAACCCGCCGAGAACGGGGCCGATGATGAAGCCGGCGCCGAACATGGCGTTGGTGAGGCCGAAGCGGCGGGCGCGCTGATCGGCGGGCGAAATATCGGTGATATAGGCCGAGGCGACGGACATATTGGCGCTGGTGAGGCCGGCGATGGCGCGGCCGATGAAGAGCAGCGAGAGGGATGGCGCAAAGGCCATGATGAGGTAATTGACCGCCGCACCGGCGAGCGAAATCAGGAGTACCGGACGGCGGCCGATCGTATCGCTGAGGCCCCCAAGCACCGGGGCGAAGGCGAACTGCATGGCGGCATAGAGCGCGGTCATGATGCCGACATAGACGGCGATGTCCTCGGTCCGCGTCACCTCCTGAAGCAGGTGCGGCAGGATGGGGAAGATCAGCCCTATGCCGACGGCATCGAGGCAGATGGCGGTGAAGATGACGATGAGGGGTTTGTTCATAGGTGATATCACGGGGAAATAATGAGTTTGCCGGTCACGCGGCCGGCGGCGCTGATGGACAGCGCTTCAGCCGTCCGCTCCAACGGAAAGCTCTGCTCGATGCGCAGGCGGAACAGGCCCTTCGAATAGAGCCGGGCCACATCGGCCAGCACGCGTTCCGGCTCCTTCGGCGGGCCGCGGGAGAATTTCGCGCCATATTCCTCGGCCGAGAAATCGGCGACAGAGAGCACACGGGCGGGATCGCCAGTCATGGCGATCAGTTCAGGGATGATGCCGGAGCCGGCGACATCCAGTGCCGCATCAACGCCATCGGGCGCGAGCTGCCGCACACGGTCGGCAAGACCCGGCTCGTAGGTGGTCGGGATGGCGCCGAGGTCCCTGATATAGTCGTGCTTCTGCGGGCTCGCCGTGCCGATCACGGTGATGCCCCTGATGCGGGCGAGCTGGAGGACGGCCGAGCCGATGCCGCCGGCGGCACCGCTGACGAGCAGCGTCTCACCGGATTTGACGCCTGACTCGTCAAGGCTGCGCCATGCCGTCTCCGATATGACGGGGAGGCCGCCGGCGATCTCGAAGGGCAGGTCATCGGGCTTGTGGACCCAGTGGGTGAGGACGGCGCGCTCCGCCATCGTCGCTTCGCCATAGCCGAAGACGGCATCGCCGACGAAAGTGTTGGAAACGCCGGGGCCGATTTCTTCGACGATGCCCGAAGCCTCGACGCCGACGCCCGCGGGAAAGGTTACTTCCTCGAAAGTGCGATATTGCCCTTCGCGGCGCTTCCAGTCGGAGGGGTTGACGCCGGCCGCTCGCACCCTGATGCGCACCTCGCCGGGGCTAGGATGCGGCGGATCGATCTCGACGATATCGAGGACATCGGGGCCGCCATAGCGGCTGAACTGAATGGCTTTCATGGAATTCTCCTACGGAGGATGCAGGCAAAGCTTTGCCGATCGCGGTGCCGGGCATGGCGGCCCGGTTCCACGTCAAACTTGGCTTTGTGTGTACTTCATCTATATATGTACTGAGTACAGTAATAGGATGTTGGGCGCTGCCTGTCAACGTCAGTGTACTCAGTATATAAATCCTGCTATGGGAGGCGCATGACGACGCCATCAGACGAAACACCCTCAGATCGGAGATCCCGCAAGCGCCTTGCCACGCGGCGCGCGATCTCGCTTGCTGCCGACCGGCTGTTTTTCGAGCGGGGCTTCGAGAATGTGACTGTCGATGAGATCGCGGCGGCGGCCGATGTCGGGCGGATGACGGTGTTCAACCATTTTCCGCGCAAGGAGGACATGTTCTTTGACCGCGACGAGGAGGCGCGCGAGACGCTGCGCGAAGCCCTGCGACAGCGCGATCCGGAGGTTTCGCCGATCGAGACATTGCGGCTGCTGGCGTACCGGCTCGTGAACCAGCAGACGCCCTATCTGATATTTTCGCCGGCGAGCCAGAATTTCATCCAGACGGTGGAAAACAGCGAGACGCTGAAGGCGAGGGCGCGGGCCATCCGGGACGAGATTGCCGGGGAACTGGCAGTGGCGCTTGCCGAAAGTGCCGGCCGGCCGGCTGACGATCTCGCGGCCAAGCTTGCGAGCGCCATGCTGCTTGCCACCTGGAGCGTCGCCTTCATCGAGGCGCACCGGAACTTCCGGCAGCACCAGGACCCGGAGAAGGCGAAGACCTTGTTTCTCGGCTTCATCGATATGGGAATTGTTGGGGTAGAGGCGGCGATGAAAAGCACGCCCTATGCCGGAGCGACGGCAAGCCGGTAGTGCCGGCCCGAGGCCGGCGTTTTCTGGATGCGATCGAAAGCAAGCCGCTGGCGCCGCTGAACATCCCGGTTGCTGCCGGCTTCGTTCCTCCAAAAGACCAGCTTGCCCGCCCGTCGCGCCGGCGCATAATCACCGCTCCCGGTTGGCTGACCGGACGGAGGAACGCATCATGGACCATGACGAAGCAGCGCCCGCCGGGACGGGCGAAGGCAGTATGATATCCCGACGGCAGATCCTGATGAGCAGCGCCGCCTTTTCCGGCGTCGCCCTGGCCGCCGGCGTGCTGGGCAGTCCTGCCGGGGCAGAGGCGGCTGAAGTGCCGCCGGCGCGGCCGAATATCGTCTATATTGTCGCCGATGATCTCGGCTGGCGCGATGTCGGCTTCCAGGGTTCCGACATCAGGACGCCGCATCTCGACAAGCTGGCGCAGGAGGGCGCGCGCTTCGAGCAATTCTATGCGCAGCCGATGTGCACGCCGACGCGGGCGGCATTCATGACGGGGCGTTATCCGCTGCGCTACGGGCTGCAGACCGGCGTCATTCCGGCGGCGGGAACCTACGGCATTCCGCTCGACGAATATCTGCTGCCGCAGATGCTTCAGGACGCCGGATACAGGACGGCGATGGTCGGCAAATGGCATCTCGGCCATGCCAAGCCCGAATATTGGCCGCGGCAGCGCGGCTTCGACAGTTTCTACGGCGCGCTTGTCGGCGAAATCGACCATTTCAAGCATTCCTCGCACGGCATCAAGGATTGGTACCGCAACAACAAGCCGCTGGAGGAAAAGGGCTTCGACAACAGCCTGTTCGGCGAGGAGGCCGCCCGCACGATCGAGCATCACGATGCCGGCCGCCCGCTCTTTCTCTATCTGGCCTTCACCGCGCCGCACACGCCATTCCAGGCGCCCAGAGAATATCTGGATCGCTTTGAGACTATCGAGGACGAGAACCGCAGGGCCTATGCGGCGATGATATCCGTCATGGATGACGGCATCGGCAAGGTGGTCGCAGCACTCGAAAAGCGCGGGATGCGCGACAATACGCTCATCGTCTTCCACAGTGACAATGGCGGCGTGAAAAGCTCCATGTTTGCCGGCGACAGCAAGATCTCGGGGGGACTTCCCGCCGATAACGGCCCGTAACGGGACGGCAAGGGAATGCTGTACGAGGGCGGAACACGCGTCGTGGCGCTCGCCAACTGGCCGGGCATGATCAAGCCCGGCGCGGTCGGCGGCATGGTGCATATCGTGGACATGGCGCCGACGCTGGCAAGACTTGCCGGGGCAGGGATCGGTAAGGGCAAGCCGCTCGACGGAATGGACGTATGGGCGATGATCAGCCAAAACATGCCGTCGCCGCGCGACGAAATCGTCTACAATGTCGATCCGCTGGCCGGCGCTGTCCGTCAGGGTGACTGGAAACTGGTCTGGAAGGCATCGCTGCCGCCAAAAGTCGAGCTCTTCGACCTTTCCGGCGATCCGTCCGAGGCGGCCGATCTTGCCGATCGGAATCCGGACAAGGTGCGCGAACTGCAGGCCCGGATAACGCAGCTTGCCGGCGAGATGAAGCCGCCGCTGCTGATCATGGAAGCCGTGCGCCTGACCTTCTTCGTCCCGCCGGTCACGCCCGATCCGTCGGTTCTGTTCAGTCTTGGCGACTGATGGCACGGATCGGGCGGCAAGGATTGGACCGCGGGGGGAATCAAAAGGGCGCTCGACCCTTGCGGGGAGCGCCCTTGTCCTGTGGAGCTCGAACGCGGCTCGACCAACGTCGATACCAAGCGCAAGTCCGTTTTCAGGTGAAGCCGGGATATGATGCGCAGCGGCAAAAATTGCAAGAGGCAGGTTTCAAGAATCTTTACTTGAGATCCCCTGCAAATCGCCGCCGGTTATCGGCATGCTGACGGCGGACCAGGTGACTCTGGCGATAGAGGCACATCGCGGCTATTGTCCATGCCGACGCGTTGAAGCTCTTGCAGGACCATTTCATGCCCGACCGGTCTGAACCCGTTTCGTCCGCAGTTGCGCCACAGCGCAAATGGATCGGCTTTCTGGCCATGTGCCTCGGCATGTTCATGGCGATCCTCGACGTGCAGGTCGTCGCAACCTCGCTTCCGACCATCCAGTCGGCGCTCGACATCCATCCGGATCAGATGAGCTGGGTGCAGACCGCCTATCTCATCGCCGAGGTGGTGGCGATACCGCTGACGGGCTTCCTGACCCGTCTGCTGACGATGCGCTGGCTCTTCGTGACCGCGCTCTCGCTGTTCGTCATCGCCTCGGCAGGCTGTGCTGCGAGCGGCAATTTCGGCGAACTCATTGCCTGGCGGGTCATCCAGGGCTTTTCCGGCGGCACGCTGATCCCCTCGGTGTTTTCGGCCGTCTTCATCCTGTTTCCCGATAAGCGGCAGGCGCTTGCGACGACGATCGCCGGCGTTCTCGCGGTTCTCGCGCCGACCATCGGGCCGATCGTCGGCGGCTGGCTGACCGAGACCTATTCCTGGCACTGGCTGTTCCTGATCAACATCATTCCCGGCATTCTGGCAGCGCTCGTCGCCATGCGCTCGCTTCCCGGGGAGAGTGTCAATCTCTCGGAGCTCCGGCATCTGGATATCGTCTCGTTGCTGCTGATGGCAGCGAGCCTGGCAGCGCTGGAAATCGGCCTGAAGGAGGCGCCGACGAGCGGCTGGACCTCGCTCGCTGTCGCCGGTCTCGTCGGTCTGTCTGTGGTCTCAGGATGCGTCTTCGCATGGCGGTCGCTGCGCAGAGCGATACCTGTCGTCGAGCTCAACAATTTCAGCAACAGGAACTTTCTGGTGGGGTCCGCGCTGAGCTTCGTTCTCGGCATCGGGCTTTTCGGTTCCGTCTATCTCATGCCGGTCTTTCTCGCCTTCGTGCGCGGACACAACGCGCTCGAGATCGGCATGACGATGCTGGTGACGGGCATTGCCCAGCTCGTCACCGCGCCGATCGCGGTCGCTCTCGAAAAGCGGACGGATGCCCGATTGCTGTCTGCTGTCGGTTTCACGCTCTTTGCTGTCGGCATCGGCATGAGCGCGTTTCAGGATCCGCGGACTGATTACGATGCGATGTTCTGGCCGCAGATCATCCGCGGCGTGGCCATCATGTTCTGCCTGCTGCCACCAACGCGGCTGGCCCTCGGCACCCTGCCGCCGGAGCGCATTCCTGACGCGAGCGGTCTGTTCAATCTGATGCGCAATCTTGGGGGCGCGATCGGCATCGCGCTGATCGACACTGTTATCTACACCCGCTCGGACCCGCTCGGCCAAGGCATCTGGGACCGGCTGAAGGCGGGAGATATCGATATTGCCGCTTTTGTCGGCGCGCCGCTGCAGGCAATTGCGGGGCATCAGGGAGAGTTCGATGCGGATACGACAGCGATGCTCGATCCGTTGGTGCAGACGGCGGCGACCGTTCAGGCGATCAACGAGGCGTGGATGGTGGTTGCCGTGCTGACGGGGTGTGCGTTGCTGTGGGTGCCATTTGCGCGGAGGGTGGCGCCCCCGGCGGGGTGAGCGATGCATCGAAATCATCTGTCCTCGTGCGGTTTTTGCCGTCTTTCGTCGAAGTTTCCTGGGGCTGGATTTCGCCTGTGACGAACGCCTAACCTCGTCACGGTTATTGACAAGGTGCGTAATTTACATACATATCAAACCATGCAGGCAGTGGCAGAACTTCATGCGTTCCGCAATACGGCAAAGTCGGCGGGAATGTCTGACGAGGACATTGCGGAGCTTGTTGACTATCTCGCGGCCAATCCTGATGCAGGTGATGAGATGGAAGGAACAGGAGGTTGTCGAAAATTGCGTTGGGCGATCCGCGGAAACAACAAAGGTAAGAGTGGCGGCGTAAGGACAATCACTTTTTACACTGGAGAAAACCTACCCGTTTTCCTGCTGACCGTTTTCGGGAAAAGCCAAAAGGCAAACCTCACAAAGGCGGAACGAAATAGTCTGAAGAAGATTTCTGACGCAATCGTGCAAGAGTATTCAAGAAGGGTGTTACCCGTCGCCGTCGGAGAATGAACATGAGCAAGAAGGTATTTGATCAGATCGCAGAGGGCTTGAACGAGGCTTTGGCCGTCGCTCGCGGCGAAGCTGTGCCGTATAAGCTCCATGTACCCGCCGAAATCGATGTAAAGGCCATTCGAATACGCACTGGACTAACCCAGAAGGATTTCGCTTCTACCTTTGGCTTTGGGTTCGATCAGCTCAAGCAGTGGGAACAGGGCCGCGCACGGCCTGTGCAGGCCATGCGTGCTTATCTGCTCCTGATCAACTCCGAGCCAGGGAAAATGGTGGAAGCGCTTCGCAAACTAAACGTGGCGGCGCACGAAGAGCCTCAGAAGCGCGCAGCATCCTGACGACTGCTCGCTTTAGTCGATCCGCCCGCGGTCGATTTTCAATCGATCCGCTTGAGATCCCGCGCAAAGCGCTGCCAGTTGCGGACATATTTCCTCGCGCCTAAGTGATCTTCGCAGCCGCCTCGTCGTCCAGCGTGCGGGCGTCCCACCCGAGCATCGAGACTTCGGCGACGGATTCCAGTTCGCTGCGGCTTGCTCCATCGCGGGCGAGGATCGACATGCCGCTCTGGACGGTCTGCACGAAACGGGCGAGGCCATGAATGTCGGTCGAGGCTGGAATTTCGCCTGCCGATACCGCCTGGGTCAGGCGCAGTTTCAGAAGGTCGAGCGTGACGGCGCGGGCGGTTCGCACCAGTTCGCCGAGTTCGGCATGGCCCTCGCTGCCGACCGAGGAGAGGGCCACCATGCAGCCGAGGGGAATATCGACGACGGAGCCGGTCAGGACCGCCGCCGAGTCCATGAGAAGCGCCTTGATAGCTTCGCGTGCCGTAGGGGCGGCGCGAAAGCCCGCCCAGACAAGCGCCTCGTTGGTCTCGTGGTAGTAGTTTAATGCCTCGGCGTAGAGCGCCTCCTTCGAGCCGAAGGCCGCGTAGAGGCTTGGCGATCCGATGCCCATCGCCTCGGTAAGGTCGGTGATCGACGTCGCCTCGAAACCCTTTTCCCAGAACAGGCGGGTCGCGTTCGCGAGCGCAGCTTCCCGGTCGAAGGCACGCGGTCGCCCTCGGGTGCGGGTGGCTGTCGTATCCTGGGCTTGCGGTGCCTGGTCGGATTTCTGCATCGGTCACTATTTAAACCCGCCGGGGCGCCTCGGCAACGGCTCGAGATATTTTTGTGTCGATCGATATAATATTCTTGACGGGTGCGTTCGGCATTCCCAACTAATTCTGTGTCGATCAATACAGAAAGGGACGATTGATGACTGAACTCGCTGGAAAACGTGCTCTCGTGACGGGCGCATCGCGTGGGATCGGTGCCGCCATTGCGGTGGCGCTCGCCGAAAAGGGCGCCGATGTCGCCATCACCTATGAGCGCTCTGCCGATCGCGCCGCCGAGGTCGTTCGCGCTATCGAGGGCAAGGGCAGGCGGGGATTGGCAATCCAGGCCGACAGTGCCGATCCGGAGGCCGTGAAGCGCTCGGTGGAGGCGGCGGCTCGCGCGCTTGGCGGTCTCGACATTCTCGTCAACAATGCCGCCATCGCGCTTTACGATACAATTGCCGGCTTCAGCGTCCCGCAGATCGATGCGCTGCTTGATGTCAACGTGCGCTCGCCGGTGCTCGCTGCGCAGGCCGCCATTCCCCATCTGCAAGCCGGAGGCCGCGTCATCAATATCGGCTCGGCCGGCGCCGAACGCATCGTCGGCGATACCGGCACGGTGTATTACATGACGAAATCCGCGCTGCAGTCCTTCACGCGCGGTCTCGCCCGCGAACTCGGACCTCGGGATGTTACCGTCAACCTGATCCAGCCGGGATCAACCAATACGGACATGAACCCGGCCGACGGGGAATTTGCCGATTTCCAGCGCGCCCTGATACCGCTCGGCCGCTACGGCGAGCCGCAGGATGTGGCGGCTGCCGTCGCCTTCCTCGCAAGCCCGGCTGCAAGGAACATCACAGGCGCCATTCTCAATGTGGATGGCGGCTTGAACACCTGAGACCTCTGGGCTTCGGGAAGATCAGCACCAGGAAAAGGCTGGCCGATGCCGGCCTTTTTCGCATCCTTGAAAGCGCTGGCAGAAGAGATGCATGCCAGAGTTCGCCGCTCGCCTTCTCGGCAATAGTCGATCCACCCCCGATCGGCGCAAGCTGATCGGTAGTCGGCAGTCAGTCGAGGTGATGCAGAGGCTATTCGATCTGAATGCCGGCCGCTGTAGGGGCAAAGTCATGGCTGAAGGACAAGGCTGCGGCGCATGGAGGACTACAGAATCGTTCGCTTTGATATCGGGAATGCAAACTAGGCCGTGAATCGTGGGGCCGCGTCAAGTTGCGGAGAAAAGTGCCGCTGGCGTCTCGGCCTCAGGCGACGGACCATCCACCGTCCACCAGCAGGTTCGCGCCGGTGATCAGGCTCGCAGCCGGCGATGCAAGGAAGACTACGGCACCCACCACATCATCGGTTTCACCGATTCGACCGAGTGGAATGTGATCGAGCGTCGCTTTGCGATTGTCGGCATCGGACAGAAAAGGTGCTGTGCCGTCGGTTTGAATGAACGTCGGCGATACGGTATTTACGGTGATATCGTAGCGTGCCCA
The DNA here is from genome assembly GCF_018987265.1 of Rhizobium sp. WYJ-E13. NCBI lineage: Bacteria > Pseudomonadati > Pseudomonadota > Alphaproteobacteria > Hyphomicrobiales > Rhizobiaceae > Rhizobium > Rhizobium sp. WYJ-E13. Next base: position 2,222,135 of record NZ_CP076853.1, on the reverse strand, counting down.
TTCGGCTGCGAGGCAGCGCGTGAGGTGATTGATTGCCGCCTTGCTCATGCAATAGATTGCCTCGCCACGCAGTGCCACGGTACCGGCCTGTGAGCTGATGTTGATGATCCGGCCCCCATGGCGCTTGATCATGTGACGGCCAACTGCCTGCGTCATCAGAAAGGTGCCCTTGATGTTGACATCGAGTATCTCATCAAGATCCTTCTCCTCAACGAGTTCGGCAAGATTGCCCGGAGCCACGCCGACATTGTTGACGAGGATGTCGATCCGACCGAACGTGGCAAGCGCCGCGTCGACGGCTTGTGCGATATGGGCCTTGTTGGGAATGTCCAGTTCGACAGGGAGAACTTTTCGTCCCATGCCCTCGAGTTCGGCAACGAGGTCCGCCGAGGCTGCGACATCACGGACCCCCAAAACAATATCGGAGCCTGCTGCGGCACAGGCAAGTGCGCAAGCCCGACCGATGCCACGGCTCGCTCCCGTCACCAAAGTCACCTTGCCCGCAAGGCTGAAGTCCGGCGCGTTCTTCTGCATCATGATGCCTCCCTCGATGAAGCTCATTTATGCCAGCGTCGGCTTGCGGATGCCAGATGTTCTGCGCATACCAATGAGCTTCCCCGCCGGATCATGCTGACGCATCAGGGCTGCTTTGCCCATATCCATAGGCCATCGCCTCGATCTCCAGCGCACGAATGGCCTTGCCGTGCGATGGCAATCAGGGAGTTGTCGGGGAATTCATCGCCCTCGGTAATGAGCGCGTCGGCGCCGATGAGGCAGGTGTTGCCGATCTTGCAGCGGCGGTCATTCCTAGATTCCGGCGTACCACTCGTAGCCCCGGTCTTCCCAGAAGCCGCCCTTGCCGCCCCACAGGCCGGCGAAGCTGTCCTTCATCTCGATCCGCATTAGGTATTTGGCATGCTTGTAGCCGAGCTGGCGCTCGACGCGCAGGCGAAGCGGGGCGCCGTGGGCGACCTCCAGATCCTTGCCGTTCATCTGGTAGGCGAGGATGGTCTGCGGGTGAAAGGCGTCAATAAGATCGATGCTTTCGTAGTAGGTTCCGCTGCCGTCCAGCGTCAGTTCGAGCTGGTCTGCGCAGTAGAAGACGGCATAGCGGGCGGCAGGCTTCAGCCCCACGCTCTGCAGCAGTGGTCCGAGCTGCGCGCCCGTCCACTTGCCGATGGCGCTCCAGCCCTCGACGCAGTCGTGCCGGGTGATCTGGGTGCGTGAAGGCAGCTTCTTCAGATCTGCGAGCGAAAGCTCGACGGGACGCTCTACCAGCCCGTCAATCTTCAGTCGCCAGTCGGCAAAGCCGGTTGCCATCATCTGCGCATAGGCTTCGCTGTCGGGCTGGCTCGTGCCGTTCGGCCGGAATGTCGGCGAGATATCGGCTTCGGAATATTCCGGCGCCAGCTTGTCCCTGGGAACGAGCAGCCGCTGGCTTTTCATCGTCAGCGTCTCGGCCATATCGAGAACGGACTGGACATTGGAGTTCTGGACGACATCGTCGCAGCCGGTCAGGCCGAATGCACCGAGGCCGGCAGCCGACCCGATCAACAGGCCGCGGCGTGTGATGGAGAAGGTCATCGATCGTCCCTTTCGGTTTCGATCACGTAGCGGCCCGTTATCATCGAGCGCATGTTGTTCCAGAGGCCGGACAGGATCACCATTGCGATATGCACGAAAACGAAGAGGACGATCGACCAGGCGCAGATGAAGTGGATCGACCGGGCCGTTTGCCTGCCGCCGAAGAGGTCGAGCAGGAAGGGATAGCCGGCATCCATGGCGGGCGACATGGTCAGGCCCGTTGCAAACATCAGCGGCAGCAGGATGAAGATGACGATCAGGTAGGCGAGCTTCTGCAGCACATTGTAACGCCTTGCCTTTTCACCCTTGGGGAAGCGCAGGCGCGCGTGGTCGGCTATCTCCTGCCCCAGATGGCGCGGCGAGATCTCTTCCCCGCTCGGTGCCAGATCGCGGCGGAAATGGCCTGACAGAAAGCCGATGAGCGCATAGATCGATCCGTTGATGACGAAGAGCCAGGCAAAGAACAGATGCCAGCGGCGGCCGGTTGCGAGATCCTGGTAGCTCGGAATGGTGATCCAGGAAGGGAAGCCACGCTCGGCCGCGTCATCGCCGGTTCCCGAAACGCCGAGAAGACCTGTTGTCGTGATCTGCAGCTTGCCGATGCGAAGCACGCCGCGCGTTGCGCCATCCTCATCGACGGCACCGATCGACAGCCATGACGGGTCTGCATTCGCGCCGTACTGGCCCCAATAGAGCGCCGGGTGGGCATTGAAAATCTGCAGCCCGCTCATCAAAAGCAGGCTGAGACAGAGAACGTTGATCCAGTGTGTAATGCGGGTCGCCAGCGAGTGCCGGCGGATGATTGTTGTCATCGGGCCTGCTGGAGTGGCCTGGCTGTGATCGTCGAGTGTTGCCATGATCGTTTTCGATGTCCGGTACCGTCACGCCCCTACTTGCATGTACGTAGGCGAAGCGGGATTTGTTACTGGCGTTCCGAAGTTTTTTCTTCGCAGCCGCGAACCTTTCACCGGGAAAGGCTGGCGGTGCGGCTTTCAGGACATCCGGGCGACGCCGTCACAAGTGCGTGAAGCTGTAACGAATGGCGTTCCACCTGCGAAGGAGAACGAGATGCAGATCACCAGGGAGCACCGCCATGAAACAATCCGCCGCGTTCAATCTTGCGATCATCGCAGCAGTCTTCGGCCTTGGTTCCGCCGCTCAGGCCGGCGCTGGGCAATCGCCTGCGGTCGTCGAACTGTTCACCAGCCAGGGCTGTTCCTCATGTCCTCCGGCCAATGCCAATCTCGTCAAGCTCAGCAACGATCCTGATGTGCTCACTTTGAGCTTCTCGGTGACTTATTGGGACTATCTTGGATGGAAGGACATTTTCGGGAGGAGGGAGTTCACTGACCGGCAGGTGACCTATGAGCCGGCACTCGGCCAATCCGGCCCTTTCACGCCGCAGATGGTGGTCAATGGCCATCAGTCGACCATCGGCTATGATCTCAACGAGATCCGGCGCGTGATCGCGTCCGAGCCCGCACTATCCGGCCCTGGGATCGCGCTTGTCCGGAATGCGGCTGTCATCGACGCTGCGAAGGACCGGACCGCCGCCGCCGACGTGTGGCTCGTCCGCTACGCTCCGGGCACCGTGCAGGTTCCGGTCGCCAGAGGCGAGAATGCCGGCGAGACATTGCCGCATGCCCATGTCGTGCACGAACTGACGCGTCTCGGGACCTGGAACGGCAAGATGTTGAGGTTGCCGATCCCGGCTGCAACCGGCGACCTCAAGAGCGCCATCATCGTCCAGGAGCCGAAAGGCGGCAGGATTCTCGCCGCAGCAACCGACTGAAAACTGCTTCGCTGACCGATCCTCCTGCGGTCGCCTACGATCCCGCGGTCGATTTTGGTCGATCCGCGCGGTCGATTGTCAATCGATCCGCACCAGATCCCGCGCAAAGCGCTGCCAGTTGCCGACATATTTCTTCGCGGACTGGGCGATCCTGGCGACCGCCTCGTCGTCCAGCGTGCGGATCGCTTTGGCGGGTGAGCCGACGATCAGGGAATTGTCGGGGAATTCCTTGCCTTCGGTGACTAGCGCATTGGCGCCGACGAGGCAGTTGTTGCCGATCCTGGCGCCGTTCAGGATGGTGGCGCCCATGCCGACGAGCGAGTTGTTGCCGATCGTGCAGCCGTGGGTGATGGCGTGGTGGCCGATGGTGCAATTTTCGCCGATCGTCGTCGGGAAGCCGGGGTCGGTGTGGACCATGACGCCTTCCTGCAGGTTGGTGGCCTTGCCGATCGCGATCGGTTCGTTGTCGCCACGCAGCACCGCGCCGAACCAGATGCCGACCTCTTCGGCAAGTTCCACATCGCCGATCACATGCGCGTCGGAGGCGATCCAGAAGGTGCCTGGTGGAGGCAGTTTCGGCTTGATGCCTCCGAGCGCATAGATCGCCATCGCTGCCTCCTCAGACCACTTTCAGCGACAGCGTCGCGATGCCGTCGACGCCGCAGGAAATGCTGTCGCCCTTGTTGATGGCGGCGACACCGGCAGGTGTTCCGGTCATGATGACGTCGCCTGGGGCGAGAACGAAGAGTTTCGAAAGCTCTGCAATGATTTCCGGCACTTTCCAGATCATCTGGTTTAAGTCACCATCCTGCTTTTTGACGCCATTCACCTCCAGCCAGACGCGGCCGGCGGTGGGATGGCCGATGCGGCTGGCCGGGACGATGGGAGAGACCGGGGCGGAATGTTCGAAAGCCTTGGCGAGCTCCCACGGGCGGCCGAGCTTCTTGGCTTCGGCCTGCAGGTCGCGGCGGGTGAAATCGATGCCGACGCCGTAGCCATAGATGCAGTCGAGCGCCTTTTCGGCGGGAATATCGGCGCCGCCGGCCTTCAGCGCCAGCACGCATTCGACCTCGAAATGCACATCGTTCGACAGCGGCGGATAGGGGAAGTCCCTACCGGAAAACAGGTTGTCGGCATTCTTCTGGAAGAAGAAGGGCGGCTCGCGGTTCGGGTCATGGCCCATTTCGATGGCGTGGTCGGCATAGTTGCGGCCGACGCAATAGACGCGGCGGACGGGGAAGCTTTCTGCGCTGTCTTCGACGGGCAGGAGAACGGGCTGCGGCAAGGGAATGACGGTGGCGGGAAGGGACATGATGGGACTTCTTGGCTGATTGACGAGTCTTCGACATCCTAGACGCAAAAGGCCGCCGGGGGAAAGTGCGGTGTGGACCGGGTTAGTCCTGTGCGAGGGCGCCGCGCATCAGCGCGTAATAGGCCGCAAGCTCCGGTATGGCTTTCGGCAGGGTTTCGAAGGCGGGATCCGCCATGGTCAGTGTGCCCGCATATTTCGCCTCCAGGAAGGCGTTATGCTCCGGCAATACCGCGCGGTGCGAGCCGTAGAGCACGGTGAAGATGGGCGAGGGGACGGTGCGGCCCTTGACGATGATGCGGTCGAGTTCGACCACGGCGTAGCGGTCGGCGACAAGGCGGGCGGTTTCCTCGCCGAGCAGCAGGGCCACGCCATAGTTCTTCGAGGCGCCTTCGAGACGAGAGGCGAGGTTGACGCTGTCGCCAAGGCAGGAATAGTCGAAGCGGCGGGTGGAGCCCATATTGCCGACGATGCATTCGCCGGTATTGATGCCGACACCCATTTTCAGGACATGCAGCGGCCGGCCCGACGCGATGGCTTCGCGCTCCAGATCGCGGTTCAGCGTGGCGATCGCATCCTGCATGGCAATCGAGGCCTTCACGGCATGCAGCGCATGGTCGGGGTCGTCGAGCGGCGCATTCCAGAAGGCCATGATGCAATCGCCCATATATTTGTCGATCGTGCCGCCGTGATCCATGACGACATCGGATAGCGGCGTCAGCAACCGGTTGATCAGCGTCGTCAGCTGCTCGGGATCGTCCTTCATCGTTTCAGCGATGGTGGTGAAGCCACGCACATCGGAAAACAGGACGGTCAGCGTGCGCCGCTCACCGCCGAGCTTCAGCTGCGAGGGATCGTTGGAGAGGCGGCGCACCAGATCGGGTGAGATATATTGGGCGAAAGCGCGGGTGATCTGGCGCTTCTGGTGGCGCTCCTGCGCATAATCGAAAGCCGCCTGGCCGAAGGCGACCGCGACGAATGCAACGGTCGGCCCAAGCGGCGAGACGAAGACATGGGTAAAGCGGATGCCGGCATAACTGGCCGCCGCAAAGGCGAGAACAGCAGCGGCAGTGGCGACCAAGGTGCGCCAGCTCGTGGCTTTCCAGACGGTGGCGGCGGCCAGCAATACGGCAATGAGGATGCAGATCGCGACCAGCAGCAGGCCGGCCTCCGTGATCGCCAGGCCATGGACGATATTGTCATAGATGGTGGCCTGTACCTCGACGCCCGAGATCAGCTTGCCGGTGTGCACCGTGTAGGGTGTGGCATAAGCATCGACGCCGCCCTGGTCGATCTCGGGGGCATTCTGCAGGCTGAGGCCGACCAACACGACACGATTCTTGAATATATCGGGCGGCAGGAAATTCCTTGGGTCGAGCGCCTGATAGTAGGAGACAGTGGGGTAACTGCGGGCCGGGCCGAGGGACTGGACGAGCGCGCCTGCCGGCAGATGCGGCGCCTTGATGCCCGCAGCCTTGGCAAGCTCCATGGCGAAGCCGTCCTCATAGGATGGAATATTGCGGAAGATGCCGTCGCCATTCAGCGTGATGGAGGCGATGCCGGTGCGTGCGCCTGCCTGCGTCAACTGCGGCAGCGGCGTGGTGCGCACCAGCTGATCGGCCTGTGGCGTCTGAATGAGCGTCTCATCGCCGGCGAGCACCACGTCCGGGCCGACGACGGATGTTATCGCCTGATCGTTTTCGGGCGTCGAAGGCTCGGCCATGATGATATCGAGGGCGATCGCCTTTGCGCCGGCGGCGCGCAGCTGTTTGACGAGTTCGGCATGCAGGCTGCGCGGCCAGGGCCATTGAGCATTGATATCGGCAAGCGCCGGCTCGTCGATCGCCACGATGATCGGCCCGCCATCGGGCGGGGTCGGGTCGTCGATGGTGGAGAGATAGTCGAAGGTGCGCAGCTCCGTGAGCGACCAGGCGGGCAGGCGCGAGATCAGCGAAATGGTGATCAGCGTGACCAGCGCCAGTACAAGCAGGCGAATGCCGCGGCTGGAGAAGGGCCAGCCGGGCGGGCGCCCGGTCTCCCCGCGCGGCAGATCCGGACGCTCTGCGTTGGGGCGTTGCAGGGCGGCCGGGCGCGCCATCATCAGAAGCGGATCTTCAGGCTGCCCTTGAAGGCGCGGCCCCAGCCGGGCACGCCGGGCGTGATTTCGAAATCCTCGTCGAGCAGGTTATAGGCGGCGGCTTCGAGCGCGATACGCTTGTCGAAGGGTTCCCAGATGAGGTGCGCGTCGACGCTCCAGTAATCGTCGAGCTTGGTGCCGAGATCGTCGCCATCACGCTCGCCGATATAATTGGCGGCAACGGTGGCTTTCACCTTGGCTTCGTTGACCCAGGTGAGTGCGACTTGGCCGGAGTTTTGCGGGATATAAGGCAGGTTGCCACCGTAGTTCAGCGATCCCTGATCCTTGTTCTCGGAATCCATATAGGCGTAGGTGGCGGACAGGCCGAAGCCGTTGCCGAGCGCGACGTTAGCGGTGACGGCGGCGCGGTCGATCGAGCCGCGCGAGAGCGACATACTGTCATCGGCAGGAAGTGCAATCAGCGGCAGATCGATGGAGAAATCGTGCAGTTCCTGATGCTGGTATTCGACGGAAGTGAAGAATCTGTCGGTCCACTCTGCATCCCACTGGAAGGCTGCCGTGTCCGCATAACCTTCGGCACTGACCGAAAACTGATTTGCCTGCAGACCAAGGATGCCGATGGGGGCAAGAGTAGGAACGCCGAGATCGAGGCTCTGGCGCATGAAGGCGGCGCGCAGCCACTGGCTCTGGGTCGGAGCCCAGGCAAGGCCGAAGCGCGGTTCCAGCCGGCTCACATCGACGCCGTCGCCTTCCATGCGCGTACCGAACAGGGCGTATTCGCCTTTCAGGTCGGGCGTAATGTCATGCAGAACGTCGATATAGGCGCGGCCGATATTGACGGTATTGCTTACAGGGTTGGGGCCGTCGGTGGTTTCGGGGATAATCAGAAGCCTGGGAAAGAGATCATGCAGGCGAGAAGACGTGGTCGTGCTGCCATCGATCCAGCCGCCTTCAATGCCGTATCGCCAGGTCAGGGGACCGTTGCCGATGGAATGGCTGAGAGCTCCGATATAGGTCTTCGAGGATGATTCCTCCGTAGTGTCCAGGAAGGGAATGACTTCCGGATCGGGCAGGCCGAAGAGCGGCGCATCATCCACGCTTAGGAAGTTATCGACCTTCGACTTGGTTTCCGAATAGAGGAAGGCTCCGTTCAGGATGTTTTCATAGCTGAACGTGTGGCTCCAGCCGATACCGGCATTAGTTATCTCTGCATCGACGAGCCGATCGGAATATTGCGAGGTCACGATATCCGGAAGGCCGGCGCCAAGAAGATTGAGGAAATCCGTCAGCGCCGTGCCTTGTGACAGCGCATTCAGCGTTCCGCTATTCTTGGCATGGTTGACATAAGCCACCACACGATCGTCGGGCGTCACAGTGGCCGTTATATAGCCGTTGCCACCGAGCAGTTTGTTATCGGTCGCATAGCCCCCGAAGCCCGAGTAGGTGCCGTCCAGCGCCAATTCCTCCCAGGTCAGATTGCCGTAGAAGCTGATCGGGATCGTCGCGTTCGAATAGCCCTGGATTTCCGCTTCGCCAGTGCGGCGTGTGTGGCCATCGACGCTGTTGATGCCGCCACCGACCGAGCCTTCGATGAAGGGCACGTCGAACAGCGATGCTGAGCGCGAACGGCCGGACAGCATATGCGGAGAGAGCAGCAGGCCCTGAATGAAGGACGAGTAGCTTGACGCATTGGCCCGGTTCAGGATGACATTGTCGTCGCTGAAGCTCGTCGCATTGACGAATGGGAAGATGCTGCCCTTGATCGACTGATCGATATAACCGCTGCCTTTGAAGGGATCGAAGACGGCATCGCCATAATAGCGGCCCCAGGCATCCAGCCCCTGCAGGCGGAAGGCGTTGTTCAGAGTCGAGCCGGCGCTTTGATTGGCGCCGAGCCCGCTGAAATCGCCGCCACGGGCGCGCGAGCGACGCAGGAATTCCTGCGCATTGGCGATTGCGCCATCGGCATTGTAATCGTCGATATCGACGGCGGTGCGGAAAGCGGAGATGACCGGATCGTTATCATCCAGGCGATTGGCATTGTCGAGCGCCTGTTGGGAGGGGAGGCGATCGCCCTTTTCATAATGGGCGGCGGCAAGCATCAGCTGCGATTGTGAGTGACCCGGATTGGCGGTGCTGGCGGCGAGCAGATCTTCCAGCGCCTTGTCACGCTCGCCGGTCTGCAGATAGTAGCGGCCGCGGGCAAGCAGCGCGATATCGAAGGACGGGTCGAGGGCGATTGCCGTGTCGATCTCGCGCTTGGCCTCCTTCATCCGGGCCTGATCGAGATAAAGGATCGCGAGGTTGGCGTGCAGCAAGGGGTCCTGCGGATCAAGCTCGATCGCCTTCTTGAAGGCTTCCTCGGCTTCGCCATTGGCATCGCGCGAACTCTGCAGCAGTCCGAGCGAATTGAGCGTGCCCGATGCGCCGGGGGCAAGTTCCAATGCGCGGTTCAGGTCTGCCAGCGCGCCGTTGATATCGCTTTCATAGGCAGCTCTGTAGCCTGCGCGGGCGGCGAGCGCCATCGGATGATCGGGGTCGAGCGCCAGCGAGCGTTCAAAGGCTTCCTTCATCTGCTTGCGGTCGTCGACGAGCTGCGCGAGCTGGGCGCGGACCGCCGGCAGGGTTGGATCATCGGGATAGCGCTGTTCCGCTTTCCTGATGATCTCAAGCGCGACAGGCGGATTTTCCAGGAAGCCTGCCGTATAGGCTTCCATGATCGCACCGTAGGGGCCGGTGGTGTTTTTCGGCGGCGGCTCGGCATGCGTGGGGTCGGCCAGAGACCGGGCGAAATAGCCGCCATATTGGGCCATGTTGCGGCGGGTCGGGTCGAGATGCGGCAGGGCCTTCTGGAAGAGCTTTGCCGCATCGCCATAGCGCTTTTCGGAGCCGGCGATGGTGGCGTCGAGCAGGTCGACGCGCGCCTGCTGGGCGACCGTCAGCTTGCGGCCGCGGATATTCTGTAGCGTTGCGGCTGCAGCCTGACGGCCGTCGAAGGCGCTTTGCACTTCGGCAAGTTCCAGCCAATCATCCGTCGTGCGGCGCGCAGGCGGCAGGGCCAGCAACCGCCTGCGCTCTGAGGCCATTCGGTCGGCGCGCAGCGGCGAAGTCGGCATCAGGCCGAAGCCGTCGCGCAGGTCCAGATAGAAGAGCATCTGCTCGCGGTCGTCAGGGTTGACGCTGATGATCTTGTGCGGCGCCTGGCCGATGGTGGCGACAGCGCCTTCGCCCTCGTTCACCTCGACGCTGCCCTGCGGGTTGCTGAGCGCCACGCGGCCTTCGAGCACGATCATCGAGGTCCTGGCGCCTTCGACGGTCATGGTCCAGTCCGTGCCGCGGATGGCGGCAGCGGCGGCAGGGGTTTCGACCGTCAGGCCCTGGCCGCCACGCTGGGCGCGCGCCCAGATGGTGCCGGACTGCAGGTTGAGGATCGTGTCGCCGGTTTGCGACATCTTCTTGACCTGCAGCGCGGAATTGCGGCCGAGGCGGATCTGCGTGTGATCGGAAAAGAGGATGGCGAGCTGGCCGGTGGCATTGGTGCGCAGCACGTCTCCATCCAGGAGGTCCTGATTGAGATCGACGACGCGCCAGTTGGTGACATCGACGAAGCGTACTTCCTCGCCGGTCTTGCGGGCAATGACAGAGCCTGCAACCGGAGTCGGGCGCTGAACCGGTTCGGCTGCAACCGGAAATGCAAGTAAAGCTGACATGAGCGCAAGAGATGTGCTTGCGCACAGAATAGACTTCGGCCCCGACATTGACAGATACCCCCGCATCCTTTTCCCGTTTGGCCAAGCGGGCTGTAAAAGTCAAGGTGGATGCACACGTGTTCTTGCTTTCAAGGCCAAGTGTAATATTAGGGAAACACTATTGCGGGTGGGGACTTCCTTTGAGCGAGTTTGAAAATTTTGCGGAACTGCCCTCCAGTTCTCCGTCGACCGAGGATATCAGCTCGGAGTATTTCGACCACGTCAAGAAAATCAACGACATATTCTATGACCAGATCAAGATATCGGATCAGAAGGCCGCTTATATCTTTACTTTTATGCTCGCCTTTCTTGTGAGCTCAGCCGAGGTGAGGGCGGTCTTCACCTTTGCGCGCTACGCGCAGGGCACGCCGCAGGCCATTCTCTTCTCCGGGCTCCTGGCCGCAGCCTCGGTCTTTTCGATTCTCTCTGCCATCCTGGTCGTGCTGCCGCGGCGACTCGACAAATCGACCTCGATGTTCTGGGGGGCATGGCCTGTTCATCGAGATACCTTCTTCGATGCGGCGATCCGGCGCGACGAGCGCTATCTCTTCGACCAATATGTCGAGAATGCCGATATCCTCTCGCATATCGCGCGCAGCAAATACCGCTTCGTGACGATTGCGTTTCGGGGGCTGATGGTGACGGTCGTGGCCTATGTGCTACTGCTGGTGGCGGCTTGATGGGCGCTGCGTCGAAACCGCGCAGGACGGAAATTCCGGAGGCGGGGAGTGCGGTCTTTTTGAGATAGTGACGGGCAAGCGCCTCGCGAGTTTCTTTGAGGAACTGCGGTAGGAGGTGCCTTGGTCTCGATGAGCGTTGGAGCGTGCACGGGGTGCGCTTTGTCTTAGGGAGCTCCGGCTTGACGCAAATTGAGGTTGCACGCTAGCTACAATTGCACAAACCGGATTTCAGCCCATGAGCCTGATTGCCCTCATCATCGCGACGATCCTGCATTTTGCCCAGCCATCGGCATCACCGCAGGCGGAGGTTTTCGGGCTGCATGAAGGCCAGACGCGGACATCGCTGGGGCTTACTGCAAATGCGATGGGTTCCCAGCGCTACCGCCTTGCATCCGTGCCGAAGCCCGACCCGGATTTTACCGGCTATTTGGTGACTGTCGGTGAGAAAACCGGGCTATGCTCGGTAACGGCCGTCGCGCCGCGGACGGTGGACGATGCCGGCGGAGTGGCAGTGCGCAAGCAGATGGATGCGGTCGTGCGGCGGCTTGAGGCGATCTACGGCTCACCGGCGAAGGTGGACACGCTGCATGCAAACGCACAATGGACGCGGCCTGCCGATTGGGTGATGGCGCTTCACGAAGAACAGCGGGACTATGAATTCCGCTGGCCGGCGCGAGCAGGCGTAAGAGCGCCTGTCGCGGGGATTACGTCTGTTACGCTCTCTGTCGGCGCGCTGGAGCCGGATAGTGCGGTTATGTTTCTGCAGATCAATTTCGACAATCTCGCCAGATGCCAGGCCGAAAGCGCAGGCTCCAGGATTTCGAAGTGACGGGCTGCCGCCGGCGCCAGGGGTATCAAGACGCCAGAACAATGCCGATGCGCCTGGCCGGATCACGGCCTTTTTCGGCCTCGGAAATGAGGATGGCCTGCGGGCACGGCGAAGGTTCGGATTTTTCAACGAGCCGGAAGCCGAGCGATGCATAGAAGAGAGCGTTGACCGGGCGAAACGGTCCTTCGTCAGCGTCCCGCCGCCTGGCCTTTTCGATCGGCCCTCATGAAGCAGAAGGTCCGAATTGGCTGCCGCTATCCAGCTTCTTCTACACGCCGCCAAATCTCAAAAGAGCCAGAACATGGAGATCGGTCTTGCAAGCTTCGGCTTCCTCATCGGTCATGCCGCGGTAGAGGATTGAGCCACCTTCTCGCCGGCGCATGACGTAGCCTTCAAGTATCTCGCCGTGGACGCCCGTTACCGGCTCGCATGCGTAGTACCAGTGCCAAGTTGTAAGCACCGTGCGGAGTCTGAAAAATCTGATTGGTCGCAACAGGACCTGGACGAAGCACGCCTTGTCGGCATCCCCGGCGATCCCCGCGACGTTGCGCGTCGTCATGTGATATCCCTTAACCCGCAGGCTGCGATATCAGGTTGTAAGTTACGCGTAAATCGTGTGGGCTGGGTTGCTGAAAATAATCCGGAAGGTTGAGTGGCGGGGTAGATGTCACCTTCGCTATCGCCGGCTGTCTGGACGGCTCGGTAGTTGGACTCAGGTCTTCGCAAAGTCCGCCGCAGTGAGGGGAACAGGCCTGTAGCCGTTGATGTCGGTAATGTCATATTCCCGGCCAAGCTCTGCCGCGACCAGGGCCTTGCCGGATTTCGACATCAGCGCCGCGTCCCGCCAGAGCCCTGATATGACGTGGCCGATAAACTGCGGTGACTCGGAGTTGGACAGGTCGAAATATTCCGCATTCTGCATGACGGCTTCGGTGCGGACCAGGCCGGGATAGAGAGCGACGGCGGCGACATGGTGCGGACGCAGATCGTGCGCGAAGTCTGCGGCCATCTTGTCCGCAGCAGCTTTGGCGATGCCATAGATCGCGTTCCCGTCGTAGAGTTGCGCTGCCCAGAATGAAATATTGACGATCAGGCCGTGCTGTGCCGAGATCATGACAGGCGCCACTGCACGCGACGTGATGAAAGCCGCCCTCAGTGCCGTGCCCATCATCGCGTCCCACCGCCAGAGGGGCTGCTCCCAGAAGGCGCGAGGCCAGGTGAAATCACCATTCTCGACCATGTTTTCATAGCCGGGCCATGCATTGTTCACCAGAATGTCCAGCCTGTTGCCGGCTCTGATTTCTTCCGCCACACTCTCGGTCTCGGCGTCGTTGGCGTGGTCGCAATGATGAAGGACAAGGCGTCCGGGCAGGTCCGCAGCCTCAAGCGCGAGCCCTTCCAGAGAGCCGGAGCGTTTGCCCCCGCTTGCTTCCGCCTCGGAACGCGTCCTGCCGGTCACGTGAACCGTGGCTCCTTCGGCGAGCAGGGCAAGTGCGATCCCGCGGCCGACACCGCGGCTTGCCCCTGTTACCAATGCGACGACATCTTTCATGCTGGCGGGCCCCTCAACGATGGTTGACTGCAATCGCGGCTGGTGGTTGCGGCTGTCTTGGACAACGCAAAATACGGTCCCACCATTCCATTGTGAAGACTTGCGGAACAGCAAATGTCGCGCGTGAGGATTGCCGATGGTCGCGAGCGTGAAGGGCCTCGGAGAAGCGGCGACCGGTCGGCCGCCGCCGGCAAGACCTACATCGCCGGGCCGAGTGATGCGACGTTCCCCGACAAGTCGGATGCCTTCCCGCGTCGACTGCTGCAGGAACAGCCCGTCGATCTCAGCTTTATCGGATTGCGCCTGTCGGAACGCAGGACGCGCAGGCGGCAAGACGCTGCCTGCGGGGGTATACGTCCCGCGGCCTCGTCCTGGGGAGAACGCGACCGAAGAGGTTGGCCGTCATCTGCGGCCGTGCATATGTTTCTGGTCGGGTTTGAAAGCGATGGCCTCGCGATCGTTGGATACAGACCGCACCTCGTCATCGGCGCTTTCCTGGCGCAGCCCGACCCGGCGCAGGAACCGTATCAGCGCCCCTTCCAGATCGTCGACAAATGTAAAGATGACGGGGATGACGATGAGGCTGAGCAGCGTCGACATCATGACGCCGCCGATCACCACGATCGCCATCGGCTGGCGGAAGCTCGAATCGCCGCCGGTCAGGCTGAGAGCGACCGGAAGCATGCCGCATGCCATGGCGATGGTAGTCATGACGATCGGCCGGGCGCGCTTGTGGCAGGCATCCACGAGGGCATCGAAGCGGGGCATGCCCTGCCGGCGCGACATGATCGCGTATTCGATGAGCAGGATGGAGTTCTTCGTCACCACGCCCATCAGCATGAGCAGCCCGATGACGGCTGCCATCGAGAAACTGGTCCCGGTCAGCACCAGCGGCACGAGCGCGCCGCCGAGCGAGAGCGGCAGGGCCATCAGCAAGGTGAGCGGCTGCAGAAAGTCGTGGAAGAGCAGGACGAGGACCGCATAGATGCAGAACACGCCGATCGCCATGGCCAGGGCGAAGCTCTGGAACAGTTCCGAGCTGCGCTGAAGCTCGCCCTGTTCGACCAGCGTGACGCCGGACGGCAGATGCTGGAGCGCCGGCAGCGCCTGTGCCTCGCGGTTGACGTCGCCGAGGATACGGCCGTTGAGTTCGACCGACACGGTGACATTGCGCATCCGGTCAATGCGGTCGATTTCGGAGGGGCTGCCGCCAATCCCAATATCGGCAATCGATCCGAGATCGACATTGCCGTTCGTGCCCGCCACTCGCATGTTCTTGATATCGTCCAGGCTGGTGCGCGATTCCGGGCTGAAGCGGACGACGATCGGAACCTGGCGCTGCGGCAGGTTGAGCTTCGGCAGGTTGGCGGAATATTCACCGTTCGTGGCCACGCGCGCGGCCTCGGCGATAGCGCTTGACGTTACCCCCAATGCGGCTGCGCGCGCAAAATCGGGCGTGATCTGGATCTCGGGTGCCTGCCTTGCTGCGGTGGACGTCACCGCTCCGATGCCGTTCAGCGTGCGGAGCTGCTCCTCGAGCGCAGTACTTGCGCTGTCGAGGGCGTTGGCATCGTCGCTGGCAAGGGTAATCTCCAGCTTGGTGCCGTTGGCGCCGTCGCCGACTGCGACACGCACGCCGGATAGAACCGAAAGAGCCTGCCGGATGTCGTTTTCGATTTCCGACTGCTTGCGGTCACGCTCGCCGATCGGCGTCAGCACAGCGACGATCGTGGCGGAATTGACGCTGCTCGTGGTGCTGGCGTCGGGGCCGCCGCCCGAAGATGTGGAGCCGACCGAGGAGAAGACACGGGTGACGTCCTGCAGCTTGCCGACGATATTGGCGGCTTTTCGGGTCGCGGTGTCCGTCTGCTCGATGGTGGCGCCCGGCTGCATGGTGAGCGTGATCTGGGTTCGCGCGTCGTCGGAAGCGGGCAGGAAGCCGGACTTCAGCAGCGGGATCGTGGACAGCGAAAGTGCGACGACGACAGCAGTTACGGCCACCGTGGTCTTCCGGCGATTCATGGCCGCCTTCACGACTGCCAGATAGATGCGCATGATGCGGCCGTCCTTTTCCTCCGTCGGAGGGACAGCCTTCATGAAATAGGCGGCCATCATCGGCGTCAGCAGGCGCGCGACGACGAGCGAGGCAAGGACGGCGACGGCGGCGGTGACCCCGAACTGGCGGAACAAAAGTCCTGGAATACCGCTCATAAAGGCCGTCGGCAGGAAGACCGCAACCAGCGTGAAGGTGGTTGCGATGACCGCGAGCCCGATCTCGTTGGCGGCTTCGAGTGCGGCATCGATCGGCCGCTTGCCCATCTGCAGGTGACGAGCGATGTTTTCGATCTCGACGATGGCGTCGTCGACGAGGATGCCGACGACGAGCGACAGTGCCAGCAGTGTGATGGTATTCAGGCTGAAGCCGCAAAGGTACATGACCAGGAAGGTCGGGATCACGGATAGGGGCAGCGCCACGGCCGAGAGGATCGTCGCGCGCCAGTCACGAAGGAAGAGCCAGACGACGATAATCGCCAGGATCGCCCCCTCGTACAGCATGTGCATCGAACCATCGTAGTTATCGATGATCGGCCCGATCGTGCTGTAGGCTTCATCGATCTGGACATTGGAATGTTTGGCGGCGAACTGTTTGATCGCCTTGTCGATGTCGGTCGAGACGCCGCTGTCTGAAAAGCCATTCGAGCGCTTGATCTCGACCGCGATCACCGGTTTGCCGTCGAGATAGGCCATTGAGGACCGCTCCGCGAAACTGTCGGTGACGGATGCGACTTCGTCGAGGCGAACCTGCTGGCCGTTGGCCAGGGGAATTCTCAGTCCTTTCAATGCCTCGACCGATGGCAGAGCGCCGAGCGTGCGCAGCGTTTGACGGGTGCCGCCGATTTCGCCGAGGCCGCCCGACGTATCCGCCTGCACCGCCTTCAGCTGCGACGATACAGTCGCGGCGGTGACCCCGAGCGACGCCATTGTCGCGGGATCGAGATCGACGTGAACCTCGCGGTCGATCCCGCCGATGCGGTTGACTTCTCCGACGCCGGACACCGAGAGCAGCGCCTTGGTCAGGTCATTGTCGACAAACCAGGAAAGCTCCGTTTCGTTGAGAGCAGTCGAGCGGACGGCATAGGTGACCAGCGCGGAGCTTTGAACCGTGACCTTGGTGACGCTTGGTGTCTCCATCTGCGCCGGAAGATCGCCCTTGACGCTGTCGACGGCGTTGCGGACTTCGTTGAGCGCCGCTTCGCTGTCTTTCTCCAGCTTGAAGGAAACCTTGATCGAGACGGTGCCGTCGGTGATGGTCGTGGTGATGTGGTCGAGATAGTTGAGCGAAGCCAAACTGTCTTCGATGGTGCGGGCGACCTCGGTTTCGAGCTGTGCCGGCGCCGCGCCGTCGAGCGTCGCGCTGACGCTGATCGTGGGAAGGTCCATATCGGGGAAGTTCTGGACCGCCAGGGTCTTGAAGGCCAAGAGTCCCCCAACCGTCAGCATCACGAACAGCAATATTGCCGGGACGGGGTTGCGGATCGACCATGCCGAGAAGTTCATCAGTTTTTCTCCGCGATCTTCACGAGGTCATTGTCCGAGAGGAATGCGCCTCCCGAGGTCACCACCTTCGACGCGCGGTCTATGCCGGAGACGATTTCCACCTCGCCATTGTTGCGGCGGCCGGTTTCCACCCGGATCCTTTGCACCCGTTGATCCTCCCCTGCGGTGAAGACGTAACTGATCCCGTCCCGGAACACGATTGCGGTCTCGGGGACGGTCAGCGCCGGGGAGGTCTGCAGCTCGATGTTGCCCGTGACGTAAAGGCCCGTGCGTGGACGGGTGTCGGCCGGCAGCGTGACATAGACGATTGCCCGGCTGGTATCGGTGCTGACCGACGGCCCGACCAGCCTCACCTTGCCCTCGATGGCGTGACCTTCAGGCCCGTTGACCTGGACGCTCAGGCCCTCCGAAATGCGTGGGAGGTAGCGGGCGGAAACCTCGGCCTGCCATTCGATCCGCTGCTGGCGAACCATGCGGAACAGTTCCGTGCCGGCGGAGACGACGGCGCCGAGATCGGCGGAACGCGACGTGATGAGGCCGTCGTCGACGGCCGTAATGGTCGTCTGCGCAAGCTTGATCTTTTCGCTGTCGAGCGCGGCCTCTTCGGATGCAAGACTTGCCGTCGCCGTCTGCTCGTCGGCGAGATACTCGACGATCTTCTCATCGGAGAGCGCCCCTGAAGGCTGGAGCTGCCGCGCCCGGTCGGCATTGGCCTTGGCCTTCGAGAGGCTCGCCTTGGCGGTCGCGACGGCGGCCTCCTGCTTGCGAAGATCGGCGAGCACGCTCTCTTGGGAAAGCCGGACGAGCGTCTGGCCCTTGGTGACCACGGAACCGACATCGACCAGAACATCGGTGATGCGCAGCCCGCTCGTCTCGGAGGCGATGACCGCTTCCTGCCATGGTTTCAGCCACCCGCTCGCGGGAACGGTCTCAGGCCAGTCCCGCTGAGCCGGCGCCGTCAAAGAGACGGTGAGGGCGGTTGCCGCGGCCTGTTGCGCCATGGCGTTGCGGAGGGGAGAGAACAGCGCCATCGCAACGAAGGCGGAGGCCAATAGTCTGGAGGTTCTTCTCAACGATGCATTCCTTGTCGTCAAGGTATCGGCGCCTTTTCCCGATCGGCGCCAATTCGACGAAGGATTGCCGTTCATGCATGGCAAGCGGGTCTTGGCGCGCGTCGATGTCATGGCAGGATAAGTAACGGGGCGAACGTTAAGTGCGGTCAAGTTCGTGTTAAGTTGGGTAAAACCTGGCCGCACGACGGTATTCGTGCTGTATGGCTTGTCGAAATTGATAATGGAAACGCGAATGAACAAGGTTCTCCTCATCGATGACGATGCCGAGCTGACGACGCTTCTGCAGGAATATCTGGTCGAGGAAGGATATGACGTCGTAACGGACACGGACGGCCGCGCCGCCATTGCTGCCGCTGCCGGCAATACGGTCGACATCATCGTGCTCGACATCATGATGCCCCGCATGAACGGGATCGAAGTCCTGCAGAGGGTCAGGAAGCTGAGCCAGGTCCCCGTCCTGATGCTGACGGCAAGAGGTGATGATGTCGATCGGATATCCGGTCTCAATCTCGGCGCCGACGACTATGTGCCGAAGCCCTGCTCGCCGGGCGAGCTTGCGGCGAGGCTGCGCGCCATTCTGCGACGCGCGGGTCAGCGGGCAACAGAGGTGTCGGCCGACACCGTAAGGGCAGGGCAGCTCGTGATCCATTCCGGCAGCAGAAGCGCCGAATGGCGCGGTGCGACTTTGGAGCTGACCGGCACCGAGTTCAGCCTGTTGGAAGTTCTCGCCCGCAGCGCCGGCCAGCTGGTGTCGAAGCAGGATATTTCGAAGCGGGCCTTCGGCAAGCCGCTCACGCCGTTCGATCGCCGGATCGACGTCCATATCAGTAGCGTTCGCCAGAAGCTC
Source organism: Rhizobium sp. WYJ-E13 (assembly GCF_018987265.1). NCBI lineage: Bacteria > Pseudomonadati > Pseudomonadota > Alphaproteobacteria > Hyphomicrobiales > Rhizobiaceae > Rhizobium > Rhizobium sp. WYJ-E13. Next base: position 2,203,064 of record NZ_CP076853.1, on the reverse strand, counting down.
GGATTGAGGGAGGACGGGCAATCCTGGATCCAGTCCGTTCGCGGCCAGGGCTATCAACTTCTCGTGGACTGACCATGCCCCGGCTTTTCTGGAAGTTCTTCGCGATCATCTGGCTGACCTTTGTGGTGGGCGTCGGGGCCGTCATTCTTATCGTCAACCTCTTTCAGATTCCGCCTCCCGGCCGCGATCGGGAGTACCAGGAGCGGGCGATCATCCTGGCGCTGACGGCGAACGTGCTCGCAAGGGACGGGGAGGAGGCCGCCCAGCGCTTCATCCGCACAAGTGAGGTGACGACGCCGCTTGGGCTGACGCTTTCGAAGATGGCGGACCCGAGTGCGTGCACAGGCGAAGGCACGGCGGAGATGAGAACCGTCCTCAAGGACGCAACTTGCTACCGGATCTCCGTGGCGCCGGAAGCCAGCTTCCTTCTCAACATCATGGATAACCTGGCTCTGCTGGTGCCTTGGCTTGCGATCTTCGTTTCGAGCACCGTCGCCGCGGCAGCACTCGCCAGATACCTCATTCGTCCGGTCGTCCACCTTCGCGACGGCCTGAGTGCGCTTGCCCACGGCCGTTTCGACTTCCGCATCGGAGACCAGATGGCGGGACGAAGGGACGAGGTCACCGCGCTGGCGCATGATTTCGATTCCACCGCCGCACGGCTGCAAGAGCTTCAGGATGCGCAGCAGAGACTGTTCCATGACGTTTCCCATGAGCTGCGTTCGCCCTTGTCCCGCCTGCAGGCCGCAGTCGGCGTCCTCCGGCAGAGCCCGGCCAGGCTCGGCGCCATGCTGGATCGTATGGACAGGGAGGTCGAACGGCTCGATACGTTGGTGGGAGAGGTTCTGACGCTTGCCAGGCTGACGGTGGGATCCGGCCTGCCGCTGAAGACGCAGACCCTCGATGTCATCGAACTCCTGAACGAAATCCTCGGCGACGCGGCCTTCGAAGCCCAGGCGCGTGAGGTCTCGATCACCACGGGGGTCGACGGCGTCTTCCGCGCCGAGGTCGAGGGCGAGCTCATCTACAGGGCGCTCGAAAACGTCGTCCGCAACGCGGTCAAGTATACCGCCGATCATTCGTTCATCTCTGTGTCCTGCGAGGCGACGGCCGACCGCCTCAAGATCTGCGTTACGGATCAGGGGCCGGGCGTCAGGCGAGACGAACTCGAACGGATCTTCCAGCCGTTTTCACGCGGGAAGGATGCCGTGCCGAGAGGCGGATACGGTCTGGGTCTCGCCATCACCAGGCAGGCCATCGAACGCCATGGCGGGCGCGTGCATGCGTCATTGCCGGAGGCGGGTGGCCTGGCGATCACCCTGGAGCTTCCCAGACAGCCCAGATCTTTCGGTCGGGATTTTACCTAACTTTACAGTTTCTTAACCGCCATTAACCCTGGCCTCGCTAAGCCTGAACCCTCGATCCAGGTTCGGAAGGCTCGCCAGTGAGTAGGTCGCTTTGCACAAGACTATCATCCCTCAGTTCCGCCACATCGGGACTAGAGCGGTTCAGCTTTTCACGGAAGCGCATAACCGCTCCAAGTTTTTGTTTTTACGCAATTCCGGACGGAAAACCGCTTCGCACTTTTCCTGGAATTGCTCTCGCGCTTGTGCTGGCGGGCTGCGTCAGCGGCCCGGATCACGCTCCCCCGCAGATGCCGCTTCCAGCGAAATTCGAAGAGGGGAGTAACAAGAGCAACGGCAATGTCGTGACGGAGCAGTGGTGGACCGCCTATCGCGACACGAAGCTCGACGGGTGGGTCGTTTACGGCCTCAGCGAGAACCTTGATGTGCTGCAGGCGCTCGAAAGCATCAACTCGGCTTCCGCCAACGTAACGATTGCCGGTGCAGGGAGCCTGCCGAGCCTGACTGTCGACGCATCTCATACAGTATCCGGCGAGAAGGGACGGCTCCGCACCACGGTTGGCGCCACGAACACAACGGGGGGCGATGCCAGCCTTTCCTGGCTGCTCGACTTCTTCGGCCAGTACCGTCGCTCGAAAGAGAGCGCGATTGCCTCGCTTGGGGCAGCCTATGCGACGGCCGACGATGCAAAACTCACTTTTCTGAAGGACCTGGTCGACAGCTATATCGACGCCCGCTACTACCAGGAGCGCATCGCGCTTTCTCAGGCGAACTTGAAATCCCGCCAGCAGACCTACGAACTCACGCTGCTGCAGCTCAAGGCAGGTGCGGCCTCCCGCCTCGACGTCGTTCAGGCCGAGGGCTTGGTACAGTCGACGAAGGCCGACATTCCCGGCCTCGAACAGAGCTTCACCGAGTCGGCCCATCAAATTGCAACCTTGCTCGGAATGCCGGCGGCCTCGCTGACGGACGAGCTGCGCAAGAGCGCGGGCCAGCCGGTTTTCCACGGCGACATTCGCGCCGGCATTCCGGCCGATCTTATCCGCAATCGTCCCGATATTCGCAAGGCAGAACGCGAGCTGGCGGCGGCCGTGGCCGATATCGGCGCAGCCGAAGCCCAGCTCTATCCGTCGATCTCGCTTTCCGGCTCGATTTCTCCGAGCTGGGTCAAATCGTCCGGCGCCGGTGGCGGCGGCCTGACGAGCTGGTCTTTCGGGCCAACGCTCAGCCTGCCGATCTTCGATGGCGGAAAATTGCGGGCCAATGTCGAGGTCGAGAAATCCGATGCCAGGACCCAATATCTGGCGTGGAAGGCAGCGGTGCTGAACGGCGTCGAAGAAGTTGAAAACGCGATCTCGGCCGTTCGCCGTGACACGCAGACGCTGGAACCGTGGCGCAGACAGGTGCAGACGGCACAGGAAGCGCTCGCGCTATCGACCACCAGCTACAAGGATGGCGCTTCGTCGCTGCTCGATGTCCTGGATGCGCAGCGCTCGGTTTCCGACGCTGAGGAAAGCCTTGCAGCCACCGTGCAGCAGGTCGCCAAGGACTATGCAGATTTGTACGTCGCCGTGGGTGCCGGCTACGTGGCGCAAGAAGGACACTCCGATTTCGCAGGGGCCAGAACGCAAGCACGAGTTCGAACCAGGTAGCTGATCTCCAGCGCCACAGGCAGAAGCGGAAATCGTGGCCGGCTATCGACTTGGCGCAATGGTGGAAAGCGCCGCCTCAAAAGGCGGCGTTGTCGACCTAGCACGCCGGTCTCAGCTCGAGGCGAGAGACGCTGGCGGCGACGTTCACCCCGGTTCCGGCTTCACCGCTGAGCGGCTGCAATGCGAAATTCTTCGAATTTCCGCCCACCAGGGCATTTGCCCCGAGGCCGACACCGACGGAAGCACCCGCCGAAGCGCCGACTTAGGTGCCGGCAAGAGCGCCCCATCGCCAAAGGAAACGGCAGGCGTGGCCTCAGGCGCTGACGGCTTCCGCCGTGCCTGCGAAATCGACCGCGGCGAAGGCTGCGGCGATCACTTCCGGGCCGGCATTCGGCTTTGCGGCATCGGTCGACAGGATCTGGCGATAGCGGCGGGCGCCGGGCAGGCCGGTGAAGAGGCCGACCATATGACGGGCGATATGCTGCAGGCGGCCGCCATTGGCGATGTGGCTCTCGGCATAGGCCATCATGCGGTCGCGCAACTCGTTCCAATCCGGCTCCGTGGCGGGGGCGCCATAGAAGCGGTGATCGACGTCGGCGAGGATGCCGGCATTCTGATAGGCGGCGCGGCCGAGCATGACGCCATCGACATGGGCAAGATGCGCTTCCGCCTCATCCAGCGTCTGGATGCCGCCATTGATGCCGATGAAGATATCGGGGAAGCGGGCCTTCATGCGGTAGACGATCTCGTAATCGAGCGGCGGGATTTCGCGGTTTTCCTTTGGCGACAGGCCCTTCAGCCAGGCCTTGCGGGCATGGATCCAGATCGCGTCGGCGCCGGCATCGATCACCCTGGTCATCAGGGTCGGCAGCGCCACTTCCGGATCCTGCTCGTCGACGCCGATGCGGCATTTGACCGTGACCGGGACATCAGCGACCTTCTTCATGGCGGCGATGCATTCTGCAACCGTCTCGGGCGTCTGCATGAGGCAGGCGCCGAACGTGCCGGATTGGACGCGATCCGACGGGCAGCCGACATTGAGATTGATCTCGTCGTAGCCATAGGGCTCGGCAATGCGCACGGCCTCGGCAAGCTTGGCCGGATCGGAACCGCCGAGCTGCAGGGCGACAGGGTGTTCCGCGGCATCGAAGGAGAGCAGGCGATCGCGCGGGCCATGGATGATCGCGTCGGCGACGACCATTTCCGTAAAGAGCAGGGCGTTGCGGCTGATCTGGCGGTGGAACGTGCGGCAGTGGCGGTCCGTCCAGTCGATCATCGGCGCAACGGCAAAGACCGGCGCCTTGAAATAGCGCTGGTTCGTCTCTGCTGCAGCCGTCTTCGCCCTGGTCATGATCTCAAGTCTTCTTTCGTGCGGTTGTGGGTCCCTTGGCCTCATGTCGTGGCAGAGGCCCGATCCTGCAAGCCCTCGTTGGCCAAACGCCGGAGGAGTAGCGATGGGACGAGGGCTTATACATGAGGCATGGCGATAAAGCGAGATGGGGTGTTTGAGGGCACCGTCATCGGCCTGGAGGCTGCCTCGCGCACTTGACCCCCGTGCCGTTTTACAGGAAGGCAACGCAGGACGATCCTGATATTCTCGATGTCAGGATCGAGCAAGGGAGTGCAATCAGCGTCATGGCCGACGATAGCGCAGCGATCAAGGCATTGCTTGCAATGCCCAGGCGAGACAACCGCGCCTATCTGGAAACGCTCCGGCTGGTGCGGGAGGCATTCGCCGAGGCCGAGGAAGAGTTTGCCGGCAAAGTTATAGCGACGACAGACAGCGCCCGGGACGAGGCCGGCAATATCGTCATCATGACTGTGATCAGGCCGGCGTAGATGGAGAACAGAGGTGCCAAGATCGCCTGAAACAGGGTGCGACTGAACCAAAATCCTTCTGCCGCGTTTCTGCCACAAACAGGAGGATTTTGATGGACAGCCTGCTTCTGATCGCCATCCTTTGCGGTCTCATGTCTTTCGCTATGGTCTGGATCCAGATGAGAGAATAGTTTTATGCGTCAAAGACTTGGCGCTTTCCCTCCTTTCTGCCGGTGCTGCTTGTCCTGCGCCGGAAAGCCACCCTTGTTATTGCCCTGAAACGATGCTCTTGACTTCTCTGGAAATGAGAACAAAATGGGAACAAATAAACGTTCTCATCTATGTTCTGATGGAGAGTTCGATGGCAGCAAGCCCGAGTTATTCAGGAGCAGCAGACAAGGCCATGGCCTTCGCCGCGCAGCTGCGCGCAGACCGCGAGCGCCACGAAGCGCGCAGGCGGGAAGAACAGCGCCGCATCGAGGCGATGCGGCCGATCAACAAACATGTGCTGAAGGTGTTCGGCGGGCAGCAGCTGGCGCTGAAGCTGGATAGCTGAGTGGTGGGCCGTCCTTGTGGGTGCCCGAACGGGCGGCTGGAATCTGCCGTTCGATATCATCTATGGGTGGCTGACGCTGCGGGATGTGCAAGGCGCCGCCGCCGAGGCATCGCGCGCATCCCCCGGATATTTTTACCATTTTCCGAGTGGGCCATGGACGGTCCGGAATTTCAGACGTAAAAGAATTGCAACTATTTAGGGTGGGGTTTCATGAAGAGATTATTGTCGCTGTTGATTGCTGTCGTGTTCCTCGCATCGGGCGCATTCGCTCAGGATGCCGAGGAAGATCCCGTGGATATGGTGATCCGGTTGACCGGGCGGATAAATCCTTATCTGCAGGCCATTTATCGGGATCACAGGGATATCGTACTGAAAGTCTACGCGGAGACGAGCCGTCAGAAATGGGCTGAACAGAAGAAAACCCTTGCGGCGGTCATCGACAGGTATGGCACTCCGGCCCTCGCGCGCGCAGGCGACAGTGCCGTGATTGCGGTCATGGACAAGACGGCCGCGCTTGCCGATATCGTGGCCGCCAAATATCCCGAAGGCTGCGAGTATTTCTTCACCGGCAATATGCCTGACTGGTATTCCGTTGTGGAAGTCAGAAACGGTCGGATGGATGATCTGCAAGCGAAAACCTATGCTTATGAGGATGGGAAATTCCGCGCTCCGGTTGCCCTGATGTCCGGCAAGGAGGTGTACCGGATCATGACGCGGTACCTGGGAATGACCGGGAGCGAGATAGACAAGGTGATGGAAGCTCCTGCCGGGGTGAGCGACCAGGACATGTGCTCAATCGCAAAGAAACTCTATAACGTACGCGCTTTGCCGAAAGAGCTGCAGGGCGATTGGGGCAGGGCGTTGCTCTCGCTCGGTCCGTCCCCGGAGAAGCAAAAGCCTGCCGCAGATGCGAAGCCCGCACCGGACTCGGCTGCGCAGGAAACGAAGGTTGGCTCCTTCGAAAAGGAGATGCAGGTTCTCGCCGGCATCAATCCTTTCGTTCACGCGGTTTTCATGGATCACGAAGATGAAACGCGGCAGCTGTTTGCCAAGGCCGAAGCCTCGGGAGGAAAGATCGATCCGCGTGTACAGGCGGCCGAGATGGTGGCGAAATACGGCAGTCCTGCACTGTCGCGAGCAAGCGATGCAATTGCGATCGATGTCTTGAAGAAGATGGGCGAGCTCAATGAGGCTGTTGCCCGTTACTATCCGCAGGGCTGCAAGGATTTGGTGGCCATGCGGGTGTCGCAGGGCGCGCAGGCCATTCCGCAGGTGAAAGAGAGCTACTGGCAATATCTGGAGGCCAAGCGCCTGGCCTATGAGGATGGGAAGGCGCGTCAGCCTGCGACCGTTACCTTCACCGCGCAGGACATCGCGCAAATGATCACGCAGCGCCTGGGCGTGACCGTGGACGAGTTGAATAAGCTGACGAGACTTGCCGAACTCAGCGATGGAGAGGCTTGCTCCATAACGATGAGGCTCAACGCCATAGATCACGTCCCGGAGGCGCAGCGCGGCATCTGGGCGAGGACTGCCATGTCATGGGCCGGTTGAGCACTGCCGCTGGGAGCCGTTTCACCGATATCGGCGGAACTTGCGGGCCGATACGCCAAATCACGCTCGCGGGGCCGGTTAGGCCAGCGAGCGTGAACGGCAGTTGCGACGGATGACCGGTCAGGCGACTTAACGCCCTTGGAAGATCTTGACGAGCTTCGGAGTATAGCGACGATTGCTGAGGTCGAGCGTGTCCTGATAGGTGGCGCGACCGGAGACGAGGGCCTTCAGATACCGGCTGCAGGCAACGCGCGGGGCGTCCTTCTCCGATACGTTCATGACGATGGCGGCGTTGCGGTGCCAGGCGGCGTCGGTCGCACTCATGCGCTTGATGCACATGTTCAGAACTTCGGTTCGTGCCCGCGGGCTGCCCTGCAGCATTGTAACCGTTGTATCATATTGCTGTTCGGTCGGAGCGCAGCCGGCGAGAATTCCTGTAGTAATCAGTGTCATTGCAAGGTATGCGCGCATGATTATTCCTCAATTATAGTATAGCGCGTTGGCTGAAACGGGTCGCCTCATCGAGCGGCCGGCTTGGCCGTAGATCTGGGCTACGACGCGCGCCGGCCGGTCGACCATTCGACTCCGTTTGAGCCAACAGAATGCTTATATCTGACCAGGAAAGGCTCTAGGCGAGCGTCGTCCACCTCAACCGCCCCGGAAGATCTTGATCAGCTTTGGGGTGTAGCGGTGATTTTTCATGTCGAGCGTATCCTGATAGGTTATGTCGCCGGAAACGATCGCATTTGTGTATCGGCTGCAGAAAGCCTTCGGAGCGTCCTTGTCTGCCACATTCAGCGCGACAGCGGCGTTATGGCGGGCCTTCTTGTCGGAAAAGCCGACCTGCCTGATGCACTCGTCCAAAAGCCCGTTTCTCTGACTCTCGCTGCCTCGCACCACCCTGACAGCTGCATCATATTGTTTCTCGGTCGGAACACAGCCGGTGAGCAACCCGGTGGCGATCAATGTCAATGCAAGATAAGCGCGCATGATTATTCCTCAATTGTGCTGCTGCCAGAGTCTTGTGCTGTGATTTGCGAGACCTCTTTATTTCGATTCTCGCTTGGCGGGAATTATGTTCTTTAATTTATTTTATTTCTTCTAGATTTGGTTGAAAATTGCATCGCCTGATGACAGGCGTGTGGCAGCAGGCGGGAGGCTCTTATCGCGGATGCAGTCCAAGTGCGGATAAACAGGATGTATGGGCTGATGAGCCGGTGACGCTGCCATTCGAGGAGGACCAGCTTCGGTCGTTACCGCCCGGCGGCCCGGTATGCCTCTGCGCGTTCCTTTTCTCTTGCGGCCCTCATGACCAGCACACACGCCACGACCAGCCCGGCCAGCATCAGCGCACCAAGAGCGAGTAAATTCGGCTCAGCCGGCAGGGCGGCACCGGTCCCCGCACTACCCGAGGCCGAAACCGCAATCGCCGCACCAGCCCTCCGCAGTGTCCCCGCAGTCTTCTCCGCCTTCTCCGCCTCATCCGCTAGCGCCGCCTTCGCATCCACCCCCGGCTGGCCGCGCAGGAACATCGCCACCGCCTTGGCCTCGATCTTCGCCACGCGGGCCGACCAGCCCTTGCCGTAGGTCTTCCAGATCGCCAGGCTTTGCATGAAGCTTAGCCTCCGGGCGCAGAGTGCTTTGATTTCCCTGGTGCCGGCGGTGGCTGCTTTGGCGCGGGTGACTGGCCCGAATTTGCCGTCCGCGGGGGCGCCGATCACGGCCTGGGCGTCGCGCAGCGCGCGGGCGGGGCCGGAGTTGACGGCGTAGTCGAAGGTGGCGAGGTCGAAGCCGGAGGGCAGAGTGTCGCCGCCGATCTGGTCCCAGTATTTCGTCTTGTAGATGGGTTTGACGTCGTCGAGCGTCAGGTTTCGGATGTCGATGTCGGGGAAAGCGGCAGCCGAGATGCCGTATTTGGTGCCTTTCAGCGTGCCCTTGCCGATCTTGCCGCCGGTCCAGTTGCCAGGGTCGGTGCGCTCGGTGGAGAGGCCGCCTTCGGATGCGAGCGTGATGGAAAGGCATTCGGGGAAATTGGCCGCGGTCATGTCATATTCCTTTTTCGGTCGGATCGCGACAACCTTCCGACGGCAACAGTTGCGGCCGTCGCATAACGGTGGCAAACGGCGTGCCGGCAATCAGGCCTTTACTTCGGGCAATGGCGCGGTGACGCTTGCAGAGGTGAGGGTTGGGTTTGGGTGGGGCCTCGCCGAGATCCGGTGGCTATCAGGCGCAAGATCCAGGACTGTGCGGTGAGGCTTTGGGGGGACGGTGGGGCCGCCGCCTCCGCTACAGGAAGGCGGAGTGGGGCGGCGGCGGCCCGGCCTTCGAGGGCCGATGAGACAACCGAGATCTTGCGGGATCGTTCCTCGATCGCGCCTAATCATATTGGGCTACTGCATAATTCCCTAAATCGGAATCGATTTAGGGATGAAATTATGCAGCAATCCAAAGTGCTACAGCGTCCTTTGCGCGTCTGAAAAGACGCGCGGCGCTGTAGGGAGGGCTTCGGTGTCGCCAATTGCTTTGCGATAGTGGCGGAAAAGCGCGAGGTCTCGCTCGGCAATAGCAGACGCTCAGAACACGTCGGCGTAACCCGCCGCGGCAGCGAATGTGTTTTCCTTCAGCGTCACCCCTTGCGCCACCATGCCGTTGGCCAACCGCACCAGGCGCACCTCGGGCATGGATTTCAAGCGCTGGGAAAAGGTGTTGACGGGCGGCAGGAAGCTTTCGCGGTAACCCTGGTCGATCGCCCATTTGCGGAAATCTTCAAACAGCCTTGCGGTGCGCAGCCAGCCTCCGGAGGGTTCGGTCGATGCAGGCTCGACGCGGATGTCGAACCATTCGTTCAGCGGATCAAGCAGCAGCCAGGAATTCAGCGCCTCCTTCGAGCTTTCGGGGATGGTGTAGCTGCCATTGCGCTTCAGCCGCTGGGCGCCGGCTACGGCAAGGCCGAGCAGCAGTTCCAGCTCTTCTTCGGCGATGCGCTCGGCAATGTCGGGGATGACCTCGTTGTCGGGAATGGTGCGGTTGAACTGGACGACGACCAGGCGGCGGCGCAGGCCGCGGTCGATGCCGCCGTTGAAGCGGGGCAGGGTATTGGTGGTGAAGCAGTGCAGGGCGCGCGGGACGAAGCTTTGGACATCCTTGTAGAGGCTGCGGCCTTCGATGGGGTTGCCGGTCACGGCGGCCTTGAACTCCTCGCCTGATATGGCCGCAGCACTCAGTTCGTCGGCGACGTTTGCCGCCTTGCCGGCGAGATTGATGATGCGCTTCTCGTCATTGAAGAAGGCGGGCGAGATGGAGGATACCGAGCCTTCGGGCAGGAGTGCGCGAAAAAGCGAGGCGATGGTGGATTTGCCGTTGCTGGCGGTCTCGCCGAGCAGGATGAAAGCCTTCGGCTGGCGGATGCGGGTGGCAAGGCCGAAGGCGGCCGCCCCCAGCATCTCGGCAACGAGGTGGATCTTGTCGGCCGCATCGGGATCGCCGAGGAAAGCGCCATGCAGCAGCCGATGCAGAAGCGAGCCCTCAGGCGGGTGGCTCTCGGTGTGCATGTTATAATCAGCCGATATGGTGAAGCGGAAGCGGTCATCCGGGGCGTGCTCGCGGCAGATCACCTTGCCGGCGTCGTCAAGGGTGATGGTGCAGTTCTGCGCATTGACGCCGATGGCTGGATTGCCGAAGAAACCGGCATCGGCAGTGCGCGTGCCGAACTCGTTGATGATGCCGTCGATCATGTGCCTGCCGAGCTTCAGCGGCTTTTCCTTCGGGCCGATGCCGATGGCATCGAAGGCATGCATGGCAAGGCGGATCTTCTGCTCGGGGATGGCGCGCCAGGCAAAGGGGCCATAGGCCCAGAACCTGCCATCGGCGCGGACGATCCGCCCGCCGCAGGCTTGCTCCAGATGCTCGTTGAAGATGCGCGCCAGCCAGACTTCGGAGCCGAAGGGCTGGCTCGGAAACCATTCCGGCATGCGGTCTATGCCATCGGCGCCCGGCGGCGGCGCCTTCGGCCCGGGCTCGCCCGGCTTTTCTGCCGGTGGCTTCTCTACTGGTGGCGGGGGTTCTGCCGGGGCGGGCGTGTAGCGGCGGATGGTGGCGCGCATGAAGGCATCGAGCTCGAGGCGGGTCCAGCCGGCGTCGACGGCATCGGCGCTGTCCCAACCCTTGCCGGGACGCTGGCCCGCCTGCCAGTCGGCGTGGGTGAAATGCCTGAGATCAGAGGCGGCCGTCGCATCGGCAAAGCCCGCGAGGCGGACGCGCGCGCCGAGGCCGGAGAGGATGGCGGCGATCTCGTCCGCTGTCGAAAGGCCCGGCGCATCGAAATCCGGCCAGATCACCACGTCACGGCCTGATAGCGGCGACCAGTCGGTGTGCTTGACGCCTTGCGTGCCACCGGCCCAGGACAACACGGTGCGGCCGGATTTCTGCGCCAGCCTGTCGCGGCATTTCTCGCCCTCGACGATGATCACCTGCTTCGTCTTGCCGAGACTTTCGAGGCCATACAGCGGGCGCGGCCTGGGAAAGGGATAGCGGCACCAGGTCTCGCGACCGTCGGGCAGACGGGCAAACATGACCATCGGCGTTTCCTTGCCCCCGTCAGCGAGATCATGGCGCAGAACATAGCCTGTCAGAGCGCCACTGGCCTCACGATAGGGAAAGACCATTGACGGCGCAAAGGAGCCCCATTCGGAGCGGTCGCCCTTGCGCTTGGGATTATAGAGGCGGATGCGGACGCCGGGCTTGATCGGCTCTGAAGGCGGTGCCAGAGGGGTGATGCCTTCATAGGCGTCGCGCACCTGCCGCACGCGCGGGCCTATGTTCGGCCGGATATGGCTGGCGCCATCGAGAATACGGATCGCCTCGGTGAGATCGACGCCCTTGATCTGCTGCACGAAATCCAGGATATCGCCGCTCGCGCCGCAGCCGAAGCAGTGGAAGCGCTCGATGCCGTCCTGGCCTGCGAAGATGGTGAAGGACGGCGTCTCCTCGGCGTGGAAGGGGCAGCAGGCCTGATATTCATGTCCGTTTCCCTGCAGCCTGCAGCCATAGTGCGCCGCTGTCTGAGACAGCGACACATCGCGGCGAAGCCGTTCGACATCTGAGGGCATGTTGCGGCTCTTGCAAGGAATGTTGTCTATATCGCAGCATGGCCGGCGCGGTGCGGGCGGCGGCCATGGTCATTTCATGTATCCGGTGGGGATTTAACGGGATGCGGTTCATCGTGACGAGGAATTGGGAAACTTGCCTTCCAGCACCAGCCGGTAGCCGCGGCGATAACCGACATTGACAATGCCGATGCCGGAACCTTCGAGCTTCTGGCGCAGGTGGCAGAGCGCCACCTTGAAGGCGAGGTACATCTTGTCCGGCGATGGGCCGCCATCGGGGTCGTCGATATACATGGCGGTGAAGATGCGCTCGGTGATGACGGGCATGCCCTTGCCCTTCCAGACCGCCTCGAAGATGCGCCCTTCCATGGGCGTGATGCCATAGTGATCGATGACGATCTCGGGGGCGGGAATGGTGACCGGCTGCTTGCAGCAGGGGCAGAGCAGGGGCTTGGTGATGGTGAGCGGGGCGGGTGCCGCTGATGGGGTCGGGCGTGTCGTGATCGTCTGCATATCGGTCCTCACTTGTTGGGAGACGCGCGCCGTCCGATCCGGCGGTCGCCTGATGTCGTGGGTCTTCGGTCTTCGGTCTTTGGTCTTCGGTCCCGGGGTCTTCGGTTTCCGGCGTGACTGAACCCTATGGCGGGGCCATCACCATCGCCCGGATGCGGTCTTCGAAAAGCGCGAGCCGGCGCAGCCGGTTTGCGAGATGCACGAGGTCGTCGACATCATCGTGGTCGATCACCAGCAGCGTTTCGCCGGCCGCTTCGCCGCCGTGCATGACGCAGCGCCCGACCAGCGCATCGATCAGTTCCGATTGCGCCAGCATGGAGAGCGGCTCCCTACGCATCCTGTTCCTCCGGCATCAGGTCGGAGAGGGTGAGCGAAACGCCAAGGCGCCTTGCCGCTAAAAGAAGCATGACCTGGTCGCGGCCATTGATGAGGCCGCGCTCATCCCGCAGCGCCCGCGAGATCTTGGAGCGATGGCGCTTGAGCTCGGCTTCAGCGCCAGTTTGGCGGCGACCTTCTGCCAGGGCGTCGGGGCCTTTGCCATGCTGATCTTCCCTCCTGCCATGCGGCTCTTGTTGTTGGAGTTGAGATTATGTTGTCGAAATCGCAACGTCAATCGCAAATAGGAAAAAATACCTATCTTTTACACTTCGGCGTCGGAGAGAGTGTTTTTCGACCGAAAGACGGGTAACGGTGCAACCGCAGCACATCAACCATGTGAAAGGTTGACGGCAAAAAGCCCGGTGCGGTTGCTTGCGTGTCGTTGCGTTTTTTGCAACAAATCAGCAACGCCGCATATGTGCATGGGGACACGGATGGCTGAGATCGATGGCGCCTGGTTTCACAACCAGCTTGATGACAGGGGGCAGTCGCTGCGCGCGCTCGCCCGCCATCTCGGCAAGGACGCCTCTGCCGTCTCCCGCACCTTCTCAGGCAAGCGCAGGATGACGATGGAGGAGGCAGCTGAGATTGCGGCCTTCCTCGGGGTGCCGGTGACCGAGGTCATGCATCATGCCGGCATTACAGGGCGTGCCGGCACGCCCGGGTACGGCGAGCGGCTGGGGCCGAAAGTCCTGCTCTCGGCCACGATCGGCGAGAATGGTGAAGTCCGCTCGCTTGCCGAGCCGCAGCTCTTGCCGCAAGCGGTGCTCGACAAGGCGCAGCCGGCAATCGCCGCCGGCCGCAACCGCGCCATCATCGCCGCCCAGGTGCGCGCCTCTTCCGGCCCGTTGTCGATCTGGGACGATGCCGTGCTGTTCTTCGCGCCGGCCGACAGTATCGAGCCAGATGCTACCGGCGCGCTTTCCATCTGCGGGCTGACGGGCGGCAGACAGATCCTCGCCAAGCTCGACCGCGCCCGCAAGACGGGCGAGGCGACGGTGGTTTTGCCGGCGGGGAAGGTCGAGGAGGTGGTGCTGGTGAGTGCAGCGCCGGTGCTGGCGCTGATACCGTAGGGACTGGTGTCGGAACTGTGCGAACAAGAGGGAAGCACGGGGGTGCCCCACGGCACGCCGCCTCGGCGCGTCGAGTGCTTTCATATCGAAGACATGCAACAGCGCCATGCGAAAGCAAAATCGTCATCCGCAGTTTCGAACGGCTGCTCAGCTATCCACATCGGCGCGACAAACCTGCGCCCCCAGCGCCTCGCGGCATCGAGCGGCATTACGATCTGAAAACAGATGTGCCGGGCGCACGGCCGGTGCCCGGCACTTTCGTTTTATGCCGAGCGCTCAGGCAGCCGGCGTCACAACCGCCGGCCCCGTCGCCAGCGCCTTGCGCAGCTGCTCTTCCTGCTCCGGCGAGAGCGAGGTACGCAGGATGGTGGCGTGTTCGCCCTTGAATTCGGCCAGCACTTTCTCGGCCTGCACCTTGCGCAGCAGCAGGAAGAGGGCGGAGCTGTTGACGGGGATGGTGTCGGCGAGCTTCTTGATGAGATCGTCGTTGATGCCGTAATCGGTCATCGAGCCGGCGAGCGCGCCGGAGCCCGCGCCGAAGGCGCCACCGAGGACCATTCCGGCCAGCGGATTGAGGAAGAGCAGGCCGACGAGCGAGCCCCAGAGCGCGCCCGAGAGCCCGCCGCTTGCCGCCCCTGTCGCCGTCAGATTGACGCTCTGCTTGAGGCGTACCTTGCCGGAAGCATCGCGCACGGCGATGACGGCGTCTTCGAGATCGACGAGATATTCCTTCTCAAGCTGGACGAGCCGGTTGAGCACGGTATCCGCCTTATCGACAGTATCGAAACCAAGCACTACAAGTTCTGACATCGCTTACCCTCCAGTTGCATTTACAGATGCGGCAGATAGGTCTCAGTGGCGCGCTGTCCATAGAGCGGGCGCCATTTGCTTTTGCTACCACTGGTTTGTGAGGGTGCGATGAAGGCGTGGCGTGCCTTAACGGGACGGGCGTCGAACGGCCAACGCGGATTTCGGCATGTTTTCCGCAGATCTTCAGGCCGGGGATTTTCAGGACTGGCCGATATCAGCGCAAATGCCGAGGGCTTCGCCCAGTGCGGGAACTCTGCTGTGGATTCCGTCCTTCGGCCCATGTCACTGTGCGGTGGCGGCGGATAGATTTCCATCCGACCACGATCGAATGCCGTGCCGTCATATCGGCGGCAGGCTCTCACACGTCCGCGCAGGGGTCTTTTCATGCCGCTTCTCGACGCGAAATCAGCTTTTCCCATCACCTATCCCGATGGTCGGGTTTCGAAGGCGACGATGTATCTGAAGAACGTCATCGATCATCCGCGCATGGAGATCGGCGATTACAGCTATTTCACGCATTACGGAAAGCTGGAGGAGACGGCCGAGATCCTGGCGCCCTATCTCGGGCCGGGTTGCCGGGAGCGGCTTGTCATCGGCAAATTCGTGCAGATCGCCCGCGGCAGCTATTTCATCACCAGTTCGGCCAATCACCCGATGGGTGGCATCACCACCTATCCGTTCCGCATCTTCAAGCCGGAGACCTTCGGCTACAAGGATCTGCCGGTGAAGGATACGGTGGTCGAGCATGACGTTTGGATCGGCCATGATGCCGTCATCATGCCCGGTGTCAGGATCGGCGCAGGCGCCATCGTCGCCGCCGCCTCGGTCGTCACCCGCGATGTGCCGCCCTATGCGGTCGTGGGAGGGAATCCGGCCAGCATCATCCGCATGCGTTATCCTGTCGAGGTCATCAGCGAGATCCTCGAACTTGCCTGGTGGGACTGGCCGATCGACAAGATCGAGGCCAATCTGCCGGCTCTGGAGAACGGCGATCTCGCGGCCCTCAAGCGGGCCTGAACCGGTGCTGGGCAGGTCCTTACAGGAGCGCGATGCCTGCGACGGGTGGCGCGGAAAGGAACGAGCCGCGCAGGACGAGGTTCATTTTCACCCTGGCGGATGAGGCGGGGTTACAGGAGTTGCATTGAAGCGTTGCGAGCGGGAGCCGTGGTTTGCCCCGATGATCGCGATTGCAGAGGCCGCTCTACTAAAAATTCGCTTTCTTTCCGCTACATATGTGCACTATGACACCGTGGCGAGCCACACTGGTGGCGCGCGAGCGTGTTGGACAATCGTGTCCGATTTGGAGAACTCATCGTATGAAGCACGTATCGATCGTTGTGCGCGCGGAGTGGGATGAAGAGGCTGCCGTATGGGTCGCCAGCAGCAGCGACATCGATGGGCTGGCCGTTGAGGCCGATACTCTGGAAGCTCTTGAGCCCAAGGTCATCGCTGCCATAACGGATCTTTTCGAGCTGAACGGATTTACGTCCGACCTGCCGGAAATCCCTGTTCATATCATGGCCGAGCAGCTCGTTCGTATCCCCAATCCCACCTACTGACTGCATGGCCGGCTATCTCAAGGAACTTAAAGAGTTACTGTCGAAAGCCGGCTGCAAATATGTTCGGCCGGGAAAGGGCGACCATGAAATCTGGTTCAGTCCGATTTCAAATCGCCATTTCACGGTCGATCATGGTGTCAAATCCCGCCATACTGCCAATGAGACGCTGAAGCAGGCGGGTCTCCCAAGGGCGTTTTGAAGCAAGACGCTGATAGGGAACGTTTCTTGAAGGTGTTGCTCAATTGGGCTACATAAATATCGAACTCAACAAGGAGGCTGAAGATGGCTGCAAATGCCTATGTGCGTGCCCGCATCGACTCTTCGGTGAAGGATGATGCCGCCTTGGTACTCGATAGCCTTGGATTGACCACCTCGGACATTATCCGCATCGTTTTGACCAGAATCGCCCGAGATAAGGCTCTTCCCGTCGAACTCACTCGACCGAACGCCAGGACGATCGCTGCGATGGAAGAAGCAAGAGCGATCAAGGCGGATCATGGCAAGCATTTCGACACTGCCGAAGAGCTGATCAAGTCACTTGAGGGCAACACGCTTGCCAAGTGACAGAAACCGAGCGAAGCCCGCTTCCACCAAGCGGGCTTCGTTGCCGCGGCAATCAAGCCATACCAAACAATTTCAGAAAGATTGGGAGCGCCTTTCGGGGGCCGGCCGCTATGACATGGTCGCACTGAAGAAGGTCGTCGGTTTGATCGTCGACAATGAAGGTCCTCTGCCGGCCGAGCTGAAAGATCACGAGCTGACGGGTGACTGGAAAGATCATCGAGAATGTCACATCGGTGGTGACTTTCTGCTCATCTACTCCATAGACGACAAGAGGAATCTGGTCGTGTTCGTTAGTGCCGGTACCCACGCCGAACTCTTTGAATAAGGCGTTCATTTCCCCCGTCACATCACACCGGAATCTCCTCGGTGATCACCTCGAAGCGTTTGAGCACCGCAGGGCCGAAAGCCGTCGACATGGCGACGTCGGTGGCGTCGCGCCCGGTGGCGATCAGGATGCGGCCGATGCGGGGCGTGTTGTGGCGGGCGTCGAGTGTGTACCAGCGGCCGCTCAGATAGACCTCGAACCAGGCGCTGAAATCCATCGGGTTCGGGTCGACGGGCACGCCGATATCGCCGAGATAGCCGGTGCAGTAGCGTGCCGGGATGTTCATGCAGCGGCAGAGCGTGATGGCGAGATGGGCGAAGTCGCGGCACACGCCTGACCGGTCGGTGAAGCCGCCGAAGGCGGTTCGCAGCGGATCGGCCTTCTGGTAATCGAAGGCGATGCGGTTATGGGTGAAATCGAGGATTGCCTGGACGCGCGGCCAGCCGGGCGGTATGCCGAAGAAGGTCTTCCAGGCGAAGTCGGCAAGGCGGTCGGTATCGCAGTAACGGCTGCCGAGCAGGTAGACGAGCACATCATCAGGGAGATCATCGATATCGTGCTGCATGGCGCCCTCGGGCACGGGATCGGGCAGGCCGCTGTCGTAGATTTCGAATTCGGTGGAAATGGTGGTGAGACCCGGCGGCGCTGTGATGCGGCTGCAGGCATTGCCGAAGCCGTCCACATAGGACCAGGCCTCGATCGGCCGGTCGAAACCGAGGACCTGTTCCGTCAGGAGATCGACGCGGCGGGACGGGTGGATGTCGAGGACCAGCAGCATGGGCGTTTCGTGTTCGCATTCATAGCCGATGTGAAAGCCTGCGCGGATCTTCATGGAAGTCGTGTCCCTTCGATCAAATGAACGTCCTGCAGGCGAATGCACAAGCGGGCCAGGTGTTCCGTCACCTGCCGCTTGCGGCATCGAAATCCCGTTCCATGGTGACGTTGACCTGCACACGCATATTGTCGAAATCGTGCGCTCCGCCGTCATAGCTGCCGCAGAGCGGCACGGCCTGGCGCGGGTCGCGGGCGACGCCGACGCGGATCAGGTCGCGGTTTCCGACGATGCCATTGGTGGGGTCGAATTCCACCCAGCCCGCACCCGGCAGGTAGACCTGGCACCAGGCATGGGTCGAGCCGCCGCCGAGCGTGACGGAGCCGTCGCGATCGGGCACATAGACGTAGCCGGTGACGAAGCGGGCGGCGAAGCCGAGCGAACGGGTCGCCTCCATCATCAGCAGCGCGAAATCGCGGCAGGTGCCGCTGCGCAGCAGCAATGTCTCGCGGGGCGCCTGCGTGCCGTGCTCGAAGCGCCTGACATAGCTGAAGCTCTCATGGATCGCATAACAGAGCGTCATCAGGATATGGCCGGTGCGCGGCTGCCGAACAAGCGGCACGAATTGCCGCGCCCATCTGCCGACCTCGTCTGCGGGATCGGGATAGTGCCTGTCGATGGTGCGCTCGAGATCGACCGCCTCGTCCTCGTCATAGGTGAAGGGAAAGCTGAGCGCCTGGCGGTCGATCTCCAGATCGAGCGGCACCTGCGCAGTATGGTTGAGACGGATGACGGTTTCAAAGCGCAGTTCGGCGGAGGCGGCCGTTATATCGACCAGCGCGATGCAATTGCCGAAGACATCGTGAATCCAGCGGACGGATTCCGGCTTGGGAAAGACATCGAGGCTGCAGTTCAAAAGCGTCTGGTCGAAACTGTCGCGGGGGCGGAACATCAGCCGGTGCTGGCCGAAATGCACCGGCCGTTTGTAATGGTAGGATGTGATGTGGCGGACGGAGAAAATCGTCATCCTGCCTCCGTGTTTTCATGACGCAGCACTCAAATGACCGCGGAGGAGGCGTCCGTCACTTCTCTCTGCGCGAGAGCGGATAGGCAGGTGCATCGTAGAGCACGCGGATCTGCCTTTCGTCGAAGCGGGCTTCGTTCACCTCCAGCACGCAGCCGCGCAATTGCGAGCCGGGCATCTCTTCCATGGCAAAACGCAGTGCTTCCGCGGCGGTTTCGAAGCGCCTGTAGCGGGGGCCGCGGGAGCTGCGCAATGTCTTGCCGGTGTAGAGCCCGGCTTCGATCGTATAATTGAATTCTGCCACGTGATGGTCCTTGCTCGTTCCTGATATGGCCGAGCCATTCGGGTGTCGGAGTATTGCGGCTCTTCCGGATTTTCCAGTTCTTCCAGGTTTTCCGGGGCCGGCGGTTTCAGGATGAAACGGCGGGTAATGTCACTCTCGTTTTCTGGCGCTCGCTGCGTTCGTCCTGCCTGATTTCGCGCTGTCTCAAGCGCAGCCGCTTGCGAACATCCTGAAGCTTTTCGGCATCGGAGTCTTTTTCGGGCTGTGGCGCGCGGAAGAGATTTTCGGCTGCGCGCTTTTTGGTGGTCATATTGCTGTCCTCTTGGATGATGGGCGGGACGGCCGGAAGGCCGCCGCGCCGGATTGGGCTCGGGCGTTATTTCTTCTTGTCGCTGCCCGTATTGCTGCCTGCCATCTTGACCTGCGTGCCGGGCGCAGGCGTTGCCGAGGATGCGGCAGAGCGGTCTTTCTTCGGCTTGCGGGTTTCTTTGTTGCTGCGCACTTGGCCTTTCGCCATGGTTTCCTCCTGGTGTGACGATGCGGGACAGATCAGGTATTGCGGCCCGCCGACGGCTGGCCGGCGCGGCATCAAAGGGGCTGCCGTCCGATGCCGGAATGCTCGTCCAGAGAGGCTGCCAAAGTGGAAAGGCGCGATTGGCCTTGGGGTTGCGCTTGGGATTGTTCTGGGGAATGCCCCAGGGAATGGATGCGCAGCGTGCTTGTTCTCCGGCCGGTCTCCGGCCCATGGCTGAAATTGGGAAAAGCCACGAAACTTTCTGCGGCTTCAAAACGATCGCCCTGCCGCCCAGCGGCTTCGGCACGATCGAGAATGCCGAGCGCCACATTCTCACGGTAACCGAATGCGCCGGTCCGGATGAGATTGCGCGACAGGCTTGGCGGATAAAAATCGGAAGACATCGCGTCCTCCTTTCGTTGGGGCCAGGGCTAACGCCCGAACCGGCAGCGCCCTTGAAGTGGCTGCCAGCAATTGGAATCCTGCGCTTATTCGCTGCGCCGCGCAAGGCGTTTTTCGCGGGATGGGGATCCGGGCAGCTGTCGCGGCATAAACTTTTCGAATATTGCGCAGACGCCAGAAGCCGTTAATTTGAAGGCGGACATTTCAAGCAACGGAAATCGAAGATGAGCATCGCTGTTTTGACGACCTACGTTCTTGTCGTGCTCGGGCTGATGGTAATTCCCGGGCCAGCAACACTGCTGGTTCTCGCCCGATCGGTCAGCGGCGGCAGGCGGGCCGGCATTGCAACGGGGCTTGGCATTGGGGTCGGCGATCTCATCCATTCCACCATGGCGACCTTTGGCCTTTCGGCCCTGCTTGCGACCTCGGCGCTCGCCTTCGAAGTGGTCAAATATATCGGTGTGGCCTACCTCATCTATCTTGGATACCGGTCCTTCATCGAAAAATCCGGCAATCTCGACTTGGCGGCCGCCCCGGAGATCAGCCCCGGCAAGGCTTTCCGGCAGGGAGTCTTCACGGAAATCCTGAACCCGAAGACGGCGCTGTTCTTCCTCGCCTTCCTGCCGCAATTCATCCATCCCGAAAGCGGTTCGGTGATCGGGCAATTCGCGCTGCTCGGCATCATCTTCGTGACGCTCAGCATCTGCGTGACATCGGCGCTCGCGATCGGCGCCGGTTCGGTGCGCGGCTGGCTCAACAGGAACCGGACGATTGGCCGCTGGCAGGGCAAGGTCATCGGCTCGATCTACATGGCGCTCGGCGTTCGGCTGGCGTTTCAGCAGCAGTGAGCGGCACCGGCCGCTGATGCGACCGGGCTTTGAGTTGCTACCGCTTTATCGCGGCCAGCTGCCGTTCAAAACTCCCCAGATCGAAATAGTCGCGCCAAACGGTGATCCTGCCGTTTTCCACCGTCAGCGTGCCCATGACCGGCAGGGTGATCTGGCTGCCGCTTTCATGGGTGAAGATATCAATGCGCTCGTTCAGCACCACGTTGCCGGAGGCGGCGATTGCCGTGACCTGCCAGTCCACCTTGAAGGCGGAGCCGGTGCCGAAATCGGCGTGGAATTTACGGACGTTTTCGCGGCCCACGATGTCGGGCAGGGGCACGTTGTCGTAGAGCACCTCTTCGGCAAGCATGGCGAGCGCCTCCTCGATGCGGCTGGCGCTCCAATGGGCGAAGAAGATCCTTGCGGTTTCGAGCGGTGACATATCAACCTCTCTCAGCCGAACTTGACGAGGTTGAGGGCCGGCAGCGGGCCGCCGGGGAATTGCGTCAGGCTGGCGCCGATTTTGAGCGGGCCGAGGTCGACGCCGGCAAAGCCGAGGCGCGTGATGATGTCAGCAACTTCAGCTTTCGCCTGCGCATCGTCTCCGGAATAGAACAGCACTCGGTTGCCGCCTTCGGCCCTGGGGTCGGCGGAGACGAGATTGGCGAAGAGGTGATTGAAGGCTTTGACGAGGCGGGCGCCGGGCACCAGGCCGGCGACGATTTCGCTCGACAGGCGGCCGCCGAGCTCGGCCGGCTTGAAGAGGGGGCCTTCGATCGGGTTATTGGCGTCGATGACGATGCGGCCGGCCCAGTCCGGCAGGCCGGACAGTGCTGCCGGCAGTTTCGACCAGGGCACGGCGATGAGGACGATATCGGCCTTTGCCGCCTCCTCGATGGTGCCCGCGGTGATATGGGGGGCGAGCTCGGCGGTGAGTTCGGCGAGCGTTTCAGGGCCGCGGCTGTTGGCTATGGTGGCGGCGATACCGTTGCGGGCGAGAGCGCGGGCGAAGGCTGCGCCGATATTGCCGGCGCCGATGATACCGATGGACATGGCAAGTTTCCTTTCTGCATGTCGTGTTCGTTTCGATGAAGGCATTATCGCGATGTCATTCATGTTTTATTAGAGGGGAGTGGGTGGTATCAGTTTCAAGTTTTCCTTGAAGGTGATCGGCAATGGAGAGTTTGGCAAATCTGGAATCCTTTGTGCGGAGCGCCGAGCTTGGCGGCTTTTCGGCGGCGGCCAGACGCCTCGGTCTGACACCGGCGGCGGTCAGCCGCAATGTGGCGGCGCTCGAGGCCAATTTGAAACTCCGGCTCTTTCACCGCAGCACGCGCAGCCTGACGCTGACGGAGGCAGGCGAGCGCTTTCTTCTCTCCGTGCGCGATCATCTCGAGGGGCTGCAGGGGGCGATTGCCGAGATCTCCAACGAGCATGCGGAGCCGGCAGGCGTGCTGAAGGTCAGCCTGCCGCCGGGTTTGGGCACGGGCTATATCCTGCCGATGCTGCCTGATTTCATGAAACGCTATCCGCTGGTGCAGCCGGAATGGATGTTCGAGAACCGGCAGGTGGATCTGATCGCGGAGGGTTACGATGCGGCAATCGGCGGAGGCTTCGAGCTCGCCTCGGGCCTAGTGGCGCGGCCTCTTGCGCCAGCCCATCTCGTGGCGGTGGCATCACCAGCCTATATGCAGGGCCGTGTGCCGCCGATCGATCCGGCCGGGCTTGCGGGGATGGACGGCATCGTCATGAAATCGATCAATACCGGGCGCATTCCGCAACGGCAGATGCGTAACGCAGCGGGAGTGGAACAGCTGGTCGATCTCGCGCCAAAGATCGTCGTCAACGATCCCGCCGCCATGCGCGGTGCCGCCCTTCTCGGGCTCGGCGTTACGCTGATCTCGAAGCCGGATGCGCTTGCCTATCTCGACAGCGGCGAGCTGATCCGGCTCGTGCCCTCCTGGTATGTCGATATCGGGCCGATCTCGATCTACTACGCCAACAAAAGGCTGCTGCCCTTGAAGACGCGGGTATTCATCGATTTCGTCATCGAGGCTTTTCAGCGTCAGCGGTGGCCTGAGCGTTTTGCCGGCAGTATCGGCTAATGCGGGTCGGGGCGGTAACCGAGCACGAAGGCGATGACTTTCGCGGACGACATTTCGCAGGGTTTCAGCGTGCTGCCGCTTGCCTCCAGGAGATAGAGGTTGAAGCTGACGATATCGGTGCCGGAGAGATCTTCGGCATAGAGCCAGATGCGCTTGCCGTCGGGGGATCGCTTGACCGTGGCGCCCCAGCGGCCGGCCTCGAAACTGCCTTCGCTGTAGCCCTCGGGGATAAGGGCGAGGGCACCGGTGAAGTCGTCTGCGGGGTTCATGCCTGTCTCTATGAGGCGGTCTTACACTGCATAGGTGGCGGCGCGGGTGGTATCGCGCAAGGTCGCGTCGTCGGAAGCATCGGTAAATCTGTTAAACCAGCATGAGGCCGTGACCATACTCTTCGGTGAGCTCCTCGATCAGGAGCTTTTCACGAGAGGTCAGGTTCTCACGATCGACGAAGCGCCAGTTCCGCTCGTACAAGGCAAAGGCTTCGTCGGCGGCAATGGGACGCGCAGGATTCCGGTTCCACGCGAGCATCTTCAGCTCGGGGAATTCGGCAGGAACGATCTGGTTTCCAAAATGCGTCATGCGTCCAAGATAGTCCAATGGGGTGCCGTTATCAAACTGCGGCACCCTACCGCTTCGCTCAATACCCCGTCAGCACCAGCGTCTGCACCGGCAGCAGCATGGCCTGCATGCGCAGGATCATGGCATGCATGACGCCGACCGTATCGATGACATGCAGGCTGATCCCTTTGGTATAGGCGTTGGCGATGCGGCTGCACTCTTTGCCCAGGAGAACAGGAGTATCGCGACCAGCGGGTGCTTCAATCCGAAAACGTTGTCCTCAAGCGATGAATATGGGCTGCACCGATGCCGCAGCAGCCGCCGATGATGGTCGCGCCCGCTTCGGCCCAGGAGCAGGCATAGTGCGAATAGGCATCGTCATTCAGATCGCTGCGGGTGTCGTGCAGGCCTTCATTGGCGGCTGCCTCGCCCTGTTCCCCTTCGAAGGCATTGGCATAGACGCCGATTTCGAGGGGAGCGCCCATCTTCCGGAGCACGCGCGCTGCCGTCTCCACGGCCGCCTGCATGACCTCTGGCTTGCTGCAATTGAACAGGAGGGCTTCAGCGCCCGAGGATGCCGCCCAGGATGCCGCGTCCTCGACGCTTTCGTTGGAGCGGAGCCTCGGTTCTGCGCCCTTCATGGCTGCCTCGTCATCCGCCACCGTGAAGGAAATCCAGAACGGCTTGGCTGATGTCGCCACCGCCTGGCGGACGGCTTCTGCCTCGGCAATCAGGCTCAGCGTCTCGCCGAGCCATATATCGACAAAGGGGCCGAGGTTTTCGACCAACACCTTGAGATAATCCTGCACCCGAGAAGGCTGAAAGTTCTGCGGCTCGTATGAGCCGAAGATCGGCGGCAGCGAACCGGCGACCAGTATCTTCCGATCCGTAACCGCATCGGCCGCCTCACGTGCCAGGCGGCCGGCAAGACGGATCAGCGCCGGCCCTTCCTTCCGAAACCGGTCTTCGCCAATGTGAAAGGGCACGAGCGCATAGCTGTTTGTCGTAACGATTTGCGAGCCGGCGGCGATGAATTCCTGGTGTACCTGGCGCACGATGTCAGGCGAGTTGATCAGCGCCAACGCCGACCATTCCGGTTGTTTCAGTTCGGCGCCCAGCCGCAGCAACTCGCGGCTCATGCCGCCGTCGAGAATTCGGGTCGTGCTCACGAAGAGGTCTCCATTCGGTCTGTTGCGCCGTGACCGGCAGCGGGTTTTTCATAGGAAAGTGGGTGGGGTGCAGATGGTTCGTGGGTAAGCGAGTTCATGGCCGGTTCTTTGGGCCTAGCGACGGACCGGCACCTGCGCTTCGAGACCTCGAAAGACGCGGGCGATCACTGCGGTCAAGGCGAGATAGAAGAGGGTGACGACCAATAGCGGTTCGTAGACGAGCAGCGTGTCCTGCCGGACCTTGTTTGCGACGGCGTAGAGATCCATCACCGTCACCGTAAAGGCGAGCGGCGTCGCCTTGAGCTGCATGACGATCTCGCCCGCAATGGTCGGCAAGGCGATGCGAATGGCGCGCGGCAACCAGATGCGGCGGGTCAGCTTCCAAGGCGATAGGCCGAAGGCTCGGCCGGCTTCGAGTTCCCCCTTGGGAACGGCAAGCAGCGCGCCGCGCAATACCTCTGCCTCATAGGCGGCGTAGTTCAGCGTGAAACTGACCGCAGCGAAGAAGAAGCCTTCGCGAAGGATCGGCCAGAACAGGCTCTGCCGGATGCCGGGGATCATCGGCAGCAGCGAACCCACGCCGTAGTAGAGAAGCCACAGCTGGATCAGCAGAGGGGTGCCGCGGAAGAAGGTGCAGTAGCCCCGCGCCAGCAGCCGTGTCAGTCCGCAGCCTCTGACCTGCGCGAAGGCGAGGCCAATCGCGATGACGAAGCCGAACACCACCGATATCACCAGCAGGCAGACAGTCTGCCAGGCGCCCGTCAAAAGCAGCGGCCAATAGGAAGAGATCCAGGTGAAATTCATGGGGCGTTCGCTTCAGGCAAGGCGCAGCTGTCCCCGTCGCATCCGCCCCTCGATCAGTTTGAAGAGGACGTTGGAAACGAGCGTGATGGCGAGGTAGAGAAGAGCCGAGGCGAGGAAAAAGACGAAGTAGTGTTTGGTGCTTGCCCCGGCAAGGCGGGTGGCGAGCGCCAGTTCCTGATAGCCGACGACCGCAACCAGTGCGCTGTCCTTGGTGACCGACATCCACAGATTGGCAAGGCCCGGCAGGGCGTTCGGCAAGAGTGCCGGCAACATCACGCGGCGAAATCTCAGCGCCGGCCCCATGCCGAAGGCCTTGGCGGCCTCGATCTGGCCAAGGGGAATGGCGAGGATCGCGCCGCGCAGCACCTCCGTCATATAGGCGCCCTGCACGAAGCCCAGCACCGCGACGGCCGCGACAAAGCCGTTCACATTGACCGGCGGCAGGTCGAGCGCGGCCAAAAGCCGGTTGAGACCGTCGGTGCCGGCGTAATAGAGCCCGACGATCAGGATCAACTCGGGAACGGCGCGGATAACGGTGGTGTAGACATCGAGCAGCAGGCGGAGAACGCGGTTGCCCGAAAGCTTTCCAAGCGCGCCGGCCGTACCGAGCAGCAGGCCGATCGCGAAGGCGCAAGCCGAGATGGCGACCGTGGAGACCGCACCTGCCAGGAGAACGCCGCCCCATCCCGGAGGATAGGGAGACAGCAGGTCCAGAATGCCTTGTTGTGCGGTCGCCATCAGGACTGCTTACTTTGCGCCGTAGATGTCGAAGTCGAAGTATTTCCTGGTGATCGCGTCGTACTGGCCATTGGCGCGAACCGCAGCGATCGCCTTGTTCAGCTTGGCTTTCAGTTCGGTATCTTCCTTGCGCAGGCCGCCCGAAACGCCGGCTCCGAGAATTTCCTTATCGTCGGCGACGTCGCCCATCTTGGCGCAGCAATCCTTACCCCCATCGCTTTTCAGGAAAGCATCAAGCGCCAGCGAATCGCCGAAAACATAGTCGATACGGCCAGAGGCGAGATCCTGAAAAGCCTCGTCGAGCGTCTGGTAGGTCTTTTCCTCGGCGACGCCGGCAAAATACTTCTTGTAATATTCCGACTGGATCGTCGACACCTGGATGCCGATGGTCTTGCCCTTCACGTCCTCGGCCGTCGAACCTGGCTTCTGGTCCTTGGGACCGATCAGGGTGCTCGGCGTGTTGTAATATTTGTCGGTGAAGTCGATCACCTTCGAGCGTTCCGCGGTGTTCGACATCGACGACCAGATCACGTCGAACTTCTTGCTTTGCAGAGCCGGGATGAGACCATCCCAGGAAATGTCGACGATCGAGCATTTCTCCTTCATCTCCTCGCAGACGGCGTTCATGAGGTCGATTTCCCATCCCTGCCATTGGCCGGAGGCATCCTTGGCGAAGAAAGGCGGATAGGATTCGTTCATGACGCCAAAGCGGACTTCGGCCTGCGCGGCGACAGCGGAAAGCGCAAGGGCAACGCCGGCGAAAAGGGTGGGGATCAGCTTCATTCGCAGGATTCTCCTGGTTTGTGTTGTCGATGAGAGTTCGCGTCAGTGGGCGTTGAGACCGGTAAATTCCCGGCAGCGGGCGCTCACCGGCGCCCCGAATATCTGCTCCGGCGGGCCTTCCTCCTCGATCCGTCCCTGATGCAGGAACAGAACGCGGCTCGAGACATCCCGTGCGAAGCGCATTTCATGCGTGACGATCAGCATCGTCCGGCCTTCTTCTGCAAGGTCACGGATCACTTTGAGCACCTCGCCGACCAGTTCCGGATCGAGCGCCGATGTCGGCTCGTCAAACAGCATGACAGCGGGATCGATGCAGAGCGCCCTGGCAATGGCCGCGCGCTGCTGTTGGCCACCGGACAAGAAAGCGGGATAGGCGTCACGTTTATCGAAGAGCCCGACCTTGTGGAGCAGCGCCTCGGCCTTTTCGATGGCCTCGCGCCGCGAAATGCCCATGACATGCACCGGCGCCTCGATGACATTCTCCAGCACTGTCCGATGCGCCCAGAGATTGAAGCTCTGGAAGACCATACCGAGCCCGGTGCGCAGCCGTTCGATCTGCCGCCAGTTGCGCGGCTGCAGCCGCCCGCCCCGACCCATCTTCAGCAAGATCTCCTCGCCGTTGATCGCAATGCGGCCACGATCCGGCGTTTCCAGGAAATTGATGCATCTGAGGAAGGTGCTCTTGCCGGAACCCGACGAACCGATGATCGAAATCACATCGGACTTGCGGGCCTCGGTCGAAATGCCTTTGAGAACCTGTTGCGAGCCGAAGCTTTTATGGAGATCTTCGACACGAAGAGCAGGAGAGGACTGATCGGGCATGCATGGTTCCGGCGGAAGTGAATTCGCGAAGGATAATGATAAATTAACGCGGTTTTTTCGCGCAATTTTCATTCATTCTGCATATTTTGCGCAAAATAATCTTCTTCATGCGGCAAATGCGGCAGAATACGCGAAGTGCCGCGACAGAAATCGGACTGGACAATGGAACAACTGGATCGTTTTGACCGTGAGATTCTCGATATCGTTCAGCGCGACTGCCAGCTGAAGGCCGAAACGGTCGCCGAACGGGTCGGGTTATCGGTCTCGGCCGTGCAGAGGCGGTTGAAGCGGCTGCGCGAGGAAGGGATCATCAAGGCGGAGGTGGCCGTCCTCGACCGCAAGGCGACGGGGACATCGATGGTGTTCATCGTCGGGATGGAGATCGAGCGGGACAATTACGACGCGCTGGCGAAGTTCCGCCTATGGGCGGAGAAACAGGATCATATACAGCAGGTCTATTACGTCACGGGTGCGGTCGATCTGATCGCAATCGTCACCGCCCGCGACGTCGAGCATTATGACGACATCGCGGCCCTGATCATGGCGGAAAACCCGCAGATCCGCCGCATGCACACGAATGTCGTGCTGCGCGACGTCAAGCTCGGCCTGTTCGTGCCACTTCAATAGCAGGCGGACCGTGCGCCGGCCCGTCGCCGGCCTCAATGTTCCCTCAGCACCAGTGTTTGCACCGGCAGGAACAGTGCCTGCATGCGCAGGATCATCGCGTGGACGAGACCGACCGTGTCGATGACATGCAGGCCGATCGCTTTGAAGGTGCCGATACTGGGGTCGGCGAGCGCATCGTGATTGCTGGTATAGGCGTTCGCGATGCAGCTGCCGCCCGGGGGCACGTCGTCCAGGCCGCCGGGGAAGAGGGGTTGCAGGAAGACGGTCAGCGTCCCCGGTTTTGCCAGTTGGGCGACATCGACGAGCTGGTCGGTCGGGCGCAACTGGCCGGCGGCGATCACATCCTGCACCTCCGTGACGACGAGCGGGATAATGGCGAAGGGTTTGCCGACGCAGGTGGCTTCGGCCACCATGCCGGGTTTCATCACCTGCGCCTCGATCTGGCCGAAACCGGCAATCAGCGTGCCGCGACCGGCCTCTTCGGGCACCAGGATGCCGGCTGGGCGCAGCATGGTGTTGAGCACATCGCCGCGCCGCAACGTAAACTGTTGAACAGTGCCGCTGATGCCGGCCTTGACGACCGTCTTGTCGAGTTCGACCTGGGCCTGCGCCAAAGCCGCCTCGGCGCTCGCCTTCTGCGCCGGCAAGAGCACATTGAGCTTGGTCTGCAGCGTCTCCTTGTTGGCATAGGCGGCGCTGACCATGCCGCGCTGGCTTTCGACCGTATTGGTGAGCCGGTCCACCTCGCGGCGGGCAACGGCGTCGTTCTTCAGGAGCTGGGTCTTCATCTGCAGTTCGTCGATCGAAACCTGCAAGGCGCCTTCGGCCTGACGTATCACACCGTCGGCGCTCGCAAGCTCGCTTTCGGCCACCTTTGTCTGGGCCTCGACTTCGGCGATCTGCTTGCGCGCCACGTCGAGCGCGGCCTTCTGGGCGGAATCGTCAAGGCGGAAGAGCGGCGCGCCCGCCGCGACCTTCTGGTTGACGCCGACGAAGACCTCATCCACCCGGCCCATCGCTTCCGGCAATATGGTGACGGTGCGGAAGACCGCGGTGACGCTATTCGTCGCGGGGTGGAAATAGAAGATCATGGTGATCAGCGAGATGGTGAGCAGCAGGCAGGCGGTTATACCCCAGCGCAACTCGTACCACATGCTGTAGAGCGTGATCTCATAGCCGATGCGCTTTCCCTGCCCATAACGGCGGAAGAGATAATCGGGAAAAATGGTCAGCATCGAGCAGAGGAGCAATTCCAGCATGGTCAGATACCTTTTTCCTGGGCGCCGGCTTTCTGGGCGCTGGCTGTAACGACCGGCTGGATGAGCTGCGGATGAGGCGACGGGGCAGGGGCGATCGGAGCGCCGGAGACGGGAGCGCCGCTTGACCCATGATTGGCCTGATGATGCTGCGCTGCTGCAGCCGAGGGCGCTTCAACCGGATGCGCTTCAGCCGGGGGGACGGGGGCGCTCTGAGCGATGCCGGCCTCGGGACTGCGGCTCGCGAGCCTCGCAATGGACCGGGCGATGGAATAGAGCGGCGTCGAAAAGTCGGGAATACGGACCATTGCCAGCAGCAGGCCGATAATCCAGTAGATATGATTGTGGGTGAAGAGGGAGATCAGTGCCAGTACGGCGACGATCTCCAGCTGCACCTTGTTGGCCCGGTGCGCGATGCGCTCGGGAACGGCATGGAGCTGGAAATAAAAATTGCCGATCGCGAGGATGATCAACAGCATCATCACGATGACGACGACGAAGAGATAGTCGGTTTGTCCAGGCGCGGTGATGAAGACGGGCACATGATCGGTGAGGGCGGCGTGATAGGGTTGCGTCGCTGCCTCATCTGCTGCCGCTGCCGTTTGAGCGGCCAGGGAGACCGTTGCGAGCGTTGCGCCGATGGCGCTCCAGTGGCGGTTCTGCTGCCTTCTCGTCTTCCTTCCATCGCCCATGCCAAAGCTCCCCCGGACGGCATTTTAGTGTCCGCTTAATTCTAGGCTTTTTGTGCGCGGCACGAAAGTACGTAACGGTAACTACGGGGTAAAATCTGTGCTTCGGGCGCAGTGCGGCGCGGACAAGGAATCGCAGACGGCTGCTATCGGTATTCGGCAGACGAGTACCGGGTTTCGCTGGCGCCAGATAAACAGTTCAGTGAAGGTTTCTCCACTCTGCGGGGGTAAGGCCCTCCCACGTGCGAAAGGCCCGATAGAACGAACTGGTATCCTGAAAGCCCAGCAGAAATGCGATCTCGTCGACGCCGTTCTGCTCGTCGGACAGCAAATGGCGGCCGAGCTCCCGGCGCGCCTCGTCCAGCAGGCTGCGATAGCTCGTGCCCTGTTCGGTGATGCGTCGTTGCAGGGTCCGCTCGCTCATGCCCATTTCGCGGGCTACATCGGCAATATCGGGCTTGCCGCTGGCGATGCGGCGCTTGATCAGGATCTTCACCTGATCGGAGACCGAGGATCGCGCTTCGATTTCGTCAAGCGATGCGGCAAGAGAGGGATCGAGGATCGCAAGCAGTTCGGGGTTGTGCCCGGCGAACGGCAGATCCAGATCGGCACGATCCAGCACCAGCACGTTCTTCGCGCAGCCGGTACGAACAGGTGCATCGAAGTAGGATCGATGCGCTTCGGATACCGGCCCGGTTCGGGTCATCTCGACCCGGATGGGCCTGAGATGCCGCCCCGTTCCCCGCCGCCCGAGCTCGAGGATCGCCGCAAAGGTGACGTCGGCGGCCGCATCCGGCTCGGCTTCATCGGTATGAAGCCATCGCACCGCGACCCGGCATTCGCTCCCGGTTTCGGCTGCGGTCAGTTCCTCCGGGGTGCAGAGCCGTTTGAACCGCGCCAGCCGATGCAGCCCGTCGCGGTAATCGCGGGCGAAAAAGGCCGACATCGTGGCGGGCGGATGAACCGAAGTATCGGTCTCGACGGTCATGCGCAGGCCGATGGCGGGGTCTTGCGACAGCGTTTCGACCGCACGCCACAGCGCGAAATACTGTGCCGTGGACAGCCATGTCTCCGGCGCGATATGCAGTGTCGCCGGCAGCCTTGCCTGACGCAGCAGAGCCGGGGCGGGCAGGCCCATGCGTTCCGCCGCCCGCCAGAAGGCCTGCGGCAGCCTGCACCTGTCGCCCGTATCCCTGGTCATCGCTGCATCCTCCGCCGCTGCCTTCACATCTGGCTCTTGATCAGCCGGTCGAAGACACGGTCGCCCAGCCACTTGCGCACCCAGATCATGAGCTTTGCGTATTTGCCCGCTGCATAGCGGGTTTTGGGCCGGGCCGACAGGAGGGCATTGCCGACGACATCGGCGATGACCTTGGGATCGGTGCCCTGGCCCCGGCCATAGCTCCTGTCGATGGAGGCGGCCACGCTTTGCGCGAGCTTCCCGTAAGGGCCGGTGCCGGACCGTTCCAGGATGCCCCGGGACGCAGCATCGCCAAAGCCCGTCTCGATAAGCCCCGGCTCGATCACGACGACACGGATGCCGAAGGGTTCGAGCTCGAGCCGTAGGCTGTCGGACCAGCCTTCCAGCGCATGCTTGGTGGCGTGATACCAGGCGCCGAGCACCGTATAGATCTTGCCGCCCATCGAGGTGATGTTGACGATGGTGCCTGCGCCGCGCGCCCGCATTGCCGGAAGCAGAAGCTGGGTCAGGCGCGCGGGGCCGAAGACATTGACCTCGAACTGGTAGCGCGCTTCATCGAGCGGGATCTCCTCGACAGGGCCGTAGAGACCGAAGCCGGCATTGTTGACCAGCACATCGACACCACCTGATCTTTCGGTGATGGCACGCACCGCGGCAACGATATCCTCGTCCTTCGAAATATCCATCTGCAGCGGGATTGCGCCAAGCTCTGCCAGATCTGTCATCTTCTCGACGCTGCGGGCTGCGACATAGACCAGGTAGCCGTCAGCGATCAGCCGCCCGGCGATGGTTTTTCCCATGCCGGATGACGCGCCCGTGACCAGGGCCGTAGGTTGGGATTTGCTGTTCATGATGCACCTTTTTGTTCTTGCATGGAACGTAAGGTAGCCTGCGCATCCTGCCAGTTCAGTTGCAGACGACGCCAGAGATAATGCGAAAGGCGCCAATCCGCTGATATCGACAACGGCGGAGACATACTCGCATCCGCCCGAGCCGTCAGCGGCCGGTGTCATCGAGCCTATGCCGCATCCAGACATTCGGCTCCTCGTAACGGCCGATGTCGGTTTCGCGATCGGCGATCAGCGGCGCCAGCCCGCCCTCTACATGATAGGGGCCGGACACGGGAAAGCGCAGGCCGGTCCAGACGGTCCATTGCTCCAGCGGTGCCATGACGCGCATCGAACGCGGAGCGATCTTCACAATCCGGCCGCCGAGCTGCCAGTGCTTGCGCAGCCAGGGATCGAAGGGGGCGCTGTCCGGCGTCGTCCAGCCGATATAGTCCGTGAATGATGCCAGCGGATAGGCCGGCTTCCTCGTGGGGCGCACGGGGGCGACGAGCGCATCGAAGCCGACGTTCTTCGCATGTTTCTTCATATTGGCGATCAGGCGTTCGGCGAGATCCGAGCCGCGCACATCGGGCGTCACCACGATCGCGAGCGCGGAGAGGGCATTGGGCCTCTGCCGCGATGCAGCGGCACCGACGCCGTGGGTAAGGACCGCATCCCACCCTTCGTCGGGCAGGGAGGTTTCGTCATCGGGATTCGGCCAGAAGAAGGGAATGTTGTTCGATGTGGCAAGGACGCGTTCGTTCCCGTGGCCATCATGGCCGAGGGCAAGGAACTGGTGGCGGCTGAGTCCTGGCGAAAAGAGGCTGTTCCAATGTTTGACGATCGCCTCGTCACCGCCGATGAATTTCGGCCAGACGGCCGCGCCGAGTTCGGCAAAAGCCGGGATCAGGTCCGGCCGCTCTTCGGCGGAAACCAGGGTGACCTGACTATGGGCTGCTCCCAGACTTGCGGACATGTTCAACGTCTTCGATCTCGCGTGATGCCAAATGGCGGCGTGGAAATCTTATACGCGAGCAAGGACGTATCTCGAAGAGGGTATCAAGAGAGCGCCTGGCTCCGGCCGAAGGCGTTTCGCAAGGTCACCGGAGGAATTCGGCCCCCAACCCAGCGCTCTCTTGACGCTGCAATGATCGCAGCAGATGGTTGAGGCGGTGTCTTGCTATCTTTTCAGACGCCGCGCCAAGAGCGCGCCGGCATCGCCGATGACGATCGCCGGGATCAGCACCAGCGCCATGTCATTGATGCGCGGCGGCACATCGACGACGATGAGATTGAGGCCGAACCAGGGATTGAGGATCTGCACCATGTAGATCGCCGCCCACCAGAGGCCGAAGGGGATGACGATGAGCAGACGGCCGAGGCGGGTGGCGCTCCAGCGATCGGCGGCTTCGGCCACCGCAATGTCGCGGGCGGCCTCGATGCCCTTGATCACTTCCGCGGCGGCAAGCTTCTGCTGGTCGGTCTCGGCCGAGAGTTTCGCCTGATAAGCGGCGAGCAGCGGGCCGGTGAATTTCTCGATGATGCCGCCGAGCAGCAGGTCGCTCAGCCACTTCATTTCGCCCATCCACAGCGATGCGCCAGATAATACCAGCCTTCGGCTGTTGCCGCGATAAGTGCGCCGGAGGCAATCTGAAGCGCCATGGCGACATCGGGATCACGCGAGATCATCTCGCCGAGATCGGGCGCGATCAGCCCGCGGGTGACGAGGATGGCGGCTAGGTAACGCAAGAGAATGCGAATGAAGACGAGGGTCATGTCTGCTGCCCTTGATGATGATGGAGAGCGGCAGGATGAGGTGGGGAGAGTTGTCAAGCTGAACTCGGAGGGATCGCGATGTTCTTGAGATGCAAAACCGCCCACACCTCTGCCGGACTTGCCCTAAAGAAAGCGGGCGAACGCACCTGAGGCGATTGCCTTGATCAGCAGGCCGGCAAGCGGAGTCAGCACGATGGCGACGACGGCCCAGAGCGCCTTGCCGATGCGGTTTGCGAGCTTTTCGACGCTGCCTTCGATGCGCAGCAGGGCGGCGTTGATATGCGGCTGCTGCGCTTCCAGCGAGACGACACGTTCTTTCAAATCACCGATCCTGCTGTGGAGCTTCTCAAGCTCGTTGCGGGTTGTCTCATCCATGATGCCATTCCTTTTTGGCATCATGGATAGGGCGCAAACGGTTGAGATCGAAAATCACGGCTGGCCGATCCGCGCAAACCCGGCGTCCACCTTGCGGGGGATTTCATCGGCGGGCGACTCCGCCGCGAGACCGGTGGCTTCGAGGATCTCGGTGACATGCTGGTGGCCGATGCCGATGTCGCCTGACGGAGGGCGGATGGCCTTTACGAGCGCCCTGGCATCGCTCTCAGTGCCGGCAAGCGGCTTTTCCGCATCGCGGATGGCGGGCAGGGCGGCCATGACGGAATAGCCGGTGTGCTGGGCCAGGAAGGCCGGCCATGCAGGGCCGTTGTCGTGCCCGCCGATGGCGGCGGTAAAGACCATATCCGTCATCGCGAGCGCGGTCAGATCCATGGCGAGTGCAATGCCCTGCCGGGCTGCCGTGTCCGCATCCTGACCGGTGGCTTCGGCACCGGCCTTGAACTTTGCGGCGAGATGCGCGCCCAGCGCCTTGAAGAGCAGCAGGGTTTCGTTGCTGCCGGCATGGGCCGGGAACGGATCCACTATCGCCTGCCGCATGCGGGCATCGGCATGGGCAAGAGCCTTCGCTTCATCCCCTCCGAACTGGCCGATGCCATTGTTGTAAAAGGCAAGCCAGGCCGGTCTCTCGATGAGATGGTGTCGCAGCGTTCCCTCAAGCCAGCCGGCCATCGTCTCCCATGCCGTTCCGGCCTCAGCGAAAAACCCGCGGCTGGCCATGAGAGGCGAACGGCTGGCGACCTCCCCGATAATGCCGGGGCGGAAGGCATTCTGCAGCGCGGCCACGAAATCGCCCCTGCCTGAGGCGGCGATGATCCCGGCGAGCTGGCAGCGGCTTGAAAGCGAGGCCGCCAGATCATTCGCCAGGCTGACGGCGGTGACGTTCTTTTTTGCCAGGCGAGCCATGCGGCCAATGCGATCGGCGGAGCGCAATTCGCCGGCGCCCATTTCGCTGAGCCAGGCCTTCAGGGCCTCCAGATCAGCGGCACGGCCGGCCTCCTCGAAGGCTGTCTTGAGGCCGGCATCGTCAAGCAGGCGCCTTGCATTCGCGAGTGGCTCGCTGAATTCCAGGTCGTAGATGAGATGATTGACGTGCCGGTGCAGGACGGCGATGTCGAGATCGAGCGGCCGGGCGGCGAGGTCGACGCGGGACCTGCCATGACCGGCCTCGGTTGCGGATTTGGCGAAACGGCCGGCGCCAAGGGCCTGCGCCGGATCCGGTGCCGCATCGGCGGCATCATAGGCCAGCGGATAATAGCCGCCTTTCAGCGCCTTGCCGGCGATCTCGACGGAGACGGGCTGCACCCATTGCGGCGCGATGCCGGTCACACGCTTTTCGCGGGCGGCGATATCGGGCTCGAGGGCGGCGAGATAATCCCAGACAGACTGCACGAAGCCGGCATCGCGCGCATCGAGCGAGGCGAGCACGGCGGCGAGCCCGGCTTCGTCGAGCGCGCCTTGGATGCGGCCATCCGTCAGGCGCCGGCGATTGACCTCGTTGCCGGTGTTCAGCGCGATGGCAATAGCCTCCCATTTTGACAGGGACTGGCCGAGGGCCGGGAGATAGCGGGACGTTGCCATCTGGTATCGCTCCTCGCCGGAGTAGACATTGTAGAGCTCTTCCAGATCAGCGGCCGCCTTCTGTTTGCGCAGCGCAAGGCGGCTTGCTGCGGCATCGAGCGGCGCCTTGATGGCCCGGTGGGCTGGGCCGGCAGCGGT
Organism: Rhizobium sp. WYJ-E13; assembly: GCF_018987265.1. Taxonomy (NCBI): domain Bacteria; kingdom Pseudomonadati; phylum Pseudomonadota; class Alphaproteobacteria; order Hyphomicrobiales; family Rhizobiaceae; genus Rhizobium; species Rhizobium sp. WYJ-E13. Next base: position 2,166,504 of record NZ_CP076853.1, on the reverse strand, counting down.
GGCGTCGAGCTCAAGCAACAGCGCATCCGCCGCACGGGCCGGATCGAGGGGAGGACGCTCGCCTTTGGCAGGGCCGGCCGGTCGCGGCCTTCTCAGGGCGCCGACGAGGCTCGCAACGGTCGCCTCGATATCGGCTTCGCGATCGGCATCGATCAGCTTGCCGGCGCGCCTGGCCGCATGTTCGAGATTCTTCAGCGCCGCGGCGACGGCGCGGAAGCGCTCCAGCGTGATCTCCTTGTAGGACTGGCGGCCGGAGCCGATCAGCACACTATCGGGAATGGCAAGCTCGTTTTCCCGGCCTGCCGCCTTCATGGCGAGACTATAGTTTCTGAGGGCGATGCGCGGATCATCCTGTCCGCCCGCCTGAACTCCGGTCTGACGATCCGCCCGGCCGCCGAGGCCGAAGCGGTCGAGCAGGGCGTCGATCGCGCCCGGATAATCGATGCGGCCATTGTCGCGAAGGACGGCCGCGGCGAGTTTTTCGCGCGTGGGGCCGCTTGCGAGGCTTTCCGCTTCGGCCTCGAATTTTTCCACCTCGCCGATAATGTCGAGGCTTTCGGCATAAATCGCGTGATTGAGAAGCTGGCGGCGTTTGGCGGTGATCAGCCTGGCGATACGCTCGTCCTGTCCGTGAGCGGCGGCGTCTGCATTGCCGGCAGCCTTGCGGCTTGCCCTCTCGCGCCAGGTCTCATCCTGCGCCAGTTCGTCACCCAGCCTGATGGCTTCGATAGCGGTACGCCTGCCGGCGGCGAGGAAGCGCGCGCCGTCCATGGCATCGGCCACCTCCATGCCCGCGGTTGCCGAGAGCGCATAGGCCCTGGCTTCGACCGCCGTCAGCCCGTCGCCCGAGCCCGCAACCTCGATGAGGGCCGCAAGCTCGGCCGCCAGCCATTCGGCCCGCCGGTCGTTGTGCACGGCAGCGATTGCCCGCTCTTCAGCCGAACCGTCGATCAGCATGTCGCCATGGCGCTGCAGCATCACGCGCTCGACTTCAAAGGCGATTGCGTCTTCGCGGGCAGGCGCCAGCGCCATGGCGGCGACCAGCTCGTCGCCGGAGCCGAGGCCGAAGAGGTCGGCGACGATATCCGGATCGAGCCCGCCGTGATCGGCATGGAGAAAGTGCTTGCTGCGGGGCAGGGCTTCGAGGATGCCCGCGCCATAGCGCGCCACGAGGGCGGCCTTGTCGAACCGGATGTCGCCTGATGGTGGCGGCGTCTCCTCATCCAGCCAGCGGCGGTTCGCCATCCATTCGATGGCGCGGTAGAGGCTGGTGGCGTCGATCTCCTTCTCCACCTCGCGCCGCACAGCAGCCTTCTCCGCCTTGTAAGCCTTCTGCCCCTCGCGCCGCACGGGCTCCATCATCTGGCGCAGAAGGCGGGCCTTCGCCTCCTGTGAGGCGAGCGCGCGCAGCTTCAGCAGGCGGTCGTAATGCGGCTGCGTCAGGCAGGCGGCTTGCGCATCGGCAAAGACGGGCGCTTCGCCGCCGACATCCTGCTGGGCCATCTCGATTGCGATGTCGCTGGCGAGCATCCGAAAGAAGATGGCGGCGACGTCGGGAGCGAGGGAGATGTCGAGGGCGACGAGGCGGCGATAGATGGAGAGTAGCCAGTCGCGGAACTGCTCGAAGACGCCGCGCATCTCGGGTGAGGGTGCTATGCCTTCGATCAGATAGGTTTCAGCGGCGTGAGCGAAGCGAGACTGCATGTCGGTATCGATGGCCGCGTCTTTCGCGGCGCTGCCGGTGGTGCCGCGATCGAGCGCGGCGAGCACGTCCTTGGCAGTGATCTTGACGCCGGATGCCGCGCGCGCGGCATCCGCTGCGATGGCGCGGGCGTTTTCGCGCCACCAGTTTTCGAGATGGGCGAAATCTTCGGTCACGATGAGGATATCGTGTGCTGCCATGTCCTGCATGGTTTGAAGGAAATAGCGGCTTGCTCCAAACAGTAGGGTGGAGAGATCAGGCTTGCGGAATATATCTAGGATCGCCAAGCCGTCGGTGCTGTTCGAAGCGTGGGGCGCGGCATCGAGATTGCGGTCTTGACGGCTAAAGACGAGGTTGGCTACCGGGGGAATTTGTGCTCCCGCCGTTTGGCTCTCGGGCAAAGTTTTGGCGGACAGTACTTCGCTATCGGCGGAATTGTTGGTCAGATTGGTCAACGGGAATCCTCTCGGGAAATCGGCAGGCGTTCAGGGCTGTTGGTGGGGGCTCGTGATCCTCAGCCCGTCTGGATAGCGCTGCGTGTTTCCGGAATTCGCGACGCGTCCCATCTTCTTCGCGGTGGGATCGGCATTGCGAGAATGCGAAACCGTGTAGTCATCGACCTTTTGGTTACCCACGTATCCAGTGGCGATGTAGGGGCCGTTCTGCTTAACTCTCGGATTGAGACCGGGCGCAGGCACGCCGATATGCGAAGCAAGGGCTTCGGAATGGTTGAGGGCGTCGGCGCCGAAGCGCATACTGTCCCTGAAGTCCGCATCCGCTTTGGAGGGGGTGGATTTGGCCAGGTAGTCGGCAGTTGGGATCTTCAGATCGCTGCCGGTATCTTTTGCCACCTGCATGGCGGGAGTGCCGTTCAGCCCGAACGAATCCACGCCTGTCGCCTTTTCATAGTTGTCCACACGTTCGGGCGACGTGTAGAAGTGCTCGACTTTGGTGCCTTTCAGCACTTCGGCGGTGTGCTCTCGATGCCCTTCAGGGTCGCGCTGGCGAAATTTCGACGACGCTGCCGTCGTCGCCATTTCTTCAAATTGCTGGCGGTCCTGAATGGCCGCTTCGGGGCGGGAGGCAGAATTGTGCGCAGAACCGCGCTTGCGTAGAAGCAGTTTCTCGCCGAGATCGATCAAGAGTTCCTTGCCCACACCAGCAAAACCGCCTGCGACGAACGTGTCCTTGAACTTTTCGAGGATCTCCTGCTTGGGATCGATGAAAAAGTGCTTGATGGTGTTCTGGGCGACGAGCTGAGTTGTCTGCGCTGCACCATCCTTGACGATTGTTTTGACCAAATGTTGCGCGACCGTGCTTATGGGAAGGAACTTCAGTGCTGACGATGCGGCTTTTCCGAACGGGATCAGATCGGCGAGCGCGGTCGGGGCGTAGAGCATGGCTGCCAAGGTCTGCTTATCCTCCGGCAAACCCGCTTCTCTCGCAGCAGCAGTTCCGTCTCCTGCCGCTCGCAACGATTCCACAACAAGGCCGCCAACAATGCCTGCGGTGCTTGAGGGGCCGAGAGCAATTGTCGTCCCGGTCGCAATCAGTGCCTGGCCAAAGGTTTCTCCGGACTGCCGGCCTAAACTGTTTTCGTATCCAGGCGCTGCGGGCAGCATCGTCTTACCGTAATCGGCGAGGCGTTGTCCTCCGGATTGCAAGGTTTCAGACACCCCTTGCAGCAAAGGGGCAAACCGCTGCTCGACATCGTCAGGTACCGTGTCCCCCGCCAACACCTCAGACATAACCCTCTGCGCAAGATCCCGCGGAAGGATGTTTTGCTGATCGATTTTCAAACGTAATAGATCGACCTCATGAGGTGATAGCGACGCGGCTCTGGCGATCTCGACCATGAGTGCCTTTTGCGCTTCCGACTGGCTGCTATTGATAAGCTGACCGGAGCCTTCCATTATGCGGCCACCACCTACAACGACACCCGTAGCTGTGCCCTTGCCCAGTTCCTTGAAATTTTGAATTCCGCTCTCGGTTGTTACAGTGGTGGACTTGGAATTCAGTACCGCATTTACTTCCTTGTCGGTGGTCTTTCCTTCCCGCACGGCATCCAGATAAAGCGTGCCGGTGCCCGCGTCGAACCAAGGCTGCGTTCGGACTTTTTCTTTGAGCACCTCGTACTCTTCGGGAGACAGCTTCTTCGCGTTACGGATCTCAGCAATGAGTTCTTCTTTTTTTCTATCGTCTTCGCTGAGACCGCTTTCGGCGGCGGAGGGAACGTTTTCCGCGGTGTCTGGCCTAACGGCATTTGAGGCTGGCGCCTGTTGCAGTGCCGCTGGGCTTACAGGGCCTGTAGACGGAGGAGTTTCGGGATTCGTGGATGAGGCGACCGGCTCCTTCGCTGGATCATCGAAAGCCTTCGGCACCTGGCCGAACCGCTGCGCCACCTCTTCGAAGGAAGAGAGGTTGTGGATATCGTCCTTCGCCAGCATCGCTGCAGAGGGGTTTTCGCGGAGCCAGCTTGCCGTCCGCGGCGACAGCGCCAGAATGCGTCTGTTACGTTCGGCGTCGATAATTCCCTGAAGAAGCTCGCGATTCCCTGGAAGCATCTGGGGAGGCGGGGCAAGGTTTCCGGTAACGCGCACATATGTGACCGCGAGATCTTTATCTTCCGCGACCTGATCTGGATTTTCATCCGAGGATTGAATAATGCTGCTCGCAGTAGCTGCGGCCTGCCGGTCTCGCTTCCGCGACGAGGCGTTATTGTCCTGCATGTTGTCCATGTCTGTCTCCCGTTCGGCCGAGAGACAGGGGTAGGTGCGCAAGAGTTGTTTTATAAATCGAAGGGGGAATGCCGGTGGCAAACGGGACTGATCTGCGTGGGGCTTCGGCCGGTGGCAAAGGTGGTATGGTATCGGGAATCGCGATCCTGGCGGCGGTCGCGCTGGTCTGCAGTCTGGTGCGCCGTTTCGTTGCGGCGACGGCCTATCCGCCGTCGGCAGGGCCGCGACTTATCGGCGAGATCATCGGCGGATCGCTGCCGTCGTTTGTCGTCGGCCTGATCGTTTTCTTCATCGTTCGCTTCATCAGGCGCAAAGGCCGCGATCGCTTCGCCGGCGTGCTGTCAGGTCTGATCGTCGTGCTCGCGCTTTCGGGCCTCGGCTATCTCGGTGACCTCAATCATCTGAACGATTTTCGGTAGAGACATGATGCGTCATGGCGGCAGAAGCCGGCTTGGGAAGAGATGGATAACGCACGAGGCAGAGGTGACGGAAGCGTCTGCGGGCGCCAGGGGTGGTCTGTGAGGAGCATGTTTTTGCGGAACTTCGCTCGTCGGCTGAGGGCTGCGGGTGTTGGCCTGTTTCTGTTTTTCCTGCCATCGGCTTCCCATGCGGCGGAGCCTGAAAATGGCGGGCCTGCAGAGTTCATATTCGGCGTGCAGGTAGGGGATGCCTATGAGAGCATTCTGTCGCAGCAGGGCTGGTATGCCTGCGATGTCGGAGAGCGGAAAAGCGTGTGTTTCGATGAAGTTGAGGTCGGCGATCAGATCGGCACGTTCCGGATCGGCATGCTGGATGGCCGCGCACTTTACGGAGAGTTCATGCCCTATCGCGCCGACAGCTTCTGGGAGATCATCGGTTCATCAGGCTTTTCCCATCAAAACGAGGATGTGCCTGTCAATCTTGTGACCAGGAATGTTACGATTGACATCGTCAAAGCTGTCCATGATCTGGGCGAGGAGGAGGCCAAGAAGCGGTTTTCCGGTTATCTGGCCAAGGACAATCAGAGCCTGCAGGCAATCAGATTCGTTGCTTCCCGAGCGACGAAGCCGCCGCGGCCGGGTGCTGCCTTCCCCAATGGCGATGCCTACCTCAACAGCCTGCCGGCCGGAATGTTTCTCGTCTCGGTCAGCAGGGCGGGGAATGTCACCATCGTCGTGATCTACCCCACGCTGGCAAGCGCGAGCGCGGCCTTCCCGCAATATTGCCGTGACGGCTGCAAGCGCTGGTCGCCGCCCGACCAGCGCTAGGGGGCCGAGCGCATGACTTCCAATCTGGGCTTCCTCTCCACACTCGTGCCCACCTTCATGGCGGCCTGGTTTGGGGCGAGATATTGGGCGCGGCTATTGCCCAAGGGACAGCTCTATTCGCTGCTGGCATTTTTTTGCGTGCTGACTGGCGTGATCCTTGTCTATGTGACGTGCATCATATGCCTCTGGCAGGCGGATCTGGCTTCTCACTCAACAAGCGATGAACGGACGGATTATCTGGGTCGGGGGCTTGGGTGGTCCGGTCTCATTATGATGATGGTCATCGTTTCGACAAACCGATTTCGGCTAAAATTTCACCCTCCTGGAGAGATCAGGCCTTCTGATGACGTGGATGAGAAACCAATCGACAAGTGGCATTTTTTGATAACCGGTCTCGTGGGATGCATAGTCTCAGGATTTGTGGAACTACCATCCGGCTGGGAATATGAATCTTCAACCGCTTGCGTGTATGCAGGTATGGTGCTGATCTACGGGGTTGGCGCGGGGCTTGCCGTGACCGGTCTTTTCCTGAAGTAAGAAGCATGCAATTCCAGCACAATTGCTGCACGGTCTGCCGGAATTGCCCCTGCCGCTTCAAAAGGATTCGCGGCTGTCGCTCCTCGGATCCCCCTCGATCTGGTGCGGCCGGTAGAGATCGCCCCGGGCGTTGCGCCGCCAGGGGCGGGCGAGATTGGCCGGGTCGGTGGCGATTTCGGCGATGGCGATGCCGGGTTTGCCGTCATCAGGGCAACGAGCGGCCCACTGGCCCTTGGGGCCGGCGATGCCGCAGGGGGCGATGACGCTTTGCGGCGCGTGGGCGGCGTAGCTCACCCAGAATGCATTGCTGGCCGCAACTCCCAGGACTTCGGCGGCGAAGGGAGGAGCGGCGGAGGGGACTTCGCCCGATGTGGAGAAGAGCACGCAATCGACGTCGAGCCGCTCATATTCGGTGAAGATCTCGTGATAGTGAGATTCTATGCCGGCAGCGCAGCCGAAGCGCATACCGTCCACCTCGAAGGTGACGGGGATCTTGCCCGGCGAATACATGAAGGAAATCTTGGTGTGGGAGAGCAGGCGCTCGTCATAACGGGTCACCAGCTCGCCCCGGTCTGAGATGACATAGAGGCTGTTATGCGGCCGGTGCGGCGGGGTCAGCCTGTGCGGCGCGCCGAAGACCGTCCAGAGCTCCAGCCTCTTTGCGAGCCTTCTCGTCTCCTCCAACTCCTCGCGCAGGACCTCCCATTGGTAACGGCTCCAGTCGGCAGCGCCGATCTCCCTGGGGCCGGTTTCGGAAAGGAGGCGCTTGCTCGGAAAGCAGAGCGTTCCCTCGGGGAAGTGGATCAGCCGGGCGCCGGCCTTGCTCGCCTGGCGCATCAGGTGGCGCATTTCGGCGCCGTTGGTGCGGAATGCCGCGGCATCGCATGGGTCTAGGCAAACAGACGTTTGGGCGACCGCCAGCCGCAGGGATTTGCCGGCAGGCTCATCCGTCGGCTTCTTGCGGATATGGCTGAGGGCTGAAGTATAGGATTCGCCGGTTTTTGCGGCGCGGGCGCGAACCCTGCGTTTGAGATTTCCGTTCTGGGTCATTGTCTGGCCTCTCCGTCACGGACGCATGTTCCCCGGCAACCACGCCCGAGCGATCGGACCAAGGTCTTCGAACCCGAGACGGAAGTCCCTTTGCCTCCGTTTTGAAGATCCTGCCGGGGAGGATCGCTGGAGGTTGGGCGCAGGCCACGCCTGACGAGAAAGATGTCGATGCCTTGGCGATTCGTCAATCTGGGGAGGGGCCGTAATGTGGGCTTCGAAACGCGGCAGGTGATCGGCCGCGTTTCGTTCCTTCCGTAGAGTCAGGCGCCTTTCGCTGCGGCAATGCCGTCGAGTTGCGCCATCACATCATCAGACAATTCGATATCGGCCACCGCGAGGTTTTCTCTGAGGTGGCCGCGCGAGGAGGTGCCGGGGATCAGCAGGATGTTGGGCGCGCGCTTCAGGAGCCAGGCGAGGGCCACCTGCAGAGGCGTGGCGCCCAATTGGGCAGCGACATCGGAGAGCGTCGAGGACTGCAGGGGCGAGAAGCCGCCGAGCGGGAAGAAGGGCACGTAGGCGGTGCCTTCGGCGGCGAGCTTGTCGATCAACGCGTCATCGTCGCGGTTGGCGAGGTTGTACTGGTTCTGGACACAGACGATCTCGGTGATCCTGCGGCCGTCATCCACCTGTTTTGCCGTGGCATTCGACAGGCCGATATGCTTGATCAGGCCTTGCCGCTGCAACTCGGCGAGAACCGTGAGCGGCGCTTCGAGCGAGCCTTCGGCCGGGCCGTGCACATCGAACATGGCGCGCAGATTGACCACCTCGATCACGTCGAGGTCGAGGTTTTTCAGGTTGCTGTGGATCGCCGCGGTCAGTTCTTCCTTCGAGAAGGCCTGATACCAGGAGGCGTCAGCCCCGCGCAGCGCGCCGACCTTGGTGACGATGACGAGGTCGTCGCCATAGGGATGCAGCGCTTCCCTGATGATCTGATTGGTGACGTGCGGGCCGTAGAAATCGCTGGTGTCGATATGATCGACGCCGCTTTCGACCGCCTCGCGCAGCACGGCGATGGCTTCGTCGCGATCGCGCGGCGGGCCGAAGACACCCTTGCCGGCGAGCTGCATCGCGCCATAGCCGAGCCGCTTGACCGTGCGGTCGCCGAGTTTGAAGCTTCCGGATTTTTCGACAGTTGACATGAATTCTGGATCTCCGATTGAAGGCAATGAGGAGATAGGCCTCTAACATTGCTGCGACAATTGGCTATAATCCGGACGGGCTGTCCGGCATCGAGGACAATTAACGGAGACTGGCACATGAAGCAGGGTACGCTCGACATCGGCGATGTCAGCGCCTTTCTGGCCGTCGCAAGAGCCGGCGGTTTCCGCGAGGCGGCGCGGGCGAGCCATATGAGCTCGTCGGCGCTGAGTGATGCGGTGCGCCGGCTGGAGGCGGAACTTGGTGTCAGGCTCTTCAACCGCACGACGCGCAGCGTGGTGCCGACCGAGGCCGGTCGCGGGCTGATGGAGCGGCTGGGTCCTGCCTTCGGCGAGATCGATGCGGCGCTCGATTTCGTCAAGGATTTCCGCGATCGGCCGGCCGGCTCGCTGAAGCTCAATGTGCCGGTCAGTGCGGCGCGGCTGGTGCTGCCGCGCATCGTGCCGCCGTTTCTGAAAGCCTATCCCGACATCCGTCTCGAAATCGTCACCGAGGAGAATTTCGTCGATATCATCGCTGCCGGCTGCGATGCCGGCATTCGCTACGACGAGCGGCTGGAGCAGGACATGATCGCCGTACCGATCGGCCCGCGGGTCCAGCGTTATGCCGGGGGCGCGTCTTCAGCCTATCTCGCGGCACATGGCCGGCCGGAGCATCCGCGCGATCTGCTCAATCACGCCTGCATCCGCGGGCGGTTTGCCGGCCGCGCCATTCCGGTCTGGGAGTTCGAGCGCGATGGCGAGATCGTCAGGGTCGATCCGCCAAGCCCGCTGATCGTCCAGAATGGCGGCGGCACGGATCTCGCCGTCGATGCGGCGGTCGCCGGAACCGGTGTCGTCTTCACCTTCGAGGATTGGCTCAGGCCCTATTTTGCAAGCGGCGCGCTGGAGCCGGTGCTGGAGGACTGGTGGGAGAGCTTTTCCGGCCCTTTCCTCTATTATCCCGGCCGGCGGCTGGTGCCGGCGCCGCTGCGCGCCTTCATCGATTTCATCAAGGCGATGCCGCGAGAGGGTTGAGCGGAGATCACCGGCGCGCAACGTGGTAGAGTGGGCGCGGGCGATGCATTCGCCGCATCGCCGTCATCATCATCATCAACACCATCGTCGTGACGATGGGAGGGGGAAGATCATGAGCAGCGCAAACACTATGACCGGCAACGGCACCAGCGAGATGAAGCTGGAGATCATCGTCGTGCCCGTTTCGGATGTCGATCGGGCCAAGGCATTTTACGGCGGGCTCGGCTGGCGCCTCGATGCCGATTATTCCTCGGGCGATGACTACCGGGTGATCCAGTTCACCCCTCCGGGCTCAAACGCATCCGTCATTTTCGGGAAGAACGTGACACCGGCGGCACCCGGCTCCGCGCAAGGCCTCTATCTCATCGTTTCCGACATCGAGACCGCCCGCAAGGAGCTACGCGAGCGCGGCGTTGAGGTCAGCGAGGCCTTTCATCCCGAAGGTGAAGTCTATAGCGGCCCCGACGTGCCCTATCTTTTCGGCCGGCGCCGGGTCAGCGGCCCCGATCCCGACAGAGGCAGCTACCGCTCCTTCGCAGCCTTCAGCGACCCTGACGGCAATGGCTGGCTCTTCCAGGAAATCACCGCCCGGCTGCCCGGCCGCATCACCTCCGACCTCGCCGCCTTCGGCACGGCGAAAGACGTCGCCGCGGGATTGCGTCGGGCGGCAGAGGCGCATGGCGAGCATGAGAAGCGCAATGGCGGAAAGCACGACGAGAACTGGCCGGACTGGTATGCGGAATACATGATGGCCGAGCAGACGGGCAAGCCGCTGCCGCTGTGAGTGTGATTGCCGGCCAGTGACTCTCAGTGGGACCGGTTTGGCCGGCTCCACATGCTGTCACATCCGGTTGCCGTCACACTTGCTCGCCGTTACAGGGGCCGAAACTCGGCCGCCCATCGCCAGAGGTCGTCCATCTGGTTCGGCGGAATGCCCATGGCGACAGCCAGGAGATCGATGCGGGGATCTTCGCGGGAATAATCCTGCGCATCCTCGATCATGATGCGGATCGTTTCCTTGTCCTTGAACGAGATATCGGCCATGCCGCCGACGGTCGCGAGGATATCTGCCTTGACGATCGGCGGCTCGAGTTCGAGTGCCGCGAGCCAGAGCTGCCATTTCTTGAGGGGCGGGAAGCGATCTTCTCGGCCGAGGGGGCCGCGAAGGTATTTCGCAATCGCGGGCTCTTTGTCATCATGAGCCACGAGGATCATATCAGGCTGATCGCGGAAGAATATTTCAAGGATGGTTCCGACGCTGTCGTAGCGAACATACACTGTTGTCATGCAAATAGCCTCTTGCAGGTGTAATCATGCCAGCCGCAGACGAAGACGGAGGCTGCGCAGGCCGTGCTTGTCACCGCGGCGTATCTCCAGAGCTGGCCATTGACATTGCTGCGTGCCTTGCCCGCAGCCGCGCTCTGGTCGGGATAATCGTTGCCCGAGCGTGACCGGCACCGCACCTGATGGGCGGCACCGGTGGTGTAGTTTGCGGCAGCAGCATCCGAAACGATGCCGATACAATCCTGCCCGGGGGCTGCGACGACAGTGTCGATCTGCACCGAGACATCGACACTCAATCCCACGGGAATATTGCTCGGTATTGCCAAGCCCTGCACATTGGCATTGGCGGTAAACCACGCGTAGGTGTCGGTGTTGACCTCATTGCCGGTCTGCCAGAACGGGACGACGTTCCCCGATGAATTGGTGAGGATCAGGCCAACGCGGCTTCCGGACAGGCATTCCCAGCCGACCGGCTTCGTGACACCTGCCTCTGATGCCGACAGCGACATCACGAAATCCGTAGTGCCATCCGATGCCTTCCTGATGGCATAGAGGAAATAGGTCTTTGACGGCTGCACGGATCCCGTGTCGAGCAACTGAACAAGCGTCTTTGCCGTGGCAATGGCGGCCTGATGTTTCTTGCCGCCAAAAAAACCCATGCCTGGGCCGATGGTGACGGATGAAGCCCCGACATAGGCCGGGATGAATCCGGTAAAAAAATCGAAGCCGGTGGCAATGCAGACGTATTTGACAACACTGCTCGCCAGAACCTTTTTCAGGGCCCAGCCGTCAGCACTGTCGGCAATGGCGAATTCGTCGCTATCTGTGATGTCCGCTTTTGCGGCGGAACTGTGAAACATTCCGGCGATGCCGGCGGCAACCGAATCGTAGAGTGCGAGCGTTTTTCGATACCAATGAAATGAAGAGAAAAGGCCGCCCGAGCCTGGGATCTGAACGTCTTCCGGATTGTTCGCATAGGCGGTCGAGAGATTGGCGCTTGCGTTTGCGGCCGCCGCTGATTGCGCAGCTTCGTTGGCCTTCTGTCCAGCAATTTGCGTGAGGTCCGCAACGGCAGGAATATCATCAGCTATGCCAGCGACTGTTTCCAGATATTGCGCCACAGCCGCGACGGCTTCGATGGCTGCTCCTTTGTCGCTCAGCGCCAGCACATTGGAAATAAGCTGGTCGATGGTGGCGGAATCATAACTCGGTGGAATGGTAACGGCGCGGGCCGCCCGTTCCTTCAATTGCTGAAGTCGCATCACGATCAGGTCGAGCGCCTGCTCGACGGTTTCGGCATAATACGCGCCCTGGTTTTCCAGATCGGTTTCCTGCGTGAATGGCACGTTCAGCAGCAGCGTTATCTTGCTGCCGGCGGCTGGGGCAGGGGTGATGACGGCGCTTCCGCCGCCATCGTTTCCAACGCCGGTTACTGTGTAGTCGGCATCCAATACAAGGATCGTATCCGCGCCGGAGGCGTCCGTGCGGATCACCTGCAGATGTTGCGGTTCGAGGATCTTAAATTTGTATTCGAAGGCTGTGGTGGTGCCGTCCCCGCTGTAGGGGCCGGACCGATTTGTCTCGGTTGAAATTGTCATAGATCACGCCTCTGGTTTTGGTGACCATAGGCGCAAGAAGGTTGTCGGGCTGATGTGGTGAGTAGAGACCAACGCCATCGGGCGCGGGATTATGGACTCCGTATCTCGCAGCCGGAGTTACTGTGTTATCCCGATACAAGGAAAAAGCCGCCCGAACGGCGGCTGGTTTTGAGCGCATCTGTGGGCAGGCGGATTAGTGTAACCCGCTACTTTGTGAGGATGTAGCAGTGGAACGCGTTGGTGGGGTTATCGCGGGTCTCGGTAGCGGCGAATGGCAAGGCGAACCTCTTTAGCGATTCCACCCATTCAGTTTTCACGTCAGCAAGTTTGTCGGCGGGGATGGCTTCAACAGCTTTCAGGAACGCGGGGAACATTGGCCGGAAGCCGATATCCCAAGCCTGAATGATGTGTTTCGACAGGTGTTGAGAGTGATGATGTACCTTCAAACCCGAGGCATTAAAAACGTCCCGCCACTGCTCGTCGCTCGCGGCCTGCTTAATGTTGTCGCTCAGTCGGCCACGATCAATTCCGTCAAGCCAACCCCATGCTGGGTTCTTAGTCTGTACGAATAGGCGGTTGAAAAAGCTGTATTCGGGAAGGGTCGTGTTTGGCAGCATCAGACACAGCCGCCCGCTAGGGCGCAATATTCTGGAAAGCTCGCCAAGTACTTTCGCAGGATCTTCCAGCCAGTAGACGATATTGGAGAAGATCGTATCGAAACTTTCGTCCTCGAAAATCAGAGGCTCGTTCCCGTCGCCAGCCACCGTCTCAGTATAGAGACCCAATCCGGCCGCCTTTTTCAAAAGATTCGGCTTGTGATCGAAGCCAACAGAGATTTGGTAATCCGGTCTTTTGGTCACCAATGGCGCGTAGCTGTCATCGTAGGCGTCGAATACGTCGACTTTCTCATAGAAGCGATCAAGATTGGCGGTTTTCTGAAAAGCATCAAAGAGCGGATCGAACTTTCCACCGGCCCTGATGAAAGAGAACAAACCGTCACCGCACCCGAAGTCGAGCGACTGGCCAACGAACTCGAAGTCGCGCATCGCTTTGATGTCCAGGTACCGCCAGAGAGCGGTTTCCGGCCGAAGCCAGAATATATTCAGCAGTTGATTGAAGCTTTCGTTCGACATAAGGCCCCGCAGATAATGCAGATTGGAGACAAGATCTTTCGACAAGTCAGAAATCCCTATTTCATTGATGCCTTCTCGGATAGCGAAAAGATCGAAAGCTGTGACGTCGTAACCACGTCTTCCGCGTTGGGAGCTTGTCAGCGCGTCCGGGACAAAGGTTGATCGCCAACATGGCGCGGAGCGTTGGCCAAGGATCATCGTTTAATTGAGGGGTAAGGCGCGGTCATGTACATTTACTGCAGGCGGACCAGTGATGCATCCATCCCCTGGGGATCATCCCCCTTCTTCGTTGCTCTTCTGAAACAAATCTGCAATCGGTGAGCGGCAACGAGGGGATGATGGGAATGGACTTATTTGCCCGCTTTAGACACAGGCGACACCCGGCTGTTAACATGGATGGAGTCGCCACGTTTCCGTTTGGGGAAGTCCAGGAGAAGGCGGACAGTATTGAAGGCATGATGTCTGCCTTTTCGATGCAGTTGATGGATTCCGTGCTTGCGTTTCAGAAGGCGACAGGTGTCACGGGCAGCATTCTGGAGTTTGGGGTTTTCAAGGGACGATCAGCGGCTGTGTTGAGCGCCCATGTTCAGCCTAAAGACAAGTTCGTTCTGGTGGACGTTGAGCCGTATATGACTGCGGAGACCGCCGCTTCTTTCTTCGCCAAGCCGGATTTTCACCTGGGGAGATCTGAAGAATTCGCGAAGAGCTACGACGGGTATACGTCGTTGAAGAGGTCAGTTCGGTTTATGCATGTTGATTCCACGCACTCCTATCGGGGTACGCTTGAAGAGATGAAGCTTGCCGACGCGCTGCTCGCGCCAGATGGCGTGCTCTGCCTGGACGACTACGCGAACCTGAATTATTCGCAGATCCTGCCGGCGGTTTACAAATATCTGTACCGATCATGGACCGATCTCAGGGTATTCCTGGTGACAAATGACAAATGCTATATTTGCCGCCGGAAGCATTTCGATTTCTACGCCAGTTTCGTTCTAAATTCGCTCGTCGAGGAGATGAGGAAGCGGGGAAACAGCAACATCACCCTCGCTCGAACAGATATCGATAGGGAATATCGCGCGTTTTATCTTCGTGAGAAAAACTTCGCCGGAGAAGAAGACCATTACGGTCAGGCAATCTACGGACATTTCTACGAGAAACCATAGCGGTCGCCGGACGGCAGACCATACGCCCGCACATCGCTTCTGGATTGTATGCAAAACCTGACATAAAACAGGGAGGTGCAGCAATCGGCGTGGTGTGAGGGCAATGATGCGATATCGGACGATCGTTTCCGTCAGGCCGCTTTCGTGGCCGGGGCTTTTCTTGGCGCTGCTTTGCCTGTGCCTGTCGCTGACGCCGAGCCTCATGCCCCGGTCTTGGTTCGTGCAGGGTGCCCTGTCGGGCACGAGCGCTGCGGTCGGTTATTTCTGTGGCGTCGTCCTGCAATGGCTCTGGATCTATCTCGAGATCCCGTCGTTGCGGTTCAGCCCCGGATGGATAGTGCGATCGGTCGCGGTCATAGCCGGTATGCTGATCGCCACGTTTTTCGTGTGGCAGGCGTCATCCTGGCAGAATTCGGTCCGGGCGTTGATGCAGCTTCCGCCCAATGCAACGATCGAACCCTTCCTGCTGATCCTCACCGCAGCCGTGGTCTTCATCCTTCTCATCGCGATCGGCCGGCTTTTCAAGATGATGGTGCTTGCGAGCTATGAGCGCGCCAGCCGTATCGTTCCCAGGCGGATTGCCGCCCTTGCCGCGATCCTGATTTCGGCCTTCGCCTTCTGGACTGTCGTCGACGGCGTGCTGTTCCATGTCGCGTTGCGCGTCGTCGATTCCTCCTTCCGGGAGGCCGATGCGCTGATTGACGATGATACGCCGATGCCAGACGACCCGGCCAAAACGGGAAGTGCGGTCTCGCTCGTCAACTGGGAGGAGCTCGGACGACGGGGTCGTCATTTCATCACCTCTGGCCCGACGCGGGACCAGATCGGCGCGTTCCTGAACTCTCCCGCAAAGGATCCCATCCGGGTCTATGTCGGCCTCAACAGCGCAGACAATGCCGATGCGCGCGCAAGCCTGGCGCTTGCCGAACTCAAGCGCCAGGGCGCATTCGAGCGATCCTCCCTGATCGTCGTCGTGCCGACGGGAACCGGCTGGGTCGATCCGGAAGCTCTGGATACGGTCGAATATCTGCTGCGAGGGGATGTCGCCAGCGTCGCGATCCAGTATTCCTATCTCAGCAGCTGGCTGTCACTGATGGTCGAGCCGGAATACGGATCCGATACGGCAAGGGCGCTGTTTCGGGAAATCTACGGCTATTGGCGGACGCTGCCGCGCGATCATCGCCCGAAACTCTATCTGCATGGCCTGAGCCTCGGGGCGCTGAATTCGCAATCATCCGTCAATCTCTTCGAGGTGTTCGACGATCCGTTCCAGGGGGCGCTGTGGAGCGGGCCGCCCTTTGCGAGTTCCACATGGTCCTATCTGACCGCAAACCGTAATCCGGGATCGCCGGCCTGGCTGCCGCAATTTCGCGATGGCAGCATGATCCGGTTTTCCAATCAGTGGACGTCTGCCACCACTGCCGGTGCCGCCTGGGGGCCGGTCCGCATCGTCTTCCTGCAATATGCCAGCGATCCCGTCACCTTCTTCGACTGGCGGGCGCTCTATCGGGAGCCTGTGTGGATGAAGGGGCAGCGCGGCCCCGACGTATCACCGCATTTTCAGTGGTTTCCGATCGTCACCGCCCTGCAGCTCGGCTTCGACGCCATGATCGCCACAACGTCGCCGCTGGGCTTCGGGCATGTCTATGCACCGCAGCATTATATTGATGCGTGGCTGGCGGTCACGGGCCCCCCCGGCTGGTCGGCTGAGGAGATCGAGCGGCTGAAGCAGCATTTCGAGAGTGCTCCGCCGATCGAAGTGAGTGATTGATCGGGATCGGTCATGGCTCGAAACGAGAGGCTTTTCCTACTGCATCAGGTCAGCGATTAAGAATAAATAGCTCATATTCATACGCAATTTCTCCAGGCGTTGGCTGCTTTCCGTTGCGTTTCTTCAGGTCCGCCTCGATCGCCAACCTCAGATCCCGCGGAATATCCTGGTACTGCACGGTGATGTCGTAGGTCGCGTCGTTGGCGCGGCTGTTGGCTTCGAAGAGATAGGCCGGCTGCTCGCTCGCCGGCAGGCCGCGGCCGTGGGCGGGCGTGCTGATGACGATTGGCAAGAGCAGGCGGTTGATCATTTTCTGGACGTCGCTCTGGGTCGGGTTCTGGCCGTTATGGGTAGTTTTGAACTCGTCCATCTGGTCGACCAGCATGGTCTGGAATTGGGCGGCGCGGCGGGGAGCGTCGCCGGATGAGAAGAATCCGGGATTGGTGTTGATGAGGCCGAGGCCTTCGAGCTGCGGGCGGGCGAGTTCGAAGGCGGTCTTGAGATCCAGGCTTTCAAGGCGGGCCTTGCGCTGGTCGCTGAGGGCCATCTGCCGCCAGCCGGTGACCTTTTCCCAGTCCTTGTCGGAGAGTTTGGCACGGTATTCGAAGAGGTCTGTCCGCGCGAAAGCAGCCGGGTCCGTGGCGAATTGCGTCTGGAGATCGTAGAGGATCTGCGGGTCCGTGGTCGGCTGGCCGTAAGCACGGACTTTTTCCTTATAGTCGAGGAGCGTCGTCATGCCCGCCGGCCCAATGGCTTGGCGGTAGGGAACCGGCAATGTCGTCGGATCGAAACTGGGGTCCGCGACGACTTGGTTGTTGGCCCATTCCTGCACCTGGATGCGCTGAGCGTCGATCGCCTTCTTCTGCGAGATCACATAGCCGCCGAGCTGCGCTTCGGTGGCGGCGCGCAGGCCGGGGTCGGTGATCCGGTTGAGGCCTTCTTCGAGCATGCGCAGGCCGTCGGGATTGTAGTTCGGCAAGGCCATCGTCCTGGCATCGACGGTGCCGGATGTGCGGAAGCCGACCACCCGGCTCGGGGCGTGGGCGGAAAGCGCGGTTTCGCCCGCACGTCGCGGATCAGGACCGAGAACGATGACGTTGCCGTCGGCATCGTAGCCGCGGAAGAAACCGATATAGCCCTTGTCGTCATTGCCGTCGCGGGTGCCGCTCGCGATGCCGGCCTTTTGTCCCGGGCCGAGGACAACGAGGTCGCCCGGGCGGGGTGTTTCGGTCGGCAGGCCAAAGCGCAGAAAAGCGCCGGAGCCGAGTTTCACGGCCTCGATGGTCGTGCCGACCGGACCCATGGTGCCGAGAACGCCCTGGGCCAGCGTAGCGAGCCAGTCCTTGAGCGAGGGATCGACCGAGGTTCCGGCGGCGTTTTTCACGAAGCCTGCCAGCGCAACATCGTCCTTCGCCTTGCCGGGGAAGGCGATCGTGTTTGCGACGGTGCGAAAATCTTCCGGGCCGCTCGGCTGGCGGGAGGGGGCCTGAGCCGCGGTGGTTTGCGGGCCTGTGGCTTGAGAGACAGCGGTTTGAGATCCCGTCGTCGGCGAGCCGGCCAGCCGGGTGTCCGCGGTCTTGTCGCCGGCGTCCTTGGCGTCAAGACCGCTGATTTTCGTGCTCGCTTTGGTGGGCTGCGCGGCGGCTGCTGGGCTGGCACCGCCGGCTGGCGGCGTAGTGCCATTGGCGGCTGTTGTCTGGCTCTGCGGTGCACCGGGCGAGGGGGCCGTTCCGGTGTCCGTATCCGGCGCGCCGGTATAGGTCGGCGCAAGGCCGGCGATGATGTCGGTAGCGTTGTGCCTGGCCTTTTCGGCGGTGACGGCGGGGTCGAGCGTCGTCAGCAGTTCGGTTTTGGCGGCGGGCAACAGGCCGGGGGCGGATTTGACATATTGCTCGGCCTTGATGGGGCTTTCGTTTGCCATCTGCAGCACGACTTTTTTCGTCGTGTCGGAGACATATTGCGCGCGCTCCTCGTCGAGCCTTTCCTGGCTCCAGCCCTGCAAATGGCCCTGATGCTCGATCTCGGTGACGCCCTTCTGTATGGCGGCCGTCACCTTGGCGGGATCGCCATAGGCGGCGACGGCATCCTCGGCCGAGGATTTGATGCTCTTCTGCGAGGTCTCGGCAAACCACGCCTTGCGCTGGTCGAAGGTGTGGCGGATCGTGCTGTCCAGCAGGGTGTTCATGCTGGCGCGGCTGGCCTCTTCATAGCTGCGGGCAGCACCCGGCGTCAGGCCCTTGCCGAATTCGGCGCGTTTCTGCTCGACGAGCTTTTCGAAGGCGGTACGGCCTTCTACGGCGGCCCGGCCGGTCAGCGTCAGGAAGCCGTCCTTGCCGTAAAGCGCCCCGCGTTGCCAGTCGGCGAAATTCGTCTGGGCATCCTTGGCGGAATTGGCATTGTCCAGCTGCTCCACCTGCACCACGGCGTCGCCGAGCGTGCCCATGCCGGTCGCAAGGCCCTGCATGCCCTTGCCGATCGCCGAGCCGAAGGCCTCGGCATCGGCCTTGACCGTAAAACCCTCGGTATATTCCGGGCGAAGCGCGATATGCGGCTGCGTATCCTGATAGGTCGGAACAGTCGGCATTCTTCACCTCACTTGATATATCCAAGCGAATTCGCCTGGCTGTAGACCTTGCCCGTGCCGCCGAGCACGGTGCCGAAAGCTTCGAGATAACCGCCCTTGACGGCGGCGTCGGCGCGCATGCGGTCCAGCTTGGCGCTGGCCAGCTGATTGGTGCCCTGCATCTTGTAGCCATAAGCCTCGCGATAGGCATTGGTGCGCACGTTCAGCGCATCGATCTCGCCCATCTTGGCGGTATCGACGATGGTGTCGAGCGGCGAGCCGAAGGAGAGGTCCACGCCGTTTGCGGCGATTGCGGCGCGCTGCCGGCCTTCGAGCTGCGCGGTCTGCAGGCGCTTCTGCTGCTCTTCCTGCTTGCCGCGCTCGATCGCGTCCTTCGCCTGTTTGTCGGCGATCTGCGCATTCATTTCGGCGACCTGGGCGTTGTATTTGTTCGCCTCCGCCGTCGCCTTTGCCTGCTGCACCTGGCCGGCGGCGCCGAGCAGCGTCGAGCCCAATGTCAGCGCTAGACCAAGATCACACATCTGCTACTCCCATTTCGAATAACCGGAATTGATGGCCATTGATCTCCACCGGCTCGAACAGCCGAAAACCCAGCCATTCGAGCCAGCGGAGCGAGACCATGTTGCGGGCATCCACGACGTTTCGGAGCAAGCGATAGCGGCTCAACAGTTGAGCCGGCCAATCGCGCGATATCCGCAGGAAGGCGCGGAAATTCTCTTCGACCGCATCCGTGCCGAGCAGCCAGGGCGCGCCGATGCCGGTCAGGATATTGATATCGCCGACACCCCACATCACCTCCGGCCGGCCATTGAAGAGCGCGCTCCAGGCAAGCGAGGAATGGCGGTAGGAGAAGGAAAGCGCCGAGGTCGGCGAGCGTCCGGAGGCGGCGAAGACCTCCTCGCTATCGGCGCGGCGCATGCGCCCGGCAATCTCTCTGATATGGCCGGGCCGGGCGGGTACGATGGCAATCTCAGCGGCCAAGGGTGACATCCGGCATGATGGAGAGGATCGTCATCGGCAGCGGGTCGAATTGTTTTACCCACATGGCGCCGCTGGTATTCCAGTCCCAATAGGGGGTGATGGTGAGATCGCCGGTATAGAGGCTGATCGCCTCGTTCCAGTTTTCATCGCGGCGCTGCTTGTATTCCACCAGCACATTGCCATCGCGCTCGCCATCGGCAGGACCGGTGAATATGCCGCGGGTATTTTCCACCCGGAAGGTCACTTCGGAGACGGATTTCGAGCGACCCTGCACGGTGCCGAGGCCCTGCACCTGGCCGACATCGAGATCGAGCGTCTGGATCGCCGCCGTCACCGGCAGGCCGATATGGATTTTCGAGGCCGCGTTCTGCAGCCGCACGGCTCCGCCTGCGACGGTGAGATTGCGCACGACATTGCCATCGGCCAGCGCCACGACGGATTGGCCTTCGAGATGGCCGAGGCCGGAAATGGTCGTGGCCGGCGGGCCGGAATAGGTCAGCCCGCAATCGACGAAGAAGGCGTCCTCGACATCATCGAAGGCGCGGCTGTGCAGCCGTTCGATATAGCGCTTCTCAGTGCCATTGATCGTGCGGCGCACGATGAAATAGGGCACGTCCTCGCCATTCTCCTCGATGACGGTCACATCCTCGAAGAAGGCATCGGCACCGCTCTCATGGCGGGTCCAGGCCCAGACATCCTGCTCCTTCATGTAGGTGAGCGAGACCAGCGCACCGTCATCGAGCACCACCCAGACGACGGAATCCGGCGCCTGCGCATAATCCCAGGCCGATATCTCGCGGCCCTTGAAGAGGTGGCGGGCGAGGATGGTCAGATCCTTCCCGACATAGCTGTCCTGCGTGTAATCGTAGGAGAAATCGCGCACCACGCCGCCAAGGCGCTGGGCAAAAAGCACCGTATTGCCGACGACAATCGGCTGCACCTTGGCGGCCCCACGATAGCCCTGGTTATCGAGCTTGATGGCGGAGGGCGAGATCGCATCGGCGGCCGAACCGCCGGTGACGATCCATTCGGAACCCGACGTCAGCAGCAGCAGGCCGCGCACAGAGATCATCGAGCGGATCTCGTTCACTTGCCGGGCGCGGATGCGGAAGGTCACGGCGTCACTTGCCTTGGCGGGCGAGGAGACGCCGAAATTCTCGTAATTGGCGGATTGGCTGAGCCAGACGGCCTGTGGGTCGTTTTGCGTCGAGGCGAAGGCGAGGCGCTGTTCGATGAAGGTTACGCAGCGCGGATAGTCGCCCGCAGCATTGAAGGGGTTGCGGCCCGTCTGCGGCGTATCGGAGAGATCGGGCGTGATGTTCTCGTCGTCGAAGGTCAGGCCCGTCGTGCCGCCGACATAGCCGAAAATGCCGTTGTCGTCGCGGTAGACGATGTAGCGCGCCGCACCCGAAACCGCCGCCCAGGTGACACGGTTGATGCCGCCCTGGATGGCGAGGTCGTTGACGACGGCACCGGCGTTGGACGGCAGGCTTTCCTCGCCGCTGTCGGCCACGGCGGAGACTCGATAGCGGTATGTGGTTGCCACATAGCCCGGCTTGCCTGATGTATCGCCGGGCTTGGTGACGGAGGGAGTGCCTGCGGGCGGATTGATCAGCGGCTTGAACTGAACCGTCGTCAGCGTCCAGTTGCTATCGGCGAGACGCCCGAGTTTGCGCACGGGATGATTGACATGGCAGAGATAGAGCACGTCGGCTTCCTGCACGAAGACGAGGTCCTGCACGTCATTATCAGTATAGGCGGTCACGACCTCGTAGGGGGCCGCACCCGACAGCACCAGGCCGCCATCGCGGAAGATGCGAATATATTGGTGGCCGAATTCGAGGATATAGGTCTGCTCGGTATTGAACTGAAAGCGGATCAGCCGGGCCTGTTTCGAACTGTCCTTGATCTCGTGGATGAATTGCAGCCCGGCCCGGTTCGACACACCGCCATGCGGATGGACGAAGACGTTCAGTGCCGTGCGCAGGCCGCTCTGGTATTTGGTAAGATCGACGCGGGCGCCGAGGGCCGGCGAGAGTTCACCGGCTGTGAAGGAGGGCTGGTAGGCGCGGAAATCAGCCATGGGCGCGCACCGCAATCAGCTCGCTGACGAAATTCTCGCTGGTGTGCCTTACCTGATTGGCCTCGGCCTGTTCGGCGGCCCGCTGGCTGCTTTGGGCGAGCGCCATCGCATCGGCGCGGATCTTCGGATCGCGCGTCAGCGGCATGGCAAGCCGCACGGCCAGATGCCAGGAGAGCGCCTCGAGGAAGAGCGGCGCATATTTCGTCGGGTCGGTCAGGCGGCAGGTATAGCGCAGGAGTGCGGGCGAGAGGTCGCAATAGAGCCGGTCGCCCTCGAGCGCATAAGCATATTGCATCTCGCGGCCGGCCTCGTCGAGATCGGGGTTGAGCGTCTCCGGCAGCGCTGCGGCATCAGCGGAATATCGCGGCCTGATCCAGCGGATCTGCAGGCAATCGGCCGGCCGCGCATAGGAATGGCGCCAGACACCCGGCTTGTCATTGTCGAGCGCGCCCAGCGCCAGCGTCCTGCCGGCCGCAGCCCAAGGAAAGGACTGCAAGAGCACATCGCGCGTCTGCGCATAGAACTGGTTGCAGGCGCGTGCTTCGGCGCTCTTTTCGGTGAGATCGTTGATATTGTCCTTGCCGATATTGGAAAGGGCGAGATTGCAGATAGAGACAACGGTAGCCATGAACCAACCTCTTGAGTTGGGGTAGGGCTAACGTGGAGATGGTTGTGGGGGTGAAATCTCTCCTCCCTCATTCCTGTGCTCGTCACAGGAATCCAGCCGGCTTGCGTCGGCAAGCCGAGAGGACTCTTTCACGGAAAACCAGCGCGTTGCCTATCTGCGCGATAGCGCTCGCTAATAGACTTCAAGGAAAATAGTCTTTCCTGCCCAAGGACTTGGGCAGGCTGGATTCCTGTGACAAGCACAGGAATGAGGGGTGGGGAGGGTTGCGTTGGTGCCCAAAGTAAGCCTTGCCTTCTCGAGCGGATGTCGCGCAATGAAACACAGCCACCACCGAAGGGAAATATCGATATGAACCAATTCGAGTTCGATCGCTCGAATATGTTTGAGCCGCTCTTGCTGGCCGATCCATCCTTTCGAGGAAAATGGGAGGCCTTCCTGGCGACATTTCTGCCTGATGGAGACGAGCTACCGCTTTACCTGGCTCTCAATGACCTTGCGCGTCATCTGATTGAGCATCTCGAGGCAGGTGACACGAAGCGGTTAGATGCGGTCTTTGACGTCGTCGAACGCTGGCACATCAGCGGCGACGACTATGTCAAAGAAGCAGTGACGATCGGGCTGCTCGAAGACTTGCAGAACGAGCATTTTTACAACGTTGCTCAGCCTGAGGATTTTATTCCATGGTTGCGGTCAGAAACGAGCAAATGGTGGATCAAGGTCCAAGAATTCTGGACCGAGGGAAAGCTGATAGGGTGAGGTCGCAGTTGCTCGGGTAACTAAGCAGCGAGGCACGCTCTCACCCTACCTTCCGGCTGATAAACAACCCGGTCTCCTTGCCCACCTCAAGCACACCGCCGCCCGCCCGGAATGCCTCTGATATCGCCGCCCGAAACGCGGCGAGCTCGGCCTCATCAGCCCGATCCCCCGGCGGATAGGAGGTCAGCGCCAGAAACACATCTTCCGGCTCCGTTATCCGCATATGCGCCGGGTGTTCCGTCATCGTCACATTGCCGAACTGCGCCTGCATCAGCCGCTCTGCCGTCTCATAGCCGAAGGCCGCACCCGCCGGGTCGTAGGGCGGGCTGCCGAACACCGTCGTCAGTTTATACATGCCGCGCATGTTGCCCGCACCATTGGTGGTCACCGCAAGGTGACCGCCCGGTTTCAGCACGCGGTGCATTTCGGCAATCGCCTTAGCTTGATCGGCGACATGGTAGAGCATGTGCATGGCGATGACGGTATCGAAGGAGCCGTCTTCGAAGGGCAGGGCGGTGGCGTCGGCCTGCTTTCCTGTGACTTCGGCGAAGGCGAGCGGGTGGCAGCGCTCGAGTGCTTCCTGCAGCATGCCGGGGGAGAGATCGGCAAGGGTGAGGGCAAGATCATCGGGCAGTTCATTTACCACCGAAGCCCAGAACCAGCCGGGGCCGCAGCCGACATCCAGCACGCGATCTCCTGATTTGAGCGGCAGATGCCTCGCCACCCAGGGAAACCAGCCGGTTTCGGCGATCGTATATTCCCGGTTCAGGCGCCCGCGGGCGGCAAGCTTTTTGCTGTCGCTATATTGCTCTTCATTGCCTGTGGTGATGGATGACATGATTGGCCCCGGCTTCCCTCAATGTCAGATCGAATGAATGCGGCGGCTGATCCTGCACTTTTATAGTGTAGTGGGCAATGATGAGATCGGTTATGAGGTGGCGGATTGGCTGGTGTCGATGATGCGCCTTGCCCGCAGCAGCCCCAAGGAGACATTGTGAAGAACCGGATCTTTTTTATTCTCGTGTGCGCCTTTGTGCTGGTGGCGATTGCCGGCCTGATGATCAGTTCGGCCCGGCTGATCGGGCTCTTCTAGGCCTCCAGATTGAGCGGCGGTTCGCTCTGATCGCTGAATACCCGGTGCATCCAGACGGGAAAGCCACGTCTTGTGCCTATGAGGCGGTTGGCGGTAGACCTGAATACGCGAGCCGAAGCAGCCATCCGAGCGAAAGCAATATTGATGGCGGAATGAATAGGATGAGCGCGGCCAACTTGGTCCCCTTGTAAGCGCCGGCCGGGTCAGTCTGCGTCCAGCCCAAAGAGTTGTATTGCGCGACCGAAAGTTCAGCGAACGGCGTATCCTTATGTTCCGGCCAGAGAGCTTTGAATTGCTTCTCACCGTACCAGCAGGCCAGATCGTACGATTCATAGGGGTCGCGGTTCCATGGTTCGGCTGGATCGCGCATTTCATAGTCAACGGCAAATGTGCCACGGGCCTCAACGCAGCGTATCGGCAACTCGGTCAATGCGTAATCTTCGACCTTCGCCGTGCCCGTCCACCACGCGTCATTCGCAACGAGCGGCCAACACACCAGTGTAAGAGCGACGATCCACGCGAGCGTAAAATATTGCCATAGGTGCATGAACCTTTGCCATATCGTCATTCCGCTCTCTTCGAAGAGATGTTCGCCCTTGCATATTGGCCCCTCTGGGACTCTCGTACGGCCTCGATATTGAGGTACTTTTTCATGATTGAACAAAGGTGCGGCGCGGGAGTACTCTCGGATTTCACGATCATGTCGATCTCATCATCGCTTACTCCCAAATCCTTGGTCACGACGTCGTACATGGTTGCTATGTCCATTCTCTCAACCGGTGCTCGGTTTTTTCCGTCCTCGTAAGCAAGCCGCTGGATCTCCTGATAAGGCGAGTAGATGCGTTTTTCGTTGAGGATTGATACTGCCTTGAATGACAGTTGTTTGTGGAGCAGCTCGAAGCAGCCTTGCGGATAGTTTTCGCTAAAGAAGTCGATGATTTCAGCGCTTTTCTTGATCACCTGGATTGCTGCCGCATCACTGGCGCGCGAAAATGCACGGTTGCTGTATTTCCGCTGGACTGCGACCATCGCGTTTTGACCAGCTTCGGGATTCTCCGCCTGAAGCAGGCTGTCTATCCGAACCGCTTCATCCATATGATCTTTGAGGATCGCCTCCATCAGAGGATTTTCGGCTCCAATCTCGTTGATCCATAAATCGACGGTTGGCTTTTTTACATCTTCCGCAGCCGCGACCGATGCGATCAATCCGATAATAGCCAAAAACGATAGCAATCGTCTCATGTGTCGCTCCCCAAGCGCTGCAACTTCTGTATGTATAAGGAGCTATTGAGAAGAATAAACTACTCTTTTTCTGCTTGCTGCGTGTGCGATCTGGTTTTCACCTGTCAAAGCCCGGTCTCGTTACCTGCGGCTTCGCCTCAATGGCCTGCAACCACCAGATAGGCCGAGATCGTCAGCACCGAGAGCACCGTGGAGGCGAGCACGACGCGGCCGGTGAGGCTCGCCTCGCGGCCGTAGAATTCTGCCAGCATGAAGGGGCCGGTGCCGGTCGGGAGGGCTGCGAGCAGCACGGCGGTATGGGCGGCGGTCGGCGGCAGGTTGAGGAGCGGTGCGGCGATGACCCAGGTGACGGCGGGTTGCGCGATCAGCTTCAGGCCGACGAGAATGCTTGTCGTCGTTGCCCGGGCGCTCGCTTCGCCGGCCTTGGTGCCGGCGAGAAACAGGCCGAGCGCAATCAGCGCGCAGGGCGAGGCGGCACCGCCCAAGAGCTTCAGGAAGGCATGCACGGGGGCGGGAAGCGCCACACCCGAGACCATGACCAGCGCGCCGAGCGCGGGCGCGACGAGCAGCGGGTTTTTTGCCAGCGAGCGGGCAGTCTTGATGGCGATATCGCGTCGGCGATTTTCGGATTGCAGGCCGCCTTCGATGAGGATGATGGCGACGGCGAAGAGCACGCAGACGGTGAGAATGGTGGAGATCAGCGTCGGCGCCATGCCGGTGTCGCCGACCAGGGACAGGACGAGCGGAAAGCCGATGAAGCCGGTATTGGCGTAACTCGCGTTCAGCCCGTCGATCGCGGCATCGGCGAGATGCCGGCCTTTGGCGATGCGCCAGCAGAGCGTGGCGCCGAAGATGACGGCGCAGCCTGATGTAAACGCGAGAATGAAGCCCGGCTGCCAGATCTCGGCGGGCTTGGCATTGGCCATGATGTCGAAGAGCAGCGCCGGCAAGGCAAGATAGACGACCAGCCGGTTGACCTCCCGCGTGGCATTTTCGCCGAGCGCGCCGGTCTTGCGGGCAATCCAGCCGGCGAGGATGAGGGCGAAGATCGGCAGGACAATCGTCAGGTTCGTCAGCATGGGGCAACTCGGATGTCATTCTTGGCTGGGCGATCATTGCCTATCGCCTGGGATCGAGATAATCCAATGTCATCTTGGATGCTGATTGATACTTCTGGGGTATTGAATGGACACACGTCATATGCGCTATTTCGTGGCGCTGGCCGAAACGCTGCATTTCGGCCATGCGGCGGCGCGCATGAACATGAGCCAGCCGCCCTTCAGCCGGCAGATCGCGGCGATCGAGAAGCGGCTCGGCGCAAAACTCGTCGAGCGCAATTCGCGCAATGTGGCGCTGACGCCGGCCGGCCAGCATTTCCTTGCCGATTGCCGCGCCGTGCTTGATCAATTCGATGCCGCCTGCCGCGATGTGCAACTGGTCGCCGGCGGCATGAAGGGCGAGCTGAAGCTCGGCTTCATGATGCATGCCGCCCATAGCGTCATCCCGGCGCTGGTGCGGCTTTATTCCGAAGCGCGGCCGGATGTGCGCCTCATCCTCGAAGAGCGCATACCCACCGATATCGAGGAGATGCTGGCCGAAGGCAAACTTGATGCGGCCGTCACCTTCGGCGGCGGTCCTGCACCGCATCTGCGCACGCAACTGCTCGCCCGCGACCGGCTGTGCCTGATCGTGCCGTCGGGCCACAGGCTGGCTGATGCCGAAACCATCGGGCCGCAGTCGCTTGCGGGCGAAAGGCTGATCGCCGCGCCCGCAACCGTGGCGCCAACGCTGCGCACGGCGATCGGCCTCTATTGCGCATCCGGCGGCGTCATCCCGCATTATGCCTTCGAGCCGCGCCTGCAGCACACGATCATCCGGCTGGTGCAGGAGGGGCTGGGGGTGGCGCTGATCCCGCAATCGTTGTGCAGTGATCTTGCTGAGGGTGTGGTGTCGCGGGTGCTTGTGGATGCACCGGAATTCGATGTGGTGCTGTGCGCACCGCGAGCCGGCAGGAACCCGGCGGTGCCGGAGTTGTTCGAGGCGGCGGCTGGTGCGAGTGAGGATTAACGAATAGGGGCGTATCGTGGGGCTCACCCCCCTCTGTCCTGCCGGACTGGGGTCGAGCCACGGGTCTCGATCGGTCCTTCAGCACACTACCCGCTGCGCGTGGACGACCCGGCGGCTGCCAAATCAGCAGAAATCCGTACGGGCAGATGCCGTGGCGCCGGGAGCTCTGGATTGCAGGTGCGACAGCAGGCGCAGCGCTGCGGAGACGACGGGCCTGGCGGATGCCGGGTCGCTGGCGGAGATCTGCTCGCGGCAGGTCTTCAGCCGTCCCGAAACCTTGCCGATTTCGGCGTGCAGCGAGGCGTTGCCGGCAGCCGCCGCGTCGGATGAGGCCGTGGCAAGATGGGCGACCAGCAGCTCGATGATGGCGAGGCGTTCTTCCTGCGGCATGGATTCGAAGGGTACCGGCATGTGTTTCCCTTCAGAGCGAACAGGACAGCTCGTTTAAAACGTGCCTCACGCCACCGACGCCCCACGCCACATCCGCCGCCCGCTCGATCTGGGTGTAGAGCGGCACCCATCCCGCAAGGGTGACGCCGCCATCATGCGCCGATACGAAAATATAGGTCGCATCGATATCGCCCGCGCGGTGAAGCGATGCCGAGACTTCGGATTCCAGATCGGCCGCATTGGCCGGTCTGGAATGCACGAGCTGCAGATGCCGTTCACCTACGGGCGTATCCGTTCTCTTGCGCATCATGCTGCCGGCGCGGCGCCGACCGGCGGCAGGCCCTGGATGGCAAAGCGGCGCTTGACGAAGGGATCGGCCACGCCGGAATAATCGCTGGCATTCTGAAGCGCTGCCATGAGGATCGTTTCATGGCGGATGCCGCTTGCGAACAGCGAACGGATCTGGGTTGCAGCATGCACGAACAGCGCCGGCTCGGCAGCCTGGTCATATCCGGCTCGATGGAGCACACGGGCCAGCAGATTCATATCGTCGCTGTCAAGAACGGTTTCGCCGGCCGAAGACATCGTAATTGGGGACATCGCGATTGGATGCATCAGGATCGTGGAAGACATTCAGTCCTCCTTCTGGTCGGGGCCAGGGTGTGGATGCCCTTAACCAACAGCGCCCGTGAAAATGGCTGCTGACCCGATCAAGATGCGCCCTTTTTGCTGCCTCCACAACAGCCGGCGAAATTAATAAAAATAAAATATACCTTGTTCCGAACACAAATGCTCCCTATGTTCAGCTTATCGAATTTGCTTCGTCAGCTTCGTTTCTGCGCAAGATGCGCATTGGCTAATCTTTCCTCTCAAGCTCGACCATTTATCGCCTGCACACAGCGGGCTTGGTAATTCTTTGCGATTGAAAGGAAATGGTGCATGAATACTGGTATCGTCAAATTCTTCAACACGGCCAAGGGCTTTGGCTTCATCTCGCCGACCGACGGCTCGCCGGATGTGTTCGTTCACATTTCGGCTGTCGAGCAGTCCGGCATGTCTGCGCTGCGCGAAGGCCAGTCGGTGACTTTCGAGTTGGTCCGCGACAGCCGCAGCGGCAAGAACGCGGCGCAGAACCTCGGTTCTGCATAATCAATCGGCTCGCACCCCGCTTTGACCACGGATGTACTGGCACTGCGGATATGCGAACCTTGGAAAGGTCGGGCCAGTCCCGGCCTTTTTGTTTTCAAGCCGGTTTGTTCAGGAGAACAACAATGACGAAGACGAATGCTGCAGCGCTTCTTAGACGTGCCGCGCGCCAGGTGGCCAACACCAGCGGCGGCGGGCACCTGGGAGGCACCAATTTCGGTCAGGCCTTCGATGCAAAGACATCTTCCGCCAAGGACAAGAGCGATAAAACCCGCAGGCCGCCGCGCGGGAAATAACAGTCTGGCGGGCGAGCCGGCCGTACCAGGAGACCGAGCGTTTTCATGGGTGTCTGTCGGGGTGAGATCATCCATCTCTCACCCCTTGCCATTCCACCGCAGCCCGCGCTATATATCGACCTCGATGGGGATGGAGTACCCCCGAAACCGCCGTAAAGGCTGATGACTCCTACCGTGTTCAACCGCGGTGGGAATCTGTCCGGAGCCCGCTGCAAGGCGGGTTTTTTATTGCCCGTCCGAGATTTTTGGAGCGAGCATGTCGTTTTATACCTGTCTCATCGTCATGGCCGGCGGCGCCTTGGGCACTTTCGCCCGCTACGCCGTCTCTGTCCTCGCCATGCCGATCAGCCGTGGTCTGCCCTGGGGCACGATCATCATCAATATTACAGGCTCGCTGGTGATCGGCTTTTTCAGCGCGCTGACGCTCGCCAACGGTCGCTTCCCGGTCTCCGATACCATGCGCCTTTTCGTGATCGTCGGCTTCTGTGGCGGCTATACGACCTTCTCCTCCTTCAGCCTGCAGACGCTCGATCTGCTGCGATCAGGTGCCGTGGTGCGGGCCTGCATCAATGTTGCGGCGTCCGTCGTGCTCTGCATCGCGGCGGTGGCTGTCGGCCATTTCATCGCGACGCGGATCAACAGCGGCGCGCCTGATGTGGCGCAAGTGACGATCGAGGAGCAGGCGTAAGAAGAGCCCATTGCGGCGCCGTCAGCCAGTTCCCGTTCCTTGGCGTCCATCACGCCTCCCGCGCTGTCTCGGAACCCTTTCGAAACTATGACGCTGGGTCCGGCCCAAGAGGTCTTTCGCGGGTTTTTTCGGTCTCGGCTCGAAGCCTGTTGCAGGTCGGCTGGGGATGTCGCGGGAAGCGGGTGCAGCTGCAGGGGGAAGAAACTATCCTGCCAATGGGAAAGCCCATGACAAGCGCAATCGATCCGCCGGGCATGGTGCCCGGCGGATCGAGGAGCCGTTAATTCCCTGTCGAGGTCGGGGCGGAGTAGGACAGGGAATCACGGATCTGATCGATTTTGCCGTCGGCTTCTCCAACGCCGAGGATGGTCTTGGCCTCGGCGAGGACCTCTGGGCTCACTTCGCCGCTGCGCGTTGCGGAAGCCAGCGCATCCTCCAATGCCGCGTCGCCGAGGACCGGGTCGTCGACTGAAGGCTCGATGCCGTTATCGAGTTCAAACTGGGCATAGGCCATCGCATAGGCGGCGATCGCGGTCATCTTCGGATCGGACGTGTGCATATAGGCCTTGTAGCTGCGGTTGAGAGAGTTCAGGCCCTTTAGCTCGGAGGCGAGGTTCTTTTGCTTGATATCGGCTGCGGCGTTTTTCGCAGTGAGCGATTTCGTCTTCGCCTCGCCGGATTTGCCCTTCGCGGATTTAGAACCGTCGTGCGATGAAATGCCCATCCGGGAAGTGCCGGACTGGTGGCCGCGGTATTCGTGACTGCCGCTTTGTCCGCCACCGTTGCCGCCGCCATTGCTGCTGCCGCCACCGCCGCCGTTGCCTCCGCCATTACCGCCGCCGTTGCCGCCACCGTTTCCACCGCCTTTTGCCATGGCGGCAATATCGGCGCCGGTGATCGTCAGCGGGCTGGACGCCATGATCATCGAAAGTGCGGCTATGGACGCAAGAGTTGCGATACGCATCCGGATCTCCTCGCAGGATAATTCATCAAAAATCGTGAGATAGCCGACTCGGGATGGCCGCTATCGAATGAAGGCGATGTTAGGCGCGAAACGCGGGGCGTGCATCGGACCGAGGTCCGGCATCCGCCGGACTATGGTCTTAGAGAGCGGGAGATGGTTAACGGGTTTCAGTGTCGGCTGGCAGGCCGCCGATCCGGAATCGGGTGGCTGCCGCTTCTCATATTTCCTACCCCTCCATGACCATCAAAACAGGAGGTTTGGATATGGAACTGGACGGCAAGATCATCATCATTTCCGGCGCGAGCAGCGGCATCGGAGCGGCCGCCGCCCGGCTGTTTGCGGGGAGGGGCGCGAAACTCGTGCTCGGCGCGCGGCGGGCACAGAACCTCTCGGCGCTGGTTTCCGAGATCAATGAAAGCGGCGGCACGGCCGTGTCTCTCGCCGGTGATGTGCGCGACGAGACCTACGCGAAGGCGCTGGTCGACCGGGCGCTCGATGCTTTCGGCCGGCTCGACGGCGCTTTCAACAATGCCGGCATAGTCGGCGAGATGGGGGCGTTTTCGGAGATGAGCGTGGCCAATTGGGAGGCGGTGACTTCCACGAACCTGACGAGCGCCTTCTTTGCGCTGAAGGCGCAGCTGCCGGTCATGAAAGCGCAGCGCAGCGGCTCGATCGTCTTCACCTCGTCCTTCGTCGGATACAGCAATGGCGGCTTGCCGGGCATGGGGGCCTATGCAGCTTCCAAGGCGGGCCTGATCGGCCTCGTGCAATCGGTCGCCGCCGATTACGCGGCCGATGGCATCCGGATCAACAGCTTGCTTCCCGGCGGCACCATCACGCCTGCCGGCGGGGAGAATAACCCCGAATTCCTCGATTATATCTCGGGCCTGCATCCGATGAAGCGGATGGCCGCGGCTCAAGAGATCGCGCAGGCAGCGCTCTTCCTGTTGTCGGACCAGTCGAGCTTCATGACCGGCAGCCCGATGATCGTCGATGGTGGGATGTCGGTTCGGCTGCTGTAGCAAAGGCGGGGAACGCGCTGATGTCCCATACGGGGCACCAGCGCTTCACGCCGCGTTCAATTCCTGACATATTTGCGGAAGGGACAGCCAACCGTCGTGGATATTGCGTCATGAGCTCGCAGACACGTGAGAAAAGCAACCTGCATGCACCGACCGGTTCCGTGACAGGGCTTTGCTCTGCGTCCGCCACCATGTTTGCAGTCGGAATGGCCTTTCTGGGTTACTGGGGGGTCTATGAACAGGGGAGCTGGCGTGCAGTCGATTATCTTGTGATGACTGTGGCTGTCATCGGATTTGCAGCACTTGGTTGCGTGCCCTGGATCGTGACCACACCTGTCGCGGAGGACGAGGCAGACAAGGTCGCCGTCGCCAGGCGAGCGATGGCACTGGGGACGGGGTTAATCTGGACGGCCGTCTGCATTACCGTATTTGCCTGAGTTGCCCTGCGTGGTGTGGCTGTTTTAGCAGAGGCTGCCTCTAGCGGCGGTAGCACCGCCCGAGGCAGGTTACGGACTATTATGCCTTGGCCGATGTCCGTTCGAAGGCGCCAACGAAGACAACGGCCATGGCTGACAGCATCAGCCCGCCGGCGAGCAGGAAGGTCAGCCGCATGCCGGCTGAGATCGCCGCCGGCGCCGCATGGATGAAATCCTGCGTGCCGGCGCCATAGGCGAAGACGGCGCCCATGAGGGATGCGCCTGACATCAGGCCGATATTGCGCGACAGGCCGAGCAGGCCGGAGGCCGTGCCGCGCCGGTCCTTCGGCACATCGGCAAGGGCTGCCGTATTGTTGGCAGCCTGGAAAAGCTGGTAGCCGGGTGTGAGCACGATGATGGCGGCGACATAGCCCGCGACGCCTGAAAGCCCAGGCAGGATCGCCAGCAGGAAAGCGCCGGCGGCGAGCATCGCAAGGCCGATCGACAGGACGCGGGCAGCACCCCAGGCATCGACCAGCCGGCCGGAGGGCACGCCGCTGGCGATGGAGATGACCGGGCCGACGGACATGACGAGGCCGACCCAGGCCGGCTTCAAACCAAGCGCCAGGCCGAGATAGAAGGGGCCGACCACCAGCGTCGTCATCATCACGGCGGCGACCACGATGTTGACGACGAGATTGGGGACGAGGCGCCGTTCCAGCATGGCAAGCAGGCCCGCCGGGCGCGTCTTGCCCCTGGCCCTGTCAGCCGGCAGTGTCGCGATGGCGAGGATCAGCGCCAGACCCGCCAGCGGAACCTGCACCCAGAAAATGCCGCGCCAGCCGGCAAGCGGGATCAATACGCCGCCGAGCGACGGGCCAAGCGCCGTGCCAAGCGCGGAGACGGTGCCGAGCAGGCCCATGGCGCGTCCGATGCGCGCCTCGCTCGCCGTCTCGCGCATCAGCGCCATCGAGAGCGTCATCAGGAAGGCCGCGCCGACGCCTTGAGCGGCGCGCGCCGCCATCAGCAGCGTCAGATCGGGTGCCATGGCCGAAAGCAACGAGGCGATGGCAAACAGGCCGAGGCCCGCAAGCTGCATGCGCTTCAGCCCATAGAGATCGCCGAGCCGGCCGACGATGACGACCGAGATCGTCAGGGCCGCGAGATAGGCAACGACGACGCTCTGCACCTGGGCGAAGGGCGCCGAAAAATCCTCCGCGAGTTTGGGCAGGGCGATGTTGGCGATGCTGGTGCCGAGCGAGGCGAGCAGCATCGAGAGCGACAGCGTCAGTGTGGCGCCTCGTCTTGCCGCGTTCTCCGATCCGGTTATTTCTGCCTGTTGCATATCGATATCCTCTTGCTTGAAATGTCGTTCAAGAGCAGGCTACCAATTCAAGCCGACTTGAGGTCAAGCATGAAATTTCTGGATATCGGAGAGGTCTCCGCACGAAGCGGAATCAAGCCTTCGGCGTTGCGCTATTACGAGGAGGTCGGGCTCATCACTTCGGTCTTCCGCCACGGCTTGCGCCGGCAGTTTCCGCCAGAGGTGCTGTTGCAGCTGACGCTGATTTCGATGGGCAAGACGGCCGGTTTCTCGCTCACGGAAATTTCCGGCATGTTCGGCGGGACCGGCGGCCCGGATTTGCCGCGCGCAACGCTCCACGAGAAGGCCGACGAGATCGACCGCCAGATCCGCCAGCTCTCGGCGCTGCGCGACACGCTGCGGCACGTGGCCGAATGCCCGGCGCCCTCGCATATGGAATGCCCGACCTTTCGCCGGCTGGTGGAGGTGGCGGGCAAGCGGGCGAGTGCCGGCAAGGCGGCGCGCAAGGGGAAGGGCGGCTAAGGATCGGGGCACCGAAGCCCCGATCGATACGGTACTCAGCCGAGTTCCTCAGCAAGCCCGATGAGAATCCCTTCAGGCCCGCGGATGTAGCAGAGCCGGTACGCCTCCTGATACTGCACGACTTCGCCGACGAGTTCGGCACCGCGATTGCGGAGCCTTTCAAGTGTGTCATCGATGTTATCGACGGCGAACATGACGCGGAGGTAGCCGAGCGCGTTGACCGGTGCGTTGCGATGATCCGCGACGACATCAGGCGCGAGGAAGCGGGAGAGCTCCAGCCGGCTGTGTCCGTCAGGTGTGCGCATCATGGCGATCTCGACACGCTGATCGCCCAGTCCGGTGATGCGTCCGGCCCATTCTCCCTCGATCATGGCCCGTCCTTCGAGATTGAGGCCGAGTTCGCGAAAGAAATCGATCGTCACATCCAGGTCTTCGACGACGATTCCTACATTGTCCATCCGCTTGAGCGCCATGTTTTCAATCTCCAAACTATCGTTTCAATTTCCGAAGTATTGCCTCGTCGACCAAAGAACGTTTGAGGCAGGCCAATACCGACAGCCATCCACGCCCGATCGGCTGTTTTCCAATTAGCAAGCTTGAAACATGCACCGCCTCGGCGGAAGGTCGGGATGCGGTCCTCCATCGCGGGCAGACGAGAGGGCGGAAGCAAAAAAATCGAGCGCCGTGTCGGATCGGCCAGATCAGGCCCGTCCTAGAGGCATTGCCAAAGTTCAATCCAAAGGGAGAATCATCATGCCAAGCACAATTCGCCTTCACCGCGTCCTGGCAACCACCCCGGACAAGGTCTACCGCGCCTTCCTGGAAGCCGATGCCGTTGCCAAGTGGCTTCCCCCCAACGGCTTTGTCTGCACGGTCCACCATCTGGAACCGATCGTGGGTGGCACACACAAGATGTCTTTCCGCAACTTCACCACCGGCCACAGCCATTCCTTCGGCGGCGAGTATCTGGAGCTCGTTCCCGGCCAGAAGCTTCGCTACACCGACAAGTTCGACGACGCCAACCTGCCCGGCGAAATGGACGTGACGGTGACCCTGACGAAGGTTTCGGTCGGCACCGAACTCCATGTGGTGCAGGCCGGCATCCCTGACCTCATCCCGCCGGAGGCCTGCTATCTCGGCTGGCAGGAATCGCTACGCAACCTCGCCCGTCTCGTCGAGCCTGATATTCAGGAATAGGCGTCGGGACTTAAAGGGAGGCCGGGTCTGGAAGCTGCTTTCGTACCCGGCCTTTTGCGTGTGTGCTCCTGCCCGCTACAAAGGGCGAAAAGGGGTGACGGAACCGGTTGCGGATTGCGCTTTCGGGGGAAGGGATTTCGAACCGCCGAGGCCCTGCGTGTCGGCTATTCTGGCAAGCTCCAGATCCTCCGGAAAGGTGTAGACCTCGGCGAGCGAGCGATCCAGCAGAGCCATTTCCGTTTCAAGGGCAGGCCGGCGGAATTCGGGCAGGACCTGCAGCGCATATTCCAGCACGGCCCGCAGGCGGCGGGCGATCTGAAAGTTTTCGGCGCCGTAGAGCCTGATTTCGCTGAAGGTCAGCTTTACGAAATCCTCCCAGTCCGGGGTCCTGCAGATGAGCCGCAATTCGCCGGCCGGATTGAAGATCTCCTCCCTACCGAGGTCGCGCTTGCCGACGAAGCAGAGCAGGCGCTGCAGCTGATCGATCGCGAGCACGGCCGTTGTCGGATCGTTGATGGCTTTCGAAAGCGCCTTGATCGCGATGTCGACGATGATCCGGAAGGCGAAGGTCGCGTCCTGTTCGAGGGTGCGTTCCGGCCCGAAGGCAATCAGCGATTTCAGCTTGTCTTCGTCCGGGGACAGGATGCCGTACAGCCGGAAGAGGGGCTCGCCGGAGGCGACGAAATCGCCGATGCGCGGGACGAGCTCGATGACGGAGCGGGTTTTCTCTGCCTGCGCAAGAAGGCGGCTTTTGTTGACGGCAAGCACGATGGCAGGCCGCCCCCGGTAGAGGATGACCCTGTCCGGCTGGGTGTCGGGGCGCAGGTGCGTGGTGACCGTGTCGGCTTCGGCTTTTGCCATCGCGGGATAGACGTCTTCGATGACAGCGCGACCTTCCTCGCTGACGCGCAGGACGATGCTGACGGGACGCAGCAGACGGGCGGCGTAGTCGATCAGATAGAGGAAGGCGGCGATGGACAGAAAACCGAGAAAGGCCACGATCTCCACGATGGTCTGCGGTACGGCGGCTTCCAGCCGTATCAGTGCGCCTGTCGAAAAGAGCAGGGTGAATGTAAAAAGCCCGACGGTTAAGCGGATGGCGTTGTCGCTCAGCAACGTCGTCGCAATGATCCTCGGCGTCAGCTGGCCGCCAGCAATCTGGATCGCCACCAGCAGCGAGCCGAAGGTGAAGACGACGAATGTCAGCGTCATCGTAACGATCGTCTCGAGCAGCCTTTGGGTGCCATCCATGCCCCAAGGCCAAGGTTCGATCCAGCCAAGCCACGGCTCCAGCAGAGAGACGGTGCGGATCGCCAGGATATAGAGGAGCAGGGCTATGAACGGCACCAGCCACAGCGACGACTTGATGTAGCTCTTCAGGCTATACAGCCGGTTCCAGCCCATGTTCGGCCCCCTTAGAG
This sequence comes from Rhizobium sp. WYJ-E13, assembly GCF_018987265.1. NCBI lineage: Bacteria > Pseudomonadati > Pseudomonadota > Alphaproteobacteria > Hyphomicrobiales > Rhizobiaceae > Rhizobium > Rhizobium sp. WYJ-E13. The sequence goes on along the minus strand of NZ_CP076853.1, from coordinate 2,129,287 downwards.
CGCTGTGCGTCCATTCGGACGCACAGAGGATACTCTAGCTCTTTGAATCTGCGCATCAGGCTTTCCGAAAATCGATCCCGATTTTCGGGCCGATGCTGTAGTGTCCGGTCGCCGCCCGGATATGCCCGCGAGACAGACCCTGCAATTATGCATGAACCGGCGCGACTGCCACGTATGTTACTGTAGACACGGGACGTGGGTCGCACCGGTTCCCGGCGCAATGCCGATCCTCAGCTTGCCGAAACCTTGTCGTTTCGACCTTGATTCAGCGCAATGAAGAGATTGGCGCCTCCAAGTTTGAGCGCTACATCCGGCTAAGATTTCTATCAGGAAACTCTCGTGTTATAATTATCGCCGGCGCCGTCCGGCGTGGCGTAGCGCCCACAGAGACTTGTCCGATGAGCGAAATGGACGTGCTTTTTGCAGCCCTTCGACAGGCGGCCGATCCCGAGACGGTCGACTGCATCGAAAATGTCGTCAGGCACGGCGCCGATCGCGATCTTAACCGCATCAATGCGCTCGCCTTCGCTGGGGCGCATCATCTCGATGAAGAGAAAGTGATCGCGGCCTTCCTCCATGCGGCCCGCATGGGCGCGTTCGAGATGACCTGGAACGTGCTTTGCCCCGGATGCGGCGGCGTGCTCGACAGCGGCGCGACGCTCAAAACCGTCGACCGGGAATGCTATCACTGCGCGCTCTGCGCTGCCGGCTACGAACCGACCCTCGACGAGATGGTCGAGGTCACCTTCACCATCAGCCCGCGGGTGCGCAGGATCGCCGCCCACGATCCCGACCGGCTGCCTTCGCTCGAATATTACCGCCAGATCTTCTTCAGCACCGGCGTCGACCTGCCTGACAATCTCGAAGAAAGGTTCGCGCACGTCCTTCTGGAGGAGGTCGAGCTGGAGCCGGGCGAGAGGGCTCTCGTCTCGCTGCATCTGCCGGCGGCGTTCGTCATTATCTTCGATGCGGTGACGCATTCTGCGCAGTTCATCGACGTGCAGGGCGAACCGACGGACGAACGGCAGACCCTCTCGATGGTCCTCAGCAACGGGCATGCGCCGAACGAAACGATTTCGCTGCGCCCCGGCCCGCTGCGGCTGACGGTGGAAAACCACACCGATCGCCGGGTGCTGCCGAATGTCTGCATCGCGGGAGACGAACTGCACGACATATTGGGCCACAGGCGGCCTTTCCTAACGGCCAAGCGGCTTCTGACGAACCAGAGTTTTCGCGACATCTACCGGACCGATACGCTCGACGTCGACCAGCGCCTGAAGATCACCAGCCTGACATTCCTGTTCACCGACCTCAGGGGCTCGACCGCCCTTTACGAGCGCGTCGGCGATCTCTCGGCCTTCGATCTGGTGCGCACGCATTTCAGGGTTCTGAACGAGATCGTCGCGGCCGAGGCTGGCGCCGTCGTCAAGACCATCGGCGACGCCGTGATGGCGACCTTCCCGAGCCCGGACCGCGCGGTGGCGGCAGCACTTCGGATGCGCGAAGCCATGCTGCAGCTGAACACTGAGCGCGGTAGCGAGGATCTTCTCCTGAAGATCGGCATCCATGAGGGACCATGCCTTGCTGTCAATATGAACGACCGGCAGGACTATTTCGGCCAGACTGTCAACATCGCCTCACGCGTGCAGGAGCTCGCCGAACCGCATGTGATCCTGACGACGGAGGCGGTGGTCGGCAACGAGCAGGTCACCGAAATATTGCGCGACGGCGGCATCAGTTCGGTGTCGCGGATGGAGGAGCTTCATGGCATCGGGCGGGAAGTCAGGATTTTTGCGCTGTCGTGAGCGCCGCGTCGTCGGACCGGTCCGCGAGCAGCAGCCAAACGTTTGCCGCTAAAAAACTTTAGTATTTTCGAAAATAAAAAAATATTTGGCGCCAAACAATGATACGGTGCGCTTGTAGAATAAAATTTTTCAAGAAGGAATAAATCATGCAGCAATTTTTTCCTGGCCTGACGGGAAGGCAAGTCGCAGTCTTTCTGATCGAAACATCGGTGCTTACAGCTGCGCTCATCGGCGTCCTTGTTGTGACGATACCTATGATTTGACCAAGCCTTCGGTGAGGACCATTGGATGTATCGCGTGCCGTGAGCAAAATGGCCGCGCAGTCAACTCGGTCGTGTTCACTTCCTCTGGGCTGCTCGTAACCTTTTTCCTCGCCCGACTTCCTCTTCACGATGGAGCAGCCAGTGGATCATATGTCAGATAAAGAATTAGACCGGCTACTCTTTGACCGGATTTGGGCTCTGGGCGCCAAGGTTGTGCAAGACAATCATATTTCTGCGCTCGCCGATGCCACCCTCAGTATCCCGAGCTTGGAAGAATACCAGAATAGCCGCGGCGAGCGGATGACGGATTTGATCAAGGTTATCAAACTCGGGATCTCGCAACTCCGATAACGCCCGTTGCTTATGGTCGTGGCTCTAAGGGGCAGCCGAAGTCGTTCGCCGGCATACGGGACGTGGTTGACGTCGTGCGTGGTCCGTCTGTGATTCTGTTCCGGCACCTGAGCGTCCTGGAGCCCGCGCCGCCAACTTAAACCGTTTTCTTCGAAACAAAGGAGGAAGTCTTTCAGATGAATGACCGTAGTCAGATGGCTTTCCGGCCAATCAAGCAGATGAAAAATCAACGTTCCCAAAAGAAAAATCTAAAGTTCGCCGAAAACAGAGTCGACAAAATAACCCGGCAACTCGTCAGTCAGACGGCGATTGTCGGAGGACGCGGGGTCAACTGTTTTCCAGCGGAATCGGAGAAGGCGCTCTTGGCGAGTATTTATGACAGCAGACGTTGCGCTATGGATTACCTGTTACGCGTTCAGGCTTTTTGCTAGGCAGCCAGTCGAATTTGCGGCCAGTCGAATAATAGGGTCACAGAGCGAGCAGACCGTAGGCGTATTCGTTCTCGCTCAAATGATGATTGGGGCAGGCACCGGACGTCGTTTAACCTTTGCGTCACGCCATCCCAATCGGGTGCAGTACCATTCTGCAGCACGTATCCCGCTCCTTTTGTCCGAGAAAGGCCCGTCCAGATAGTGTGGCTTACCCCGAAAGACAATCGCTACTCCTCGTGAGACCTGATCCCACACTATCACCATGTCGGCTTCATATGTCATTGCGACACCATTTGCGGGAGGTGCCCGGTGTGCGGTGGTCTGCTCCGGTGTTGAAGATATAGGACTGTGTGAGTGGAATGACAGAACCCGTCAATTTTTCACAGGGGCATCGGGCGGCAGGTGAGGATTTTTGCGCTGTCGTGAGGAGGGCGATGACGTTCGCTGATTGCAGTCTAAAAACGGTCAGCCGATAAGATGGCGCTGCCGGCCCTTTCGCTGATGGTGTTCGATGATTGGCAATGAACTTGCGTTCGTCATATTTTTGTGAGTGATCTGGCAGCACCGGCATTGGCGTTCATCGCCGGTCGGAAATTTGTCGTGACGGGGCTGTGGGCGATGGGTTAGCCGGCGCCTAAATTTCATGTCGTCACCCTATCAAAAAGGCGGAGGTGCGCTTCGTTGAAGGGCCTAGCGCCGGATGGTAAATTAGCCGTCTTTTCCCAGGGTAGGGGATCTCGCCATGAGGAAGTTTCTTTCGTTCATCGGTGCGCTGGCGTTGTCGTTATCAGGTGGAAATGCGCATGCCATGGACCTTCCATCCGGGGCCAAGAAAGTCACGATGGAAGAGTTCAAAGCCTTAGCCGACGGCAAGCATGTGAAGGTCGAGATTTTCGACTTTGAGAAGCCCGTCATCGCTGATCTCGTCTGGAGTTGGAAGAAGGGTACCATCACCGGAAAGGCTGATGTCGGTGGCAAGATGATTGACGTGAAGACAAAGCTCACATTCAAGGGCGACAAGGCTTGCTCGACCCCCAAAGGCGAGAAGCCCAGTTGCCACGCTATCTATGTCGACGGGAACAAGTTCTATGAAGTGCGGGATGACATGCAGGTGCATGCTGTCTCGACGGTCGAATAGTTTATTTCATCGAAGCTCGGGCAGTCCTCCGCCCGCGACCTGCTGCGGCTCATCATGTGGCCGGACCCGCGTCCTCGCCTGACGGTGATCATTTGACGGGCCGACGAGGAGCGATTGGCGAACCTTCTCGTGTCCATCCGATCTCCGTACTACCATTTGGCGAATTGACAGCCAACAACCTCAGCGGCTTAACTGCGGGGTCAGCCTCAACCTGGGAGGGAGTCATGGGAAATCTACTGCATCGGCCACTTCGCTTGGCAGCAGCGACAGTACTCGTTACGCACCTGGCAGCAACGACGGCTTGGGCGGACTTCACGTTTGAGGGCGGCGGTCAACCTGCGCCTGCCTCCGAAATTCAGAAATTCTTCTCTGGACGGTCATGGCTGTGGCCCTGCAAAGGTTGTGGCGCCTACTTCGCTCCAGATGGGAAATTCACTGCTGTTTGGAAAGGTGACAAGGGCGACTTTCAGACCGGACATGGCACTTGGACAAGCAAGGACGGCGCGCTTTGCTGGTCGAACGATGTCAGAACCAGCACCGGGATGGGGGAGCCGACAACGGACCGCTGTTGGGAAGCTCGGTTCGGGCCGGGTTCCGATGGCGGCAAAAAGAAAGCCAAGCAAGCCCTTGGACTGAAAATGCAGAAAAAGCCTGGCTATTTCTGGGTGTGGCAGGACGGACGCGTTTACGACGAAGAGTTCAAAAAGGGCGACAAGATCAGCGCGTCTGCGTCAAAGGTAGAAGCAAAATTTCCTGCGCAATAGCAATTTTCCGCCTCCCTTTTCGATCACGCGGGACGTTAGGGCGCGCGTGGCCGTGGGAGGGAGATAATATGGGGCGCGGGGCGGTTCTGATGCGCTGGTCGGCGAGCCGATATGAAAGGTGGGACTTTGGTCCGATTGAAGGCGGCGATCTGGCGGTTTATTTTTGTCCGGCTGACGACTCCAGGATCAGCGCGAAAAGGGTGCCTTTTCTTGAGTCGGAACACCCTTTTCAATTCTTTCTCCTGATCAGCCGCCAACATCCGTTGGCGGCTTTTTCGTGCTCGGGCAGGTTCCGCTCAAGCCGAGCGTCGCCCGACAGCATGGACGTCAGTTGCGGCCACCGCTTTCCCCAATCAGCTCCCAGAGATCGACCTTCTCGGCCCGCCCCTTGAGCTGCACCAGACCCAGCGACCGCAGCTCGAACCGTTCGCCCACCGCATCGCGGATGGCGGCACTCACCAGGATCGACGTATCGTATTGCTTGTTCAGCCCTTCCAGCCGCGAGGCGACGTTGATCGTGTCGCCCATGGCCGTATATTGCTGGCGCGAGAGCGCGCCGAAGCTGCCGACGACGGCGGGGCCGGTGTGGAGGCCGAAGCGGGTGACGAGTTCGGGGCGGCCGTTTGCTCTGTTTTCCTCGTTCAGATCGTCGATCGCGGCTTTCATGGCGAGCGCGCAGCGGCAGCCGTGTTCGGCATGATCAACATCTTCGACGGGGGCGTTCCACATGACGAAGATGGAATCGCCGAGATATTGCACGACTGTGCCGCCATTGCGTTCGGCTGTTGTGTTCAGGATCTCGAAATAGGCCGACAGCGTATCGACCACGTCTTCGGGCGAATGCTGTTCGGATATGGTGGTGAAATCCCTGATATCGGTGAAGAGCACGGTCACGTCCTGGCGCCTGGCCTTGGCGACCGCTCGCCCTTCGGGGTTGACGATCCGCCTCACGACTTCGCGCGGCACATAGAGGGCAAACTGGCTGATGGCATGGCGGCTGGCGGCGAGTGCGGTCCCCAGCGTGTTGATCTCGGTGATCCAGGAATGCGTCGGAGGCTTCTCGCCGAAATCGAGATCGCCGATCCGGCGGGCCTCGTCAGCCAGCCGATTGAGAGAGCGGCTGACGATGCGCGCCAGTGTGACCGATGCGGCGACACCGGCGATCAGGAAGGCGCTCGCGACCAGCAGGTTGCGCACGAGCAGCCGGTTGGCTTCCGCCACCAGATCCTCCATCGGCACGATGATGGCGGCGGCACTTGCCTTGAACAGGCCGTCGACGCTGACCGGGGCGATCTGCACTAGATGGGTCTCGCCATCGAGATCGATGCGGGCGAGCCCGCCAGTGGCAAAGGCCGGATCCTGCCGCAGCCCGTCCACCTTCGCGAGGCTCGTATCGAAGCCGTTGGCCGTCGCATGCAGGGAGCCGGCGCGTCTCGACCAGATGTCGATGATCCTGTTCATGATGTCGGGATCGGAATGGGCGACGAGATCGCCGCCGGCATCGATGATATAGGCGCGGGCACGCGGCGAGATCGAGCGCGCATCGAGCAGGCGGCTGACGGTCTGCAGGTGAATGTTGATGCCGACGATCACCTCGATATCGTCCTTCATCGGGGCGGCGATCGTCAGCGTCGGAACGTTGAGCGTTCCCGTGACATAGGGGCCGACGGAAACCGGCGCGCGATCCTGGACGGCGGCCTGATACCAGGGGCGCTCGCGCGGATCGAAGGAGGCATAGTCGACATCCCGCGTCTCGAGCAGGCTCGATTCGCCATCGAGAAACTGGAGCGTCGATATGGGATCGGGGCTGTCTCTGCGGGCAATCGTGCGGATGGCGAGGGCTGTGCCTTCGGGCGCGGCGAGGGTGCGCCTGACATCCTGCCTTCCGGTGTTGATGAACTGCAGGTAGGAGCCGTCAGGGTAGCCGGCATAGACGCTCGTGGCGTCAGGCACATTGCGCAGGACTTCCAGGAAGAATTCCTGTTTTGCCCTGATATTTTGCGGGGGCGGGGAGGTGAGCTGCGGCAGGGCGGAGGCGAAGGCCACCGCCTCCACGCCGCGCTGCAGCGTATTGCGGTATCCCTCGATCAGCAACTGGCTCATCTCGCGCATCTGCCGGGCGCCGGCCTGCACCGCCGCGTCGCTTCCGCTGCGGAACGCCATCCAGATGATCGGTATCGACGTGCAGAGCAGCGATGCCACGACCAGCACGCCGAGATGCAACCTCAGGGGTTTGGACCAGTGCACGCGCTTTCCCTCGAAAAGCGGACGCGTTTCAGCGCCGTATCATCTGCCCGGGCCTATCCGGGCTTTCCGGCCGCGCAGGAATGAGCGTCCCCAACGCTCGCAGCTAACTGCTTTTTGAGGATCCGCACAAGTCAGTCATCCGGCCAGTCATCCGGGCGCTCAAGTGGCGAAGACCTGCCATTGCCGGACAAGAGGCTGCCCGGCGCTACCCGCCGCGCCCCGGAATTCTTCTGTGGTTGTTCTTGTGCGTTACTCGCGCCAGGCGGGCGGCAATGCTAGAGATCGGCTGCTAACTGGGGTTATCTCATGAAAAAAATCATTCTCGCCGCGGCTCTTGCCGCAGCACTCACCTCCTGCGCGAAAAGACCTGACGCCATCGTCCAGGCCGACATCCCGATGCAGGCCTATACCAATCTCAGCTGTGAGCGGATCGCTCAGGAACACACCACGGAAAAGAAGAAGCTCGACGACCTGTCGAAGCAGCAGATCTCGGCGGCCAATGGGGATGCTTTCGGGGTGTTTCTGGTCGGCGTGCCGATCGGGAGCGTGGCCGGCGGGGACAAGGAAGGCGAGGTTGCGGTGTCGAAGGGGAAAGTGTCGGCGATGGAGAGTGCTGCGCTTTCGAAGGGGTGTAAGTTGTAGGTGAGGGGTGAGGAGGGGGGAAGCTGCCGGCAGGAGCGGCGAGGCGGTAACCTCTTCTCCGTCATCTCTGTGCTTGTCACAGAGATCCAGCCACCGCGCGTCTGCGCGGTGAATGACTGATTTGAGGTGAGGAATGTTCACCAGCCCAAAAGCTACCGCCAGATGCCGGAGGGGATCTGAGTCTTTCACGATGTAGAGTACCCAGCAGACGATGATGGGGCGGTTGGGTTTCAGATGAAGTTCCGGTAAAGCCGGCACTCGATTTGTGCAATTTCCAGGTTCTGACGCACCGTGGCTCGGAGAAGCACGGAGGCTACCTCAATCAGACTGGCCCACATCAACAGGCTCGTCATGGTCACTAGTATCATCCACCGAATTCGCATTGGTGCCTAACAAAGTAGATTTTGCTAAAGTAGTGATCTAGCATAAAAGTATCCGCCTTTGCATAACCACGGTCACACACACTGAAGCGGCCCCATATTTCTCACCCGTTTATGGGGTGGTGGGGTTTGCGCTGCGCCAATACCGTTCTTATGATCGACAAATGATCCAGGAGGGCGGAATGGATATAGGGCGAGCCATTTTAATAGTCGGCATCATTTGGGCTGCCATGTTCGCGTGGTTGTTTCGATATGAAGTGCAGACAACCAATGGGATTGGCGCTTTGAGATACGATAGATGGACCTCAAGCACTTCGCTATGTGACAACGCAGCTTGCTATCCATACAAGCCGTGGCCCTGAACGATCGCGACTAGTCGCCAACGGTCGCCCTCTTATTTCGCCAGATCATCGGGTGTAAAATGATGCTTCTTCAACAACAGAAGGAACATCGAAATGACTAGAGCGGGATGATTTTAAGTCCGTTCATATCCGGCTTCCTTGAAGTAGTTTTGGCATTCCTGTGGTGAAACTGTCTTGAGGATGGCTGCGATGGCCTCGTCGATCGCGTGGCGAGTTCTGGCCTGTTCCTCGCGTAGCCAGTGCTTGATCTTGGCAAAGAGCTTTTCGATGGGATTGAGGTCAGGGGAGTATTTGGGCAGGAAGAACAGTTTGGCCCCAGCCTTGCGGATCGCGGCGCGGATTGCTTTTGCCTTGTGTGAGCCCAGATTGTCCATCACGACGATATCGTCTGGCTTGAGTTCGGGCACCAGCACCTTTTCCACATAGATCAGGAACCGCTCGCCATTGATCGGGCCGTCGATGATCCATGGCGCGCTGACGCGGTCGGCGCGCAGGGCGGCAATGAACGTCATGGTGTTCCAATGGCCGAAGGGCGCCTGACCGGGCAACCGTTCGCCGCGCGGCGCCCAGCCCCGGAGCGGCGCCATATTCGTCTTCGTCCAGGTTTCATCGATGAAGACGAGGCGGGCCGGATCGACATGATAGCGATGCTTCAGCCAGCGGTTCCGTCGGGCGGCGACATCGGGCCGCTCGCGCTCGTCGGCGACCATTGTCTTTTTTTATAACTCAACCCTTCATCATGCACGAAGGTCCACACGGAGCGGTAATCGACCTTCAGGCCACGCTCGCCCAGTTCCGCGACCAGCCCGCGCAGGGTAAAAGCCCGTGTGCGGCAGCGCTCGAGCAGCCACTCCCGATGCGTATCGCAAATCGCCCGTGGCTTGTGCCCGCCCATCTGACCGGGGGCTGCGCTGCCCGTCTGGCGAAAGCGCCGCACCCAATCGATCGCGGTGCTGATGCCAATCCCGAAGCGCTTCGCCGCTGCCCGGCAGGACAATCCTTCGCGCGTCACCGCGCCGACAACGCGTTCCCGCAAATCATCGGAAAAAGGTTTTGCCATAAAGACCGGCCTCCTTTACCGGTCTCAATGGTGAAGCTGATTTGCGGGAAAAAGGGAATCCCCTTTTCGATTCCATCTAAAATCATCCCGCTCTAGAGAAGAACTCGTTGCCGAGTGCTTAGAAGAGGAGCGGGAAGCTATCGAACTCGGATACAAAGTCGAAGTAATCCTCTTCCCGGATCGTGACGGCGATATCACCTGCCATGTGATAAGAAGCCGCACGACCAGCAGATGATGATGGGGCGGGGGCGGCCCATACCGTTCGGACGATGGGGGCAAATTCTCTGCTAAGCCAATGAGCAACAACCCACGGAAAAAATTCTACGTCCTGTTGGCACTCCCGTTGTTAGCGCTGCTGCTCTACGACAATCGCGGCTTGATCAATGTTACATTCCCCGAGCGTGGAATTTCTGATGCAGCCCGTCTGACAGGCAGCGAACCCCATGAAATTCGAGGACGATGCAAAATTGAAGGCCGCGGCCTCATTCAAAGCAACGTCTCTTGCGTACTCACCCGTGTTAAGGACGGAAAGCTTACTCACAATATTCTTCTGGAGTATTCTCTGGTGCTAAACTCAATAATGGATTTTTCAGACTCGGTCGAGACCGTCGATTAGATCCATAGCTCAGGATGATGGTGCGGCGGGTGCTAAGCGGGGACCATTCTAGCAGCCCCAATTGTTCGTGGACCTCATCTGGCGCCGGCGGCTCAACGTTCGGGGCATCATAATCGTAAGCTTCTGCGATTTATCGGACGAAAATTGCCACGGCTGAAAGTGTTGTCGGATCACCTCATGAACCTTCCATCAACCTTTGAAATCCATATGTCGCCGCGAGCCTCGAACGGAAAACAATGCCACAGCGCCCTATAGTGCTTCGCTGAATTCCATATCACGCTATTGGGCATTTTTCATATCGACGCCCGCAGGATAGTTTTGCTTCGACGAAGCATTAAAATTCAACATAAAACTGGGTCATCTGCGGGATATAACCGTGAATAAGATACATCTAATAAGAAAATCAATGATAATAATATTTATCATTTTCTTCATATCATTCAATATTTTAATTTGGCCAGACTGGTATTATCAAAACATCTATGATGTAATTTCGGATGCCCTTCAATTCAGGGGGGGGCGTTAGTTGGAATTCTTTTAGTCGCCCCGCAAATTTACCCTCTAATTATATTGTCTCTGTTATTGCGCCTCCTAAGGAAGAACGAGCGCGCCTTAAAAGAGGCAATGTGGCTCTGGTCAGTGATATTTGTAATTGGCTCAGCGTGGACCGCTCTGTTCATCTACGCAGTCAACAACGAGTAATCCCCCAAAGGACCACCCAACCGCCCTGTTATGGGGCGCTGAGAGCTTCAGTCCCAAGCCGACTTGCGCTTCGCTAACCGCAAATTACCCCTCTACAACCGCGCCACCCGCCTCAACTCCTCCGCAGTCGTCGTCGCAAACCCAAAAAACTCCAGATAAGCCGGTATCTGCTCAAACAGCATATCCGTCCCCACCTGATACCGGCATCCTCTCTCCCTTGCTGCGGCGAGAAACGGCGTAATCTCCTCCTTCATCACCACTTCACCCACGAAGGTACCGGCCGAAAGCCGGGTCACATCCAGCGGCAGCGGATCATCCTTGCGCATGCCGAGCGGCGTGGCGTTGATGACGATGTCGAATCCATCCGGGTCACTCCCGCCGGTCGTGACCTGCATGGCCGGATACCAGGTGTTGAGGCGGGTCTTCAGGCCGTCCAGCGCCGCCTCGTTGTCGTCGTGGAGTGCCAGGTGGGTGAGGCCGGCGCCGGCGAGTGAGGCTGCGATGGCCGAGCCGACGCCGCCGGCGCCGATCATGAGGGCGCTGGCGCCTGATATTGCCTGGCCCTTGCGTCTGAGGCCACGCACGAAGCCTTCGCCGTCGAACATGTCGCCGATCAATTGGCCATCCGGCCCGAGCTTGACTGCGTTGCAGGAGCCGGCGACGCGGGCGTTGGTGGAGATCTCGTCCAGCAGGCCCATCGTGGTGATCTTGTGGGGCATGGTGATCAGCGCCCCGTGGATGTTTGACAGGCGGAAGAGCAGCCTCAGGAAATCGGGGTAATCCCTGGGCTTGCAGCCCATGGGCACGACGACGGCGTCGATGCCCTGTTCCTCGAAATAGGGATTGTAGATCAGCGGCGCCTTGAAACTTTCCGTCGGGTAGCCGAGATGGGCGATCAGCCGTGTGGTGCCGCTAATCATGGATGTGATCCCGCCGCTCTCTTGGGGAAGACGGTCTTGCCTGATCGGGCGGATTGCTTGGTCGCCTCGATGACTTCAAGTGCGGCAAGCCCCTCGTGGCCGCTGACGATACGGCGCCGGCCGATCAGCCCGGCTCCCATGACGGCAATTTCGAGCGGGCGTGTGCGAAACGGTTCGGGCATGACAGCGTCCTTCCGATCCTAATTGCGAAGGATTTCGCCGAGGAATTTGCGGGTGCGCTCATGGCGCGGATTGGTGAAGAATTCCGCCGGCGGGGCTTCTTCCACGATCGCGCCGCTCGCCATGAAGATTACCCGGTTGGCGACCTGGCGGGCAAAGCCCATTTCATGGGTCACGCAGATCATCGTCATGCCTTCCTCGGCAAGGCTGATCATCGTATCCAGCACTTCCTTGACCATCTCGGGATCGAGTGCTGAGGTCGGCTCGTCGAAGAGCATCACCTTGGGGCGCATGCAGAGCGCGCGTGCGATCGCCACGCGCTGCTGCTGGCCACCGGAAAGCTGCACCGGATATTTCTCCGCCTGTTCGGATATCTTGACGCGGGCGAGCAGCGTGCGGGCGCGTTCTTCGGCTTCCGCTTTGGTCACGCCGAGAGCGCGCATCGGCGCCAGCATGCAGTTTTCCAGCACCGTCAGGTGCGGGAAAAGGTTGAACTGCTGGAAGACCATGCCGACTTCGCGCCTGATGGCATCGATCGCCTTGGCCTGGTTGCCGAGCAGGATGCCGCCGACGCGGATCTCGCCCTTCTCATAGGTCTCCAGATGGTTGATGCAGCGGATGAGCGTCGATTTTCCGCTGCCGGAGGGGCCGCAGAGCACGATGCGCTCGCCTTTGTGCACCTCGATATTGATGTCGTGCAGGGCCTGGAAGGCGCCGTACCATTTCTCCACATGGCTCATGGTGATCATGGTTTCGCCTGTGGCGGCGTTGAGAGCGGGTGCGGTTGCTATGGTCATGGTGTTGGTTCCGATCGCAGTGTGCCTAGCGTGCATGGGCGGCGTTGAAGCGCCGCTCCAGGCGCGCGCCGATGATCGTCAGCGGGCAGCACATCAGGAAATAGAGGGCTCCGACGATGGCGAAGACGGTCAGCGGCTGGAAGATCTGGTTGGAGATGATGTTGCCGGCGCGCGTCAGTTCCGTGAAGCCGACGATGGAGGCGAGCGACGTGCCCTTGATGAGCTGCACCAGGAAGCCGATCGTTGCCGGCAGCGAGATGCGGATTGCCTGCGGCAGGATCACATCCTTCATGCGCGAGACATATTTGAGGCTGAGGGCCTTGGCCGCCTCCGTCTGGCCGCGCGGCACGGCCTCGATGGAGCCGCGCCAGATCTCGCCGAGATAGGCGCTGGCATGCAGCGTCAGGCCGATCGCCACCGCTTCCCAGGCATCGAGCTTGAAGCCGATCAGCGCCAGCCCGTAATAGGTGACGAAGAGCTGCATCAGGAGCGGCGTGCCCTGGAAGACGGCGATATAGGCTGAGGTCAGTCGCTCCAGCCACGGCATGCCCGAGGTGCGGGCCAGCGCCACGGCAAGGCCGGCAATGCAGCCGCAGACGAAGCCGACGGCGGAGAGAAGAACGGTCCATTTAAGGCCGATCAGAAGGAAGATGAATTCTTCGCTGCCCATGGTGCCCTCACTTGACCGGATAGGTGAAATAACGGGCCGAGAAGAGCGCGAAGAGGCGCATCATCAGCCAGGAAATGACGAGGTAGAACACGGTCACGGTGAAATAGACCTCGAAGCTGCGGAAGCTGTCGGATTCGATGCGCTGCGCCACCGAGGTCAGCTCATAGGCCGAGATGGCCGAGCAGATGCTGGTCGATAGCGTCAAGAGCACGAACTGGCTGGTCAGCGACGGGTAGATGGCCCTCAGCGCCGGCTTCAGGATGATCAGCCGGAACACCTGGGCCTTGTGCAGGCCGAGCGCCAGGCCCGCTTCCATCTGACCCTTGGGAATGGATTGCACGCCGCCCCTGATGATCTCGATCGCATAGGCGCCGCCATTGATGCCGAGCGCGATGATCGCCGTCGGCGTCGGATCGAGGCGGATGCCGATCAGCGGCAAGGCGAAGAAGAGAAAGAAGATCTGCACCAGGAAGGGCGTGTTGCGGATGAGCTCGACGAAGCCGATCACCAGAAAACGCACCGCCTTGATATGCGAATCCCTGAGCGCCACGCCGCCGACGCCGATGACGATGGCAAGCGCCATGCCGCAGATCGCCAGCAGGAAGGTGCCGAGACAGCCGAGCAGCAGGCTCGGCAACCCGTCGATGACGGGCGTGAAATCCAGTTGATAATTCATGCCGCTTTCGCCGCTCCCACCATACCGGCCATAGCCTCGATCGCCAGCTCGTAACCGCGGGCGCCGAAGCCGATCATGATGGCGGTGGCGACGCGCGAGACGAGGGATTTATGGTAGATCTCCTCGCGGGCATGGACATTGGAAATATGCAGCTCGATCTTCGGCGGATCGAAGGTTTTCAGGGCATCGAGCAGGGCAACCGAGGTGAAGGTGTAGGCGGCGGGATTGATGATGATGCCGCAGGCCTCCTTTCGGGCCTGATGGATGCTTTCCACCAACTCGCCTTCGAAATTCGTCTGGCGGAAGTCGATTTCGAAGCCGAGGGTCTTTGCTCTCGCGAGGCACATCTGCCTGATATCGGCAAGCGTCGTGGAGCCGTAGATGGTGGGCTCGCGCTCGCCGAGCAGGTTCAGGTTCGGTCCGTTGAGGACGAAGATGGTTCTGGTCATGTCGCGCACCTCAAACGGGGCTGGGCTTCAGGCTTGGTCTTGGCATAGGGGTGACGTGGACGGGCATCGAAATGCCCGCCTTGGTAATCGGATTGTTGGAAACCTGTCGCTCAGCCCGCCGTAAACGGAATGCCCTCGAGCTTTTCCGGGAATTCCGGAACCGGCACCTTCATCCACTTGTCGTAGATCTTTTTCAGTTCGCCATTGGCCTTGATCTTGTCGATAAACGTATTGATCGAGGCGTTGATTTCCTTTTCGCCGAGCCGCGTGCAGGCGCCATTGTAGAGTTTCTGGAATTCCAGCTTGTTTTCGAATTCGCCGGGGCGGGCCTTTTCGACGCGGTCCATGTAGAAGATGTTGCCGCCGAGCGCCTGCACCTGGCCGGAGGCGAGCGCCTGGACGCTTGCCGCGTCACCATCGAAACGGCGGATCGTGGCGGTGGGCGGCGCGTTCTTCGTGACCTGTGTATCCTGCGCGGCACCCTTGGCGACGCCGATCGTCAGGTTTGCCATATCCTCATTGGTCTTGATCGAGGCGGATTTGGCGCCGATCAGCACGATGGCATTGGCGACATAGGGTTTTGAAAACTGCACGGCCTTGGCGCGGTCCGGCAGCATGGCCATGGTGGCGAAGAGCACGTCGACACGGCCGGTCGTCAGCGCCGGAATGCGGTTGTTCACTTCCAGCGGCACGAATTCGACTTCGACGCCGAGCTCCTTGGCATAGAGGGTGGCGATATCGGCATCCAGGCCATCCTGCTTGCCGGCGCTGGTGACGAAGCCCCATGGCGGGTTATCGCCCTGGATGCCGACGATCAGCTTGCCGCGGGCCTTGATTTCTTCCGGGGTGACGGCCGCGGCCGGGTTTGCAAGCCCGATGGCGGCCACGAGAGCGGCAGCACCCAGCATGGCGCCACGCCGCGTCAGCAAAGACTTCAGCATTGGAATTCTCCTCCTTTTGATGCCGTTACAACGGCCCACAGTCATCCTCTCCCGACTGTTCGCAACAATGTTTGCCAGAGGGGAAGCCATAAATCAACATAGTTTTTGAAAATCATATGAGACTTTTCATTTGGTCAATTGAATTGAAATCCTCACGACATTCGCCATAATGCCGTCAGGAGGGTCGCCGGCCTCAGCCGAAAAGCGGCCTGAACGAGGAGGATTGCCTGATATGAAGACCTCGATTGCGACTGTGACGATCTCGGGCGAGCTGCCGGAAAAGCTGGAGGCGATTGCGCGGGCCGGCTTTGACGGCGTGGAGATTTTCGAGAACGACTTCCTGGCCTTCGATGGCAGCCCTGCCGATGTGGGGAAGATGGCGCGGGATCTCGGCCTCACCATCACGCTCTTCCAGCCCTTCCGCGATTTCGAGGGCATGCCGGACAGTTTGCGGGGGCGCACCTTCGACCGCGCCGAACGCAAGTTCGATATCATGCAGGAGCTCGGCACCGACATGGTGCTCGTCTGCTCCAATGTCTCGCAGGCCGCCCTTGGCGGTATCGACCGGGCGGCGGCCGATTTTCGCGAGCTGGGGGAGAGGGCGGCCAAGCGCGGGCTGAAGGTGGGTTACGAGGCGCTCGCCTGGGGTCGCTTCGTCAACGATCATCGCGATGCCTGGGAGATCGTCCGGCGTGCAGATCACGAGAATGTCGGGCTGATCCTCGACAGTTTCCATTCGCTGTCGCGCAGGATCGACATCAATTCCATCCGCTCCATCCCCAAGGAAAAGATCTTCATCGTGCAGCTCGCCGATGCGCCGCTGATCGATATGGACCTGCTCTACTGGTCCAGGCATTTCCGCAACATGCCGGGCGAGGGCGATCTTCCCGTCACCGAATTTACCGAGGCCGTCGCCTCGACAGGCTATGACGGCTTCTTCTCGCTGGAGATTTTCAACGACCAGTTCCGCGGTGGCTCGACACGGGCGATTGCCGCAGACGGCCACCGCTCGCTGATCTATCTCGCCGACCAGATCCGCCGCAAGGTCGACACCCCGATCGGCGTGGAGATGCCGGCGCGGGCCGCCGTCAAGGGCGTCGGCTTCATCGAATTTGCCACTGACGATGAGGAGGCGGTAGAACTCATCGGCATTCTCGAAGCGCTCGGTTTTCGCAAGGTGGCGGTGCATCGCTCCAAGAGAGTGACGCTGTTCCAGCAGGGCAACATCCGCATCCTCATCAATGTCGATCCCGCCGGTTTCGCCAATGCCGCCTATGCCGTGCACGGCACCTTCGCCTATGCCATGGCGCTGGTGGTGGATGATGCCGCTGAGGCCTACGCCCGCGCGCTGGCGCTCGATGCCGAACCATTCACCCAGGCCGTGGCCGAGGGCGAGCTGCAGCTGCCTGCCATCCGCGGCGTCGGCGGCGGGCTGATCTATCTCATCGACGAGAAGAGCCCGCTCGGCCGTTTCTCCGAGATCGATTTCGAGCCTGTCGCGGAGGAGGGCGACGCTGCAGATGCCGGCCTCTTACAGATCGACCATATCGCCCAGACCGTCTCCTATGACGAGATGCTGACCTGGCTGCTCTTCTACACCTCGATCTTCGAGACCCGCAAAACCCCTGTGGTGGATATCATCGATCCCTCCGGCGTGGTGCGCAGCCAGGTGATCGAAAACGAGGCCGGCACGCTGCGCATCACCATGAACGGCGCCGAAAACCGCCGCACGCTCGCCGGCCATTTCATCGCCGAAAAATTCGGCTCGGGCATCCAGCATCTGGCCTTTTCGACCGAGGACATCTTCGCGACCGCCGAACGCCTGCGCGCCAAAGGCTTCAAGCCGCTGCCGATCTCGCCGAATTATTACGACGACGTCGAAGCCCGCTTCGGGCTGGACCCGGAGCTGACCGAGCGGCTGAAGGCGGAGAACATTCTCTATGACCGCGATGGGGACGGCGAGTATTTCCAGCTCTACAGCGGGACCTATGGGGAGGGGTTCTTCTTCGAGGTGGTGGAGCGGCGGAGCTATCGCGGCTATGGGGCGGCGAATGCGATTTTTAGGATTGCCGCGCTGAAGAAGCAGATGCGGCCGGAGGGGATTCCGAAGGATGCGGGGTAAGGGCTGGGTCTGCTTGACGTAAGGCGGGGGGGCCAGAGGGCACAACACGATTAGTCTGGCAGGATCGAAGGACGATCCCACTCTCACCCAATCCTTCCACTCGTCAGCACATGCTGCACCCCACTCTGCACATGCCGCCGTATCACCGCCCGCGCGCCCTCAATATCCCGCTTCAGCGCCAGCTCGAACAGCAGCTTGTGGTCATCCACCACTGCCTGCCCGCGAAAGCTCCGCGCCAGCATGTGATAGCGCAGAAACCGGTCGAACACCGATGACAGCGTCGCCATCAGCGTCGCCGAATTGCAGGCAGAGACGATCGCCTGATGAAACTCCCAGTCATAGCGCACCCAGTCGACGGTGCGTGACGCATCCCCCGCGAGCAGCTTCCTTTCGGCCGCCGCAAGCTTGTGATGGGCGGCGACGATGCGGCCTTCCCATTCCAGGTTTCCGGCGGCAAAGGAGAGGCCGATCGCGTGGGTTTCGAGCACGGTCCTGAGATCGGCAAGCTCCTCGAGCTCCTTACGCGAAGCCGGGCTCACCTCGAAGCCGCGCTGGCCTTCGGCGAGAACGAGGTTTTCCATGGCAAGGCGGCTCAGGATCTCGCGCAGCGAGGAGATGCTGATCGAATAATGCTCCTTGGCCTGTTCCAGCTTGATCTTGGCGCCCGGCGCCAGCGCACCCGAGATGATATCCTGCCGGATCTGCCGGAAGACGACGTCGCTGATGGTTTCGGAGGCTTCGGCCGTGGTCTTGAGCATCTGTTTTTCTGTCCTGCGCGGGCCAGCCATGGTCTATTTCGCCTGCTTCGCCGGGGTCGAAAGCAGGCCCCTGCCGAGCGCATGTTCGACACCGCCCTCGATATGGCGCTGCAGGATCGTCTTGGCCGTCTTGCTGTCGCGCTGCAGGGCCGCTTCCAGCAGCTGCTTATGCTCTTCTTCGGCCACCCCGCCGCGATAGGAGAGCGCCACCATCTGGTAACGCAGATATTTGTCGAAAACGGCCGAGTGCGTCTCCATCAGGAGCCTCGAGCCGCAGGCGGCAATCAGTGCCTGGTGGAACTCCCAGTCATAGCGCTTCCAGTCCTCCGCTTGGGCTGTATCGCCCGATGCCATGACCTTTTCCATGCGCGCCAGCTTGTAATGGGCCGAGACGAGCTGCGCCTCCCATTCCACATCGCCCTGCTCGAAGGATTGCTCCAGCGCATGTTCTTCCAGGAGCAGGCGAAGTGCAGCAATCTCGCGCAGGTCCGCGACGGAAACCCCCGCCACCTCAAAGCCCCGCTGCCCTTCGGCGACAACAAGCCCTTCCGACGTCAGCCGGTTGAGGATTTCGCGCAGGGTGCTGACGCTGGTCTCATAGGTGCCTTTGAGATTTTCGAGTTTCAGCTTCTGCCCGGGCGCAAGCCGCCCGAAGATGATATCGGCCCTGATCTGCCTGTAACCGCTCTCGGCGACAGTTTCCTCGATATCGTCCTGCCGCATGAGTCTCTCCGAGATTTTGCGTTTTCTCCTATATAGCGGGAGAACTCTGGCAGGTTCAATGGGAAATGGAATTGGCGATAAGGGAGGCGTGGCAAAATGCTGCAAAGCGGTCGTCTGCCGATGCAGTCCTGTTAGAGCGGCATTCACGTCAGGCAAGGCTTGTGAGGTAATGTGTCCCGATACCTTACAAATGCTTGACTATCTTATCAGGAATGTTTCCATTGTGCGATGCAGCATAGGAGCAACAATGGAACTCTCGTCAAAGCTCGTGAAATCCGTTGCCTACGATCCGTCAACCGGAGTCCTCGACATCGAGATTCGCCTCAAGGGCAATCGCAGGTATTTCAACGTGCCGCCGGTCGTCTACGAAAACCTGATCACGGCGACGTCGCCTGGCTGGTATTACACGCGCCATATCCGCGATGCGTTTCCGCGTTCAGTCGAAGGCGCGCAAGGAAGTGCCCAGAAACTGCTTCGCATAGTCGTCGGTAAGCGCGGTCAATTGTCGTAATTTGCTCGCCGTTCGAGTGAGACTGAAACCATTTCCGTGACGCAAGCTGGATATTTTTGTCGGTTTTGCGAAGGAGCCTTGGCATATTTAGAGAGGTTCTCTGCCGCCGCAACCGGTTTTCCTGATGGCGGTGGATGAATGGTCGCAGCCGACATCACCACATATCTTCGCAGGCTTTCTATTGATGCAGGAGCGATGACGGTCTGTGCAGGATAACTTATTCCGTCAATACGGTTGACCTTATTCCTCGTCTGAATAGATAGCCTTGCAGATGCGGAGATTGTAATGTCCAGAGACACAAACATTGATGCACTTCGACTCATCGCAGCCGTTGGCGTTGTTTCGCTCCACGTTGGGACGTTTCCAGAGTTACCGCGGTTAGCCGTCGACGTCCTGCAAAGCTTCCTTCGCTGGTGCGTCCCGGTGTTTCTGATGATCACGGGCTATCTGCTTGCCGATAGAGGACGACGTTTTCCTGACATCACCGTGCCTCGCATCGCGCGCATAGCGTCGCTCTATGGCCTGGCATTTGCGATCTATCTGCCGATCTACCTTTACCGTAACGGGGTCGGGGACGCTGACCTGGGGCTCATCCTGCGTGGTCCGGCAGGTCATATGTGGTACCTGAGCGCATTGCTTGTCGCGTTTGTGGTGATACCCGCTTTCAGGCAGATTGACGCCTACAGGCCGCTTGTCGCTTTTTCCGCGTTCGTGCTGATAGGATATATCGGGATCAACTATATGTTTTCATTGAAACATCGTGGTTTTGATATATTGTTGATTTTCAGGACCTTTATCGGTGTGCCGTGCATCATGGCTGGTGTCTGGCTGCGTAGGCACGGCGAAAGCCGCTTTTATACACTACTGCTTCTGGTGTCCGCGGCTCTGTGCATCGCAGAGATATTTGTGATCAAGGGGCTTGGCGGTGCAGCGCGCGATGCACAGTTCCTGTTCAGCACTTTGTTCATGGCAGCCGGCATCCTTGGCGCGACTATATCCATGAAGCAAGTACTGCCGGCACGCCTTGCCGAGATGGGGCGAGACGATAGCCTCGGCATCTATATTTATCACCCGATCTTCATCTTGCTGTTCACATTCGTGATCACAAAGGTGGCTGGCCTGTCGCCGCCTGGAACATTGATATGGATTGGCGCAACGGTCCTCACGGTTTGTTTCCTTTTTGGATCCAGGACGATCTCGCCCCACCTTCGACGAATCGAAGATGGAGATTTTCGCGCTGCCTCTCCCGTTGATTGAACGCGAGCTTTCGGCCCTGATGCCTAAGCATGTCGCGATCTCTCAGATTCGCTCGCGACGCTTTAGGCAACCACTGCCGCGGGCATTGGCGCCTTTGATGCGAGGCTCCACGCCGCCGCCGGGCTTCATCCCGGTTAAGAGAGCGGTAGCGGTGCCGTCAAAGCGCCTGATGTGGATTACGCGGAGGCGATCCGGTCGTCAAAGGCACGGATGCCATCAGGAAGCTCCTGCCTTTTTCAGTGATCTCGATGTGGTGCCAATCTGCGGTGAGGTCAAAATGCGCCGTTGATGTCACAAGGCCATTCTGTTTTGCCAAACGGAAGTGCCGTTCCTCGGCCAATTCGTCGTACTCCAGCGGGCCAAGCTCGATGATTCCCGCCGGTTGCCACAAGACGCTCATGCGGATTTCGTTCATCCACGAGCGCACCTTGTCCCAATCTTCGGAAGTTGGAGCAACGACTGCCGGTCCGTCCGGGTCTTGAAAGTGACCTGTCGCAGCAGCGAGAAGGTTGCTGAGAAGCCTGCCGAACCATTTCAGAAAACGTGGTTTTGACGGCCGCTGCAAGAGACGATCGCCCCTTGCAGCGGGTATTGCTGCAGACTCGCTAACGGAATCGGCCATATTCTGTCCAAGATGTACCCGACCTGAATGAACTTTTTATCAGGTTGCAAAATGCACGTAAATCGGGAGCTCCGGCCGGGCGTCAAAGGTCCAAAAAAAGTCAGCTGACCAATGCTGGATCTGTCATCGTTCAGCGAGTGGCGGATCTAGAGCGCCAGTCGTGCTTTTTCCGATTGGGACAGACGAGGCACAATCCAGTGATCGATGTAACCGGGGTGCGGATGAACGCCCTCCGGGGTGATTGCCCAATAGATAACGGCATTTGCCTGGAATGCCGTGTTGTAGGTATTGGCGAAGGTTACAAAATATGTCCCGTCACCCAGGTTCGTGACGTCGAAGACGACCCGGTTGGCGTATAGTCCTGGCTGGTACTCGACAAGGATGACATCGCCGACCTTCACTTCGGCATTCAAGATCCCGGAGGGATGAACCGAAACGCTATCGCCCGGCGTGTAGGACAGCATCGTGCCAAACTGGCCGAGATCCACGGCGGCGCGGAACTTGTCAGGGTTTGCGGGATAGTCGGTCCAGGCTTGGTCGACGTCGACATAGCCGTCGTGGCCGAAGCCATTATTGCTGCGGATATCGCCGTTGATGCTGTTGCGCCCGGTGATCCATGTTGCAGCGTTGACGGTGATGCCCGCCGAAGTCGCAAAGGCCGTCGAGGAGCTGTTCTGCGGCGGGATGGTGCACTGGATCACCTTCATGTCGATGCCGAGCCGCGCTTTGATGCGCGAAATCAGGCCCGTCATGCGAGATTTCCAGGTCGACGTGGTGGTGTTGTTGTCGTTCGTCCCCATCTGGTTAAGCACGACAGTGAACGGGTATTTACCACCGTTGAAGGCCTTGATGTCGTCAAGGATATCCCAGCGTAGAAAGGCGCTCGTCGTCAATTCCCGTGCCGACTGGGCCGAGGGGCAGCCGATGATCATATGCGGAATGCGGCCAAGACCGCCATCGGCATCGAGCCATTTGCTTTCCCAGCCGAGATTGCCTCTGATATCGGCAGTGGCGGAGACCTCCTGGCGCCCGTAACCGATACTATCGGTGGTGCCGAGAACCACGGGCCGGCCATCCCATTCGCCTTTGGCGACCATCATGTCCGGGCCGTAGCAGATCTGCTGGGAATTCGTCTGATTGCCGGGCGGGACGGCATAGAAGACATCGAGCGAAGGCGTGACGGGAGCGTCAGCGCCGACAAGGGCTTGGAGTGCTGACGGATCGGCGGCGGCCCAGAATTTTTCGCCGCGATGTTTCTGGATGCGGTAGGGGCCGACGAAGTTCTGGCCGGCGTTCACATGCCATCGGGTGATGACGATGAAATCCGCCTCGGCGTCGAGCGCGGGCGCAGTCGGGAAATCGCACCAGGCGCCCTTCGTGCCCGACGCAATCGTGACGCCGGGGCTGCCGCTGAAAACAGCAGGATAGGCCGCGCCGCCAATGACGAGATCGACGCCGTCGATCACGACGTCATTGCCGGGCAGAATCGTTTCCTGAGGGCCGAAGCCCTCGTTCAGGGCGAAGCCCGAGAAGTGAAAGCGGAAGCCGCGCGTCTTGTAGGGCGCGTTTCCAAATTTCAGCTTGCTTGCGAAGTAGTTGAGGCCGCTTGCCGCGGGCATCAGGAAGCCCGACGGCATGCGGGTGCGGGAGGCGAAGAACATGTAGCGGTTGGGTTCAACCCCGCCGCCACTGTTCGAGGTGTTTGTGGACGTCCCAAGGGACAAGCCGAGAGAAAGGCCAAGCATGGTGAATGCTCTCCTTGTTAATCGCTGTAGTGAAAGAGACGGCGAACTGCCCACGATCCAGGGTCAGGC
Source organism: Rhizobium sp. WYJ-E13 (assembly GCF_018987265.1). Taxonomy (NCBI): domain Bacteria; kingdom Pseudomonadati; phylum Pseudomonadota; class Alphaproteobacteria; order Hyphomicrobiales; family Rhizobiaceae; genus Rhizobium; species Rhizobium sp. WYJ-E13. The sequence goes on along the minus strand of NZ_CP076853.1, from coordinate 2,106,086 downwards.
GAGGATAACGGAGGGCGACTGGCCGATCCGGGCGCCGAAATAGCGCGTTTCGCCGGCATGAACCAACCAGCCGGTGGTCGCGGTGACAGGCGTGCGGAAGTCGACGCGAATTGCCGCATCAGTGGCCGTCACGGTCCAGAACTGCTCGTCGCTGACGGCTTCGACCGGCACGGCGAGTGCCGTCGTGGTTGCGTCCGCGTTATTGTGGCCCTCGATATCGGCCAGCGAAATCGGCAGGCTTGCGCCCGAGATTGCGTTCGTGCCGCTGCGGCTCAGATAGATGTCGAATTTGCTCATCGATTGTTTCCCTTCGTGTTCGCACCGGGTTCAGTGCATGTCGCGAAGTTGGAGCCGCGATGGTTGAAAACTAAACTTGAGGCTGGCACGTCTTGACCGGAGTTTTCAACCCGGGCGCCCAAAATTTGACCTTGTATTGCATTGCGAATCGAAGCCAATCTGAATTGCCCAGATGGGGGATATCTTGGCCCATAGTTTCAGATCCTGCCTATTCGCCGCAAGTCTCATGATTGCTTCTGCGGGCTTTGCGACGGCGGAAGAGATGCCGGCGTCCTGGAAGAAATCCATGACCAACGATCCGGCGACGAATTATTATGTCGCGGAGGCGATGAAGCCGCTCGCGAACTCGGATGCCCAGACATTGAGGGTCGTGAAGCTAGCGGATGCGCTCGGCAAACTCTGCAGCGGCGCGTCGCTCAACAAGAAAGCCCTCTATTCCTATATGACCGAGACTGGCTTTGCAGACATCAAGGGCAAGGCCTATAACGAAGCTGCCTTCCTTGCTGACAGCACCTTCCGCTATTTCGACTACCGTGCGCTTGCCCATCTCTGCGCGGGAAGCGCTTATCTCTTCGGACCCAAGGGCCAGCTTGCGCCGGGATTGCTGAAGACCGGCAAGGGCAAGCCGAAGATGAGCTACGATCCCGACAATCCATTCGTTCCCCTGCCGCCGCTGGCGCGGAAATCCTGACCGGGAGCGGCGGGAGAATGCGCGGACGTCTTGCGCGCTGCAGCAAATTTAGTCAGCATCGGGCATGCCGACTCTCAAGCAACTCTCCATTGCCTTAGGCCTGCTCACCAGTGACCAATCTCCCGTTCCCAATGAGGATGGCTGGGTAAATTACGTCTGGCGCGTTCACGCGGCACAACAATGCCTTGATGTCGAGGATGGTTTTTGCGAAATCGTCCAGGACAAGTGGGATTGGAAGCGGCCGCAATATTACAGTTTCTCATTCCGCTCGGACCCGGAGACCAATTCCGTCACGTCCCGCATCACGCTGCGGAACGAAGACCCCGAAGACGACGATCAGGTCTGCGTCGTCGCGAGTTTCCTCAATGCAGCCGGCCAGGAGGTGGGGATTTTCTACGCCAACTGGCGCGCGCTGCCTGGCCGTTCCTATACCCGCGAGGCGCCGATCTGGTTGAGCACCGATGTCCGTGAGATCGCGACCGTGGCAGTCGGCACGAAGCAATGCGACGTGAAGGCCAAGCCGGACGCTGAGAACTTCTACAGGATCAGGCTCGCGCTGAACCAGCGCTGACAGCGATGGGGCGAGGGCGCGTCCCCACTTTCGGCAAGACTATCGAAAGTCACCGCCGGATCGGGGAAGTGCCGGCGTATCGCTGGGGCTGCCGATCCTGCCGCCTTTCTTGATCCCGAGCGTTCCAGTTGGACGCGGGTCCGGCCGTTCATCATCGCGCGACGTCGCGATGACGAAAATAATGCCGAGCGCAAGCGCAATGAGCGGCGGCACAACGAAGATGATCAAGAGGTAATGCAGCGGTTTCATAGAGTGTCGTCAGCAGGCGAGCTTTTCACCTGAGCAGCGGCTTTCTTCAGTCGGTTGCAGTCCGCAAGTTCCACTGGACTTTCCTGCTGTCCACTCTCACTTGCCCGCTGCTGATGCTGCAAAATCAGCAGGAGACGAACCTGGATTCTTCCCGACTTTCCTAGTCCGGCTTTCCGTTAAAAGATATAACGACCGTCACATCCTGCTCGCAAACCAGTGACGCGTGGCGGGCCATTCGCGGCCAATGATATCTTATGACGTGCGGCTTTACCACAGCGTCAGCCAGTCTTTGTCGATCATAGCATAGTAGCCGATGCCAGCTTCGGATCTCTCCAGCGCGATCAGGCCACGCTCTCTCAAACGCTTGATCCTATCGGTTTTGACGGCAAGTGACCCGAGTTGGCCGTGGCGATGGAGGATGTCGCTGAAAATCAGCTCGCGGTCATCGAGCGGCCCCTCAAGAATGTCCCGCTGAATATCTGTGGGTTTTTCCGCCATACGGCGATCAGGAATTGCAGACAGTTTGTCATCAGGCACCCCATCACTTGATGACGGGGTCGTGGGCTGTGAATGCATCAGGCTCTGACTTTCGGCCTCGGAAGAATACCGATCGCCTGCAGATACCGCACAAGCCTGTCGCCAAAAGTCGGTGGAATTCCCATGATCTCGCGGCCAGCTGCCGTGAACTCGAAATACACGCCGGCAGAACTCAGGTGACGCGATACGAGACCGCCATCCTCCGCTCTCGATATGCCGGGGAACTCCTCATCCGGATCACAGTTTTCGAACACGAAAAGAGAGCCCTCTTCCTTAATCAGGGAGAGCACGCGAAGCAGTTGAGGGTCCATCATGGCGAGACTCGGGACATTAAGTATCGAGATACGTCTATCTTGGAACCTCAATAATCCCTAGAGAATAAAAGGCTTGATAGTGTTCAAGCGCATACCAATTATTGGGATCTTCTGGTCCGCCGTGCGGATATTTGAAGAATCTATCGCGGAACTTTCTTTATCAGACTGTTCGGTGAGCTTGGTACCATCGACAACGCCCGAATGGTTGCTCAGAGGCGCTGATCTCAGACCAGTAAACAGCCCGCAATTGTCGACGCGACAGAAATGCCGGATTCAGCGATGCCGTCATCCGCAACGGTGCTGTGATACCGCCGCAAGATTGTGGAGTATGGGGATTACTCAATTTGGACTATGCTTTTTTGTTGCGATGCAATATCAAGGCTGTGTTCTGAGATGAAACAGCCGGGAGCCCCACGTGCGACACATCAGGGAATATGACGGACTTCGCGGGATAATGGCCGTTTGGGTTTTGCTTGGTCATTTTACCGCGTCCATCTTTCTTTCCATCCCACACATCCCGGCAAACCTGTCCAACCGGCAAGCAGTCGATGTGTTCATCATCCTCAGCGGGTTTGCGATCGCCGCCTTGATCGACCGGTCTCGCGAGCCTTACGGCATTTACATCGCACGCCGGGTTTTGCGCATATTCCCCGTCTATTGGGTCTATCTGTCAGCATCGATAGCCGTGGCCCTGCTCTTGCCCTCCGTTTGGCAGGATGCGCCCGCTGGGGCGATGAAAGAGGCTAGAGCGGACATTCTCGCTTCGTCGATCGCCAATTTTTGGCCGAACATCGCCACCCATATCGCCGCGCTTCATAGCCTCATTCCCAATCGCATCATTCCCCAAGGCGAGTTTGCGTTCCTTGGTCAGGCTTGGAGCATTTCGCTTGAATGGCAATTTTACCTGATCGCCCCCTTTGCCATTCTGGCACTTTTGGCGGCAAGGCGATCATGGACGGCGGCGCTCGGACTTCTGGCGGTGCTTGTGGTTCTGGCCTTCATAGGCAGGGCCATGCCCATGGGATTTGTCGGCAAGTATGCCGCCTTCTTCGCGATCGGCATTGCAACGCACCACCTCATCAGCTGGCAAAGAACACATCAGATACCCGTCTCAACAATTGCTGCCGTCGCCATCATCGCCATCGGCGCCCTGATCCTCCTCAAGCTGAGCAGCGCGCTTCCGATCTCGATCTGGGTTGCCGTTTCGGCTTGCGTGATGGCGCACACCAATGGATATGAGTCGAGGTTTTCGAAGATGCTGACCAGCCCGATCGCCTTGTGGATCGGGGAGAGGTCCTATTCCGTCTATCTGGCGCACATGATCCCGCTCACGATCGGAATGGCTGCTTTGCAGGATGCTGGAATAGAGCAGCCGATCATGCACGCTTTATCGCTGCTGATCATCACCGTTCTCGGCACGGTCTTCCTTTCCTACCTGTCTTACAGGTGGATCGAACAGCCGTTCCAGCGGTTCGGGAAGCAACTGTCAGTTCGTGCTCAGCAAGCGCCGGTGTGATACCGATCAGGAATCCGGGATTTGAAATGATGGTGCGGCTTGTGATCCCGTTTTAGCCGACAAAGGCTAATCGATGTGTCGGTTCCAATGTCACCGGACGACGACATGGCGGATTGAGCCCTCATTTTATACCGTGAAAAGTTGCATATTGCGAGCTTCGCCAACTCAAACGATGTTGATCGCGCCTATGAATGTTATGCCCGGATTGGGGGCCTCGCGTATCTGCGAGGCCTTTTTCCGTTTTAGCGATCATCGCGTCCCGAAATACAATGCGGTCTTTAGTTCGCTCCGGGGGGCGTCCTGTCGATGTCTTTGGAGCCGCATTGGATCGTGGATTGAAGTCTGCGCGAACTCGGCCCGTGTGCGTTGGTCTGCCCGGTCTTCTATCCACAGATGACGGGGATCGGGCAGATCTAGGCGGCAGCGCGTCGGCCCGGCATCAGGATGCGAAGCATCACACGCTGTCCGTGCTTCTCGAAAACGAACCAGGATAGGTGAGCCAGCGCAATCGCAACGGCGAGATAGGCACACAAAGCCAGAGCGACACTTAGCTCCAACCCGATCGACGGTGACAGTCGCTTGGCGATCTTGGTGAAGCCGGAAACCAGCAGCGGGTGGATCAGGTAAAGCGAATAGGAAATTTGGCCCAAGTAATAGACAGGCTTGTTGCCAAACAGCCCTTCTCCAACCCTTGACCCTTGGGCAATCAGCCAGACGATCAGTACGATGATCAGGTAACTCAGGAGATCAGTGGCATCCCACAGCCAGCTCAGGGCCAGTGCCACAACGGAAACCGGGAGAAGATAGTCTGCCATCCGCAGCCGCCCAGAGCCCGCCCGCTCAGAGAGCGAGTAGCCGATGACGCCGAGAATGAAGCCGCAAAGCGCCCTGATCAGGGAGAAGGAGTGATCAGGTGATACGATGTCCATCGGTCCCTGCACGCCGAGGCCCATGTGAGATAGCCAAACGACAACGGCCAGCGTGCCAACGGCGATGACGGCCAGGATCGCCGTACCTTGGGCCGCTATCAGCGCGATGAGCGGGAACAAAATGTAACAAAACAACTCCGCGCTCACCGACCACGAGACCCCGATGATCGGCGTCGCATGGAGCCCCCATCCTGTCAGCATGAAGATATTGCAGAACGCATCCCACGCTTGAAGAGCGACCTGTTCGCCACCGCCCATATTCAGATGCAGTTTCATCGCGGCTATCAAGAGTATCGCGAGGTAGGCGGGATATATTCGGCATACGCGTTTTATTAGAAATTCTCGATAATCGGACGAGCTAAATCTGGCGGAAAAAATCGAGGCATAATTATAGGCGAGCACATATCCACTAAGCACAAAGAAAGCATCAACTGCGATGTAGCCTGGCCCTACCGAGAATATCCGGTCGCTCCCTAACGCTCGAGAAAAATGATATAAGGCTACGATTAATGCGGCGACACCACGAAAACCTGTCAGCGCGCGAATTTCTACTTTTTTTGCCATCAAATGAACCCTCGCCTTCACTGGGGGTGTTTACACTGGCGAATAGCCGGGTGAAACACGAATCCTTCGCCGGTTGCAAAAAAATCAGATCAGGTTGCAAATTCATCCCATTGCGATGCCGCAGTACTCCTGACGAAAAGGCGATGGGATTTGCACTACTGGAAGGAAGAAGCTCTGTCGTATTAACGCAGGCCCGCGGCGTTGTTGTGTCAGCCCGGCGATGATGCGTGGTTCGCAGGCGCGGCAGTCCGCCCTCCCGCTCCGCACGCCGCCCCATCACCCCACCAACTTCCCCTTATCCGCCTGCGCCAACCTCGGCACGATCCAATGATCCACATAGCCGGGCTGTGGATGAATCCCTTCCGAACTCACGGCCCAATACACACGGGCATTGGCCTGAAACGCCGTGTTGTAGGTATTGGCGAAGGTCACGAAATATGTCCCATTGCCAACATCGCTGACATCGATCACCACCCGGTTCGCATAAAGCCCCGGCTGGTATTCGATGAGGATGGCATCGCCGATCTTCGGTTGGAAATCGGCCGTTCCCGTCGGGTGCGTGCTGGAGCCGTCACCCGGCGTGACGGAGAGCAGGGTGCCGATCTGGCCGAGATCCACGGCGGCGCGGAATTTGTCGGGGTTTGCCGGGTCGGTCCATGCCTGGTCGACATCGAGATAGCCGTCGTGGCCGAAGCCGTTATTGGTGCGGATATCGTCGTTGATGCTCGCCCGTCCTGTCGTCCAGACGGGAGCGCTGACGGTGATGGCGGCTGATGTGGAATAGGCGGCGGTGGAGCTGTTCTGCGGCGGAATGGTGCACTGAATCACCTTCATGTCGGCTCCGAGCCGCGTCTTGATGCGACCAATGAGGCTGACCAGACGGGATTTCCATGTCGAGGTCGTGGTGTTGGCGTCGTTGGTGCCCATCTGGTTGATGACGATGGTGAAGGGATATTTGCCGCCGTTGAAGGCCTTGATGTCATCGAGGATATCCCAGCGCAGCAGTGCGCTGGTCGCCAGCTCGCGGGCGGATTGCGCCGAGGGGCAGCCGATGAAGAGATGGGGGATGCGGCCGGGGCCGCCGTCGAGATCCAGCCATTTGCTGAACCAGCCGAGATTGCCCCTGAGATCGGCAGAGGCGGAGACTTCCTGGCGGCCGTAGCCGATGCTGTCGCCGGTGCCGAGGACGACGGGCCTGCCGTCCCAGCCGCCCTTGGCGAGCATGAGGTCCGGCCCGTAGCAGATGAGCTGGCTGTTCGTCTGGTTGCCGGGGGCGACGGCATAGAAATTGTCGAGGATGGCCGTCGTGGGCGCATCGGAGGTTATGAGGGCTGTGAGGGCTGCGGCGTCGGCTGCGGCCCAGTATTTCTCGCCCCGGTGCTTCTGGATGCGGGCGGGACCGATGAATTTCTGGCCGACTGAGGCGATGTGCCAGCGGGTGATGACGAGGAAATCCTCCAGCGGGTCGAGCTCGCCGGTAAAGGCCGGAAAGTCGCAGAAAGCGCCTTTGGAGCCCGATGATATCGTCGCCCCCGGATTGCCGGAGAAGTCCGACTGGTAAGTGACGCCCTTGACGACGAGGTCCACGCCGTCGATGACCACATCGTTGCCGGCCACGATCGTTTCCTGCGGACCGAAACCCTCGTTCATGGCAAAGCCCGAAAAGTGGAAGCGCGGCGCCTTCGTCTTGTAGGGCGCATTGCCGAATTTGAGCTTGCTGGCGAAATAGGTGAAGCCGATGCTGGTGGTATCGACGGCATAACCCGAGGGCATGCGGGAGCCACGAGAAGCGAAGAACATATAGCGCTCGGGGTCGACGGGTTCTCCACCGCCCTTGACGGAGATAACAGGCGCATTGCCGTAGAGGCTGCGCCCATCCGATATCCTGACGGCGCCGAGCACGGGCAGATCGTTATGGACGGTCGCGCCATCGGTGACGATCTCGACGCCAAGGACAGGCTTGTTATCGACGAAGAGGGTGGTGTCGCCCACATCGCGGATGCCGATGACAGGGCGGTTGTTGAACATGCGCGTGCCGTCGGGAACGATGACGACGCCCTGGACGCGCTGCATATTATAGAGTTTCGCCATCGCTGCGCTCTGCCTTCGCTCGAAGAGAAAAAGGAGCGGCCGAAGCCGCTACGGCATCGGCCCGAAAATCGGAATCGATTTTCGGAAGCCTGATGCGTCGAATAAAAGAGCTGGAGCGTCCTTTGTGCGTCCGAATGGACGCACGGCGCCCCAGAGGTGGCCTGTCGATCAGAGGGGGTCAATCGACAGGCTGGGAGGAGTCCTGGATTTCCGGCGGCATCCAGTCCGGGGCGGGGCCGCCGAGCGCTTCCTGCACGCCGTTGCCGAGAGGCTCGGGAGGCTCGGGAGGCGTGGTGGGTTTGGCGGGCTTTGCGGATGGCTTTTTATCGGCCGGTTCCGCTTCCGCCTTGCCGGTTGATTTGTCGCCGGATCGGGCAAGACGCACCCATTTCGGGCGGCGCTTTTCGTCCTTCCAGAGCGCGTCGGCCACGCTGAAACGCTCGCCGGGGTCGCGCCTGGCGCCGCCGAAATAGCCTGGCTCGATGGCCACGACATCAACCATGCGAGGGAACCCCCGCGGTGAAGCCGGCGGTGATCTTGCCCGTGGTCGGGGCCGTGCCGGTCACGGTATAAAGCAGGCGCAGGTAGAGCTCGTCCGTGCCGCGCGGAATATGGCTCGGCGGGATGATCTTGCCAGCCTTGAGATCGGCGAGGTTGAGCGTCGTCGTGATCACTGATTTCGGCGAGGAGAAGGCCTCGTTGTCGTCGGTCTGGATGATCACAGCGAGCGAGGTCAGGTTGTTGAAGCTTTCCACCACCTGCATCAGGAAGGGGATCGGTTCGCCCTTGCCGATGTCGCGGGTGAGGCCGGCCTTGATCGGGCCGAGATGGATGACATTGGTGCTGGGGCCGGTTGTGGTGATCGCCTGTGCGTCCGAAAGCAGCGTCTGCCGGTCGAAAATCATGGGATGTACCTTTCTGGGATTCGCCCGCTACCCGTTGGTCGCGGATCGGGCAGTGAAAGAGAGGGTTGCCCGCCGCTCATCACGGCGGGCTTGAGGAAGACGATCAGGCGAGCGCCGGAACGGCGGCTTCGGTGTTGAGGATGGCGTCCGTTTCGCGGATCGGGATGCCGCGATAGAACTTCACTTCCTGGCCCTCGACGAACTGCGTGGTCAGGTGCACCGTGTTCTGCCGGTCGGAGGTCAGCGCGCGGTCTGACGACTGCACGTCGAGCACTTCGAGAACATCCTTGTTCATGTAGATGGCGATGCGGCTCGCCTTGGCGTTCAGGCGGCGAGACTGCAGGCGGTAGTAGCCCTTGCGCAAGAGCGACCAGAGATCGACGCTGCCGGCCATCATGTCGGAGACGTCGATATTGGCGACGCGGGCGTTGTAGCGCCAGTCCTTGACGGCGGCACCGATATGCCAGGTGTAGAGCGTTTCCTTGGCATAGTAGGGGTCGCCGTTGGCATCGAGCACGCGCTGCTCGCCCTTGTCGTCGATCTTGACGCCGGCCTTGGTGCCCTTGGGGTAGAGCAGGTGGGTGGCGTGGTCGCCCCAGGTGACGAACCAGATGGAAGTGTTGTCGGCGCCGGTGCCACCGCCATTGACCACCTGGTTGGCGATGTTCGGCTGCGCCACGTTCGGCAGGTTGGGGTTATAGGCGGAGTAGCGGGCGGAGAGGCCCTTGAACTTCTCCGGCGTGGTTGCCGTATCATGATAGAAAAGGCCGGACGCCATTTCCTGGCTCAGCGACTCGATGAAGGGCATGGTGTCGACGAGACGGGCCTTGGCCTTGTCGGGGGCCAGATCGAGCAGGCGCATGTCGATTTCCGAGCGGGCATGCACGAAGCCCGTCGTATCGTCCACCTGCTGCATGGTGGCCTTGGACTGCTTGATGCCCTGGTAGAGCCGGCCCCAGGAGACCGAGGGCAGGCCGGTGCGCACCATATGGCGGTGCACGGCATCCATGTTGCATTCGACGGCCATCGCGTCGTCGAGGATCGGGTTCTGCTGCGAGAGAAGCTCGATGACGGCGCCTTCGGCGGAGCCTTTGAATGCGTCAACGAGATTGGGGTAGTAGCTGCCAATGGTGGCCATGTCTTATCAGCCCTTCGGTGCGTCTTTGGGAAACATCAGGTGCGCGGTTTCGGCTTTCCTGCCGTTTCCGCCCGCGCCGCCATTCGGTGGGTTGTCCTCCTGGATCATCGATCCGACCTTTGCGAAAATTCTGATCATTTCGGGGTGGTTGCCGCCGCCGCTGGTATTCAGGTACTCGCGCAGCGCCGGCGTGCCGAGGCGGGAAAGCGCGCGCTGGGCGGAGCCCACGGTGCTGCCCCATTTTGCGCCGCCGATCTCGCGGTCCCTGCGCGCTTCATCCGCCCAGCCCTGAACGCGGCCGGCCCAGGCTTCGCTGGCCGCCTTGCCGCGCCGGCCCTGGATCTCGATGAAGCGGTCGGCCAGTTGTTGTGCCTGCCGGTTGGTCAGGCCGAGATCGTGGAAATCAGGGCCGAGGGCATCGATCAGTTCCTGATCCACCTCGATGCCCTCGGGCATGGTGAGCGAATAGCGGCCATCGTCGGGGACGCGATCATCAGGGTCATTATCAGCGGTATCGTCGGGTTTGCCGGTGTCATGATCGGCAGCGTCGGCATGATCGTCGCTACCGTTGTCACCGTCCGGTGATGACGCATCATCCGGAAACAGAATGGTCTCCGGTGCGGCGCTTTCGCCCAGATCGCCGCCACCGCTGCCGGTTCCCTCGGCGCTGCGCAGAACGATCGGAAAGGAGATCCTGCTAAGCATCGATATCATGGTCTTCGCCTTCCTCTTGTTCGGCGCGGCTTGCCGCCGCTGCCTTGTCTGTTGCCTTGAGATCCGCGACGGCGAGCAGCAGGCGCGGATAGAGCGTCGGGTCGATGCGATCGAGCTCGGCGATCAGCCGGCGGCCGACGCCCTGTTTTCCGAGCGTGTAATGCGTCGCGTTGCCAAGCTCTCCCGCATAGGCCTCCTGGTAGACGGCGCATTGTTCCAGCATCCAGAACAGCACACGCTTGCCGGAGGCGGTCGCGAAGACCTCGCGAAACGCCATCGTGATTTCGTCTCGCTCAATGATCTGGGGGATGGATGGTTGATCCTTAAAATGATCCATCAGGCGAGCCCCAGCTGGCGCAGAAGTGCTGCGCCATTCGGGTTGTCATTGGCATCGGCCAGCACCTGTGCCGCCTTGGCGCCCTGGTTCAGCGCAGGCGCCACCTGCGAGGCCATCTGCGCCGTCTGTGCCGCCTGCATCTGCTGCGCCCGCTGGGCGCGCATATCCTCCACCTTGTCGTCGGCGAGGATCATCGAGGGCGGGGCGCCGATCGCATCGAAATAGAGGTCGATCGCCTCGTCGACATCGAGCTTGTCGAGCGCTTCCGGCTTGACCGCCGAGACCTGGCCCATGAAGGCGACGCCACGCTCGATTGCGCCCGTCGCCACCGCCTGCTGCGCCTGGGCGAGCGTGGAAATGTACTCCACCTTCAGCTCGGTTCCCTGCAGCTCCGGCGGCGGTGGCGGCAGCTCGTCACGGGCCGCCAGAATATCGAAGGTGCGGTCTATGGTCGGGCCGAGCTGATCGCCGAAGACGTTTTCGAGTACGGGGCCGAGCTGCAGCAACTGCTCTTCCTTGCGCTGCGTCAGCTCGAACTGGTTGCGCGGCTGCACGCCTTCCATATTGGTGATGGCGAAGAAGAGATCGGCAAAGAAGGTCTTCTCGATGCGGTTCTGCACTTCCTGAATATCTTCGCGCAGTTCCGCCAGGCTGAGGTTCACCTCCATCGCCGGGCGGAACCCCTTGCCGGTGGGGTCATCAACGTAATTGACCGCACCCGGCAGCAGCGAGGCCGGGCTGTTCAGCATCGAAGTCGGCGCGTTCATCGGCGGGCGCACCTTCTTGTCGATACCCTCGAGCTTTCGCGTCTGTTCGAGCTGCAGCATCCTGATATCGCCGAGCGCCTTCTGGCCGGGCGAGAGCGCATAGTGATCGTCTTCGGAAAGCTCCCAGGCCGGCGCGATAATCGGGTTGGAGTCGAAGCCGCTTTCTTCGAGCAGATCGCCGCCGAGCTCGTCGATCCAGTAATTGGAGAGGAAGGCCTTGTTGCGCTTGTCGATCAGCCTTGGGTCGCGGTCATAGCGCGGTTCGATGGCGTGATAGACGTCGAAACATTCGCCATATTTCGACGAGTCATAGAGGCTGCGCAGCCGCTCCGGCACATTGTCATAACCGAAGCGCTCGATGATGCGCTGCACGCTCCAGCGGAAGGTGCGGTAAAGCGTGGTGGCCTTGCCTTTGTGATCCCTCGCGATCCAGAAGCGGCCATGCACCAGCTGCTGCACGCGGATGACCGTCTCCTCGTCTTCCACGAGAATGGCGACGGATTGGCCGAACTGGCCGAGATCGCCATAGCCGATATGAAAGGCGCGGTAGAGGTTCGACGCCGCAAAGACCTCGCGCATCTTGTCCTGCACGGCGGCGAGGTAGACTTTGACGGAATCCTGCTTCTTCAGATCGGGATCGAAGGTGGTCAGCCGGAACCAGGGCCGGGCAGGCGAGGTGAGGCCCGAATGCATGCCTGACTTCAGCGTCTCATAGGCATGGCTGCCGGTGCTGTCGATGATCTTGTCGCGCGAGCGCGGGCCTTCCCGGTCGGAATGCAGCCTGAGCCGCGTCGGCTCGATATGCTCTGCCAGCGCCCGCCATTCGGCCTCCCAGGGCTGGCGAACCTCCTTCAGCTCCGCCAGCCGGCGGCGGTGATAGGCAATTTGCGTCTCGTTGTCGCGACGAGGATTTTCCATAGATGATGTCAGCCTCTATTGCCCGAGCAGCGTCTTCTTGAGCGTATTGCCCGAGAGCGACGGCGATTGCGTATCGGCGAGAACAGGTGCGCCCGAGGGCGAGGTCAGGATGGTGGAGGGCGCGCCCTTCACCTTGTCCGAGGCGCGGCGTGCGGCGGTGGATTGGGCGGCGGCATAATCGGGCGTCTTCTGCTGGGCGTATTCGGGCGGCGCCTGCGGCGGCTCGGCTTTCGGCGGCGAGGAGAACATGCACATGGGTCATCCGATCGTGAGGGTTGAGCGGTTGGACCGGGTGGAGGAGGGTGGCCTCCAGCCGGTTCGGCGTCGATGGGAGGCAGCCTGCGGGGTGAAAGGTTGTGGGGGTGACATGGGGTGGCGACGGATGTTCGCTAATGTGAAGAGGCTGGACTGTGCCGTGTGGTGCCCGAAGGGCGGATGAGGGGGCCACACGGTAGATGGCTTCGATCAAACCCCGGCCGTATCGACCTGGATGACGCCAACCTGAAACGCTGAAGTTTCCCGCCCGCTCAAGGACCTGAGCAGGCCGCCATCCCGGCCGCTCTTCCCGCGATGGCCACGGTTTCTTGCCACGATCTTGATAGTCCCGCCGCAGATGGTTGGCCGCAACCATATTCGGCGGGCTTACAATATGATCCAGAATGAAGTGATCGCCGCAGCGGCAGAAGGCGAAATTTCCGCCACTCCTCGTCCGTACTCAGCGCCCGAAATCGCTGACGGACCACGGCAGTTCCGATTTCTCGTCCTGTGGAGAATACTGACCTTCGTTCTGCGAGCCCGCTGGAAGCGCGGCGTCCTGTTCTGGTTTCGCTTTGCCGCCCATCCGCTCCTCACCATCCGCTGGTGGCGCTTCCTTGCGGGTTTTGCAGCGGCACGGGCGTTTCCGGCCCCGCATGACGCCTTGCTGCAGAAGCCGCTGTCGAAGTTCCTGGTTTACGGGATGTCCAAATCCCTGCGGCTCGCACGTGTCGTCGAGCATTTCCTTGTCGCAGACAGGATCCTGGCCAGGGAAACCATGATGCGGCTGTGGCAGGGGGAAAGGCTCGATATCGGCGTGGTGAACGGCCGCAACGAGACCTATACGTGCCGCATCGCACTGGCCGATCTTTGCGGCGGACGTCACGAAGGGGGCTTCGCCGTCGAGCTTGTCCGCACACGCGACAAGGCTCTCCTGTGCACAGGCAGGTTCACCTTCCTTCGCCAGGGCTCTGAGGGCGGCTACACCTTCGTCATCGGCAGCATGCAGGGGCCCCGCAATGGAAAGCGGCTGATCGTCGAGGCGACCCGCGATCTCCGAGGCGTTCGCCCGAAGGAGGCTATCCTGATCGTGTTGCAGGGGCTGACCGTAGAAGGCGGCATGGCGTATTTCCTGGCCGTCTCGCGGGCCAGGCAGCCGATCCAGTACCGCCGCCGCAAACGGCGCTCGATGATGCTGTCGGCGATCGACACGTTCTGGGCCGAGCGCTCTGCCGAGCCCGAAGAGATCTACGGGTTCAGGGTGCCCAAGTCAGCAATCGGCGGAACGGACGGGCGCAGCCGGAGCAAATCGCGGTTCCACATGATCGGCGAATTGTTCCATTGAGGGGGCTGGGCCTCGTGCGCCTCACGCAGGACGCAGGTGGATTGCGACCAACGCGCCGCCGCCTTCCCGGTTTGCGAATTCGAGGTGTCCGCCATGGGCAACCGCGATGGCCTGCACCACCGATAGTCCCAGTCCCGTACCGCCCGTTGCGCGAGACCGTGAGGGATCGCCGCGCCAGAAGGGGTTCGTGGCCACCGCATCCAGTCCTTCAGGAAATCCGGGACCTCTATCCAGAAAACGGATGACGACGCTCTCATCCGGCAATTGCTCCGTTTCGCACCGCAGCCAGTTGCCGTCTGCCGCGTATCGGCAGGCGTTTTCCAGAAGTGCCAGCACGGCCTGGCGAATGCGCGGGGAGTCGACCGACAGGAAGGCGGGTTGCAGCCCGGTTTCAAGCGTCAGCGTGCTCGTCTCCAGCATGGGTTTGGCGGATGTCAGCACCGCTGCCACCACCTGCGACACGTCGATCCATTCACGCTCCATGACGAGTTTCTGACCGATCGCCAGCGACAGGGTGCGCAGATCTTCGACAATTCTCCCGAGGCCTTCCACCTGGACCAGGAGATCGGAGATTATCTTCCGGTCCATCGGAAAAACGCCGTCAAGCATGCCCTGCAACGAACCCCGCAGGATCGTCAGTGGCGTTCGCAATTCGTGGGCGACCGCCATGTTGTTGAAGCGCAGCCTTTTTTCCATGCTGTCGAGGCTGGCTGCGAGCGCATTGAAGGTGTCCATAAGACTGGAGACTTCTCGGGTGGCATGGCGCGAGGCAGCGACGCTCACTGAGAAGTCGCCGGATTTCAGGCCTTCGGCAGCAGATGTGAGTTCTGCGAGAGGCCTTGCGATCCGCCGCGCCAGAAATATCCCGATGATGGCGCAGACAAGGGCCGAAAGCAGGCCGCAGGTCAGAATCAGGATCTGGAGCTGGAAATCTGTCTGTTCTTCCTGCAGCCCATTGAGGTTGGCGAGGAGGAGCTTGAGCGAATCCTGGTCGGGGACGACGCCATTGTCCAGATCGCGATAAGCAGCCGCGGCTCTCGGCGGCAGGTTTTCAATAATGCTTTCCTCGAGATAGGTGGAATACCATATGGCCCCGAGATAGGTCATGCCGACGCTGAGAAGCAGCATCACGCCGATGGTGACGGCGGTGACCGTTGCCAGCGGCAGCGAGGGGAGCCTTGATATCTTCATCTTGGATCCGAAAAACGATAGCCAATTCCCGGCACCGCAGGAAAGAAGCCGTTCTGCCCCAACTCTTCCAGCTTGCGCCGAAGGTTGGAGATATGCGTGTCGACAGTGCGCACCAGAGCGTCGCTTTCCGGCAGGCAGGCGTCGAGAATATCGGCGCGCGCGAAAGCCTGGGTCGGGTGGCGGATCATATAGGCGAGAATTCGAAATTCGCTGAGCGTCAGGGATAGATGCGTGCGGCGCTCGTCGCTCGTGACAAACGCTGTGTGGCTGGTGAAATCGACCTCTATGGGTCCGAACCGCTTGATGACGTTGGCGTGTTCTCCGCGCGTCCGGCGCAGGACGGCCTTGACCCGGGCCACGACCTCCTGCGGGTTGAACGGTTTGACTACATAGTCGTCGGCACCGAGGCGCAGACCAGCCAACCGGTCGATGTCGTCGGCAATGGCCGTCACCATGATGACAGGCGTTGACCCGACCTGGCGCAGGCGCGCGAGCACGTCGAAACCGTCGAGTTTCGGCAGGCGCACGTCAAGCAGCACAAGATCCGGTTTCAGATGGGCATGATGTTGAAGCGCTATTTCGCCGTCGCCGGCGCGAACGGTACGGAACCCGTCACGCAACAAATATCCTTCCAGTATCTGCGCGATTGCCGGTTCATCCTCAACGATCAGAACGAGACTGTTATCCACCCCAATGCCCTGCGGTTGTTCAATTCCCTTTGCCGGCTTTGCCGCCGGACGTCCACCATCGCGGACGGAGGAGATTTCTGCAATTTGCAAGCGCGCTTTTAGCGACCACCCAACCTGTTCTCAACAGCGCCTTGATCGCTTCCTCGCCATTTCTTGACAATTCGAAATCAGCTTGCCGCCGATTAGAGCGCCGCGCCTCCGTCCGGACGCGCAACGGACGCTCTAACCCTTTGATTTGGCGCATCAGGCTTTCCGAAAATCGATTCCGATTTTCGGGCCGATGCTGCAGCTTTCGGAGATGCCGGCATGCGAAAATTTGTGTTCGATTCCTGGAATTCTGCCTCCAGCGGCGTGGGCTTGCCGGCAACGCCATCCGAGGCTGACCGGGCGCTCGCCGCGATCGGCACATCGATCGTCTGGGTCAGTTTCGTCTTTGTCGTCTTTCCCAATCTCGATCTCATCGTCTCGCGCTGGTTTGCCAGCGGACAGATCTTCATTCTGGCCGACGATCCGTTCCTGCTGGCGGTAAGGGATATCAGCCGCCTCGCACAACCCTGGCTTATCGGCTCGATGATCGTGCTGATCGCGCTGCGGATGCTTCTGCCGGAACGCATGCGGTTCTGCTCGCCCGAGAAGCCCTTGTTCGTGCTCCTGAGCTTTGTCGCAGGCCCGCTCTTCACGGTCCAGACGCTCAAGGTTCTCATCGGGCGCGTACGGCCTCATGACCTTGCCGAGTTCGGTGGAACCATGGATTTTACGCCGGTGTGGCAGTTTTCCGCCGCGTGCAGCCGCAACTGCTCCTTCCCGTCCGGCGAGGCTTCAGCCGCGGCGGCGTCACTGTCGCTGCTGGTTCTGGTGCCCGCCAGGCTCAGGTGGGCGGCCGCGATACTACTGTTGCCCTGCCTCTTGTTCGTGGCGTTCAATCGCGTGATTTTCGGCGCTCATTTCCTTTCGGACGTCGTGCTTGGATGGCTGCTGACGATGTTCGCCATGGCCTGGGTCTGGCGCTGGATGGATGTGTATACGGAAGAAAAGCTTTGGCGGTGAGGCGGGGAATGGTTGGAGGCGCGAAGCCGTTCTTTGTATCGTGTTGTGATACATTGCGTTTGACGCTGGCTCGTATCGCGCTATGATACAAGTGCGTTCAGGAGATGGCTGTGATCCGATCGTTCAAGACTGCGATGACGGAAACGGTCGCGACCACGCAGAAGGCGCCTAAAGGTTTTCCGGCCGATCTCATGCGTGTGGCGCAGCGAAAGTTGGCAATGCTGAATGCCGCAGCCGTGCTGGACGATCTTCGGTCTCCTCCTGGCAACCGGCTGGAGGCGCTGAAAGGCAATCGGCAAGGCCAGCATTCGATCAGAATCGATGATCAATGGCGCATATGTTTCGTTTGGACTGAAGCCGGCGCTGAGGATGTTGAAATCGTTGACCACCATTGAGGGCTTGATGTCATTTTGCCCTTTTTGCCAGGAGGCACTGTAAGAAAATGCTGAAAATTCTTACGCCCGTTCACCCCGGCGAAATTCTTCGCGAGGAATATCTCAAACCTCTCGCCCTGAGCGCCGGTGCGCTCGCGCGAAAGCTGAATGTTCCCCGCACGAGGATCGAGCGGCTTGCCTCCGAGCAGACCCCGGTCACAACGGATACGGCTCTCAGGCTCGCCAAATACTTTCGCACGACGCCGGATTTCTGGCTGAACCTGCAGTCCAGCTACGATCTCGGCGTTGAAGCGCCTGCCCTGCAGGAAGAGCTCGACGCCATCGAGGAAATCGGCCACGCGGCTTGAGGCAGGCTGGTGGCCCTCTGTTATTCCGATAGGGGCCAAACCTTCGTTCCGAAAGCTCTGCTCTAGAGACGTGCGATCGCGTCCAGCCGGTTCATTACAGCGCCGCGCGTCTTTTAAGACGCGCAAAGGACGCTGTAACACTTATGCAGTAGCTCGGTAGGATTCCAGCGGCAAAGGGATTCCAACGAGACCGCCTTGATAGAAGCTCGCGCTGAGCGAGGGAATAGCCGCGCGGCGCTATTTCGGCTCCGGCTGCTGGATGACCGCTGGTGGTGTTTCACTCTTGCCGCTGCCGCCGCGATCGAACATCTGGACGCCCAATATGCCGACGACCGATGCGATCATTGCTGCCAGGACTATCATCAATAGTCGCATGGGGCGCTCCGTTCGTAATATTGTCGGTCGAGTAACAGTCGAGGCGTGAAGTTCGTTCCGCTTTGGGGTGAGGGCGAATAGTGCGCGGCTGGCGAGGGCGTGGCGCACCCCGCCGTGCAACTGCCGCAATGGCCGAGGCATGGAGCAGCACCCGCCGCCCTCTGACGCCTTTTCAGGTGCGCTCGCATCTGCCCGCGAAGAGATCCGCATGCGCGGCAAACAGTGCGCTCAGCCTGTCGATGACAGTTCGCACTTCCGGCCGCTGACGCTCATCTTCGTGAACAGTGATCCAGATGTCATAGGTCAGGCTGTCTATCACCGGCCCGGCGCGGACAAGGCCGGGCTCGGCATCGCCCATGAAGCAGGGCAGCAGACCGCGGCCGGCGCCGCCGCGGATGAGATGGAGCAGCATCAGCGGCGTGTTCGTCCAGCTGGTGATCCAGTGGTCCGGCTGCTCGAAGGTCCATTTGTCGGCCGGTGTCGTCGCAATTTCCGTTCCGAGCGAAATCCAGTTGTGATTGGCGGGGCTGAAAGTGGCGGCCTGATAGGCTGCGTGAGCGACGGAGACGGAGCGGCGCGTGGCGAAATTGCCGCGCTCCGGCCTGCCATGCATGATGGCGAGATGCGCCTCGCGGTAGGCACGGCCCAGGACCATCCTCGCTTTTCAGCGTGCCGCGTTCGGCCTACGCGCCTTCGTCGGGAATGTTGAGGACTTCGCCGCAGGCCTTGCAGTGGACGGCATCGGCATCGTGGCGCTGCAGGCCGCAGCGGTGGCAGGCAAAGGTCACCTTGTGCGGCCGCACCACCGCCTGCGCCAGGCGCACGAAGAGCGAGATGCCGACGATCATGGTCACTACCGAGGTGAGCTTGCCGAGCGTGCCGGGCAGTGTGATGTCGCCGAAGCCCGTCGTGGTCACGGTCGCGACAGTAAAATAGAGCGCGTCCACGAAACCTTCGCCGCCCGGCTGGTTGTAGAAGAAGGAGGTGTAGACGAAGCCCGTCACGAGGAAGAGGAAGACCAGGAAATTGATCACCGCGCGCACAACATCGATCGCGTAGCCGCAGCCCATCCGGTGCAGCGCCACCTTCAGCAGCGGGCTTCGTCCGATCGCCCAGAGCCGCATGACGCGCAGGAAGGCGAAGTTGAAGAGCGCATTAGGGAAGAGCAGCGTTGCCAGCACGATGAAATCGATCCAGGTCATCGGCCGCAGGATCCAGCTGCGCAGCGAGGGTGCCGCGATGGCGCGCGCCGCGGTCTCGGCGGCGATCCAGACGGCGATGACGTAGTCGATGACGAGATAGGTGGGGGCGGCGCGGAAATAGGGGCCGAGCACGAAGAAGGCGAGGATGGCGATGTCGACGACGGTAAAGACGAATTGCAGGAGCATGGCCTTACGGCCTTCGCCCCGCTCGATGCGTCGCAGTCCCGCGCGCAGGCTCTTGTGATGCGTGTCGTCGTCGAAGAGATGATCCATGCAGGCGAGATAGCTCGCTTGCCGCAGGTATCAACGGCGGTTAATCCAAGGAGAAATCCTCAACCGCTCGCAGCCCATGGCTTACTGCTTGCCACGGGCCTTTCTTCCGACGCTGCGAAGCTCTTCCTTGTCGATGAAGTGATCGGTTGCGCCGGGCTCCTTGTCCGGATGGGAGATTTCCACATCGAGCTCGTCGGGCAGGTCGAGTGCCTGCTTGGTGTTCATGATGCCAAGCGGCACGCGGCCGTCCTCGGTCTTTGCGGCGACTTCGACGAGCGGTTTTGTCTTCTGGGCCATGAGGCGCTCCTTTTCTCTAAAAACGCAACGCGGGGCGGACTCGCCTGTTCCATCGAGGGGTAGATTCGAGGGCTTGTCTCCAGCGCCACGTCCGCCTCAGGAACAAACAGCATCCGCCGGCGTTCGGTCCTCGCGAACACATTCAATTCACGGAGGATTTTCAAATGGGTCGCGGTATTCTTCTCTGGCTTCTGGGTATCCCGCTGCCAATCGTCATCCTGCTCGTTCTCTTCATGCGATAGGAGCCTGCCATGTCTCTTGCTGAAGACAGAACCGTTATCGGAGGCTCCGGCCTCGAAAGCGGGCGGACCGGTGTGATGCCGGTCGAATCATCGAAATCGGCCATGGCTTGGGGGCCGATCATCGGCGGCGCCGTGGCGGCGACGGGCATCACGCTCATCCTGCTGCTGCTCGGCTCCGGCGTCGGTCTGACGATGGTCTCCCCCTGGTCGGGCGAAAGCAGCTCGGCCACAACCGTCGGCGTCACTGCGATCTGGCTGGTCGTCGTGCAATGGCTGTCCTCGGCCTTCGGCGGCTATCTGACCGGACGGCTGCGTACCAAGTGGGCGGCCATCCATACCAACGAGGTGTTCTTCCGCGATACGGCGCACGGGTTCCTCAGCTGGGCGCTCGCGACCGTCTTCGTCGCCGGCTTCCTGGCATCGTCGCTGACCTCGCTTGCAGGCGCTGGGGCGAGTGCTGCCGGCCAGGCTGCGATGGCGGCCGGCGTCGCCGGCGGGGCCGCCGCCTCGGCTTCGGACACGGATTCGACGGGGCCTGGCCTATCCACCGCCTATTTCACCGACGCGCTGCTGCGGCCGCAGAATATCGCCAATCGCGCCAGCGAGGACAATGGCGCGGCTGCTGCCGAAATCTCCCGCATCCTCTTGCAGGGGGCGGTCAACGGCTCGGTGCCGGATGGCGACAAGACCTATATTGCCGGCATCGTCTCGGCCCGCACCGGGCTTTCCGAAGCCGATGCCCGCGCCCGGGTCGATACCGTGCTGAAGCAGATCGAAGACGCCAAGGTCGCAGCGCAGGCTGCCGCCGACGAGGCCCGCAAGGCTGCGGCGACCTCGGCCTTGATCGGCTCGCTGTCGCTGCTGGTCGGCGCCTTCATCGCCGCTGCGGCTGCCGCGTTCGGCGGGCATCAGCGGGATGAGGAAGAGGATCTGGTGGCGACGAGCCGCAGGCCGCTGGTGTAAAGGGAGAGCGGCGCCTGAAAGGGCGCCGCCCTCTCAAAAGGTTGTAACGGCCCGGAACCCGAAGATCGCCGCATTCTCGATCCGCGAGCCGGGCTTGTCGGGATCGGCTGCATTGCCGCCCGGTCGAATGACATATTGAAAGAAGGGCTGGGCCGACAGCCATGGCGTGACCGCAGCCTGATAGGTGGCTTCGATCACCGCCTCGGAACTCGGAACCGGCTGCGACGTCCCGGAGAAGGCATTCTCGGCCTTTGCCAGATCCGACATGCCCGAACTCATGCTGGCATAGGCAAAGCTGACGCCGGCGGTGTCATCGTCGCGGCCAGGCAGAAGCCCCTTATAGGCAAGGCCCATGTCGAAATACCAGTTCATGCTGTTGCGGTCCTGCTGCGGCGCGACCGCAACGCGGAAGAATCCATTCAGGCCGCTATCCGTGCTGCCGGGCTCCTGCCACAGCGTCTGATCGACAACGGCATAGACCGCAAAATTGCCCGAGAGCCGGCGCGGGCTGCCGCTCGACAGGGGATCGGCGAGCGAAACGCCGTTCGATGCGGTGGACAGGCTGTCGAACTCTTCGGAATTGTACCAGGCGCCGATCTTGTAGGTGCCCGGCAAGCCCCAATCGCCATTTCCAGGCGTATAGGCATAGGCCGCCTCGGCAATCGCAAAGACGCCATCGCCAAGCGGAAACCCCAATCCGTTTGCATTGCCGTCCGGGTCCGATCCGGTCGGGCTGCCATTGAAGACGGCGGCCTGCAGGGTCCAGGCATCGTCAGGCTTGACGATGATCTGGGCGCCCGGAACGGCGAAGGGATAGGCCGGTCCGCCGCCTGGAAGATCCGCGGCAAAAATGCCGGGCCATCCGAATGTCGAGTTGACGAAAAGGCTGGCCGTGCTGCTGATCGCGAAATTCTGGTCCGCCAGAATCTGCCCGAGCTTCACCGTCACCTTATCGTTCATGAGGCTCTGCGAGAGATAGAATTCGCCCAGCCTGAAGCCGGGATCGGCCTCGACAGAGGTTGCGGTCAGAAGATTGCCGACATCCTTGCCCGACAGGCCCTGACCCTGGATCGCATAACCGGAGATATGAATGCTGCCGCCGGTCCAGCCTGCCAACCGGCCCATGTCGAAATCGCCCTGCAACTGGAAAAGACCGTCATAGGCCGTTCCCCTTTTCACACCGCCCGATACATTGCCGAGCACGTCGCTGGTCTGCGACATCGTGATGGTGACGCCCTGATCCCGCAGCCAATTGCGATAGCCGTGCCAATCGCCGGTCAGTGTCGTATCGGCATAGGATGGCGGGGCCATATCGTCGGCCCGTGCGCCCGCGCCGTAAGCAAGAATCGCAAATGCAAGGGCGGCGGGTACCTTTTTCATTCTCTTCCCTTTTCCGCAGGCTCTGATTTGGGAGGATGCAAAGGCGCTCACCTACAGCGCCTTTGGCGCAAACATGAGCTTGCCATCATTGGAACGAATCGCGCAGCAGGGCAAGTTTGTCGGAGGCAGTATAGAAGACTCGACTTGCCCTGTCGCCAGTTCGATACGCGTTATGCCGTCACGGCCTGGCAAGATGCCAAACGCCTTCGGCCCCGTCGCCGTGGATATCGCCACGATTGGAATCGAAGTGATAGGTGTAGAGCGGCGAGCCTTTGTAGGCCCACTGGGTTACCCCGGTCGGCCGCGTGACAATGCTCCAGGGACCGGAGGCCTTGGCGCCGGCCGGCGCTTCGAAGGGGGGCCAGGCGAGGGCGCAGAGCAGTGTGCATTCGGACTTGCCGGGCTGGTCCTTGTCGAAGGTGTAAAGCGATCGGCCGCTATCGTCCGCCAACAGCTTGTGTTGTCCGCTTGTCACGACCGTGGCAGGCGACATGGGTTTTGCCTCTGCAACCGATAGGGAGATCAGGGCGAGGCCGAACGAGATCACGAGGCTTTTCGTCATTCCAGACATTTTTGGTCCTTTCCGCCGCTGCTCCGTGCCTGAACAGGAGAGGCTCCCGTGGCGACAGGCGGCGACTGTTCTTCAGCCGCATCAGGATCACCGGGTTAGCCGGGATTTGTAACTATACGAAGGTCGAGAAAGCAGTAGATGAAGAGGTGAGTACAAAGTTCGGTGAGACCGATGTGATCGTGTCTATCGGCGCGCGGCCTCCATGGTTCCCATCCGGAACATTTGCGCAAAGAACGCCTTGTCGGGCAAGCGGCGAAGCAGGGCCGCAATGACGGCGCATGCCGCGACCGCGAAGACGAGCCGGCCGGTCAGGACGCCGTGCAGATTGGCGCCGAGCGACATCACCACGATCGTATCCTCGATCACGCTGTGCGCGAAGCCCATGAACACGCAGGACAGAAAGATCTGGCGCGGCGCCACCGAGCCCGATTGCGCCTCGCGGATCAGCAGGCCGGCGCCGTAGGAAATGCCCAGAAACAGGCCGATCGCCGTCAGATGTCCGGCCTCGCCGCGGATGCCGGCAAGACGCAGCACAGGCGAAAGAGCCTTCATCATCCATTCCATGAGCCCGGTCACCTTGAGGATTTCAAGGCCCCAGGACAGGACAAGAAGGATGACGAGCATCCAGACCATGGTCTCGGCAAGGCCCCAGGCGTAATCGCCCCAGTCGGGCGTCGCGCTCATCGGCAGCCAGACAGGATCGACCGGATAGGACAGCCAGCCCGTCGCCGAGAGAACATGGTGCAGCATGAAGGCATAGAGCAGGCCGCCCACGATGCGCAGCACCGTCGTCGCGATCATGCCGGGACCGGCCTTCTGGATAATCTTCTGCTCGATCGGCAGACCGTGCGCAAACAGAATGAGGGCCGAGAAAACCGTGACGTCGGCGACGCTGAGCGAGGAAACGGGAATCAGGGTGAAGACGAGAGGAATGGCGCCCCAGATCCCGACCAGCATGCCCGTCAGCCAGGCCAGTCCCAGTTCTGGGGGAAGGCCGATCAGGTTCATCACAGGGGCAAAGGCGGGTGCAACCGCCTTGACCGCTCCCATCCGCGACAGAAGCTCCGTCAGGATGGCGATCGGAACGGTGATGCGGACAAGCACCCAGTAGATACCCAGCGTCTGGCTGGTGTTGCGCCGGATGAACGACAGGAACGACATGTGAGACTCCTTTTGCGATGTCTCCATCTGCTAAACCCGTTCGCTTCGAATTTTCGGTCAAAGATTGCAGCGTCTTGCAATTTTATTGCAAAGGCGTGTCTGGCGGATAAGCTGCGGGAATGGACCGTATCGACCGAAAACTTCTGAACCTGATGCAGCGCGACGCATCGCGCACGAATATCGAGATGGCCGACGAGGTGGGGCTGGCGCCCTCCAGCTGTCTGCGCCGCGTGCAGCGGCTGCGCAAATCTGGAGTCATCGACCGCATCGTCGCCATCCTCAATCCGGCAAAAGCCGGACGTGGAATCAAGGCGCTGGTGACCGTGGAACTGAAGCTGCACGGCGAGGCGCATATGCGCCGCTTTCTCGACATCGCCATCGCCGAGGAGGCCGTGTCGCAGGCCTATTCCGTCACGGGTGCAACCGATGTCGTCCTGATGCTGCGCCTGCGCGATATGGAGGAGTTCGATAGCCTGTGCGAACGCCTTTTCCGCGACGAGAACAACGTTGCCCGCTATTTCACCATGATCGTTATCCGGACGGCGAAAGAGGAGACTGCCATCAGGCTTTGATCGGTTCGCTGGCGGCGGGGTGGCGACCGAAGGTGAAGGTGCTGCATGACGCTGGGAACCCTGCCCAAACGCGACCGGGGTCGAGCCACGGGTCTCGACACGTCCTTTGGACCCCCTTGCAAAATCAAACCACTGAACACAGTTGATGAGTTCCTGCGCCGGGGCTTTCCCGGTGCGTGATATCTCGGATGGGAGAAGAATGCAGCAGCGTATCAAGACCTGGCTGAACCAATATGAGCCGATGACGCTCATCACCTTCGCCTGCCTTGCCGGCGGCCTTTTCCTGCTGCAGCAGCTGACGAGCGAGGTGCTGGAGGGCGAGACGCAGGGCTTCGACCAGACGATCCTGCTCTGGCTGCGCCAGCCCGGCGATCTCGGCCAGCCGATCGGCCCGTCATGGCTTGTCCACGCGATGGGCGACATTACCAGCCTCGGCGGCGTCACCGTGCTGGCGATCCTGACGCTGCTGGCCACCGTCTATCTGCTGCTCGACCGCAGGACCACAATTGCCGTCTTCCTGTTCCTATCGGTTTTCAGCGGCTGGCTGGCGAGCACGGGGCTGAAGATCATCGTCGCCCGCGCCAGGCCGGACGTGGTGCCGCATCTCGTCGACGTCAACGATTTCAGCTTTCCGAGCGGCCATGCAATGGTCTCGGCCGTCACCTATCTCACGCTCGGGGCGCTTCTGGCGCGCACGCAGGGCTTCCGTGCGACCCGCATCTTCGTCATGGGGGCTGGCATTTTCCTTGCCGTCATCATCGGCCTCAGCCGCATCTATCTCGGCGTCCATTATCCGACCGATGTGCTCGCCGGCTGGGTCGCCGGCGCGCTCTGGGCGCTGTTGTGCTGGCTGGTCTCGAAGCGGTTCATCGCGCGGACGGCCGATGAGGTGCAGAGCGAGCGGTCGTGACGGCTCTAGGGCAATTCCAGCATAAGTGTGCAGCGGATTTGCGTCCGGAATTGCGTAAAAACAAGCAGATAGAGCACTTTCGCGATTCGAAGAAAACGAAAGTGCTCTAGACCGCAGCCTCTTCCCGTTCCATCGCCCGCCGCGCCCTGACGGCGGCGGCGATGAAGACGCGCGAGAGGCCGTGATAGAGCGGCTCGCGCGAAAGGAGGCGGGAGGTGACATAGCCGAGCATGGCGACGGCCATGATCGGGATGACGGCCTGATGGTCGCCGGTCATTTCGAGGATGATGACGAAGGCCGTCATCGGTGCCTGCACGACGCCGGAGAAATAGCCGGTCATGCCGAGGATCGCGGCCAGCGCGATGCTGGTGCCGAGCAGCGAGCCGACCGTGCTGCCGAAGCCGGCGCCGACGGCAAGCGAAGGGGCGAAGATGCCGCCCGGAATACCTGACAGCATCGACAGGAAACCGGCGATAAGTTTTTCGATGAAGAAGAAGGGCGGCAGCGCATGGCCTTCGACCGCGCCGCGCGCCTGGTCATAACCGGTGCCGAAGGTCGTGCCATCAGAGGCGATGCCGATCACGGCGACTGCAAGTCCGCAAATGCCAGCAAGCATGACCATGCGCGGCAAGGGCTGCGGTTGTGCCCAGCGGCGGATGCGTTGGCCGAAATGCAGGGCAAAGCCGCTGAAGGCAGCACCGAGCGCGCCGCCGCCGATGCCGCAGACGATCACGAGCCCCCAGTCGCTCAGGCCTGCTGGCGAAACGGAAGCTTCGCCGAAATAATTGTAGCTGCCGGCAAGACCAAGGGCGGCAAGGCCCGAGAGGATGACGGCGGTCAGCACCAGGCCATTGGCGCGCGATTCATAGGTGCGACTCATTTCCTCGATGGCAAAGACGATACCGGCAAGCGGCGTGTTGAAGGCAGCCGCAATGCCGGCTGCCGAACCCGCCAGGATCAGGCCGCGCGCCTGCGCCATGCCACTGAACCGGGCGACCGCCAGCATAATGGACGCGCCGACCTGCACCGTCGGCCCCTCGCGGCCGATCGAGGCGCCGCTGAAGAGCCCGAGGACGGTGAGCGCAATCTTGCCGGCGGCGATCCGCAGCGACAGCAGCCGCGTGCGGTCTTCCTCATGGCGCAGATGCCGGGCGGCGATTGCCTGCGGAATGCCGCTGCCCTGCGAATTGGGAAACAGCCTGGCGGCGAGGAAGGCCGAGAGCATGAAGCCGAGCGGGCTCAGGATCAGCGGCAGCAGGAATGACCATTCGCCCGAGGATGTGAGACTGCCGAAGGCCCTCTGCGCCAGATCGGCGAGCCTTGCAAAACCGACGCTGACAAGCCCGATCGCCAGCGCCCCGCACCAGAAGACGAGCCGCGGCCGCCAGAGCGAAAAGGATCCCCAGATGACACGGGAACGGCGAAGCAGCCTGGAATTGCGATAGGGAAGGGGCATGGCGGACTCTGTGTTACGCGGTTTGGGGCCGCCCGGTATAACCGCAAACGATGCCGCAGATCATCTGTTGATTCAGGAAATATGCTCAATCCGGTAGCAACTGCCACCAGTCTGGAAAGGCTGCTTTGCCCCCTGCGGGCATTGAGATCACGGCCTTCGGGCGTACTATGGCTAGCGTTCATATTGGTTCGGAGAATCATCGAAATGTATGTCGGTCGCATTGTTGGGGTAGGTCGGGATCGAAAAGGGGACCTGGTCGCTGCGTATCGGGTTTCGAGCAGATCGTTTCCCAACAGAAATGCGGAAAAGCTCGGCGATACCATACGGATTGTCGCACAGGCCGGAAGTGAAGATGCAACATCTGAGAGTCCTTACATCGCCTACGAATGCCTCATTTGGAATTCTCGTTTTGCCGTTGTAGGGAACGGCACCCACACACGCCCGATTTACGAGCGTTTAAAGGCAGGCAACACCCCACGAGATGCGATCGTGAGCGTCCTCGTCGGTCTGGACCGCGAGTTCGATCAGCACGATACGCCTCGAATTTGTGGTCTGGTAGACTTGGAGGAAAACAGGCTTTGGCTTGGCAGTGTAACCGCCGACAGCTTATCGGTCATGCCGGTCGAAGTTCAGCCCGGCCAGCTCGCGTATATTGCGACCTATGAGTTTCCTCTTCCTCGGGCTGATCAAATCGATCAGTTTTTCGATGCTGGTGATGCAAATGCGGTCTGCCGCCATATTACCCATTTATCGGTCTTCTCTGAGTTCGAGAAACCCGTATGTGCTGCTTCCTGGATCGGGTCAGCATCGGGACAAGCGGCTGCAACGTTCAACTGTCTCAGTTGATCGCACGTAGCGGATCACCGCAAAGGGCTGAAAGCGGTCCTCGGTGGCAATTGCTACCCAGTACCGGAAATATGTCGGATGGGGCGCCACCTCTGGGCAAGCGCAATGGATGCCAATCCGTGACGGCGGCGATCACGCGCGAGTAGACGATCAAGAAATGGCCGCGACAGTCGAAGCTCAATCTCATCGAAGAGAACAATTCGGAATGGGAGGATATCTTCTGGCATCTGATGGGGTTGTGAGGTTGTCGGGAGGATAGGAGGCTTCCGCGGCGTGGACGCGCGGCTGCTGGATTCCTGTGATGATCCCCGGAACAAGCCCGAGCACAGGTGAGGGAGGGTAGGGCAGTGCCCGCCTCCCTCTCCATCAGCGCTCCAGGCATTGCCTGGAGGGGAATTTCCCGCGTCTTTTCATTCCTTATCCCCGATGTTGGGCCATTATGTCTGCGGTCGGGCGGGAAAGCTGATGATCATTCCGAGGCCGGGGTCCCTATCACATCGGAGTGTATCGACGAGGGCCTTCAATCTGGCGGCGAAGGCGAAGATGTGCGGTGGAGGCTACATGAACGACTTCTTTGCCCGCGAATTCTGGCGCTTCGTGAGTGTTCAGCAGGAAGTCGCCAAACTCGCGCTCACGGCGGTCGACTATCCGCCAATGCAGGATCCGGCCTCCTTCAACCTGGATGCCGTGAAGAGGCAGATAGACGCAGCGATCAGGAACAAGCCAGGCAACTGATCGAGAACGGGTCAGGACAACGGGTGGCCCGGAGGGGCTGCCCGTCTGTTCTTTTGGAGTTTGCAATCGGCGGGCAACCTCCAGCGTCTTTTCATTGCTTGTCCTTAGTGCTGAGCCTCCTTATGCCTGCGGTTGGGCAGGAAAGCTGATGATGATGCCGAGGCCGGGATGCCGGTCCTTGAGCGTGATCTCAGCGCCGTGCAGATCGGCGATCGCCTTGACGAGGCTTAAGCCCAGGCCGCTGCCCGGCGTCGTGCGGCTCTTGTCGAGGCGGTAGAGGCGGCGGAAGACCAGGTCGCGCTCTTCCTCGGGAATGCCGGGGCCGTCATCGGCAACGGTGGCGGCAAAGCCGCCGTCGCCGGCCTCAAGGCCGAGCGTGATCGATGTCTTCGGCGGGCAATGGGTGATGGCATTTTCCACCAGGTTGACGAAGAGCTGGGTCAGGAGTTCGCGGTCGCCATTGACCATGCAGGGGGAGGCCGGCCGGGTGGCGAAGGCGAGTGACTGGCCATTGTCCTCGGCGACGCTGCCGTAGATTTCCGCAACCGAACTCATGATGTCCCCGAGGTCGACCGGCCGGAACCGCGCCTTCCGGGCGCCGGCTTCGATCTGCGAGATGCGCAGTAGCGCCTCGAAGGTGGCATTGATGCGATCGCTCTCCGCGCGGGCATCGAGCAGGAAGGACTGGATGTCCACGCCGCGCCCGCTCTGCTGCATTGCCTGCTCGATGGTCATGCGCAGCCGGTTGAGCGGCGTCTTCAGGTCGTGGGCGATATCGGCGCTCACCTGCCGCATGCCTTCGACGAGGGCCGACAGCCGGTCCAGCGCCTCGTTCATCTGGGCTGCGACGACATCGATATCGTCGCCATTGCCTTCGAGCGGAATCCGCCGGGTCAGATTGCCGGCCGAAACGTCGCTCATCGCGCGCTCGATGCCGTCGAGCCGCCGTTGGGCGCGGGCGGCGAAAAAGGCGCCGCCGCCGCAGGCGAGGATGACGATGACGCCGGAGGCCCAGACGAAGCTCATAAAGGCGACATGTTCCAGATCGTCGGTGTCGGAATAGCTCTCGCCGACGATCAGCCGGTTGCCGCTGACCGTGCCCGCCTGGATGCGGATGCGGTCATTGCCTTTCAGGCCGATATCGCCGGCGTGAATGGTCGAGAGGCCGTCCTTTGCTGTAAACAGCGAAACATTGCCGGCAAGCCGCTCGCCCTTTTCGTCGACCAGCAGGAAGATGCTGTCTTCGGGGATGTTGAGGCGGGCATAGGTTGCCACCCCGGCAACGAAGTCTTCCGCGTCCTCGGAGGAATAGGTGGAGGCGACGACCGAATAGGTATCGCGCACGGAATCGTCGAGCGCTTCCGCCAGGTCGCGTTTCAGTAGCTGATAGGTGATGATATCAGCCACCAGAAAGGCGAGGATGAAGAGCAGCCCGAAAGCGAGCGCCAGCCGGAAGGGCGTGCTTCTCCATAGTCTCCATTTTTTCTTCAGCATCGGATTATCCGAAAACCGCTATACACTGTTCGGTCCGATGGCTTTTGCTTGAAGCATCGGATTATCCAAAAACCGCTTCGCACTTTTTGGTCCGATGCTTTAGCACGGCGCATGCAGGCTATATCCTGTATTGCGCACGGTATGGACAAGCGGCACGTCGAAGGGCCGGTCGATCTTGGCGCGCAGGCGGCTGATATGGGTTTCGACGACGCTGGTCTTCGGGTCGAAATGGAAATCCCAGACGCGTTCGAGCAGCATGGTGCGCGTCAGCACGCGGCCCTCGTCGCGCATCAGCACTTCGAGCAGGGTGAATTCGCGCGGCTGCAACTCGATCGCCTGGCCCTGGCGCGTCACCTGCCGACGCACCAGATCGAGTTCGAGATCCGCAACGCGCAGCACCGTCTTCTGGTCCTGCACGGGCGGGCGCCGTGCCAGCGCATGGACGCGGGCGAGCAGTTCGGAAAAGGCGAAGGGCTTGGTGAGATAATCGTCGCCGCCGGCCTCCAGCCCCTCGACGCGGTCGTCGACGCCGCTGACGGAGGTCAGGAAGATCGCCGGCGTGCCGATCCCTGCCGCGCGCACCGCCTTGATCAGCGACAAGCCGTCGAGGCCCGGCAGCATTCGGTCGACGACGAGCACATCATATTGTTCGTGGCTCGCCTGGAACAGCGCATCGCGCCCGTCCTCGACGATATCGCAGACATGGCCTGCCTCGCTCATGCCCTGGGCGACGTAATCGGCCGTTTTTTGATCGTCCTCGACGACGAGAATGCGCATGACCGGTCCAACTCCTCATCTCTGGAGCATTCCCGCTTTTCCTCGGAGCCCGGAAAAGTCACGTCGCACAATTGGCGCGGAATTGTGTCCGCCACTTTCGAGTTCTTACGAAGCCGACTGCAAATTCTGGATGTCGCCGCCGCATGTTCGGCGTATGATCCTGCCTGGCAATCTGGGGGGATTTCCAATGCTTCATCGCACGAAGATCCGCGCGGCGACGAGAACAGTGGCTGTCCTGCTGTTCATCTATTTGCTGCTTGCCTATTTCGTCATTCCCGAGATCTGGATTTTTCACGATGCCGATCGCGTTGCCAAAGTCGGCAACATGGTGACGACGACAGAGCAGGGGATTCCCGGCGACCCGATCAATGTCGGTCTCGTTGGTTCGAAGGAGGAGGTCATCCGGGCCTTTACGGCTGCCGGGTGGGATGCTGCCGATAAGATCACCCTGCGCACATCGATCGATATCGGACTGAGCGTGGTGCTCGATCGGCCTGATCTCGATGCGCCGGTCAGCCCGCTGCTGTTCGAGGGCAGAAAACAGGATCTGGCTTTCGAAAAGCCCGTGGGCAGAAGTGCCGACGAACGCAACCATGTCCGCTTCTGGCTGACCGGACAAACCGGCCCGAATGACCGCCCGCACTGGCTGGGCTCGGCAAGCTTCGATCGGGGCGTCGGCTTCAGCCACGATACCGGTCAGATCACGCATCATATCGGCCCTGACGTCGATGCGGAGCGAGACCTTGTCATCGGCGATCTTCTCAAGGCCGGACAAGTTTTGTCGACCTATGAGATCGATGGCATCGGAGCGACCAAGGACGGTCGCAACGGGGGCGGCGATCCCTATTTCACCGACGGAAAGGCGCTCGTCGGCGTACTTCGAAACCAGCAGCCGTAGGGCGTTTCCTATGCGAAGCGGGCCGCCGTTCGTGCCCGCGCCTTGGCAGCGACTTCCTCGCGATCGCGAGGTGGTTGAGACGTCTCCAGCGAATTGAGCAATTCATGGGCGCACCTCGCGATCGACGAGACGGCGGTCTCGAAGGCGGCCTCATTGCGTTTCGACGGCCTGGTGGTTCCGCTCAGCTTGCGCACGAATTGAAGCGCCGCATCATGGATTTCCTCGTCCGTCGCCGGCGGATCGAAATTGAACAGGGGTTTTATATTTCGGCACATGCGCTGCTTTCCTTCATCGTCTCTCCGCCATGAAAATTAGTCGCGAGAGGGCCAATTGCAACGGACTGCAAGTCCACAAGAGCAGCCTTGCGCCGATGTGCCGTCTCGCTCGCAACGCTTCCAGCCGCGGCATGTGCTCCATAATCGCAGATATTTCCTGGCATCCAATGGGAGACACGCGGCTGCTGGATTCCTGTGACATCCCTCGCGCCGGCACGAGGAGGGAATGAGGAGAGGAGGGGGGGCTGTACCACAGGAGAGCTTTGTGCGGCAGGACAGGTCTTGGTGGGAGCCACAGGGCAGACTCCCATGATGCCTGGAGTGTGATGGACAGAGGGGCGGCCCCCCAACCTCCCTCATTCCTGTGCTTGTCACAGGAATCCAGCCGGCTTGCGTCCGCAAGCCGAGAGGACTCTTGAAAAACAGCGACGACACAGGTTTGAATGGGAGGATAGTTCCGGAATTCGGTAGAACGTCCGGGGAGCCCGCGGGCTCCAGGTTCGGATCATGCCGATAGTTTCAAAAGCCAGGCATCGTGCTGCCTGAGGAAGGTCCGCAGGCGGTCGCCATAGTCGTCGCCGACCGCCTCGCGCACGCTGCGGCGCTCGGTCAATGCTGCGCGCCATTGGGCCGTGCGGGACAACCCATCGAATATTCCGGTGGGTGCGATCGTGTCGAACACGTCGAAATAGCGGAAAATCGGCGCGAAGACTGCATCGACGAGACTGAACGTCTCGCCGGCGAAAAATGGCCCCGCGCCGAGTTCCGCCTCGACGCGCCTGAATTTGTCGATCAGGGCCGATCGTTTGGCCTCGTAGGCGGCGGCATCCCTGGCTGTCTCGAAGCCCCAGAGGTCCGAGAGGATCGATGAGCCGAACTCCATCCATCCCCGGTGCCGAGCCCGCTTCAGCGGATCGGCGGGATGGAGCGGCGATCCCGGTTGGGTTTCCTCCAGGTATTCGCAGATCACGGCGCTTTCGAACAGCACCGCCTGCGTTCCATCCGCCTGGTTGATGAGCAGCAGCGGCACCTTGCCGAGCGGCGAGATGGTCAGGAACCAGTCGGGCTTTGCCGAGAGATCGATAGAGCGGCGCTCGAAGGGCACGCCCTTTTCCGCAAGGGCGATGGCGGCGCGCTGGACATAGGGGCAGAGATGATGGCTGACGAGGATCAGATGTGCATCGGACATGACTGGCACCTCAAAACGCGGGGGCGGGACGAAGCGCATGGCGACCATCGCCAAGCAGGAACTGGGCAAGCGACAGCACGATGAGATAGAACGGATATTCCCAGCCGCCGTTCGGCGCGTTGAACACCCAGCCATTGCCCCAATGAGCCCAGATGATCGCGCCGAGCAGGGCAGGGATCAATGCGAGGGCAACCCAGCGGGCATAGATGCCGAGCACCAGCATCACACCACCAACGGCCTCGGCCGCAAATGTCAGATAGGCCAGCCATCCCGGCAGGCCGATGGAAGCGAAATAGCCCGCCGTGCCGGCAAGGCCGAATGTGAAGAGCTTGAGCACGATGGAATGGGCGAGATACATCACGCCGAGGCTCACGCGCAGCAGTGTGACGGCATAATCGGTCATGCGTTCCTGATTCATCGAGGATGTCCTTAATAAGGTAGATGTAATTGCATCTATATAAGCCCTTGCGCGCCCCGTCAATATAGATGTAATTGCATCTATGGATGATCCTTGCGCTCCCGACGATGCTCAACCGTCTCCTTCCGCCACGCGCGCCTGGGTGCTGCTCATGCGCGCCCAGCAGAGGGTTCTCGAGGCGATCGAAAACGATCTCAAAGCCGCCGATCTCCCGCCGCTCGGCTGGTATGACGTGCTTCTGGAACTCTCGCGGACTGAGGGCGGCCGATTGCGCCCTTACGAGATCGAGCAGCGCACGCTTCTTGCGCAACACAATCTTTCCCGCCTTCTCGACCGGATGGAAAAGGGCGGACTTGTGGTGCGCGAACTCTATGCCGAGGACGGGCGGGGCCGATGGGTTGTTATCACCGACGCCGGCCGCGCCATGCAGGCGAGAATGTGGAAAGTCTATGCGCCCGCGATAAAGCGTCATCTTGGCGACAAGCTCGACATCGCCCAAAGCGATCAACTGGCCAACTTGCTGAGCGCATTGTCACGGGATGCTTAGCCTGCGCGAATAATGCCGCATGGCGATCTCGCTCCATAGGAGCCGGTGCCAATCCCTCCCAAGCAACTCACGTCTTCCGCAGGCCAATGAGGGCAGTGGACAGGCCGGGGTTTCCGCTGGCATTCTTTTCGCGGTCGGAGCATTGCTGGTGCCTGCCTGTCCCGATCGACTGCGGAAGACCGAGGTGACGATGACGACGATCACAAGCATTACTTCGACGATGACGGCCTCCTTCCTCGGCTCCTTCGTGGAGGTCGTGGAAGCCTTCACCATCATCCTTGCGGTCGGCGTCACACGGAGCTGGCGGTCGGCCTTTATCGGCGCGGGGCTGGCGCTGTCCCTGCTTGCGGTGCTGGTGCTGGTCTTCGGGCCTCTGCTCGGCCTCATCCCGATCGACATCCTGCAATTCGTCATCGGTACGCTCCTGATCCTGTTCGGCATGCGGTGGCTGAGAAAAGCGATCCTCAGGGCCGCGGGCTTCATTGCGCTGCATGACGAGGAGAAGGCCTTTGCCTCGGAAACCGATGCGCTTGCCCGCCAGTCGACGGATCGGCGGGCCGATTTTCTGGCCGGTACGGCCGCCTTCAAGGCCGTGCTGCTCGAAGGCATCGAAGTGGTATTCATCGTCATCGCGACAGGTGCGCGGCCCGGCATGCTGCCCTATGCGGCCATCGGCGCGCTGGTGGCCTGCATCGCCGTGCTCGTCATCGGCCTGGCGGTTCACAAGCCGCTGTCTTCAGTGCCGGAAAATACGCTGAAATTCATCGTCGGGCTGCTGCTGACGGCTTTCGGCATCTTCTGGGTGGGCGAGGGCATCGGCACGCCATGGCCGGGCGAAGACCTCTCGCTGCCCGTGCTCTTCGGCGGGCTTGCCATCTTCTCCTTCATCGCAGTCCGGTGGCTGCGCCAGTATTACGATCTGCACGCGGAGCCCGTCGCCCGATGAACATTCTGAAAATCGCCTTTAGGGAACTCATCGGCATGTTCATCGATGACGGGGCGCTGGCGCTTTTCAGCCTGCTTCTCGTGCTCGGGGTCGGCCTTGCGGTCGAAACCATGCTCATCGGCCCGACCGCGGGGGCGGTGCTGCTCGTCGCCGGCTGTCTTGTTATCCTTGCCGAAAGCGTGATGCGGGCGGCGAGGCGGACGTTTCGGCGGTAGCGGGTGGGATAGCCTAGAGAGGCGACCACCTTTTGGCCACGACGCTTCCCTTTTGAATGAAGGCGCCACCCCAACCCCCCTCATTCCTGTGCTTGCCACAGGAATCCAGCCGGCTTGCGTCTGCAAGCCGAAAAGACTCTTACATTTTATAGGCTTATGAGGTCATTGCAGACATAGGGTCCCCCGCCGCGTGGACACGCGGCTGCTGGATTCCTGTGACAAGCACAGGAATGAGGGAGGATAGGGAAGCCTCGTGCCTCATGGCTCACAAGGGAGGTAGCGGCGCCGCCCCAATGAATGCTCCAAAGCGCTGTGCGTTCACACGTCACGGTTCCGCTACCTTCCTCTCTCGCGCGCCACGGCCAGAAGGAGCGGCGCCAGGGCGGTGGTGAACGGACCGAAGGGCAGGCTCTGCAGGGCCTTGCCGACGAGGAAGGCGGCGGCCATGGCGGTGGAAAGCTTCAGCCAGGGATGATCGCCGAGCTGCGCATGGGCGCTCGCATCCGCCCAGCGGATATTCTCTTCGACCACGTTGCCCGCCTGATGGCGGATGATATGCAGGCGGGCGCGCAGATTGTCGATCTCGTAACGCACGTCCTCGATCTGCCGCTCGAGCTCCGCGCGCGAGGCGGCGCGCTCGACATCGACGACGATCTCTTCCACCGGCGCATCCTCGGCGACCGCATCCAGATAGGCGCGGTATTCCGCCTCACTCTCGAAACCCTCATGACGGGCGGCGTGGTCGGTCGGCGTGATGCGGTCGGCCGGCGGCTGCTCGCCCGCATCCTTCACCTCGTCCTTGCCTTCGATCGTGTCTCTGCCTGTGCTGCCCGCCATCTCGGTCTCCTCATTCGCTGACGGAGTTCAAACGTTTGACGCGGAAAAAGGATGCATGGGTTTTACGGGTATCGCGCACGCCGGCTTCACGTTCTCCGCGGAGAAAAAAAGCCCGCCCCCTTGTGGGGAGGGGCTTTCACTTGGTACCGGCCGGGTTGATCCCTGACAGCTAGGACTGAACGAGGATCACCAGGGTCTCGGGCAATACGCCGTCATATTCCATCGCATCAGCCGCTTGCTTGCTTTTCATGAGTTCCGTCAGGCGGCCCATGTCGGCGACGTCCATGACGAGGCCAACCTTGTTGGACGATTGCGGATCGACGAAGGTGCGAATGTTCGTGCAGCCGATCGGTTCGAAAATTTCCTTGCGACGGGGCGAGGCGAGCCAGTGTTTGACGTCCTTGACGTCGTGATGAGCCAGGATGGTTGGCATTGCGTCCTCCTCTTGCTTCTCCTGATATCAGAGCCGGAGAAAACTCTACGCCTCGGGTCATCGCATGGATATCACCCGCATGGGTGGGTGCATCTGGTTTTACGGGACAGGATGATCACCGTTCCGATCGAACTCGACGTGACGAATATCAAGCCAAACGGAACGGTGCGCTCGAACGAAACGGAGCTGGCGGGAATTGAAACATCCGAGGAGGGAAAAGGATGCATGGCCTTCCCCGGCTGTTAGAGGGCTATGCCGATATCATCAGCTTGCCGATCTGCTGGGCCAATTGAGCCTGGGTATAGGGTTTTCCGAGCCTTGCGACATCGAGGTCGAGGCCCGGCGGCAGTTCGGCATAGCCGGAGGCGATCAGGATGGGTAAGCGCGGGGCGATCTCGCGGGCTGCCCTGGCGAGCTCGCCGCCGGTCATTCCCGGCATCGAATAATCCGTGATCATCAGGTCGAAAGCCGCGCCGTTGCTTAGGCACTCCAGCGCCTCCCTGCCGGAATGGGCTTCCACCACCTCATGCCCGAGATCGGCCAGCATGTCGGCCGAACTCATGGCGATCAGCACGTCATCGTCGACGAGCAGGATGCGTTTCGGGCCGGAAGCCGGTTCTGCATTCTCCGCTGGCCCTTCGGCGGGCTCCGGCACGGCAGCGGGCGCGGGCGAAACCGGTATCCACAGCTCTGCCGTTGTGCCCTTGCCGGGCTCGCTTGCAAGCTTTAGTTCGCCGTTCAGCTGCAGGGCCAGTCCATGGATCATCGAAAGGCCAAGCCCGGTGCCCTTCCCCAGTTCCTTGGTCGAAAAGAACGGCTCCACCGCCTTTCGCAGCGTCTCCTTGTCCATGCCGTGTCCCTGATCGGTGACGGAGAGGACGACATAATCCCCGGCGGCGAGTTCATCGGTGGCGGCAGCCCGGCGGGCCTCTTTCAGCTCTATGCGGATGGTGCCGCCGTCGGGCATCGCATCGCGGCCGTTGACGGCGAGATTGAGAAGCGCCAGCTCGATTTGGTTGGCATCGGCCGAAACCGGCGGAAGCTCGTCGGGAACCACGGTTTCGATCGTCACGGTGGAGCCGACGGAGCGCTGCAGAAGATCGGCCATTCCAAGCACGAGGCCGGTCATGTCGACCCGGCCGATGTGAAGGTCCTGCCTGCGCGCGAATGCGAGCAGCCGCTGGGTCAGCGATGCGCCGCGCCTGGCGCCCTGCAGCGCGCCGTCGATGAGGCGGATCGCCTTGGTATTGTCGCCGACATGTTTGCGCAGCAGTTCGAGATTGCCGAGCACGGCCATCAGCAGGTTGTTGAAGTCATGCGCCACGCCGCCGGTCAGCTGGCCGATCGCCTCCATCTTCTGGGCCTGGCGCAGCTGCTCCTCGGCCCGCTGGCGCTGGCCGATTTCCGCCACCATCGTCGCATGGGCCTGTTCGAGTTCGCGGGTGCGTTCGGCCACCCGTTCCTCGAGGATCTCGTTGAGCCGCCGCTGATGTTCCTCGGCCTCGAGCCGGTCGGTGATATCTGCCGAGACGCCGACGAGTTTCATCCCTCTGCCGGCGCGATCCCGGTGAAGCTGGGCGCGGATTTCGGCCCAGTGAACGGTGCCGTCCTTCCAGACCGTCCGGTATTCGATTGAATAGTCCGATCCCATCTCCACGCTTTTCTCTACGGCGGCCAGCATGCGGGCACGGTCATTAGGGTGGATTGCCATTATCATGTCCCGATAGGTGAAATCCTCGTCTGGGCTGTGGCCGAAAATGGCCTTGCAGGCGGCCGAGGCCGTTAGAATCCCGGTGGCAAGGTCGAGTTCCCAGGCGCCGAGCCGGCCGGCGGCGAGCGCCGTCTGCAAGCGGTGCTCACCTTCATCCAGCGCCTCCATGCGCAGCCGGGCATCGTATTGGCGTCTTCGTCCGCGCAGGGCCGCGCGCGTGACGCTGATGAAGGTCGTGGCATGGAAAGGGCGTTCGACGAAGCTGACATTGCCGAGCACTTCCAGCAGCCTGGCCGCCGCGGGGTTGCGCTCGGGGCCGCCGCCGCGGTTGGTGAGAATAATGAAGGGCAGGTCGGACCAACTCGGCTGCGCCTCGATCCACGCCGAGAGGGCGCGCAGGTCGGCATAGCGCAGTGCCTCCTCGGTAATGATGGCGAGCGCCGTGTCGTCGCCGAGACAGGCGACGAACGAGGTGAGGTCGGATACCGCCCGTGACGGAATGCCGGCTTCCCGCAGAAGCGCGACCGCAATCTGCGCATCACGCCCAAGCGGCGCGTGGATCAGGGCTATGGCATCATTATTAGGAATCGTCGCCATCCGCGTGCCCGCTTTATTGCAGTAACGGCTTACGGTCATCGACGAGTGTCGGCAGCCCGCGAAGGATCCCCTGGAAGCCGGTTAGCGGCTGGCCCAGGATCAGCCCTTCATGGGTGATCTTGTATTCGC
Organism: Rhizobium sp. WYJ-E13; assembly: GCF_018987265.1. Classification (NCBI taxonomy): domain Bacteria; kingdom Pseudomonadati; phylum Pseudomonadota; class Alphaproteobacteria; order Hyphomicrobiales; family Rhizobiaceae; genus Rhizobium; species Rhizobium sp. WYJ-E13. The sequence goes on along the minus strand of NZ_CP076853.1, from coordinate 2,066,830 downwards.
GGATGGTTTCCTCATGTTTGCCGGTCCGCTTCTTGATGACGGAGACGGCTCTGCGGACCATGCCATGTGCTTCGAAATAACGAAGCAGGATCACTGTATCGGCGAGATAGGTGACATCGACGGGCGATTTCATGTCGTCGACGAGGCCGTGCTGGGCAACGGTCAGGAAAGTGTTGGCGCCCTGCCGGTTCAGATATTGCAGCAGTTCGTGCATGTGCAGGAGGAGGGCGTTTTCTTCCGGCATCGCTTGCTGGTAGCCGTTGATGCTGTCGAGGACGACGGTCTTGGCATCGTAGTCTGCCACCCGCTCCCTGACGCGCTGGGCAAACTCTCCGGGCGACAGTTCGGCGGCATCCAGTTGTTCGATATGGAGCATTCCGTCATGGCTCATCTTCTGGAGATCGAGGCCCATCGACTTCGTGCGGGCAAACAGCAGGCCCAGTTCCTCGTCGAAGACGAATACTGCGGCCCTTTCGCCGCGCTTGACGGCCGCCTCGACGAATTGCAGCGAAAACAGGCTCTTGCCCGTGCCCGCCGGCCCGATCAAGAGCGTGCTCGACCCGCGTTCGATGCCGCCGCCGAGAAGCTCGTCGAACTCCCGGATGCCACTCTTCAGTACCGCGCGGGCAAAGCTCGTCTTGTGCTCGATGGCGCGCAGGCGTGGGAAGACGTAGACACCGCCGGTTCTGATGATGAAATCATGATAGCCGCCGCGGAAGGACTGGCCGCGATATTTGATGACCCGCAGGCTGCGGCGCTCAGGCCCATAGCTGCGCGCCAGCTGCTCGAGATGGATGACCCCGTGCACCACGCTATGGACCGTCTTGTCCAGAGTGTCGGAGGTCATGTCGTCGAGCAGCAGCACGGTGGCATCGGAGCCGGAGAAGAAGTGCTTGAGCGCGAGGATCTGCCGGCGATAGCGCAGCGAGCTTTGCGCCAGAAGCCTGATCTCGGAGAGGCTGTCGATGACGACCCGCTGCGGCTTGACGCGCTTGAAGGACTCGAAGATCAGCTTCGTCGTCTCGCCGAGTTCGAGATCGGAGGAGTAGAGAAGGCTCTGCTGCTGGTCGGCATCGAGCAGGCTTTCGGGCGGCACGAGCTCGAAAATCTCGATCTCCTCGCCGATCTTCATGCCGTGCGACCTGGCGCTCTCGCACAATTCCTCCCTGGTTTCGGAAAGGCTGATGTAGAGGCAGCGCTCGCCAAGGGCGGCACCTTCCACGAGAAACTGCAGCGCGATCGTCGTCTTGCCCGTGCCCGGAGACCCTTCGAGGAGAAAGACGTGACTGCGCGTGAAACCGCCGGCAAGAACATCGTCCAGCCCAGCGACGCCGGTTTTTGCCTTCGTTCTCGAAATTTCGTCCATGTTTCCTCCGTCTTTCCAAGAAATTAGGACCGGTTACTGCCAGGACAAGCCGACATCGAAACGCATGAGACAAAGAATAAGTTCTCGCCGGCCGTAAGATTTTCAGCCGCAAGCCCGATCTGTTGCGGCGGCTCTACTTGGAGATGGTAGGCGTGCTGGCCCCTGCTGGCGGCAACGATCGTGCGCGGCTCCCCGCGCGCGGCTGGGGCGGCGGATGCGAAATCTCCGGCACTGCAAGGATGGTTTTGCATCCCCGGCAGGGAAAGTGTTAAGAGCCAGCCATGACCCCATCAACAGAACTAGACTGTCAGGCCTGCGGCGCGTGCTGTTCCTATTCGAGCGAATGGCCGAGGTTCACCACCGAGAGCGACGCCGACCTGGATCTGCTGCCGGCGCATTTCGTTTGGGCGGATCAGACGGGCATGCGTTGCGATGGAGAGCGCTGCTCTGCGCTCTCGGGCACGGTCGGCTCATATGTCTCGTGCATGGTCTATGATATCAGGCCGGATGTGTGCCGCGCCTGCCTTCCCGGCGACGAAGCCTGCCTGACGGCGCGCGAGGCCTACGGGCTGATGTAGATCAATACCGGTCGCCAAGCGTGCCGAACCTCTTCACGGCAACCGTATCAGAACATTGCTTCCTTCTGGTGCCGCACCGCAAGGATCGTGACTGTGTTCTGATCGAAGCGGTAGCGGGCCACATATCCGCTGTCTCCGAAATCGATGAGCCATTCGCGGTATTGCTCGGGCAGGTCCTCGATCAGGCGGCCCATATGCGGATGCAGGCAGAGCGTTCTGACACCTGCGAGGATCGTTTCCCCCGCTCGCCTTGCTGCCGAGGGGTTTTTCGGCGTCAGCAAATCCCGCAGCCGTTGCAGGTCGCGGATCGCTGCCGGCGAAAAGACTACTTGTGGCATTCGGGTGCGGGCAGCTCGTCGTCAGTTCCCCAGGTGGAAAGCCATGTCTCGACTTCGTCACCTGTGACATGCAGTCCGGTCGCCTGAAATTCGTCCCAGGCGTCCAGCGTCTGCTGTCGCAACGCCTCGCGCTTTTCCTCGCGCGCCACATATTGTGCAATGGCTTCCCGCATGATCCAGTGGGACGAGCGACGGCGAAGCTCGGCCAGATGCTGGACGCGGCCCTTCAGTTCATCATCGAGCTTGAGCGAGGTCGGCGATGCCATACGGGCCTCTTTAGTCAAAGGTAATACCTGACGCTAATGTAGGCTCTGCGCCGGCGCCTGTCGATGACAATATCTGCGTCTTAAAATCTTGGAGACGATAGCCTGCGAAGGGCCGGGCAGATTTGAAGCTGATGGCGCGTGCTTGAGCGTCGGCGCCATCTGCCGCTCGATCCGGCTCGCACTCAGTCCAGGAGATCGGCCGGCACCTTGCCGCCGTTTTCCGACAGTTTCTTCATCAGCGCCTTGTGCAGGAAGATGTTCATTTTCGCGCTGTCACCGGTATCGCCGGTGTAGCCGAGTTCGCCGGCCAGTTCCTTGCGCTCCGCCATGCTCGCATCCATTCCAAGCGCCTTCATGAGATCGACGATCGAATGGCGCCAGTCGAGCTTCTGGCCGGATTTTTTCACGGCTGCGTTCAGCATCTGCTCGATATCGACAGGCTGCGTCCTGGCCGGGGCAGGTGAGGGATTGGTGGTCGGCGCCGGCGAGGGGGCGGCGGGCGCGGCCGAAGCCGGTGCGCTCGCCGTGGGCGCCGAGGTGGCGGGGGCGGTGGGCGCCGGTGCGGGCGCTGCGGCCTCGGTGGCTTGTGCCTCGCCGAAAATAGCGTGCTTGATGCGGTCGAAAATGCTCATGGGAAACCCTCCTCCGGTGGTCGAGATGGGGAAACGCCGCTGGGTGGCCAGGTGTTCCGCGTGGTGATGTCGGTTTTGAGGCTCTATCGGTTGAAAGACCCCGGTTCTCACCCCAAAACCTCGTCCAGCCAGTTGAAGACCCGCAAATCCCTCAACCCGTATCCGCCCGGCTCGCAATGCAGATCGGCCCCGTCGGATGCCGCAAAAGCCGCCATCGTCTTCGGCCCCGTCAGCATCGTGTAGAGCTGTTGCGATTGCCCGGGCCAGAAGGCCTCGTTGGCGGGCTCGGTAATCAGCATCGGGCAGGTGATCCTGTCAGCCACATCATCCAGCCGGTAAGCCATCGTCGCCTTGAAGGCGTCGAAATAGGAGGTGGTGCCATAGGGTCGCATGCGGAAGGCGAGCGCGTTCTTCGTTGCGGGGTCCAGCATCCTGGCCATATAGCCGTCGAACTCTTCCTTCTTGCCGGCATCCAGCAGCGCCAGCATCGGCGGCGGCAGGGTGGCCGTCCAGGAGGCGGAGACATCGGTCACGCCGGGGTCGGCGATCGCAGCGGCGATGCGTTTTTCGAAGGCGACGGCGCGCGGCACCCAATAGCCACCCTGGCTGATGCCCTGGATCGCAATGCGCCCGGGATCGACCCCTTGCAGCGTCAGCGCGAAATCGACGACCGGGGTCACCACATGCTCGAAATCCGGGCGGAAGGGCATGCCCTGTTTCCATAGCGCATAACCTTGGCCCGGCCCGTCGAAGGTCAGGCAATCATAGCCGCGCGCGGTGCCGCCGGCCGCCCCCATCATCCACATGTCGAGAGCCGAGCCATCGCTGCCATTGACGAGGATCAGCAGCGGGCGCTTCTGCGCATTGCCCTTGCCGCGGAAATAGAAGCCGCGCAGCGCCGTATTCTCATAGGGAATGCTCACCTCTTCGATCGGCGGATCGAAGAGCGGAAGCGATTTCAGCCAGCAATCGTCCATCTTCTGCCAGGCGGCGGTGATCTTGCCGGGGTCGCCGGTGCCATCGGCGAAATAGGTGGCGCTGTCATAATAATTCTGCGCCCAGAGCAGCGCCTGCCGGGCGCTCTCCCGGTGGCCGCCGGAGAGCGAATCCTCGGCAATGACGCGCGCCTCGTCGCCGGCAGCGATCATCGCGCCATAGGCGCTGTCGAAATTGCCATCCTCGATCTGGCGCGTGAGATAGAGAACCTTGCCGACATTGCCGCCCTGGTGATAGGCGCGCCCGAGGCTGGTCAGGAGCACATATTCGAAGGCAGAATTCCTGAAGAAATAGCTCGCCTGATGCGCCGCCATCGGCGTCGTCGGCAGGTTTTCGGCAGGCTTGTTCCCGGCCGGAGGCTTGGCGGCCTGGCCCGGCACTTCGGTTGCCTGCGCAGTCATTCCCGCCCCGAAACCTGCGGCGACCATGCCGATGCCGAACTGTTTTCTTGTCAGCTTCATTCTATCCCCTCCGGATACTTGGCTCCCCAGACGATTGGTTGAGGATTTTACTTTAGCATTATTGCGGAGATGCGTCAGGAAGGGTGCGGCGATGGAGAAATACCCGCGTGGCGATGCGGTGTTTGCGTCGGTCTCCGGCCGCTGGAATTCGTGGCGGCGGATCCGGAGGGGGCTTCGGGCGCCTACCGCACCCGCCATCTTCCGTCACGAAAACTCGTTCGCCCGCGGCCCGGCAAGCGTCACCCGCCAGGTCGATTTTGCCCGGAAATCCTGCGTCGCCAGAAACGTATAGGGCGTGGCTCTCCAGGGTTTCACCGCGTTGTTGAGATTGTCGAGCACGTAATCGCCGTCGTCCATGCGGGCGATCAGCACGACGTGGTTCTCGTCACGCAGGCCGATCACCACCGAGAGCGCCAGGCGGTTTGCCGGAAAACCGGCGTCGATCAGGTCCTTCATCTTCTGCAAAGCGTAATCCTCGCAGTCGCCCCGGCCGCCGACGGGCAGGGTCCAGTCGTCGGCGGAGCGGTCCTCCGTCGAGCGGACGCGCAGGTTCACGGTGCGGGTGACCTTGCGAAGAAGCGGCATGCCCGCCTGCTCGGCTGTCGCTCGCGAGGGAGTCCCACGGCAAAGCCAGCGGTAACTGGCACAGGCGGACGCGAATCCCACCGGCGCGCCGATGCTTCTGCCGACCGGCAGCAGCTGTCCGGCAAATGCCTGAAATTGCATGGGAAAGAACACAAGGGAAACAAGACAAACAAGCCGTCGCATGAATCACCCCTCTATTGTTCATGTGAGAAGGTAACACGGTTTATACTAAAACTTTAATAAAAATTATTACTTGCGTAATTAACTATAGATTAAGAACCTGTGTCAGTATCCACAGTTTATTCTTGGAATTAACTTTTTGCTAATATAGGAATTCCCCTCAGTTAACGGTTTGTTAACTTTGGGAGAAAAAAGATGATCCGCAAAGCAGCGAAGTATAGCGTCGCCGTTGCTTACCTCTTGGCAAGCAGCAGCCTCACGATGGCCGCACCGGCAGTTGTCAACTGCGCCACGGCTGCGCCAGGCTCGATCGAGGCCAGGCTGTGCCTGCCGACGAAATCCATCCGTACCGACAATGACAGCCGCACGGTCAATAACGACAGCAGCGGCAACCGCTTCGGCGGTAGCTCCGGCAGCAATTCCGGCAGCAACACCGGCTCTGGCAAACAGGCGTCGAACCAGAATCCTTCCGGTGATCAGAACAGCGGCGGCAACGACGGCAACGGCGGCGGTGACGGCAACACTGGCGGCTCCGGCGATGGTGACGGGGATGGCCCCGGCGATCATCACGGTGGTCATCATGGTGGCCACCACGGCGGCAAGGACCGTGACCATCACGGCGGCAAGGACCGTGATCACCACGGCGGCAAGGATCGCGACCACCACGGCGGCAAGGACCGTGATCACCACGGCGGCAAGGATCGCGACCACCGCGGCGGCAAGGATCGCGACCACCATGGCGATAAGGACCATGGCGATAAGGATCGTGGTGATCGTGGTGACAAGGATCACGGTGATCGCGGCGACAAGGGCCGAGGTGACAAGGGCGGCTCCGACCGGGGTGACAAGGGCGGCTCGGACAGGGGCGACAAGGGCGGCTCCGACCGGGGCGACAAGGGCGGCTCCGACCGGGGCGACAAGGGTGGCTCCGACCGGGGTGACAAGGGCGGCTCCGACCGGGGCGACAAGGGCGGCTCGGACAGGGGCGACAAGGGCGGCTCCGACCGGGGCGACAAGGGCGGCTCCGACCGGGGCGACAAGGGCGGTTCCGACCGGGGTGACAAGGGCGGCTCCGACCGGGGCGACAAGGGTGGCTCCGACCGAGGTGACAAGGGCGGCTCCGACCGGGGTGACAAGGGTGGCTCCGACCGGGGCGACAAGGGCGGCTCCGACCGAGGTGACAAGGGCGGCTCCGACCGAGGTGACAAGGGCGGCTCCGACCGGGGTGACAAGGGCGGCTCCGACCGGGGCGACAAGGGCGGCTCCGACCGGGGTGACAAGGGCGGCTCCGACCGGGGTGACAAGGGCGGCTCCGACCGGGGTGACAAGGGCGGCTCGGACAGGGGCGACAAGGGTGGCTCCGACCGGGGCGACAAGGGTGGCTCCGACAAGGACGGCAGCGGCGGCTCCGACAAGGGCAACGACAATGGCTCCGACAAGGGTGGCAGCAGCGGCTCGGACAATGGCTCCGACAAGGGCAACTCGGATAAGGGCAATTCCGACAATGGCAATTCGGATAAGGGCGGACACAACCGCGGCTGATCCGACGTCCTGAACCGGAAGAAGGGCTTCAGGAACCGAAGCCCTTCTTCAATGGCGGTATCGAAATGCGGTCCGGCGACGGTGTCTTGTCGCCACCATCTGCCGGGCGCATTCCCTTTCCTTCCTCATTCCTGTGCCCGCGTGCTGGCGCAAAGGAAGTCACAGGAATTCAGGCGTCGGCTCTGCGGTGATGGTTCATATGTGACTGCGTAGGAGTCACCGCGGCCAAAAGGGTGGGCGCTTGATCTCTGTGAGATAACTCGGGCTGGGCCGGGAACACAGAGATGAGGGGGGAGAGGGTTGTTTGGGGAGGGCCGGGGTCCGGGGAGGGGATGCCGGCTCTTGGGGGGGCGAAAAAGGGGTGCCGCGAGGTGCCCCTTTTTTGCGGCATCATGGAGCAAGTGCCACAAGATTTGGATAAGGGCTGAGGCTAAAGCAAAGGAGCCCGAGAGGCGACCACATTGTCGAAGCAAGTCGCCAGCGATGGCGGCGGCCTTGCCGCCATCTGTGCATGGTCCTGCACTCGCGAGAAAGGTCGCATTCCGTTCCGGCTTGCGAGTATCTGATCAGGCGATCGCACCGCCATCCGCTGTCAGTATCGCGCCGGTTATAATGCTCGCCGCGGGACTGGCCAGAAAGACAACTGCGTTCGCAACTTCGCGGGCCTCGGCGAAGCGTCCCAAGGATGTCATGCCTCGCTGGAATTCGGCGGCGGGACCGCTTGCCGGATTCGAGTCCGTGTCGGTCGAACCAGGCTGCACGAGGTTGACGGTGATTGCACTCGGCCCCAGCTCTCGCGAAAGGCCGCGCGTGAAGGAGGTGAGAGCCGCTTTGGACATCGCATAGGCCGTTACGCCTGCGAAGGGTACACGTTCACCGAGACCCGACCCGATGGAAATGATGCGTCCACCTGCCTTCAGATACGGAATTGCCGCTTTTGCAAACAGCACAGGTGCGCGGACGTTGATATCCATCATCTTCTGATAGGCTTCCACATCGAGGTCTGCGATCGTGCCATTCATCCCGACCGCAGCCGAGTTGACGAGAATATCGAGCCCACCAAGCTTATCGAGCGCCTCATTCACAGACCGCTGAATGGCCTTCGGATCGGCGCTGTCGGCCTGGATCGCAAAGGCACGTCGCCCCGTGCGCTGGATGGATTCGGTAACATTTTTGGCTCTCTCCTCCGAGTTCTGGTATGTGAATGCGACATCGGCGCCGTTCTCTGCCAGAGCGAGCGCGATTGCCGCTCCGATCCCGCGCGAGCCGCCTGTGACAAATGCGAGTTTGCCCTCAAGATTGATCATCTGTTCCTCGTTCGATTGTTGGATTTGTCGAGCTCGGGGATGAATCCCATAGGCTCGGCAGACAATATCTGAGAGCACCAGGTTGCCTCTCGTAGTGCCAACCAACGGAACGCTGTGTCGCGCAGGGAGGAACGGTTGCCCGCAGGGCGAACGGTTTTTCACCGCTCGTCTGCTTCCAGCGCATTAGGTGCTTTACTGGTTCGATGACGGCTGTTGGCGCAAAGCTGCCATGAACGCCACAGCCTTGACCGGTGGTACCTCCACGTCAGCTTCCTTTCGATGTCTTCGCCAGCATCTCGCTCAGCGTTGCCGCCGAGAACATGGCTTCGGCCAGGAGCTTCTTGAGCTTCTGGTTCTCTTCCTCCAGCGCTTTCACCCTTTTGGCATCGAGCCCGACATTTCGCACCTGCAGGGATTGCCATCGATAGAAGGTCGGCTCGCTGATGCCGTACCTGTGGCAAACATCGGCCACCGTCACACCGGCTTTGTGCTCCCTGAGAATGCCCGTAATCTGGTCGTCGTCGAATTTTCTCTTGCCCATCACCGCTTCAGTCCTCGCGAAATGCTCTGTTGAAACTGTCGAGCAATGGCCTGACAGCATAGAGCGCCACGCTGCTTTGACCCGTTTCGATCAGTGTCTGTGCGGGCATGCCCGCGATCAGTTCGACATCCCTCATTTTCGCCAGCCGCTCGTCCGTCACACGGATTGTCGCGGCAAAATAGGGCTGGCCGGTCTGTGGATCGGTGAGGCGGTCGGCCGATACATATTCGACCCGACCTTTCAGGAGCGGAACGCGCCGCTGATTGTAGGGAAGCAGATGAACCTGGGCCTCGAGCCCCGCACGGACGAGATTCATGTCTTCCGGTCTGACGTGGACGGACACGATGAGGCGATCGGAGCGCGGCAGGAGATCGACGAGCGGTTCGCCCGCGCCGACCACGCCACCAGCCGTGTGGATGCGCAGGTTCATGATCGTCCCATCCTCGGGGGCACGGATATCGGTCCTCAGGAGCTGGTCGTCGATCGCCCGCAGGCGCTCGCGCAGCTGCAAGATCCGGCTTTCCGTATCGCGCATGCCCTGGGCGACTTCGCTCAACCGGTCGCTCTCGAGCTTTGCGAGATCGGCCTGTGTCTCGCTGATCACCTGATGGGCGCGGGATATCTGCGCCTCGACCTGACCCTGCTGGCCATCGAGATCTGCTTTTTCCCGCTGGAGGTTGAGAAGCCTGCTCTTTTTTTCCAGTCCCTTGGCGTTGAGGGACGTCACCTGATCCAGTTCCTGTCTCGAGATCGCGGCCCTGTCGGCGAGTGCGGCCTTCTGCGCGCCCAGTCCGATGATTTCCTGCCGCACCTGCGCGATCTTTTCATTGGCGATCTGGATTTCGGCCTGCATGACCCGGCGACGGGCCTCGAAGATTTTCTGCTGCCCGGTCAGGATCGCGCCGACCGAAGGATATCTGTCCATGGCGGCCCTGAGGTCTTGCGGATAGACGACACGGTCGCCGCCCGTCTGCTCCGCAAACAGGCGGGCGCGGCTTCCTTCGGCGTCCCAGAGCTGCCCTTGAATGCTGTCGCGCTCGGCGCGGAACTTCGTGTCGTCGAGTTCGATCACGATCTGTCCGCCCATGACCCTGTCGCCGTTCTTGACGAGGATCCGCCTGATAATGCCGCCCTCCAGGTGCTGGATGGTCTTGCGGCTGGTTTCCGGCTCGATGACACCGGATGCGATCGCAGCGCTTTTCAACGGCGCCAGAACCGACCAGCCGCCCAATCCGACGATGAAGACGAGGATCAACAGGTTACCCGTCCAGACGACGCCTCTGAGCCCCGGCATGGGGGAAGGGGGAGCGATGCCGCGCTGGTTCTGTTCGATGACAGGCGAAAAATTCGTCCGCCGCCTGGCTGCCGCCGCCGATCGTTGCGCGAACTGCCGGCACGCCCTTGACCAGTTTGAAAATCTCGCCGGCTTTGCCTCCAGTTGAACAAGGGTCATGTCGGCGTCCCTCCCTATGTTCCTGTTCGAGATGGCGGTTGAAGATAGGTTTCATAGATCCGCTCGCTGTCGCCGAAGGCAGCCACCGTTCCGTTGCGGATGATGGCGATCTTGTTGGTGACCGGCAGGATCCCCATCCGGTGCGTTATGATAACGACGGTCATCCCACGGGATTTCATGCGCTCGATCGCGTGGAACAGCATGCGTTCTCCGTCATAATCCAGGCTCGAATTCGGATCGTCGAGAACGATCAGGGACGGATTTCCATAGGCTGCGCGCGCCAGTCCGAGCTGCTGGCGCTGGGCGCGCAGGAGCAGGTTTCCGCCTTCGCCGATATCGGTCTCGTAGCCGCGGGGCAGGCGCATGATCGCTTCGTGCAATCCGACCAGCTTTGCGGCCTCGATCGCCTTGCCGGGATCGCCTCCGTCCAGACGGCCGATCACATCCTTGATTGCGCCGCCGAAGAGTTCGATGTCCTGCGGCAGGTAGCCGACGTGGCGGGTCCCGCCGCAAAGGCGCAGAGCCGAGATATCGACCCCGCCGAGAAGGGCGCATCCGCTCGTTGCCGGCACGACGCCTGCCATGACGCGACCGAGCGTCGATTTTCCCGATCCCGAGGGGCCGATGAGCGCGACGCAATCGCCAGGTGCCAGGCGCAAGGTGATGCCGGTCAATATCGGCTCATTGGCTGATGGCCTGATATAGCTGACATTGTCGAGAACGAGGCCGCCGGGTTCCGGCACCGGCACCATTCGGGGGTCGGATCCCGATGCGACCGATATCAGCATATTGTTCAGGCGGTTGAAGGCATTGCGCGCATAGGTAAAGGCTCGCCATGCCCCGATCGCGCCCTCGATCGGCGCGAGCCCGCGCCCGAGCAGCAGGCTGGCAACGAAAATGATTCCGGGGCTGCCGTTGTTTTCGAGCACCAGCCATGTCGCCGATCCCATCATGAGGATCTGCGCGAGCGTGCGGACCGATTTGGAGAATCCAAGAATGATCTCCGTGCGATGCATCGCGATGTCCTGCGACCGTCTTGCCATTTCCGCATCGCGATAGACGATCTGCGCTGCGCCATCCTGCATGCCCATTGCCCTGATGACCTCGAGGTTCTTGAGGGCGGTCGAAAATCTGAGATAGCTTCTCGAAAGGGCAAGATTGGCCTGGCCGAGCGGCTCCCGCGTCGCCAGTTCCGTCAGGAACGCAAACAGCAGAAGCGCACATGCGCTCAGAAGCCCGATGGTCCCAAGCAGCGGATGAACGAGAAAGAGCAGGAGCAGGAACAGCGGCGCCCAGGGAACGTCGAAGAACAGCGAGCTGGCCGGTGAATCCAGGAACTGGCGCAGCGCGGCGAGATCCCGGTAGCATTCCGTGGCGGCTCCCGTATCGGCAAGAGTGGCATATTCGAATGATGCGGTCAGCACCATCGGCCGCAGCCTGTGGTCCAGCCAGCTGCCGATGCGCGAGAGAGCCGCCCTGCGCACGATATCGAGCATGGACCCGACCAGCACGGCGACGGCGATGATCAAGGTCAGCATCAGCAGCGTGTCGACGCTTCGGCTGGACAGGACCCTGTCATAGATCTGCAGGAGATAGACGGAAGGCGCCAGAAGAAAGAGATTGTAGCCGCAGCTGTAAAGGAAGACCAGGCCGAAGGCTCCGGCACAGGCTCGGAGCGCAACAACGAGGTGTGTCTGCGGGCGCGATAGCTTTGTAGAGATCGTTGCCATTATCAGATCTCGCTGCATTTGATACTGACAAGGAGGGGCTGCCTGCTGGTTCGGCAATATAGGAGGGTCGCCAGCCGGAGCCGGCGACCCTCAGGGACTGAGGTCATGAGCCGAGATGGCTGACGTCGATATGGCCGAAGGCGTTGATGAAATGATCGAGTGAATTGTTCACCGTCGTCGTTTCGGGATCGGTGTGAACCAGAGCCGATGCGATATCGCCGCCCAGAGCGTTGTTTCCGTTGCCGCCGTTGCCGCCGACGCCTGCGAGGATGGTGGCATGCTGGTCAGCCACGAGCTGCGTATATTGTGTCGCGGTCGTCGCCGCATTCACCGTAGCCGTGTCGCCGCCGCTCGTATTGCCTTGATCGCCGTTGGAGTGTGCTTCTCCTCCCGCGCCGCCGGCGCCGCTGGTGAGCGATGCCAGGAAGCCGTTCTGGGCCTGGCTGAAGCCGCCGGGTCCGCCACCGCCGGCGTCCCAACCTGCCGTCTGCCAGACGTGATCGCCGTTGTGCAGATGGGTCTCTGCCCCGTAGACCGTTTGTGAGGGGTCCACATAGGCAACCGGATTGTAGTTGATGTTGCCGTGGTTGTTGCCATCACCGCCGTTGCCGGCATTGGCGTCGCCCGCATCCGGGTTGTTGAGATAGATCGTGTCAGACATTTGTGGAATAGGCATTGATGTCACTCCTTCTACTTCGTTTCGTCCGTGAATCTTTTACGGCGTCCCCCTTACGGCGTGGGTATTCGATGTCACCGCCAGCCAATACAACCGCGAGCGAATATTGCCTTCGATTTAAACTTCTAACTATCTAGATATTCGGCGACGTTCCTTTGGGCGTATACTTCGAGACGACGTGGCGTTGCTTTGGATTGATGCCTGATGATCCGGTGCCGGCCGAAAACGTTCATGTCCCGCCGCGAGAAAGGGGATGCAAGCTGCAAGACCTCTCGTGCGGAGGCGGATCTGGTGCTCTCGAACCCGGACAGGGGGAGGCTGCGGCCATGACGGCCAAATGGCTACGGTCCTAGCCGAGGGGATGTAGACGAATTGCAGGCTCCGCTTTTGCGACGTTCAGAGGCACAATGTCTCCGATAATTCAGGGCCTGGATAATTCAGACTGCACGCTTGATGGACGCGTGGTTGGCCGCGGAACGGAGACGGTAATGACGGAAAATCGTCCCTTGTCGGAAGACGTGCCCAAGACAGGCACCGATCAGAACCTCGCCTCCAATGTGGCCGCGGGTCATCTGGCGCTGGTGCCGACCTGGCTTCCGCTGGATGTCGCTTCCGGTCCGAGTTACACGTCAGCCGGCAGCGGCGGTAACGGGATCAGTGAGGGCGTGATCAGCAGCAACGCATTGGCTGTCTTCATGCCGTCCAATGCCGCTATTGCGGGACCTCATTCTTCTGTCGACGCCGTTCAGGGCAACAATGCGCTCATCAATCAGCATGCCACCGAAATGGCCGGCATCGGCGGGAATGGCGGAAGCGGCAATGTTGCTATCGGCGGCGGCGACGGCGGCAGTCATGCCGGCAGCGGCGGCAATGGGGTCTTCTACGGTGGCCTCGTCAGCACCGAAACCGCGCTGTTTGTCCCCGTGAATGCCGCCGTGGCTGCAGGCCCTGGTGCGGTGGCTCACGCCGACCAATCGAACAACGCCCTGTTCCTGCAGGGCGCAACCCAGATCGGCGGCATGGGCGGCTCTGGCGGAGACCATAATGTCGCGGGCCATGACTCGCTGAGCCCGGGAACATCGCTGACATTGACCGGCGACTTTTATGCGGGCCACGGCGGCAATGGATATTTCGTCGGCAGCATCGTCGACGTGAGTATCGCCATCTTCTCGCCGATCAATATCGCCATCGGCGCCGCGGGCGGCTCGGCGCAGGCGCATCAGACCAACAACGTCATTTTCGATCAGGGCGCTGTGCAGATCGCCGGCATCGGCGGCAATGGCGGTGGCTTCAACCTGTCGTCGGACACGATTTTTACCGGCAGCCATGCGGGTGGCGGTGGCGGGGTCGGATCGTCGACCGGCAGCATGGTCGACGCCAATTTCGCCTATTTCCATCCCATCAACATCGCGGTTCCCGCCGGCGGGACGGCAGACGCCCAGCAGATCGATCATGTTCTTTATGATCAGCATGCGCTCCAGATGGCAGGCATCGGGGGACACGGCGGAGTGGGCAACCTCACGGACGCCCATTCGGCTCTCGTCGACGATATCATGGGCTTCCTGCACAGCTAGGGCATTTCCATTTTTCCTCCAACATGGAACTCTGGGTTCTGTTGACAGAGTGTCGTAGGCCTTTTCTTCGCGGACATTTTCGGGTGAGGTTGCGCTGCAGTGACAAGGTGGCACACGGTGAAGCCGGAATCGCAGGAATGAGATGACAAATGTAGAACGCAAGTATGTGGGCGGGCCGCTTACCAAGTTGTGGGATGACAAAGGAGAGTTCGGTCAGTGCGTGAGGGACGACGTCACTGAAGAGGATATCCGCGACCTGCTTCGAGAAGCCCCTATCAGATTTCTAGAAGTTAACGTCGGCAGGCCGCTGCGCTGGATACCGCTGAATGAACGTTTTGAATTTTGGAAGTCGATCCGCTCAAACTTGCATGTGTCAGAGAAGCCTTACTTGGAAGATTACCCAAGCTGCTTCTTCTACAGTGCATCCGAGTGGACGGGCCGCGACGGTGAGCGCCTGATTGTCCTTCACAAATTTCATTAAAACGTATGCTGTTGACGGGTGTGCAGCTCTAGCCTCGCGGCGAGATGCCCGTTCAGCCCCCGGCTTTCGTCGTTTGGGCCGACATGGCACGGCCGGCTCATCGAGATACCGAACATTCCACCATGACCTTATCCGCATTGTCATAGAAGAGGCCGACATCTGTCGGTGCCGGCGCAGTGTTGCCTGAGTGAAAACGAGGCCAGCTGGTATTAATGCGTCCTGGTGCGTCAATGGCCCCCAGTTATTCAGTAATCATAAAGGGTTACCAGGCATCTCGGGCTTGTTTTTGCTTTTCGCTCTGGACGTTTCGGCGTCGAGGTCAGCGGCTGCTTTGACATGAGATGTGGGAAGAAAACCGAACGGATCGCCAGGGCGTTCCATCCAACGTCTCATTCCCCAATGGATCTGAAGCAGATCGCTCGCCTTTTCAGTGCCTTTGAAAGCTTTGTTGAGGCGCTTTCCATACGTGAATTCGGCGAAGACTGGACAGTCTGCAGCGACAAGTCGAACCGGCAAGTTCTCGCAGATACGCTTTCCAAAGTGCTCTACAGGCCCAGTTGTCTCTCACCTGAATCTTATAGACTATAAGAATTATCATGCGAGATCAGACTATTGAGGCTGGCAATACACTCGTTTTTTCTCATGACATGAAGCGAGAACAGGAATAATGTGAGTAGCTGTTGGGTTGCAAATCTTGTGGGGAGCACGCAAGTGTCCGACAGTGCTAAATCTAAGCGCCGTATGGGGCGCAATGCACCAACTGTGATCATAATTGAGCATTCTACACTGGCTCGCACCACCGTCGTGAAGCTTCTTCAGCATGAGCTCGCGGGGTGGAACTTTATCGACCTGATCTCGACCGAGAGCCTTGATCGGGCTCTTGGAGCCGAGGTGCGTTTGATCGCACTGGATCTGGCCGGCAGAAGTGTCGAGAGCCCCAGCCTGCGAGATGATCTCGCGGCAATTGCTGCACGGTTTCCCGAGGCACCTATCACGTTGCTCTCAGGAACCGACGACGTCGACATAGCCCGTCAGGCGCTCAAGATGGGTATCCGCGGCTTTTTCTCGACTTCGCTTCCCATCGACATCGCGCTTGCCGGTCTTCGTCTCGTTCTGGCAGGAGGAACATTCTTCCCGCAGTTGTTGGGCGCGGTGACAAACGGCGCGAACGAGCATGTTCCGGCGAGAAGCGAGGCCGAAAAACGCCTGGATGACAGGACGCAATACCTGGCGATCGCCGAATTCACGCCGCGGGAAGCGGATGTGCTGGCAGCGTTGCAGAGCGGCTGCTCGAACAAGGTGATTGCCGGAAAACTCAATCTGTCGGGGCATACGGTGAAGATGCATCTGCAACATATCATGCGCAAGCTGCAGGCGCAGAACCGCACTGAAGTGGTCGCCCGCCTGGTTCAAAGAGCCGCCGGAGGGCCTGACGTCTCGCCGGGGTAGGCGAGGTCTCAGGGTAGGGCGCTGGCGCACCGTTTTCGTCGGGTTTCGGGGCAGGGTTTGAACCCACATGGGGGCGCCGAACTTTCGAAGTTCTTATCGCGGCAGACCCGCGCTTTCCAGCGAAATGCCGAAAGATGCCGACAAGGCTGGTTCGCAGTCGACGCAGGAAAATTGCATGCTATAGAGAAGAGCAGGCTGCGTCCGCGGCAGGACGGCGAAAATGATCATGACAGCCTCACTGCCCGGATACGAACATTACCTCAAGAAACTCGTAATCTCATCGCGCAAAGCAGTTCGCCGGATGCCGACGCCATCGCGAAATTGTGAAAACGGTACGACACGGCCCTGACGTCGAATCTGCAGAAATAACTGAGAGGCAGGGGCATCCTTGGGCTGGGCCGAGGCCGCAGAATTGAGGGAAGAGGGGTCTGCATGATGATCCAAGATCGGCAAGCGTTTATAAGTCGAACTTTTGCTGCGGGTCTTCCGGTGGAGAAGGTAGGTCGTCGATAAGACGCAGCGTTACGGAAGTGTCTTTAAGATACTTTCCTAAATTTGGATCGTCAGTGTATAGATCGCTTGCGCCTCTTACGATGGCTGTTGCAGCGATCATAGCATCGTATTTCATCGTCACCTTCCAGTGCGCGGCGCGATCCTGCGGTTTCAAGTTGGCCTGATGAAAAGCGATCCTCTCTCCAGTCTCGATGGCAATAACTTCGTCAAACGGCTGAACTGTAAAACCCTTGAGACGCCTGATCGTCTCGACAACCTCTTCGATTTTTTGCGCTCGTCCAGCGACCAGTTCGGCTATTGCCGGTGCCGGGATCATTATGACGCTATTTGTCTTGGATAGCCCTTGCACGAAATGTCTTACCTTGCCGACGCGACCGTTGTCTTGCGTGCTTTCGGGGTCGATCATCAGGACTAGAAAGACTGAATCAACGACAATCATGCTCGGCGTAGCTCATTCAGCGCTTTGATAAGATTCTCTCCGCCCTCATCGGGCAGGATTTCCCGCAGTTTTTCAAGAGTATCGACGAGCGGCTCATCATCGAGGGCGTCAAAGGATGTTGCTGCGAGGTTGTCAAGGAACCATTTCCCTGATGTATCGCGCCGCCACTTCCCGTCACCACTCACCCTGACATATTGATGAAAGAGCCTAGCCAACGATATGGCGTGGACAGAGTCAATGGAGATGCGAGCATTCAGGTCACCGTCAATTTCGAGGCCGACCTTAATTTTATCCCCGGCTCCTTCGATACGAATTAGCCTGCCTTGCACCGACGTGTGCTGATTAACGATACGAATAGGTTTCGATGCTTTTGACACTCCTGGGAAAGAAATCAACTCTCCACCTTTGGGCAACGGCATCTCGGCCGTCCACCCGTCTTCAGCGAGGTACTCGTTGAGTTTGCGCCAAGGAGCCGCTGCATCCGTGTCATTGTCATTAAGAGCGGCCTCCCGGATCCGAGGGGATATGAAGGCGACCAATTCTTCATCAGCCAGGGCAACGATGCTAACGCTCTTGTCACGTACTTCTTTGAAATGAACCTGCTCGGACGCGCCAATAAGTTTCGCAAGCTCAGTCATGTAGGCGGCCAGACGAGACATAGCGATCGTCTCGGGCTTCGGTCCGATAATGCGGAAAGAATATTCAAGAAAGTCGGACATTCTACCTCCCGCGCTTAAGTCCACCTTGGGCCAGAAAGGATAACGCATCATTAAGCCAATGTGATGCCGTCTAGCTGCCACAGCTTAAATTAATCTGGAACGCGTGCGCATATCTAAAGCCCGCTGTTTTGCCAGACCCGGAGCGATGAGGCCGATCTTCGGATCTTTTCGATCACTGGTGACGTTTCTGGCATACCGCGCAACGCTTATGGGCGTGTAACAAGGGCGTAGCCGCGCGACCCGCTCACCTTGTAAGATGTTCTTATTATGTTCCGTTCGGTCTGGGAGTCAAGCCGCCGGAGTGACCGACGGGAGTCTTGATATTGTCACACCCTTGCGCCTTCAATCCCCGTTACCGTTACCATTTCGCAGGAATTGCCACTCGATACCGGTAATCCGCGTCGGCTTGACGATGTGCATGCGCGCCTGCAGCAGCCGCAGGGTTGGAACGAGTTTTTGGGGATCGGCAATCTCTGCAGGGACGGGCCTGCCCACCTCTTGATAGTGCAGCTCCATTTCCTCCCGGAAGTCTCTGATATCGAAGGTGTCTACGCCTGCGTTATACCAGTCTACCAGGATGACATCGCAGACGATATCAAGGCTGTTTGGGTCGTCGGCATCGAGCAATGGCGGCATTGGCGGACCTTCTGAAGATGGAGTTCATCCTTTAGCGTCCCCCGAGGCAGTCTTTTTTCTAACGCAGTTTATCAGATCACTGGCGAAGATATTGGGGCTCGCCACCCAGCACCAAGACGAGCCCCAGCCCCGGTGCTTGTCTCATCTGTGCCCTCCACCGCGACATCACAATTAGACGCCCGGGCACGAAGCGCAGCAATTCGACCAGTTGGATTAGTTTGGCTGTTCGCTGCAAAAAATCCAGCTTCTGCGGGATTTTTTACGCCTGGAATCCAGAAATAAACCTGTGGATAAAATCGGCGCCGTATATTGTGATTAGCCTGCTGCGGCCGCTGGTCTAATCCTCTCCCGGTACCGCCCATCTGCCCATAGACATCACCCCGTGACATAGCTTGCGCAAAGTCCAGCGCCAGCGCGTCGTCATGCAGGACGATCGACGATCAGTGAGCCTGACAGCCATCAACGGAGGCGCGTCTGATAGGCGGAACGCTAGGATGCCATCCGCGCGCGCAGGCGTGGGCCGATCCAGTCAAGGAAGCATCGCACCTTCAGCGACAGCGGATCGGCTGGTCCGTGAATAACATTGACGGGTAGCGGCTCCGGTGCGAACTCCGCCAACAATTCCTGCAGAGCCCCAGAGCGCAAATGTTCGTTGATCTGGTAAGAAAGCACGCGAATAATGCCGATCCCGGCCAGCGCAGCCTGAATGGCAGCCTCTGTCGTGTTGACTGCGAGTTTGAGGCGCGGCTCGACGGCGAAGGCCGCGCCGTCCCGGCGGTATCGCCATTCCGGGGCGGTCTCGAAGCCCTGGAAGCTTATGCCATCATGCGGGGCGAGGTCTTGCGGCTGACGCGGCACTCCTCGGCGGGCGAGATAGTCAGGGCTCGCGCAGATCACCCGGCGGACGACACCAACCCGTGTTGCGATAATCGCGCTGTCCGGCAGGTGCCCGATCCGTAGGGCTACATCGACTTGCTCATCCGCCAGACTTAGCTGCCGATCACTCAGGGTCAGCCGCAGGTTGATATCGGGTTGCTCCTTGAGGAATTCGAGCGCAATTGGCAGCAGATGGCGCTCGCCGAAGGCAATCGGCGCGGTCACGTGCAGCCCGCCACGCAGCGCTCCATAATCGCCGCTGGCCTGTCGCTCCGCCGCGTCCAGGTCCTCGAGAATACGACGCGACGCGGCGACGAAGGCGCGCCCTTCCTCCGTCAAGGCGAGGCCGCGGCGGGTGCGCACGACCAAGCAGACGCCGAGATGCTGTTCAAGATCGGCCACTTTGCGGCTTACCGTGGCGAGCGGCGTATTCAGCCGCCGTGCCCCGGCAGAAAGACTGCCGGCGTCGACCACCGCCAATAGCACCGCCATCGCATCAAGACGATCCATCGAAGCCTTCCATAAAATGGGAAGAATGTTTCCACATTGCCACGATACCGCGTTGTTTGCGGATGTCATAGCATCCGCGTCGTCAAGGGGCTCGAGGTAGCTCCCATCGTGCTACTGATCCCGGAGAAAGATGTCATGCCTCAACTTTCACGTCGCGCCTTTGCCGGCGCCCTGCCTCTCGGCCTCATCGGGGGAAGCCTCCTCGGTGGAGGCCTGCTCGGCGACACCACCGCCCGTGCGGCGACGCAGGAAGCTGCCAAGGCGCCTGTTGCGGTGAACCCGCTCGCACAGATCCGCATCGGTCGGTTCACCGTGACGGCACTGACGGACGGGTATGCCGATATGCCCTATGACTACTTTCCGGGGCGCTCAGCGTCCGAGGTCGAGAGGGCGGCAAGCGCACAGTTTACGGCCCGGCCGAGTGGGGTTCGGTTTCTCTTCAACCAATATCTCGTCGAGGATGGTGAGCGCCGCATCCTGATCGACGCCGGTGCGGCAGGTTCGATCGGGCAGACCGGACAGTTACCACAGGCACTCGCCGCGCTCGGTCTGCAGCCCGACAAGATCGACGCGGTCATCGTGACGCATATGCACCAGGACCACATGGGCGGGCTGGTTCTGGGAGGCAAGAACAACTACCCCGGAGCCGAGCTTTACATCGATCGTCGCGACATCACTCACTGGACCGATCCGGCCAAGCGCAACGGCGCGCCTGATTACCTGCAGGCGAGCTTCAAGATGACGGAGGAGGTCGTGCGGCTATATCCGAGGCTCCAAGCGATCGACGGAGAGCGCGAGATCATGCGCGGTGTTTCGATCGTCGACCTGACCGGCCACACACCCGGCCATATCGGCGTGCGGGTCGAAGATGGCGGCAAGAGCATGATCATGGTTTCGGATATGGTCTTTCCGGTCGTCCATCCGGCCGCGACCGACGTGTTCTTCCTGTTTGAGCAGGACCGTGCCGCTGCGAAAGCCATGCGTGATCGCTTCTTTCCGCGCGCCGCGTCGGAGGGCGCACTCATCGCTGCCACGCACATGCCGTTCCCTGGGCTCGGCCGTGTCGTCGCCGATCGTGGGGAGATGCGTTGGCAGGTCGCAGACTGGGCCTTGCAGGACTGATGTCTGCTCTCGGTGATCTCAAGGATATAAATGCCAAGCACTGATTTCGGCTATCCAAAGATAGATCCGGGCTCGCACCGTGAGACGACGATGCGAGCCTGCCTGGGCAGGGAGAACAGGCATGCCTTATCCAATTGCCCACAGCACATCATGCCGCGCTGCAACGAACAGCAGGTTGAACAAGCTGTCGCTCCTCTCCGTGAACAACCGCAGCGATTGGAAACCGAGAACGCGACTTTGCGCGCACGGTTGGAGAACCCTGAAAGATGACCGAAGCTCAATGATCACCCCGCCACGGGTTTCGACCCCGGTCAGGTTAGGGTGAGGGGGCCACACGCGCAAACGCACACCAAATCCGCCATTCCCCCACGCTACGCATACGGGTCATAATCCACCGCCGCCTTCACCCTGGTCCCGCCCGGTGACGCAGCTTCTTTGCCACCGGCTGCGCTGATGTCAGCGCCAGCGCATCGCCCTCGTTGGGCGAGGGCAGGCCGCGTGGAGATGACCCCGCCTTCATCTTTGCGTGCCGCCTTCTTGAGGCGAACGCAGCTTTCCAGCCAGGTCTCAGATTGACGAAGGCATTTTTCGCCTTAATAGGATCGGGCCGAGATGGGCGGCAAGCGCCAGAAAACAAAGGGAGAGTAACGGTGAGCGAACCGACGGTAGAAGATGCGACGAACCGCATTTACGAGTCACTGCGGGCCGATAATGAGGATATCGACCTGCATATTGCCGCTCTCAAGGCAGCCTTGGCGCGCGCGGGTCTGAAAGAGGCCGTCTTCGACCCCGCCAGGCTCGTGCAGAACAACCGGTCCGGCAGGAAGCTGATGCAGGCCTATTTCCGTCAGCGCGGGGTGACGGTCAAATTCTCGGCCGAGTGAAGGCTTGACGCGATAAGAGCGGAAGCGACCATCCGTTCGTTCCCGATCAGGCCGACACAGGGGCCGGCACATAGAAAGGCTCGCCGGTTTCCGCGAGCGTCTTCAATCGCGACAGCGCTTCCGGCCAGCCGCCGCCGACGGCCTTGCTGGTGGCGGTTTCCCCGCCGAAATCGTCATGGGTCAGCGTCACCTTGCAGGCCTTGTCGCCGACGGGTTCCAGCAGCCAGGTCACGCGCGAGGCTGGATCCGCGGCGACATCGGGCGACCATTGCGCGCTGAAGGAATGCACGAAGCGGCGGGGCGGATCGATGTCAAGGACCTTTCCGACGATCATCGCGCGGTCGCCGACATGGAAGGTAATGGCGCCGCCTGCGACCCATTCCGTTTTCGAGGTCATATTGTAGTGCTGCCAGAGCGGCGTTGTCTCGTCATCGGTCAGGATGGCCCACACCTCTTGCGGCGTGGCGCGAATGAACATTTCCCAGACATGTTTCGGTGCAGCAGGTGCCATGGTCGCGTCCCTTCTCTCGACAGCGGTTTTAAGGTCGCTCATCGTGCGGGCGAAGGGCGCAGAAAAGCGCGATATCCAGCGATCCGCGATCTCCTGAACCGGAAGCGGATTGAGATAATGCAGCTTTTCCCGGCCGATCTTACGGGTCACGACGAGATGGGCGTCTTCGAGCACGCCGAGGTGCTTCATCACCCCGAAGCGGGTGACGGGCTGGTCGCGCTCAAGCTCGCTCAGCGTCTGGCCGTCGCGTTCGCGCAGGCGGTCCAGAAGCTCGCGCCGGAGCGGATGCGCCAGGGCGTTGAAGATTTCATCCATGTGACAACAATAGGTGACTAAATAGTCACGTGTCAAGATGGTCACGTTTTCTGCCTCCTCTGGAGGCTGCAGCGGTAGCCGCCAGGGGCGGGCGCCGGCGGTTGTCATGACCTATCCCGAGGGCGGCGTATTCATGGTTGCCGGCATGGTTACTGCGCGCCCCAGGACCTCATTCTCCTTTCGAGCACATGACCTATATCCTTCAATCGACGCCGGCAGATGGGGAGGGCTGCAATGACAGGCAATCCGTCGATCGTTTCACCGTGGCACCGCATGACCATCTCGAGGGTGGAGGACCTCGGGGACGCAGTGCACGGGGCTGGCATCGAGGCCACCCAGATGTCTGCAGGCAGGATGACCGGAAGCCTGATCTTCTGCGAACACAAGGGCATTGTGTATAGCGGGGGCAGCATCCAGGGCCGGGTTGCGCTCAGGGGGCCGCTGTCTGCAAGTGCCCTGACGATCGGCGCCGTCCTGCACCTCGAGGGGGCTTGCCGACATTGGCTGCGGGAGGTGGAAAACGGGGCTGTCGGAGTTTTCCACGGTGGGGACGAACATGACGCCTATTATACGGCAGGGGCCCTTTATGCGACGGCGACGATATCCTTGGACCGGTTGGAACACGAGGCGGCCAAGGAAGAACTTGTTCTCGACCGGGCCACGCTCGGAGGCACGCGGGTCCACGGCAGGGTTTTGTCCCAGCAGGTGCGCGCGGGGCTGAAGCAACAGTTCGCAAAAATCCACGACGGCCAATCGTCGCGAACGGACAGCGGTTCGCTGCTGTTGAGGGCATTGATCGAGCATCTGGGGCGCCCGCCGCACGACCATGCCGTCAGATCCAACGGCAACCTTCATGCCAAGATCGTCGAGCGGGCCAGGACCTTCATCGTGGAGAATCTGGCGGAACCCATTGCGCTCGATGACATTGCCGCGGCTGCCTATACCTCGCGTCGCTCGCTCTTCCGGGCATTTGCAGACATCTTCGATGATACGCCGCAGGGCTACGTCCGACGATTGCGGCTCCACAGGATCAGGCAGGGACTGGCCAGCGATAGCGAACGGACCTGCACGATCGCAATCGTCGCCAATCAGTGGGGGGTGAGCGAGCTGGGCCGGCTTGCTGGCTGGTATCGCGAGATGTTCGACGAGTTGCCGAGCGAAACCCTGGCTCAGGCGCAACGCACGGTCCCGCGCATGGTCATCCATTAGATTGGCACTAAGCGCATAGAGGTCGCCGCCCATTTCCGGGCATACTGCACATGAACTGCGACGAAGCTTGGGGGCAGCCATGGCAGGTGTGCTGGTGCAGCCGCCGGTGGAACCGCGTGAGGACCATTGGCAGCTTTTTCAAGTGCGAGAGATTGAGGACCTGCGGAACCTCGTGCTCGGCGCACGGCTCGATACCCTCCAGATGGCAGGCCGCAGGATTGGCGGATCGTTGGCATTTTCGGCCGCCAACGGCGTCATCTTCAGCAGCGGCCTGATCGAGGGAAACGCGTGGGTCAGGGGCGTCCTCTCAGAGGACGCCGTTACCATCGGGCTTGGGCTCTCTTGCGGGAAGGGATCGCGCGTTTGCCTTCACCCTGCCTGGAACGGCTGTGTTGGAGTCGTCAGGCCGGGCGACGAGGTCGATATGCTGTTTGCGCCGGGAACGCTCTACGTGGCGGCGACCGTTGCGGCCGGGCACAGGCTTGTCGGAAGGTTCTCGCGAGGCGGGTTCCATCGCAGGCCGTTGGGCGGCCAGTCGATCGAAGCGATCTCGTCGGCAATGCTGCGTCTGCACGGCGGAGAAGCCTCCATTCCCGGCTTCAACATTGGCCGTTCCATTCTGAGCGAGATGCTGGCTCATTGCGAAAGAGACGACGGGTTTCCAGCTTTTATCGAGCATGCTCCCCACGAACGCGTTATCCTGTCCGCACGGGACTATGTCGGCGAACACCTCGTCGAACCCATTCGTGTGCGAGACCTTGCTGCGGCCTGCGACGTCTCGGTTCGTACCGTCTATCGCTCTTTTCTCGAAGTTCTTGGCGAAACGCCGAACAGCTATGTCCGCAGACTGCGCCTGCACCGCATCCGGCGCGACCTCCTGTCAGACCAACGCACGACGATCGTAGCGAGCAGCAATCGCTGGGGCATCGGCGAGCATGGGCGTATGTCGGGCTGGTATCGCGACGTCTTCGGAGAACAGCCGAGCGCAACGCTGGTGGCCCGACATCGAAGGGAGCTGTCGCAAACGTGGCTCTGAGATTGGCACTAATCGCATAGCCAGTAAAAATCCAGAGGCGCATATTTCGCCGCAATCTATCGAATACGCAGTCATCTATCTGAATGGACTTTCCTTCTTCCGGGAGAAACGTCATGACCAGACTGACAGCATTCGCATATTCGGCCGCTCTGACGGCATGCCTTTCAGGCTCCGTGTTGCCCTACAACCTTGCCGCTGCGCAGGACACCAGTTCCAAAATCCCGCCGCTGATGGAGCAGATCAACAATGGCAACTGGCTGGCTGAACAGGAGGCCGAGCAGCTTCGCGACGAGCTCTATTACCAGAACGCCATTCAGGCCCACATCCTGACGATTCCGGCCCTGAACACGATCGGCATGCGGGACGGGTCGGAGGCAGTGTTCGGTGGCGGCTATAATGTCCTGCCGATCTGGAAGGAGAGGATGGACAGCCGCACCTGGGTGCCGACACCCAACGCCGACGTCATCTACTCGATGAGCTACCTCGACCTGAAGAAGGACGGGCCTCTGGTCGTTGCCGCGCCTCCGAACGTCATCGGGATGTTCACGGATTTTTATCAGCGCACGATCACCGATGTCGGCGCGATCGGCCCGGATCGCGCCCGTGGCGGGCTTTACCTGCTCCTGCCACCGGATTTCGATGGTGAAATCCCGAAGGGATATTTCGCCTTCAAGTCGCCGACCTACAATGTTTTCCTGTTTTTCCGAACGATCATGGCGAAGGGCGAAAACGGACCTGACCCGGTGCCTGCGGTTGTCAATGCGCAGCGCACCCGCGTCTACCCGCTCTGGGCTTCGGAGAAGGATGTCAAGCCGATGGAATTCCCCGACGGCAGCGGCAAAACCGTCAACATGATGTATCCGACCGGTAGCACCTATTGGACGAAACTGAAGGAATTCGTCGACTACGAGCCCGTCGCATCGATCGATCCCGTGACGCGAGGCGTGCTCGCGTCGATCGGCATCATCAAGGGGCAAGCTTTCGCTCCGACGGACAAACAGACGGCGGCGCTGCAGAAGGCCGTCGAGACGGCGCCCAAAATGATCCTGGCAGGTCGCCAGCTCGGACGCCCCGACAAGCGCGATCTCTATTACAAGGACCGGCAGTATGTGAATACATGGGCGGGCGCCACCGCCGAATGGATGCAGGACAGCTATCTCGATGTCATCCAGCGGGCATCCTATTTCCAGATCGCCTACTCTTCAGCTCCGGCGATGGTGATGCGCACCCTCGATGCGGGCTCGAAGTACCCGTTTGCAATACGCGATGCCGACGGCGACTTCCTGAACGGCTCGAATTCTTACAAGCTGCACCTGCCTCCGCATCCGCCAGCCGCACTCTTCTGGGCGGTGACGGCCTATAATATCACCGACGGAACGATGACGGCGGCCGAGCAGCTCATGCCTTCGATCAATGGCTTCAACAAGGTGAAGACCAACGACGACGGCTCGATCGATCTCTATTTCGGACCGAGCAAGCCAGCGGAAGCTGCCGACAGCAACTGGATACAGACGGTTGAGGGACGCAACTTCCTCGCGGCGCTCCGTCTCTACGGCACCGGCACCGAATTTTTCGACCAGAGCTGGAAGCCGGATGATCTCGTGAAGCTGAAGTAGCGCCGCAGCAGTTCGATCATTCTGAGAAGTGGAGGAAATCGCATGAGCACGAAGTTGAAAAACAGCGGCGAACTCAATCGCCGTGAAGCGATCAGGGCGAGCCTCGGCGCTGCTGCGCTGGCAACCCTTGGTGCGCGCTTGTCGGTGCCCGCCGCTTTCGCAGCCGCGCCGGCCGTAGCGCTCGCCGGCGGTGGGCAGGCACGAGCTGCCGCGCCCGCCGATGACGTCACGATGCCCGCCACCGGCATCGACATGCACCCGGGCTACGCCAGGACGATAGCCCGGATGGCCTATGTCTGGGGCTGGCCCATGGTGAACATGCTGAACCGCAAGGCGAAGATAACGCAGGCACCGTATCCGGGTTTGCTGGGAGGCATTCTGCCTGCCGCGCCGCGCGGCCAGGTCGGTATGCTGCACGACTATATAGAACCCTCGGAAACCTTCGTGACCTGCCCCAACCAGGATGTCGTCTACGGGCTGGGCTTCTTTCTGCTGGACGAGGAGCCGGTGGTCGCCCAGGTACCGGATTTCGACGACCGCTTCTGGGTCTATGCGCTGTATGACCAACGCACGGACCAATTCGGCCGCATAGGCAAACCCTACGGCACCAAGCCCGGCTTTTACCTGCTTGTCGGCCCGAGATGGAACGGCCTGAAGCCGAACGGGATCACCGACATCATCCGATGCCCGACGACGCTGGCAAACGCAATCCCGCGAATCTTCCAGGACGATACGCCGGAAGACAAGAAGGCGATCCAGTCCGCCATCAACCAGGTCGTCTTTTACCCGCTCGAGGATTTTACCGGCGAGATGAAGACGATCGAGTGGGCAACCGTGAAGGACATCCCTGTGCCGCAATCCTCCGACTCCGATGGGGGCGGGGGAGAGACGAAGTGGGTGATCCCTGAAAAATTCTTCGATCAGTTCGGCGAAGTTCTCTCCATGGTCGATCCGCTGCCGGGCGAAGAGGCGATGTACGGCCAATTCCGACTGTTGATGGACGCGTCGGAAAAGGACGCCGACCTCAAGAAGCTGCTCGTACAGACAGCCGTCGAGACCGAGAAAGATGTTATCGGGCCATTCTTCGAGTGGAAACACAATGGCCGACCGGCCGGCAACGGCTGGAACCGGTCGACCAATAACGCACAATTCGGCCTCGACTATTTCAACCGGACCGGAACCTCGAAATCGAACATGTTCGATAACCGGCCGAACGAGACACAGTATTTCTATACGGACTTCGACGAAACCGGCAAACAGCTGTCCGGAAGCGGGAGCTATTCGATCACCTTCCCGGAAGGGCAGGAGCCGCCGGTCAACGGGTTCTGGTCACTGACGCTCTACAACGACAAGCACCTGTTCCATGCCAACGACCTGAAGCGATACTCGCTCGGCACCAAGAACAAGAACCTGAAACGCGGCAGTGACGGCGCGCTGACGCTCTATGTCGGAGCCAAATCTCCCGGCAAAGACAAGGAGATGAACTGGCTGCCCGCACCGGACGGCAAGTTTTCGCTCTACATCCGTTCCTACTGGGGAAAGGACCCAATCCTCGACGGGTCATGGCAGCCGCCGAAAATCAAGGTCACCTGACAACACATCGAGGCCTGGGCATCCTGGCGCCTGGGCCTCTCGCCGCCTGGGAGGCTGACATGGCAATGCAACGTGCTTATCTTCTTCGGGCATGTCTTCTGGCTCCGGCCTTCATCCCCGCGGTCGGAATCGCCCAGGTTCCCGTGCCGGTGTCGAAGCCCGCGCTGATCGAACAGCACGTCATCGATCTCGATGCGATGAAAGCGCGCCGTATCGTGCGCATTCTCGTTCCCTTCAGCAAGACGATCTACTTCGTCGACAAGGGACGTCAGTTCGGAACAGCAGTAGAATTCGGACGGGAACTGGAGAAGGTTCTGAACAAGGACCGCAAGAAGCAGATCGACCACATCACCATCGTCTTCGTGCCCATGCCGCGCGACAAGCTGCTAGCCGCTCTAAACGATGGCCTCGGCGATATCGTCATGGCCAACCTGACCGTCACCGACGAAAGGTCTCAAGAGGTCGATTTTACCGATCCGTTGTACAGCGATGCGGAGGAGGTTCTTGTCGCGGCCCCCGGCAGCCCCGTCGTTGCGAGCATTGACGATCTCTCGGGCAAGCATGTCGCCGTGCGGCCTTCCAGCAGCTATCACCAACATCTTCTTGCACGGAACAAGGAGCTCGCATCCGCCGGCAAGCCGGAGATCATCATCGATCCGATGGATGAAAGCCTGGAAGACGAAGACCTGATGGAGATGGCCAACGCCGACCTGCTGCCTTTCACGATTGTCGACGCCTATAAGGCCGACATCTGGTCGCACGTGTTTCCCGACATCAAGGTGCGCCACGACGTCGTCCTCTCGTCGCAGGGAAAGATAGCCTGGGCGCTACGGAAGAACAGTCCGCAACTGAAGGCCGAGCTGAATGCCTTCGTCGCCACCCACAAGATCGGCACCACCTTCGGCAACATCCTGCGAAACAGCTATTTCAAGCAGGACAAGATCGTCAAACGCGCCTATTCGCCATCGGATGTCGAACGCTTCCAGAAGCTCGTGGAAATCTTTCGCAAGTATGGCGGCACCTATTCCTTCGATTACCTGATGCTGATGGCCCAGGGTTATCAGGAATCCCAGCTTGACCAATCCCGACGCTCTCCGAGAGGAGCGGTCGGGATCATGCAGATGCTCCCTTCGACGGCCAAGGACAAGGTGATCGGGATCAGCGGCATCGACAAGGACCCCGACCGGAACGTCGAGGCCGGCGCAAAATACCTTCGCCATCTGATCCGGACATATATCGACGACGAAACGCTCACGCCGAAAGATCGGCAGCTCTTCGCCTTCGCAGCGTATAATGCAGGACCTGGCAATCTGCGGAAATTCCGTGAAAAGGCGAAGGTGATGGGGCTCGATGCGAATGTCTGGTTCGGCAACGTCGAGAACGGCGCTGCGGCTATCGTCGGTCGTGAGACCGTTCAGTATGTCAGCAATATCTACAAATATTACGTGGCCTACTCGCTTCTCGTGCAGCGCATGGATGAGCGAAAGCAGGCTGGCCTTCCGCAGGCTGAATGAGGATCGGACATCGCAACCAGATGCGGACCCGGCTTGCCTCCGTGATGGCGCCGCGTTTCGGGACGACCGCCCGTTATTGGCGGTGACGTCGCTTGAGCGGCGCCTGCCAGCGCAGCAATCAGATCCGCGGTTTCGGAGAAGGCGCCCGGTCGGAATTGCCGGAGTTGGGTTCTCCCTTGGGTTCGATCAGCAGGACCTTGGCTTCCTTTGCGGCGCGCGGCCGGTGAACGACGCCCCTGGGGACGACGAACAGTTCGCCGGCCCGGACCGTTCGGGAAGGCTCCCCCTCGATATCGATCTCGATTTCACCCTCGAGCACGAGGAAGAAATCGTCGGTCGTTTCATGCTTGTGAAAGGGATATTCCCCCAGGAATTTCACGACCATCACGTCATTTTCGTTGTAATCCGCAATGACGTGGGGATCCCAGTGACTGGAGAAGCAGCCGAGCTTTTCCTCGAGATTGACTGTTTTCATTTTTCTCGCCTTTGACAAATAGATCCGGGCTCACCGGTGGCCTGGTGACCCGGAAGACTGGAGACCCGGAAGAAACACGAGGGCCGCGTCACGGTCTTGAACGTTTGTGCGCATTGGCGGATCGCGCCTGACGCTCTGACCGGCTGCGTCAGACCGCGACGAAGCCGCCATCGACGAGCAGTTCCTCGCCGCCAACGAAGCTGCTTTCATCCGATGCCAGGAACAATACCGCCTTGGCGACCTCTGCGGTCTCGGCGAGCCTGCCAAAAGGAATGGCCTGCTTCATCCATTCCTCGGCACCGGCATTGTCTTGAAGGTAGGTCTGCATTGCCGGGGTCAGGACCATGCCGGGGGAGACGACGTTCACACGTATTCCGCGGCTTTTCAGATCGACTGTCCAGGTTCGTGCAAACGAGCGGATCGCTGCCTTCGTCGCGCTGTAGACGGAAAGGTTGGCGAAGCCCTTGCTGCCGGCGCCCGATCCGGCCAATATGACGGCACCGCCGGCAGACATCAGCGGCAGAGCCTTCTGCACCGTGAAGACGGTCCCCTTGACGTTGATATCGAAAACGCGATCGAAATGGTCCTCCTCGATACCGCCGATCGGGGCGGACTCGGATATGCCGGCATTGGCGAAGACCACATCCACGCGACCGTGATCCTGCTTTATCCGAGCGTAGAGCCTGTCGAGGGCCGAGGGATCGCTGACATCGCCCTGAACGCCGATGGCACCGTTCGCGATCTCCTCGAGTGCTTCATCCAGGCGCTCCTGCCGGCGCCCCGTGACATATACATGGGCACCCTCGGCTGCGAATGCCTTTGCCGTGGCCAGGCCGATGCCGTCCGTGCCGCCCGTAACCACCACAACCTTTTTATCAAACCGTTTTGCCATGTCGTTGCTCGCTTCCTGATCAAGTGGAGGATTGCTCCACTTTCTATATGGAGGTAGGCTCCACTTAGCAAGTCGTGTTGAGGCAAATCTTTGGAGGCGAATCTTTTGGCTGACGAAATCCCATTGCGGGCCGACGCCCAGCGAAACCGGGAACGCATCCTCGCCGCCGCCGAAGACGTCTTTCTCGAGAAAGGGGCCAACGTGTCCCTGGACGATGTCGCAAAACGCGCCGGCGTCGGCATCGGGACGCTTTACCGTCGCTTCCCGACACGAGAGGAGCTTCTGGCCGCGGCCTACAGCTCTCGCTTTTTGGCCCTTGCCGAAACCAGCCGATCAAGAGACACGGGACGTGATCCGCTGAACGCGATGCGCTCTTATCTGGAAGAACTCGTTCAGCACACCAACGTCTATCGTGGCCTCGCCGCGTCGCTCGGAACAGTGTTGCAGGTCGGCACGCCCGGCTGCGCGGCAACCAGCAGGGAAGGTCTGCGGCTTCTGGAAAATGCGCAGGCGGCGGGGGTTATCCGGCACGACATCGGCTTCGACGACATCGTATGCATAGCAACCGCCATCTCGCTCGCCACAGGGCAGGAGAGTTCGCCACAGGCCCACATCGCGCGTCTCGTGGGAGTGTTCATGGATGGGATGGCTGTGCGCTGAGGTCTGGCCGATGACCGCTTTCGGCGCGAAGTGTCACGCCGCCAGCCGCACCAGCCGCCGTATCCCGCCGTTTAAGTCCGCGACCGCTTTTGGCCCTTTGCGGACATATGGGCGCGCTTAACTGAAAAGGTGAAGTCGCGGCAGCCGATCGTAATTGGCCCGAGCCAAAATTGCTTATCCTTCACCTCGGCCTTGGCGTGACGGGATCGCAGAATGGTAGCGTGCTTGCGCGTCGTATCGCTTGGGCCAGTCGGTCGTTCGTCTCTGCTACGGTCGGTGCCTGCCCGTATTTTACCGCGCCTCGGCTGACGGTCTCGTCGACGATGCGCATCGCCGCGGCGACCGTTGCGGCGCAGAGCATCACATCGAAATCCTTTGGCGAGAGATCGAGCCGCGTAGCAATGACCTCGGCCATTGTCTCTTCAGTGTTTCGAGTAGACATATGCCAAGGGCCAAGAAGCGCCGGTTCTTCATCCAAGCGAGCGATCAGATGGATGAGGAGCCCAGTATCTATCTTTTCCTGCGCGCCGATCTTGGTCATGTCGTAAGCAATCTCCAGGAACTGCTCCACCGAGATGTCGGTCGGCCAATTGCGAAATCTGACTGCGAGGCGTTGCGACGCCAGCGCGAAGAGCGGTTCGACACAGCTTTCTTTAGTGCGGAAGTAGCGCCAGAGCGTCCGCTTCGAGATGCCGGCGGCTTCCGCAATCTCGTCGCCAGTCGTGTCGGCAACGCCTTTCTGCAGAAATAAGCGAGCGGCGCTGCGCGCCACTTCAATATGTGCATCGTCCGGGATCGTTCTGCTCATCCGTGCTCCTGAAAGCATTTCAAATCACAGATATAAACGGCATTTAGTGCCGTATCTATAGTGAGCAAGCTTCCATGTAGGGACCATCAACGGTTTTTGGAAGGTCACAATAATGACACTTAGTGCCACTAAATATTTTTCATGCTATTCGCCCATCGGAAATTGGAGTTGCCCATGCGAACGCCCGCCACACTCGTCGCCCTTTTGCTCACCTGTGCCACCAGCCATTCCGCCGACCAACTGGAGGGCAATGTGCCAAGTATGATCTATCCCGAGACGAAGCGCATTGACGTGACCGAAGAGCATTTCGGTCAGACGATCGCGGACCCGTATCGTTGGCTGGAAAACAAGGTTGCCGAGGACCGCGCAGTCCGGTCATGGATCGAGGCACAGAATGCCGTTACGCGATCCTATCTGGACACGCTTCCGGGACGGGACCACTTCCGCAAGCGGATGACGGAGTTGCTCGACTATGAGCGCTACACCGTCCCTCGAAAGCGGGGAGACCGCTACTTCTTCAATGTAATCAAAGGGAATGAAAATCAGCCGTCCCTTTATGTCCGTGAAGGGGTCTTCGGCGATAGCCGATTGCTCATCGATCCGAATAGCTGGTCGGAGGACGGCGCCGACGCCTTGGCCATATGGAGCGCATCCGACGACGGTCGTTTCGTTGGCTTCGGCATCCAGACAAACGGTAGCGACTGGCGGACACTTAGGGTGCTGGACGTCGACAGCGGCGAGATACTTGATGACGTCGTTGAAATGGCGCGCTTCACGCGCATTGCGTGGGCGCCAGATGGATCGGGCTTCTTCTATTCCCGCGTTCCGAAGCCAGCGGATGGCAGGGCCGATGCGGTCGTTGCCAACCACGCCGTCTACTTCCATAGGCTAGGAACAGACCAGGCGGAGGATCGCCTCATCTACGCCACCCCTGAACGCCCCGAACTGTTGCACGGAGCCGACAGGGTTTCTGGCGGACGCTACCTCACTATCTCCTCGACACCAGGGACGAACGAAAGCTCTCTAACCATCGTCGATCTTCAGTCTGACGACTGGAAGCCGCGGACGGTCGTGGCCGACATGGATTCTGCTTGGTATGTGATCGGCAATGATGAGCAAAGGCTTCTGTTGGCCACGACACACGAGGCCGAGCGCGTTCGCATTGTCTCGCTCGATCTAGCTGAAGACAACCCGAAGCCAAAGGAGCTCATCGCCGAGGCAGCCGATGGCGCAGTCTTGGACAGCGCGGTTCTTGCGGGCGACACACTGCTGGTGAACTATCAGCTCGACGTCAAGACGGAGCTGCGGCGCTTCACGCTCGATGGAAAGCCGGACGGCACCGTGAATCTACCGGGTGTTGGAAGCGCCCGATTTCTCGAAGGCGATGCCCGTGAAGCCTTCTTCGTCTTTACCAGCTACGACGCACCGATCGCGATCTATCACTACGACACGGCCTCCGAAACGGTGACGACCTGGGTGGAGCCGAAAGTGCCGATCGACCTCAGCAAATTCCATGTCGAGCAACGCTTCTATCGTTCGAAAGATTATACTGAAGTGCCGATGTTCATCAGCCGGCGCAAAGATGTCAAAGGGCCGGCTCCCACCCTGCTCTATGGCTATGGTGGGTTCGGCATCAGCCAGATTCCCATCTACAACCCCATGTACCTCTCCTTGGTCGAGCAGGGTGGCGTGCTGGCGATCGCCAATATTCGCGGAGGCGGGGAATATGGCCGGGCGTGGCATCGCGCAGGTCAGCTCGAGAATAAGCAGAACACGTTCGACGACTTCATCGCAGGTGGCGAATTCCTGAAGCGCGTGGGCGTCACTACACCGAAGGGACTTGCCATCCAGGGCGAGTCCGCCGGTGGCATGCTTGTCGGCGCCGTTACGAACCAGCGCCCCGATCTGTTCGACGTAGCACTTCCGGGTGTCGGGGTCATGGACATGCTGCGCTATGACAAGTTCACCGGCGGCGCGCTCTGGCGAGGCGAGTACGGTGATCCTGCCGATAAGGCATCATTCCGCAACCTGCTGACCTACTCGCCCTATCACACGATCAGGGATGGCGAGGACTATCCCGCAATCTTGGCCACCACAGCAGATGCCGACGACCGCGTCGTTCCTGCTCACACCTTCAAATACATCGCCGCACTGCAGGCCGCCGACCTTGGCCCCAAGCCGCGGCTGGTGCGCATCGAAACCCGTGCCGGGCATGGGAGCGGCCTTCCGACCGACAAGGCCGTCGCGCAGAACGCCGATCTTTACGCATTTGCCGCGTACTGGACGGGATTGAAGATCACACCTGCGGAATGACTGATCAAAAGGAGAATGAAAAATGACGAAATCTCATAAGCCTATGCTCAAAGCTGTAGCGACGATGTGCGGAGGTAGCCTCATCGCTCTTGCACTTGCTGGTTGCGTATCCGCTCAAGATCAACACTACGAAGACAGCCGAGCCTGCTACGGTTCGCGACACTATTCCGCGTGTATGAACCAGCAACAGTTCCATCGCGATCGCGAACAGCTGATGAACCAGGAAAGAGCCCTGATCAGTTCGCAGCAGGCCAGGGAAAACCTCAGGATGCTCCGCGAGATCAGACGGAAACGTGGAGAATACTAGACCTATTCCGGACGCACCCCGAGCCCAGTTCCGCTGGAAACGCTCTCACCACCCAGCAGCGATTTAACAGACGAGGTTCCATCACATGCCGATGAATGAACAGTCGGACAAATTTGGCACGGCCGAAGGCGCGTACCGGCTCGCGCTCAACACCGTGATCCAGGCTTTGGTAGACCATGCAAGTCAAACTGATCCGGGCATTCGACGACGCGCCCTGACGGGTATCGAGAACTATGTAGCAGGCCTCAATCCACAATCCGAGCTGGAACTTGACTTCACTGAACGGGCAAGAGGCTTTGCTGCAAGCCTTGTGAAACCGCCAGGTTCGTAATTGGAGGCCCTGTCAGCTTTTGATGCTTCTGAGCAATGACTACCATCGGCGCGAACCGGTCATGAGAAGGCTGGTCTGAAAATGTCGGGTAAGGGGTGGAGAAGCAGACTGGCATGTGTCGGGTCACTCTTCTGGAGCGCCGTGCGTCCATTCGGACGCACGAAGGACGCTCTCTAACTCTTTGAATCTACGCATCAGGCTTCCCGAAAATCGATCCCGGTTTTCGGGCCGATGCTGTAGCTCGGCTCTGTAGTCCCGGTTGTGAAAAGGATTTGCGGAATCACAACCAAACGCCGATGAGGTCGAAGAGAAAAAACTAAAAGTTGACAACCCGACAGGGAGGGTCCATATACCAATAGTCGATATTTGCTTGCTGAGCTTTGGTTATCGCGCGTCTGACACCGCTCCCTGAACGAACCTTTTCTTTCAAAAATCGCTATCACCGTCCGCAGCGCCTTGAGCGTTGTGGTTCTCTTCTTGCTATGAAAGGGTTCATCATGACCACTGGCACAGTTAAATGGTTCAATTCGACCAAGGGCTTCGGCTTCATTCAGCCTGACAATGGCGGCGCCGATGCGTTCGTTCACATCTCTGCCGTAGAGCGCGCCGGTATGCGCGAGCTCGTGGAAGGCCAGAAGATCGGCTATGAGCTGGAGCGCGACAACAAGTCGGGCAAGATGTCGGCCTGCAACCTGCAGGCCGCCTGAATCATCACGGTATCCGCTCTCCGTTGACCACGGATGTACTGGCACTGTCGAGAGCATGATACCAGCAAGGTCAGGCAGGTTGCCTGGCCTTTTTTGTTCCCGCGGTACCTTGCGGCCTCCAATCCGGAAAAGACCATGTCACAGACACACAGCAAATCCCGTCAGAAGGCGGAGATTGCCTTCGGCAATGCCCAATCACAATTCTTCGCTCGCAACAACGCCGTCGAGGAACTCGATTCCCTCGTTCTGGCCCGGGACGAAAAGACCCGGCGGCTTCGTGAAGCCCGCCTTGCAAAAGAACTGAAGGACCGGGAGGCGGCGACCGCCTCTCTCATCGCTAAACGAGCCAGGAAGGCCTGACTCGTTCAACACGATTTGCAGGACAACGATTTGAAGAACACCAGAAACAACGACCTTTCCGATCGCCGTACTGCGGCTGCGGAAGCAAAATCCGCTCTCCTGAAGGCCTATCATGCGGCAAGAAGTGTCGCCGAACCCGCCAGATTGGCGAGGCAAGCGGAACGCATGGCCATCGCCGCTGCCAGGGAAGAGCGGCGCCTTGAACGCGAACGGTCAAAGCGCGACGAGGCCGAACGCCGGGTGGCCGAGGCCGCGGAGCAGCAGGCGGCTGCCGATGCTGCGGCGCGCGCGGAAACCGAAGCGCGCGAGGTGGCGGAAAGAGATCGCATCGCCCGGGTGCTTGAAGACGAGGCTATCCGCAAGGCTGAGCGCGACCGGCGCTATGCCAACCGTAAGGCGAGGCGGTCCTAGCGTCCAGGTTTCGGACATCCGATCGGACCTGTAAGCCCACGTTGTTTGCCGCATCCGGCCCGCCGGGCCTTCGCCCGGCGCGGCAAGCGGTTTCTCCGGTCTCTTGCAATCTGCGACCGCCGGCACGGCGTAAACTGCTGCCAAAGCCCCATCAAACCGAAAGGAGCCTCCATGCCAGAAACCCCCGGCGAACTCCAGGCAATCAACACGGCCTGGCAGATCGCTATTCAGGAAATCCTGCGGATGGTGATCCGCGACATCTATCATGCGGACGGAGAGGCTGCCTTTTTGGCGAACATCAAGCGCATTGAAGAGGCTGCGGTCGACAGCATTTATTCCGACCTGCGGCTGCGCGGCACGAACGAATGGACGGAATTACTTGTCAAGGAAAAGGCGAGTAACTTTGTCACCACGCTGCTGACATCGTTCACATACGATCGCACCTGATGGAGGCTGAGGCTCCAGATCGAGCAACATGCCCACCTTTCGCATTGTGACGCTGGCAACAAACAGCCGTATAATTTTATCCTTAAATCGATTCCGATTTAAGGAATTATGCAGTAACGACCGCTTCTAGTGCAAACCGGTCATGCCACCCAGCTGCACCTGCCACCGCATTGCCATCTCTACGCTACCCATACACATCATAATCCACCGCTGCCTTCACCCCGGTCCCCGCCCGGTGACGAACCTTCTTCATCACCGGCTGCGCGAAGGTCAGCGCCAGCGCATCGCCCTCGTTGGTGAGGGCAGACCGCGCTCCTTCATGTCTTCCCTTGGGCTGCAATAACCGAGCTACGGCTGGGCGGGGTGCATAGGCGAATTGTTGATATTCCATGTGCTCGCAGGCTCGCGGCTATTACCACCACGAAATTGATAGCAGCTCTTATTTTGCCAGCCCGTAGAAAATGTCCCAGAGGCGGTTCTGACGTGGTTCGACGGTTTCGAGGCAGCTAAGGTCTATGCCTGCGGTGCTCTTGTCGCGACACATGCCGACTATCAGCGCATATCGCTCGCGTTCAACATCCCTAGGCGCCACAGCACAAAAACCAATATTCCGATCAACCCGATCATGATTACATTGCGCAAATTCGTCGCCCCCACGATGTTGAAGAGGCTAGCCGCTTTCGGCTGAACTGGAAAGGTGCCGCCCATGACCGCCCAACGCCGCAAAACTCCTGAGAACATGGTACGGCTCAATGAGGGCGAGGAGTTGATCCGCAAGCGGTCAATTGCCGCGATTGAGGCCGATGAAGCGCTTCTGAATCATGTCGAACTCATTGAAGCGGTAATGGATCATATCGATTTCTTTGCGAAGCTCGATGCCGACGACCTCGATCAAGAAACCATCCAACTGCTCGGCGCCCGGATATTCAACGACCTAGGGTCGGCTTATGGTCAGCTCACTCGAGGCTACTATCAGCTTGCAGCGGCCACCCTGCGCGACGTTATGGAGATTGTCTTTTTATGGGGCTGGTTCGACCGCGATCCTGCCAAGATAACTGAATGGCGGGAATCGGACGACAAGAAGCGCCGGCAGATTTTTGCACCGATCGAGATTCGTAGGTTCCTCGACAATTTCGATAACTTCAAGGAAGGCAAGCGCGGCGCTGCGTACAAGTTATTCTGCGAGTATGCCTCGCATGCGACGTGGCAGGGCTTTACGCTGATGCGGCCGACGGGTGGCGGCCAAGTCGTCATGGGGCCGTTCTTCGATGCACCATTGATGAAGGCAGTGCTCGAGGAGATGGCCCAGCTAGCCGCGCAGGCCGGCAACTATTTCTCTGGCTTTTTCGACAAGACGGGCGAGGACGCGCAAGCACTTGAGGCCTGGTTGCGCCGATATGTGGTCACGGGCGAATGGGCCGAAAAATACCTTGGCAGGCCGCACGACAGGAAGTTCGTCGCCGAGATGGAGACATGGCTGCTTCATATCAAAGCGCAAGCATGACCGGTTCCTGACAGGCCCAGCAATCGATCCGCCATCTCCACGCTACCCATAGACATCATAATCCACCGCCGCCTTCACCCCGATCCCCACCCGGTGACGTTGCTTCTTCGCCACCGGCTGCGTGAAGGTCAGAGCCAGCGCATCGCCCTCGTTGGGCGAGGGCAGGCCACGCTCCTTCATGTCTTCCTTGCTTTCGAGCTGGATCTTGCCGTCCAGCCGCGCCACGGTCTCCGGGCCGACCAGATCCTGGTAGAGAGGCTCATTGGCGTGACCCATCGACTACCAGCATACTCAGCGTGTTCAATTACTATCTGATCTCGCCCGGTAAGCGGCCTCAGCACACTGTCGGTGCCTAGGGTTCCGGAAAGCATGATAAGGTCGGATGGGTGTAGACGGCATGGGAATGCCTTCCCGCACGACCTGCGTCAGTTTTCGAAGGGGAAGAATATGGCGGCCGTGACCGACCTTGCGACATTGCTGGCAACGATGGACCCCGTACTGCAGGAGGGGGAATTCGTCTTCTGTACGATTTCGGAAGAGGCGCTTGCCGCTTGTCAGCCGTTGCAGCCGCTGGGGCTGTTTCGCGAGGCGGAGGGCGTGACGGTGATCCTGCCGGTCGAGGTTGCGCTGGAACGGGGATTTGTCATCGGCACGCCGATGCGCTGGATCACCCTCAATGTTCATTCTGCGCTGGAGGCGGTCGGCCTGACCGCCGCCTTTGCAACGGCACTGACGCGAGAAGGGATCAGCGCCAATGTTGTTGCGGGGTATTACCACGATCACATCTTCATGCCGGCGGCAAATGCCCCGCGCGCGATCAAGGCGCTGAAAGCGCTGTCGGCGGGTATGTGAAATCGCGCGGAGCGCGCCCTCAAGGCGGGTGTCACGATTTAGCCGACGCCCGCGGACGGCGGCGGAAGCCGTTGCGTCTGTCAGAATTGAATCACGATTTGCTCGGGAGGCTCCTTGTTGAAATCGGAATATCGAATCCACCGCGGCGTCGCCTTGAACATCACTGCCCCTCTCTCGATGAACTCCCTCGCGGTCGGAACGCTGTCGAGATAGGCCTCCTGGTATTCTTCGATTTCCGCGGCAGGAACCCTTGTTGCCTCACCCTCGTATTGAACCGTGACGTTGTCGTTCCATCCGACGACGAACGCGACGCCGGGACGCTCCGCGATATTGTCGAACTTTCGCGTTTCCTTGAAAGCGCTGAACACGGCCTCAAGATCGTCGCGCACCGAGAAGTCGATCACAGCCGCCTCCGGCGTTCCATTGCGATGGCTGGTAGCAATGACCGCCAAGCTGTGCTTTCTCAGGAATTCAAGGATCATGCGTCTCGTATGAAAATCGTCCATTGCCTCATCCCTCAGTGAGTATTCCCGATCTTTGTGCAGTCCCATTCGACAGCCCGCCGGCCTCAGCGGAGTTTGGCCGCGAGCACCGCCTAACCATTGATGCATTGCTACTCGGCCCATAGGCGGTCATTTCAAAAGCTTTGCCATAAGGGGATTAGGCCGGTGTGCATCGATAATTTCCCAGCCAATTTTATAATAGAAACCCACTGCATCGGGCGCTGCGTGGGTTTCCAGCCTGACTGCCTCGTGAGCCATGGCTAGTCTCTCAACGGCGGTCATCATGGCTCGGCCGATACCTTGCCGCTGGCGCTCCGCAACGATTGCAACCGTGCGAACCACCCCATTCCCGTTCCCATCGAGATCAAGACGGACGGCACCGACGTACTCATTGCCGTCGACAAAAATCA
This sequence comes from Rhizobium sp. WYJ-E13, assembly GCF_018987265.1. NCBI lineage: Bacteria > Pseudomonadati > Pseudomonadota > Alphaproteobacteria > Hyphomicrobiales > Rhizobiaceae > Rhizobium > Rhizobium sp. WYJ-E13. The sequence continues at coordinate 2,026,202 of NZ_CP076853.1, read as the reverse complement.
GCGGAAGATGCTCCGGCTCTCTGTCGTCAGGATGGTGATCGTCGTATCCAGACAATCCGCGCAGATCGAACAGCACATGCCGTCGAATCTGATGATACGCCTCCCATTCAGATTGGTTCGATACTCGTACCAGCTTCAAATCGGCAGCCTCTCGCAGTAGAATGATTATAGGGGCGGTCTATCAGCGCGCAATGACCACCGGTGGCACAAAACCGGTCATGTCACCCAACCACGCCTGCCGCCGTATCGTGCCATTCCCACCTACCCATAAACATCATAATCCACCGCCGCCTTCGCCCCTGTGCCCGCCCGGTGACGCGGCTTCTTCGCCACCGGCTGCGCGAATGTCAGCGCCAGCGCATCGCCCTCGTTGGGCGAAGGCAACCCACGTTCCTTCATGTCGTCCTTGCTTTCGAGCTGGATTCTGCCATCCAGCCGCGCCACGGTCTCCGGCCCGACGAGATCCTGATAGAGAGCCTCATTGGCCGGGTCGATCGCGCCGCCGGCCTTCAGCCAGCGTTTCATCTGCCCCCAGATATAGGCGCGCATATTGTAATAGCCGGGGTCCAACACCCTGGTCGAGCCGAACCAGACGAGCTGCCAGGAGCGGCCCATGACCGTGCCGGCGCTGACGATGCCGGTGCCGTAGCCGGCATCGACGAAGACGGCATCGGCCTGATATTCATCCTCCAGCCGGGCAATGAGATTGGCGACCTCGATGTCGTTGTCGTTGCGGGCGATGGTCGCCAGCCGCTTCGCGTAAAGCCCCTGGCGCAGCATGATCACTGTCGGGTCGTCGCCCGTCCAGGCCGGGTCGACGCCGATGATGACGGGCGCGAAGCCATATTGCTCGGGGCGCAGGTGGACTGATCGTGCCCGGTCGGCATCATCCGCGGAGATGAACTGCATGGCGGACTGGCTCGGAAACTGGCCGCGCACGCGCACCTTGACGATATCGCTGTCCTCGCCGTGATCGTCCACGAGCCGTTGAAGGAACTGCTTGTTGGTGCCGGGCACCGAGCGGCTGTCGATCTGCCGCCCGATCCAGCGGTGACGGAAGCGGCGGAAGCATTCGCGAAAGCGGCCGCTGTTCCTCGTCGGGTTGCCGAAGACGATCCAGATGATGACGGTGTCCTCATCCGTCAGCGCGCCCTCGGCCACTTCCCAGACCTTGTCGTGGATCTTCGAGGCCTCGTCGAAGAGCAGCAGGATGATGCGGCCCTTGTTGTGCAGGCCGGCGAAGGCTTCCGTATTGTGCTCGCTCCAGGAGATGAAATCCTGCCGCCAGCTTTCGCTGCGCTCGGGATCGCGCGACTTGATGGACATGGCCTGCACATCGAACCAGTGGGCGGTGATGGAGAGCCGGAACCACTTGCCGATCTCGGGCGCCGTCTTGGTGCGCAGCTGGCCCTCGGTATTGGCTGTCGTGACCACCTTGCAGTCTGCAAAACAGGACATCGCCCAGTTGGAGAGCATGCCCATTTCGGCCGATTTGCCGATGCCGTGGCCGGAGGCGACCGATATCTGCAGCGGCTGGAAGCGGGTAGCTGGGTCGGCAAGATGGGCGCCTATCAGATCGTTGATCTCGTCCTGCCAGGGACGGGGGCCATCGTAACCCGAGAGTTCGCCGACACCCCAATCCCAGGCGAGCCGGCTCCAGCGCTTCGGGCTGAAGCGGCAGGAGGCGGCGAGCGCGATGATCTCGTCATTGGGATCGCGGCTTTCGCCCGAGACGGCGGGCAGGGGTTTTTGAAGCATCGTCGCTACTCCGCCCCGCCATCATTGCGCTTTTGTGCCCGCTCCAGCCGCTCGGCGAGCGCGGTAAGGCCCTTGTGCTCGACGATCTCCTTGAAGGCGTTGATGCGGATATGCTTGCCGATCAACTCCAGCCGGCGCAGCCGCTCGGCGAATTTTACCTTCTTCACATGGCCGACTTGTCTGCGCTCCTTGCCGGTGCCCTCATAGAGCGCGGAGATTTCGACGTCCGTCACCAGCCCCTGCCGCCAGATGGCGGGCCATTCCCTGATCGGCTTGAAATCGCCGTTCTCGTCATAGAGATCGCCGAGATCGGCTTCCGCTTCGGCCGCAAGCCGCGTCAGCAGCCAGTCCGCATCGATTTTCGTGCGCTCCGAGCGCTCCGCCGTCGCCGTTTCGATGGCGGCGGCGATCTCAGGTTTCTTCAAGAGCAGCCAGGCCCTCTTCTTGGCGCCGCGCGGCGAATAGCCGGCCCTGATCGCCGCGTGCGCGCCAACTGCATCGACGAGATATTCTTCCACGAAGCGCTGCTGGCGCGCCGTCAGTTCCGTCATGTCATACACCCCGGTTTGCGAGCAGCCATAACCGGCAGAAGGTTGCGGCGGTGAACGGGCAAAAGGCCGGAGCAGGAGCAGGGCAGAATTTGTGTGAACGTCTCCGGCAATCTTAGCGCTACGCTGTAGAAATTGAATTTTCTGAGTTCCCGCACGCTGGAATTGACTATCGTATAAGTATGTGCTAAATTATATCTTTATAGATTAAGACCGCTCGATCATGACGTTTCAGTTTGATCTTTCGTAAATAGCAACATCATCACATTCTGATGAGTACAAAGGCGATGCGATGTTGATAGAGAGCAAGCAACGCCGGTTCTGGCGTGATTATGAAGATAACATTGAGCTCATGACCGAGATATATTTCGGTGATGCTTTGATACGAGTCGCGAGGCCGACTGTATCAGCATGGGACGCTCTCGAAGCTATCATGCACTCCTTTAACTACAGGATAAGCCCAAGCGAGACGTCGGGATACACTCCCAAAGTCGCGAATTCGACTGTGAATGATCTTCGATCATTTGGAATTGCCGTGAATGTCAACACTGCTTCAAATCCACAGAGGCAAACGACCGACAAACGGAAAGTGTGGTTCTCGACCAAGCTGACACAAGTGGAGAGAGCTCACGATGTCTTGGAGAATGCCGCAGACACCGACATGTCGGCCGATATGATCGATGCCATCAGGGCAGTGCGAACGCTCGACAAGAAGCGGGTCTTCGGCTGGGGAGGCGACAGGCCCACCAAAAAGAGCGCCGGCTTTTTCTTTATCAATGTGTCGCCCGAAGAACTCGCCAGGGGGCTTGATAACAGAACGGTCAAAAGGCCGGAGGAGGTCTCTCCAAAGCCGGATGAAGACGATGAGAATTTCGATGCGGATGTCCCGATCGATCCGGTGCTTGAAGAAGAGATGTTTGGGGAGACCGAAACAATGGTCGATGTAATACATATTGAACGCTTTCGGGTATTGCTGGATTTTATCGCCAACCATGAGGGTACGGCTCAGCAGCCGGGTGGCGGATATAATACATCGCTCGCTTTCGGGGCGCTGATCGGCGGCGAAAAGAAGCTCACGAACATGACCCTCAATCAGATCGATGCGCTTCAGACGCTGATGCTCAAGAACCCAGACAACAAGTGGAATTCTTCGGCATTGGGCCGCTATCAGATCGTTCGCAAGACGCTGCGCGGCCTCAGAACGCAACTGGGCCGGACTGGCAACGAGCTCTATTCGCCGGATCTGCAGGATCGCCTCGCCACGATGCTCATCAATCGGCGCGGGCGCAGCGTCCCCGGGCTTCGCGCAGAATGGGCCAGCCTTCAGAAGGTGTCCGAGGTCGCCATTCTTGCTGCATATGACGGGATTCTTGCAGGTCAGGACGACAAGCAAATAGAGATTCCCCGCGAGGAGCGGGACATTACGAAGATCCTCGAAGCGCTGTGGGAGAGGCTGGGCGTTTCGACCCCGCAGCCTTTTCCGACCCCGATCGCCATATCGCCGATGCCGCAACTGGCGCTGAAGCCAGGGGATCGCGGGCCGGCTGTTCAGGCCCTGCAGGAAGCCCTCAGCCGCCGCAATTATCAGGTGGGCAAGATCGACGGCATTTACGGTTCGATGACCGTCGGTGCGGTCGCGGCCTTTCAGATCGATTACAACGTGCCGACGGATCATATCGGCACCGTCGATGGCCCGACATGGGACATGCTCGCCAATGCGGCCAATCGCCCCCTATCCGAGGACCGGCTGAACGCCAGCGCCGACGATCTGCGGCGGATGGGATCTCAAATCGTCCTTAACGCCGATCGGACGAAAATCGTCGCGATCCTCACATCTGTGTTTGGCGCGCTTGGGCTGGGAAGCGCGACGCTCGGCGACTATCGCGGAGCCGGCGGATCCAGTGGTTCGGCAACGGCCGCGCAGACTGCCACAACGAATTCTCCAATTTCCGTCGATCAGCAGATCGCTCATTTGATCAGCGGCTTTAGTTCCGATCAGTACAGGAATTTCTTTGGGCTCAGACCCGAACAAGTCACTGCCGCGAGGATCAAGATCGAGGATCTGGAGAAACTCTACAACCAATCGAATTCCTCCCAACAGACCTCGCAAGTAGGCCCGCGTCCCGATCTCGTCGACCCATTGATCGGACTGGCGGCAGGCGCCGCCAACATCTTCCTGCCGGGAGTAGGGGGATCTTTGGCCTTGCTGGCGCTTGGGGCAGCCTCACATATATTCGGATCGCGGATCATCAACCGGCGGGTTCAGGATCAGCGCACGGGCGCCAATATCGGCGCAATTGGCCGGAACTAGGGCCAGTAGATCGCCCCAGCCCCTGCCGCCAGATGGCGGGCCATTCCCTGATCGGCTTGAAATCGCCGTTCTCGTCATAGAGATCGCCGAGATCGGCTTCCGCTTCGGCCGCAAGCCGCCTCAAGAGCCAGTCCGCATCGATCTTCGTGCGCTCGGAGCGCTCCGCGGTCGCCGTTTCGATGGCGGCGGCGATCTCGGGTTTCTTCAAGAGCAGCCAGGCCCTCTTCTTGGCGCCGCGCGGGGAATAGCCGGCCCTGATCGCCGCGTGCGCGCCAACTGCATCGACGAGATATTCTTCCACGAAGCGCTGCTGGCGCGCCGTCAGTTCGCTCATGCGATCGGCTCCCGGTTTGCCTGACAGAGTGCAGGCCAATGGTTGTCGAGGCGATATCGGACCAAAGTCCTATGCAGGAACTTTTTCGGACACGTGGCGTTTTGCGCTTCTGCCAGACCTCGTTCCCTGCGTTCCTGGCGCTGGAGAAGAAAGAGCCCGTGGGCATGTCCTGAACGGACGATGCCTGCACCCGGTGTGGACCGGATCGCGGCCACGGGGATTAATGACCGCTATTAACCGAAGGAAAAGCTCTTCGTTGCTGAGAAAATCAATTTGATAATACTGCAGCAGAGAGGAGAGGGAGCTTTACGATGCTTGAAAAACTGATAAAATCTCTTGGTGTTTCCAAGAAGAACCACCGTGAGAGGGAGATAAACTGGATCGGCTATAGCGAAAAACCTTCCCGGCTGGTCATCGAATTCACCGATGGCACCAGGCGCACCCATCTCAATGTCATGCCGGGTTACATCGTCGGTCTGCGGGTGGCGGCCGATAAGCTGGATTACTACGAATCCCAGATCGTGCCCGCAAATGTCGCCCTCGAAGTGTCGGGCGCAAGGGCAATCGCCGATACGAGCACCAGAGCGAGCATCCATATCAGGCCAGGTATAAGCATGGGAGCCCAGAGCATGAGAGCAAGAGCAGCGGCTGCGCCAGGAAAGCGCGAGGCGCAGTCCTGAGATCTCACCTCGGATCCCGGGACCCGCTTCCGGATAGTGACGATGGAAATCTCATCACGATTGATCCAAGAGATCACCTATGATGCGGCGACGCAGACCCTCGACGTCAAGCTGCGCCTGAAAGGCCGTCGCCGCTATTTCAACGTGCCTCCCGCCGTCGTCAAAAACCTGCTCACCGCGCCATCGCCCGGCTGGTATTACACGCAGCACATCCACCATGCCTTTGCCCGCACCGACGACGAGCCTCCTCCACGCTTCTCCTTTTTCCGGCTTCGTTTGCGCCGCCATCCCGCGGCGGGCGGAGTTTTGAGGGCGGAGACGCCGCGCCATCAAGGCACGATGCTGCCGGCATGGCTGCAGAAACTGTCTAAGTCCTTGAAAATGAATAAGTGACGCATCAGGGGCGAAAAAACTTTCATATTTTTCTCGTCATCCGGCGCTCTCTCCTGAATTGAATTTCTTTACGCGTATTTTCAGGGAAAGTGGATCACTTATTCAGAATCAATGACTTAGCACGATTTTGGGGCGTTTTTGCTGCACTAATCCGATTTCTTATTCAGGATCAATGGGTTAGATTTGATTGGAAGGAATATTGGCCTCCCGGAAGCGGAGAAGTCGCGAGCGGCGAGGGCGAATGACCGGCCAATGCGAAGAATGTGCAGGGTGGGGATGGCTATTGGCGTGCCGCGGAATGCAAAGGCAGACATGAAGCACGCATCAATCCGGCAACCGAGACCTCAATGGGGCCGCCCATTCAACGCCCCGGCTCATTCGCCCCTTTGATCGCGCCGATGCCGGCGAGGATCAGGTCGATGCCGGCGAGGAATTGCTCGCGGTCGTCGTGATCGCGGAGCTTCGTTGCCAGATGGTGGACGAAGGGATAGCGCGCCGGGTCGCGCTCCGTCCAGCTTGCGGCAATGGCGCCGAGGACGGCTGACCGGTCCGTGCCTTGCGGCTGCAGGCGGGCATTGGCGGCATTCTGTCCGGCAACGCCGAGGATGTAGTTGACGAGCGCCGAGCCGGCATTGAACAGCGCCTCTTCGGGGACGCCGAGCGCCTGCAGCCGTCCGCCGATCGCTTCGAAGATCTCCAGCATCGCCGCCTGCCATGGCTCGCGGAAAAGGTGGGTACCGACCCAGGGGTGGGCGTCGATCGCGTCGAACAGGCCGAGCGCGAAGGCGCGGATCGCCTGATCCGGCGTGGCATCCGGCGCGAGACCGGTCAGGACGCCGCCGATGATGGCGTCGGTGGCGGCGGTCAGCAATTCGTTCTTGTCGGCGACATGCCAGTAGATCGCGCCGCTGCCTGTTGAGAGACGCGCTGCAAGCGCACGGAAGGTCAGGGCATTTTCGCCCTCGGCGTCGAGGATATCGATCGCCGCTTCGACGATCCTTTCCTTGGAGAGAGCGTCGGTGCGCCGCCCGCTTCGCCGGGTTCCGGTCCGCTCAGTCTTGATGGGACGAGCCTTGCTTTGCCGAATCTTGATTTCCATGGGCCGCATCTTGACATGAATGGAACGACGTTCCAATTACGAACTATGGAACGCTGTTCCATTCATCTTCGGCCGGGCATCTTCGGCCAAGCATCGTCGGAAAGGAACACAATGACTGCAACAGTCACGATCGTCGGGGCAGGCCTCGGCGGCCTCACGCTTGCCCGCGTCCTCGCCGTCAACGGCATAGGGGCTGTTGTCTATGAGGCGGAGTCTTCGGCCGAGGCCCGCAAACAGGGGGGGCAGCTCGATATTCACCCGCATAACGGCCAGCGGGCGCTGGAGGCTGCCGGCCTCGCCGAGGCGTTCCGCGCCATCATCCATCATGGCGCCCAGGCTTCTCGCGCGCTTGACCGGCATGGCGTGGTGCTCATGGAGAAGGCCGATGACGGTACGCTCTCGCGCCCGGAAGTGCTGCGCGGCGATCTCCGCCGCATCCTTATCGAGTCCCTGCCTGGTGACACGATCCGGTGGGGCAAGAAACTCGTTGGCGTTGCGGCGCTCGGCGCCGGCCGGCACGAATTGAGCTTTGCCGACGGGACCAGCGTCGTCAGCGATCTGCTCGTCGGGGCCGATGGTGCGTGGTCGAAGGTGCGGCCGCTGCTTTCGGATGCCAAGCCCGCCTATGTCGGCACGGCCTTCATCGAAACCTACCTCCATGATGCCGATGTCCGCCATCCGGCGGCGGCGGATGTGGTCGGCAGCGGCGGAATGTTTGCGCTTTCGCCGGGCAAGGGCATCGTCGCCCATCGCGAGGCGGGCGGCGTGCTGCACGCCTATATCCAGATGAACCGCTCGCCGGAATGGATCGCCGGCATCGATTTTTCCGATGCCGCCGCGGCCAAGGCCAGGATCGCCGCGGAATTTGAAGGCTGGGCGCCGGCGCTGACCGCACTGATCACCGAGAGCGATACGCCGCTTGCCCCGCGCCTGATCCATGCCCTGCCGGATGCGATCCGGTGGCCGCGTGTCCCCGGCGTGACGCTCATCGGCGACGCCGCCCATCTGATGGCGCCATCGGGCGAGGGGGCAAACCTCGCCATGTTTGACGGCGCGGAGCTCGCAACGGCAATCGCCGCGCAGCCCGACACTATCGAAGCAGCGCTTGCCGCCTATGAGGAGCCGATGTTTGCCCGCAGCGCAACAGAGGCGGAAGGCGCCCGCTTCATCCTGGATCTCTGCGTCGGCGACCGCGCGCCCTATGGGCTGGTCGATTTTCTTACCGGCAAGCTCGGGCAGGGATGAGGCAGTGCTGCGGCGATTGACCTGCCGAGGCGAAGACGTCGCCTGTGCTCATGCACAACGCGCTGGTCGAATATGCCGATCTCATCTCGCTGCTGACGGCGGTCGGCACTTTCGTCGCGATCGTCGCCGGTGTCGCCGAGCTCATCAAGGCGCGGCGCGACCATGTGAAGGAGAAGGAGCAGGAGTTCAACAGCTCGTACCTGACGATCAGCGATGCCTATCACCGGCTCCTGGAACTCTCCGTCGAATATCCTCATCTCGGCATCTTCCCGTGGCAGGAGGAGGCCGCCGACCTTTCCCTCGCCGACCTCAACCGGCGCGACATTTTCTACGAGATGATGATCTCGATCTTCGAGCGCGCCTATCTGGAGCGGCACAAGACGCCTGAGATAATGGAGCATTTCTGGCCGGGGTGGGAGATGTTTCTCAAGCGGCAGATCGAGAAGCCGTCGTTCCGGGACTATTGGGGGATCTTCGATGGGGAGGGGGCGTTTGGCGCGTATGATGCGCGGTTCGAGGCGTTTGCGCGGGGGCTGGATGGCGGGCAGGGGGATGGTCTGGGCGGAGGATGAGGGTTGGGCAACTCGACCTCTCGATAGGGACCGGCACGCCAACTTCCCTCATTCCTGTGCTTGTCACAGGAATCCAGCCACCGCGCGTCCGCGCGGTGAATGACTCTCACATGCCGCAAGCGAAAAAGTCTCTCCTGCCCAAGGACTTGGGCAGGCTGGATCCCTGTGACAAGCACAGGGATGAGGGGTGGAGAGGAGGGCACTCATCTCCAAAGCAAGGGCGGAGCAAGCGATGCCTTGAGGCGTTTGGAGGGGCGCTGGATGCGGCGCAAGGGACGGTAGCGGGACTGAGCGGGTGACGGCAAGCTCAGTCCGCCATCTGCACGAAATGCCTCTGGGTCAAATAGCGCCCATCCGCCAGAGCATACCTCACCACCACCGGACGCAGGTCCACGTTCGCGAGCGTTTCCAGCGGCAGCCAATATTGCTTCAGGTGTGTCTCGTTGCTGACAACGTCATGCCGATCGAGCGACACCAGGAAATAATGCTCGGCCTGCTGGATCAACTGGCCGCGATAGCGAAAATGGTTCTCGACGCAGAAGAGATATCGCGCCTGCCTTACCCTGGCATTCGTCTCTTCCTCGAACTCCTTGCGCAGCCGGCTCTCGAACGTATCGCCGATTTCATATTCGCCGCCGATGAAGGCATAGCAGGACGATGGATCGTCGGCGGGCTGCTGAACCAGCACCTTTCCATCCTCGACCACGATGCCTGCAACCCTGACCCTCGGAATCTGCCTCATCGCCACGGCCTGAAAGAACCGGTCCTGACTGGATTCCACGATGCTTCCCCCGGCTGAATGACGAACTCCGGCACAGTTATTGGGCAATCCCCAGACAGGTCAAGATTGCGCACATGGAAGCCTGCGCCACTGCATCCCTCACCGCCGACGGACGCAGGCCAACGGTTTCAGCCTTTCCGGCCTCGGATGCTATTCATGCGCAGCTCTGGCGTAAGCCACACCCAGCACCGCACCGTAGACGAGGTGAAGAACAAGGGTGGCCACGACAGCCCGAAGGCCGAGCGACAGTGCAAACAGGCCATGGCCGGCCATGGGCATGAAGACGATCATCATCGCGAGCCAGGCTAAAGCTCCGAAAATGAGACCCCTGACGACCGGGAGGCCCGGAAGGTCTGCGTGCATTGCCGCATAGATGGTGCCCCAGATGATTGTCCCCAGCGCAAAGTGGCCGATCCAGCCGAACGACAGGGCCATGGCTGTGCCTGCCGGCAGTTGGGCCAGATTCGCGATGTCTGCGATTGGATCGAGCTGCGGCATCAGGCCCGCCGCTTTCTGGGCTATCATCAGTATGGACATTGCGACCGTGGCTGTGAAGCCGGCGATCAGGCCGGCCCGTTCATCCAGGAGCGTGGGCATTGGGTGGAGGAGTTTCATGGCGTTGCCTCATGAGCATAAGGTTGACACGCGAATTCCGAACCGGGTCGATCCGGATCCGCGCGCCTGCCAGAGGCATGACCGCATCCTCGATTTCATGGGAACCCGGCATGTACCGCTAGCAGGCTCCGACACTATTATACACCGATTGTGCTTCAAAGATCAGCAATTTGATGTCGCAATCAGGCGCTCGGCCGATGCCTCCCGGTATCGTTCGGACGTCGCATAACCAGATTGCACGGCGGCATCGAAACCCGCGGCAGGGTCGCCGATATCTCGGCATCCCCGAGACGAAGTCCGACGGCGAGCCCGGTTGTTTCCTGCAATCATCAGGGGTGGTGCAGCCGTTCTTGTCGCGATAAGATCAACCTGAACTATACGTCGGCCTCGACTTGGAACTTGTTGCATGGCCAATGTATTGTCTAGGCGTTGTTCTAGAGCACGTCACGATATTCAAGATTCGGTCGCCGTGCTTTAGGTCTTTGTTTTTACGCGTGTCGTCATCGCAAACTGCGCACACTTTTGCGCGACACGCTTTATCGATCGAGGAATAATGATGTCTTCAGAATCCACGCGTCTCACATCCGAGGCAATTACACTATCGGCTGCCGCCATTCTGAACTCTCTCATCTCCGTGCTCGGCAACAGGGGTCTGCTTTCCCCCGAGGAAGAGCGGGAAGTCTACCGCGCCGCCGCCGAGATGATCGATGAAGCCTCCGGCGACGACGAGGACGGAACCTACGAGCTGGCGCGTGAACTGATCGAGCTGAGGATGGCCGATATCTAGGGCGATTCCAGGAAAGGTGCGCGGCGGCGTCTCCAGCGCCGGATCGGGCGAGCAGCCCGGGTGTCGAGCGTTCATGCGCATTCCAAAACTGATTGCGATTTGAAATCAGTCGAGCTATCCTGCAACTGATTGTATAGCGCAATCAGATCTCGATGGTGCGGCGCTTGCAGCATCGGTTCGAAAATCGGCATCGATTTTCGGAAGGCCCGATGCGTGGATTCAAAGGACACTCTGGAGGAGGAAGAGGACATGGCCAAGCTTGTGTTCGGATTGAACGTGTCACTGGACGGTTACATCGACCATGACAGATTCATGCCCGGTCCCGTCCTCTTCCGTCACTTCATCGAGAGCGTGCGCGGCGCGGCAGCCATCGTCTACGGTCGCCGCATGTACGAGCTTATGCGCTATTGGGACGAAGATCATGCGGACTGGGAACCCGCGGGAGGCGAGTTTGCGGCGGCGTGGCGGAGCCGGCAGAAGTGGGTTGTATCACACACGCTGAAATCGGTCGGCCCTAATGCCACGCTTGTCGAGGGGGACCTCGAAACTGCCATCCGCGGACTGAAGGACCGGCTTACCGGAGAGATCGGCATTGGCGGATCGGACCTGGCGGGAAGCCTGACGGAGCTTGGCCTCATCGATGAATATCAGCTCTATTTCCATCCTGTCGTGCTCGGCCACGGCACGCCATTCTTCACGGCACCCCGGCCGCGGCTGCGCCTTGTGGCCAGCGATCGTATCGACGAGGACGTGATCAGGCTGACCTACGTTCCGGCCTGAGGGCAGGCGCGCGCCAGAGGTGAGGATTGCTCACCTCGATGCAACACTCCAAATTTCCTTTCAACCTTCACAGGCAAACTTGCCGCCATGCCAGTCGGGCATGCGGGGGTCATCATATGGGCGTAGGGGGTACCACCCTCATACCCCGGATTGCTGTCGTTCGTTCCCGCGCGAAAGCTGCCAGAATGAAGCCTTGGAATGCTGCTTCGTGGAGCCGGTTATGGGGTGGGTCCAGGAGGCTGGTGGACGGGAAAGGGGACGCCGCTTATGCGGAAAATTCGCGTTAGTAGTCTTGAGTGCCTGAGTACATTTGGTGGGGCGTTGAGTATCAGTCGTGCACCCTCGGCCTGGAGCGCAGTGCTGGGAACCGCGACGGTTGTGTCTTCCACGAGTACCGAGGGTTCCCTAAGCTTTGCCAATCAGGGCAGCCTTACCGATCCGGGCGGTGGCGCCGTCCCGTCCTCCTTCGCAGGCAATATGATGCAGCCTGCCGCAGCGATCTCCTTCGGCGGCGTGCAGACCGCCTCCCTGTCGCCGACGGCGATGTCAGCGCCCGCGGGCGATGGCGGCGCGCCGGACACATCCACCAAGACGGCGTCGATCCTGCCGGCGCAGCAGACGACGACCACGTCCACCGAGCGTACCGTGCTCGGCCCGGACCCGTACCAGGAGGCGGCGACGCTGCCTGCGGCGCCCACGCTGACAGGCGTCAGCACCGATGCCGGCACCGCAAGCACGACCACGTCTGCGACCGATCCTGCCGCCGGTTCCGGCACACAGTCGTTACTCTTTCAGACCTCGATCGCCTCCATCTCGCTGCAGCCGAGCGAGAGCGTTTCCGCCGAGACCCCCGTGGCCACGGCGACGCTTGCAGCGCCTGCGGCGGCTGCGGCTGCGGCTGGTCCCAACAAGATCGCGCTCGAGAACATGAAGCAGGGCAACCCCATCAGCGAATGGGGGCTGGAGGGCGACGGCAACGGCACCATCCAGGGCTTCGCCACCGAGATCAGCACCAATATCGGCCAGACGGTCGATTTCAAGATCGCCACGGATTCCACCCATTACCGCATCGATATCTACCGCATGGGCTATTATGGCGGTATGGGCGCGCGCAAGGTGGACTCGATCGAGAAATCGCTGACCACGGCGCAGATCCAGCCGCATCCGATCGTCGACATGTCGCTCGGCCTCATCGACTGCGGCAACTGGTCGGTTTCCGCCAGCTGGCAGATCCCTGCCGATGCCGTCTCCGGCGTCTACTTCGCCAAGCTGGTGCGCGAGGATGGCACCGAGGATGCCGGCATCATCCCCTTCGTCGTGCGCGACGATGCCTCGACCAGCGATATCGTCTTCCAGACGTCGGATACGACATGGCAGGCCTATAATGCCTGGGGCGGCGCCAGCCTCTATTACGGCGAAGTGCCCGTCGATCCGGCCGACATGATCGGCTACCTGCCGCCGAACTGCAGCTGCGGGCTGACCGCGATCGGCCGCGCCTCGGCCGTCAGCTACAACAGGCCGATCATCACCAATACGAGCCCGTCCGGCGGTTCGCATGATTTCATCTTCGGCGTCGAATCCTCCGCCATCTCATGGCTGGAGCAGAACGGCTACGATGTATCCTACATCTCGGGCGTCGATGCGACGCGCAGCGGCAGCCTGCTGCTCAACCATCAGGCCTATCTCTCGGTCGGCCACGACGAATACTGGTCTGCCGAGCAGCGCGCCAATGTCGAGGCCGCACGCGATTCCGGTGTCAACCTCGCCTTCTGGAGCGGCAACGAGTGCTACTGGAAGGTTCGCTGGGAAAGCAGCATCGACGGCAGCGGCCAGACCTATCGCACCATGGTCTGCTACAAGGAGACCTGGGGCTCGAGCACGGATCCGAGCAGTGTCGGCACCGGCACCTGGCGCGATCCGCGTTATGCCGATCCGGGGCAGGAGCCGGAGAATTCGCTGACGGGCACGATGTTCCAGGTGGACAGCTACCGCCAGGATACGATCTCCATCCCCTATGACTATTCGAACCTGCGCTTCTGGCGCAACACCGAGGTCTCGGAGCTGAATGAAGGCGATACCTACAATCTCACGCAGAACCTGCTCGGCTACGAATGGGATTCCGATGTCGAGAACGGGTTCCGTCCGGCTGGACTGATCAACCTGTCGCTCTCGTCGGTCGCGGTCAATACGTATCTGCGCGATTACGGCCAGACGATCGGCGATGCCGTCGCCACCCACAGCCTCACCATGTACCGGGCGGCAAGCGGCGCACTGGTCTTCGGCGCCGGCACCGTCTTCTGGTCCTGGGGCCTGAGCGACAATCACCAGGGTCCGACGACATCGACCGATCGCAATGTGCAGCAGGCGATGGTCAACATGTTCGCGGATATGGGCATCCAGCCGACGACGCTGGATGCGAGCCTGATCCTCGCCACCCAATCGACCGACCTCTTGAAGCCCACCTCGTCGATATCAACGCCCATCGTGGGTGCCTCCTTCCTCGAAGGGCAACACGTGACGATCACGGGCACGGCGCAGGATTTCGGCGGCGGCATCATCGCCGGCGTCGAGGTCTCCACCGATGGCGGCCAGCACTGGTTCAAGGCGACCGGCCGCGAGAACTGGAGCTATAACTGGGTCGTCCAGGCAAGCGGCACCTATACGATCATGTCGCGCGCCGCCGACGACAGCGTCAATCTGGAGACGCCTTCGGCAGGCAAGCAGGTCACCGTTACGCTGCCCAGCACGCAGGGCCTGTGGACGCTGGCGGAAAAGCCGGCAACCGAGGTGGCGATCGATCGTGACTCGGTCGAGCTCGGCCTGCGCTTCCAGGCGACGACGGCGGGCTCGGTGCAAGGCATCCGCTTCTACAAGGGCTTTTACAATATCGGCGAACATGTCGTCAGCCTCTGGGCGAGCGACGGAACGCTGCTGGCGACCGGCGTATCGACGGGGGAATCGCTCTCCGGCTGGCAGACGGTGATGTTCTCCAGTCCGATCCAGATTCAGGCCGGCACGACCTATGTGGCCTCCTATCACGGCAACGGCTACTACTCCGTCACCGACAATTATTTCAGCAGCCCCTATACCAGCGGCCTGCTGAAGGTGGTCGATGGCGGCGGCGTGTTCGCCTACAGCGGCACCAGCACGTTCCCCGGCCAGAGCTCCGGCGGCGCCAACTACTGGGTGGATGTGGTCTTCGATGCCGGCCCCAACAGCACGCCGGTCGCGACCGACGACAGCGGGCTGGTCACCGGCCATAACGGAACGCTTGTCATTTCGATCGCCGCGCTCGTGGCAAACGATACCGATGCCAATGGCGATGCGCTCACCATCACCGCCGTCGGCAACGCGCTGAACGGCACGGTCACCCTCGACAAGCAGGCCGGAACCGTCATCTTCACGCCGGCCAACAATTACACCGGGCCGGCAAGCTTCACCTATACGCTGTCGGACGGCCGCGGCGGTACGGATCAAGGCAATGTCAGCCTCACGGTCCAGGCAGGACCGGCCGGCGAGACGGTATTTACGGGCAGCGAGGGGCCGACCGGCGGCAGCTTCAACGACAATACGGCGATGGAACTCGGCATGAAGTTCGTCGCTTCGTCAAGCGGCACGATATCGGGCATCCGCTTCTACAAGGCCGCCGGCGATACGAGCGTGCATACCGGTTCCCTCTGGAAGGCAGACGGCACGCTGATCGCCACGGTCACCTTCACCAACGAGTCGCTTTCGGGCTGGCAGACGGCGACCTTCTCCACGCCGCTGCAGATCACGGCGGGTGCGACCTATGTCGCCTCCTACCACACGACCGGCAGCTATGTGGCGACGGCGAACTACTTTACCACAGCCCATACCAACGGCTCGCTGACGGCGCTGGCCGGCAGCAACGGTGTCTACGCGGTCGGATCGGGCTCGACCTTCCCGACATCGAGCTACCAGTCGACCAATTACTGGGTCGATGTCGTCTACAACCAGTCGACGGGCAACATGGTGCCGGTCGCCGCCAACGACAACGGCTATACGACCTATGCCAACACGGCGCTGTCGATTGCCGCAGCCAGCCTGCTGGCAAACGATACCGATGCCGATGGCGATCCGCTCAGCATCACCGGCGCCAATGGCGCGGTCAACGGAACGGTGACGTTCAACAGCCAGACCAATACCGTCACTTTCACGCCGACGACGGGTTATACGGGTGCGGCAAGCTTCTCCTATTCGATCTCGGACGGGCAGGGCGGCACGGCGTCTGCGACCGTCAGCCTCAATGTCGGCGCGCAGCCTGATGGTTCCGGCCTGTTTGCCGTCTCCGACGCGCCGGCGGGTGCGGCCGCCGACAATTCGTCCGTCGAGCTCGGCGTCAAGTTCATCGCGTCCGCCCGCGGCGAGATCACCGGCCTGCGCTATTACAAGAGCGCGCAGGATACCGGCACGCATGTCGGCTCGCTCTGGACCGCGAGCGGCCAGCTGCTGGCGCAGGCGACCTTCACCGCCGAGACGGGAAGCGGCTGGCAGACGGTGACCTTCGCGCAGCCGATCACCGTTTCGGCCGGCGTCACCTATGTGGCGAGCTACCATTCCAACGGCTTCTATTCGGCCACGGCGAATTATTTCACCACGGACCATACGAGCGGCTCGCTGACGGCGCCGTCGAGTGCTTCGAGCGGCGGCAACGGTGTCTATGCCTACGGCTCGGGCAGCCTGTTCCCGACGGCTTCCTACAATGCGACCAACTACTGGGTCGACGTGGTCTATCAGGCAAAGCAGAATGTCGCTCCGGTCGCGGCCAATGACGACGGCTTCTCGACGAATAAGGGCGTGCCGATCACGATCCAGGCGTCGGCGCTCATTGCCAATGACAGCGATGCCGATGGCGATGCCATCTCCATCACCGGTGTCAGCGGCGCGGTCAACGGCTCGGTTTCCTTCGACAGCCAGGCGCAGACCATCACGTTTACCCCGACATCGGGATATTCCGGGCCGGCGAGCTTCAGCTATTCCATCGCCGACGGGCAGGGCGGCACGGCAACGGCCGGCGTCTCGCTTGCCGTCAACAATCAGAGCGCCGACCAGACCCTCTTTGCCGCCAATGCGACGCCTGCCATCGTCAACACCAACGACAACCAGCAGGTCAATCTCGGCATGAAATTCCAGGCCGATACGGCAGGCTGGATCACCGCCATCCGCTTCTACAAGGGTGCCGACAATACAGGCCCGCACAACGGCTATCTCTGGACCGCCTCGGGCACGCTTCTCGGCAGCGTCACCTTCAACAACGAAACGGCGAGCGGCTGGCAGACCGCCGCGCTCACCCAGCAGGTGGCGATCTCGGCGGATACGACCTACGTCGTCTCCTATTCGACCAATGGCAACTATTCGGCGACCGGCAATTACTTCAGCGCCGATGTGACGAATGGCGATCTCAAGGCGCCATCAGGCAATAACGGCGTCTATGCCTATGGGGCGGGCGGGCTGTTCCCGAGCGCCAGCTACAACAGCACGAACTACTATGTGGACGTGGCGTTCAGACCGCAGCTTGCGGCGTAAACACCGCTGACATGTGAGGCCCAAGCACCTGGAAAACAGGGCATCCGGAAAGGATGACGATATCGATGATGCGTGCAGACAACAGATTGCCGGTTACCGTCCTCGCCGGGTTTCTCGGCGCCGGCAAGACGACCGTTCTCAATCATGTTCTGAGTAATCGAGAGGGTCGCCGGGTTGCTGTCATCGTCAACGATATGAGCGAGGTCAACATCGATGCGGATCTCGTGCGCGAGGGGGGTGCAGACCTCTCGCGCACGGACGAGACGCTGGTGGAGCTCACCAATGGATGCATCTGTTGCACGCTGCGCGACGATCTCCTGAGCGAGGTGCGGCGGCTGGCCGCTACCGGCCGTTTCGACTACCTGCTGATCGAGGGCACGGGCATTGCCGAGCCGCTGCCGGTCGCAGCCACCTTCTCCTTCCGCGACGAGAACGGGTCAGCACTCTGCGATGTGGCGCGGCTCGACACGATGGTCTGCGTCGTCGATGCGGTCAATCTTCTGGCCGATTACCGGAGCGGTGAATTCCTGGCCGATCGCGGCGAGAGGCGTGACGGCGACGACGAGCGCAAGCTTGTCGAACTGCTCGTCGAGCAGATCGAATTTTCCGATGTCGTCATCGTCAACAAGGCAGGCGAGGTGGCGCCCGCGATGCTTGCGGAGGTCCGCCGGGTCATTGCGGCGCTCAATCCGGATGCCCGCGTCGTCGATGCGGTCTTCGGTCAGGTGCCGCTTTCGGCGATCATGGATACCGGCCTCTTCAGCGAGGCGAAGGCCGCCCGCCATCCGCTCTGGCACAAGGAGCTCTACGGCTGGGGCGACCATGTGCCGGAGACCGAGGAATACGGCATATCGAGCTTCGTCTACCGCAGCCGCCGGCCCTTCGACCCCGCGCGGCTCGCCCGCGTCCTCGAGCAGCCATTGCCCGGCATCATCAGGGCGAAAGGGCATTTCTGGCTGGCGACCCGGCCGGACGAGATCGGCCTGCTGTCGATTGCCGGCACGCAGTGCCGCATCGATACGAGAGGATTCTGGTGGGTGTCGGTGCCGCGGGCGCACTGGCCGCGCCATCCGCAATTCCGCCAGTTGCTGGACCGGCACTGGGACGACGTCTGGGGCGATCGTCGCCAGGAGCTGGTTTTCATCGGTTCCGGCTTCGACGAGGCGGCGATCCGCGCTGCGCTCGACGATTGTCTCACCGGTGAGGAGACGGGTTTCGATCCGCTGACGGCCGTCGGCCTTCGAGATCCGTTTCCGGCATGGAGGCATGATATCCACAGGTGAAGGTGTTCTGATTATCAACCAGAGGAGAGAACAATGAGCAGCGAACTTTATGCAGACGGCATCGGCGAAATCACCATCACGGGCACGATCGTGCGCATCGACCTGATGTCGCTGTCGGCCACCGACCGCGATGCCAACAACAATCCGAAGCCCATCTTCCGCCAGCGCATCATCATGCCGGTCGATGCCTTCGCCAATGCGGTCGATCTCATGCAGAAGGCGCTCGGCGGGCTCGTCGAGGCGGGTGCCGTTCGCCGCATCGGCGACATGTCGGCTGCCGCGGCCGCCGATATCCAGGCGACGCAGGCCGGGACTTCGAACGCCTCGCCGAACTTCAACTGATAAACAAATATCGCCTCGGTCTCGTATTGTTTCGGGTGGGCCATGAGTGAATTTCTGCATACGAACCTGCATTGTCTTGCGCTCGTCGCACGTCATCACGGCGTCGATCTTTCTCCTGAGCGGTTGCAGCACGATTATGCCGTCGGCAGCGATCCGGTTGCCGTGCGGCAGCTCTTGCGCATGGCCAAGGATGCCGGCCTGAGGGCCAAGCATCTCGATCTCACCTGGCGAAGCCTGTTCCAGCTCGGCGAAGCCTTTCCGGTGCTGGCTGAACTTTCGAACGGCAACTGGGTGGTCATCGCCGGTGCCGTCGGGGAGGGCGAGGAGGAGAGGATCCGCGTTCTCGACCCGCTCGCCAGCCGCGCCGAAGTGATGATGCTGAGCGAGGAGCAGTTCGCCAAGGCCTGGCTCGGCTCGGTGATCCTGCTGAAGCGCAACTATCGCATGTCCGATGAGGACCGGCCCTTCGGCTTCCGCTGGTTCATCCCCGAGATCATCAAGCAGCGCAGCTTCTTCCGCGATGTCGCGCTCGCCGCCTTCGTGCTCTATGGCCTGGGGCTGACGACGCCGATGTTCTTTCAGCTCGTCATCGACAAGGTGCTCGTGCACCAGAGCTATGCGACGCTGACGGTTCTGACGGCGGGGATCGCGGTCGCGCTCGTCTTCGACGCGACCTTTACCTTCCTGCGCCGTTATCTGCTGCTCTACGCCACCAACAGGATCGACATCCGGGTGGCGACGCGCACCTTCGGGCATCTGCTCAACCTGCCGATCGCGCTCTTCGAGCAGGCGTCGGCCGGCGTTCTCGTCAAGCATATGCAGCAGACGGGCCGCATCCGCGAATTCCTGACCGGCCGGCTGTTTCTGACCCTTCTGGACGGCGTGTCGCTCCTGGTCTTCATACCGATCCTGCTTCTCTACAGCGTCAAGCTGACGCTCGTGGTGCTCGGCTTCGCAGCCCTCGTCGGGCTCGTGGTGATGCTGCTCGTCGGGCCGTTCCAGCGCCGCCTGCAGGCGCTCTACCAGGCCGAAGGCGACCGGCAGGCGCTGCTGGTGGAAACCGTGCACGGCATGCGCACGGTCAAATCGCTGGCGCTGGAGCCGCGCCAGCGCAAGGTGTGGGACGATTATTCGGCGCAGTCGATCTCGGTGCGTTTCCGGGTCGAGAAGATCTCGACCATCGCCCAGGCGATGACCGGGCTTCTGGAGAAGCTGATGAGTGTGGCGATCATCGGTCTCGGCGCACTCGACGTGTTCTCGGGCGCGATGACGATCGGCGCGCTGGTCGCCTTCAACATGCTCGCCGGCCGCGTCTCGGGGCCGCTGGTGCAGATCGTCACCATGGTGCACGAATATCAGGAAGTGGCGCTGTCGGTGCGCATGCTCGGCGAGATCATGAACCAGCGGCCGGAACAGGCAGGCCGCGGGCGAGGGGTGCGGCCGCATCTGCATGGCCGCATCGAATTCGACCGCGTCAGCTTCCGCTACGCTCCCGATACCGCGCCGGCGCTCGACAATGTCTCCTTCGCCATTCCGGCAGGCTCCGTCTTCGGCGTGGTCGGCAAGAGCGGTTCGGGCAAGACGACGATCACCCGGCTCATCCAGGGGCTCTACCAGAGCCAGGAAGGGCTGGTGCGCATGGACGGCTATGACAGCCGCGAGATCGACCTCGTGCATCTGCGCACCAGCATCGGCGTCGTGCTGCAGGATAATTTCCTGTTCCGCGGCTCGGTGCGCGACAATATCGCCGCCGCAAGGCCCGATGCCAGCATCGAGGAGATCATGCAGGTCGCCCGCATCGCCGGCGCCGAAGAATTCATCGAGCGCCTGCCGCGCGGTTTCGACACGATGCTCGAAGAAAACGCCGCCAACCTCTCCGGCGGCCAGAAGCAGCGTCTCGCCATTGCGCGTGCGCTGATCACCGATCCGAAGCTGCTGATCTTCGATGAGGCGACGAGCGCGCTCGACCCCGACAGCGAGGCGATCATCCGCGAGAATCTCAGCCGCATCGCCGCCGGGCGCACCGTCATCATCGTCTCGCACCGGCTTTCGACGCTCGTCGATGCCGATGCCATTCTCGTCATCGATCGCGGCAAGGTCGCCGATATCGGCCGGCACGACCAGCTCGTGTCGCGCTGCATGACCTACCGCCACCTCTGGGCGCAGCAGATGAGGCAGGTCGCATGAACGCGCATGTCAGAAAATCCGACGAAAACATGCCGGTTCCCTCCGATAAGGGTCCGGGGAAGGGCCAGGAAAAGGGAAGGCAGCTCGTCGCCCGCCCGCCGCTGCCGCCGGCCATTGCCGAATTCCAGTCCGATGCCGTCGAGCTGGAGGAACGCGCGCCGCCGCGCGTTGCGCGCATGACGCTCTATTGCGTGACGGCGCTGCTTGCCGCCACGATCACCTGGGCCTCGGTCTCCGAGATCGACGAGGTGGTGATTGCGCCCGGCAAGCTCGTCACCACCCAGCCGACCATCGTCGTCCAGCCGCTGGAAACCTCGATCATCCGCACGATCGACGTGAAGGCCGGCGAGGTGGTGCATGCCGGCCAGACGCTGGCGACCCTCGACGCCACCTTCAGCCAGGCCGATGTCGACCAGCAGCAGGCGAAATTCTCCGCACTCGACGCGCAGGTGAAGCGCATCGAGGCGGAACTTGCCGGCGACGATTATACCGCCATGGCCGGCAAGACGCCCGACGAGATGCTGCAGGTGCAGCTCTTCGGCCAGCGGCGGGCCTTCTACATGGCGCAGCTGCAGAATTTCGAGCAGCAGATCGCCGGCCAGTCGGCGGCGCTCGCGGCAGCCAAGAACCAGGAGGCCGTGCTCATCGACCGGCGCGATACGCTCTCGCAGATCGAGGGCGCGCGCACGCGGCTCTACGACAAGCAGAGCGGTTCGCTGATCACCATGCTCGGCTCCCGCGACGCCCGCCTCGACGTGGAATCCGATCTCACCGCCGTGCGCGGCAAGGGTGACGAGGCAGCACACGCCTATGCCAAGCTCAGGGCCGACCGCCAGGCCTTCATCGAGGATTTCCGCCGCGCCGCCATGGAGCAGCTGGTGGAGCTGCGCGGCCAGCGCGACATGGCCGATGAAGAGCTGAAGAAGATGGAGCTGCGCCGCAACATGGTGTCGCTGACCGCACCCGCCGATGCCGTCGTGCTCGATCTCGCCCAGCGCTCCATCGGCTCGGTCGTGCGCGAGGCCGAACCGATCGTCACGCTGGTGCCGATCAACGTGCCGCTCGAAGCGGAAGTGTCGATCAACACCCGCGACATCGGCCGCATCGCCGTCGGCAAGGAGGCCCGCATCAAGCTCGATGCCTATCCCTTCCAGAAATACGGCACGGCCTCCGGCGAGGTGCGCACCATCAGCCAGGACACGTTCATGACCGGCCAGCAGCCGGAACAAACCGCCACGCCCAACCAGCCGGCCGCACCCTTCTTCAAGGCTCGCATCCTGCTTGCGGATACAAGGCTGAACGCCTCGGACGTGCCGGTTCGGCTGCTGCCGGGCATGACCGTGTCGACCGAAATCAAGGTGGGGCAACGGACGGTGATCTCCTACTTCCTCTATCCGCTGCTGCGCGGGCTGGACGATGCGATCCGCGAGCCGAACTGAGGGGTCCGCAGGCGAGGTGTAGGGCGAGGGGCCACCTACACGAGCCAGGGGATGGGGGCGGTGGCGCGGTTTGCGGCGGCCGCCCCCAGACCTGTTTTTTTGGGGGGGCGGTTTCCGGAGCGCGAGGTTGGAGGGAGAAGCGGCTGCACTCCCACGCTACGGCCGTTCGCCCCGAAGCGTCAGATCGAAGCTCGTCCGACGGACCCGCCGCCATCCGCAAACAGAATTTGTCCGGTGATATAGGATGCGTCCTCTGACAGGAGGAAGGCTATCGCACCGGCGATTTCCTCCGGCTTTCCAAGGCGGCGCATAGGGACCATCGAAAGAAAACGTGCCTCCGCCTCGCTGTCGGCTGGCGTATTGCGCCGGAACATCTCGGTCTCGGTCGGTCCGGGTGCGACCGCGTTGACGGTGATGCCGGTCTCGGCAAGTTCCATTGCCCAGGTTCTTGTGAGACTGTTTACCGCGGCCTTTGCGGCTGCATAGCCGCTCCTGAGCGGTGTGCCTGTCGTGACCAGGCTCGTCACGTTCACGATCCTTCCCCATCTCTTTTCCATCAGAGTTGGTAGGACGGCCTGAGTCGCCTGGATTGTTGAGTGGACATTCAGGCGGAGCATGTCGTCGACGTCGGCCAGGTCGATCTTCCCGATACGGTGGAGCTTGGCCATTCCGACATTGTTCACCACGCCATCGAAGGAGTACTTCTTCGTGAGGTCGGCCAGAGCTTCGCCGGCCACGCGATCGTCTCTCAGATCGATAGAGGCCAGTTCTCCAGGGAAGCTAGAATCCTTCCCCCGTGCGACCCCCACAATCAGATGGCCGGCCTCGGCAAGGCGATGTGACAGCGCCCTTCCAATGCCTCTGCTCGCGCCAGTGACGAGAAACGTTCGTGTCATCATGATGAGCTTGTTCCTACTGTTGTATATGGCAGGCGCCGGCCGCGGCAGCATCTGCAAGTGCGCAGGCGAAGATGTCGCCCAACATGATAATTCGTCTTATTCTCAATGAGCATGGTCGCACTGATCTGAGCACCGGTAAGGCTCGGCGTTCCAGCGGGAGGTAAATATCGCCATGCAGATGTCGACCCGCTGAAACTCCGGATCCTTGAAAGCAAGGACGTCGTCGTTGAACGTCCCAAACGTGCTTTGGGGACGATGTTTCATACCCTGATGGAAGGCGTCGATGATGCCATTGGCAAAGTCGTCCTCGCGCGGAAATGCGGCGAGGACGGCCTCGCGCTGCACCTCGGAGAATTCGTCGTAACCACGGCCGACGACGTCCATTCCCGCGCCTGCCTGCACAAGCGCAATCTCCGGACGCATGAATTCCGGTATGCCGGGCGTGGTATGAAGGGCGACCGCGTTCCAGACGATCTCGATTTCGCGTTCTGCGAACCCGCGGCTCTGGAGGAACTCTCTTGCGGCATTGGCGCTGTCGATCTCGAAGCGGATTTGGCTGTCGTGATAGCGCTCGGTCAATCCAAGGTCGTGGAACATGGCTGCCGTATAAAGCAGTTCCGGATCGAAGATCATCCCATTGCGGTTTCCCGTTATGGCTCCCCATAAATAGACCCTTGCGGAGTGATGAAAGAGCAGATCGCTTTCGGTATCGCGAATGAACTCGGTCACCTCGCGGGCAATCTTGCTGTCGGGAATACCTATTCCCTGTAGTTTTTCGAACATGGCCGAAATCCTCCTTTAGCTGCTGCCGCAATCGGTGCAGGCCCATCGGGAGCTTCGCATCAGGCAGCAGAAGTCGCGGCGATGGAAATGCGGCTCCTTGTCGGCCATCACGTCGGCGAGACCCGTACCCTGTGTGACCTCCGGTCGATGCTTCAGGCCGTCGTAAAGTGCCAGGAGAAGGTCTTCTGCGAACTGGCGAGTGTGCGGAAATGCGGCTTCCACTTCTGTGCGCTGCATCTCCGTGAACTGCTCGTAGCCGGCACCCACGAGGTCCATCATCACGCCTTCGGCGGTGAGGGCAGCGATGGGATTCAGATGTGCAGGAATACCCGGCGTCGTGTGCAGGGCAATTGCGAGCCAGACGTTCTGTATGTCGTCTTCCGAGATGCCGTGGCTGCGAAGGAAGTTGCAGGCGGCGTTCGCGCCGTCGACTTCGAACCGCAGTCGGCTCTCCTTGAAGCCGGCTGTCAGGCCGATGTCGTGGAACATGGCCGCCGTGTAGAGAAGCTCCGGATCGAAGTTCACACCTCTCCGGTGCCCCGCCAACGCGCCCCAGAAATAGACGCGTGTCGAATGCTCGAACAGTAACGCGCTTTCCGTCTCCCGGACGAACTCGGTCGCTTCGCGGGCGAGCCTGCTGTCTGGAATCCTTGTTCCGGAAATTTCAACGACGTCCATGCTTCGTCCTCCATCAAGCCTCAAGCACGGCTTGAGGCGTGTTACGGAAGCTGATCGCCATGCGATTGTAGCTGTTCATCAAGCTGATCGCGATCGTCAGATCGACGAGCTGCTTCTCATCGAAGACCTCCCGTGCAGCCTGGTAGGCGCTGTCAGGCACGCCGGTCTCCGCGACGAGCGTTACGCTTTCTGCCCAGGCGAGCGCAGCACGCTCGGCCTCGCTGAAGAGGCTGCCGCCTTCCTCCCACGCCTGCACCAATGCGAGTTTCTCGATCTTTACGCCCCGCTTGAGAAGCTCGCGTGTGTGCATGTCGAGACAGTAGGCGCAGTTGTTGATCTGCGATACGCGCAGATACACAAGGTCCACCAGTTCTGCAGGCAGGCCGCTCTGCAGGACATAGCCATAGACGCCGCCGAGCGCCTTGGCGCCGTTTGGAGCGACCTGATTGTAATCCAGTCTTCTTGTCATCGTTCGGGTTCCTTCTGTTACTTAATGGGTGTGGTGAGCTTCGTGTCGTCGGTATCGACGACGAATACTGCGAGCAGCTTCGCTGGAGCCGTGTTGCTGGCGTTGCGGCTGATTGAATGAACCGCGCCGGGTGCCTCGAACCAGCTTTCGCCCGCCTTGTAACGACGCGTCTCACCGTCGTTCACCTTCGATTCCACCTCGCCGGAAAGAACATAGGCGTAGATGAAGGCGGAGTTGGCGTGCGTGTGCGGGAGTGAGGAAGCCCCGGCGGCGTAATCCACCTCGACGACACGTATCGACTTGCCGGGAATGTTCGCGATCGCCTGGACAAACTTCGGCGTGACCGTCTCCCGTTCGGCGTCGTGAGCGGGCGCGGGACCCGCAATCGCGGTGGTGATCGCCCCTATGGCGGCAGCGGCGATGATCCTTAGTTTCATGGTCTTGTCTCCTTCAGTGACACCCAGAAAATGACGCTTCTGTGAGCCAGAAAAAAGAACCAAGAACACGAAGAAATAGTGTACCATGGCCGCATGGATAAATCGCTGAGACTGACCGTAGACCGGTCGAATAAGCTATCGCTCTCGGAGCAGATCCGCGGAGGTATCGCGAAGGCTATCGAGGAAGGCGTGCTGCAGCCGGGAGCGCGGCTCCCATCCTGGCAGGATCTTGCGGTCCAGCTCGGCGTAGCGCGAGGAACTGTGCGAACTGCGTACGAGAAGCTTGCGGCCGCCCAATTAATCGAAGCCTTCAGGGCGGCGGGTACGCACGTGGCCGAGCGTCCCCGCGCTGCGTCCAAAAAGGAACTGCCGCCTGCCGAGGGGTCGTTCCTTGAGACTTATCTCGAAATGACCCAAGGACCCGCGCTGTTTCAGATGGGGGTCCCGGCGGACTACACCTTTCCCTCGACATTGCTCGCACGGCTGCGCGCCAGCGCTATTCGTGCGGAGACGAGCGCTCCGCCGCTTTACCCGGACCCACGTGGCGAGCTCGAACTGAGGCGGGAGATCTCGGCCTATCTGGCCGTGGCCAGGGGTATCAACTGCTCTCCATCTCAGGTCATCATCACCGCCGGGTTCGCAGGCGGGTTGGGACTGACCCTCAACGTATTGGGTCTACGCGGCCACAATGCGTGGTTCGAGGATCCGGGGTTTCCTTGGACGAGGCGGGCGCTTGAGCTTGCTGATGTGCTTCCGGTTCCCATCCCCGTCGACGGCGAAGGCCTGGATGTCGATCATGGAATACGCCATCATTCGGAAGCGAAGCTCGTGGTCGTGACGCCAGGACAGCAAGCGCCGTTCGGTGCTACCTTGTCTCTTCAGAGACGTCTTCGGCTTCTCGATTGGGTGCAGAGCAACGGAGCCTGGATCGTAGAGGACGACTACCTGAGCGAACTCCAGTTGAGTGGACGAGCCGCCCCGGCGCTCGCCTCCATCGATAACAGCGGCCGCGTTATCCATATCGGATCGTTCAGCAAGACGATTAGCCCGGCACTCCGGCTGGGCTTCGTTATCGCGCCGGCAGAACTGGCATCGCGTTTTGCCGAAGTGGCGGCCTGTCTGGTTCCATCTCCTGGGCCGGCGGTCCAGTTGGCGATTTCCGAGTTTATCCGCGAGGGGCACTACATGCGTCACCTCCGGAGAACGAAACGTGCATACGCCGCAGCACGGCAGCCCATCGTCGACTATTTTCGTGATGTCCTCGGTCCGGCTTGCGTGTCGGCTCCAGGCCTGTCGGTCTTGATCAGGTTGCCGGAGGGAGCGCCTGACGTGGCCATTTCCCGGGAGACGTTCACCTTCGGCATGTTCCCCGCGCCTCTTTCTCCATGGTACGCATCGGCTGGAACGGCAGAGGCCGGACTGCTGCTCGGCATCGCCACTGCACCTGTTAAAAATGTGCTGCGGGCGTGCGAGCGCCTTTTGGAGACAACGAGACAATTGTTGTGAATGCAGCCAAATCCTCATCTATAAGTCGGACAGGGAGGTAGCCGGGGGTCGCGGGCGGCGTCGCGTAGGTCGAGTTGACCGGAGGCGTCAGGGCCGGGTTGTTGGTGCCGCTATTCGCTAATGCCTCACCGCATCGTCCGGAAGCACGGCAATTCCCGCCTCGCGGGCCGCATTCACAAAGGCGCGGCGCGCCTTATCGCCCTGACCCTGCACCTCCAGCGCAGTCAGACATGCGGCAATCGCCCGTTGAAAAAACGGATCGCCCGCCTTCTTCGGCCAATTGTTCGACATGAGAATTCCGGCAAGATCGGCGACTGTATGGACGGTCCTGTAGCCGCCGACGCCGTGAATCTGGGCGGATATCTCTTTGATTGGGACAGGGGATAGCTCGGGCATCTCGACACCTCGCGCAATTAAACTGCGACTCAACTGTCGATGCCGTGATTCGTTCCGCCGCCGATCAGAGGAAAGATGGCTCCGGATCGGGGTCGATCTCTTCGATGATATCCGGCCGGTCATTCCTTGGATTGCCGACACCCGGGCCGATCGGCCACATCGTCATAAGCTCACTTGGGAATTGCGTCATCAGATCATGCGGCGGCGGCTCTTCGGATAGCCAGCGCTGATAGTCCTTTTCATGCAGGATGACGGGCATCCGGTCATGAATGGTCGCCATGATCTCGTTTGCCGCGCATGTAACGATGGTGAAAGTTCGAACCTGCAGATCGGTTTCCCGATCGCGCCAAATCTCCCAAAGGCCCGCGAGCGCAAAGGGCTGGCCGCTCTTCATGGCGATGGCATAGGGCTGCTTCTTCTTTCCCTTTTCATCGAGCTTGTGCCACTCGAAAAACCCGTCGATCGGGATGAGGCAGCGCGTTGACCGGTAAGCCGACCGGAACATCGGTTTGCTGGCAACTTCTTCACACCGGGCATTGATCGGTGTCGGCATACCGGCTTTCCACCAAGCCGGCTTCAATCCCCAAGAGGCGCTTTCGAAAACAGGGCCGACTTTGCCGCTGCGATCGGCTTGCATGATGATGATGGGATATTCGAGGCTCGGGGCGCCGTTATAGCGCGGAAACTGGTTTGCCATGCCGAGCACGCCTTCGCGGC
The DNA here is from genome assembly GCF_018987265.1 of Rhizobium sp. WYJ-E13. Lineage (NCBI taxonomy): Bacteria > Pseudomonadati > Pseudomonadota > Alphaproteobacteria > Hyphomicrobiales > Rhizobiaceae > Rhizobium > Rhizobium sp. WYJ-E13. The sequence goes on along the minus strand of NZ_CP076853.1, from coordinate 1,997,616 downwards.
CGGCAAAGGCAAAAGCCTGCATCAGCGTTGCCAGATCGGATCTGACGAATACTCTTCCGCACATGCTTTTTCCTCCGTCCTATCGAGACATATAGCCGATTTCGATTTCGGCACCCCTCATGCCGCATCTGCATTTCAGTCGCGCGCCAAGCTCTGATAGCGCGAGGCCCTTGCCGTACCGCCTTTGCAGCGCCCACCGATCGAGCCAGCGGCTGTGGTTGCACCGCTTGCAGGTGGCTTTCATCTGCTCCCATTCCGCAAGCTCGCCGATCATCCGCCCCGTGGGTGCCGCGTTCAAATCCTTGGGGTCGATGTAGCCCATGCGCCGCGCCCATTCCGCTGCGCTGAAGTGATTGTGGATATGACAGCGGTCGTACCAGTGGTTTCGCACCCGCGGGCAGCCGAAGAGCTTTTCCGCCATGATGTAGATGCTCGAAATGCCTTCTTCGGCCGGATAGGTCTTTTCAAGATCGCCGGGCTCGAAGAATTTCAAAACCTCGCAGTCTTCGCAGATGACGCCGACGCGACCCTTATAGGTCGGCCCCATATCCTTCATTGCGCGCCACCCTTGGCCTTGGCGTAGGGATTGGCCGGCGCTTGCGACTGCAGGGCATCTGCATCGCCGCAATAGGCGCCGCAGATTTCCTTGTGGCCTTGCTCACACCTGTACCGACAATCGGCAGCAGCACGGTTGACGAAGGCGGCAACGAGCAGATCGGGGCTATACTGCTCCAGAAGGCGGGCGATGACATATTCCCCATGCCGGGGGCATATCCGGCAATCGACTACAATCCGGTCGTAACCGGCTTTCTGCATTCTGGATATCGATAAAACCACCGGCGGCACCTTCACTCATTCCTGTTCTGCCCTGTTCGCGTTGATCGGAGACGGCCGCACGTCTTGTGGAACATAAGAGGAACATTTGAGGCAGTGCTAAAGAATCGTCAAGGGGCTTTGCTGGCCGAAAAAGGGGATTGCTGATTTATCCAGGGAGCGGCTGAACGCCTCGGACGTGCCGGTTCGGCTGCTACCGGGCATGACCGTGTCGACAGAAATCAAGGTGGGACAGCGGACGGTGATCTCGTATTTCCTCTATCCGCTCTTGCGCGGGCTGGACGACGCGATCCCGCGAGCCGAACTGAGGGGCCGCCGGCGAGGTGTAGGCGAGGGGCCACCTGCACGAGCCAGGGGATGGGGCCGTGGCGCGGTTTGCGGTGCTGCCCCAGACCTGGTGACGACCAGGGGAGCCGCATCCCGATCACTGTTTGAAGACGATCATTTTCTCCGCCGTCATCTCGCGGGCGGTGTAGGGAATGCCGCCGATCCCATAGCCGGATGTCTTTCGTCCGGCGAACGGCATCCAATCGGTGCGGAAGGCGCTGTGGTCGTTGACCATGACTGCCGAGGCGTCGAGGCGTTCGGCTGCGTCGAGCGCGACGGCGAGATCGCGGGTGAAGATGCTGCTCTGAAATGCGACCGGCAGCGAATTTGCCTCGCGGATGGCATCATCGAGATCGGTAAAACCGAAAATGCAGGTGAGCGGGCCAAAGACCTCCTCGCGCGAGACCTTCGATGTGCTGGGCGGATCGACGAGGATAGCAGGCGCCAGCGTCGTGTCGCTCAGCCGTCCACCTCCGATCAGGCGGGCACCCCCTGACGCGGCTTCCTCAACCCAGGTGGCGACCCGTTCGGCTTCAGCCGGTTGGATGAGGGGACCGACCTCGGTCTCGGCAAGGCGGGGGTCACCGACGCGCAGGCGCCCGACGCGCTCGGCGAACCGTTCGACGAAGGCATCCTTCAGCGCTTCATGGACGTAGATCCGCTGCACCGAGACGCAGACCTGACCCGCATGATAGTAGCCGCCCTTCGCGAGCGGCTCGATGATCGCGTCGATATCGGCGGTGCGGTCGACGATCACCGGCGCCACGCCGCCATGCTCGAGGGCGCAGCGTGTTCCCGGCGCCAGGTTGGCGCGCAGACGCCAACCGACCGCGGCCGAGCCGATGAAGCTCAGGAAGGCCACTCTCGGGTCGCTCGCAAAGGCGCCCGACAGATCGCGGCTCTCGGGGAGCAGGCTCTGAACCCAGCCCTCCGGCATTCCGGCTTCATGGACGAGCTTTACGAGTTCCAGGCAGGAAAGCGGCGTCGCCGCCGCGGGCTTGACGATAACAGGGCAGCCTGTGGCGATCGCCGGCGCGACCTGATGCACGATGAGGTTCAGGGGATGGTTGAACGCCGAGATCGCAGCGACCACGCCGATGGGCTCCAGGATCGTCCAGGCGCGCCGCCCCTCGCTGGCTGGGGTCAGCCCCATCGGGATTTCGACACCGCCGCGGGTGCGAAGCAGGTCGGCTGCGTTGCGTATCCCGTCGGTGGCGCGGTCGGTTTCGACCAGCGCATCGGTATAGGGCTTTCCCCCTTCACGTGCGATGCGCATCGCGAAGACCTCGCGCTGCTGAGCAAGGAGATCCGCAAGCCGATGCAGCACGGCTGTCCGCTGGTGCGGCTTCAGCCAGCCGCCCCGGTCTTCGAAACGTTTGCGGGCGACGGTCAGCTTGCGTTCGAGAGCAGCCGCATCGTCGGTCGGCAAGTCAGCGATATGTTCGCGATCATAGGCTTGCACCACCTCAAGCATGGGTAATCCTCCGTACCGTACAGCCCTATTCTTCAAGCGCGACAGCTTCGAGAACGAGCGCCGAGCGCTCCGCCAACGCCGGAACTCCGGCGAGATAGTCTTGGCAATGCGACGGCGTTCGTGACGATAAACAGGACATGCCGCGTCATGGTTGTCTCGCGTTCGATGCCGTCAGAAGGTGACGACCGCACGCCCGACGATTTTATTGTCCCGCAAGAGATCGATATATTCATTGATATCGTTGAACGAGATCGTCTTGATCGTGTGCTGGATCTTGCCTTCTGCAGCGAGTGCCATGACCTCAATGAGATCGGCGTTGTTTCCCCAGAACGAGCCGTGAAAAGTCTGCTCGCCGTGGACGCGTGGGAACAGAGGAATGTTGATCCGGTCGCCGATGAAACCGACATCGACATAGTGCCCGCCGATCGCCAGACGCGAGAAGGCGAGCTGCATCATCTCGGTCGCACCGGCGCAGTCGATGATCGCGTCGAACTTGTCCTGGCCGGTCGCCTTTTTAAGCTCCTTTCCGACCTCCTCGGAGGACTTGCCTTCAATCGCAATGATGTGGTCGGCGCCATATTTTTTCGCGACCTGGAGTTTCTGCTCGTTTCTGGCGACAGCGACGACGGGACCGCCTGCGCCCAGCAGCTTGGCATATTGGACGGCGTAGGCGCCGAGGCCGCCGATGCCGAAGACGCCGATCACCCGGTCCGGGCCGAGCCCGCCGGCATCGCGGATCTTCTTCAGCCCGCGATAAGGGGTGAGACCGGCGTCGGTGAGGGGTGCAAGCTGCTCGAATTTCAGATGTTTGGCGACCTTGATCGCATAGCGGGCCGGCACCGGAATATATTCGGCAAAGCCACCATAAGTACCAAAGCCCGGCCAGCGGACATTGGGGCAGATATGCGTGTTGCCGACCTGGCAATGCCTGCAGACGCCATCACCCCAGCCGGGCGACACCACGACATGGTCACCTTCCTGCAGTCCCGCAGCCTTGGCCACGACACCGCCGACCTTCTCGACCGTGCCCGTTATCTCGTGACCGGGAATGACGGGCGGCGGAATATCGCCATAGCCCTGGAAGAAGCCATCGATCAGCAGCACGTCCGAGCGGCACATGCCGCAGGCGGCGACTTTCACGAGAATCTCGTCGGGCTGAATGTCCGGAACCTTGATGTCCTCGAGGACGAGGGGCTTCCTGTATTCTAGAATGCGCGCAGCTCTCATCACTGGTCTCCTTCAGGTTTTTGGATTTGTTGCCATCACGGCGGCCGCCGCCTCGGCGACCGCAATGTCCTGTTCGACCGAACCGGCGCTGGTGCCGACGGCACCGACGATCTGGCCGTCGATGGTGACGGGCAGACCGCCGCCAAAAATCACGACATGGCCGGCATTGCTCTGCTCGATCCCGAACAGCGGCGCTCCGGGCTGTGCCAGTTCAGCGAGATATTCGGTCGTCTTGTTGAACATCCGCGCGGTCTTCGCCTTGCCGATGGCGAGATCGATGCTTCCTTCGAGAGCGCCATCCTGACGCGCGAACGCAATCAACGCGCCGCCGACGTCGACCACGGCGATGTTGTAGGGAATGTCGAGATCGGCCGCCTTTGCTTCTGCCGCGTCAATCATCCGCTTGGCGTCCGACAATGTCAGTGTGCTCAGGGCGCGGGGCATGGCGGCCTCCTCGGTCACTCAGGGGATCACTCCGGGGATCACTCCGGGTTCGGGGCGCGAGCAGCCATGGCCAACAACGACCACCTGAAGCTCGAACCTCTTGAATAAGGCAAACCTGCGCGAGCGCTTGGGATCTCCATCACCCGGTTGCCGCGCTACCTTGATATCACTGCGGCACCGGCATAGCTGGTTAAAAGAGGTAAATCTGCTGGTATAAGGCTATCGGGACAGGACCAACCCTGAAATCCATTCGATGGCCGCCGTCGTCCGGGCGCGCATCCGCGAGGCACCGCGCTCTCGAAGTGCAGCCTCGAAAGGGGGAGAAATGGAAGAGGCCGATATGATCGATGCCACGACATATTGCTTCGGCAACTGCCGTTTCACGCCCGCTCGCCAGTCGCTGCTCTGCGGCGATATCCCGATACGTCTTGGATCGCGCGCAATGGATCTGCTTCATGCGCTCGTGCGCCAGCCTGGACAGGTCGTCGACAAAAGCGAACTTCTCAAAGCGGCGTGGCCCAACCTGTTCGTCGACGAAAGCAATCTCAAGGTCAACATCGCCGCTCTGCGCCGTGCGCTGGAGACAAGCGGCATCGACATTCCCTGCATAGCGACAGTCCCGGGCCGCGGATATCGCTTCGTCGCACCGCTGACGGTGGTGAGGCCGAGGGAGGCGGCCTTTCCCGCGTCGATCAAGGAGATTGACGGGGCGCTGCCGCCATCAAAGCCGCTGGTCGGGCGCGCCGATGCGTTGGCGGCGATTGTCGAGGCGCTGCAGCAGACCCGATTGCTCACGGTGGTCGGACCTGCCGGCGTCGGCAAGACCAGCATCGCTGTCGCGGCCGCAAGAGCGATCGCCAACGGCGGGCACCAAGCCGTGTGCTTCGTTGATCTGGCCGCGATCGAGAAAGGACAGTTCGTCGCCTTGGCCATCAGTCGTGCGCTCGGCATCGAAAGCCACCCGATCGATGAGGTGGACGGTCTCGTCGGCGCGCTGCGCGGCCGCAACCAGCTTCTCGTTCTTGACAATTGCGAGCACGTCCTGGCGGCCGTCGCCGGCATAGCAGATCAACTGAACCATGCATTGCACGGATTGAATATCATCGCGACAAGCCGCGAGCCGTTAAGATGCAGGTTCGAAACTGTCCATCGGCTTCCGCCGCTTCAGTATCCGCCCGCAGATGCGGTTCTCGATGCCGGGTCGGCAATGGGTTTTTCGGCGGTCGAATTGCTGGTTCGGCGTGCGGAGGCACATGGCTATCGATTGGAGGATGCGGATGTCCCTTCGATTACGAGTTTGAGCCGGCGTCTCGACGGCATTGCGCTGGCGATCGAACTGGCGGCCCCGCAACTTCAGGCCAACGGTCCTGCTGGGCTGCTGCAAATGCTTGAACGTGACTTCGAAGCGCTGGCATCACGCGGAGATGGCATGGATCGTCACAAGACGCTGACGGCGACCCTGAACTGGAGTTATCGGCTGCTTTCAGAAAACGAGGCCTGGCTTCTCCGTCACCTTTCCGTTTTCGGCGGCACCTTTGCGCTTGACGATGTCATCGACGCCTTCGGGCATCTGGCGCATGAGCAAGACCTTACCGCGTGGCTGGAAGCCCTCGCGGCCAAATCCATGGTGTCGGTCAACTACACGGGGAGGCGTCGCCGATACCGGTTGCTCGACAGTACCCGAACCTTCGCCAACAAACGGCTCGCTGGGCAGGGCGAGCAACAGGCCGCCATGATCGCGTATGGCCGCTTCATTCTTGCGCTGTTCGAAAGGGCGGAAGAGGAATGGACGTGGCGGCCGCGTGAAGACTGGGTGGCGCTCTACGGCGGGTGGAGCACGGATCTCCGCCGTATGATCGATTGGGCCTATGGTTCGGATGGGCAGGCCGAGCTTGGGGTACGGCTGACCGTTGCTGCTTTGCCGTTCTGGGTAGAATTCTCGACGATGGCGGAAAGCGGGTCACGCGTCGAAAAGGCGCTGTCCGTGCTGGACGGCCTGCCCGGTGATCACCTCCCGCTCCGCATGAAGCTGGTCGCAGCGCATGGCTGGAATCTTTGTTATCGCTATCCTTTCGGTGACGAACTCGAGGCAACTTGGAAGAGGGGTTTCGAGCTCGCTTTGGAAGCTGGAAGCGTGGAACATTGTCTTCGAACCAAGATCGGCCTGGCAATGGTCCAGACCGCCATGGGCTTTCATCAAAGGGTGTTTGAGACGATTGCCGATCTCCGCCGCTTCATGGCGTCCGTAGACGATTATTCCGCGGCTCCCAATGCCGATCGGGAGTTGTTTACGTGCGAGTTCTATCAAGGGAACATCAAATCCGGGCATGCGGGTCTTGAGCGTCTGGCTCGCGAGCACGCGACTTTCGGCAATCGTGGTCAGACCTCGAGGTTCCAGATCGACAGGTTCGTCAATTTCCGGAATCATCTTTCATTGTCCACCTGGGTGGTTGGAAAGCATCGGCGTGCGCTCGAGGTTGCTAAGGAAGCACTGAATGCCGCGCTGACCCTGGACCACGACCTGTCCTGCGCGCATTCGCTCGCACTCGCTGCCACGCCGATCGCCCTGTTATGCGGACGGGTCGATTTGGCGCAGGAGCGAGCGACGATGCTGGTCGAGCGCCTGAAGTCGCGCCAGATCGATACCTGGCCGCCGTTTGCCCGCTTTCATCAGGCAGCGATCGATGCCGCACGTGGGGAGCGGGAGGCGGTCGAGCGTTTGAGGCACGCAATCGACGCCATTCGTGAGTGCAATTTCCTTGTGCATCTACCCCTGCGGTATGTGATGCTCTCTCATGCGGCACTTGCGCACGATCAGATCGAGGTTGCTCGCCAGAGCATCGATGAGGGCGTGCACTATTGTCGAGAGCGCGGAGACCGATGGTGCGACGCCGAATTCCTGCATCTTCAAGGCCTGGTGTGCTGGCGGGATGGAGATACCGTTTCCGCGATGCGGCGCCTTCAGGATGCGATAGACCTGGGTCGTGAGAGCGGCGCTCTTGGTTTTGCGCTGCGCGCAGCAACGAGCCGTGTCAAGCTTGCGACGGAGATCGGCGACCCTGCGCAGTCCTTGGCACAGCTGAAGGACATCAGCGATCGCTGCGACAGCAGCGGCAGCACGGATATTGCCGCCGCGCATGCTGTGTTGGCGCGAGCTCATGCTCGAACGGCATGAACGATCCAACCACCGGAATCTTCAACCTTCTGCCGCTGATGCCACCGATACCGTCGATCCCGACCGGACGATCAGGACCAGAGCCGACACCACGGAAATAACGCCGACGACGACGATTGCGAATTGGAGTGCGCTTTCCGTTCCATGCATTCGTCCGGCGATGACCGGCACGAGAGTTGGCCCCGCTGCTATCCCGATGATCGCCGAAATCGTGATCGAAAGCGCGACCGTGGTTGCCCGCATATTGCTGGGGACCCGCTCCTGCATGGTAATGCGGCCGACAACGGAACCGCTCACCGACCCCGCGACCCAAAAGGAAAATGCGATGCCGATTTGAAGACTTGAAGAACTGAGGCCAATCGAGATGGCGGCACACAGAGCAACCAGATAACTCCCCGCGATAAGCTTTACACGTGTCGAGATACTGCCGCGCGGAGCGCTCCAATCGGACAGCATCCCGCCGCCGATCGAACCGATAATGCCAGCCAGCGCGGTAGCAATCCCGACAGTGGCGCCGGCCGCGATAGGCGTCGCAGCGTAATGCCGCATGAGGAGGGTGGGGAGCCATGCCGCCATACCGAAGTCGGCCAGGCTCATCACCCCCTTCGCAAAGCAGAGCCGCAGCACCAGGCCGCGCTCTGCCGACAGATTGCGCAACAAGAGTTGCAGAGGAGGCAGGGGAGGCCTGTTGCCGTGGGCCGGTTCTGGAATGAACAACAGCAACGCGACAAAGAAGAAGCCGGGGATACCCATAACGATCATCAGTTGTCGCCAGGGCGTCAGCGAAGCGATGATCGGCAAGCCGGCCGAGGTGTCCGTCCCAAGATAACTGAGCACCGCACCACCGACGATCAACGCAATGCCGCTCCCGCTTGTCGAGCCAAGCGAGAATATTCCGAGAGCGGTACCGCGGCGCGCTGCCGAAAAGCTGTCGATGAGCAGCGAGGAGGCGGCTGGTATGAGGGCTGCTTCCCCAAATCCCAGGACGACTCGCGCGGCGAAAAAGCTCCAGAAACCGGTCGCAAGTCCGCATGCTATCGTGGCGAGGGACCAGACAACCACGCCCGCAGCGATCAACCTCGGTCGATTCACCCTGTCTGCCAGCCTGCCGGCCGGAAGGGCCGCCAGCGCAAATATAAGCGCGAAGCCAGCGCCCTGAAGCAAACTGATTTCCACATCGCTAAGCCCCAGCTCAGAGCGTATGGGGTCTACGACCAGGTTGATCACGAAGCGATCAATGAACGACAATATCAGGGTCAGGCATAAAACGGCGACCGTGTAGTATCCGAACGAAGGATGGAGTTCTTTTCGGTTTGGCACCGATCGGTCGAGATCGTTCAGTCCGTTCCCCGTCACCTCGTCCGGCCCTCGTTCCGACAACGGCTGCAGCATAACCAACTTACCAAGACTGTGGCCACCGATAAAATATCAATGAGTTTTGCTCCTGATACGGAGCCAACAACTGCAATTGGCGCCAGCCAGGACCGTCGTCGTTGTCCGCCAAATGCCGCCGCCTCGGGCTTGCCCCCACCCCCTCTCACATTTCCGGCAGGCCGGCCTTTCGGAAGCCGTCGACAAAGTGGTCGCGTACCGATGCATCGCGCAGCGGCTGGGAGCTGAGCCAATGGGCGATGGTGAAATGAGGGTGGGCGATCAGGAACAGTTCTGCTTCTCGCCGCGCCTCCTCCTGGTGGCCCATCTGTGCAAGCGTGGCAGCCAGGAATTTGCGGGAGTTGGTGCGATACGTCTCTTCCCTGCGCAGTGTGGCGGCTGCCGCCTCATAGTCACGCGCGGCGTATTGCGCCTGCCCGAGATGACAAAGATACCAGCAGGCTGGGCGGGGATTGAGCCGCAGGGCTTTCTTGATCTGCGCCAGTCCGTCGGCAACCCTGCCGTCCAGCACCGAAATGTCCGACATGGCGGCCCAGGTGTCGGCGTGGTTGGGGTCCAGCTCCAGGGCCTTGGCGAAGGCGGCTTCCGATTCCTCCCATCGCCGCTCATAAGCCAGGATGGTCCCCAGGACGTAACGGCAGCCGGCATCGTTGGGATCCAGGTCGACCGCCTTCTGCGCTGACGTCACCGCCATCTGACGGTTGGGATCTTCGGGCTCGCCGAAATGCGTCCAGGCCAGCCAGCGGTTATAGGCGAGCAGACCAAGCGCCTCGGCATAGGATGGCTCGAGCTTGACCGCGCGCTGGAGCAGCATATAGGCCTCACGCTCGGTTTGCGGCGACTCTTCCGTCAGCAGGCGGGCGCGCACACAGAGATCGTAGGCCTCGAAATTCTTCGGCCGATTGCGCGGTGTCGGGGTGGTCAGCCGGCCGACGAGGGCTTCGACGATCTTGGCGTTGACCTCATCCTGCAATTCGAAAACATCTTCCACCGTCCTGTCGAACCTCTCGGCCCACAGGTGTCCGCCGCCAAGCGCGTCGACCAATTGGGCATTGATGCGGACACGGCCCATTGCGCGTCTGGCGCTCCCTTCGAGGACGTAGCGGACGCCGAGCTCCTGGGCGACGAGGCGTACATCGACCGGCTTGCCCTTGTAGCCGTAGACGGAATTGCGGGCGATGACGAACAGGCCAGGCGTGCGGGAAAGGTCGGTGATCAGGTCTTCGGTCAAGCCGTCGACGAAAGGCTCGTCCGCTGCATCCCCACTCATATTCGTGAACGGCAAGACGGCGATCGAGGGATATTCCGGCAGCGGCAATATGCTCGGCAGCGCATCCGGCCAATGCCACAGGTGGACCGGGCGGGTGAGGTTCTTCAGGTAGCGTTCGCCTGCATCGAAGAACCGGTCGTCGATCTTGTCGAGGATCTCGCCGTGTACGCCGCCTGAAATGCAGATGCCACCCGGTGCGGCCTGTCTCTCGAGGCGCGCCGCGACATTGACCCCGTCGCCGAGGACGTCTGAACCCTCGTCAATCACATCTCCGAGATTGATGCCTATACGCAGAAGCAGGCGCCGGTCTGCGGAAGCCTCGACTTGAGCGGTGGCCCGCTGCATTTCCAACGCTGCAGCGACCGCTTCCACCGCGCTGCCGAATTCGATCAGGAATCCGTCGCCCATGACCTTGAAGATGCGGCCCTTGTGACGCCTCACGGCCGGCTCGATAATGCCGGAACGAAGTTCCCTAAGGTTTTCCAGCGTTGCGACTTCGTCTGCCTCCATCAGGCGCGAATATCCCACCACATCGGCAACGACGATGGCGGCAAGGCGACGCTGAAGAGATTGATCCGTCATATGAGGACAAGCCCAACGACCAAATTAGCAAATTATTGTTCAACCGTCAGTGAGTCAACCAATGGTAGGAGGCAAGTCCAGGCGATCTCCACCTCCATCGAGCCGCCATCCTTCTTTTCGGTAGGCGGCTCGCTGTTGGTCTGTTTCACCGCTGCTTTGCGAGAACCTGCCGCTGCAGCAGGGTCAGGCCGAATACGAGCAGGCCCAGCAGGGTGACGGCAAAGCCGGCCCAAGCGGCCGACAGGAGGCCATAGCCGGCCCCGACCGCGACACTGCCTGCCCAGGCGCCAATGGCATTGGCGACATTCAGCGAGGCAAGGTTCATTGCGCCCATCAGGCTCGGAGCTTCGGGAGCAAAGCGGGTCAGCCGCACCTGGATGGTCGGGATCGCTGCCATCATGGTCGCACCGACGCCGAACATGGCGGGGAAGAAGATCCAGGGGTTTTCGCCGCCGATTGCCAGCGCCGCAAGGATGAGAAGCGCAGCGCCGAAACCGAGGACGATACCGCGGGCAGGGTGGAGATCGGCAAGCTTGCCGCCATAGATGTTGCCGGCCGTCATGCCGATGCCGAACAAGGCGAGCGCGACGGGGATCATCTCGGGCGACAGTTTGACAACGTCAGTCACCAGCGGCGCAATGAAGGTGTAGACGGCGAAGATGCTGGCGATACCGAGGGCCGCGACGATCATGACGCCCCATACCTGCGGCTTGCGAAGAGCAGAGACTTCCTGAATGACCGGGACGCCGTCAAGCGCCCTGGTGCGCGGCACCCACTGGAAGATGGCGCCGAAGGCGAGAAGCGAGAAAGCGGCGACGGCAAGATAGGTCTCACGCCAGCCGATCGTCTGTCCCAGGAAGGTCGCCAGAGGTGAACCGAAGATCGTCGCGACGGTGAGCCCGGTCATGACAATGGCAAAGGCCTTCCCGGCCTGTCCCGGCCCGACGATATAGGAGGCGACAACGGCCCCTGCGCCGAAATAGGCGCCTTGTGGCAGGCCGCTGATAAAGCGCGCCGCCATCAGGAAGCCGAGGTTTGACGCCATGGCAGACAGCACGCTGCCAAGGATGAACAGGCCCATGAGAAACAGAAGCAGCGTGCGGCGATTGAGCCGTGCCGCGACAAGCGTCACAAGCGGAGCGCCGATGACGACGCCGAAGGCATAGGCGGCGATCGCACTGGTCGCCTGGGGGATGCTGACGCCGAGGCTCTCGGAGAACAGCTGGATGATCCCCATGCTGGCGAATTCCGACGTTCCGATCGAAAAACTGCCGAGCGCCAGGGCCAGCAAGGTCAGGTTCCGGGAGCGGGCACCATCGGCCGGTGCCTGAGTATAGGTCGTGGTTTGCGAAACGATTTCCATAATAGTCCCTTTCTGAAACTGCGTGGAGAACAGTCTTCCTGCGGAACTCGGGTCCGGCTTGCTGCTCCGGCAATCAGATCTCACATCCGATGCGCGATCAGTAGACAGCGGCCGTTCCCAGCATTTGAGAAAGCGTTTCACAGGAGCGCTTTTGCTGGTAGAAAGTTTGGGCCTTTATGAGCAGATCACAGGTTCGAGATGGATAACCGCGCAGGCGAAATGCTTGTCTTTGTTCGGGTCGTGGAAGCGGGAAGCTTTTCGGAGGCGGCACGGCTGATGCTGATGACGCCCTCGACGGTGTCCAAGCTGGTGGCCCGTATCGAGGCCCGTCTCGGAGTCCGGCTGATCGAACGCTCGACCCGCAGGCTGGCGCTGACCCGCGAAGGACAGTTTTATTACGAGCGAAGCCAGGCTCTGCTTTCCCAGCTCGACGAGACGGAGCAGCAGATCGCGCAGGGTGGGGCCGAGGCCGAAGGCGTTATCCGCATCACCTCTTCGGTCAGTTTCGGCACGGCGGCGGTAGAACCTATCTTGGTGCCGTTCTTCGAGGCCTATCCCAAGGTCATCGTCGATCTCTCGCTTTCGGACGAGGTGGTCGATCTCTATCTCGACCGCACGGATATTGCGATCCGTGTCGGGAAGCTGGCGGACTCAAACCTGATGGCGCGAAAGATCGGCGAGACAAAACGGTGCATCGTGGCATCGCCTGCCTATCTGGAGCGCCACGGCACGCCGACGACGCCGGACGAACTCGTCAACCACAATTGCCTCGGCTTCAATTTCCGCCGGGCAATGCCTGTCTGGCCGATGCGTGACGGCGGGCGGATCGTCGAACGCATGTTGAGCGGATCGTTGCTGGTCAACAACGGCGACACCCTGCGCCGAATGGCGATCGCCGGTGTCGGTATCATCCGGCTTGCCGACTACCACCTGCGCGGGCCGATCGAGCGCGGCGAGCTTGTCGAGATCCTGGCAGACAGCGATATCGGCATTGTGGATGAAGTCCACGCGCTTTACCGCGGCTCCCAATTCCTGCCTGCCCGCGTCCGCGCCTTCCTGGATTTTGCGATACCTCGAATGCAGACATATCTGCAACCGCGTTGAATGCCTGAACCGGCCGGGGCGCGATGGCGACCCGGCCGGTATGAGTGACGAGCGTGTGGTTCAGTCTGCAATCGGCAGCGGCGCCGCCGGATGGACGAGCCCAGATTCGCGCAGTTCGCGCCAGAACCCCGTCGGGATGGTCTCTGCGAGCGCGGCGCTGTCCTCGGCAATGCGGGAAGGATGGCTGGCTCCCGGTATGACTGCAGCGACGGCGGGATTGGCGAGGGCGAACTGCAGGCCCGCGGCCTTCATCGAAATGCCGTGGCGATCGGCAATCGCCTTGATCGCGGCAACCTTGGCAAGGATTGCCGGGGTCGCCGGCGCATATTCGAAATTCGGTCCGCCGACCAGTGCGCCGGAGCTGTAAGGCCCGCCGACGACGATGCCGAGACCTCGCTCGGCCACATCAGGCATCACGCGCTGGAGCGCACGCTCATGGTCGAGCAGGGAGTAACGCCCGGCAAGCAGGAAACCGTCCGGCCGGGGCTCGTCCAGTGCCAGCAGCAGTTCGATCGGTTCGACCTTGTTGACGCCAAGTCCCCAGGCCTTGATCACGCCTTCGTCGCGCATCCGGTCAAGGGCACGAAACGCACCCTTTCGCGCCTCCTCGAACCTGCCAAGCCATTCGTCGCCGTAGAAATCCTGGGCGATATCATGAACCCAGGCGATATCGATATGATCGGTCTTGAGGCGCTTGAGGCTGTCTTCGATCGATCGGTAGGTCGCATCCTCGGTGTAATCGTTGACGATCTTGTTGGGGCGACCGTATTTGAAGACATCGCCTTTTTCGCCGAGGTCGCGGGCGCTCACATCCTCGATCTCGTCAAGGATCACCCGGCCGACCTTGGTGCTGATCACATACTGGTCACGAGGCTTGTCTGCGAGCGCCTCGCCCATCCGGATCTCCGCAAGACCAGCGCCGTAAAAGGGCGCATTGTCGTAATATCTGATGCCGTCATTCCAGGCTGCCTCGACAGTGGCGCGCGCCTCCTGCTCGGGAATATCGCGGAACATGTTTCCGAGAGGGGCGGCACCGAAGCCGAGCTTGCCAGGCAAAATATCCTTGAGAGCCATCGTCTTATCCTTCCATCTTGACTGAGTAGAACAGGTTCGTTCCTGCTGGATCCGAAGATGGAGAAAGCGGAGCCGCAGCGGTAGCCATCCGCTATTCGCAGGATTTACGAACGAAATTCATAAATACGGCCTCAAGCCTCGTCCGCGATCCATTCGAGCGAAGCGCCATGCGGGTCGGTCCAGGCGAGGGGAGAGCGGTTCACGGACAGGAGGAAGCGCCCGGGTGGCCAGCTCGTTCCTGCGCGCTCGGCGATGGACGGGAATGCGCGGGGGAACTCGTTCGATACCCAATAGGGCGCGAGACGCATCGCCTGCTCGGCGAAAGCCTCCCTGTCTGCGGGGTCGGAGACGTAGTCGAGGACAGCCGTGTGAAAGACGACAAGGGTGGCATCCTTGGGCGCTTGCCTGCAGAGCCGGGCGAACTCGCTCCCGCGCAGGTCGCCCTTGATGATCCGTGGCTTGACCGTGGCGGCGATCCTGATGGCCGCCTGCAGATTGGCAAGCCGTTCCGTCTGCTCCGGCCAGACCAGTGTCTTAAGCCATGCGACCTGCGCAGGATCCGAAGCATCGATTGGAGCGAGGTCCAGCCCCGCTCGCCAGACGACGTGCGGTGCTGCCGTCGGCAATGGGGTCGTCTTACTGGCGGAGCAACGCAGGACAGGCGGCTCTGAGCCCATCACGGGTGCGCGGATCGCCTTGTGGCCGTAGTCGTAGCCATAGAGGTCGGGCATGAGGCAGAGCCCTGCGGAGGTCCCGACCTCGAGGAGCGCCAGCGGCTGCGGCAATCGCGTCAGGACGGGGAGCAGCGAGGCGCACCGTCCCGGTTCGTTAGTCTGCGTCGAACGCTCGAGCATCAGCGAACGGACAGCGTCGGGATGGGCCAGGAGCGCCTGGCGGAACTCGCACCAGTCCGTCGGCGTGCCGAACAGGTGACGCACCGCCGCAAGCAGAAGGTTCGGCTGCCTTTTCATGTGGGGGAGGGTCGCCAGGAAGCCGAGTGTCTCCCGGTCCCCGGCAACCGCACGCGCCAACGCCTCGTAGAGCGGCGAACGGCCGTGGGCTTCCGTATCGGCGAAGCGAACATACCGGGCCGAGATCTCGGCCAAGCCCTCCTCGTCCATATCAGCTGATCCCCGATTTCGACGTCTGGCCACAGTACAGGATATCAGGATCGGATGGCAGTACTCAGGCCGAATGACCGCTCTTCCTTCGCCCGACGCCGAGGTCTGCCGTGCAGGGCGGAGGCAGCTGTGCGACACAGATCGCGCCTCCGGCAGCCCTCTCAATTTGCGACTAAATCCATGCCACAATCCTGTTCGAATTGACGGCTAGACGGGCGAAAAATCGGCAACGAGGATCGGCAGATGGCAGAAGAGAAGCCCCTTGATCTCACAGGTGAAATCGTCGACTTCGATGCCGGGCACGGAGAGGCCGCCACCGTCGAGATGGACGACTATTCGAAGAGCCTGGCGCAGGCCAAGGCGAAGTCCGTCAAGCTGGTGGACGCGATCACAGGCCACACACTGAAGAAGAAGGACGCCTTCCATTTTGACGATCTGCGCCCGGCGCTTGCCGATTTCGTGCGGCAGAAGCACCCCGGCATCCGTTCGGACGACTATATCAGCCGCAAGACGATCGATGACTACCGCGGCCAGTACATTGCCGAATTGCTGCGCGACGAACGCGGCGAGCTCTCCAACCTCGAGGACGAGGTCGTCGAGAGCCTGAAGAGCCACGACACGCTCGCCGAAAACATCGAAGAGGATTACGAGGAGCGCCGTTCGCTCGGCGATCGCGTCGCCGATGTCGTCGCGACCTTCGGCGGAAGCTGGACCTTCATCATCTCCTTCTGCTTCTTCCTCGCCGTCTGGATGGGCATCAACCTGGTGCTTGGCGAGAAGGCTGCCTTCGACGTCTATCCTTTCATCCTGCTGAACCTGATCCTCTCGACCATCGCCGCCCTGCAGGCGCCGATCATCATGATGAGCCAGCGCCGCCAGGAAGCAAAGGATCGGCTGCGGGCGCTCAACGACTACAAGGTCAATCTCAAGGCCGAACTGGAAATCCGCCACCTGCACGAAAAGGTCGATCACCTGTTGAACCGGCAGTGGGAACGGCTGACCGAGATCCAGCAGATCCAGATCGAGATGATGCTGGAACAGGCCAAGGCCGCCAATCGGGCGCTGAAGCTGAGCAAGGCGCAGAAATCCAAGACCAACGCGCTCAAGAGCCTCTTCGGCGGCAAGCCTGCGGCGGACGAGACCGAGGAAAAGGGAGAATAGCCGGTTCGGCGCGGCCCCATTTTCCTTCCTGCTTGCCGCGCTCAGGATGAGATCGTTGCAAGAGCGATCAAGCTGACGAAGACACTCCGTGGCTCGCGTCACCCGGTCGAATGACTGCTTGTGCCGGGCAGGGCGGAGGAGGCATGGCCCACGCTATCCCCGTAACTCCCCCTTCAAATGATCCGCCAGCCGCAGCGCCAGCGCCACGGCCGGGAGCGTCGGGTTCGCTTGTCCTGACACCGGGAGTACCGAGCTGCCGGCGACATAGAGGTTTTCGAGGTCGTGGCAGCGGCAGTTGCCGTCGACCACGCTCGTCCGCGGCGAGGCGCCCATTCTCGTCAGGCCGATCTGGTGGTAGCCGTCGAGCGCCTGGCCGCGGACGGCGGCGGAGAGCGTTTCCTCGGGGTAGAGCCATTCGACGGTGCCGATCCGCCGCCTGGTGATCCATTCGGCCAGCGCATGGTGGCTCCTGATCAGCGAGGCGAGATCCTCCTCGGCGAAATCGAAGCTGACGGCAAGCCGTTTCAGGCCGGTTTCGTCGACCTCGGAGCTTAGCCGCACGCGGTTTGCGGCGACCGGCAGCTGTTCGCTGTGATAGGCGAGCCAATAGAGATGCTCGTCGTTCTTCACGAAGAAATTCGGCTGGCGCTCGGATTTCAGCGCCGCCGTCGTCAGCTGCAGGGCGGCGTTGAAGCTCTCCACGGGGTTAGAGACCAGATCGGACAGCGAGGCGGTGTCGGGCGCCTTCGCCTTGAAGGACATGCGGCGCATCCGGCGCCTGCCTGATATCGCCCTGATCATGTTCAGCGTCGCGCGGGCGCCCGCCGTCGAATAGACTTCCTCCAGCGGCGGGCTGCGCAGCCAGAAGACGCTGTTTAAGAGATCGCGCTCGTTCTGCAGGGCAATGCTCGGGATCAGCCGCGAGCGGAACCAGGCGCCGGTGCCGTTGCGCCGGAAGAACATCTTTTCCATGAAGGAGCGGTCGGCAAAGCGGATACGGGCGAGTTCGCCGGCCAGATGCCCCATGTAATAGCGCCCGAGCGGGCCATCGACGCCGCCGAAAAGCCGCGGCGCGATTTCCTGCGCCGCCAGCAGCAGCCGGGCATTTTCCCGCCCGCCGCAGGCCAGCACGAAGATCGTCGCGCCCAGCGAGTGCAGCTTGCCGCGATGCCACACGAGCGCCCGTTTCATGCGGGCGCCTTCGCGGTCGAGATCGAGGCCGATCACGGTCGCCTGGGTGACGAGGTGCAGGTTCGGCAGGCTCTCGATCAGCGCTCCGTGCGCTTTTGCCATATCCGGCTCGCGCGCCCAGCTCTCGATCGAGGGTTCGAAATCGCCGTCCATGTCAGGCATCTCGACGCCTGGTATCTCGACGTTTGACAGCTCGGCGCCGAGAAAGGTGCGGGCATCGTCATAGTAGGCCCTGAAGGCGCTGTGCTCGATCGGCCAGCGGGCATCGCCGCGCGCCGGCCTGCCATCGAAATCGCTGTCGTCGAACTCCACGCATCGGCCGCCCCAGGCTTTCGAAGTGCCGCCCACCGCCCGGCGGATCGTCAGGCTCGCTTCGGCATGGTGTGCGGTGCTGATGGAGGCGGCCGCCGCCAGCCGGTTGGTCTTCTCGGAAATGGTCTTGCCGCCGGATTCCAGCAGCGCGACCGAAAGCCCCGACCGGGCAAGCCTGATGCCCAGCGCCAGACCGACGGGCCCGGAGCCGACGACGCACACGTCGACACGCCCCGCAAGCAGGCTTTGAAGCGACGAAATCATTTCACCACCCCTCGGCTGTGATGGCGGGATCATAGCCGGATTTCACGAAACGGCATAATGCATTCTTGCGGAAATTCAGCCGCTGGTTGTCACGAGGCGCTGCCTGGCGGTGGGGCGCCTTGCCCCTGCGCGTTTTCAGCGGAGGAGGAGTACTCCCGGCACGGTGGCACCGGGAGCAGGATCGTCACTTCGTGAGCGCGGCCTTTTCAATGACCGCAGCGACTTCCGCCGCATGGACGACAAGGGAGGCATGGCTGCCAGCCACCTCCGTGGTCTTGGCCTTGATCCTGGCCGCGAACAGCTTCTGGGTCTCCGGTGCGATGACCTTGTCCTTGGTGCTGATCACATAGAATGTCGGCTTGTCGTGCCAGGCCGCGATATCGACCGGAGCCTCGTAAGCTGTGTGGTTCAGCGGAAGCTGCGAGTTTGCCAGGGATTCGGCGACCTTCAACGGCAGGTCCGCCGCGACCGCCGAGGGAAACACCTTGGGATCGATATAGAGGTTGCCCTTGTCGTCGGGATGAATTGCCCTGGTGCCTTCGGTTGCCGGGCCGTGCTTGGCCAGGGTCGCCAGAGATTCTCCAACGTCAGGCGCGAAGGCGGAGACATAGACGAGCGCCGAGACCTTGGGATCGTCACCGGCTTGCGTGATGACCACGCCGGCCCAGGAGTGGCCAACGAGGACGGTCTTGCCGTCCTGTTTCGCCAGTGCCTGCCTGGTGGCATCGACATCCGCGGCCAGCGACGTGAGCGGATTTTCGACCAGCGTTACCTTATAGCCCTTCTTCGTGAGAATGTCGGCAACGGGCTTCCAGCTTGTCTGGTCGACGAAAGCGCCATGGACGAGCACGATGTTGTGCGCCGCCCCCTTGGGTAGATCAGCCGATCGGGCGGGTGCGGCAAACGCTGCCCCGGCGACGAGAACGGTGGCGGCTAAGAGTAGTCTATTTCGCATTGCTTGCTCCTGTTGGGACGCCGACAACCCCAACCCCAGGGAAAGGGCAGGCGCTTAGTCGCGCTTCGTGTTGCGGCAGCTTGCCAAATTGCTTGCTGGGTGACCCTGTTGGCTCACCTCGACCCGGAATAATACGAAGGTTTCTCGGACGTTAGGCCCCGATCGTCCGGATATTGTGTCCGACCGTCCGGCGGACTAACATCAGTCATGGACATCCTCACCGAAGTGCTCGATCGCGTTCGCCTTAGCGGAACCCTGCTCTTTCACTTCGAGCTCGGTCATCCCTGGAACCTGGCCTTGCCGGAGCGCCCCTACGCCCTGTTCCATTATCTCAGTCGTGGCTCGGCCACGCTTGCGCTTGAACAGGGGCAAGAGCTCCGCATGGCGGAGGGCGATCTCGTCGTCATCACACGCGGCGAGCCGCATCTGATCTACTCGGACAGCGGGACGAAGCCTTTCCTGGTTACGGACCTCGACCGACCCGCGCATCTTGGCGTCGTGCATCATGGCGGCAGCGCGCAGCCGCTCTCGACGATGATCTGCGGCAATTTCATTCTGTCGTGGCCCGCGCGCGGCAGCGTGATGGAACTGCTTCCGCCCGTGCTTCTCCTGAAGCCGGCGATGGACGGTGAGTGGCTCGAGGCTATCCTGCGCCGCATGGTGAGCGAGTCGGCGCTTGAACGCCCCGGCCAACGCGTCGCGCTGTCGCGAATGACAGAGGTGCTCTTCGTCGAGGTGTTGCGAAGCTGGATCAAATCTCTCCGGCCGGGGGAAGGCGGATGGCTTGGAGCGATGGCGGACCCCTATATCGGACGGGCGCTCGAGTTGATCCACGAACGACCGGATCTGCCCTGGACACTTCGCGACCTCGCACATCGCGTGGGGCTCGGCCGCTCGGTGTTTTCGGCTCGCTTCACCAAGCTCGTCGGCCAGTCCATGCAGCGCTATCTGATCGCACGCCGGATGTCGGAGGCTGCGTTCCTGCTGGAATCAAGCGATGAGGGGATTGCCCGGATCGCAAGCCGCGTTGGCTACGAAACCGTCGCCGCCTTCTCGAAGTTGTTCCATCGCCACCACGGCCTGTCGCCCGGCCGTTATCGCGCAGCTCGGCGCGCTGACGGCGGCCAAAGGCCAGGGGAGTTTCCTGATCGGAAATCGCTTGCCGATCTTGACCAGCCTGACGTCCAGGTCGTCGCTAAGGCCGTATAAGAACCTCAGCTTCAATCTCGACGGGAATATCAAATGGCAGGCCTGCCACGCCGATAGCGGAGCGGGCGTGGGATCCGCGTTCGCCGCCGTAAACCTCTGCGATAAGGTCGCTGAAGCCATTGATGACGCGTGGATATGAGTTGAAGGAGGGATCTGTATTCACCATGCCGAAGACGCGAAGCCAGCTTTCCACCCGGTCCAGGTCACCCAACGCAACTTTCAGGCTGGCCAACATGGCCAGTGCGGTCAGGCGTGCGGCATGGTAGCCTTCTTCCAGCGACAGATCTTTCCCCACCTTTCCGAGCGGTCTGGCAATCGACCCGTCTGTATTGAGCGGCCCGTGTCCGGAAATATAGGCCTTCGACCCTGAAATGCGGACCCAGGGGAAGGAGAGTTTCACATCAGGCGGAAGGACGATCGGCGCCGGAAGTTCTAGTCCAAACCGTTGTAGCTGGCTTTCGATCTGCGACATGGGTGATTGGCTCCTGTCATTGTTCGGGAAGTTCCAACGAGAGGCTGGCGCCGCATCGGCGCCGCAGCTCGGCCAACCATCCAGCCCATGCAATGTGGGCAGAAATAATGTCTGCTGGCGCAGAAGTGATGACCTGTCGAGCCCGTTGTCCTGTTTTGCAAGCGACTTGACCGGCAGCAGATGCTAAAGCTCTTCCAGAGCCCTCGAAGCGCGGAAAAGGACCAGGGAACCATGACGAGCGCACTCCTCATCATCGATATGCAGATGGTCATGCAGGAGCGGCTCGATGCCGGGCGCGCGCATGTGAACGGCGAGGCGGGACAGAATATCGCGGCCCTTGCCGCCGCATTCCGCGCCGCCCGCAAGCCGGTCATCCATATCCGCCATCGCGAGGCCGACGAGAGCTCGGCGCTCAACGAACATGCGCCGGGATACCGGCCGATGCCCTGCGCCGTGGCGTGGGAGAACGAGCCGGTCTTCGTCAAATCCACGTCGTCGGCCTTCGCCTCCACCGAGCTTGAAGGCTATCTGCACGAGGTCGGGATCACGGATCTGGTGGTGGTTGGGGCGGTCGCCGGCTTTTGCGTCAATACCACCGTGCGCGCCGGCTCCGACCTCGGCTTCAAGATGAGCGTCGTCAAGGACGCTGTGCTCGGTTTCGACCTGCCGAATGCCGATCTTTCGGCACGGGAGATCTTCGACGTGACGATGGCGCATCTGGCATCCGATTTCGCCGAGATCGTCGAGACGCGGCAGCTGGTGGCGATGCAGTCTGCTTGACCTTGGGTAAGGTTTAGAGCATTTCGGATCACGAAAATGCTATATCTCATTGTTTTTACGCGATTCTGAACGCAGATCCGGCGCACGCTTCTGGCAGATTGCTCTGGAAAGGGCCGTCTTTGGCCTGTTGAATCTTCAGCGCAACTATATCTCGTGACGTCGACGGAATGCCCGTGCCAGATAACCGGAGAGGACGAAGTCGATGAATCGCATGTTCTTTCTGCTAGCTGTCGCAGTGCAACTCCTGCTGCAGAAATCAGGCGGGCGGAGATTCCCGCGGGGAGTGCAACTGTGAGAGCCGGCCTGCTCGACGCGAAAAGGCAACAACAGCAAATCCAGCAGCCACTCTCCGATTTCAAGACCCGTTGCCACCAAAGGAACGGCACTCTTATTGCCAGACGACGGCTAATTGAGTGTCACGCCGTTAGAGCCATTCACGACGCCGGGATAGGATGGGAGATACCTGGATAGGATGGGAGATATAGAACGGTGCCGGCGCGTTCGCCGCCGATGTCGTTTTGATCGCATCGCAGTAGGGGTCCCTTATCGACGCCTCAGACGGCCTTGCCTCCGTGACCGGTTCAGCTGTTTGACGTCTCAGACAAACGCCTTGTTCCGACGTTGATCAAACAACGTGACATCGCCATAATCGGCACCCACCGGAACTCGCGGTGATGGGAGATGAATATGGTGAGACCGCATGTCGAAAGCCATCTTATCGCTCGCATTGGCTGGCTGCGGGCCGCTATTCTTGGCGCAAACGATGGTATCGTCTCGACCGCCAGTCTTATCATGGGCGTCGCCTCCGCATCGCCAGGGACATCGGAGGTATTGGTGGCGGGCGTGGCGGGCCTCGTCGCGGGCGCGATGTCCATGGCTGCGGGCGAATACGTCTCGGTCAGCACGCAGGCGGACACGGAGAAGGCCGACCTCGCTCGCGAACGCGTGGAGCTTCAGACGCAGCCCGAGGCGGAGCTCGACGAACTGACCCAGATATATGTCGCGCGGGGCCTCACTCACGATCTGGCACGGCAGGTTGCCGTTCAATTGTCAGCCAACAACGTCGTAGACGCCCATGCCCGAGACGAACTCGGAATTGTCGAACATTTGGAGGCGCGTCCAATCCAAGCGGCCCTGACCTCGGCGGCAACTTTCGGCGTGGGGGCCGCCTTGCCCCTGCTTATGGTCATCCTTTCGCCTGCACGGATACTGATCTACTCGGTCGCCATCGCATCGCTGATCTCCCTGGCGCTTCTCGGTGCCATAGGGGCGAGGGCAGGCGGTGCCAGTGTTCTGAAAGCCAGCGCCCGCGTGACTTTCTGGGGCGCCTTCGCCATGGCGTTGACGGCGGGGATAGGCGCGATCGTAGGTACGGCGGTCTAGCCGGAGTCCGCCCTACGGGGATTTTCGATAGTAGAGCGCCGAAATACAACTAAAGGTAGTATTGCACTCTGGACGTGGTTCAGACCGGCTCTATTTCGATATGCGGCGGATCACGGAGGGAACTATGTCTGAACTGGTTCGAGAAAGCTGGCGGCTCCTTCCTGATTGCCGGATGTAAAAGCGTGCTGTGCCTTTGAGATATTGATCCTCTAACGGCCGGGCAAGGGCTCAAGGTCCCCACGACTGGTGTAAACCTGGAAGGAACAAGCGATGCGTCGTGTTTCGATCTTGTTGCTTCTGAGCGGGGCGCCACGAAGATCTGGATACGTACGGCGTTCTCCGAATTTCCCATGAAATACCGGATCTTGAGGTTCCGCTTGATCCATTTGAAGAACAGTTCGATCTGCCAGCGCTGCTTGTAGTGGTCGGCGATTTCCCGGGCTGGGGCATCGAGGTCGTTGGTGACGAGCCGGATGACCTTGCCGGTCTGGATGCGCACGGTGGTCTCGCGCACCGGTTTGTGGAAGGGATTGCAGCGTGCGCTCGCCATCGCTCCGGCAGATAGCCGACCCTGTCGCTGAGGACGACACAGGACAGATCGGTATTCCGAACGCAGAACCACTCTAGACCTCAGCTGGAATCGCCTAGCCCCCCACCAAAGCGATGATGGGTCCGTAGCCGCCGTGCCAGGATGTGTCGTTGCGGCCGAGCGCCGGATTGTAGAGACCAGTGCCGTTTCCGCCGTCGAGGAAGAGTGCGTCGGGGCATTTCAGTTCGTCGCGGAAGAGGCTTGCGAAATCGTGGAAGTTCACGTCGCCTTCGCTGATGACGAAGCGCAGCGTGCCGTCGGCTGAGAGGCCGACGCCGTTGCGCCGCGTGCGGTCGCTCGAACCCGGTATGAAAATCGGGTTGATCTTGCCTGACATGACCAGCATCGGGCCGGATTGCGTGGCGAGCTGCACGTTCGGTTTCTGCTTCAGGAAGTCTTCGGTTGAGACGATGTGGGCGCCTGCCTCGTCGAGATAGAAGATGCCGTTCGGCCGCTTGAAGAAGTTCGGCACCGGGCCGGAAACCTTGGGCGGCGCCTCCACGTTGACCGGTATCAGCCCCTTGCCATCCTCGACATAGAGCCCCATCGGCGTGAAATCCTCGCGGTACATGCCGGCATTCATGGCAAAGAGGAGCCGATGTCCTTCACCGGTGACAGCATCGGCGACGCCCGAAAACCTGCGATAGGGCTTGCCCGCGGCATCCTTCCAGAACAGGCGCAGATCCGCCTTGGCGGGATCGACGCCGCAGACGATATAGGCGGCGCCTTCGAAATTTTGGCGCGCGCAGGGATCTGCAGGCACCGGCGTGCCGTCTGCATCGGGAGCCTGAGCGCGCGCGGCAAGCGCGCCGGCAAGGAGCAGGTAAAAGGCGAATATGGTGCGAAGCATGGCATCTCCTGAGTCATGGCCCGTGACTCGTAGCTGATGACGGGGAAAGAAGGCGAGAACGAGGATCAAATTAACGTCTACCTGCGAAGTTTGCCGCATGCACACGCTGACCGACCTGCTGCCATGGATATTGGCCCTGCCGCCCGCCCTTTGGGAGATCTGGCGCGCGCGAAAAGCCTATGGCTGGGCGCTCGGCGGCATCGCGGGTGTCATCGTCTTCGGCGGCATCGTCTTGTGGGCCGAGGTGGCGATAGGAACCGCGCCGCAGCTCGATATGCGGTTCGGCCTTGCAGGCGCTGCGCAGGCGCTTTGCCTGCTGGTCGGGCCGCAGGCGGTCGCCGTCTGGATCGCACCGAAATCAAGCCTTGCCGCCGGCATCTTTGCCGGTGTCGCCGCCGGCTTCTGTCTCTTCTTGCTCACGGCGGTTATCGGACTTGCCGTGCACGGTGCCTGAAAGCCCGAGTCATCTGGGAATGTAGCCGGTTCGGACCTATCGAAGACCCCGCCCCAACCCCTCCCCACAAGGGGGAGGGGCTTAACCTGCTGCACCGGCTTTCCATATTTTCGACGTTTCGAAATGAGCGAAAGCGGTGCCGCAGATTAGTCCCTCCCGCCTTGTGGGGAGGGGTTGGGGAGGGGTTTTTACGAGCAGGTACGGACCGCGCATGCCTCCTGACCGGGACGCCGTCAACACGCCCGATATCCGCACACCCCAAAGCCCCGGCTCACGCGACGGAATCCACCCTTGAATCCCTCCACCTTTCTCAAAAAAATCGTCACAATCCCGCCGGATATCACCCGATTGGGGGTGGCGATTCCCCTGACGATGGCTAGGCTGAGGTCGGCCTTGTGGAGCTGGGCCAAATTGACGCAATTTCGAGGCCGTCTCTCCCGACGAGCCTCTTTTTTTTGAGCGCTTGGGGGGCATGGCTCTGCCTGCGCACGGAAAACTATCGGGCGTGGACGCCCAGCAGGTCGAACTCGTCGATCAATCCCACCACCTTCTTGCCATCGAATGTCTCGGCGCCGATGATGCTTTGCCCATCGTATTTCTCGGCCTGAAGGATGATGACGTATTTGTCTTCCTGGCGGAAATAGCCGTATTGCGGGATTTCGATATCGATCGGCTTGCCGTCGCTCTGGTCATCCTGCCCGGTGGCAAAGATCGCCGTTCCGTTATCGACATCCTCGGGGGCTGCGGCCCGGCCGGTCAAAAAGCCCGAGTTCGGCAGGGCCGGCCACTTGGCAGCGCCGCTGAAAAGCAGGGCGGCGCAAAGTGCTACGGCGAGCGCCCTTGTTGTCTTGAACTCAGTTACCTTTGCCATGGTCCACTCCTGCCGTCCGTGGAAGGGCGAGGGGTGCGTCATGCTATGAATTCTCCCTGCAGCCGGAAGTTCCCAAAGACCGCCAACCGGAGGCAAGGGCAAGATGGGATGGCGGCGCTGCACAATTTTATTCGCGATGGCGCATATAGGGAAAGGATCCGGATATCGAAAACCGGTAGCTGGATACCGGTTGGAGGGGTAGGCCGGTGCAAGCCGGCTCTAGCTATCCGTCTGATCGGCTTCGCGCGTCATCTCGATCATCGTCGGGCGGAAGCCCATGGCGGCAAAGAGGCTGCGGGCGGTCTCGTTGCGGTAGGCGGTCGAGAGCACGAAGCGTTCGGCGCCGAGGGATTTCAATCCGGCCATCGCCGCTTCCAGCAGCATCCTCCCGACGCCTTCGCGGCGGCGTGCCGAATCGACGAAGAGATCGTGGATGACGCCCGCCGGCCCGCGCAGCGACATGTAGTCGAAGCCCTGCAGCTCCGCATAGGCATAGCCGAGCAGCGCGCCGTCGTCCTCGGCGACGATGACGACGACTTCGGGCCGGGTGAACTGGCTCTTGAGGAACTGCCCGTATCGCAACGGCGTGCTTTTGGCCGCTTCGATGAAGCGCCTGGCATCCAGTTCGTGATGCATCGCGACCAGCAGGGCGCCGAAGCCGCCGAGGGTTTCCATGTCGCCTGATGTGGCGGGGCGGATCTGGACTGCATGTTCGACCGGCTTCGTCGGCATAGGTGTGATTCCAATGGGCTTTCGATCAGCGATCCTGACGACATTGCGGCTGGTTGCAAGGCCATATCCGGCGTGGGTGGCGAAGCTTGGGGCTGGCCGGCAGTGTTATCCAAGGGGGCGCCACAGCGCGATAGCCGCATGTCAGAGCTTCCGGCCGCTCGGAAGATCGCCCGCCAGCACCCGGCCGAATTAAAATTCTATCGCCAAATCAGCCGCTTGCCGAAAAAACTTTCAGGTGATTCGAAGTTTTTCCGCCTATCTCTGTTGCCAAATTTAAAATTGACCGTATATTACGCTCATCGACCATTGCTTGTGACGTCGTTGAAGAGCCAGCGTGCTCTCGCCAGATTTCCTTCCAAATAATCGACCCAAGCCCGCAGGGTATCGCGGGAATTTCAACGGTTGCTTTGAAAGGAGATCGTTATGAATACAGGTACAGTCAAGTGGTTCAATGCCACCAAGGGTTTCGGTTTTATCCAGCCGGATAACGGCGGCGCCGACGTTTTCGTCCATATTTCTGCAGTTGAACGCGCAGGCCTGCGCGCGCTGGCAGACGGACAGAAGGTCAACTACGACATCGTGCAGGACCGCCGCTCGGGCAAGAGCTCTGCCGACAACCTCCGGACTGCCTAAGAACTTGTCACGACTTCGCGCGACCACGGATGTACTGGCGCGCGGAGACGATGACTGAGGCCAGGCACTGGCCAGGGAAGGTCGGGAGCAGTCCCGGCCTTTAATTTTTTGTTTCATGAGGGTAGAACGACATGGCCTATCGTCGTTATCGGCCGGGTGATACCATCATGCTCAAGCATGGCGTTCTCGGCAACAGACAGCCCTCGGGTTCCGGCAACGTTCTATCCGTCCTGCCGGCCGCGCAGGGCTTCGTTCATTACCGCGTGCGGTTCCAGAATGAAGATTTCGAGCGCAGCATCCGTCAGGATGATATAGACGTGCTCGCATCGCCCTCGTCGCCCTTGCCTTCCGAAGCGCGGGCGGCTACCGAGAGTCCGAAATCGAGCTGGATCAATTCGAATTCGATCCGCATCAGGAAATAACAGCAGCAACGCTGATTAAGGAGAAAACTTGCAGGTACTCGTCCGAGACAACAATGTCGACCAAGCCCTCCGCGTGCTGAAAAAGAAGCTGCAGCGCGAAGGTGTGTTCCGCGAAATGAAGGAACGCAGCGCCTATGAAAAGCCGTCGGAAAAGCGCGCCCGCGAAAAGGGCGAAGCCATCCGCCGCGCCCGCAAGCTCGCCCGCAAGCAGGCGCAGCGCGAAGGCCTGCTGCCGGCACCGAAGAAGAAGGTGATGCCGGCCCGCGGCGCCCGCTGATCTTTTCCCGGTCTCCCGTTCCATCGCCAAGGAGGAAGCCATGACCGAGACGAAAGACACGTTCTTCAAGCCCGAAAAGCTCTCGCCGCAGGCGAAGGCCGAGCAGACAACGTCTGTCGCCAAGGGCATCCTCGAAAGCGAAGCTGCCGCCCGGCAGAAGAAGACGGAAAAGCTGCGCGCGCTGAGGCTCGCCCAGCCGGCGCCCGAGGCGCCGGCAAAGAAGACCAGGGCGAAGAAGGGGTAGGGGCCTTTTGGGGCCTCGCCTTGATTTGGTTTTGACATGATTGATATTTTGAGGCGGTGCTCCTTGGGGCGTCGCCTTATTGCGTTGTGCCGTGAGGCACCCCCGCTCGGGGGAGCAGGTAGCTGATATGCCCGGCTCGTGGGGGGCAGCGATCGTCGTGCAGGCCACATTTCCAAAGCGGTCACGGAAAGGCCGGGGTTTCAAAGCCCCGGCCTTTTAAACGATGGCGGCCCTTTGCGGGTATCAATGGAACGTAACTGCTCGCTCCGGCACGGCGATCTCTTCTTCTGCGAGGCCGCTGAGGGCGACGACCACCTCGTCAATGGACCAGCCGACGCTCAGAGCATGGTCGATCAGCTGGTGAAAGTCGGTTTCGAGGTAGTCCTTGCAATCGTCAAGACGATCTGCCGTAATAATGATCGTGCGTGAATTCAGGATTTTGGTCATGGCCTTATCCTTTTCTGGAAACATAACCGGCGTGACCGGTTATAGTTCCCACTCCGCAGCACGTTGTTGGGTGAATACTTGCGGCTTGCGAATGATTTCCTGGTCTCGGGAACGGGTAACTTACCGGCGCCTGAAGCCGAAACGCACGTGGCTGTAACGTCGCAACCCGAATCCAATACTCGGAGCACACCAGAAGGCAGCGATCAGATAAGCGATCGCCGTCACGCCCAGGCATTCGCTTTCACCAGTCACGCAGGTGGGTGCGACTACAATCGTATGAAGACATAGCGCGCCTGCGGCCAATGAAAAAACTGCTACAGCAATGGGTAGCCAGAAGCTTTTGCTGCGCCCGATGGCCAGAGCTGCGATGAAGACCGCGATGAAGGGGAGGGATGCAATCCAGAACAGGGTCATCGGTTTCTTGGGACAAATTTGTCACGCGAAACCTATCCCGATTTGCCAAGACTGCAAATGATCGATCTGCCGAGGCCTCAACATGCTCACTGTCAGGGTCTTTTCAGGTCCGGACCGGCTACATGCTGGACAGTATCGACCGGCGACATGGTCGACAAGTCATAGTGTGTCGGCGCGAGGGTTTCGGATGCCATGCACCGCCGCGGAGAGTGACCGTTCAAACACCTTCGTAGACAAGGCGGGTGAAGAGCGCCGGCGAGATCGCCCAGTTCCCGAAGATGGGATCCCATTCCGCCGTGGGCTTGGCGGCGACTGTGTCGTCGGCGCTGCGACCGTCCTTCTTCAGCTTGGCGACGTTTTCCCTGGCTCCGACGAGCATGTCCCGCCACGCGACGAGATCCTTCTTGCCTGCGATCTCTCCATGCCCAGGGATGACGATCGTCTCATCATCCACCATCTTGACGTTCGCCTCGGCGGCCTGAATCTGCCCGTCGATGCTGCCACCCGTTGAATAGTCGATGAAGGGATAGACGCCGTTCCAGAAGGTGTCGCCCATCTGGACGATGTTGGCTTCCTGGAAAAAGACGGAGATGTCACTGTCAGTATGAGCGGGGCCATAGTATTTCAGCGTGATCGTCTGGCCATTGTGCTTCAGTGTCTCCTCGTCTGACTTCATAACCATTGTCGGCAGCGCCCCCTTCGGTGACGGAGGGAAGTCGAAGTTCCAGTCCTCGACGCGGGTCGCGACAGCCAGGTGCTTGAGCGAGTTCGGGTGGGCAGTGATCATGGCGCCCTCCGAATTGAGCCACTCGTTTCCATCGGTGTGGTCGAAATGCCAGTGCGAATTGATGAGGTGCTTGATCGGCTGTTGACCGAGGTCGGCCAGAGCTTTCTCGATCCTGGGACGGGAAGCTGTGAGCCCCGCGTCGACGAGCAGCTTCCCGTCGTCGCCGATAAGGACGCCGATGTTGCCTCCAGAACCGGAAAGCGCGCTGATCCCGCCGCGAAGCGTGGTGGTCTTGATCTCCGCTGCGGCCGCCGCCTCGCGGAACTGGATGACGACACTCTTCGCTGCGGCGAATACCTCTGCCGGCGTCAGCCATCCCCCGGAGGCGGCAAACGTTGCCCCACCGAGGCAGCAGAGGCAGAAACCACGTCGTGACAGGGCATAATCGTGCTTGTTCATTTCCGGCTCCATCAGTGTGGACAGTCTCGTTAAAGAGAGTGCCACCACGCAGGGAGGCGTGCGTGGTGGCTGGACCTCGATCTAGTTTCGGCGGAGCTTCCGATCGAGGAAATCGTGGATCAGAGACGCCATCTCGGGCAGCTTGTTTGCTACGCCTCAAGAAGCTCCAGGACGAGTTAATTGTCGTAAGACGGCGTGAATTTGGGTGAGGAGATCTCCGGAGTTGCGCGAGCTAACGCCGCCGGCCAGCCTTCTCGGCGAGCCCTTCGCGTCCGGGCGGTTTCTCGCAATGGCAGTAAACGCTGGCGGCGGCTCGCATCCTTGAGGCATAGGCGCTGCCGGCGGAGTCTGCTTCGTTTCGGAGGTGCCGAAGGGGCGACCTTGCTCGACTATGACAAAGGCGAAAGCCTCGCCTCAAATGTGACCCGGGTCGAGCCATGGGTCTCGACCCGTCCTTCGGCCCCCCACAAGGGGTTGGGGAGGGGTCTTAACGCACCAATCAGCGCCATCCACACCTCACCCAGATGCGTTCAGTTCCTGACCTCGAAGATCATGTTGAACGGCGTCTCGCTCGCGCGGCGGAAGTGGTGGTAACCGGCGTCGAGCGCCACCTTGCGCAGCTTCATCTCGCCCGCCTGCGCGCCGAGCCCGAGGCCGACTTCCTGGGCCATGGAGGCGGGTGTGCAGATCATCGCCGAGGCGCCGTAATAGACGCGGCCGACGGGGTTGAGATTGTCCTTCAGCCCATCATGGGCGAAGGGCTCGACGATCATCCAGGTGCCGTCCTTGGCCATGGTCTCGCGGATATGCCGGCCGGCGCCGACAGGGTCGCCCATGTCGTGCAGGCAGTCGAACATGGCGACGAGATCGTAGTTGCCGGCCGGGAATTCCTTGGCTGTGGCCTTGTCGAAGGTTACCCGGTCGTCGACACCTGCCTCCTTTGCGGCCCGTTTGGCGCGCTCGATCGAGGGGCCGTGATAGTCGAAGCCGTGGAAATGCGATTTCGGGAAGGCCTTGGCCATGAGAATGGTCGAGGCGCCGTGGCCGCAGCCGACATCGGCGACTTCCGCCCCGCGCTCCAGCTTTTCCTTGACGCCCTTCAGCGAGTGAATCCATTCCTCGACGAGATGGCTGTTATAGCCGGGCCGGAAGAAGCGCTCCGTGCCGCGGAAGAGGCAGGTGCTGTGTTCATGCCAGCCAAGGCCCTTGCCGCTACGGAAGGCCTCTTCCACCTTCGGCTCGTCCATCCACATGGACTGCACGATTTCGAAGGCGCCGCCGAAGAAGGCGGGGCTGTCTTCATTGGCGAAAACCAGCGCCTGTTCGGGCGTCATGGCGAACTTGTTCGAGGCTTCGTGGTAGGTGATATAATCGGCAGCCGCCATGGCGGCGAGCCATTCGCGCACGTTGCGTTCCGCAAGGCTGGTCGTTTCCGCCAGCTCCATCGATGAGCGCGGCCGCCCGTCCATCATCGCCCTGAACAGGCCGAGATGATCGCCGAGCACGACGAGAACGCCCGATACGCCGGCGCCGAGATCGCCGACCAGGCGACCGACGAGTGCATCGACTTTCTGCATGTCAGGTTGGTTCATATCGGATTTCTGCTTTTCGGATTTCTGCATGGCACCCTCCTCAAGATGCGCCCGCCCCGGTCCGATGACCTGCCCGAGATTCTATGCAGGAGGGGCTGCCAGTCAATGCTGCATTCGGGTTAGGTGACGGCTCGAATGCGCCGATCATTGATCCTGCTCAAATCCTTCGCACGGTGCTTGCTCTACCATGTTTGGATCAGCGGGCAGCCCTCGGCGGGTTCGAAGGGCGCCCCGAAACCCTGACGGGAGGAGCATTCCATGACGATGACTTCATTTCTGCGTCCGGCCGCGCTCGCCGCTCTTGTTACGATCGCCACGACTGCCGGCGCCGCCGCGCAAACGACGCCGCCTGCCGGAGGCGAGGGCTCACAGGGGCAGCCGGGCCAGTGGGGCACGATGTGGCCGGGCATGATGGGACGCATGATGGGCCAGGGTGGCGGACCCGGCATGATGTGGCCCGGCATGATGGGGCAGGACTCGGACATGATGGGACAGCAGATGATGGGCCGGGGCGTCTGCGCCGGCTATATGGGCGGCATGCCGATGGCCATGCGCGGGCGGATGATGAAGGTCATGTTCGCCGTTGCCGACACGAACGGTGACGGCGGCCTTTCCTTCGATGAAGTGATGTCCGTCCACAAGCGGATTTTCGATATCGTCGATGCCAACAAGGACGGCAAGGTCACGCCGGAAGAGGTTCAGGGTTTCATGGCGCCCTGACCGCCGCGTCGCTGCGACTGCAATCCCGCAGCGGTCTTCCGGCCGCTGCGGCCGGGTGCTGTTTCAGCGGCCGGAACAGCGTCGCCGGCCCGGAAATTGAGTGCCACGCCGCCCTTTCCGCGGTATAATGTTCGGCTGCAATATGGACGGAGGTGAAGCCAATGAAGAGGCTCGCAATCATTACCCTGTCCCTGGCGACGGCGCTGACAAGCGCTCCGCCGGCCGTGGCGTTTCCCACCATTGTCGCCCCTGATGTCGAGGCGCTGCAGGTGCAGCCGGTGCGTTACCGTGGCGGTTATCACGGCGGCTATCGCGGTGGATACCATCACCACAATGGCGGTAACGGCTGGGGTTGGGCGCTCGGGGGCCTCGCCGCAGGCGCGATCATCGGCGGAATGCTGGCGCAGCCCGGATATTATGGCTCCGGCTATTACGATCGGGGCTATTACGGCTCGACCTATTATGGTCCGTACTACTACGGCTCGACGCGATATTACGCGCCACGCTACTACGCGCCACGCTATTACGGCCGAGCCTACTACGGCGGCGACGCACATACGCGCTGGTGCTATGCGCGTTACCGGTCCTACAGGGCTTACGACGACACGTTCCAGCCCTATCATGGTCCACGACGGGCGTGCGTCTCGCCTTACTATTGATGGCCCGTATGGAGTCGCTGGCGCCACCCCATCGCCTTGGCTTGTCGCGCCTTACGGAAGTTCGATTTCGCCCTCCACCACGTGGTGAAGGGCAGCGCCTTCCGCCGTCAGCGTCATGCGAACCTTCAGCCTTTTGCCGCCGATCTGCCCGTCGCGCACCGTTTCCTCGATCTTGCGCTGCGAGGTCACGCCGACTTCCTTCAGGAACTTGCGGATCGACATGTTGAAAGCGTCTTCGCTCATGGTGGAATCCCCCTGTCTCCAGAGGGGATTGTAGGTGAAGGCGTGCGGTCAGGAAAGCCGGATGGAGCGCGGGTGCCAGGAATCGGCCCGAGCCGCGAAATCGGCTGGTTTTGCTGTAATGCAGGACTCGCTGTCATAAAACTGAAGGAGTTTAATTGCTAGTGATTTGCAATTGCAAATCAGGAACGCATTTATGAACAAGTCCGGATCGGAAAGGGTGATATTGCTGCCCCTGATCGTCCTCTCGATCGCCCAGCTGATCGGGTGGGGCGCGGTCAGTTTCCCGGCGGTCGTCAGCCGGGACATGGCGGCGGATCTCAAAATCGATATATCGACGGTCTTTGCGGGGACCACCGTTTTCTACGTTACGATGGGTGCCTGCGCGCCGTTCCTCTCGCGGCTTTTTACCAGCATCGGGGCGCGCCCTGTGATGATCGCCGGAACGATCATGTCGGCCTTCGGCCTGACGCTGGTGTCACTGTCGCATTCGCCCATCAGCTATTTCCTGGGCTGGCTGGTTCTGGGTGCTGCAGGAAGCGCCAGCCTAACCACGCCGGCGCATATCCTTCTCAACGAGATCGCCGGGCGGAAAGCCGCACGCGCGATTGGGGGCCTGGCACTGGTTTCGGGCCTGTTCGGCACGGTATTCTGGCCTCTGACGTCCTTCCTGTCGCAGGACATCGGCTGGCGCGGCACGTGCCAAGCCTATGCGGCGGTCATGATCGTGGTCTGCCTGCCGCTCTACGTCTTCGGCCTGCCGCGCAGGAACAAGGCCGCGGTGGAGATCACGGCGGCGACATATCGGCGTTCGGCAAAAGCCCATGACCGGACCTTTTATCTCATCGTCGCGGCCATCGCGCTCAACGCGTTCATCACATTCGGCTTCAGCTCCATTATGATCGAGCTCCTGAAGGCCGAGGGCCTGAACCCGGCGCAGGCGCTCGCTTACGGCTCCGCCCTCGGCATCGTGCAGATCTTCGCCCGGGGGCTGAATATCGTCGGAGAAAAACGGTGGGACGGCGTGACGATCGGTGTCGCCTCATCGGCAATCCTGTGCCTATCGCTGATCATTCTCCAGGTCGCCCAGGGCTCGGCGACGGCCATCGCCATCTTCCTGGTTCTCTATGGCGTCAGCAGCGGGGCGCTTGCCGTCGCAAGGTCAACCATTCCGCTTGTCTTCTATGACAAGGGAGAGTTCGCAAAGGCGCTCTCGCGGATCGCCCTGCCATTGAACTGGATCTCGGCGATCTCTCCTCCGGTCCTGATCTCCCTGATGACCAGTCTCGGCAGCAGGGCGGTACTGATGCTGTGCCTGCTTTGCTCCTGCAGCGCCATCCTCGTCCTGCTTTTGCTCAGAAGCCGTCGCCCGATGAGCGAAGCGGCCGTGACCTCGTAAGGGTCGTCAATCCGTGAGGCAGGGATCGGGTGGTGAGCGGCCTGTCCGTTTCCCTGATACCGGAAAGGGCAGGCCGCCGTCCGGGCGCTATTTCAGCGGCAGGAACAATTCCACAACGACCTCATGGACCGGCACATCAGGGGAGAAGGAAAAATGCCGCTGGCAATAGATCGGGAAATCGCGCGCTTCCTCGCCGCTGGCCGGCAGCCAGTCCCGATAGAGGTAGAGGGCTGCGGGCTCCAGATTGTGGGTATCGTTGGTAACGCGGATGACCGCGCAGCGCCCGCCGGGGATCACGCCTGATTTCATCGCCTCGTCATCGGCATCGATCGGCCGATCCGTCCCGACACACAGGTCCATGCTGTAATCGGCGGGGTTCGCAGGCATCCTCGGGGAACGGAAGATGTTGAAGGTTGGGCTCGTCTCGGGTGACAGGCCGGCGGCCTTGCGCCAGGCGATGAACCGCTCGATGGTGGCGCCGAGCATCGCCCGGTCGCCCCGATGTTCCAGGATCGCCACCGGTGTCAGCGGCACATCGCGGATCGTCACGTCGTCTTCTTCATAGATTATCTGCATCAGCTTGCTCCTTGCGTTTTCGAGAGGCCTGAAGGCCGCAAGCCACGGAACCCAGTCGGGAGACTTCCGGAACGACGAAGGCGATTGCCCGAACCGTTGCCGAAAGGCGCGGGCGAAGGCATCGGGTGCATCGTAACCGGCATCCATCGCGATCTCGGTGACGCTCCGGTCGTCCTCTGCGGCCAGCCGGTGCGAAGCGCGCTTCAAACGGGCAAGCTGGACATAGCGATGTACCGACAAGCCGAAGGTTGCCGAGAACTGCCGGTGAAAGTGGAACTTCGAGAAGGCTGCGATGCTGCTCAGCGCGTCGAGGTCCAGATCGTCGTCCAGATGCCGGTCTATGTGATCCAGCACCCGCTGCATCCGGGCGTGGTAGTTTCGAAGCGCCGCCTTCATCGTTTCCTGTCCTCCGTGGCGGCACCAACTAAACGCGGGCAGACATGACGCGCTCGACCGATCTTGCTCTTTTGTCAGGGGGCAGGGGATCGTTTCATGCGTGATCGGTGTCGTAGCGCAGGCGGTTATCCCTGATGTTTTCCGTATGCGCAGCCGCCCAGTCGGCGAGGTGGCGCACGGTTTCCGACAGGGAGAGCCCGAGCGGGGTCAGTGTGTATTCGACCTGCGGCGGCGTGCTGGGGTGAACGGTTCTTGCGATCATGCCGTCTCTCTCCAGCGTCTTCAGCGTCCGCGTCAACATCTGCTGCGAAATGCCGGCGACCTGCCGCTTGAGGCCATTGAAGCGCAGCGCACCCAGCCGAAGCGCGACGACGACCTGGATCGTCCACTTGTCGCCGACGCGGCTCAGGATCTCGCTGACGCCCTTGCAGTCTGCCGCTGTCGGCCTGGCGGTCACATCCATCTGACCAGCTCCCAAAGATATGCTTTTGACGGATAATTCTAGGTCCCATAAATGGCCGTGGTCAACATTCCAGACCTTGTCTTCGAAGAGATGGGTCTGCCACCAGGAGACCAACATGAACCTCATCTACTATCCGGGCGCCTGCAGTCTGGCCGATCATATCGCGCTCATCGAGACCGGGCTTTCCTATCGTCTCATCAGCATCGACCATGGCAAGAAGACGGAGGACGGCCGCGATTTCCTGTCGATCAATCCCAAGGGCTACATTCCGACGCTCGAACTGGAGGACGGAACGATCCTGACGGAGAACCAGGTCATCCTGACCTATATCGCCGAGACGAGCGGCAAGCTCTTGGCCAAAGACGGCATCGTTCGCTGGCGGGCGCTCGAGGCGCTCGCCTTCATGTCGTCCGAGATCCATTCGCGGTACCAGCCCTTCTTCAGGAATTTCCCGGAGCCCGAGAAGGAGCGTGCCCGCGAAAGGCTCGCGCAGGCCTTTGCAATCCTTGCCGACCAGATGGGCGATAAGAAATTCCTCGTCAGCGACGAGATGACGATTGCCGATTGCTACCTGTTCTGGGTGCTGATGGCCGCACCCAGGAGCGGCGTCGACCTGCCGGAGGCACTGCGCAGGTTCTTCGAGCACATGCGGGCGCGGCCCTGCGTGATCAGGGCATTGGCAGAGGAGGGGCTGGGCTGATCGGATGGCCGGGGTAAACTGACCGCGCACGTTCCCTGGCGCGGGAGTCAATGGCTTTCAGGCTTTCGCCTGTTCATAGGCCATGAACAGATCGGTCACGAGAACGCCGTTGATCCGCATTCCAGTCAAATCGGCATCCTTGATGTCCGAATCTGCCAACGTGACGCCGCTTATGGTCAGTCGCGACAGGTTTGCATTCGTGATGGCCGCTCCAGACAGATTGACGTTATTGAAGCGCGCGTCTGCAAGGGTGATATCGTCAAAAACCGCTTCGCTTAAATTGGTGTCGGTGAATCTTGCCTTGGTCAAAACAGCGTAAAACCGTGCGTCCGCGAGGTTTACGCCATCGAAATTGGCGCCTGACATATCGGCGCGCTCGTAATGCGCTCCCTGCATCTGAGGGCCATCAAAATGGTTGTGTTCCTGGCAATCGCTCATTGCTGTACCCTCCGGTTGATGATTGTGACCTGGAGAATGCCAGATTGCGCCATCATTTGCGACCGTCGAATCTGAAATAGAAACGAGCCTACGCCAATTCTGGCCGCCGTTCGTCGCAAGTCACAAAAGTCGGTCGCGAAAACACGGCATCATCTTGAGGTCGCGGACTGAATGTGCCGGCGACCTGCGCCGCATTGTGGTCAATCCCAGCTTGAAGTTATCCGGCAAACCTTTAGTTTATACGATAATAATCGCGGGAACATTCAGGCAATGACTGGGAAATCCGTTCATTCGTTCGAGATATTCGAAGAAGCAGCCTGCGATGCGGGAATCTATACTTGGGACATTGTCAGGAACCTCGTCTTCGCAGACAGCGCGCTCGCCGAGCTTTTCGGCCTCGACCCTGCCGCCACGGTGCGCGGCCTGCCGCTGGAGGACTATCTTGCGCGTGTCCATCCCGATGACCGGCCGCAACTGGCAAAGAAGATCTCGGAAGTGCTCGTTGCCGATATCGCACAACAGAGCACCTATCGCGTAGAGGGCAGGGACGGGCGGTACCGGATGGTCGCCGCCTTCGGCCGGGCCTTTCGCGATCACGGCGGATCGCCCATCCTCTATTCCGGCATCGTCGTGCCGGTGGCAGAGCAGGAGGACGTGGGGCCGTTCGCGCATTAGGATGCTCCAGCCGCGGGGCGACATTCACCCCGTCCCCATGCAGATCGTCATCCACGGGGCTACATCGGCAGACTGATCCCGACGCGGAATGCGATGCGCTAGGCTCCGACAGGTCGGCATTGCGCCGCCATGGTTATTCTGAAACTCTGGGGTGCTGGCAACCGTCGAGCGCTCATTAGCCATTTTCCGTTTCTGGGCGTTTTTTTTCGAGCTCCAGACCCCATGTCGTATATGCGCCCTTGCGCATCATTGGTTGTGCACTAAGTTTTTGCTTCGGCCGATTGATGGGGCTGGCGTAGGCCCTGAATTGCTCAGGAAATCACGCTGGCAAGATGCCGGGGGGCAAAGGATCGATGATGGGCAGAGAAATGGCTGGGTTGTTGTCCGCGACGGACTGGTCGCAGACCAGTCTCGGTCCGATGGACCAATGGCCGAACTGCCTGAAATCTGCCGTCGATATCATGCTTCCCGCGCAGGCCGAGATCGTCCTGTTCTGGGGCAGGGATTTCGTGGCGCTCTATAACGATGCCTATGCGCCGACGATCGGCGACAAGCATCCACGGGCCTTCGGCCGGCCGGCGCGGGAAAACTGGAGCGAGCTTTGGGACGATCTCGAGCCTCTTCTGAGCCGTGTTCTCGATGGCGGAGAAACTGTCGTCGCCAAGGACCGCCCCTTCTACCTGGAGCGATATGGCGTTCCGGAAACCGTCTATTTCGACATTTCCTATTCGCCGGTCCGTGACGAGCAGGGGCAGATTCGAGGCGTTCTCTGCATCGTCAACGAGACGACCGACAGAGTCCGCAGCGAAGCTGCGTTGCGCGAGAGCGAGCAACGCCTGCGAGCGATTTATACCCAGTCGGCTGCCGGCATCGCACAGGCCGATCTAAGCGGGCGGATTCTCAGCGTGAACCAGCGTTTATGCGAGCTTATCGGTTATTCCGCCGAAGAGCTCGTGGGTATGACAATAAAGGACATCACGTTCGAGGACGACCGCGCCGAAAATCTGCGGCGCTACCAGCACATGGTCGAGACCGGCGAGAGCTTCGATATCGAAAAGCGTTATGTCCGGAAGGATGGCGAACTCCTCTGGGTGGCAAACTCGGTCTTTCCCATCCGGGACGAAACGGGCCGGATCAAGCAGGCTGCCGCGATCATCGTCGACATAACCGAGCGCAGACGGGTGCGCGAGGTGGAAGCCCATCTGGCATCGATGATCGCGTCTTCGAACGATGCGATCATGGGCATCGATCTCGACATGAAGATCACGAGTTGGAATGCGGCAGCAAAGAAGCTCTACGGCTATGACGAAGCCGAGGCGATCGGGCAATCCGTGCTTATGCTGGTCCCCGATGACCGCAAGCATGAGGAGCCTGCCATTCTCGGGCGGATCGCTGCCGGCCTGATCGTTGAGCCCTATGAGACGGTCAGAGTGCGGAAGGACGGGGGGCTGGTGGATGTTCTCCTCAGCGTTTCGCCCATTTTCGACAGTGCGGGACGCGCCGTCGGCGCCTCGAAAATGGCACATGACATTTCGGCTCGCAAGGAGGCGGAGCGCCTTCAGGCGATGCTCGTCGGCGAGCTTAACCACAGGGTCAAGAATGTGCTCGCAACCGTCAGTGCGATAGCGCGGCAGACGTTCGGGCGGAGCGAGGCGAACCAGGCCGACGTCGAGACCTTCGGCGCGCGCCTGGCATCTCTCGGCCGCGCCCATGATCTGCTGACCCACGGCGGGTGGCAGCAAGCGGATTTACGCTCGGTGGTCGAGCAGGCGCTTTCGCCCTTCGCGTCCGAGAAATTCGAGGTGACGGGAGGTTCCGTCCTGCTGCCCGCCAAGGCAGTCGTGGCTTTTTCACTGGCGCTTCACGAGCTTGCGACAAATGCCGCGAAGTATGGCGCTCTTTCCGTGCCGGACGGACGGGTTTCGATCGCGTGGGAGCAGGATGACTCCGGGCTGAGGTTCCGCTGGATGGAAAGAGGCGGACCGACGGTGCGCCCTCCCGCCAGGAAGGGCTTCGGTTCGCTTTTGATCGAGCGCCTGCTCGCCTCCGAACTGAATGGCCAGTCGGTCATTTCCTATAACGCGGATGGCGTCGTCTGCGAGATTTCCGCAGATTCTTCATTCAACGCAGCGAATTCCTGAGCTCAGCCGGCCGCTACGGCTCGATGCCGACGTCGAGCAGGTCGATCGAGACAGCGACCCGATCGAGGATGGGCCGGTTGTCCGGACCGGTTGCGTAAACCCTGCGCTTCGTCGGGATCATCAGACCGGCGAAACTCCTGACGTCGCTTGCATAGTTGGCGCTCCTGGTGCCGCCCATGATGTCGACGCTGTAGTCATGGCGCCGCAGCAGACCGTCCGCATTGAAATAGAAGGTCTGCACGGTGGAATGGCTGGGGATGGTTGACGGGAAGGTTACCTGCAGCCGGCGCCAGATTTCATCCTCTTCCTGCCACGGCTCGATCTCCTCCGTCCTGAAACCGGGAAGCGTGAAGAGGAACGGCGTCGTCAGATAGGTCCACATGGCATAGCCGGTGAAATAGATCAGATGCTGCCGGTCCCAGGGCGTGGTGATCGTATGCCCTTCGAAGAAGGAGCGCGGCGCGAGGCGTTGCTCGATGACGTCGCCGCTGTCCGCAACGACAGCCGTTCGCTCCGGCTCCCAGACGCAATGCTGCCCTTTCTCCAGGAAGGGCGTGAATTCGGTGTGCGGACGACGGGTGGAGATGGACGTGTGGATGTCGGCATAGACATCCGGCCAGCCCTTCACATGCCAGACCGCGCCGCCAACTTTGATATGCGCATGCAATTGCTCGATCTGCTGCCAGCGTTGCAGGCCGCCATGCGCTTCGATTGCGAGATCCAATAGGTCGGTCAATCCAAGACCCTCCTGTTCGTGATGATCATAAAGGTTTAATTTTGAAACCTATCGACATCTATCTCCAATTGGTTTAACTTTGCAACCATTATTTGGATGAAAGGCGAGACAATGAAGGGCAGGCGAACTGACATGGGGAACGCCCAGTGCGGGATC
The DNA here is from genome assembly GCF_018987265.1 of Rhizobium sp. WYJ-E13. NCBI lineage: Bacteria > Pseudomonadati > Pseudomonadota > Alphaproteobacteria > Hyphomicrobiales > Rhizobiaceae > Rhizobium > Rhizobium sp. WYJ-E13. The sequence continues at coordinate 1,956,492 of NZ_CP076853.1, read as the reverse complement.
GCTCGGTCTCTGCAAGCGGTCGGAGATTGGTGGTCGCTCCTCATCATCAGGGAGGCTTTCAAGGGGCTTCGACGGTTTTCCGAATTCCAGAAGAGCCTCGGGCTCGCAAAGAACATCCTGTCGGTTCGCCTGCGAAAGCTCGTGGAGGAGGGGATATTTACCGTGGAGCCGGACCCCGACTCCGCACTCAGCCATCTCTATCTTCTGACGCCGAAAGGCTACGAGCTGAGTGTGGTCCTCGTTGCTCTCTGGCAATGGGGGGAGGAGCATTGCTTTGCGGAGGGTGAACTGAACTATGCAATCGTGGACAGCCTGAACGGGCAACCCTTGCAGAAGCTTCAGCTTGCGGCCGGGGATGGCCGACCCCTGGGACCCCGGCAGTTTCGTATTGAAGCGCTCCCGTCCAACTGATGGGGATGACGAGCCTCGGATAAGCGACGAACGTTTTCGTATCGCTTCATTCGGGTTCCCGTCATCCCCGCTCACATCAGCCTGCGTTATTACAGCGCCGCGCGTCGCGCAAAGGACGCTGTAACACTTTGAGTTTCTGCATAATTTTGTCCTTAAATCGATTCCGATTTAAGGAATTATGCGGCAGGCACCGGCGTATTGAGGAGCTGCTGTTCCCAGAGATAGGCGATGCCGCTGCCGGCGAAGTGCTGGATGAGAATCTCGGTCAGCTCCTCGACATGCTCGGTGCGCGCCCAATCGCGTTGCCATTCGCCAGCGAGCGCCATCACGGTCATCGGGTTCGCGCCGGCCGCGATCATTCGCTGGACGGCGACTTCGTGAGACTCCTTCGAAACTCCGCCCGACGCGTCGGTGATCACGGTCACGTCCCAGCCTTCGCCGGCGGCCTGGATGACCGGCATTGCGACGCAGACCTCGGTCCACAGGCCGGCGATAATCAGCTGCTTGCGGCCGGTCGCCTTGACGACGTTTACCACATTCTCGTCCTGCCAGGTGTTCACCCAGGTGCGATCGATGACATCCTGGTCCGGAAATACGTCGGTGATCTGCTTGAAGAGAAGTCCACCGCGCGCCGCGATCACGCTGGTGAGAATGGTCGGAACATTGAAGGCTTTTGCCAGCTTCGCCAGCGCGGTCGTATTGTTGACCACAGCTTGCGGATCGTGGCTGTTCAGGTTTGCGAGCTGGTAGGGCTGGTGGTCGATCAGAACGAGGACGGAATCTTCGGGACGAAGAAGCGAGGCAAGGCCATTACGAAAGGTCATGAATAGATCCTCTGCTGCCGTTTTGTGTGTGAGTTCGGTTTGGATCGATGTCTCGAAACCAGGGCAGACATGCGCTGACAGCGGCGCCGCCTGCGAAACGCACACTGTCATTGCCGCTTTCGATACGGTAGCCTGCAACGGTGCCAAGCTGTGTCGCAAAATGGGGAACGCTGAATTGGAAATCGAAGATCTCAGGACATTCGTGGAAGTTGCCGATGCCGGGGGTGTTTCGCCCGCCGCGCGGCGGCTCGGCATCTCCAAGTCGATGGTCAGCCGGCGGCTCATCCGGCTCGAAGCCGAACTCGGCGTCCAGCTTCTGGCACGGACGACACGCGGCGCGGCGCTCACGGAAGCGGGGATCACCTTTCGGGACCATGCGGCAAGGATCGGTGCGGAGATCGACGCGGCCAGGGAAACGATCCTGCCTTCCGGTGACCTGCGCGGCAGGCTGCGTGTTGCCGTGCCGCTGTCCTTCGGCCCCAGCCACTTCGCACACGTGCTGGCGCAGATGGCGCAACGCCATCCTGAACTGCATATCCATGCCTCCTACAGCGATCGCTTCGTCGATCTCATCGCCGAGGGTTTCGATTGCGCGATCCGGGTCGGCTATCTGCCGGATTCCAACATGGTCGCAAGACGCATCGGCCCGCTCTACGGAAAGCTGGTCGCAAGTCCGGACTATATCAGGAGGCATGGCGCCCCCGAGACGCCGGAGGATCTCGCCGGCCATGAGGCCCTCATGCAGGGAACGGAACCCTGGCAATTCCTCGACGGAGACGAGATCGTCACGGTTCATCCGCGGGGACGCTTCAAGGCCGACAACGCGCTCGCTCTTGCGGCCGCCGCCCTGGCGGGGCTCGGCATAGCCTGGATCCCCGAAGGCGTAACGCATGAGTATATCGCTTCCGGCGCGCTGGTGCCGGTCATGACCCGCTATCCGCCACCGCCGGCGGGCATCTATCTCGTCCGCCCGGCGGGGCCGCATCCCGCACGGAAGATCCGCGTCCTCACGGAGATGCTGATCGATTGTTTCGTGGAGGCTCCGCCGCCTTTGGGCGGGGGGCGCTGAGGCAATGATGGCCGGAGGTCCGGTTGCCCGGCGCTCTCATCTGTCGGTATCTGTGGTCGCTTCCAGGCGATTGCGCTCAATTTCATTCATATTCGACAGAACCCAGCGCGTCAGCTGCGTTAAAGGCTCGGCAAGGGACCTGCCGAGGGTGGTAAGACTATATTCCACCTGAGGCGGGATTGTCGGATAGACTTTTCTGGAAACGAGACCATCGTTTTCAAGGGCGCGCAAAGTCCGTGTCAGCATCTGCTGGCTGATGCCCCCGATAAGGCGGCGCAGTTCGTTAAATCTCCTTGGACCATCCAGCAGCATCGTGATCGTCATGATCGTCCACTTGTCACCAATGCGGCCAAGCATCTGGCTGATTGAACGACAGTCCATGCTCGTTCCCGGTTGCGGCGGCGGGGTAGGTAAATCCATGTGACCAGGCCCTAAATTTATGCGTTCTTGTGCCGATGCAGTCTGGCAGACATATCTAGTCAGCAAAACATACTACCACAGGAGATGTCATGACTGACCAGAAAACAATCGCGATTTTTGGTGCCGGCACAGGGTTGGGTGCTTCCGTCGCAAGGCGCTATGGAAAGGCCGGATTCCGCGTCGCCCTCGTCGCCCGCAACGCGCAGTCTCTTGACCAGAGGGTGTCCGAGCTGTCGGCGCAGGGCATAGACGCAACTGCCTTTCCCGGCGATCTCGATGAGATCGACGCAATCGCGGCTCTGGTGGAAAAGATCGAGGGTAAGTCGGGTCCAATTCACACCGCCGTTTTCGCGCCTGTCGGCAGCTTTCGTATGCTTCCGGCTGTCGATCTGACGACCGCCTTGCTCAAGGAACTCGTCAATATCCTGACCTTGGCTCCAATCGAAGTCGTCCGTGCGGTATTGCCGGGTATGCTTGCTCGCGGCAATGGGGCGATCATCGTCGCGGACGGTCTTTCGGCGGTAACGCCAATGCCCGGATTGAGCGGCCCAGGCCCGGCCTTTGCCGCCACGCGCAATTACATCCTCGGCCTCCACGAAGAGATCAAGGCGCGCGGCGTGTTCGCCGGGATGCTCCACATCGGTGCCATGATCGACAACTCCACCGGCCTTCGAGTCGCGGCGGCAAGTGGCATGCCGCTCGATGATCCGCGCTTGACGACAATCGATCCCGACGTACTTGCCGAGGAAATCTGGTCGATGGCCGCCGACCGGTCTCGTGTCGAGTCGATCCTGCCAGCCAGTCGCTACCCGCATTGATCAACAGGCCATCATAAGGTGCCAGCGGCAACATCGCTGGCCCCGCTCAAGATGAGCTTTGTTCTACGCATAGCCCGCCGTTGCGATCTCCTCACATCACGGCACAAAGCGCGCAGGACCAATCACCGGACAAGGAACCCAAGCACGGCTGCGTTTGCAAGATCGATGAAGAATGCGGAGACAAGCGGCAGGATGATGAATGCGACGGTCGCTGCTCCGTGGATTTTGGTGACCGCCGTCATGTTGGCGATTGCCGTGGGAGTAGCGCCGAGCGAAATCCCGCTAAAGCCGGCGGAAATGACCGCCGCATTGTAGTTGCGCCCCATGGCCGGAAACACGACGAAGATGATGTAGACGACGGCAGCAAGCGTCTGCACCGCCAGCACGATCGCCAGCGAAAGGCCGAGCCCGCTCAGGCCCCACAACTGCATGCTCATCAAGGACATCGCCAGGAACACGTTCAGCGAGAGATCGGATATGAGCGCCAGACCGCGGGTGTGCGTCGGCCAGGGCAGGCGCGGCGCCAGGATCGGAATGCTGTTCGTCATCGCGATGGCGACCAGCAGACAGACGACGAAGAGCGGCAGATTGATGCCGGCTTCCAGGATGATCTCGTGCAGGGCGTAGCCGATGATGATTGCAATATTGGTGACCAGCAACGTGCGCAACAGGCTGATGTAACTGACATCGTCTTCCTGGCCGGCAACGGCATCCCGCGGCACGCCGATCGTCAACTCTTCGTCCTTGGGGCCGCTCAGGCCATTCCGGGTAATCAGATATTGTGCGATCGGCCCGCCGATGAGGCTGGCGATGACCAGGCCGAACGTTGCGCTGGCTATGCCGATTTCGAGAGCATTGGTGAGACCGAAACGGCTCGACACGATCGGAGCCCAGGCAATCGTCGTGCCGTGTCCGCCGATCAGCGAGGTCGAGCCGAGAAGGATCGCCATGCCCGGCGGAAGACCGAGCATCGCGCCGGCTCCCATGGAGATGAGGTTCTGGATCACGAGAAACGCAAGCGTGAGGGCCAGCAGGATGAGAAACGGCTTGCCGCCGGCAAGGAGATCGGAGACCCGCGCGTTCAGGCCGACGCCGGTAAAAAAGTAAAGCAGCAGCATGTCGCGTGCGCCAAGCGCGAAGCTGATCTCGATGTCGAAGAACTCATAGGCGACGAGCGTCACGAAGGCTGCCAGGAGCCCGCCCGTGACCGCCTCCGGGATGCTCCAGCGGGTGAGGGCAGGGATGAGCCGATTGAGATTCGCGCCGGCGAAGAACACGAGGATCGCTATGGTGAACGACAGCAGTCCCGGGACCTCGATTGTCGACATGTGCCACCTTCACCGCCAGACGCGCCTTGTCGGTTGCAAAACACTGACACACGCGCTTTGACTGAACCAGTGAAAATATTGATTTGTCGGCTCGCTGCTCCCAGATCCACTCGGGTAGTTCTTACGCTTGGCGGACGAAGGTGTTGTCCCTGCAGATGGCAGGCGGCAGGTTTGGTTTGCTCACGCTGGCTGCTTCAAAGCCACGCCGGTTGATCCGCCGGATGCGCCGCCCGATTTTAGATTCAGCATATTTTTGATCTTTCAGAACGGTTTTGCGCCTCCAGATCGGCCGTTCGTTTGCCACCACCTCAACCAAAATTATGCACTGGTATTGCCAGTTAATCAGGAGAGAGGCTCATGGACAGCTACCGGAAATTGCTGGTCTTGGGAATGAACGAGGCGATCAAGCAGGGCGGAATATCCCTTGCTGCCCCGCCCGATAACGGTCCAACCGACGAGGATTGTCACCTGTTTGCCGGTATTGCCGGATATCCGTCCGTGGTGCTCTGGGAGAGCATCAGCTACGGCGAGTTGCGTGTTTCGGTCTGGTGGAACTATGACCATTCGAAACACCCTCAGGCCGAAGCCTCAGGGAACCAACGCGAGACATTCTGTCTCAGCAAGCCGTTAGCCAACAGAGTCCAGTACCGGAGATTCGTCGGCGCGACCGCCAGCGCCTGGCTCGAGCGGAAAACGGGCAGGCACCTTATGGGGCGCGGAAGACGCTATGTATTCGACACCTATCTTCGGGCTGACATGAAGGAAAAGCTTCATGCCATTCCTGATCCAAAACCAGAAGGCTATGAAGCCGAGGGGCGATTCTTCTTTTAGGGCGCCGCGCTCGCGGATATCGCAACGCGAGCGGCTCATAACGCAAAACGGCCATGCCTTTTGCCGCCCACTGGCCCTATCAGGACTATTGCCCGCCAGCCGATATGGCCAGGAACACCGCCTTCTGCGCCTCGAAAGCACGCTTATATGCAGGGCGCGACTGCCCGCGCGCGATATAGGCGCAGAGGTTTGGATATTCATCCAGCAGGGGCGATCCCTCCAGCCTCAAGAGCACCGAGATCATCTGCAGGTCGCCGGCGCTGAAATCGCCGTCCAGCCAGTCGGCAGCGCCGAGCCGGGTTGAGAGTTCGCCGAGCCGTTTGCGGATGCGCTCGTGGACGTAGGCCAGGCGCTCCTCGTACCAGGGCTCCTTGCCCTCCTGGAATCTGGCGGTTTCGCGCTCGACGATGACGGGTTCCATCGTCGAGACGGCGGCGAAGATCCAGGCGATGGCGCGGGCGCGGGCGTTTTCATCGTCGGGCAGCAGGCCCGGATGGCGCTCGGCGATGTGCAGGATGATCGCGCCGGATTCGAAGAGGGCGAGAGCGCCGTCCTCATAGGTCGGGATCTGCCCGAAAGGCTGAAGCGCCAGATGGGCGGGCTCTCTCATCGCCTTGAACGAGACGAGGCGGACCTCATAGGGCTGGCCGACTTCTTCGAGCGCCCAGCGAACGCGCATGTCGCGCGCAAGACCCCTGCCGCGATCGGGCGAGCGTTCGAAGGCGGTAATGGTGATCGTCATCATCGTTCTCCATGATCTGTACGTTTGGAAGACGAGCGGCCGGGCGGGAATCCGACAGGCGATGTCCGAATATCCTTGCGCTTCAGCCATCGCCCCGGCTGCGCGGGAGCCAGCGGGTGGCTTGAAAAAAGCCCGCCTGGCTAGGGCGAACCGAAGGTTTCTGCCCTGGTCGAGCAGGGGATATCAAACGGTTGAAAGAGCCTCGCCGGTCCGGGCAGGACCGCACTTTGTCTCAGGTACGGCGTACCGCGCAGCCGGTTAGTTGATCATAGAACATCTGGCCTCGCCATCTGATGAGCGGCATGAGCCACCACACCAGCGCGAGCACGCTCAGGACTACAGCCACCACTATTTGAATAGTGATAGTTGCGTCGCCGTCGGGTACAGAACGGATCATCGTATCAAAGCTTTGCGAGGTAGATGCGGCAACGATTGAGTCAACGCCCACAAAGGCGATCCACGGTGAAAACTTCAAGAGTTCTCTTTTCAAAGATCTGCGAAAATGCGGTGGGGTACCCTCGACAGTGACCACCCGTATCGCCAGGATCTTTTTGCCTAGCGTTCTTCGACCGTTCGAACTCAAGGAAGAAAAAGCAAGCGATACAAGGAAAACGCCGACCAGCGGTCCCAGAATATCCCCTATCCCTTCGACCGGGTCACCGTTTTGATCCAGCGCCACCGATACCGAGCGCCAAGAAGCAGAACCGCCGTCGGCATTGTCAGTGATGACCGTCGTCCGGAAGAACCGCCTCTCCACGCCCAAAATTTCGCGGGTCAGGCAGATTTGGTTTACTCTCGTCTCTGCTGACTTCAGCGGCCATTCGCGCTCGACTTTTTCCACCAATGGACCAGAACTTACTACCTCACACTGCGTGCTCTGAAAGAGGGGTATCTCGAAGTTCAATGGAACGATGAGCATGACCGCCCCAAGCACTATTTCAAAAATCGTCATGTCGATCAGATAGGCGATTGCACGCCGCCAAAAGAGTCGCGGCTGCAACGTTCTCTGAGAAGCCTGTGTGATGTTGATGTCCACGCTTACTCTGCCCCCAATGCGATCCGACTGAAGAAGACAGTCGCGTTCCCATTGGACGTCGTATTCTTTCTGCTTAGGCGTGTAAATCTTGGCGTGCGAGAGATTCCTAAGTCATTTCCGACATCGGTCACGCATATGGTCAATGTCGCCTCGATCGCCACCGGGCTGCCTGGCTCTGGAGGGCATGGCGAAAAAAGCCCGCCTGGCTAGGGCGAGCCGAAGGTTGCCCTGGTCGGGCAGGGGAACGTCAAACGGTGGAAAGAGCCTCGCCGCTCCGGGCCTGCGGAGCCGCAGGCTGCGGACCAGCGGTTTCGTGGCCACGCGCCTGCCGCCGGCTGGCGGTATCGAGCAGCGTGGCGAAGGAGGCAAGGCTGATCCTGTCGGCGCGCAGCACTTGGCGGATCAGCGGATCCCTCAGCATCTCCGATGCAGTCATCTCATTCATCGCCTGTCCTCCCATCGCCTTTCCTTCATGGCTTTACCTATGGTAGGCGATCTTTGTAAAGAATGCATGTCAGGGTGGTGGCAAAAACAAGGCAGGGGCGGTTTCATCGGTCCAGCCTCTTCCACGGCGCTTCTTGCAGCGTAGATTGCTAGGAAGCATTGTTTTCGCCGCCGGGAAACCGCCCAACACTGGTGTCCGGGCAAACCTATCAACCGATCGAAGCAGAGATATGCCCCATGGATGAGAGCTGCCCCGTCCTCACCCCTGCCGAACGGCAGGTCAACGAGATCCTGAGACGAACCGAACAGGCCATGTTTGCGACGGTGCGCAAGGCCATCGAGGACGCCAGGAACCGGGCCGGCGAAGAGCTGCAGGCTGTCGGATCTCGGGAGATGCTGCCGGCCTATGACTATTTTGCCGCCGTGATGCATCAGAAACTGTTCCTGATGTTATGCGGCGCCGATCCCGATACTTTCGAGGGCGGGAATCCCGAGATCGCCGCGCGTCTCCTCGACAATGGCCGCAACATATCCACCCACTACTGGACAGGCAAAGACCCGGCGAAGTCTGCCGGCTGATCGAGTATCCGACCGGATTGGCCCCGAGATCGTCAGCCCTTCAGCGCCTCCATGACCACGCGCACGGCGGGAACATGCCTGATCCCGGCACGGACGAACGGACCCTTTCGCTCCAGCCGCAAGAGAGTATCCTGCCTCGCTACTGTCTGGCCCCGCAGCGCGTGGAGGATACAATGTTTGTCGATCACAGTCGCAAGCTTCTCCTTTTCCTGGCATTGGCAATTTGTCCGGTCGCGCTCGCGCCTCGACCAGCTCCGGCCGACGACATCGTCAAGGTCGAAACCGGGAGGCTGAGGGGCGCAACATCAGGCGTGGTTACCAGTTTCAAAGGTATCCCTTATGCCGCACCGCCCCTTGGTCAGCTGAGATGGCGCAATCCCCGGCCGGCGCAAGAATGGAAAGGTGTCAGGAGCGCGCGCGATTTTGGTCCGTCCTGCATGCAGACTGATGACCTGCCGAAATCCGAAGATTGTCTCGCCCTGAACGTCTGGACGCCATCCGAGCGATCCAAAACCCGGCTACCGGTGATGGTCTGGATTTATGGGGGCGCTCTGGCACACGGAAACACGCTGCAATATCCAGGCGATGCGCTGGCGGCCCAGGGCGTTGTGGTGGTCAGCATGAACTACCGCATGGGGCGGCTGGGCTTTTTTGCCCATCCCGCGCTGGTCAGGGAAACACCCGGCGAGCCCGTCGGCAATTATGGTTACATGGATCAGCTTGCCGCCCTGCAATGGGTACAGCGGAACATTGACGCGTTCGGGGGCGATGCCGGGAAGGTGACGATTTTCGGGGAATCGGCCGGCGGCGGCTCCGTCATGGCACATATGATATCGCCACTTTCACGGGGGCTTTTCCGAAGCGCTATCCTGCAGTCTCCGGGTGTGCCCACAGCCCGCTCCCACGTGTTGCCGTTGACGGCCTTGAAAGAGGCAGAGGAACAAGCTGTGGACTATGCGACATCTCTCGGGATTGATGGCGACGACGCCAGAGCACTCGAGGCGCTTCGCGCCCTGCCGGCCGAAAGGCTGATTGAAGGTGCATCGGCTGCCGAGGTGCTGGCTGGAATGTCGAGTGGGAAGCCCGTGATCGGCGTCTCGGGTTCGATCATCGACGGAAAATTCATGACCGAAACGCCGGAAGCCGCATTCGCGGCCGGGCGGCAGGCGCTGGTCCCCGTCATTGTCGGCGCGAACAATCGTGATCTCGGTATCGGCGAGGCGGCGACGAAAGACGATCTCTTCGGACTATTCGCAGACCACGCAGCCGATGCCCGCACCCTCTACGATCCGACCGGAAGCGAAACGCTGGATGAACTGAGGCAGCAGGTTCTCGCCGATAAGACGCTAGTCGAACCATCTCGCCATCTCGCCGACGAGATGGCCCGCACCGGGCAGCCGACATGGTGGTATCGCTTCTCATATGTCGCCGAGGCTTTGCGCAACGATCCGAAATGGAAAGGCACTCTGCACGGCTTCGAAATTCCGTACACGTTCGACATTCCAGCGGCACTGGTCAAAGACAAGGTTACGCCCTCTGACAGGGCTATGGCCGCATTGGCCAGTGCCTATTGGGTCGAATTTGCAAAGACGGGTAATCCGAATGGAGGCTCACGACCGACATGGCCGCGCCATGATCCGACCGTCGATCAGATCATCGACTTCACCAATGACGGCACAGAGGTTGGCGCCGATCCGCTCAAGCCCAGGCTCGATCTCTGGGAGAAATATTGGGAGGAAAACAAATAACGAAAGCGCATTTGCGCCGCAGCCCACGGCTTTCGGCTGTGCCACCGTCAGCGGCGGGAGCTGTGGCGGCAGTCCGCCTTGCCGCGGCTCGCGAGGAAGCATGAGCAACTGGAACGCTCGTCTCAAAAGGCGCTCTTCAGCGCCTCCATCACCACCCGAACAGCCGGCACGTCCCTGATCTCGGCGTGGACCACCAGCCACACGTCCCGCGTCAGAGGATTTTCATCGTCGATACGCTGCAGGCCGTCCGGCACCGCGAAATCCGGCAGCATGACGACGCCGCCGCCGAGCCTTGCGGCGGCGGCCTGAAACTCCAGAACCGATGAGCGGATCGCGATCGGCCGGCCGGCGGCGCGTTCGAAGAGGCGCAGTTGCTGCGGCGAGGCGTTCATGCCCTCGTCATAGCCGATGAAGGTCCATTGCGCCTCCGGCACGGTTTCGAGATAGGCCTTCGATGCATAGAGATGGAAGGCCATCTGCCCGACTTTGGTGATGGCATAGTCGCCATCTTCCGGCCGCGACAGCCGCACCGCGATATCCGCCTCCCGGCGGTTCAGCGAGGCGAGCCGTTTTTCGCCCACGAGCGTGATCTCGATGCCTGGATGCGCCCGCCGGATGGCGACGACAGGTTCTGCGAGAAGCACGCTCGACAGCGCCGGCGGGGCGCTGATCCGCACATGGCCGCGCATGTCGGTGGCGCTCGTGCGGCCAAGCTGCTCGATAACAGCCGTCTGCTGCGCGACGAGGGCCGCGTGCCTCGCGACCTCTTCGCCATCGGCGGTCAGGACGATGCGCCGCCCGCGGCGGTCGACGAGCTTGCGGCCGAGGTTCTTTTCGAGCGCGCTGACGCGCCGGCTGACCGTCGCGTGCTCGACGCCGATCTGCCGTGCCGCCCCGAGGAGGGTTCCGGCCTGCGCCAGCGCCAGGAAATGCCTGATGTCGTCCCAGTCTATATGTGTGAATTTCTTCCCAATCATTGTGCGACAATAGGGAATTTTCACGCATAAGGCCACCGGCTAGTTTGTCTTCCTGTAACGGAGCTCCCACAAAGGAAATCGAACGATGACCGACCAGATGGTCCTGCTGAATGGCCCCGGCGACATCACCCAGTTCCGGCTGCAGGATCAGCCGCCGCAATCCCCCGCTGCAGGCGAGATCAAGGTCCGTCATCAGGCCATCGGCACCAATTTCCTCGATGTCTATCACCGCAAGGGGCTCTACGCGCTGCCCTCCTATCCCGCCGTCATCGGCGTGGAGGCGGCGGGCGTCGTGGAAGAGGTCGGCCCCGATGTCACGGCGTTTTCGCCGGGTGACCGCGTTGCCTATGCCGGCCCGCCGGTCGGCGCCTATGCCTCCACCAGGATCATGCCAGCCGAGAGGGTGATTGCGCTTCCCGATGCGGTCTCGGTGAAAGTGGCCGCAGGCTCGCTGCTCAAGGGCATGACCGCCTACATGCTCATGAAGAAGGTCACCCATGTCGCCGACGGCAGCACCGTGCTGATCCATGCGGCCGCCGGCGGGCTTGGCAGCATTCTCGTGCGCCTGGCGAAGTCGCTTGATGCCACTGTCATCGGCACGGTCAGTTCGCCCCAGAAGGCGGCCCTTGCCACATCCTATGGCGCCGATCACCTGATCGTCGGGCGAGGGGCCGATATCGTCGCCGAAGTGAAGCGGCTGACGGGCGGAAACGGCGTCGATGTCGCCTGTGACGGTATCGGCGGCGACATGCTCTTGAAGAGCATCCGCGCCGTGCGCCCCTTCGGCACCGCCGTCACCATCGGCCAGGCCGCCGGCCCCATCCCGCCCGTTGCCGTCGAAGAGCTTCGGCCGGGCAAATCGCTCTCGCATCCGAGCATCATGGCCTGGTGCGCCGATACCGGCCGCTACCGCGAGGCGGCCGAAGCGGCCATCGCCGCGATGGAAAGGGGCATCGTCTGCGAGATATCAGCCGAATACGGCTTGGCGGAGGTTGCGAAGGCGCATGAGGTGATGGAGACGGGCCGGTCGGCGGGGAGCCTCCTGCTGCTGCCGTGATGAGGATAAGCAAGACCTGCCGCAGCCAATTGCCGTATTTTGGTGATTGCGCGAACGACGTTCAGAGAACCGCAATCAACGGCAGTTCCGTCCCGTATAGCTGCCGATGTCGCGAAACCCCCGAAACCTGCAACGTGGCGAGTATTATAAACTGCGCAATACGACAGCTACAGCCTCGCCTTGTGGAAAGCTGATAACCTCCTCTGGTAAAGGCCAGTCCGCTAAAGCCTCCGGCTCGTCCTCCCCATCGACACTGACGGTCCTGAGCCGTGAAGCGAGTTGGTCGAACGTTGTCCGCGCCTGATGCGACAACTCGGGTGAAACTGGGGAGAGGTCCTTTGATGGACCCCAGTAATCCCACGGTTTCAGTTCCAGCTTACGCAAGGCTGCCATTTCTCGAAGCAGGCTTCCCGCGACGAACCACTCCCCGCTAAGGCCGAGGCTCGACACGCCAAATCGGGAGGCGATCTCCGGCTCGTCCTTGATCCGAAACCATGCCTCGGTTGCCGTCAGGAACCGCTCGCGCGGCACGTCCAGCGTATCGAAGGAAACTCCCCCGATCGCTGCAAACTCCACATCGAGCCGTTTCCAACGCGTGCCGTCATGCCATTCGCAAAGCCAATGATCTTCCCAATGCCCAGGCGCCAGATAATCGGCAAACCCGACACGGAGGCGAGCCGGGGTGCCGCGCTCACGAAATCGACTAACCGCCAGTATCGCGAAATCCCGGCATACGCCGCCGACCTTGTGCTGTGCGGAAACGCCGTCAAGCAAATTGCGTTTTACGGCGACAGCCAGAATCTCCGCCACCGAACGAAGCTCCAGATCGGCGGCCTGTTCAGGTTTGAAGCCTCGTTCTTCGGACTTGGCGCCGCGAGGATGCTGCATGAACGAGCTGATCCACCGGGCAATTGACTGAGGCTCGACGCCACCGCGCATCAAGGTTTCGCGATAGCGGCCAGGTTCCGAGTAGACGCTTTGGGAAGCATAGAAGGATTTGTGCATTGGTGTCTCTTTCAGTTGAGATTGAGACACGACAAGAAGGGCAAATTTTCAAAAATTGTCAATCGAGCGACGCGGGCTACAGGCGGCCCGCGAAGTTTCTCACGAGCGCCAGGCCTTCCGGCCAATCGCCAAGTTCGCTTTGGCCGTTGATGTGGCCTGCCGCACCGATCACCGTCAACGCGCTTCCCCATTGCTCTGCCCGCATCTCGGCATAGGGCAGCGAACCATAGGGATCATCGGCACTTGCCACGATGAGAGAGGGAAATCGAAAGCGCGTCCGGGGTGCCTCTGCGAAGCTTGCCGCCTGCGCGGGAAAAGCCGGAGACGCCGGATCCGGCACGGCGACCAGAATTGCCCCCTTGATCGGCAGATCGGAAACCTCATGCCAATGGGCAACGAGCAGGCAGGCGAGGCTGTGGGCCACCAGAACGGGCGGTGTTCGCGCCGCACGCACGGCCTGCTCCAGTGCCGCGATCCAGTCGGAAAGATTCGGCTCGTCCCAGCTCGCAGGGTCGAAACGGCGGATGGAGGGATCGGCGCTCTCCCAACGGCTTTGCCAATGGAGCGCGCCGGAATTGCCGATGCCCGGCAGGTGAATGATCTGGGTCATGCTTCGCCTCTCGTGGTTACGGCGTCAACATGACCGTTTACTCCGACAGGATAAATTGGCATTCATCGGAAAAGTTCACCGTAAACCGATGGATTCAAGGTCGATGGCAAAAACTTTCGATAGTCGTGCCGAACTCGATCCGACCGACATTGCCATGATCGAAACCTTGCAGGGCGACGGGCGCATCAGCGTTTCCGAACTTGGAAGAAGGGTCGGCCTCTCTCAGCCGGCGGCCTCAGAACGGCTGAAGCGGCTTGAAGAACGCGGCATCATCAGCGGCTACAGGGCTGTCATCGATCCTGCTTCGGTCGGGCTCGGAATGATGGCGATCATCCGCCTGCGCACCACGCACGAATATATCAAGACCTGCCTGAAGCAGTTTTCGGAAATGCCCGAGGTCATCGAGGTTTTCAGGCTGACGGGAGAAGATTGCTTCCACCTGAAAGTCATCGTGCCATCACCGGCGGAGCTTGAAAGCATCGTCGATGCCATTGCCCGCTACGGTTCGGTCAACACTGCGATCGTTTTACGCAGCGAGCCTCCCAAACCTATCGGGCGCGCGCTCATAATGAAGGGTTGATTTCGCAGCGCGATAGACGTGTCTGCCAGGCTCAAACAGCGGCGTCGTATCGCAGCGCGATACGACGAACTCGCCGCTTTCGTCAGTTTTTACGCATGTCGTTGCCGCAAAACCGCGACACACTTTTGCGCGACATGCTTTAGTTCGATCTCACCGTCTTGCTGGCGATCAGCATCACGAGCTCTTCCGAGGCATCGGCAAGCGCGAGCGCCAATTCCGCTGCTGACCATCCATGTTTCTGCAGATTGGTGAGCATTCCCATCATTGCGATTTCGACGTCCCTTCTGCAGTTCGCAGTCTCTCTCAATTCGATGTGGTTCTGGTCTTCGGTCGTAATCATCTTAGCCTCCGTTTGCCCATGAGAGGGCAGCTCGCATCAGAATTCTCCAGTTTCGATAGAATGGGGTTGCGCGTCAGCATCAGGCTCCTACGCATCGACTCAAGCGCCTGAACTTGCGCGCAACCCCTCGCTTCGTCACACATGGCCTTGCCATCGAGCGCCTCAATCCTCCCCCCAGCTGAGAGATCGAGGAGGCCTGTGCAGCCGGTTATAAGTATTCTTTTAGCGGCTGCGGGTTGTGTGGCGAAGAGGCTCCACAATAGGCCGAAGCCTATGCAGAACACACACGGATGTTTCCCGGACAGTTCATGGCCGTCCTCCTCGTATTCTCTGTTTCTTCTTGAATTAACGCCGTTTCACCTGGAATTGCTCCGTCTCTTCGCGGCGCTGGCAGGTGAAAATATTCTGGTCTCTTCCGTCTTCGTTCAGGAATTGACCGTGGCTATTTAAATACAGCCATGGGACGCAATTGTCCTTATCTTCGCGTACGGAAAAT
The DNA here is from genome assembly GCF_018987265.1 of Rhizobium sp. WYJ-E13. Taxonomy (NCBI): domain Bacteria; kingdom Pseudomonadati; phylum Pseudomonadota; class Alphaproteobacteria; order Hyphomicrobiales; family Rhizobiaceae; genus Rhizobium; species Rhizobium sp. WYJ-E13. The sequence goes on along the minus strand of NZ_CP076853.1, from coordinate 1,941,177 downwards.
TATCGTTCCGTCCATTTCTGCTCCAAAAGGAGTATGAGACGGTATGAGAGGTTGAACGCAGGCATGACGGACGAAAGCACCGTCGATCGCGATCCAGGTCACAAAGCCGCCGCTCAATCGTCAGCAAATTGCCCCGCCACCGCCGCACCGTGCCCTCTTAAAGGTCCATCGTTGCGACCTCGCCAGCCTCAAGCGGCTAAGCGATCGACCGAGGCGGTCCTGCTGCCGATCAAATCATGCACGTGAAAAGGAATGACCATGATCACTCGTTACACACCCGTCGCAACGATGAGCGCTGCGGTCTTCTGCCTGCTTGCTTTCAGCCCGGCATCCGCCGAGGATATGGCCCAGGCGCAACAGCAGCCGCCGGCGCAGGGCCAGGCGCCGATGCAGGGGCAGACGCCGATGCAGGGGCAGAGCGGCGACGATGGTGCAGCCGCCCCCGTCAGCGATCAGAAAATCGAGGCCTTTGCCGTCGCCTATCTGCAGGTCGACAGGGTCAGGAAGGAATATTCGGCCAAAATCGGCGCGACGAAGGACGAGGCTGCGAAACAAAAGCTGCAGGAAGAAGCCAAGAAGCAGATGGTCGACACCGTCGAGGCCTCCAAGGACATCTCTGTCGAGGAATACTCGTCGATCCTGACGGCCGCACAGAGCGACCCGGCTCTCGCGAAGAAGGTTCTGGAAAAGATCGGCACCCCGCCGCCGGCGCAGCAGCAGCAATAAGGCTGCGATTCAGGATAATCCTTAAATCGCAGAGGATTACGACGAGGAGTTCACCTCGATCACCGGGTCAGGATCAGCACCGTGCTGGCCCGGCTCCCCCATCGCTGCTGAGTATCGCGTTTTGCTTCTTTGGTTGTCACGATCCGCGGCCCACATCGCGTCGACAAAGGGAGGGGTTACGACCCTGCTTGCGGCCTAAGAACAGTGGTTACAGACTATCCATGTATTGATCGAGATGGCTCGACCACAATGCCGGCTTGAACATCAGGGCATGGCCTGCGGTCGCCGCAATGAATTTGCCCTGTCCGCCCGCCGCGCGGAACCTTTCGAAATTTCCCCGGCAGTGTTCGATCCGATAATACTGGTCATGCGTGCCGTGCAGCCAGAGGGTCGAAATCCCGGCCGGCGCTCCGCGTTCGAAGAGGCGCGGGTTGACGATTTCGTGGTTGGCGCATCCTCGGCCGAGCCAGCCGCCGTTGAAATTGACGGCCCCCCGGAAGGTCGCCGGGCGCATGCCCGCATAGGCGATCGACAGGATGCCTCCGCGCGAGACGCCGGCGATGACAAGGCGGCTCTCATCCACATCGGGCCGCTCGCGCAGATGGCGCACGACTGCATCCATATCCTCGACGGCGCGCTCGAAGCCGGCAATCGCGATGTCGACATTGCAGGAATAGCCGGAACCGTCTGGAGCAAGTCCCTCGCCATAGGCTCCGCCCGATTTGCCTCTGCCCCGGCGCTGCGGAAAGAGGATCATCCAGCCCCGTTCGACGAAATGGTTTGCCACGACAGCCGGGCTCGCGGTTCTCGTATAGAAGGACCTGTTGTGGCCCCGCCCGGTCGAGCCATGGTTGAAGACGATGGTCGGATATGGTCCTTCGTGCCGGGGCCTTGCCGCAACAATTTCCAGTCGGGCATTCGGCTCGCGGGAGGGTATGAAATATTTCTCAAGCCTGGTGAGACTTGCCGCCATCTGGATTCGCGTCCGATTTCCGCTGACGCAAATTCCCACAGGCCATCGGAAAACTGCAAATGAATTTCGCAAGGCGGTACCATGGCCGACGGGCGCGCATCGGACTAATCTTCGGAAATCGGCGAGTTCGAAACGGGAGGATTTTCGAATGGAGGACGACGGCTGGACGGTGATCAAATCCACGACGATCCTTCGGGATCGGTGGCTGAATTTGCGCGCCGACGACTGCCTGACGTCAAGCGGCGTGAGGATTTCCCCCTATTACGTGCTGTCCTATCCCGACTGGATCAATATCGTCGCGATCACCACTGATGATCGCCTCCTGCTCGTTCGCCAGTATCGGCATGCGGCGGGCAGGTTCTTCCTGGAAATACCGGGAGGCGGCCTCGACGAGCGGGACGTCGACAGTGAAAAGGCAGCCCGCCGCGAGCTGGAGGAGGAGACCGGCTACATTGCCGAGAACTGGCAATTGGTCAGCACGCTCTACCCGAACCCGGCCTCGCACACGAACCGTCTTCACACCTTTCTCGCAACCGGTGCCGAGCCCCGATATCAGCAACGGCTCGATGCCGGCGAGGAGGGCCTGACCGTTCATGCCCTTCCCATTGCGGAGGTGCTGGACGGATTGCAGACCGGCCTGATCGGGCAGGCCCTTCATGTCTCGTCCATTCTTCTGGCGCTCCAGGTTGCCGGACGGCTGAGATGATAAGCCGGGCACGCCGGCCGGTTCTCTTGCGTGCCGCTCATTCCTGGGCTATAAACTGAACCAGATGGTTCAGCATTCGACAGCTCGTCTTGATACCTCGTTCGCCGCGCTTTCGGACGCCACCCGGCGCGGCGTTCTGGAGCAGCTCGGACGTGCGGACGCTTCGATCACGGACCTTGCCGAAAAGTTTCACATGACCCTTACGGGCATGAAGAAGCATGTCGGCATCCTGGAGCAGGCAGGGTTCGTCACCACTCAGAAGGTCGGGCGCGTGCGGACCTGCAGGCTCGGCCTGCGCCGGCTGGAGGAGGAGGCGGCCTGGATCGAGAGCTACCGGCGGCTCTGGGACGCGCGCTTCGACGCATTGGACAATCTTGTCGAGGAAATGAAACGGAAGGAGAGGGACGATGGAGAGTAAGCCTGGCCTGACGAAGAACCCCACGACGGTGGAGCGCAAGTCCGAGCGTGAGCTGGTCGTTACGCGAACCTTCAATGCCCCCGCGCGCATCGTGTTCAAGGCATGGACTACGCCCGAGCTGTTCATGCGGTGGTGGGCGCCGAAGTCGATGGGCGTTCCGCTGCTGTCCTGCGAAATGGATGTTCGCACCGGCGGCACATACCGTCTCGTGTTCGGCCAGGATGCCTCGAACTCCTGGGCCTTCTTCGGCAAGTATCTCGAGGTGATACCGGCCGCGCGGCTCGTCTGGACCAATGAAGAAGAAGAGGACGGCGCCGTGACCACGGTCACCTTCGAGGAAAAAGACGGCAAGACGCTGCTGATCTTCCACGAACTCTATCCCTCGAAGGAAGCTCTTGAGGCCATGGAGGACGGGATGCTGCCCGAGCAGTTCGAGCAGCTGGACGAGCTTCTCGTCACGCTCGGCGCGAGAAAGGCGTGAGGACTTTGGCTTGATTCCCGAGGTCCTGGGCCGTCGTCTCTGAGCCTATCTCCTGGATTGGTCGTTCAAGGAGATATGGACCCATCTGCCTGACCGCGTGTGGCTCCAGACCGACACCTGGGATCATCCGAAAGCCAAGGCCACTTACGAGCGCATCGGTTTCAAGGCCTATGCCGAAGTCTGGGAAGAGTTTGCGGACTGATCCCGAGTCGGGAGCCATCGCCTGCCACGGCGAACCGGGGCAGGGTGCGTGCCCCCCTGAAGAGCACGCACCCATCAATAGACGATCAGCGAAAACCGCCGGCGGCAGTCACTCGCTCGCCGGTCAGCCAGCCTGCATCGTCAGACGCGAGGAAGGTCGCGACCCTGGCGATGTCGTCGGGCTGACCGATGCGCCCAAGCGGGGTCTGGGCCACAGCGTTGTGCTCGAAATCGGAGCCGACGAAGCCTGCACTATGCGTGCCTTCGGTCTCGACCATGCCGGGGAGGATGGCGTTGACGCGGATCTTGCGCGGGCCGAGCTCCTTTGCGAGCACGCCGGTGATGGCGTCCACGGCCCCCTTGGTGCCGGTATAGACGGCGGAGGCGGGCGGAGTGAGGCTCGTTACCACGGACGAGATGTTGATCACGCTGCCGCCCTCGCCAATGTGTTTGACGGCGGCCTGGGTGGTCAGCAGGAGGCCGAGAACGTTGACGTTGAACTGGCGGTGATAGTGTTCCTCGGTGATCTCGTCGATCGCGGCGAATTCGTAGACGCCGGAATTGTTGACCAGTACGTCGAGACGGCCGAATTCCTTGATCGCGGCGTCGATCAATCCCTGTGCCTGCTCGGCCTTCGAAACATCGCCCTGGACCGCGATGGCCTTGCCGCCGGCGGCAGCGATCGCTTCGACGACGGCGTCTGCACCCGCCTTGCTCGAGGCGTAGTTCACCACCACTTTTGCACCCTCTGCGGCGAGCGCCCTGGCAATCGCAGCGCCGATTCCCTTGGAGGCACCTGTCACGACGGCGACTTTTCCAGCAAGCTTAGACATATCAGTTCCTTTCGACCCGGAGTGCCGCCGGTTGTGGCGGCTTCGTTCCGTAGTTCGGAAATTCGGAACTGTTGATCTCGATTTCAAGTGACCCTATATAAAATTCATGAGACCGCTCTTTCATCCAGCCATCGAGGACCTGAAGCCGGAGGCGATCCTGTATGCGCTCTCCGATCCCGAGCGTGTGGCGATCTTTGCGCAGATCGCGGGCGTCGGCTCCAGCGGCACGTGTACTGCGCTTGCCAATCTCGGCGGGCGCGTCATCCCGAAATCATCGCTGTCGCAGCATATGAAAGTGCTGCGCGAGGCCGGCCTCATCCGGGGCGAGCGTCATGGCGTGGAGATGCGCAACCATTCGCGCTGCCAGGAAGTTGACGCCCGATTCCCCGGTCTGATCGCGGCCATCCTGAGCGCTTACGGACGGCCGCCGGAAGTAGCGAATGCAGGCTGACCGCTTTCAGCCCTTCAGCGGAAAGTTTTAAGGCCGTGCGAGTGAGGCGAGCAGGTGGGCTGCGGCGGCAAGGTCGTGCGTTTCGAACCCTTCGGTGAATTCGTTATAAGCAGATTGCAGCATCTTGCGTGCATCATGCGCTCGCGACGAGACATGCCAGAGCCTTGCGAGATCGCAGGCCGATCGCAATCGCCACGACAAGGCGCCGATTTCCTGGGCCAGTGCGATCGACTCGATGAGAAGCGTCTCCGCCTCGTCAGGCCGGACCTCGGCCATGAGAATGGAAGCCCGGATGCGCAGGAGCTCGGGAACGCACCACTGCTCGTTCTGCGCATGGGCGCAATCGAGCGCTTCCTGGATGGCGGCGGCGGCCTCCGCCAGGCGGCCGCACCTGGCCAAATCGTCCGCAAAGCCGCCGAGATAGAAGGGGAACCGCGCCAGATGCCGGATGGCGCGGAACTCCCCGACAGCTTCGTCGAGCAGGCCCAGCCCTTCGACCGCCATATCGTCCTGAGCGCATGCCACGGCACCGCGACAGAAGATTGCAACCGGTCGCCAGATGACGATGCCATGCCGCACGATCTGCTCGTCGAGCATCGCGGCAATACGGCCGCAGTCCTGGTAACGCCGGCTAATAAGGAAGGTCAGGCTCGCCCATGCGAGCGCATTGCTCAGCGAAAGCTCATGCCCGGTCTTTCGCGCGAGCGCGATCGTCACTTCCGTCGTCTGCACGGCCGTGTCGGTGAAACCCGTAAGCCACTGTATGTGCGACAGGATGTTCCCGACGTCGACATTTCTGTCATACAGGAAACGTGCGAACCGCGGGTCGTTGGAATCTTTCAAATCGTTGCCGTAGAAACGTTCAATCCGTTGCCGGGCGCCTTCAAACCGGCCTATGAACAGGTCGGCTACGGCCAGATGCGTCTCGCCGGCCGGCAAAGCGGAAGGATCCGCCGCGGCGGCGACTGTGCCGAAGGTTTCAAGCGTTGCGATCCCGGCATCGTGTTCGCCGCCGAACAACTGATACGCACCGATCATCCGCAGGCAACGGAGTTGGTGGTCGACATCGCCGATCCGAACGGCGATTTCCAGCGCCCGTCGCATGGCGTCCATTGCCTCGGGTATGGCGCCGCGCATGAACATCGTCGCGCCTGCAAACGACACCTGAAGCTGCATCTCGACCGCCGTTCCGACAAGTCCGACTGCATCCAGTTCCTCGAGCGCCCGCGCGACGCGAATGCGGCATTCTTCGGTCAGAGAGAAGTGGTTCCAGAGCAGGCATCCCGCGACACAGAGCCGGATGTGCAGCGCCCTATCCGCGGCAGCCCCTCCGGTCCAGTCCAGCGCCGAGCGCAAGTCGTCGAGCGTGCCTCCATAGGCCTGTGCCCAATCCGGGGCCGGCATCTCGGCCCATTCGCTCGCCGCGTGCTCCAGAACCGCACAAATATGCGCCGCGTGCCGATGGCGGACGGCCTCTTCCTCGCCGCTCAGCTGCAGCCGTTCGAGACAGTATCCGCGCGTCGTCTCCAGCAGGCGATAGGCAACCGTGTCGGCAACGACATCCACTGAAAGCAAGGATTTTGCGACCAGGTTGGCCACGTCGTCGATGACCCGCACCCGTTCGAGGCCGTCACCGGCGACGGCGCAGGCCGCATCGAGACTGAATGGACCGGAAAAGACCGACAGCCGGCGAATGACCACGCATTCGCTCTCAGAGAGAATATCGTAGCTCCAGTCGATCACCGCCGTCAGCGTGCGATGGCGCTCGGGACTGGCGCGATGCCTGCTCAGCAGCCGAAATCGATCGTCCAGATGCGCGAGTAATCCGTCCGTGCCGAAGGAATCCACACGCGTCGCCGCAAGCTCGATCGCCAAGGCAAGACCATCGAGCCGCCGGCAAATTTCCGAGACTGTCGGCGCGTTGGTGTCGCTGAGCTGGAACGATTCAAGCCGGTCGGTCGCGCGATCTGCGAAGAGTTGGATGGCGGGATAGTTGAGCGCTTCCACAGCTTTCAGGTCGGAGGAAGCGGGCGGCGCGCCCAGGCCCGACAGCCTGCGGACGCGTTCGCCTCTCACACCGAGCGGCTCCCGGCTCGTGGCGAGAATCCTTATGCCTGGAGCTTCGGCCAGGATTCGATCCGCACAGAAGGCAGCGGATTCAATGATGTGTTCGCAATTATCGAGGACAAGGAGCATTTCGCAATCGCGGAGGTAGCTGCCCAATGCAGCGAGCATGTTCGCAGAATGCGTTGCCAGACCGATTGCACTCGCAATGGCAAAGGGCACAAGCGGGGGATCCTTCAACGGCGCCAGATCGATCAGCCAAACGCCGTCTCCGAACGACCCGATCTTCTGCTCGGCGACGGCCAGCGCAACCGTCGTCTTTCCGATGCCGCCGGCACCGACGATCGAGACCAGCCGGGATGCCTCCAGATCGCGTATGACGTCATCAATCGCATCAGCCCGCCCGAAGACTCTCGTGGTCGCGATCGGCAAATTGTGTCTGCGAATTGCCGCGGCGGTTGAAGATGGCGCGAAGCCAGACAATCCATTGACCGCGACTGGCGCGATGAACCGGTAGCCCCGGCCCGTAACGGTGGCAATGTACTGCGCCGCTCCAATGCCATCGCCGAGGGCTCGTCTCAAGGCAGCCATGTTGACCTTGAGGTTTCCATCATCGACGAAAACGTCTGGCCAAACGCGTGCGATCAATTCGCGTTTGTCCACGAGTTCGCCCGGGCGCTCGACCATGACCGTCAGGATGTCAAGCGCGCGGCCTCCAATCCGAACCGGGACATCGCCTTGCAAGAGCAGCTGGCGCTCGGGAATGAGCACGAAAGGCCCAAAGGAGAAGGATCGGGAAGGCCGTTCGGCAAGGTCGCTCGTCACAATCTTTTTCCTTCGATGAAGGTCACGAGATCAGAGAAAAGTCTCGCCGTCCGCATCGTCGAAGCTGGCATAGGTCGGAGCAGCAGAGCTCATGACCAAATTTTACCAAAATTAACGGGCGGCAGATGGCATGCACATGTAGATTGGCTGCGTAAGCATAAATCCGATGCCCCCGAGCATTGATAGTCTTGCGTAAAGGGCGTGGCCCTGACTGCACGGTGGAAACACGGCGGTCGCCCAGGCGGCCAACTATTCAAAATGTCAGTGATACAATCCGACGGCACGGATGTCTTTGGCTTTGTCTAAGATGCCAAGCTCCCGCCGGCTGTCAATATAGCATTGAACGCGATCAGGGGGCACGGACCAAGTGTCCTGCAGAGCCAAGCGGCGGTGATGAGACGGCGGATCGAGACCTGATTGCCGCCAGGCCATGTCACTCGTCGCGGCACCATGAGCCCACGCAAGCAGAGACCTCTGGCGAGGTCGCTTTCGTGGGACTGCGATAGGGACTGCGAGCGCCGCCCCTATCCGGAATCTATGGCAGCATCGTCATTAAAACGGGGGGAACCATGACAAAACACGTCTTGTTCATCGTCACCAACGCATCCGTGATTGGCCCGCACAGTCGCAAGACCGGCTTCTTTTTCGCCGAGGTCGCTCATCCCTACGATGTGCTCGACAAGGCCGGGATCGCAATCGAGTTTGCCTCACCCGCAGGCGGATGGACGCCGTATGACGCGTATGACGAGAAGGACCCTGCGCAGAAGGGATTTATCGAGAGCAAGGCGTTTCGTCGCCTCAATCACAGCCGCAAGTTAGCCGAGGTGGACGCCGCTGACTACGACGCCATCCTGATCCCCGGCGGCCTCGGGCCGATGGTGGATATCCAACGCAACCCGGACGTCCAGAGGGCTGTCGTGCGCGCCTGGAGCACGGACAAGCTCGTGAGTGCTGTTTGTCACGGCCCGTGCTCATTGCTCGGCGTGAACCTCGGTGACGGTACGCCGTTCGTGCGCGGCAAGAAGCTCACCTCCTTCTCGAAAAAAGAGGAATATGACTATGCACGGGAGGACGTGCCCTATGAACTCGAGGACGCATTGAGGGCGGAAGGCGCCGAGTACTCGTCTGCGTCCAACTGGGAACCTCACGTCGTCGTCGATGGCCGCCTCATCACCGGCCAGAATCCCGCATCGGCGGGGCCGCTCGCACAACAGCTGCTCGCCGCTCTGAAGGAGCGGGCATAAGTCTCTGCACCGGGGCATGTCGTAGCGACCGGCCCTCTTGCCGGCAGGAGCCGACATTGCGCGGCTCGCGCCTCAGATAGGAATGAACCATGTCCACTCGCATGAAGATTGTGGGTATCCTGACCGCGCGTCCCGGCAAGGCCCCCGAACTCGGAGCGTTTCTCTCGGCAATGCGGGTGCACAGCCGGGCCGAGCCCGGAAATCTGCGGTGGGATATCTGGCGAGACAAGGCCAATTCCGACCGCTTCGTGCTCGATGAGCTTTATGTCGACGAAGCGGCCGTCGCCGCCCATCGCGATAGTCCGCACTTCAAGAATTATGCCGCTGGCATCGGCGATCTCGCCGAGCGAACACCGATCACTCTCGACCCAGTGGAGGTCGATTAACCCAGGGGAGGGAATGCCATGAAAAGCGTGATAACAGGATTGCTCGCTGTCATGATCACAACCGCTTCCGCCATGGTCGGCCATGCAGCCGACAAACCTGTGTCCATCGTGCTGGTGCACGGCGCGTTCGTCGATGCTTCGGGCTGGCAGCAGGTCTACGACATTCTTTCTGCCGACGGCTACGAGGTGCTGGCCGTCCAGAATCCCACGATTACCCTGCAGGGTGACGTCGATGCCACCCGGCAGGTCATCGCCCGAGCCAGCAAACCGGTCGTCCTTGTCGGCCATTCCTATGGCGGGGCGGTGATTACCGAGGCCGGCAACCTGCCCAAGGTCAAGAGCCTGGTTTACCTCGCCGCATACGCACTTCAAGCAGGCGAATCGGTCTACGACATCGGTACGGCGCCGACGCCGGGCGAAGACAAGGCGCCGCTGCTTCCGCCAAGCGACGGATTCCTGTTGGTAGACTTCGCGAAGTTCCCGACATCCTTCGCAGCCGACGTCGATCCCGCCAAGACGAGGTTCATGGCCGAGTCTCAGGTTCCCTGGGGCCTCGGCGCTGTGCAGACCAAAATCACCGCGCCGGCGTGGAAGGAAAAGCCCACCTACTTCATGGTAACGAAGAACGACCACATGATCCCGCCCAGCCAACAGCGTTCCATGGCAGCGCGTGCCGGCGCCAAGGTCATCGAAATCGACTCCAGCCACGCCGTGATGCTTTCGCATCCGCAGGACGTGGCGGACTTTATCACCAGCGCGGCCGCGCCGACGAACTAAAGCATGTCGCGCAAAAGTGTGCAGCGGTTTTTGCGGCAGCGACATGCGTAAAATCAAAGCCTTAAAGCGCAGCAAGCGGATCTGAAAGATCGCGCGACGCGCTTTAAGTCACTGCGCCCCGCCGCCGAACTGTGCAGCACAGGAGTTTGAACATGTTCCAAAAGGCCTTCGAACCGCAATGCAGGGCGGTGGCAACCCATTGCACAGATGCGGCGCAACACCGGCGTCGCGGTTTGACGCTGTTTGCGCTGGCGCTTGGAAGCTTCTGCATCGGGACGTCCGAATTCGCCAGCATGGGCGTTCTACAGCTCTTTGCCGAAAGCCTCGATATCAGCATACCGGTGGCGACAAATGCGATCACCGCCTATGCGTTCGGGGTGGTGATCGGCGCCCCTCTCGTCACGCTCGCTGCCGCCCGATTTAACCGGAAGAGCCTGCTTCTGGCATTGCTCGGCCTTTTCATCGTCGGCAATGTGCTCTCGGCGCTTGCCGCCAATCTCGGCATGTTCGCGCTCGCCCGCTTCATCAGCGGTATGCCCCAAGGCGCTTATTTCGGTGCCGGCGCCGTCGTCGCCTCCTATATCGTCGGGCCCGGACATGGCGGCAAGGCCTTTGCCCTCGTCATGACGGGGTTGACGGTTGCGACCATCATAGGTTCGCCGCTCGCTACCTTTCTTGGCCAGAACCTCGGCTGGCGGAACACCTATTTCGCCGTTGCCGGCGCGGGTGTGCTGGCGCTGCTGGCTCTTTGGGCATGGGTGCCGCGGACCGAGGCGCTGGACGGCGGGCCGATCGCACAGGAACTGAGTTCGCTCCGCCGAGGCGCCGTCTGGATCATGATGCTTGTCGCCGCCCTCGGCGTGGCGAGCATCTTCGCGGTCTATACGTTCATCGGACCGTTCGTGACCGATGTCGCAGTCATCGACAGGGCATGGATCCCGGTGGCGCTGGCCCTCTTCGGTATCGGCATGACGGCGGGGAACCTTATCGGCGGACGGATCGCCGACAGCCACCCTTCGCGGGGGCTCGTCGTTGGCTTCGGCGGCGCACTCATCGTACTGGCAGTCCTCGCATCATCAGGAGGAAATGTCGCGCTGCTGATGATCGGCCTCTTCGGTGTCGGCACGACGATGATGATTGCCATCCCTACGATCCAAGTCAGGTTGACAAGCTTTGCGCCGGAAGCACCGACTTTGATGGGCGCCATGAACCTGGCAGCCCTCAACGTCGCCAACGCCATCGGCGCCTGGGCCGGCGGAGCGGCGATCGCGGCCGGATTCGGTCTTCTCTCGGCGGTCTGGGCTGGGTTCCTCCTGACGCTTCTTGGCCTGGTCGTCTTTGCAATCACGCTGCCGCGCGCGCCTCAACTCGCTGCTGCCTGAGGCGATAGCGTACCGTTTAGCATATCGATGGAGATCGAAGCGTGGCGATGGTATCAAGTATGAGATCCCGTCGATGAAGAAAGAAAGCCGGTTCTTTAGCGATATCGGCGCTGGAATTGACAAATAATATTTCCGGCCTTGTCTCTGTCTAAGATAAAGGCGAATTCGATACTATTTATTTACCATGCAATATTAAGTTCCGAGAGCGTTCTCGCTCAGGAGGTGGATCGAGCGCGTAAGCGGCGGCTTGCCGCATCTTCGGGGATCAATCATGAAGTTCACCATTGCCAGAAATCTCGCCGTCGTGGGCATTGCCGTTTCCGTCGGCATGTTCGCTTCCTTCGGGCTGCAGCAAGCCGCGCTCGAACGGCTGAAGGTCAACGGGCCGATCTACGAGCAGATCGTCTATGGCAAGGACCTGATCGCCGACATCCTTCCGCCGCCGCTCTTCGTGGTCGAATCCTACATGCTGTCGCATGAGGCCAACGATTTTCCCGATCTTGTCGATGCCAACCTCGCCAAGATCGCGACGCTGAAGGCAGCCTATGACGATCGCCGCGCCTATTGGCAGACGACAGGCCTGCCGCAACCGCTCAAGGACGAGCTCAACAGGCAAGTGCTGGCCAAGGGCGACATCTTCTGGAAGGTGATGGATGAGGACGTCATTCCGGCGCTGAAGACCGGGCCGGCACTCAAGACCGGGAAAGGCGGTGCTGCGGCCGAGCCGATGGTCAAGCTGAGGACCGCCTTCCATGACCATCAGGATGCGGTCGAAAAGCTCGTGGTCAATTCCGACACCTATCTCAAGGGGCAGGAGAAGAATGCTGCCGACGAGATCATGACATGGACCTCGGCCGCCGCAGCGGCTTCGCTCGCGTCCTTCCTGCTGCTGCTCGCCGGGCTGTATTTCTTCCGTCGCCGCGCCATCGTGCCGATCGACGGCATGAAGCGCTATATGAGCGGCCTTGCCAATGGCGATTTCTCGCAGGACGTGCCCTTTGCCGAGCGCAGCGACGAGATCGGCCAGATGGCGCAGGCTGTCGTCGTCTTCCGCAACAATTCGCTCGAGCGCCGCGAAGCGCACCTGCGCGAGGCGGGGGCCAAGGAAGCCGAAGTGACCCGCGAACGCCAGTTGGCCCTGGAGCGCGCTTCCGAGGAAGCCGCGCGTGACGAGGTGATCCAGTCGCTCACCCGGGCGCTCGATGAACTGTCGCGCGGCAATCTCGGCTTCCGCATCGATACCAGGTTCTCAGCCGCTTACGAAGAACTGCGCGCTGCCTTCAATTCCAGTGTCGATACGCTGTCCAGCTCGATCGATTCCGTCTCCGGCGCGACCAGCACGCTGCGTCATTCTTCGCATGATATTGCCGGCGCCATGGAGGCGCTGTCGAAGCGGACCGAGCAGCAGGCGGCGACCATCGAAGAGACATCGGCCGCGCTCGCCGAAATCACGTCGGCCGTCGGCAATTCCTCGTCTCAATCGGCCGAGGCAAGCCGGATGACTGATGAGACCAGCAAGGCCGCGCTGCAATGCACCGAACTGATGCGCGAGGCAATCGCGGCGATGCAGCGGATCGAGGGTTCGTCGGACCAGATCGGCTCGATCATCAACGTCATCGACGACATCGCCTTCCAGACCAACCTTCTGGCGCTCAATGCCGGTGTCGAGGCGGCCCGCGCGGGCGAAGCCGGCAAGGGTTTTGCCGTCGTGGCACAGGAAGTGCGCGAACTTGCCTCCCGCTCGGCCAATGCCGCCAAGGAGATCAAGGTTCTGGTCTCGACCTCTTCGGACCAGGTCGGCTCGGGCGTGACGCTCGTCAACCGCACCGGCGAAGCGCTCTCCCACATCGAGACCAGGGTCCAGCATGTCGGCCAGCTGATCGATGCGGTGGTCGCTTCCTTGAGCGAGCAGTCCTCGGCGATCGGCGACATCAACAGCTCGGTTCACGCGATGGACGAAGTGACCCAGCGAAATTCCGCCATGGCGGCGCAAACCAATTCGGCCTGCAAGGGGCTCAACGAGCAGGTCCTGGCGCTGGAAGAGATCGTTTCGCGCTTTCGGATCGTGGCTGCACGAGATAGTGTTACGGCAAGCCGCGCCGCCTGAGCCGAATTGCTTCAGCTACTTCCTGGGTGGCTCGAACAATTCGACGGGATTGCCGGCGGGATCGTCGACGAGGATCTGCTTGCCGCCCATTCCGGCGACGATCTCGTTGCGAAACCTGGCGCCTGATCTCTGCAGGCGTGCGACCTCGTCTTCGATATTGTCGACTTCCAGCTGAATGCGGTTCCATCCGCCGGGCTCGGGCCGGCGTCCATCCGGCATGGGCTGAGACGCGCCGCCTGGCCCGGTCGTTGCGTTCACGAGCAGGCGAAGATCGCCTCTGGTGAGCATGGCGAAGCCTGGAGCCGGATGCATTGTGAGCGTAAAGCCAAGCGATTGCGTATAGAAGGCAATCGCGGCATCGACATCGTCGACGATATAACGAACGCTGACAGTAGCCATATCAATTCCTCCTTCGGACACGGCTGGGCGCTGGCGGAGAAGCTGGGGCGCGCAGCATCGGATATATGGCGTTCGGGTCGAGATCTTGTAGCTGCGTGAGGGATATCGGGAACCAGACCGGAGGGCAGGCGTTCGGCCTGCAGCCGCCAGACCGACTGGCGGTTCATCGAAACCCGAGCCATGGGAGAATACCGATGGTCAATGCAGCCGATCGAGATCCGCGTCACCATACGCAGAAAATGCAGGTGCGCCTTCAGGAGATGATGGACCATTTGCGAGAGGACATCGTTGATGTCGATGAGCCGCAGCTCAAAGCCATGTTCGAGACCGCAGCCGAGGTGCTGGGCGGGCTGAAGAAGGCATTTGGCGACTATGAGAAGAAAACCGAGCCCGCGTGGAAGTAGGGGGCGAGCAGATTTCGTCGCTGGCAAGAAGGTTATCTTCGACGTTGGCGGCAACACCTATCGCATCGTGGGGCGCCCCAACCCCTCCCCACCTGTGGGGAGGGGTCTTTTTCTCAAGGCCAGAGCTCACGCCCCGCGCGCCAGCCCATGCTCCACCAGCCGGTTGATGACCTCGGCATAGGCCACGCCGCTGGCGGCCATCGCCTTGGAATACATGCTGATATCGGTGAAGCCCGGAATGGTGTTCACCTCGTTGACGACGAAGCGCATGTCTTCCATCAGGAAGAAATCGACGCGGGCCATGCCGTCGCAGCCGAGCGCCCGGAAGGCGCGGGCGGCCATGTCGCGGAGCTTGCTTTCGACCTCGGCGGGAAGCTCGGCCGGCACTTTCAGGGCGGCGCCATTCTCATCGAGATATTTGGCGGTGTAGCTGTAGAAGCCATGGCTTTCGGCGGGCGCGATCTCGCCGGGGCGGGAGACGAAGAGGTCGCCCTTCGTGTCTTCGAGCACGCTGCATTCGATCTCGCGCCCGGCAATGAATTCCTCGGCGATGAGCTTGCGGTCATGGCTGAAGGCTTCCGCCAGGGCGGGGGCGAATTCCTGGCTGCCCGAGACTTTTCGCACGCCGACGGAGGAGCCCTGGCGGGCGGGCTTGATGAAGAGCGGCAGGCCGAGCGCGCCTTCCAGCGTTTCCAGCGCAGGCGGGCTTTCCTGATCGATCGTGACCGAGCGGGCCACCGGCAGGCCGGCGGCTTTCAGGAGCTGCTTGGCGATATCCTTGTCGAGCGCCGTTGCCGAGCCGAGGATGCCGCAGCCGGCAAGCGGCACACGCGCCACCTGGCAGAGCCCCTGAACGGCGCCGTCCTCCCCATGCAACCCATGCAGGACCGGGAAGACGATGTCGATCCTGCCGGCCTCAGTGGCCTTGCCATCGGGGCCGATCGCCAGCAGACGGCCATGGCCGCCGGGCACGAGGCAGAGTTCGGTGCCGGAGGAGGGCTTTTCGAGTTCGCCATCGATGAAGCGGCTCTGCAGCCATCGCCCGTCCTTCGTGACGAAAACAGGCAGGGCGTCGTATCTCTCCGGATCGAGGGCGCGCATGACATTGGTGGCCGACATGACGGAGACGTCGTGTTCGCTGGAACGGCCGCCGAAAAGCACGGCGATGCGCAGCCTGGTCTGGGAAGGGCTCATCGGAATTCTCCTAATTTCAGAAGCTGACCGCAATGCCTCTGTTGGCGAAGAAGCGGTCGAAGGCGGCAAGCGGCAGGGTGACATCGGCCTGGGTGGCGCGCTCGTGGCCGGACGGGTTGTGGAAGCGCACGCTGTCTTCATCGGCCGCCGTCACCAGAACAAGATGGCCGCCCTTGCCCGGCGGCTCGCGCTCCGGCCAGCGGATCGCGCTGCTGACCGAGGCGATGAAGAAGCGATGGGAGGAGAGGATTTCGGCAATGGTTTCCGCCGGCACCTGTGTCTTCACATCCGCCGAAAGCCCGAAGCGCTCGCGCACGAAGGTGACGAAGGGCGCATAGATCAGCCCCTTGATCGAGGCGTCGGCCTCATTGACGACATAGCCGCCATAGGTGGTGCAGGCCCTTGCGAGGGACAGGATCGAATGCGCCTCGCCGCGGGCGGCCAGGATCATCTTCAGGCAGGCCATGCCGCAGACATTCACCGCCCAGCGCGCATATTCCTCCACAGTCTCGGCGCCGGAATTCTTCCAGTTGACATCGCGGTGCAGGGCGCTCGCACCTTCGGCCAGCACGGGCAGGGTCATTTCGGGTGACTCCCACTGGCTGAAATAGGGCACGGTGAGCTTTGGCTGGTTCATGTCGTCTCCACTGGGCATCGCGATGCGAATCCCGCTTGAAAGTGGCTCGATCTAAATGCATTTTGACGTGACTTTGAAGATCCACTTTGCTTATCGCGCGTGGGCCACTTGAACCTGATATTGGGGAGCCTTCATGACGCTGACGAGAAGACGCGAAGCGCCTTCGGCTTCTTTCCGGCCTGATATCGATCCGTCGTCATCAGCGCCGCTGCCGCGGCAGCTCTACCTCTCGCTGCGAAACGCCGTCACTGAGCGGCGACTGACGGGCGGGCAGCGGCTGCCCTCGACGCGGCTCGCCTCGGCGGAATGGGCGATCTCGCGCGGCGTCATCGCCGAGGCCTATGAGATCCTGATCGCAGAGGGGTTTGCCGTGGCGCGCCATGGCTCCGGCACCTATATCGCCTCGTCCATTCCCGAGGGTGCGACGCGGATCGATCCCGCGGATGCCGCCAGCGCGCAACCGATCCGGCGCAGCGTCTCAGTCGCTGCCACCAATATCCTGACACGCGGGCCGAGCCTGGAGCCGCAGCAGGCGCTGCCATTCGTCACCGGCCGTATCGCTCATGACGAGCGTACGGCGCGGCTTTTGAACCGCATCGCCGTCAGGCATATGAACTATGCTTTCGAAGGCTATGGCGACATCCAGGGCGACTTGCGGCTCAGGGCGGCGATCAGTGCGCATCTCGTCGTCTCGCGCGGGGTGCGCTGCGCGCGCGAGCAGATCTTCATCACGGCGGGCACGCAGCAGGCGCTCGACCTTGCCTTTCGCGTGCTGATGACGCCGGGCGATAGAGCCGTCGTCGAAGATCCGTGCTATCCGCCGGCGCGGCAATGCCTCGTCCTGAACGGCATCGAGGTCGTCGGACTGCCGGTCGACGCTGACGGCGTCGATATTTCCCGTCTGCTGGACGGAACGCAGCCGCCGCCCGCCGCCTTCTACGTCACGCCCTCCAACCAGTATCCGGTCGGCTCCGTTCTCTCGCTCTCGCGGCGGCTCGGGCTGCTTTCCTATGCCGAGGAGAACGATTGCTGGATCATCGAGGACGATTACGACAGCGAATTCCGCTATCAGGGCCACCCGATCGCCTCGCTGCACGGCCTCGACAAGGCAAACCGCGTTCTCTACACCGGCACCTTCAGCAAGGCGCTGCTGCCGAGCCTGCGCATCGGCTACCTCGTCGTCCCCGCCGATCTCGTGCCCGCCTTCCGCGCCGTGCGCCCCGCCGTCGACCGCTGCCCGCCGATCTTCCAGCAGCGGGTGATCGCCGATTTCCTGGAGGAGGGCTATTTTCCGGCCCATCTGCGGCGGCTCAGGGAGCGGCTGCGGGCCTCGCGCGACATGCTGGCGGGGTTTCTGGCGGAGCGGCTGGCGGAGCATGTGGCGGTGCTGCTGCCGGATCAGGGCATCAATCTCACGGTTCGGAGCACGGGCAGTTGGGACGACGACACCGCGGTTTCCGCTGCGGCGCTGAAGAAGGGCGTGGTGGTGATGCCGCTGTCGCGCATGAATGTGGTCTCGACGGATCGGTTGCGGCTGCTTCTCGGGTTTTCCGGGCTTTCGGAGGAGGAGGCGGATATGGGGACGCGGGGGCTTGCGGAGGTGTTCGCGGGCGGAGAGTTTGCTGGAGGGTAGGGCCGAGTTAGGAGGATAACCGGCGGCGGCTCGCGCTGGCTCGGTGATCATATCGCGTCCCTGGCTTCCGCGAATGCTGCGCGAAGAAATCCCATCGGTGCATGCTGCGCGCAGCCGTGTCGGCCCTCCGATCTCAATACAGTCGCTTGTTTGCATCTCTCGGAATATGATATCCAACGTCGAGTTTTTAGAGAAAGATCATGCTGCACCTTACCCACGATACGGAACAGCTCGCCCGCAGGCTTGCAGCGCGTGTCGGCCGCAAGCCTGAAGACCTGATCCGCGCTGCGCTCGAACGCGAGGCCAAGGCGCTCGGTGTCTCCGAGGAGCCGCAGCCCAGGCGCCGCCGGATGACCGTGGAACAAATGCTTGCTGTCGGCGAAAAGATCACGGCCCTGCCGCTGCTCGATCCGCGCTCTCCACAAGAGATCGCTGACGATCTCAACGAACCATGATCGTAGTCGACTCGTCGGCAATCCTCGCAATCCTAGAAAAGGAAAGCGACGCCACCCTTTACGCTCGCGCGATCCGCGAGGCAGATAGTCTCGTGATCTCGGCCGTCAACGCACATGAAACCGCCGTTGTCTTGCGTAGTCGCAGAGGCCCGGAGGGTGAGGTAACGCTGTGGGCTTTCCTTGCCGCCAACGAGATAACCGTCGCACATTTCGATGAGGATCAGGCGCGGAGAGCCTCCGAAACCTTCGGGCGGTTCGGCAAGGGCATTCACTCCAAAGCTCGGCTTAATCTTGCGGACTGCGCCGCCTACGCTCTCGCCAAGAGCCTGTCGGCTCCTCTGCTCTTCAAGGGCGACGACTTCGTACACACGGATATCGAGCAATGGCGCTGATCGGCTAAGCCCGCGTCCCAACGCGAGATCAGACCGCCTCTGCGCAGCTCGACGCGCCGGGGTAAGATTGAGTGCGGTCGCATTTTCGAAAGACCTCCTCGGGTGCGAACCAGATCAGCCGCAGTTCTCCGGCGCGAGCATGCCGCCTCGGACAAGCCGAATACACGATGTCTTCGGGGCGGCCCGAAGCGGTCGTCAGGGCTGGCCGCAGCATTTGGCAGCGGTCGCCGATCCGCAGCAGGCGGCGGCCTGCGCCTGCTCGGCGAGCCATCGGTCACGAGGCTTGCAGCTCGCGGGTCGCGGCGAGAGCTCCACATGCACTGCGCCGGCGTGGAGCGTCGGCATCGCCGCGCAATAGAGCTGCATCGGCTGCACGCCGTCGCTGACTTCGAAGGTCAGCCTGGCGGTATCGTCGAGTTTGACGTGCTCGGTAACCTTGCGGATGATGGCGTAGAACTTGCCGGCAGGCATGTGCGTGCGGTCATCCTCGTCGATGTCCCAGAGCTGAATAAAAATCTCCGTCCAGGCCTCGGGGTTGGCGCCGCAGTCGAGCGCCGAGAACTGGCCTGCCTTGACCTCGGTGACGTGATAGCCCGGCTTCACCGGCCGTCCGTCGTAATAGAAAATCAGCGGGCAATCCCTGGCTGCCGATAGCACTCCCATGAGATCGCCGAGGCAGATATCGTCCTTCTGCATTTTGCTGTTGTCGATGGCGTTCATTTGCGCTAATCCTCGTTTCAATGATTCAAGGATTGTTGAAATATGGATCAACGTCAAGCCCTCATCGCATTCGGCGCATTGTCCCAGGAAACGCGACTGCACATCATTCGCATGCTTGTCGTCACCGGCCCTGACGGCATGGCGGCCGGCGCGATTGCGGAGAGGCTCGAGGTTTCGCCATCGAATGTGTCCTTTCATCTGAAGGAACTCGAACGCTCCGGCTTGATCGCGCAACAGCGCGAATCCCGCTCGATCATCTACACGGCGAACTATGAAGCGCTCGGAGGCCTTGTTCGCTTCCTGATGGAAGACTGCTGCTCCGGTCACCCGGAAATCTGTGCGCCAGCCGCTGAGGTCGCGGCCTGCTGCACCCCTAAAATGGAGGAGAAACTGCAATGACCACTGACCGCGTTTACAATGTGCTCTTCCTCTGCACGGGCAATTCGGCTCGTTCGATCCTGGCGGAATCCATCCTGAATGCGGAAGGCAAAGGCCGCTTCAAGGCCTATTCGGCCGGCAGCCAGCCGAAGGGCGAGGTCAATCCGCATGCCCTGAAGGAGCTTGAGGCGCTGGGCTATCCGACAACGGGCTTTCGCTCGAAAAGCTGGGATGAATTTGCAGAACCGGGTGCGCCTGAGATGGATTTCATCTTCACAGTCTGCGACAGCGCTGCCGGCGAGGCCTGCCCCGTCTGGATCGGTCATCCGATGACTGCTCACTGGGGCGTGGAGGATCCGGCCGCCGTGGAAGGCAGCGAAGTGGAGATTGGCCGCGCCTTCGCCCAGGCCGCCCGCTTCCTGAAGAACCGCATCATGGCCTTCGTCAGCCTGCCGCTCGCCTCGATCGACAAGCTCGCGCTGGAAACGCACCTGCGCCAGATCGGCACGATGGAAGGCGCCAGCATCAAACAGCCCAAGGCAAGCTGATGGGTTCCGATCTCAATCAGCAGGCCCTGGAAGGCCATGACGGCGGCCTTCGCGCCGCACTTTCGGGCGCCGGGCTTCCGGTCGATGATCTGACGGATGCCGGCCGAAGCTTCTACCGGTTTTCGCGTGACGGCGAGACTGTCGGCTTCGGCGCGCTGGAACTCCATGGCGAGGTCGCACTCCTGCGTTCCATTGTCGTGCTGCCCGATCAGCGGGGCTTCGGCTTCGGCCATGCAATCACCCTCGGCTTGCTCGATCAGGCCCACAGGAACGGCGCGACCGCTGCCTATCTGCTGACGGAAACGGCCGCCTCCTTCTTTCAATCGCTCGGTTTTCGTTCCATCGCCCGCGAAGACGCGCCTGCGGCCATCCTGACGACGCGGCAGGCTGCAAGCCTGTGCCCGGCATCCGCCGCCCTGATGGTCCGGAGCCTGCCGGCATGAGCGCGCAGACATTTCCGCTGTCACGGCGATTGGCCGCCGAAGCCATCGGCACGGCTCTTCTCGTGGCGACCGTCGTCGGCTCGGGCATCATGGCCGACGGTTTGACTGACGATACGGCGCTGGCGCTGCTTGCCAATACGCTGGCGACCGGTGCGATCCTCGTCGTGCTGATCACTGTTCTCGGTCCGATATCGGGCGCGCATTTCAATCCGGTCGTCTCGCTGGTCTTTGCGCTGCGCCGCGAATTGCCGCCCGCTTCGGTTCCGGCCTATATCGCTGCGCAGATCCTTGGCGGCATTGCCGGCACGATGCTTGCGCATGGCATGTTCGCCCTGCCTTTGCTGCAGGCTTCGGGCACGATGCGGTCAGGCGGCGCGCAATGGCTGGCGGAGGTGACGGCGACCTTTGGCCTCGTCTTCGTCATCCTCTCAGGCGTCCGCTTCCGCGTCGATGCCGTGGCATGGCTGGTCGGCCTCTATATCACCGCCGCCTACTGGTTCACGGCATCCACGTCCTTTGCCAATCCGGCCGTCGCGATTGCCCGATCGCTGACGCACACATTCTCCGGCATCCGCCCGATCGATCTGCCGGGCTTCATCGTCGCGGAAGTCGTCGGCGCGTTGCTGGCGATGATGCTCGCCGGCTGGCTGCTGATGGACGCCCGCAATCCCGACACCCTCACAGAGACGGAACCCACCCCATGACAACAGACGTCACGATCTACCACAACCCCGACTGCGGCACGTCGCGCAACACGCTGGCGATGATCCGGAACGCCGGCATCGAGCCGACCGTGATCGAATATCTGAAAAACCCGCCGTCGCGCGAAGAGCTGGTGAAGATGATTGCCGATGCCGGCCTGACTGTGCGGCAGGCGATCCGCGAAAAGGGCACGCCCTATGCGGAACTCGGCCTCGACAATCCATCCCTGACGGACGAGCAATTGCTCGACGCCATGCTGAAAGACCCTATCCTGATCAACCGGCCCTTCGTCATCACGCCTTCCGGCACGCGCCTCGCGCGTCCTTCGGAGGTGGTTCTGGATATCCTGCCGGATACCCACAAGGGCGCTTTCGCCAAGGAAGACGGCGAGAAGGTGCTCGATGCCGAGGGCAAGCGCATTGTCTGATCTGCCAGCCGCTTCGCCGACACATCTGCGTCAGGTCGATTTCGGGGCGCTGCGGCCTCCATTCTCGACGCACAAGCCGCGCATCCTGATCCTCTATGGCTCGCTTCGCGCCGTCTCCTATAGCCGCTTGCTTGCGCATGAGGCGGGGCGGCTGCTCGAACATTTCGGCTGCGAGGTCCGCATATACGATCCGCAAGGCCTGCCGCTGCCGGACGATGCGCCCGTGTCGCATCCCAAGGTGCAGGAGTTGCGCGACCTGTCGCAATGGTCCGAAGGTCAGGTCTGGGTGAGCCCCGAGCGCCACGGCGCAATGACCGGTATCATGAA
The DNA here is from genome assembly GCF_018987265.1 of Rhizobium sp. WYJ-E13. Classification (NCBI taxonomy): domain Bacteria; kingdom Pseudomonadati; phylum Pseudomonadota; class Alphaproteobacteria; order Hyphomicrobiales; family Rhizobiaceae; genus Rhizobium; species Rhizobium sp. WYJ-E13. The sequence continues at coordinate 1,918,944 of NZ_CP076853.1, read as the reverse complement.
GGCGCAGATCGACTGGATTCCGCTGTCGGTCGGTTCCGTCAGGCCGACGCAGGGCAAGACGCTCGCCGTCATGCAGGTCTCCGGCGGTTCGCAGTCTTTCAATGCGGTTGGGCAGTTGCGCATCCTCGGCCGCTGGATGCGGATGATCACCATCCCGAACCAGTCGTCAGTGGCGAAGGCATTCCAGGAATTCGACGCCGACGGCCGCATGAAACCCTCATCCTATTACGATCGCGTCGTCGATGTCTGCGAAGAGCTGGTGAAGTTCACATGGCTGACGCGCGACGCGTCCGGCTACCTCACCGATCGCTACAGCGAGCGGAAGGAAGAAGCTCAGAAACTGGAGCAACGCGTGAGCCTGAAATCCATATGAGTGAACGCGTTCCGCTTGCTGCCGTCGCCGCGCTCGGCGTCACACAGATCATCGGCTACGGCACGCTTTATTACAGCTTCAGCATCCTCGCTCCCGACATGGCCACGCAGTTTTCGTGGTCGAGCGAATGGGTCTTCGGCGCGCTTTCGGCAGCTCTTCTCGTCGGCGGCCTCACGGCGCCATGGCTGGGCGTGCTGTTCGACAGGATCGGCGCGGGCAGGGTGATGGCATCGGGCTCCCTTGCGGCGGCTGTCGCGCTGACCGCCTGCGCTCTTGCCCCCAACAAGGCAGCCTATGTTGCCGCGCTAATCGCCATCGAGGTCTCCGCCAATCTCGTTCAATATGGCGCTGCCTTTGCGCTGCTCGTGCAGATCCGGCCGCAGGTCGCTTCCCGCAGCATCACCTATCTGACGCTGATTGCCGGCTTCGCCTCGACGATCTTCTGGCCGATCACCACGGCGCTGCATGCACATCTCAGCTGGCAGAACGTCTATCTTGTCTTCGCCGTCCTCAACCTTGCCATCTGCCTGCCTGTTCACGCGTGGCTGTCGCGCAGCGGAACCGCGCGCAGGGCCGTTGCATCGGCGGCCGCCCCGCAGGTGGCGGGGCGTTTGCCGCCGCGACGCCGCCGGCTCGGCTTTGCCATCATGGTCACGGGTTTCTCGCTGATGTCGCTGTCGAGCTCTGCCATGCTGGTGCATCTGGTGCCGCTGCTCTCGGGTCTTGGGCTTGGCGCAACGGCCGCCCTTGTCGGTACGCTGTTCGGGCCGTCGCAGGTCGGCAGCCGGCTGATCAACATGATCTTCGGCAAGAACCTGCCGCCGCTCCATCTGGCCGTCATCGCGGCGATGCTCATTCCGGGCGGCGTGCTGGTTCTGCTGTTCTCGGCCCCGTCCGTGCCGGGCGCCATGGCTTTCGCCATCATTTTCGGCATGGGCAACGGCCTGCTCAGCATCGTCACCGGCACCTTGCCGCTCCATCTTTTCGGCAGCGAGGGCTACGGCAGGCTGCAGGGCAAGATGATGGCGGCGCGGCTGATCCTGTCCGCCCTGGCGCCGTTCGTGCTGGCCTTCGCGATGGAGAATCTGGGCATCGCCACGTCGCTCGGCATCGTGGCCGCGCTCGGCGGGCTTTCCATCATCGCTTTGTCTTCTCTCGCGCTGTTGCAATGACCGCAGCCCCGCCGGAAGTGCTGCGGCAAGACGCTTTGAGGCACCGAGGCGTGCTGCGACACGTCCACGCTTCCGTATTTACCACTTCACGCGTAGGCCAGCGGTTCCGCTGATGGCGTAACTGTCGCCGAAATCCTTCAGCGAGGATTTTGCGGCGACTTCGCCATAGAGCGAGTAGCGTTCGTCGTTCCAGGTGTAGGAGCCGCCGAGCGTCAGGCCGGCCCAGACGGGGTCGTTCCTGGTTTCGAAACCGGTGCTGGAGACATCGACCGCCACGCCATCCAGGAACTCGCCGTAGAGGTTGGCGATGCCATAGACCTTCGCCAGTGCCGTCTGGCCGTCAGCCCGCTGGACGCTTTCCTCGCGGTCGAGCGCCACGCCGAGCCGGCCGATCAGGCTGTCGCCGTCATCGAGCGAGACCCGCGCGCCGAAGCGGTCGTTGAACGTGTCGAAGTCGACGGAGGAATAGACGAGCTGGGCCTGCGGCGTGATCGACCATGGCCCGGAGGCTGCAAAGCGCTTGCCGGCCTCGAAGCTCAGCGCATAACCGAAGCCGTTGTTGCCGCTTTCCACGGCGCCGTCGACGAGATCGGATTTGAGGTCGCTGTCATACCAGGTGACCTGGCTCTGCGCGTCGACATAGAGGCCGTTGTCGCCATACCATGTGAGGGTCGCGCCGAGGCCGAGACCGGTCGTATCGATATCGCCATTGCCGTAGCGGGAGTCGATATTGCCAGAAACCGTGCCGTAATTGACGGTCAGGCCGCCGATCAGCCGGCCGCCCTTGTCCTGATAGAGCTCGCCATCCAGACCGCCCTCCAGCTTGAACAGGTTGTAATCGTAGCTGCCGACAGTCGTGCTTTTGTCCGGCTCGATGCTTGCATGCATGCCTTCGGTGCGCAGCCAGACATTGTCGAGCCCCTTGGCCGCTGCTGCGGCGGCGTCCTCCTGCCAGTAGCGGTCGCCAAGGCGCTGCTGCAACGTCGGCAAACCGTTCAGGGCGAGCAACAGTTGCGGATAGGCTTCGTAGAGCGGAACCCCCGGCTGATAGATGGGGCCGATCACCGCCCCGGAGGGATCGATGAGCGTCGAGCGAAGATACCAGTCGCCGTCGCTGGGGGTCGAGATGCCGTTCTGGTAGAGCCGATAGGCGTAGGCGCCGCCGATGACGGCCTGATCCCCCTGAAAGACGTAGTCGCCGAGCAGCGAGAAGCTGCCGGCCGAGCTGCCGCCGACATCGACGATCTTGATGCCCTCGACGGTCTCTGCGCCCCCACCGCCGAGATTGGTGACGCGAACATCGGTCGTGCCTGCGGTATTGCCTGTGGTGACGAGACGGTCGGTCGGTGAGGCATCGCCGCCGAGCACGGTCTCGATATCGAGCGTGCCGCCATTGCCGGTATAGTTGCCCGATATCGTCAGCGTGCCGATCGAGTTGCCGGGGGCGACGGTGCCGGAACTGCTCACGTCGCCGATGATGGTTCCGCTGCCGCCGAGCCTGCCGAAATTGGTGATATCGCCGGTGACGCTTGAGGCCGCGCTGTGGTCGCCGACGAGCAGCGTGCCGTCATAGATCGTCCAGTCAGTCGTCACCGTCCCGTTGCCGGTCAGAAGCCATGTTCCGGCGCCGGTTTTTTCGAATGTGTCGAAGTTCTGGTATTGCCCGGCGGCACCGATCGATGACACGTCGAAACTGCCGGTTCCTGTACCGCCGAGGCGCAACGTGTCGGTGCGCGTGGTGCTGCCGACGGCGTTGCCGATAATGACCGAACCCGAATGGAGTTCCAGGGTCATGGCGCCTGCAGCCGTGCTCATGATGATGGCATCGGCGCCGCCGGCTCCGGCCTGAAGGGTGCCGTTGTTGACGATCAGCGCATTCGGCAACTGGACGGTGATCGCAGCCTCATTGCTGCCGCCGACGATCGTCCCGTTGTTTTCGAGCAGCAAGGCGCCGACGGAAAGATGGACGCCTTCGCCCGAACCGGTGGCGCCATCGCCGCCACGGATCGTGCCGTTGTTGATCAGGGAGGCCGGACTCGCGGCAGTGGCAAATGTTCCGAGGCTTACTCCCGCGCCACCAGGCCCCCCGGCGCTGCTTCCGCCCTGGATCAGCCCGTTATTGGTGATGGCGAGACCCCGGAGGGCATTGATGCCCTGGCCGCCGGCGGCAGCACCCGTGCTGGCGCCGCCGGTCACCGTTCCGTTATTCACGAAGGTCCCGGCTCCGGCAAATGCGACGCCTGAACTGGAGGTCGAGCTTCCGTCAGCCCCGCCGGTGATCGAGCCGTTGTTAACGAGCGAGGAGGGGATCAGGGTGTTATTGAACCAGAAACCGCGTTGGGCTGTATTTCCGACGAGCGTACCGGAAAAGGTCAATGTCTGACCGTTGGTCGTCGTGGTCTGGAAGCTGGTCATCGTGAAGCCATTGGTGTCGATGCTGATCGGCTTCGTGATAGCGGGAAGGGTGGTGATTGGTCCCGTGATGTCGCCAGTAAGCGTAATCGTCGCGCTGGCATCGCCGTCGGCATTGGCGGCTGTGACCTTGTTAAAGAAGTCGGTAGCGTCGCCGGCCGTGTAATCACCAGCCGACGCGGGGAAGGAGAGACAGCATTGCAGGGCCAGCGCCGCGAGACTTGCGCCCGCAAAGAGTTTTGCGTTCCTGTCGACGACGCTGCCGCTCATGTCTCGCCCCCTTTAAACTGATAGAATAAAACGCCGCGTGGAATCAGGAATTCACAAGGAAAGGTTGCTTTTCTGCGTTCCCGTACCGTACTTGCTGAATTTGACAAATAGCAATTTTTGGCGGGTTGGAAGTGAGAGTATGCTGATCGTTACCCTAGAGCTGGTTTGTGAAACTTATAAAAATCAATATTTTAAACTCTTATCCATTCCGGCCGGCAATCGCCTGATAGTGTTAGGCGGGTATAAGAGAGCTGCGTTCGGGAAGATCAAAATATCCACTCCGGCGAAAATAAGACAATCAGGCGTAGCGGTTGTCATTGATAATCGTCTACCGCTTCACGCGGATGAGCCGAATTTGAAACCGAAGGCAAAAGTAACACCTGATTGTGAGGCGGTATTACGGGATTGCGATCATGAGCACGACGGTGACGGCAAAAGCGCAGGTGACGATCCCGAAAGCGGTTCGCGAGCTCCTGGGGATCACGCCTGGAAGCAGGGTCGACTTTCACAGGGCGGCAGATGGCAGCGTGATGCTGACGCGCGCCCACAGGAAAAAGCCGGCGGGCCGCTTCGAGCAGCTTCGCGGACATGCCGGGAAGGGCATCACCACGGATGCGATCATGGCGCTCACCCGCGGTGATGGGCCGTCAAGTTGATATCTCCAGCTTGATGATTGAAAAGCGTGCAGTTCATTGAACGAGAGCGAAATGGGCATCAGGAACTATCTGATCGAAGGCGTTTCCGGGACCGGCAAGACGTCGGTCGCCACCGAACTGCAGCGGCGCGGTTACCACGTCGTCCATGGCGACCGTGAACTGGCTTATCAGGGCGACCCCCGGACGGGCGAGGCGCTTGTCAGCTCTCAGCATGGCCAGAATAGTCTGGATATAAATTTTCGGCACAGGCACCACATTTGGCATCTCGACAAGGTCAAATCGCTCGTGGCCGATAAAAGCCACCCGATCTCCTTCTTCTGCGGCGGCTCGCGGAATTTCCATCGCTTCATCGATCTGTTCGACGGGGTCTTCGTTCTCGACGTCGATCCGGAGACGCTGAAGAGGCGGCTTGCCGGCAGGGCTGAAGACGAGTTCGGCGGAAAACCGGACGAACGAGACCTGGTCTTATGGGTGTATGCAACGAAAGAAGACACTCCCAAGGACGCGACGAGCATTGACGCCACGCGGCCGCTCGCCTCCGTTGTCGACGATATCCTGTCGAAATGCGGAGCGGCCGGCTGAGGGGAGGTGGGCCGGAATATGGTTCGATCGCGGCGGCAGAGCTTTGCTGCTTTCGGCCCGAAGCGGACATAGAAGGTTCGATCACTGAAAGACTGCTTCGCGCCTCCAATTCGGTCGGAAACGTCGTCATCGCGCAGGCCAGAGTGCGGACATAGCTCCGTGGGGGCGCCGCGTCGCCGGTGCCCCATCAGCGGTCAAGCATGTTGTGAACGCGCTCGCATTCCCTCGCGTACGGAATGCTGCGCAGAAAAGCTACGCCTCATTCGATATTGATTGAGGTCGATCAAGGATGGCTCGGTCTCGATCATCTAAGCCTTTGTGAAAGTGAGATCGTCATGGCCGTTACGCAGCAGATGTTGACCAACCCGACGCGCTACCTGTTCTTCACGGGGAAGGGCGGGGTCGGCAAGACGTCCCTAAGCTGTGCAAGCGCGATCACGCTTTGCGACGGCGGAAAGCAGGTGCTGCTGGTCAGCACTGACCCCGCATCCAATCTGGACGAAATGCTGGCGACGCTGCTCCGGGATACCCCCACCCCAATCCCATCCGTACCCGGCCTCTACGCCATGAACATCAATCCGGAAGCGGCCGCCGAAGACTATCGCGAACGTGTATTGGCACAGATGGCAGCCAACGCTTCCGAGAGCGAACGGAACACGGTTCGGGAACAGCTTTCCGGAGCCTGCACGACAGAGATTGCGGCGTTCGATGCCTTTGTCGGACTCCTTGCAGACGACATGTCGCCGTTCGACCATATCATTTTCGACACCGCACCCACGGGTCACACATTGCGGCTTCTCAGTCTTCCAAAGGCATGGACCGGTTTTCTTGAGGGTAATGACAGGGGCGCATCGTGCCTGGGTCCGCACTCGGGCCTGAAGATGCAGGAGGGGCGGTTCCAGAAGGCGCTTGCATGCCTGGGAGATGAGAAGCGCACACGGATCGTCCTGGTCGTCCGTCCGGACTCGAGTGCTCTTCGCGAGGCTTCACGCACGTCGGGCGAACTGGCGGCCCTCGGGCTAAAGAACCAACTGCTCGCGATCAATGGGCGGTTTCGTGCGACTAAGCGCGACGATCCGATTGCAGTCGGGATTGAGCGATCACAGGAAGCCGCGCTCTCGACGATGCCGGTTGAACTGTCCCGGCTGCCGAGCGACGAGTTTCCGATGCTTCCCTTCGACATGGTGGGTCTTGATGCACTTCGGGCCTTGTTCGCACCTCAGTCGCAGGCGTCGACCGTCCAGGAACCAGTGGCAGCCGCCCATACCACCCTGCCGTCGCTTGCGAAATTGATTGACGAGATCGCCGGTGGCCGCAAGGGCCTGGTGATGGTGATGGGAAAGGGCGGCGTCGGAAAGACGACGGTCGCTGCTGCCCTTGCCGTCGGCCTGGTCGAACGCGGCCATGCCGTGCATTTGACGACTACTGATCCGGCGGCTCACCTGTCGTTTGTCGTTGAGGGAAATATGCGCGGTCTGACGGTCGACAGGATTGATCCCGCCGCCGAAACCAAACGCTACATCGAGAAGATCATGTCGTCGCGCGGACGCGATCTCGACGAGGACGACAAGGCGCTTCTCCGGGAAGACCTCGAATCTCCCTGCACGGAGGAAGTCGCTGTCTTCCACGCCTTCTCACGGATTGTGGCAGAGGCCCGCGACGCCTTTGTGGTCATCGACACCGCTCCGACGGGGCACACGCTTCTCCTGCTGGATGCGACGGGCGCTTATCATCGCCAGATGACGCGACAGATGGAGACGGTCGGCCCTGGCCGGATCGTGACGCCACTGATGCGCCTTCAGGACCCGGAATATACGCGCGTCATCCTCGTTTCCCTTCCCGAAACGACGCCGGTCTCCGAAGCGGCAATGCTGCAGGAAGACCTGCGGCGAGCAAAGATCGAGCCTTACGGTTGGGTGGTCAACAGGACCATGGCGGCGAGTGGCACGCATGACCCGCTTTTGCAGTCGCGTTTTGCGGGAGAACGGGTGCAGATCGACCGGATCACACGCAAATTGGCGAAACGAGCCTATATTCTGCCGTTCCAGGCTGTTCCCCCGGTTGGCATCGACGCTTTGAAACGGCTGTCCGGGCGGGAGTGAGACGACGAGCGCAAAGCTCGAATTCGGACTGTCCCCTCACGGCCCCATTCTGACGCTTGGCAGAGCCATTTCGCACCGGAAGCATGGACGGCTGGCGTAGACGCGGTTAAAGCTCTTTAATATTTCGAGGTTCAGACGATCGATGACCACACCCCGCCCGCAGCCAAAGCCCGACAGCCGTAAATATCAGGACCTCATTTCGGATATCGAAAAGGGCGTCATAAAGATCCCGAAATTCCAGCGTGAATTCGTGTGGCCGATCGAGAAGACCGCAGCGCTGCTCGACAGTATCGTGAAGGGTTATCCGATCGGCACCTTCATCCTTTGGAAAACTAACCAGCGTATGGCGGACGTTAAGGAAGTGGGCAGCATTTCCCTTCCGCCTACACCGGATGACCGACAGGTTGAGTATGTTCTTGACGGACAGCAGCGCATGACTTCGCTGTTCGCTGCCTATCGAGGAGCAAAAATCCCTCGCAGCGGCTCGAAAAAAATCACCGATTTCGCCGAGATCTACGTTAACCTCGACCCGACGCTGCCAGATGATGCTCAGATCGTCGTTCATGAACTACCCGAAAATGCCAGCAAGTGTGTTTCGCTAAAGGATGTTCTCGCGCTGAACCGCGACGTGGAAAAGCGTCTGGTCGCGGAACTCGGCCTCACCGATGACGACCTCGATGTCGCGGACAAGTTCAAACAGGCTTTTGCGACATACGACTTCAGCCTGGTAACGCTGACGCGCGAGGACATCGACAGCGCTATCGAAGTTTTCACGCGCATCAATACTGGCGGTTCGGTGCTCACCCTATTCGAGATCATGGTCGCCAAGACGTATGACGAAAGCAGAAAATTCGACATGCAGGTTGAGTGGAGCAAGGTCCAAACGGAGCTTGAGGAAGTAGGGTACGACGGTGTTTCGCCCTCCACCGTGATGCAGTTGCTTGCCCTCGTGCTGGCAGGCGAAGCCAAGCGTTCGACAATCCTCGGCCTTGATAAGGTCAAGGTGATCGAGACCTGGCCGAAGGCGGTCGGCGCGATCAAGAGTGCGGTGGACCATTTCCGTACCGCCTACCGTATTCCGGTTTCCGCACTGCTACCTTATGACTCGCTCATTGTTCCATTCGCGTATTGGTTTTTCATCAAGCGCTACGAGCCCGCGGGTAACGATCATCTACAAATGAGAAGGTTCTTCTGGCGTTCGTCGCTGGGCTACCGATACTCTTCAGCGGTCGAATCTAAACTAGCCGCAGACAAGCGAGCCATCGACGACATCATAGCCGGCGGCGAGGGCGCCTGGGATATCCCGGTCAGCATTACTGGCGCTGAGGGCCTGATCGGGACCAACTTCGCGACGGGAAACTCGCTCTGCAAGGCTATACTATGCCTGCTCGCCTTCGAGCAGCCGCGAAACTTCCACAACGATGGAACCGTCCTTCTGGACAACAGCTATCTCAAAATCGCCTCGTCGAAGAACTTCCATCATTTCTTTCCAAAGGATCATCTTCGTACGAGTGGGGTCGGCAACGAAAACTCCGTCGTCAACATTACGCTGATCGGCGCTGATCTCAACAAGCGCCAGATCAACGCCAAACCACCAAAGGTCTATATTCCGAGATTCGAGGCATCGAACCGCACGATGAGTGGCAGCCTTGCAACCCACCTGATTGACAGGCACGGCATGGGCATCGATGAGGACGACTACGGAGCTTTCCTGTCAGCCCGTGCCTTGAAGCTTTGGACAAAGATTGACGAGCGAATCCACCCGGTTTTCCAAAGTGAGAAGTGACTTAGATCGATAAGTCGCGAGCGTTCTCTGTGTTATCTCTGACATTGCTGGGTAGCGGACAGTTCGATCCGTCTCGACGTGCTTGGGGTCGCTGTTAGGGCAGACCCTCGGGAATACAATTATGAAATTGTGCTGTTCCTTGTCGGTAAAGGGAGAGTTCGAGCAGTCAATGGAAACGGCTCTTGCTAACGGCTGCTTTTCGCTGTCTGGCGCCAAAAGCTGTCAGCATGCATTCGGCCCCAAATCGGCCATTTCTCCAAACAAAGCCTATATCCGCTTCTGGCCCCTCTGGCAGGCGGCTTCAATCGAAGCTTCGCAGCGGCACCAGCGACAGCAGCGCGACGGTCGAGATCACGGCGCCGGTGATTGCCAGCGGCCAGAGGCCGACGGAGATGTAGGGGGCGACGGCGGTCGTTCCGAGTGCCGCTATGCCGAGGATCGCTGCGATGACGATGGCAGCCGCGCGCGAATGATCGCCGCGGGCAGCCGATATGGCCCGATGAAAGCCGATCGGTCCGCGGATGCCGAAGCCGAAATTCAAGATCGCCCAGAGCGGGACGAGAGCGTAAAGGCTGCTTGCGCCTGTGAGCGTGTAGGCGAGGATTGCCAGAAAGGCGCAGGGCATGATCGCCGTACCCACGCGGATCGTCCTCAGGGTGCCGAATTTTGCCGCCAGCCACGCGGAAGAATTCGCGGCCAGAATGAAGTTGGCGATGCCGCAGACCTGCAGGATGACGAAATCCTCGATGCCCTTGTCGAGCGGGCCGGTCAGGACGGCCGGCAGGCCGAAGACGAAAACCAGGAGCGCGCCGAGCGACAGAGCCTGGCTCGACGCGTAGCTCAGAAATTCCAGATTCTTCAGAATGGCGAGGTAGCTGTGATGATCTTCCTTTTCCTGCCGGCGCGGGAAATGGGCGCGCTGCCAGAAAACGGCTGCCGATATCAGCGCCGAAAGCACCGCCAGCAGCACGAAGGAAATCTCCCAGCCTCCGAATTCCAAGAGCCAGGCTCCGGCAATCGGGGCCAGCGCCGGCGCCAGGGACTCGACGGAACCGAGCCGTCCCATGGCGGCCGCGGCCTTGTCGTGCGGATAGAGGCCGTGGATGAAACCGGGCGCAAAAACGGCGGGACCGGAGCCGAATGCACCCTGGGCGAAGCGCAGGGCAATCAGCCATTCGATCGAAGGAGATTCCGCTGATGCGAGCGAGGCAATCCCGAACAGGGCAAGCGACCAGATCAACAGCTTGCGCGGATCGAACCGCGCGCCCAGTTCGCCGAAGGTGAGCAGCCCGACCAGCGTGCCGAAGGCGTAAGCCGCCAGCACGAGCTGGGCGACCTCGATGCTTCCTCCAAGCTGCCCCGGCAGGCTCGGGACAGCCGGCAGCACCAGATCGGTCCCGGCAATACCGAGAACGGTTCCGCTGGCGATCAGGATGAACAGGAGTGAGGTTTTCGGGCGTGTGGTCATCGGCTCTTGGTAGCAGAGCCCGATCCCGCGACCAATTGCGTCCTGTTGATGTCTGCTATTCAAATGTTTGATCTTTTTGAGGTGTTTTATCAGCGACGTTGGCAAATCTGTCATATACGCTGGCTAGAAGCTGCTGATGGCGCGCACCTTGTCGGGTGACTCGACTGCCGCGCCTCCTTTTTTCCTGGAATGAGACCCATGCAGAACAATCCGGCAGTCATCATCGAGGGCGCCACCGTTGTATTCGGCGATCGTCTGGAGCGCGCCTCGGTGCGTATGGAGGACGGCCGGATCACCGATATCGACGGCCAGCGCGACGGGGCGGACATCGTCGATGGGCGCGGCCACCTGCTCGGCCCCGCTTTCGTGGATATTCATGGCGATGCCTTCGAGCGGCAGGTCATGCCGCGGCCGGGCACGATGTTGCCTGTTCCTGCCGCGCTGCTCGAAACCGACCGCCAGCTTGCCGCCAACGGCATCGCGACGGCCTATCATGCGCTGACGCTGAGCTGGGAGCCCGGGCTGCGCTCGGTCGAAACCGGTTACGCCATCGTGCGGGCGCTCGATGCGCTCACGCCCCGGCTGACGGTGGATAATCGCGTGCAGTTGCGCTGGGAGACCTTCTGCTTCGAGGCGGTCGACCTCATTCGCGAGGCGCTTGCCGGTCCGCGCCTGCCGTCGATTGCCTTCAACGATCACACGTCGATGGCGATGCTGCATCCCTCGACGCCGCTGCAGGAGCGGCCCTTCGACCTCGATCCGGCTTTCCCTGTCGTCGATCCCGAAACGCCGGCCTTCGCCGAGAAGATGACGGAACGCGCCAAGCGGGCGAAAATCCCGGTGGCGGACATGGTGGCGCTGGTGCGCAGCATGTGGGCACGCCGTCCGCAGGTGCCCGATGCGATCGAAGAGGTGGCAGCGCTCGGAAAGGCCTCGGGCGCGCCGATGCTCTCGCATGACGACAGCCAGATCGAAACGCGCGATTTCTTCCGCCAGCGCGGCGCGCGGATCTGCGAATTCCCGATGAACCGGCGGGTGGCGCGGGCTGCCCGCGATGCCGGCGACTTCATCGTCTTCGGCGCACCGAACGCCACGCGCGGCGGCAGCCATCTCGCCTCGATCGGTGCGGCCGACATGATCCGAGAAGGGCTCTGCGATATTCTCGCTTCTGACTATTATTACCCGGCTATGCTGCTCGGTCTTGCAAGGCTGAAGGCCGACGGCGTGGCACCGCTGCATGCGCTCTGGCCGCTCGTCTCGGGCAATCCGGCGCGCGCCTCGGGACTTTCCGATCGCGGCGTGATCGAAATCGGCAAACGGGCGGATCTCGTGCTGGTCGATTGGCCTGAAGGTGCTGCACCCGCCGTCCGCCGCACCTGGGTCGGCGGCCGCGAGGCCTATCGCGCCGCACCCGCCGGCGAGTTGGCGATCGCCTGATGGCCGGGACATATCGCCGAGAGCTGTCCAACCGATTGTTGCGCGCTACATCCGGGATATGGATACGCTTTATGTATTGCTCATCTTCGCCGTAGCCATCGCCATCATCTATCTGGGTGGCAAATGGAACACATCCGACGCCGACCACTATATGAGCTTCGACAATCTGCGCTCGCCTGGAAAGGCGAAAACGTCTGATGGCGGCAAGGATGCGAAGAAGGGATGAGGCCGCTGGCGCCTAGCTGAAGCCTCTGGCCTTCACGCCGGCGATGACTTCGTTCGAGACCTGCCGCAATTCTTGCCGAGAAGCGCCGTCGCGTGCCTGGATGGAGAGGCCCTGCAGGACTGCGACGAGATAGCGGGCGAGCGAGACGGCGCGTTCGCGATCGAGCCAGCGCCCGAGCGTCTCAGCAATCATGTCACGCATCTGGTTTCGGCGTTCCGCCAGTTCGCGCGCCAGCTCCGTATGATCCGGCCCGCACTGGATCATGCCGCTTGATATCATGCAGCCGCGCTCCGCCGCGGGGTCGGTAACCGCATCGATCGCCTTGTGAAGCATGGCTTCGACCGCCTCCTGAACGGTCGCGGTGGCTTTGATGTTCTGCAACGCCCGCGGCAGCCCGAAATAGCGATCGAGTGCCTCGCGGTACAGGCCAGCCTTGCTGCCGAAAGCCGCGTAGAGGCTCGGGGGCGCAACACCGATCGCTGCCGTCAGATCGTTCAGCGAGACGCCTTCATATCCATGCCTCCAGAAGAGCCGCATGGCGATGTCCACCGCCTGATCCCTGTCGAAGGTTCGCGGACCGCCGCGGCGTGTTTTCACAACCTTATCCATAGCGATCACTAAAGACTGCTTGACAGTAAAAGGCAAGCCGATAGTTTGTAGTGACCGCTAAATATAAGGATTTTGGCATGATAAGAATAATGCGTGGAATTTGGGCGTTGATCCTGCTGATGGGCCTGTCTTTCGCGGCGATGGCCGCAGAGAAGAACTATACGGTGAAGGCGCCTGATGGCGTCGACATCGCGGTGCAGGAATCGGGCGATCCCGGCGGGCCGGCGATCGTTTTCATCCATGGCCTGCTCGGCAGCCATCTGAACTGGGACAGGCAGGTCAGCAGCCCAAGACTGCAGCACTATCGTCTGATCAGCTATGACCTGCGCGGCCACGGTCTGTCCGGCAAGCCTGATGATGCCGAAGCCTATCATGACGGGCGCCGCTGGGCCGACGATCTCTCGGCGGTCCTCAAGGCGACAGGCGCGAAAAATCCCGTTCTGGTCGGCTGGTCACTCGGCGGCGTCGTTCTATCAAACTATCTTGCAGCCTATGGAGACGACGGCATTGGCGGGATCGTCTATGTCGACGGCGTCATCGAACTCAATGCCGGGCAGATCACCTCGCATCCCCAAGTCTATGCGGGCTTGGCCTCGGATGACCTGCGGGCGCATCTCGACGCGGTGAAAACCTTCCTGGCTCTATGTTTTGAGAGGAAGCCCGACACGGCAACCTTCGAACGCTTGCTGTCCAATGCCGCAATGGCCTCGTGGATCATGACGCGGACCGTCCCGTCGATGACCGTTTCCGCCGTTCAGGGATTGCCTAGGGCGCGTGTGCCGGTTCTGCTTCTTTATGGCGGCAGGGACGATCTGGTGAAAGTCGAGCCGAGCATTGCGCGCGCTCGGGCGCTCAATCCGGCAATTCAGACGAAGATCTATGCGAAGTCGGGGCACGCGCCATTCCTGGAAGAAGCGCCGCGCTTCAACGGCGACCTGGCAGAGTTCAGGGACGCGGTATCAGGCAAATGAAACTGGAAAAGGGGCGGGCAGGGTGCTCGCTCCCTTTCCACATGAACTGACTTGGTGAGAGAGGTGGTGGTGCTGACCGCTGGAACAGGGAGGTTGCAGTCTCCGCTGCTGTCTCATGAGCGATGTCGTCGCCAGCCGCAATACCCGCAAAACTTGGCCGATCCCCGGCATTTGTTGGCAGCTTCGCGAAATTCGCCTTCCGCCCGGAATGCTAGTCTCGCTCCGCTTGCTTCCATTTCGAAAGGCCGCTGCCATGCTTCTGGATCGTTCCCGTCTCCCCGTCGTCTTCATCCGCACCGATGCCGATGAAGAGACCTCCATCAACGACCAGATCGAGGCGCTGCTGGAGGAGCGGCGACCGTTCGTGCTGGTTACCGATCACGCGCCTGACGGTCACGGGGACGAGACGCAGGAGGAGCGCAAGGAGCGGGCGCTGTTTTTCAAGAAGATCAGGGATCGGATGAGGGCCTATTGCCGGGGCATGATCGTCATCGACGGCGGCAGGCCGATGTCGCCCGCGGCCAAGCTCGCGGCTGTCGCGGTCGGAAAGGCGTTTGGCTTCGCGATCGTATTTGCGGCAGATGAGGAGGAGGCGGAGCGAAAGGGGCGGAGCCTCATCGGCAGCAGGGACGATGCGTGGTTACTCTGACCTCCGGCTTCTGTGATAGAGCAATATGCCGTCGGTTGAGTTTGGCTGCGAGGATCGGCAATGAACATTCAGGATAGATTTGACCCCTCCGTGATCGACGAGGTGTCGCGCCCGGCTTTCAGTTTCATCACGGAGACGACATTCGTCGGCGAGTCCGAACCGCATCGCCATGGCAAGGCGCAGCTGCTTTACGTGATGAGCGGCGTGCTGACGATGAGGGCGGCCGGCGGTGTCTGGACGGTGCCGCCGAATTGCGCGCTGTGGATTCCGGGCGGTGTTCCCCATAGCGGTCGCGTGGCCGGCCATATCAAGATCGGCAATCTCTATATCGACGCGAAACTGACCGGTGGCCTGACGGACGAATGCGGCATTCTCTTCGTCCAGCCCTTCCTGCGCGAGCTGATTTTCCGTCTGGAGCCGCGTCATGACAGTCCTGACATGGCGCCCGAACGGCTTCACCGTCTGGTCGGCGTGCTCTTGGATGAGCTCAGCGCCGCCCCCCTTGAGCCGATCCACCTGCCGATGCCCAGTGATCGCAGGCTGCAGCGGCTCACCGAGGCGATGGTCGCCGAACCCGGCCTGCGCTTCACCATAGACGAATGGGGTGCGCGGGTCGGCGCGAGCAACCGCACGCTCAGCCGCCTGTTCCAGCGGGAGACGGGCATGTCCTTCGTGCGCTGGCGACAGCAGCTGCATATCGGCGTGGCGCTGCAGCGGCTGGCTGCGGGGCAGCTCGTCACCGTCATTGCCGGCGATCTCGGCTATGAGAGCGTCAGCGCCTTCATCGCCATGTTCCGCCGCATGCTCGGAACGACGCCGACGCGCTATTTCAGCGACCAGATTCTGGCAAGCCCGCACAGGCTGGAGATCACGGCGGATTGGCGTGCGGAGCCGGGCGCTGATGGCCCTGATCATGCGAAGGGTTCGGCGTCCAATCTGGTGCCGTTCAGGCGAGAACCGAATTGACCTCGCTCACCTGCTTTTCCCGGCTCTCTTGACGATCCGCCGCCTGATTTGCCTTGTCGATAGGCGTACCCTTTCCGGGTGGGCAGACAGGATCATAATCGGCCCCTGCCGGCCCAAAGCAGTCGGTGCGTCACCGATCTTGCAACGCGTTTACGGTGGGCATTTACCGTAACGTACTTGCCTTGCCCTGTCCCGCAGCGCAGGTTTCCCGTGCAGCTGGCAGGGCTTAACGCTTCAACCTCCTGTTTGGACTTTGCCTTTTTTGGCAGCCGGATAATCCGGCATGGCATTACGCGTCCGCTCTCAATGCAGGCTCGCGCTTCTTCTCAGATCAATCTTTTGCGCGACGGCTCGTCGCAGGAAGGAACCTGAAAATGACAGAGAATGCCGATCGATCAAATTCGTCACGCACCGTGTCGAAGGCTTTTCCAAGGAAACTTCTGGGGTCGTGCTTTGCGGCATTGAGCTTTGCCGCAGCGCTCGCAGTCCCGGCAAGTGCACAGCAGACGCCGGCAAAGCCGAATATCCTTCTCATCGTGTCCGACGACACCGGCTATGGCGATCTCGGCCCCTATGGCGGCGGCGAAGGACGGGGGATGCCGACGCCCAATATCGACAAAATGGCCGATCAGGGAATGCTGTTCTACGATTTCTACGCCCAGCCAAGCTGTACGCCGGGGCGCGCCGCCATGATCACGGGGCGTATTCCCAATCGGAGCGGCATGACGACGGTCGCATTCCAGGGCGAAGGTGGCGGTCTTCCCGCGGCCGAGTGGACGCTGGCTTCCGTTTTAAAACTTGGTGGTTACCAAACCTATTTCACGGGCAAATGGCATCTTGGCGAAGCGGACTATGCGTTGCCGAATGCGCACGGGTTCGACGTGATGAAATATTGCGGTCTCTACCACCTCAATGCCTACACCTACGCCGATCCGACATGGTTCCCGGACATGGACCCGAAGCTCCGGGCGATGTTCCAGAAGGTCACAAAGGGCTCGCTGTCGGGCAAGGCGGGCGAAAAGGCAGTCGAGGACTTCAAGATCAATGGTCAGTACGTTGATACGCCCACTGTGAATGGTACGGCAGGGGTCGTCGGCATTCCCTTCTTTGACAGTTATGTCGAAAAGGCGGCACTGGAGTTTCTTGATGACGCGGCAAAATCCGACAAGCCGTTCTTCATCGATGTCAACTTCATGAAGGTGCACCAGCCGAACATGCCGGCACCGGAATTCGAGCATAAGTCGATGTCCAAGTCGAAATACGCCGACAGCATCGTCGAGCTGGATACCCGCATCGGCCGCATCATGGACAAGCTTCGCGAGACCGGCCTCGACAAGAATACGCTCGTCTTCTACACGACCGACAATGGCGCCTGGCAGGATGTCTATCCCGACGCCGGCTATACGCCATTTCGGGGCACCAAGGGCACGGTCCGCGAGGGCGGCAACCGCGTTCCCGCCATCGCCGTCTGGCCGGGCAAGATCAAGCCCGGCTCAAGGAGTCATGATGTCGTTGGCGGCCTCGATCTGATGGCGACATTTGCGTCGGTCGCGGGCGTTGCGCTCCCCGACAAGGACCGCGAAGGACAGCCGACCATCTTCGATAGCTTCGACATGTCGCCAATCCTTCTCGGAACCGGCAAGTCGGAGCGGACCTCATGGTTCTATTTCACCGAGAACGAACTCTCTCCGGGCGCTGCACGCGTCGGCAACTACAAGGCTGTGTTCAATCTGCGTGGTGACGATGGACAGCCGACCGGCGGCCTGGCGGTCGACAGCAATCTGGGCTGGAAGGGTCCGAATAAGTATGTCGCAACGGTCCCTCAAGTTTTTGACCTCTGGCAGGACCCGCAGGAGCGCTACGACATCTTCATGAACAACTACACCGAGCGCACGTGGACGATGGTGACGATCAGCGCCTCTATCGAGGAATTGATGAAGGCCTACGTCCAGTATCCGCCGCGCAAACTTCAGAGTGCGACCTACACCGGTCCGCTCGAGATTTCGAGATATCAGCAGTTCCAGTGGCTGCGGGATGAGCTGAGCAAAGAGGGATTCAGTATCCCGATGCCGACCGGCAACTGAACCGGCAAGGGGCGGTGCTGTTTGCTTCCGATCGTGACAGCGCCGCTCGAGCCGATCCATCTGCCGATGCCTGCTGATCGCCGGCTGGAGCGGCCGGCCGAGGCGATGGTCGACGAGACCGACCTGCGGTTTACCCCCAATCGTAGAAAAGCATGGCCGCATCGTCATGAGACCGTTTGAGGGGCCGGCCTTCCAGGAAACGGCACGGACCGGGGCCGGCTGCCGTTGCCTGCAGCACCGCGACATCGCCTGACGGGCTGATGTGAAGCGCCGACAGGATATTCGTCGCGAAGGCGCCGGTATCGATGGCAATCCGGTTCGGGAAGATCTCGACGCGTTCGCTTGCGGTGATCGTGTGCCCATGGACGACGATCTTGCCGAACGAGGCGCTGGAATTCAGGAACTCGCCGCGAATCCACATCAGCGTCTCAGCATCCTGCTCGGCCAGGGGAATGCCGGGTTTCAGGCCGGCATGGACGAGGATGTGGTGGTCGAGTTCGACATAGCGCTCGGCAGCGCGCAGGCATTGCAGGTGCTCGTCTCCAAACCTGCGGCGGATCTCGTTTGCGGTAATGGCTGCCTCAAGGGGCAGGCCGTAGGAGAGCATCGTCTCGCTGCCTCCGAGGTCTCGCCAGTGGTTGACAAGATCTGCCCGATCGGCAGGCTCCGTCTCGTCGAGGATCAGAAGAGGGATGGCGTCATGGTTGCCGCGTATCAGTTTCGAGCCCGGTCTGTCGCGCAGCGTGCGAATGACGAGATCCATCGCCTTCCTGCTCTGCGGCCCACGGTCCATGATGTCGCCGAGGAAGACGATCCGGTAGTCGATCGTCTCGTTACGCGCCTTGCCGTCAATGCCTGACAGCAGCGCCTCCAGCAGGTCGGCGCGCCCGTGGACATCGCCGATGGCGAATGTGTGCAGAGAAGCGTTCCCGGTCATCGATGGCTCCGTTGTGGCCCTCGGTATGGCATTGTTTATGCGCTGCGCCAAGCGGTAGATCGGGAAGCAAGCTCCCCCGGAGTTCGCCCGGGCATTCACGAGGTTTCGGCTGATCCATGTGAATTCAACCGTTCACCGAGAGAGTCTTCTCCAGCTCTCCCTGATATCACGAAGGCTTTCAACGGCCGATCTCATGCCGTCCCCTCAAGAGTTCAATGCCTCCAACTCTGCTTCGGAATACATACCTTCGTACTCCCAGCGAAAATGCCTCCGCAAGTTTTTCAGGCATTCATACCAAGAGGGAGCCTCGCACGCTCTAATAACACCCTTCAGGCGGTCTCTGAATGCACCGTAAGTGTATTCCTCAAGAACGATTAGGCCATGGCGTGGGTGTGCAAATCGATGCAGATGGTTCGGCGTTAAAACTACACATTCAAACAAGTCACGGCCGAGTGAACTTACCGGTCCAACGTCGAAGGAAACCTGGAAAATGACATCATGCCGGTTTTGTGCTTCGTACCCATCTGGACTGTCGAGATCGATGACCCAATAGTCATCGGGGAGATCGGCGGACGTAACGCCGGAAATGGCGAGTTGCAGACTTTTCTTTGCAATGCACACGCCGAAAACTCCGATTACTGTCCGCGCATCTGCAGATGATAATAGCCCTGTGAGCGACCGCAATACCTCCATTGGCTCAAAAACAAACGCCACCGGACTTGAGCCACGCCTTCCAGCGTCTGGACGCCCTTACTCGCGATGAGCCAATCACGGGAGCGTTTCGGCGATAGCTGAAGCGATCTTCGTGTTGGTAGCTTTGTTGCGGTGGCCGCGAGATGGGCGCGACATATTGCCAGGAACGCTCTTCACCAGTAAGCGATCGGTTCTCGAGGTCAATCCAGCCCGTCAATTCAGGCCGGCACGGGCAAGTCCCTCGATCAGGCGCTCCCGATCCTCGGCGCGGATGAAAGACGATGTTGCTGCGACCGCGCCCCGTGAGATGTCAGGAACGAGCGACTTGAGTCGTCCGAGCAAGTCCGTGGCAGCCTCCTGGTTGTCCAGAAGTCCGGCACAGGCGGTGCCGATGATCAGCGGAAGCGCATGGCCGGACCGCAGGCGATGCGCCTCCCGTGCATAACGCAATCCAAGCTCATAATTCGCGCCCTGGAAGTAAGCCATGGCGTAGTAGAACTGAAAGTCGCCGAGAAAAGCCTCGCGCGGGCTCAGTCTGAGGGCGTAGTCGATGCAAGGAATGGCGTCCGCCGCGCGGCCCGCGTTGGCATGCGCAAGTCCCAACTGGCCGTGTGCGAACGCGGAGTTGGGGTTGATCGCGACAGCCTGGCTGATCGCTGCCATCGCCAGGACATTGTCGCGCGTCGCAAAGGCTATCATCGCCTGCGCAAGGTAAGCCCACGGTTCCTTATCGTCGGCGGCAATGGCTTTTTGGACGATATCCCTGGCAAGGGCCACGGCGTATCCCATGTCCTCCCATCCCTGGAACGCGCGCCACATCATAATCCAACCTTTCATGGCGAGCGCCTGGGCATAATCGGGAGCCAGTCCGATTGCCCGATCAAGCAGGGGGAGCATCTTCCGGCTGCTCTCCTCAGATAGTTGGGAACACAGGAACACTGCCCGCACGACACATTCCCAGGCATCAAGGCCATGATGCGGCTTGGGGCTTTCGCGGGCATGCTCTGCCGCCAGGAGTTCCGGCCCGATGCGGCCGACGACGCTTGCGGTGATTTCGTCCTGAATGACGAAGATGTCGCCGAGGTCGCCGTCGTACCTCTCGGCCCAGAGATGGGCTTCGGAGGCCGCATCGATGAGCTGCGCGGTCACCCTCACGTGGTTGCCGGACTTGCGGACACTGCCCTCGAGAACATAGCGGATCCCGAGTTCGCGCCCGATGGCGCGCACATCCACGGGCTTTCCCTTGTAGGTGAACATCGTGTTGCGGGCGATCACGAAGAAGCCCCTGAGCTTGGACAGCGCGGTGGTGATGTCTTCGGTGAGCCCATCGCTGAAGAAGTCCTGCTCCGGGTCGGCGCTCATGGCGTTGAACGGCAGCACGGCAATGGATGGTCGGTCCGGAAGTGCGGGCCTGGGCGATACCGTTCGTGCGGTCGTCCCTTCCAGAAGGAGGCGGTACAGTCGCACCGGCCGCTCCATGTTCTTGAGCGCGCGTTCGCCGAGGTACTCGTAGTCGCAGTCAAGCTTGCCCTGGAGGTGATCGTATGCCGTGCCGGAAATGCAAATGCCGCCTGGATCCGCCAAGGTCTGGAGGCGGGCAGCGATATTGACGCCATCGCCGTAGAGATCCCCATCTACCTCGTGGATCACATCGCCGAGATTGACGCCGATCCGGAAGATGATGCGTTGCTCCGTCGGGATATCGGCCTGGTGCTCGGCAACGCCCTTCTGGACGGCGACCGCGCACGCGACGGCATCGACGACCGAGCCGAACTCCACGAGCGCACCGTCGCCCATCAGCTTGACAATACGGCCCTGATACTCGGCCAGCAGCGGATCGATCACCTCCCGGCGCAGAACCTTCAGGGCCGACAAAGTCCCAGCCTCGTCATGTTCGACGAGGCGGGAATAGCCGACGACATCGGCGGCCAGAATCGCGGCCAGCCGCCGCTCCGCTCTTGCAGTTGCCATGGCTGTCTCTCCCTCAGGAGATCCGCCGGATGAAACCCCAGCGATTGACGCGATATGCATCATCCGCCCGACACCGGACCGTGCTGGTTCATGATACCACTGAGACGGTCATGTGGCGACGCTTCACGAGAGTGCCGCCTTCAACAGGAATGGAATCCGCGAAGCGGTCACTGCAAAGGTTTGTCGCGCTCCAATGGAAGGAGGGCGCCATCAGAAGGAGGGTCCGTTTTCGGGACTTCGAACCCAGATCACCCTCACACCAGCGACCGCCTCGCCACCTCGATCACCTTTTGCGTCAGGCCCACAAGCCGGTCGGCGGCAAGGCGGCTGATCTGCCAGTAGAGCACGACATCGAGAGGCGTGCCCGATATCAGCTCGACGAGGCGGCCGGCCTTGATGTGGTGCTCGGTCAGGTGGATCGGGTTCATGCCCCAGCCCATGCCGAGCAGGGCGGCATCGAGAAAGCCCTGTGTGGCCGGCAGCCAGTGCGTCGGTGCGTTGACATCTGTCGCAAACGTGCGGCGGATCCAGTCTGCCTGCAGGCGGTCCTTCTGATTGAAGGTGATGGACGGGGCGCGGGCAAGCGCTTGCGGGGTGACGCCATCGGGAAAATAGCGGCGGACGAATTCGGGGCTTGCGGTCGCGTGGTAGCGCAGCGCGCCGAGCGAGTAGCGGCGGCAGCCGGCGACCGGCCTTTCCATGCTCGTGACGGCGGCGATGACGCGGCCGCGCTCCAGCCATTCGGCCGTGTGGTCCTGATCGTCGACGGAAATGTTCAGGAGATAGTTGGAGGTTTTCGAGAAATCCGCCATCGCCTCCAGAAACCAGGTGCCGAGGCTGTCGGCGCTGGTGGCGATCCGCAGCGTGACGTGCTGTTCGGGACTGTCGCGGTCGCTGAGATCAGGCAGGTGCTCCAGCAATTCGCTTTCCAGCATGCCGACATTTTCCATGTGCCGGCAGAGCCAGTCGCCCTTTTCCGTAGCCGTGCACGGCGTGCCACGCACGACGAGGGCGGTGCCCAGGCGCTCTTCCAACTGCTTGATGCGCTGCGAGACGGCCGATGGCGTGACGTTCAGGATGGCGGCGGCCTTTTCGAAGCTGCCGGTCTGGACCACGGCAAGCAGCACGCGGAGGGCGGGATAATCGATCATGGGTAAGTTATGCTTAATTGACGTTAGGAAGATTAACTATCCTAATCCGCCCGATCCGTCTACGGAGCGTCTCAACAACGCGATGGAAACCTCTGATATCATGGACTTTACGACCTACTTCACCGGCTTGGCCGCCGGGCTCAGCCTGATCGTCGCGATCGGTGCGCAGAATGCTTTCATCCTGCGGCAGGGGTTGCGCAAGGAATATGTGTTTGCCGTCTGCCTGGCCTGTGCTCTCTCGGATGCGATCCTGATCGTCGTCGGTGTCACCAGCCTGCAGCAGGTGGTAAACCTCATGCCCTGGCTCGATCCGGTCATGCGCTATGGTGGAGCGGCATTCCTCATCTGGTATGGGGTGAAAAGCCTCTATTCGGCGGTGCGGTCGTCAGGCGCGCTGCAGGTTGCCAACGGGGCGGGGGCGAGCTTCGGCAAGACGATGGCCATGTGCCTGGCGCTCACCTGGCTCAACCCGCATGTCTATCTCGACACGGTCATCCTGCTCGGCACGATCTCGACGCGTTTTGCCGGCCATCAGGCGGCGTTTGCCGCAGGCGCTGCGACCGGTTCCTTCCTGTTCTTTTTTTCATTGGGATATGGTGCGGCCTGGCTCCGCCCCATCTTTTCACGGCCGGCGTCCTGGCGCATTCTCGAAACCATCATCGCCTGTGTCATGTGGCTGATCTCGTTCAGGCTCCTGAACGGCATGTGAGGTCTGCGCACGCTTCTAGGGAAATCGGAATGTCATTCGATACGCATCACCTTGCCCTCGTCTTCACCGCCTATATCATCGCTGCAGCCAGCCCCGGTCCCAGCAATATGCGCATCATGGGCGTCGCCATGCATCAGGGTCGCCAGTCGGCGCTGATGATTGCGGCCGGTGTCGTCAGCGGCTCGCTCTTCTGGGGCTCGATGGCGGCGACCGGCGTTTCCGCCATTCTGGCGCAATATGCCCAGGCGCTCATCGTTCTGAAGATAGCAGGCGGTCTATACCTCATGTTCCTGGCCTACAAGGCCGGCAAATCCGCCATGACCTCCGACGAGAAGCAGGGCAGGGCGATCGATGCCATCAGGCCGGCCTCGGGCTTCAGCCTCTATCGGCGCGGGTTGCTCATGCATCTGACGAACCCGAAGGCGCTGCTCGGCTGGATCGCGACCATGACGCTCGGCCTCGGTCCGGGCGCGACGCCGGCGACAGTCGCCGTCATCCTTGCGGGCTGCGCTATTCTGAGCATCACCATCTTCTGCGGCTATGCGCTGGTCTTCTCCACCGCGCCGATGATCCGCATGTATCGCCATGCGCGGCGCTGGATCGAGGGCACGCTGGCCCTCGTCTTCGGGGCGGCGGGCATGAAGCTCCTGCTGTCACGTGCATAGAAGGAAATTCCCGATGCCGCTTTTTC
The DNA here is from genome assembly GCF_018987265.1 of Rhizobium sp. WYJ-E13. Lineage (NCBI taxonomy): Bacteria > Pseudomonadati > Pseudomonadota > Alphaproteobacteria > Hyphomicrobiales > Rhizobiaceae > Rhizobium > Rhizobium sp. WYJ-E13. The sequence continues at coordinate 1,895,029 of NZ_CP076853.1, read as the reverse complement.
ATGGCCTTTCCGCCTTTCCGATCACGCCGACCGACGCCTCCGGCAACGTCGATACCGGCGCGCTCGCCACGCTGCTTGCCCGCATTCAGGCCGCTGGCGCGGATTCCATTGGCTTACTCGGCAGCACCGGCGCTTACGCTTTCCTGTCGCGCGGAGAGCGCCGCCGGGCGGTGGAAACGGCGATGTCTGCTGTCGGCGGCAAGATCCCTGTCATCGTCGGCGTCGGCGCGCTCAGGACGGATGAGGCGCAGGCGCTTGCCAGGAATGCGCGGGAACTCGGGGCGAACGGCCTTCTGCTGGCGCCGGTTTCCTATACGCCGCTCACAGACGACGAGGTCTATGAGCATTTTGCAGCCGTCGCCGATGCCGGGCAGCTGCCGCTCTGCATCTACAACAATCCGGGCACGACGAAATTCACCTTCAGCGTCGAGCTGATCGCCCGGCTTGCGAAGCTCGGTACGGTGAAAGCGGTGAAGATGCCGTTGCCCGCCAATGGCGATTTCGCAGAGGAGATCGGAAGTCTCCGCTCGGTGACGCCTGACGGTTTTGCGGTCGGCTACAGCGGCGACTGGGGTGCTGCGGATGCGCTCCTGGCAGGCGCCGATGGCTGGTACAGCGTGGTTGCGGGCCTGCTGCCCGCCGAGGCGCTGAAGCTGACGAGGGCGGCGCAGGCGGGTGACACCAAGGACGTGGGACGCATCAACGATGCCTTCGCGCCGCTCTGGGCGCTGTTCAAGGAATTCGGCAGTTTCCGCGTCATGTACACCATTGCCGATCTCATCGGCCTCGGCCGGTTTGCGCCGCCGCGCCCGGTGCTCGGTCTTCCGGAGGCAGCACGTGGGCGGGTGCGTGAGGCGCTTGAGAGTTTGGGCGCGGCTGTCGGCTGCTAGGGCATTCCGTCCTACTGGAATTGCTCCAGTCAGTGGGGCGCGGCCCGCCCGGAATGATCCGGGCGGGCCCGATGTTGTCAGGCCTCGCGGGGTATTCGAAACCAGGCAACATAGAGAGCCGGCAGGAAGAGCAGCGTCAGGACCGTGCCGACGACAATGCCGCCCATCATCGCGTAGGCCATGGGTCCCCAGAAGATTTCCCTGGAGATCGGGATCAGCGCGAGTGTCGCTGCGGCAGCCGTCAGCATGATCGGGCGCATTCGGTGCTCCGTCGCTTCGATGACGGCCTGCCAGGGTGGCACGCCCTCGCTTCGAAGGTGCTCGATCTGCACGATGAGGATCACCGAGTTGCGGATCAGGATGCCAATCAGCGCCAGGATGCCGAGGATTGCGACGAAGCCCATGGGTGAATTGCTGAAGAGCAGTGCCGCGACAACGCCGATCAGCGCGGTGGGGGCGACGGCGAAGACCAGGAAGAGCCTGCTGAAACTCTGCAGCTGGATCATCAGGATCGTCGCCATGGTAAACAGCATCAGCGGCGCGACTGCCACGATCGGTCCCTGCGCCTTGGCGCTTTCCTCGATCGAGCCGCCGTCGACGATGCGGTAGCCGCTCGGAAGGCCCTTGCGGAACTCGTCGACTTTCGGCGCCAGTTCGGTGACGATCGTCGCCGGCTGTGTCGGTCCCACCACCGCCGCCTTGAGGGTGACGGTCGGTATGCGGGTGCGCCGCCAGATCGTCGGCTGCTCCAGTTCGTAGTGGAAGTTCGCAACCGCCGACAGAGGAACCGAGTTGCCGTTGGAGCCGGCAAGCTGAAGGTTCTGCACCGTCTCGATCGAGCCTCGCTCGGAGGTCTCGGCCCGGCCGATCACTTCGACGAGATAGATGTCGTCGCGGATCTGCGTGGCCGCCGATCCCTCGACGATGCTGTTGAGCGCCGTTGCGATATCCTGCGAGGAGACGCCGAGCTGGCGTGCCTTGTCCTGGAGAACATCGACCTTGACCACGCGGGACGGTTCGTTCCAGTCGTAGGTCATGTTGGAGAGCAGCGGATGCTGGCCGACGATGCCGGCAAGCTGGTGGGAGAGATCACGGACCTTCTGGATGTCAGGCCCGCTGACGCGATATTGCACGGGCTTGCCGACCGGCGGGCCGATGTCGAGAAGCTTTACGAAGGCGTCGGTGCCGGGGAAGGTCTTCGTCAGATAGGCCTGCAGCTCCTCCTTGACCTTGTCGCGGACGTCGAGCCCCTTGGTGACGATCACGGTCTGGCCGAAGGAGACATCGGGCGTCTGCACGTCGAAGGACAGGATGAAGCGGGGCGCCCCCTGGCCGACATAGCTCGTCCAGTGGTCGATATCCTTGTTATTGGCCAGCATCTCGCTTTCGAACTTCGCCATCTGCTTGTTCGTCTCCGAAATCGAGCTGTTCTGCGGCAGGTTCCAGTCGACGATCAGTTCCGGCCGGTCGGAGGAGGGGAAGAACTGCTGCTGCACAAGGCTCATGCCGCCGATGGAGACGGCAAACACCGCCACCGTCGCGCCGATGGTTATCCAGCGCCAGCGCAGGGCCAGGCCGAGCAGCCAGGCGAAGATCCGCGCGAAGCGACCCTTCTGCTCGTGATGCGATTTCATGGTCTTTGGCAGGATGGACACGCCGAGCAGCGGCGTGAACAGCACCGCCACCACCCATGACACCACGAGCGAGACGGCAATGACCACGAAAAGGGTGAAGGTGAACTCGCCGGCGGCGCTGGAGTTCAGTCCGACGGGGATGAAGCCCGCGACCGTTACCAGCGTACCCGTCAGCATCGGGAAGGCGGTCGAGGTATAGACGTATGTCGCGGCCTTCCTGAGATCGTCGCCGACCTCCAGGCGGGCCACCATCATTTCCACGGCAATCATCGCGTCATCGACCAGGAGGCCAAGGGCGATGATCAGTGCGCCCAACGAGATACGCTGCATCGAAATGCCGGTATAGGCCATGACGAGGAAGGTGATCGCCAGCACCAACGGAATGGAGATGGCAACCACGAGCCCTGCGCGCACGCCGAGGCTGATGAAGCTGATCGCCAGCACGATGACGATCGCCTCGAACAGCGCGCGCGTGAAGCCCGACACGGCCTCATCCACGACGGCGGGCTGATCGGAGACGCGCTCGACGTCGACGCCAACAGGAAGGTCTGCGGTGACCTGCTCGATCTCCTTGTCGAGCGCTTCGCCGAATTCCAGCAGGTTTGCGCCCGTCTTCATGCCGATCGCAAGCCCGATCGCCGGCTGGCCGTTATAGCGGAACAGCGCGGAGGGCGGATCGACGTAACCGCGCTTGATCGTGGCGACATCGGTCAGCGGAAAGAAGCGGTCGTTGACGCGAAGATTGATCGATTTCAGGCTTTCCTCGGAAGTGAACTGGCCGCTCACCCGCAAGGCGATGCGCTCGGGACCGGCATCGACGAAGCCGGATTGTGTGACGGCATTCTGCGCCTGCAGCGTCTCGATCACGGACTGCTGGTTGAGGCCGAGGGCGGCAACCTTGCGCGTCGAAATTTCAAGATAGATCGCTTCGTCCTGTGCGCCGATTATGTCCACCTTGCCGACATTTGGAACCGTCAGCACTTTTGCGCGCGCGTCCTCGACCAGATCGCGGAGTTGGCGCTGCGTCAGCCCGTCACTGGTGAAGGCGTAGATATTGCCGAAGACATCGCCAAAGCGATCGTTGAAGAACGGCCCGACGACGCCGCTCGGGAAATCTCCCTTGATGTCGCCGATCATGTTGCGCACGCGCATCCAGATGGCATTCACATCCCTAGCCTTGGTCGTCGGCAGCAGTTCGACGAAGATCGTCGTCTGCCCGGCAACCGTCTCGCTCTTCGTGTAATCGAGCGATTCAAGCTCTTCGAGTTTCTTTTCGACACGGTCGGTGACCTGTTTCGTCACTTCCTCGGCCGAGGCGCCAGGCCATTGCACCTGGATGATCATGGTCTTGATGGTGAAATTGGGATCTTCCTCGCGGCCGAGGCTGATATAGGAAAAGGCGCCGGCCAGAATGAAGACGATCATGAAGTACCAGACGAGCGAACGATGTTCGAGCGCCCAGTCGGACAGGTTGAATTTTTTCACGGAGACTATTCCTCAGTCTATTCTGACGGCCTGGCCATCGACGAGTTTGTGAACACCGGCAACGACGATCCGATCACCCGGGCTGACGCCTTCGGCGATGCGAACGGAGCCTCCCTCGGGGATGTCTCCGTCGATCCTGATCGGGCGGATGGAAACCTTGGCGGCGGCGGTGTCGACCACCCAGACATTGGGCTTTCCGTCCTTCGTCAGGATGGAGGAGGAGGGGAGCAGGATCGTCGGTTGGGCGTCCACGGTTGCGGTTGCCGTGACGACCGAGCCCAGGCGAAAGGCGGCAGGCGGATCGATGAGCGCTATCTTCGTGCGCCGCGTGCGGGTCGTCGCCTCGGCTTCGGGCGCGATTTCCCTCACCGTACCGCTCGTGCGGATGGTCGGGTCGAGCTGCAGGGCGATCTCGAAGGGCGAGCCCACCTTGAGGCCGTCGAAGCTTGCGACGGGTATGTCGATCACCGCATCGCTCTGTTCCGGGCGGGCGATGGTAACGATGCTCTGACCGGCGGCCACGACCTGGCCGACTTCGGCCGAGGTTGCCGTCACGACGCCGTCGAATTCCGCCCGGAGCTGGGCATATCCGAGCTGCTCTTCGGCCTTGTCGAGATTGGCCTGGGCCTTGGCGACCGCGGCGACGGCGCTCTTGCGCCCGAGCTCGGCCTCCTCGTAGGCCGCTTCGGTTCCCGACCGGCTCTCGAGCAGGGATCGCTGACGTTCTTCGGTGGAGGCGGCATTCGTCAGCTGCGCCTGGGCGTTCGAAAGTTCGGACTGCGAACTCTTGACTGCAAGCTCCAGCGCCAGCGGATCGATGGCGGCAACGACATCGCCCTTCTTGACGACATCGCCGACGCTGACCTTGCGCGCGATGACCCGTCCGAGGACGCGGAAGGCAAGCTGCGTCTCGATCCTCGCCTCGACCGTGCCCGGCAGGGTCAGCGCGGAGGCGGCGGTCGATTTGACGACGGCGGAAAGGACGGGACGCGGCGGCTCGTTATGGGCTTCCGCCTGCTTCTGGCAGGAGGTCAGCAGCAATGATCCGAGGATCGCAAGGCCGGCTGTGATACGGATATTCATTCTGCGGCTTCCTTGTCATAGGTGACGACCTCGCCCGGTCGCAGGAACTTCGTGCCGTCGACGACGACGATGTCTCCGGGGGAAACACCCGCGCGCACCGCAAAACGGCCGGTTTCATAATCGGAGACATCGACCGGGTGCAGCGACACGCTCGACGAGGCGGGTTCGATGATCCAGACGGCCGGTTGGCCGCTCTTGGAGGCCATGGCCGACCACGGCAGCTCGATCGCGTCCTGCGCTTTGGTGCGGAAGGAGCCGACGACGGGAGCGCCGAGCTGCATGTCCGGCGTTGCTTCGAGACCCACCTTGACCCTGATCGTTCCGGTCGACGGATCGATCGTCGGCGAGATTTCGCGCACGGAAGCTTCCGTTTTGTGCGATGGCGCCGAAAGGGGGCTGACGGCGACCGTGTTTTCGAGGTTGCGGCCGAGATAAAGCGACTCGAAGACGTTGAAGACGGCGTCACGCGGCCCGTCATGCGCAAGCGTGAAGATGAGCTGCGCCGCCTGGGCGACCTGGCCGACTTCGGCGTTTCTGGCGGTGATGACGCCGTCGGCATCGGCGCGCAGTTCGGTGTAGGAAAGGGCATCCTGCGCCGTATCCAATTGCGCCTGCGCCAGTTTCACGCTGCCCTGAGCGGTCAGCAGCGTTTCCTGGGCCTGATCGAGTGCGGCGCGGGTCGCAACCTGCGTCCTGAAGAGGTTCTGCTGCCGGTCGAAGGCGAGCTGCGCCTGCGTCTGCTGGGCAATGGCCGACTGCAGGTTTGCCGTGGCGACGCCGAGATCGGCCCTCTGTTCCTCGGCGTCCATGCGCGCGAGCACCTGTCCGGCCTTCACCGACGAGCCGACATCGACGAAACGCTCGACGATGCGTCCGCTGACCCTGAAGGACAGGTCGCTTTCGACGCGGGCGCTGACCTCGCCTGTTATGGCGTTGGTTTCGACTGTCGGCGTGACCTTGGCCACGACGGCTTCTACATTTTTCGGCTTTGCCTCAGTCGCTTTTTGCTCTTCGCATGAGGCGAGCGCGATTGCGCTGACGCCCAGCCAGACGGCAACAAGGACAGTTTTCATGATTTACCCCTTGTATCAGTTCGGCAGAGGAATAATATTGACTAACCCATCAGTCAATGAAAATTTCTTGACGCCCAGCGACAAAAAAAGCTCAAGGTGAGGAATGCCCGATACGAAGAAACTGACACGCGCCGAGCAGAAGGCCCGCCGGCCCATAGAGATCCTGGAGGCGGCATTCGAAGAGTTCGTCGAGCGCGGCTATATCGCGACACGCGTTGAGGATATTGCCGCCAGGGTCGGGGTCACGAAGGGAACGATCTATGTTTACTTCGAGACCAAGGAGCAGCTATTCGAAGCGATGATCAGGCACATTTCAGTGCCCCTGGAAGGTCTTCTGGCGAGCGCAAATGAGTTGAAGGGGACCGCCACGGAGCGGCTCCAGAAAACGATCGAGCTGATCTACGATCTCGTGACCAGGGATCGCAGATTGCGCGAGCTGATGCGGTTCATCATCGCCGAAGGCTTGCGCTTCCCCCAGATCGTCGACAGGCATCACGAGGCATTCATCGATCCTCTTGACTGGCAAATGCAGTCTCTCATCGATGACGGCGTAAGGCTTGGCGAATTCCGCTCGGCGCCGGCCGCGTTCGCCGATGCCGTCGTGGCGCCCGCCATCACCTTCCTGTTCTTCAAGCTGCTCTTCGACGAGCGGCGAGTTCTGGACAAGGATGCGTACGTGAAAGCGCATATCGATCTCGTCCTGCACGGGTTGTTGGCCTGATCGGCAAGGCGATGAAATGCGCTTTGATGGTTGGGGCTACATCAAACGTTGATCACTGACCTGTTTGCCAGGACCGAAGCTCTTCCAGACCCTGTTCGTGGGAAACTACCGGTACGTATGACAGCTCACGCCGCGCCTTGCCGATGTCGAGGGATACCTCGACTGCTGATGTGGCATAGGATTGAAGCGTCAGCGGCGGAACGATCCTGCCGCGGGAGATGGCCGCGAGCATATCGCCGATGGCGGCGATCGCTCTGACGAGCGGGCGCGGAATGGAGTTTTTCGGCGCGGTCAGCCCTTGCGTCTCCAGCAGGGCCGACACGAAAGCCCGGAAGGGCACCGGGTCGCCATCGGCGATGAAATAGATTTCGCCGCCGCGCCCATGCGCAAGCGCAAGCTCGACGGCTGTGCAGAGATTGGCGATATGGGTGGTCGATGTCAGATATTGGCCGCCGCTGATCCAGGCGAATTTTCCGGATCGGACGGCTTGCATCAGTGCGGGAAGGGCCGTCGTGTCGTCGCGGCCCCAGACGAAGCGCGGGCGCAGCACGGTGACGGGAAAGCCCGGAGTGCTGTTTGCCAGCGCGATGCGCTCGGCTGCCGCCTTGCTGCGCGAATAGCCGCCGGCGGGCCGACGGGGCAAGGGCGCGGTCTCATCGACATCAACCAGTGGCTTGCCGGTCGCCAGAACCGACTCCGTGCTGAGATGGATCACTTTGCGGACGCCCGCGGCACGGGCGGCCTCGATGACGAGACGAGTGCCATCCTCGTTCACGTGCCGCTGCCCGGCGGTCGGCGGGCCATGGCCGGTATCCGCAGCCGCGTGGATGAGGGCGTCATGGCCCGATATGCCGGATGCCAGACCATCGTCGAGGATATCGCCCCGGCAGGGAGTGGCGCCAAGTGCCCGGACGATCTCTGCGGACCTGCCGCTGCGGGCGAGCGCGGTGACCTCGATTCCGCGGGCAATGAAGTGGCGGATCAGGTTGCGGCCGACGAAGCCGCTTCCTCCGGTCAGAAAGATGCGCCGGAAGGGCGCGCGTTCATCCGTGGCCGCGGCGGCTGCGCCAATGCTCGTATCGGTCATGTCGTCCTGCCTGAAAGGTTGGGAGATCAGTTCGTCCTGATGGCCGGAAGGTCGATCTCCTGGGGTTCTGTCGTCACCAGCCAGTTGATTTCGCGGATGAGCCTGTCGCGGTCCTCGCGGGCGAAGTGATGGAAGTCGAGATATTCGAGGAATTTCAGACCTTCGAGCGCGAGATAGGCGAGCAGCGCCCCGCGCGGGGAGGAGGATGTCTCGATGATCCTTGATATCGTCGCGGCCTGGTTCGCCTGCATCTTTTCGCGTAGCCCGGCATCGAGTGTCAGGGCCGCACTCAGGTTCAGGGCAACGGCCCGGAATTCCTCGGGCGGCGGCTCGGCAGCAGCGGCGATGCGTCCCTTGACGGCGCGATTGCTTGGGTCGGCGAGCTGTTCCTCGATATGGGCGTGATGCGCATTGTCGCGCCGGAAGGCACGATCGACGACGGCCTCGACCAGCGCCTGCTTGGACTTGTGGTCGTAAAGCACGCTCGCCTTGTTGACGCCTGCTTCCCTGGCGACGGCATCGACCGTGAGGTTTGCGGCGCCATCGCGCCCGACAACACGCTCGGCGGCGTCAAGCACGGCCTGTTGATCGATGACACGTTTCCTGCCCATTGCCCAATCCTGATTTATTTCCATCCGGATGGATATAAATAATGGGCGACCGGCCTTGTCAAGCCTTGGCGATGACGAACGAGGGGTTGGCCGGCTTGGTCAACAAACCAGGGAGCGCCAAGGGCGCCGGGTGTCAGGGACACCCGGCTTCGCCGCCACCGTGCCTGATGTCATTCCACCGGCATGAGAACCGGTGCGTCCTTCTTCTTCAGCAGCACGACGATGAATTTCGCCGGTTTGGTCTTGCTCGCATTGCGGCTGACTAGGTGAATGTCGGTGGGACTTTCGTAAAATGTCTCTCCCGGCGAGACGGTGACTTCTTCTTTGCCCTTGAGCTGCATCACGATCGAGCCCTCGATAACGTAGACGAATGCATCTGCCTCATGCTTGTGAATGGGCGTGGACCCTCCCGGCTCATACTCGACCGATATCATCAGCCCTTCCTTGCCGGGATAATCCGGAAGGTCCTTTTTCATGATCGGGGTGACGGTTGCCGCTTCGGCGGCGGCGGCCGGCAAAGCGCCGAGGCAAATCGAAGCCGACAGGCATAGCGATAACAAAGCTGAATTCATTGTCGTAATCCTTCTGCTCGTTGAATGCGGATCTGGGTTGATGCTTGGATCAATTTCGGCTGCAGGGATTTACGTCGGCCTTTGGGACTGTCGAAACCAATCCTCGAAGCCGATCCTGCCTATCCTCGCGCCCTCGCCGGGCACGAGCGAGCGATCGTCCAGTTCGGAGCCGAAATAGCGCGCATGAACGTCTGGCTCGACCGTCCTCGGATCATTGGCCGCTTTCAGATAGCGGGCGACGATCTCGTACATCGGACCGCGCTCGGGACCGGCAATCTCGATCGTGGCGTTCTGCGGCTTTGCAAGTGCTGCATCCGCCACCGCATCGGCAACGTCATCCGATGCGATAGGCTGGAAAGCCGCAGGAGAAAGACGCGCGACGGTGCCGACGGTGGCTTCGTCGGCGATGCCCTTCAGGAATTCGAAGAACTGGGTGGAATGGACGATCGTGTACGGAATAGACGATGCCTTGATGAGTTTTTCCTGGGCGAGCTTGGCCCTGAAGTAGCCGTTCTCGGGCAGTCGCTCCGTTCCAACGATCGAGAGCGCGACATGGTGCTTTACGCCGGCCTTGGCTTCGGCGGCGAGCAGATTGCGGCCCGAGGTTTCGAAGAAGTCGAGGACCGCCTTGTCTTCCCACGACGGAGAGTTTGCAAGATCGACGACGACGTCGGCGCCATCAAGCGCGTTCGTCAGGCCTTCCCCTGATATTGTGTTGACGCCGGTGCTCGGCGAGACGGCCAGCACCTCATGGCCCTTGCTGCGCAGACGCGCTGCGGTCTTGGACCCGATGAGCCCTGTGCCGCCGATAAGAACGATTTTCATGACGAGCCTCCCTGTTGACGCCCCTCCCGGGCGGATGTCTCAAGTCTGGATTGCGCAAGCCGCAATGAGCCGCGAATGGATTTGAGGCTTGGGCAAGTCGAAGTCGCGTCGTCTATCGTTGCCATGGGTGAGGTCAGGCGAGAGCGAGCCTGAAATCGCGATAGCGGGCACAATCTTCCTCGATGAACTTAGGCGGCCCGGCCCAAATGGCGAGAGGCGCGAAGATTGAATATCAGCATCGAATTCCGGTCGAGTCGGGAGTTTTTGACGTCGACGTCCGCAATTCGCAGATGGCGATGACTCTTTTCACCGTAACCGGTGTTCCGCTCCCACGTTGTCCTCGTCGCCCTGATCTGTGATCGCGTATCGATGGACGAGCAACGGGAGTTTCTCCATGGAGAGTACATTGGAGGTTCTCACGACCAGGAAGTCTGGGCGTGAGACGCATCGGCATTGGACAGATGAGGTTAAGGCGCAGATCGTTTCAGAAAGCCTTCGACCAGGAGCGTTGGTGAATGAGGTCGCAGAGCGGCACGGCTTCTTTGAGCAACGTTGACAAAATGCTTGCTGTCGCGAGCAGATACGAAGAATAAGCGTGCAAGGCCGCAATCGGCGCGAAGCGGAAGGCGGCAGTCGGCCCAAAACGGACATTGCTCAAGTGAAGGCGGCGGCCTTACGGCTGGGCAGAAGATACCAAATGACCGAAATCAAAACGACTGCGCCGCCCACAAGGACTGGCGGCACGATATCCTCGCCAAGGAAAACCCAGACCCATACCGGACCAAGGATGACATCAAGCATGGATAGTAGCCCGGCTTCCCCGGAAGCGATCCGGCGAGAACCAAGCAACAGCAGCACATAACCAATCCCTGTCGTGAAAATCCCATAGAACGCAGATGCGAGCAGTTGTGTCGATGTCGGTATCGAATATTGCATAAGCGGAAGGGCGATACAGAAACATGCCAACGCGGCAAAGACCGTCATCATCGTCGAATCCATGCTTGGAAACCGCTTGGCGATGACAATCTGTGTGGCGCATCCGGCAGTCATGACAAAGGCAGCAAGGATGCCTAGGAGGTCTTTTGCCGACATCGCGGCCCCGACCGAAATAGCAACTCCCGAGAAGGCGAAAAAGCCGGCCAGGAGAAATCGATAGGTCACCCGATCCCGCAGCCATAGAAAGGCGATTCCGGTCGTAACAAACGGCAGCGTGGCGTAAACCGTCATGACATTCGCAACAGTCGTCCACTGCAGAGACGCGATGTAGGTTATCGCCGCCACCGTGGAGACGGCACATGCAGCCACGCCCGGTATGCCGAAAGTCCTTTCAGCACTTTTCTTCGTCGATATCCGTTGGATCAACACGACAGCACCAAGGGTGATGAACGAGAAGGCTGAGCGCCAAGCGACCATGGACCAGACATCCATGTCGGCGATCCGGACGAAGAGCCCGGCCGTGCTCCATAGAACAGCCGAAGCAACCACGAGATAGATGCCGATAATCCTGCTGCGTGCTATGCTCATCCAAAGCTCGCTCTACGGAGATAAATGTGTGTAAGCAGATGTGTAGACGATTGGTCTAGTGATGGATGGTCAATTTACGACACGAGATCGCCTTGTTTCCGAAGGCATGCGGCAATTGCTGGCGCATGGCTACGAAGGCGTCGGGATCGGGCCGATTCTGAAAGCGGTCGATGTACCGAAAGGGTCCTTCTATTATTTCTTTCAGAGCAAGGATGACTTCGTTGTAGCGGTCATCGAAGCGTACGAGGAAAAGTATCTGCATCTGAGGGAGAAATTCTTCACCGACACGTCGCTCCGCCCGCTGGATCGGCTCGATGCCTACTTCGCATATCTTGAAAACGAGTACAGGACGGAAGCCCCATATGCCGGGTGCCTTTACGGTATGATTGCCCAAACTGCTGCAGGCAGAAGCGCAGTTGTGCTAGACGCACTTGCCACGTCATTTGAGCGCTGGGAGAAAAGTATCCAGGGGCTGCTGATCATCGCGCAGCAAGATGGTGATATCGGCACCGAAGAGAACATCGGCGATCTTACCGCCAGTATCGTTGAGGGGTATGAGGGGGCGCTTATTCGCGCAAAGGCAAAAGAGGGCGTATCGGCATTCACTCGATTTCGCGAAATCGGGCTCAGACGTTTGATTTCGTCCGCAACACACGATGTCCGCTAGTGGCGTTTTGTTGCCGTCAATGTGCAGCGGTAGCTTTCGGAACGGGCCACCGCGCTTGGTATCCTTCAGAATGCGGAGCGGTCGACTGAAGCCGCGGGCCGGGGCCGCCGCCTATGCCCGCAGGATCTTCTCCATCGCCTTTCCCTTGGCAAGCTCGTCGACCAGCTTGTCCAGATAGCGGATCTCCCGCATGGTCGGCTCCTCGATCTCCTCATGAAACCTTTCGATTTGTAATCCGTTTTCGCTGGCATGACCGACGCAAAACGGAAGCCGAAATCGGTCGACGGCGCCAAGCCCGATGGTGCCGAGGAGACGCACCAGGGGAAGGCATCGACCGTCGAGGTCACGCCGCCGCCCGACGTCATCGAACCTGATCCGGACCTGACGCCCGAGGAGGCGGAGCAGGCGCGCAAGAGATATTTGCTGAAGCGTTTCTGGATCAGCGCGCGCGGCTACTGGGGGCGCAGCGGCGACGGCTTCGCCTGGCCGTGCTCCATCGGGCTGCTGATCATGATCTGCATGAATGTCGGCTTCCAGTATGGGATCAACAGGTGGAACCGCGGCATATTCGACGCGATCGAGCGGCACGATGCCGCCACCGTCTATTATCTGAGCGCCGTCTTCCTGCCGCTCGTGGCCGGCAGTGTCGTTCTCGTCACGTCGCAGGTCTATGTCCGCATGATGATCCAGCGGCACTGGCGCCGGTGGCTGACGACCGCGCTGATTGCCCGCTGGCTGGCCAACGGCCGCTACTATCAGCTGAACCTCATCGGCGGCGACCACAAGAACCCCGAGGCGCGCATTTCCGAGGATCTGCGGATCGCGACGGAATCACCCGTCGATTTCATCGCCGGCGTCATCTCGGCCTTTCTGTCTGCCTCGACCTTCATCGTGGTTCTCTGGACGATCGGCGGCGCTCTGACCCTGCCGATCGGTGGAACGACCATCACCATTCCCGGCTTTCTGGTCGTGACGGCCGTGCTCTACGCTGCGATCACCTCGACGACGATCGCTGTGATCGGCCGGCATTTCGTCAAGGTCTCCGAGGTCAAGAACCAGGTGGAAGCCGAGTTTCGCTATACGCTGACGCATGTGCGCGAAAACGGCGAGAGCATCGCGCTTCTCGGCGGTGAAGCGGAGGAGCGCAGCGACCTCGACAAGACGTTTACCAATGTGCTGCGCCAATGGGCGCGGCTGTCCCGCCAGTATATGCGCACGACCTTCGTGTCGCATGGGTCGATGCTGGTTGCGCCCGTCGTGCCGGTGCTGCTCTGCGCGCCGAAGTTCCTCGAAGGCAGCATGACGCTGGGTGAGGTGATGCAGGCTGCGTCAGCCTTCGCCATCGTCCAGACCGCCTTCGGTTGGCTGGTCGATAACTACCCGCGCCTTGCCGACTGGAACGCCTGCGCCCGGCGCGTCGCCTCGCTGATGATGTCGCTCGACGGGTTGGAGCGCGCCGAACAGAGCGATGCGCTCGGACGCATCCAGCATGGCGAAACGAAAGGCGAGGCGATGTTGAGCCTCAACGATCTCGCCGTGTCGCTCGATGACGGCACTGCCGTGGTCAAGGAAGCCCGGGTCGAGATCGAAGCGGGTGAGCGGGTGCTGGTGGCCGGCGAATCCGGTTCGGGCAAGAGCACGCTGGTGCGCGCCATTTCAGGCCTCTGGCCGTGGGGTCACGGCAGCGTCGATTTCCATGCCGACAGACGGTTGTTCATGCTGCCGCAACGGCCCTATATCCCCTCGGGCACGCTGCGCCGCGCCGTCGCCTATCCCAAGGCCGCCGACGGCTGGCCGCTGGATGAGATCAGGGCGGCACTCGACAAGGTGGGGCTCGCTTATCTCAATGAGAAGCTCGAGGAAGAGGCGCCATGGGACCAGATCCTGTCGGGCGGCGAAAAGCAGCGGCTCGCCTTCGCGCGCCTGCTGCTGCACAATCCCGATATTATCGTGCTCGATGAAGCAACCTCGGCGCTCGACGAGAAGAGCCAGGACAGGATGATGGAAATGGTGATCCAGGAACTGCCCGTCGTCACCATCGTCAGTGTCGCGCACCGCGCCGAGCTCGAAGCCTTCCACAGCCGCAAGATCACCCTTGAGCGGCGCGAGGGCGGCGCAAAGCTGGTCAGCGACATCGATCTCATCCCGCGCAGGAGGAAACGGACCGTGCTGTCGCGCCTTTTGGACACGCGGACGAAGGGCAGCACGCGTTCCGGCCATTTGAACAGCGATCCGACGCTCGATCGGCGCTGACCGCGGATGGCGCATTTCCGCCGTCCACACATTGATCCATAGCAATGTATTGAATGTAATTATTATTAAATGCTAATAATAAAGCATTCACCGATTTGCTCTATCAATAGGGATGAACGAAAGAGGGAGGGGCCTCTGTTTATCGTATCGGTATTGGATGAGGGCGAAGAGAGAAACTTCGTTGCCGTCGCTTTAAACATCAGCGGCGGTGAGATTCATATTGATGTCGGCGGAGTCGAGCACCAGTTCAAACTCGTCGACCTGATCGATATTCTCTCAGTCGAACATCGTCGCGCCCATGACATCGACGGGTGCGGGCGCCCGGCGGCGCTCTGCCATTGAGCCGACGGATTTCGCGATGTGTTCGCGAAACCGGATTACGCTAGAATTCGCTCCTGACCCTGATGCCGACGGCGTGGTCCTGTCTTCCGCTGCCGACAGCCGCCCGGTATTCCACGCCGACCGCCCAGTTGTTCAGCAGCGCAGCATCGAGCGAGAGTCCGAGTGTGGAATAGTCATCCCCCGATTCTTCCGCTTCGAACTGGTACGGAAGCGTGCCGATGTCGGCATATCCGAGCCGCAGCCGGCTGGAGCTGGCCAAATCATGGGTATATTCCGCCCGCATGCCTGGTGTCAGCGCTCCCCAGTCCATCAGCATGGTATAGCTGAGGCGAAGGCCGATAACGCCCGCGGCCGTATCGACCGTCTGATCGCCATAGGTCAGGCCGTAGATGCCCCCGCCGTTCTCGGTGAACCCGTCGAGCCATGACCTGGACAATTCGAACCGGCCGTATGGGGAGACAAGCCATGTCCTGTTCCGGAATTCGTAGGCCGCGGTGAGCGAGCCGAACATCTGCCGCCCATCCCTGTTTCCCGAGGCGAGATCCCCTGATGAGGCGACGTAACGGCTTGAATCGAAATCGAGCCGGCTTGCGCCGATGAGGCCGTCGAGGAACAGGTTTTCGGCAGCCTTGAAGGAGCCGTAGATCGCAGCGCTGTAAGCCGCGCCGCGGCTTTCCGTGCCATCATCCCCGACATCGCTCTTGTCGTGGCCATAGCCCAGGCCGAAGCCGCCGACGAAGCGATCGGAGAAGCGGTAATCCACGCCTGCGCTCACGCCGACCGTGGTCGATCCTATGTCCAGGTCGCCGTTGCCGGTATCGGCGAAATCGACGAAACCTCCGGACCAGACCGCAAACGGTCCGAGATCCGGCCCCTGGATCTGCGGGGTCGCGCCGTTGCCTTGCCGGCCGGATACGGAGGGACCGGTGAGGTCAGGCTCGCTGCCGCCTGCCCAGCCGTACTGGCGCTCGGTATTGACGACCCCACCATTGCCATTGTCGGAGCGGCGAAGCCCAAGGCGAATATCGAGTGAGCGGCGCTGGCGCTCGCCCTCATCGTGCAGCTGCTCCAGGCGGCTGTTGAAGTTGCGCGTCTGATATTGGGCAAAGTGCCTGGCGGCATCCACCTGCGCATTGAGAAGGCCCACCACATCGGGATCGTCAGTCGGATCGGGACGGGCGGCAACGGCAAATGTGATCGTTGCCGGGGCCGATGTGCCTGACGCATTCGACAGCGTATAGCCAACCGCAGCCGAGCCTGCGAATGAAGGGCTCGCCGCGAAGGTGAGCCGCTTCTGCGCTGCGTCGAGCGAGACGCTTCCCGCTTCCAGGCTTGGCAGGAAGGTAAGCGCCGCTGCGGTGAAGGGCGCCCCGGTCGCGCCCGCCGTAAGGTCGATAGCGACAGTGGTTCCCGCCATCACGTTGATGGTGCGGGACGCGGCTGTCGGCCCCGCGGAGGCGGCACGCGTCACGGTGACATTGTAGGTCTTCGCCGTTGCGTCCTGCGCGGTGACGACGACAGCGATCGTCGTGGCGCCCACAGCAAGGCTGACGGAACTGCTGGCGCTTCCGGAGGTGACCGGAGAACCATTGACCGTGACCGTCGCGTTCGGCTCGGCGACAACAGGTGTCAGCGCGATCGCCGCGACATTGTTGGCCACCGAGATCGAATAGGTCAGCGTATTGGCATTGAAGGCCGGGCTGAGACTGCCTTGGCTGGGCTGCAACTGCGACAGATCGGCATTGGACGAGGCGCCGACGGTCCATGGCGTTCCTGTTGCCGCCGGGTTGGTATTGCCGGCAACATCGATGACAGCGCCCGGTGCAATATTCAAACGCAACGTGCCCGTGCCGGAAATGTTCTGCGCCTGTACCGTGTAGGTGGTGTTGTCGGACGTCGAAAGGTTGGCCAGCGTAGCGGTGGCAGTTCCGGTCGTGGCCAGGACCATGTCTGCGATCGAGAAGCCGGTCACGGGTTCGGAAAACACGATCTGGAATGCGACCTGCGTGGCGTGCGACGGCGGCGTGCCGACGACAGCAGTTACGGCGGTCGGTCCCAGCGTGTCGACCAGGACGCCGGCAGTCGAACCGACATTGTTGAGGGTGGTGTCGGCCGCTTCCCCTCCGGCGTTCTCGATGGTGCCGCCGTTCAGGCTCATCGCGCCGAGCACCACGCCGTCCATGTCCATGTCTCCGGATTGGAGCGCGTATCGGAACACAAGCGAACTCGTTCCGCTTCCTGAGAGGTAGCTTGCCTGCCGCGACTGGCTGCCGACGATCACTGAAACATATGGCGTGCCGCTGACGATTACGGTCTCGCTGAATTGCACGACAAAGGTCAGACTGTCCCCGTTCTTATAATTTCCATTCGCAGGGACCGAAACGGAGGTAACGACGGGGGCGGATTGGGCGGAAGACGTTGCCGCGCCAAGCAGCACCATCATCGTAAGAAGAATCAGGGAAAGCGGGCCGAAGACGAGCTGCCGCATGAATGGCCTGCCCGGAAACGTCCGATCATGCGGGTTGCTCCCGCTGCTTTCCGGCGTCTCAGACAGCCGTCGAAAGGTTGGGGTCGGACGGCCGGACAGGGAGAATGTCATGAAAAAACTCGCAGCGGTTTAAAAATATCGCACAGGAATGCGCTTCTCTACACGGAAGGCGCGTCCGCTGACTTGATAAAACTTGCGGTGAGGCTAAGTTGAAGTCCCTTATCCAACTGTAGTCTTTGCTGTTTTCAATGAACGATGATTTCGAAAATGCCGATCGGGAGCCGGCTTACGATCCGCCCCCGGCGGGTTACAATGCGTCCTCGTTGCGGAAGGCTCCGCCTCCGCGAATGCTCGACCACCCGCGGATTGCGCGCGCCGTGCGCATGATCGAGCGTACTCCCGCCGCGTCGACGACCTTGCAGGACATCGCGGCTCATCTCGGGCTCAGCCCCTTTCATTTCCAGCGGCAGTTCCAGGAGGTCATGGGGGAATCGCCGAGCGCCTACATGCGCCGCACACGGCTCGACCGCGCGGCGATGAACCTGCAAATGAGCGGCCAGCCGATCACGCACATCGCGTTCAATGCCGGCTATGCCAGCCATGAGGCCTTCATCCGCGCGTTCCAAAGGCAATTCGGATTGACGCCTTCGGATTACCGCGTCGCGGCCCAGAAGGTGCTGCCGGCCCGGCCGAGACCGGAGAAGGCGGACCTGGCGTGCGTGAAAGTCGGCCAGCGTCCGGAAATCAGGCTTCTGGCCATGCGGTTCTACGGATCCTACGCCTCGTTCGAGGAAAACTGGCGGAAGTTTGCCGGCTATCTGGAGCGGATCGGCTTTCCGCTTGAAGAAGCGCGGCCGGTCGGCATCATCCTCGACACGCCGCTGATCACGCCGGGAGAACTCGTCCGCTACGACTGTGCTGTCGTGGATCAGGGCTTTCGCATCGACGATGCCGCTCTTTCGCCGCTGCAGTTTCGGGCGGGCCGCTATGTTTCGATGAACCATACAGGCGCCTACGCCGACATATTCCGGGCTTACGAATTCGTCAGCGTCGATTGGCTCGCAGCATCCGGCGAAATGTTCCTGCCCGACGGCAATGGCGGATATGAATTCTACAATTCGCCGCCATGGGACCATGCCGGTCGGATACAGAATCTCGACATCGTCCTTCCCCTGGCGGGCTGAAACTTCCGTGATGAGCGGAACCTCGCGGCATGCCGCAAGTTGTGCCTGATGACCCATCAAGCACCATGGAGGTTTTCATGCTTCAGAAGCTCATCACGGTATCCATCCTTTCCATCGGGCTGGCCACCTCTGCGATGGCGCAGTCTTCGGGCGTCGGCGGTGGCGCAGGCGGGGTAGGCGGCAGTACAGGTGGCGTGGGTGGCGCTTCCGGAGGCGGTATGACCGGCTCCGGCTCCTCCGGCAGCGTCGGGACAGGCACGGGCACCGGAAATACGTTGTTGCCGAACGCAAACGGCATTGACAACACCAATACCAACAGCACCGTGCCCAATCCCGATACGACGAATCCGGCAGTGCGCGGCCCGTCCGGCACCGGCAATGGGATGGGCAGGGGAACACCTGACTGCAACGGCATGACGGGCACCGGCGCGTCGGCGGGCCTTCCTGGAGCGGATACGTCCGCGCAGGTGCGCCCGAGCTGCTAGATTACCACCGGCAAGGTCGCCGCCCGTCGGGGTGACCTAATCGATGATGTGATAACCGCCGTCGATATAGATCGTATCGCCTGTCATCAGCCGTGCCGCGTCATGCGCCAGGAAGGCGGTCGCCATGCCGACATCGTCGATCGAGACGAGGCTGCGCGTGGGGGCCGTTTCCTCGGCCTTGTTCAGGAGCTCGTCGAATTCGGGAATGCCGGATGCCGCGCGTGTCGCCAGCGGGCCGGGGGAGATGGCGTGGACCCGGATGCCCTTCGGCCCGAGTTCGGCGGCGATGTAGCGCACGGCGCTTTCGAGTGCGGCCTTTGCGAGGCCCATCACATTATAGTTCTTCACCACCATCTGGCTGCCGTAATAGGTCATGGTGAAAAGCGTGCCGCCGCGTTTCATCAGCGGTTCGGCAAGATGGGCCATCCGGATGAAAGACCAGCAGGATATGTCCATCGTCTTCAGGAAACCCTCGCGCGGCACATCGACGACGCGGCCGTGCAGCGCATCTTTCGGCGAGAAGGCGATGGAATGGACAACGAAGTCCAGCTCGCCCCAATATGCGCTGATATTGTCGAACACCGCCTCCAGCTGCCCAGGCACCGACACATCGAGCGGCAGGAAAATCGGCGCTTCCAATGCGTCCGCCAGCGGCTCGACATGGGGCTTCGCCTTGTCGTTGAGGTAGGTTACCGCGAGTTCGGCGCCAAACGCGCGGAATGCCTTTGCGCAGCCCCAGGCGATCGACTGGTCGTTGGCGATGCCCACTACGAGGCCACGCTTGCCCTCGAGAAGTTTGGCCTTCACGTCCGGGATCATCATCTGCCCCTCTCGTTGGTTGAAAGGTCTGCCGGTCAGGCGGCAACAAGTGCAAAAGTATGACGTGCGATCATCAGTTCCTCGTCCGTCGGCACGACGTAGAGGGCGATCCTGCTGTCGTCGGCGGATATGAGCAGCTCGCCGGCATCGTTGGCCCCCGCATGAAGCGTCGCACCCAGCCAGCCAAGCTTGCGGACTATGCGCTCGCGCATGATCGGCGAGTTTTCACCGACGCCTGCGGTGAAGACGAAGGCGTCGACACCGCCGAGGGCCGCAGCAAGCATGCCGGCATTGAGGCCGATGCGATGGACGAAATGATCGAGTGCGAGACCGGCTGCGGGCTCGTCGCTCGACAGCAGATCGCGCACATCGTTGCTGATGCCTGACAGGCCCTTGAGACCGGACTCCTTGTAGAGCAGATCCTGCAATTGCATCGGGCTCATGCCGCCTTCCTGGAGCAGATAGAGAAGCACGCCGGGATCAATCTGCCCGCATCGCGTGCCCATGGGCAGGCCGTCGAGGGCGGTGAAACCTAATGTGCTCTCGACACTTTTGCCCTCATGGATCGCGCAGAGCGAGGCGCCGCTTCCAAGATGGGCGACGATGAGCCGGCCGCGGCCGATAACAGGTGCGATCTCGGCGAGCCTGCCGGCAACATATTCGTAGGACAGGCCGTGAAAGCCATAGCGCCGCACGCCCTCGGCGAAGTAATGGGCGGGAATGGCGTAGTGCTCGGTCATCGGATCACGGCCGCGGTGAAAGGCCGTGTCGAAACAGGCGACCTGGGCGAGCTGGGGCTGGCTGTCCAGCAATACCCGAATGGGTGCCAGGTTGTTCGGCTGATGCAGCGGTGCAAGCGGCGTGTAGCGCTCCAGATCGCGCAGCAGATTCTCGTCGATACGCACCGGGTGCCTGTGGTCGGGACCTCCGTGGACGATCCGGTGACCGACGGCGACCAGCCGCCCCTCGTGCCGTTCCCGCAGCCATTGCCCGACCAGGCGCATGGCCGCCGGCAGATCCGGGACGGCATCGCCGGGATAGTCCGCGTCGGCGAGCTTTTCGCCGCCGGCGTTCCTGATGGTCAGGCGGGGTGCGGTGCCGATGCCCTCCATCTTTCCCTTTACCTGCCGGGCAAGCGAGCCCGCCGCGGCGAAGACCTCGAATTTGAGGCTGGAAGAACCGGCATTGACGACGAGAAGCGTGTCCATGGCATCAAGCGCCCTGTATCGGCGCCGCACGCAGGCGCGCTTCGGCAAAGAGCACGCCGACGGCGCAGGAGGCGAGGCGCGCCCGCACGCTGTCGGCGCGCGACGTCAGGATAATCGGCACCCGCGCGCCCAGCACGAGGCCCGCCGCATCCGCTCGCGCCAGGAAGGTCAGGTTCTTCGCCAGCATGTTGCCGGCCTCCAGATTGGGAACGACGAGGATCTGCGCCCGGCCGGCGACCTCGGACTTGATGCCCTTGATTCGTGCCGCTTCGGGATCGATCGCATTATCGAAGGCGAGCGGCCCATCGAGGATGCCGCCTGTTATCTGTCCGCGCTCAGCCATCTTGCAGAGCGCGGCCGCATCGATGGTCGAGGGGATCTTCAACGTGACGGTCTCGACCGCCGAAAGGATCGCCACGCGCGGCGTGCCGAGGCCGATCGCCGTGTAGAGATCGATGGCGTTTTGGATGATGTCGCGCTTGGCATCGAGATCAGGGGCGATGTTGATGGCCGCGTCGGTGATGAAGAGTGTTTCGGCATGGTGCGGCACGTCCATGACGAAGACATGGCTGATGCGACGCGCTGTCCGCAGTCCCGTCGTCGATGACGTTACTGCCCGCATCAGTTCATCCGTGTGCAGGCTGCCCTTCATCAGCAGTTCTGCACGGCCTTCGCGGACGAGTTCGACGGCCTTGGCAGCCGCCGCGTCGCTATGCGGCGCATCGATCAGCTCGAAGGGCGAGATATCGATGGCATGCGTTTTTGCCACCGTTCTGACCTTCTCCGCCGGGCCTACGAGGACCGGACGCATGAGCCCGTCTTCGGCGGCTTCGACCGCTCCGCGCAGCGAGGATTCGTCGCAGGGATGGGCGACGACAGTTGTCATCTGCGGCGCTTGCCTCGCCTTGGCAATCAGCCGGTCATATTTCTCGTGCCGCCTGGCCTCGCCAGGGTTTTCCGAATCCGGCATGTGCTTTCTCCCTCTGAACGATGCGCTCCAATGCTCCGCATCAGGCGATATGGCAGGCTATTTCACGCGTCTGATGGTCCTGATCTGCCTGGCACTGGCGCTTGGGCTTCCCGGCGCTACCGGTTCTGTGAGCGGCGCTTCGGAGACGTTGAAGAGGTCGACGATCTTCTGCCAGCGTTCCTCAGCCTTGCCGGAAAGGGCGCCGCGGGCGCTCACCACCCCTCGCAGCGCCGACAGCGCACGACGGCGCTCTTCCTCATCTGCCGGCAGGAGATGCGGGATCGCATCGACAGCCGCCTGTTCATCGATGACGAGCATGAGGAACTGGACGCGGATCAACGCCTTGAATTCGGCAAGCGTCACTTTCGGCATGCCGTCTTCGGAGCGGCGCATGCGGCGGATGGCGGCAAAGCCGCGCTCATCGGCTGCGCCACTGGCCATGGCGACATAGAGCAGGCTGCGGGCCATGCCTTCGTGCAGGCCGCCTTCGTTCATCGCGGCCCTCAGCTCCTCGATCCTGGCTTTCAGCGCCTGCGCATGCAATGCGGTCTTGCTTGCGCGCCGGTGCGGCTTGTCGCTCGCCGGATCGATGCCGACGGCGGCCTGCAGGAACGGCGATCCGTAGACAGCGAGGAAGGTCGCCTCGCTCATGGCCTCGATTGCATCGCGCCATGCGTCGAGGCTGGCCACGATCTGGCGCGAGGCGATCTGCTCCAATGCAACGAACGGATTGTTTTCGGCCGCGGGATGGCGCTCCTCCGCCACTTCGACGGCGAGGTCGGCAATCGGCGCCATCAGAGGATTGAGGTCGGAAAACAGCTCGTATTGCAGCCGCAGCGGGTGGAGCCTACGCATTTCTTCGGCTGCCTGTTCCGGCACCATCGCGCGCAGCCAGGGCTGCACGAAGGTGCGGTAGAGCGACAGGTTGATTTCCGAGACCTTGGCTGCCGTCGCAAAGCGCCTGTCATCGGCGGCATTGTTGCAGCCGAGGGCGCGGATATCGTCGAGCGTGCGTTCCTCGCAGCGCATGATCCAGTCGCCCTCGACGAGATCGCCGCCAACGGTCGCATCGGTCTTGGCTTCGAAGATCGCCTCGTAGAGGCCGGGCGGCAGCGCGTCGATCAGGTCGATATTGCTGGAGAATTCCCCGTGTTCCTTGCGGGCGACGCCGGCGGAAACGAAGATGCCGAGATGGCCGACCTTCTCATGCACGGTGTAGACGATCGTCTGTCCGTGCGAGCGGATTTCGTTGACG
Organism: Rhizobium sp. WYJ-E13; assembly: GCF_018987265.1. Classification (NCBI taxonomy): domain Bacteria; kingdom Pseudomonadati; phylum Pseudomonadota; class Alphaproteobacteria; order Hyphomicrobiales; family Rhizobiaceae; genus Rhizobium; species Rhizobium sp. WYJ-E13. Next base: position 1,871,853 of record NZ_CP076853.1, on the reverse strand, counting down.
CTGTCATAGAGGTCGGTGATCCAGCCGAGCGCCTGGGCGGGCGGGGTGATGTTGTCGCCCTTGGAGCAGAAGACGACAACAGGCGCGCGGATGTTCCTGAGATCGATGGCTTCTCCCTTCGAGGTCTCTATACGACCGGCGGCGAGATTGTTGCCGACGAAGAGTTCGTCGACGATGAACTGGATTTCCTCTGCGTTCAGGTTGACGTGGTTGCCCCACCATTGTTCGAAGCCGAGATAGCGCGGCGCCTCGGTGTCGATCTTGGAGTAGAGGTTGTATTGCTTGGTCCAGAGCGTATTGGCGGGGTTCTGGTTCTCGAAATTCTGCACCAGCCAGGCGCCGTCGAACTTCCCATGGCCGAGATCGCCGGCAAGGGCCGTCAGCCATGTGCCTCCAAGAAGCCCGCCCGTATAGCGCATCGGATATTCGCCGCGCTTTCCGGCCCAGTAGGACAGAGGGGAGCCGGCGATGATGATCGAACCGAAAAGCTCGGGCCGCAGGGCGGCCAGCATCATCACGGCCCAGCCGGCCTGGCAGTTGCCGATCACGCAGGGCTTTGCATCGGCGTCCGGATGCAAGGCAATGACCTTTTCCAGAAAGATCGCTTCGGCAAGCGCGATGTCCTCAATCGTCTGGCCTTTGACCGGCTCCGGAAGGAAGCCGATGAAATAGCAGGGGTGGCCGGCGGCCAGCGCCACGCCGATTTCGCTGTCGGCCTTGAAACCGCCGATGCCAGGCCCGTGGCCGGCGCGCGGATCGACCACCACGAAGGGCCGGCGGGTCTCGTCGATCTCGACGCCCTCGGGCGGGACGATACGCACCAGCGCGTAGTTGACGGGCCGCTCCAGCATACGTCCGTCAATCAGCACTTCGGGCGTGAAGCTCAGCACATGGGGTGCCGTGGCTTCGGAACTGAGCCGATATTGATTGCCGCGCTGTCGCATCACGTCCCAGTAGAGAATACTGCGCTGGGTGGCGTCTCGGACATAATCGAAGGCCATGCCGGCCGGGCCGAACTGGGTCGCAAGGTCAAACTTCGAGAGATTGGAAGGATACCACATGCCAAACATGTCAAACCTCCTGGCTGACCGCTCTCGGCGGGAGTTCAAAGACCTAATGCTGGAAGATAATAATCTCGATCCTCGTGCGCATTCCGTGCTCAGGCGACGCTGCCGGCCACGGGAGTCTTGTTAGCACCTGCAGCATAGTTGGAGTGCCTCCCGGTGCAACGTATTTTACGGTAGTTTACGGGCCGTCTTCGGCTCGCCCTTCGACCGTCATCCATATCGGCAGCAGGCGCCATTCGCCGAGCCTGCTGCGGGACCGTGTTGACTAATGTCAAAGACCGCACCGGGCCGGATTGTTAGCTTCGTGACATGCATTCACGGAGGCAGCCATCATGGCCATTACGACAGTTCTGAGCATCCTCAAGGGCAACAAATACGAGCAGGATCTGAAAAGTGCGACGAGCTTTTGCGCCACCTATGGGGCACATCTGACCGCGCTTGCCGTCTCCATCGGGGCGACCCCGTCGTTCGGGGAATATAATGCGATCTCGACCGCCTGGCTGGATGAGAGGCAGCGGGAAATCGACGAGCTCGCCTCGACGGCTGCGAAAATCAAGGAGACGCTTTCAACCAGCGGCCTCTCGTTCGAGGTCCAGGATCTCTATACGGAATTTGCATGGGCCGACCAGGATGTCGCCCAGCGTGCGCTTTATGCCGACATCGTGCTCTTGGGATCTGATGTGGCTGAGGATGCCGACCTCAGAAAGCGGATCTTCGATGGCGCGCTTTTCCAGGCGCCGACGCCGATCCTGATCAACCGCGGACGGCACGCAATCACTACGTCGCCCAGAGCCGTGGTGCTGGCATGGGATTCCAGCAACGAGGCAGCGCGGGCCGCCCGCCAGTCGCTCGATTTCCTGGAGAGAGCCGAAATCGTTCATGTGACGATGGTCGACCCTTTGGCCCGCATGGGCGTGAACGGCGAAGAGCCGGGCGCCGATATCGCAGCCTTCCTTGCCCGCCATGGCGTCAAAGTCCAGATCGATCGCCTTTCGAGCGAGGGCAAGAACGCCGACGAGATCATTACCCGGCATGCGGTGGACATGGGCGCGAACTTGATCGCCATGGGGGCCTACAACCACCCGAGATGGCAGCAGAGCCTGTTCGGCGGCGTGACCCGCAGGATGATCGAGGATTGCAAGCTGCCGCTGTTCCTCGTCCACTGAACGAGAGGCCGACTAGATATCGTCGCCGCCATCTGCGATCCCGATGGGACACAGGTGACGGCGACGTCGTTCGCTTCTACCTGCGGCGATACGGATCGCTGATCTTGAATCTGATCTGCAGCCCTTGGAAATCGCTCCGATTCAAGACAAAATCAGTTCGCTCCAGCTGTGAGCTTGGGGAGACTCTGATGGAAAAACACGAGCCGTTTTTACGCGAGGCGATCGCGCTCTCGAAATCTGCGATGGAAAACGGCGACGAGCCGTTTGGGTCGGTGTTGGTGAAGGACGGCGAGATCGTCCTGCGCGCCGAAAACAGCGTCTTCACCGGCCACGACATGACGAACCATGCCGAGATGAACCTCATTAAGCTTGCGGCAAAGCACTACAACACTGCCTATCTTGCCGACTGCACGCTCTACACCAGCACGGAGCCGTGCGCGATGTGCTCCGGGGCGATCTACTGGTCGGGCATCGGGCGGATGGTGTTTGCGTGCTCGGAGGTGCGGCTTGGCGAGATTGCCGGGATCGGGTTGAATGTGCCGAGCCGGGCGGTGCTGCAGACCGGCGCGCGCATTGTCACCGTTGAGGGACCGACGAACCTCGAAGAGGAAGCTGCCGCAGTCCATCAGGAATTCTGGCCGAAGCATCTGGGCAAAGCCTGAGGCTCGTTGCCTAGCGCAGCGCCCGCAGCGCATTCAGGATCACGGCCACATCGATCACTTCCTGCAGCATGGCGCCCGTGACCGGCGGCAGGAAGCCCGCGCCGGCGAAGATCATGGCGACGAGCGAGAGGCCGATGCCGGCGAAAATGCTCTGGACGGCGATGGCGCGGGAGCGTCTTGCTATTTCGATGGCCGAAGCGATCCTGTTCAGATCGTTGCGGATGAGGACGATGTCGGCGGCTTCGGCTGCTGCCGCAAGATTGGTGGCGCCGACGGCAATGCCGACATCGGCGGCTGCGAGTGCGGGAGCATCGTTGACGCCGTCGCCGACCATCAGAACCTTTCCCCCCATGCGTTTACCGGCCATGCGTTCCCTGGTGATGACCTCGACCTTCTCGGCGGGAGAGAGCCGGGCCTCGACGGCATCCAGCGACAGGGAGCCGGCAATGGCGGTCGCGACGCTGCGCTCGTCGCCGGTCGCAAGCACGATCCGGCCGAAACCCAGTTTGCGAAGCTTTTTGACGAGGTCGACGGCATCGCCGCGCAGGCGATCCTCGAAGCCGATTTCACCTGCAATCCGGCCATCGATGAAGACCTTTGCCTGCATCCTGCCTTTCCCCTCCGTGGGGCGCGATGGCTTGCCATCCGGCGTGAAGTAATTGTCGCCGCCGACGCTCACCCTGATACCGTCGACAAGCCCGGAAATGCCGGCGCCGGGACGCTCCGATACGTCAGTCGGGCGTGACAGCACCAGCCGACGTCTCTGGGCCTCCTTGACGATCGCCCGGCCGACGACATGCGACGATGCCTGGTCGAGCGAGGCGGCGAGGTGCAAGACTCTGTCAGGGCTTTCAGGGCCGTCGATCGAGACGACCTCGGGATCGCCAGCGGTCAGCGTGCCGGTCTTGTCGAAGACCGCGACAGAGGCGTCCGCCAGGATCTCCAGCGGACCTGCACCCTTCACCAGCACGCCCGCCTTTGCAGCCTTCGAGGTTCCGGCCGCTAGCGCCACGGGAACGGCGAGGATCAGCGGGCAGGGGGTTGCGACGACGAGAACCGCGACGATCCGCGCCATGTCACCGGACAGGATGGTGGCGCCGAGCGCGATTGCCAGCGTCAGAAGAAGAAAGCCGATCGAATACCGATCGGCGAGCCGCGCTATCCGCGCCTTGGAACGCCGGGATGCCTCGACCAGTTTGACGATGGCGGAATAGGTGCTGTCCTCGGCACGGCGTTCCACCCTGATCTCGATCGCGTCCCCGGCATTGGTGGCGCCGCTTTCGATCCGCTCGCCGCTCGAGAGGCGAACCGGGAAGGCTTCGCCCGTCAGGACGGATTGATCGATCGATGCAATGTCCGATATCAGCGTGCCGTCCGCCGGGATGACATCGCCCCTGCGGATCATCAGGATATCGCCGACCGCAATGTCGGGAATGGGGACTTCCTCCAGGCCGTCTTCGCGCAGGCGAAGTGCGGTTCGCGGCACCTGTGCCAGGAGGGCCGACATGCCTTCGTCGGCACGCCGATGCGCATAGGCTTCCAGAAACTGGCCGCCGGCATACATGAGGGCAACGATCGCTCCGGCCAGATATTCGCCGAACCAGAGAGTCGAGCCCATGGCGAGGGCGGCGATCAGGTCGAGACCGAAATCGCCGTTTCTAAGCTTGGCAACGATGTCGATCAGCAGGAAGGCAAGGGCGGCAGCGGTGCTTGCCGCAAGGGCCAGCCGGCTTGCTTCACCGAAGTCCAGCAGGAAGAGGACGAAGGCGCCCACCAGACCCAGCACCGCTGCCGCCGCCATGATCGTCGACCGCAGGCCGATGCCTGGCATCCATGCGCGCAATTCGCCGAAACCGCGAATTGGAGGCTCAACCTTCGGCTCTTCCAGAACACTCATGGCCGCACGCCTCCCATTTTCCATTCGGGTGCGCAAGCGCCGACGTTCGAACTCGTCGCCCGGCGCCCGTTATGCGTGCGGGAATTTGGCACAGTCACTGGATTTCTCCTAGAGCTCTTCGAAGCCGGGCCGGCTCTTCAGGAGCGGGGTAGGGTGTTCTGGTGCTTCGGTTCACTGACGCGCGGCGGTGAACTCTCGGCAGATCCGCATTGTTTCGAGATCTACGCCAGACGCTCGGCGAGAGCGAACAATTCGTCGGCATTCGGACAGAAGGCTTGTATCCGCTCCGGCGCATTGCCGTCGGCGAGCGCCTGGCGGCAAGCCCTTTTCGCATTGCATTGCGCGCAGGTCGCTTGAAAGTCGTTCATCAGGTAGGGGAAGTCAGCCTCGACCTTCAAAGTTTCGATGCCGAGGGCGGCCATCAGCCTCTCCATTTCAACGGATGCCTTCGGGCCGGCTGCAACCAGCCTTTCCAACTGGCTTGTCGTCAGACGGAGTTCGTCGGCGACACGCTGGCGTTCTGCCGGCGGTAATGCCCATAATTCGCTCCGACGGCGGTGCCTTTCCGTCAGCGTGTGAAATCCGCTGATGATGCTGGCGGAGCATTGCTGTAGCGATGAAGCGATCGTCATGTCTGTACCTCCAAATGGAGATATCGTCGCACCATCTCCGCCGTCGTCATTGCTCCAGGTCAAATTCCCCTGACATGCCGAATTCCCCTGACATGCGGGCCGACGACGACCGGGGCATCGCCCGCCTGCCTCCGCCTCGCCAGCATCGCCGATCGCAAAACATCCAGCCCCGCGAATGTGCTACATTGCTCATCACGTGCTTCTGTTGCGAGGAGGGATCGAGAATGCAGCGCAAGCTGGCCACGATCATGGTCGGGGATTTCGTTGGCTCCACCCCCGCGATGGAAACGGACGAGGAAGGGGCGATCAGCCGGATCGACTCTGTTCTCGAGACCGTTCGCACGGTCGTCCAGCGCCATGACGGCCGTGTCTTCGGCGCGGCGGGCGATGCCTTGCTTGCCGAATTCGCCAGCCCTGTCAATGCGTTGAGGTCCGCCATCGAGGCGCGCGCCGAGATCGCTGCCCTTCCCGGATCGAGCGGCGGCGACATGCGGTTCGGCCTGCATCTCGCTGATGTCGTCGTCGTAGGCTCGGACCTGCGCGGTGACGGGGTGAATATCGCCGCGCGCATCGAGGCGTCTGCGCCACCTGGCGCAATCGAGGTTTCAGGCCTGCTTTACGACCAGGTCCGGCGGGTCTCGCCCTGCGGATTCGAAGATATCGGCGAACGGCGGCTGAAGGGAATTGTCGAGCCGATCCGGATTTACCGGGTCACCGAACTGGTGGACCGTCACGTCTTTCAGTTCGCCCCGACGCGATCCGCCCCCGGTGCCGCGCAATCTCCCCGAACCAATTCGATCGCAGTGGCGCGATTCGACGTGGCGCCGGGCGCTGTCGCAGATCAATGTTTCCTGGCGGAAGGCATTACCGACGACCTGACGCTCGAACTCAGCCGCCTGAGGGGGCTGTTCGTCAGTTCGCGCTCGGCGGCGACCGCGCTGACGACGAAGGACCCGGTCGAGATCGGCCGCCTTCTCGGTGTCGGCTACGTCATCAGCGGCTCGATCCGGCAGGTGGGCGACGACCTGAGGGTCAATATCGCGCTGACCGAGACCTGCGAGGGGCTCGTCATCTGGTCGGATCGCATCAAGCGTCCGTTTGGCGAATTGCTCGATGTGCTGGACGAGATCATCGCGCGTGTTGCAGCAACGGTGTCCGGACGGATCGAGCAGTCGGAACTTGCGGCAGTACGGCTGAAGCGCCCGGAGAATATGACGGCCTATGAGTATTATCTGCGGGGTCTCGACCATCACCGCCTGATCGGCGTGTCGGATATTCACATACACGAGGCCATGGCCTGGTTCGAGCGGGCAATGGCGGCCGACCCGGGTTTCGGCCGTCCCTTCGCCATGCATGTCTGCTCATGGAGCAACCTGCCAAGCTTTGACATGAGTAGGGCCGAACAGCAGGTGGCACATGCACTCGCCCTCGACCCGTCCGACCCGGAAGCCCATCGCATCATGGGCGCGATCAAGATGAAATCGGGCGACTTCGTTTCGGCGCGTTACCATCACATTCGTGCCCACGAGCTCGCGCCGAACGACGCCTATATTCTTGGCCGCAGCGCGGCCTTCTATGTTTATGCGGGGGAGGCTGAGCATGCCCTCGACATGCTCGATCGTGCGGAAACGCTCGATCCCTTCCTGCCGGTCTGGATCACCGAAGAGCGGGTGGCGGCCCTCTACGCGCTCGGCCGTTTCGAAAACATGATGCGCGTCGCCCTGACGCTGCCCTTTCAGACCAGGCGCAAGTCGCTCTATCAGGTTGCCGCCAGCATGGCTTGCGGTGACGCCGGAAAGGCGGAACTCTTGGTTCGGCAGGCACTTTCCCTCGATCCGAGCCTGTCGGCGGTCTATATCCGAATGCAGGAGACCTATGCGGACGAATCCGTCACCGAAACGCTGGTCATGCGCAATTGCGATGCCGGCCTGCCGTTGACGCCGCGCAAGGCCGCAGCCCGGAAGAAATCACTCTCGCTGAGATGATGATCCGGCCAGAGCATCGGCTCGACTGCCGGGGGCGTCTTCAAGAGATTTGTTGCGGGCACTGGCGGCGAATATTCGATGCTCGACTGGCGTTCTCTCCAGTGTTAATTTAGATATGCCTAATACGACGGCTATTCGGTTGCGTGAGGGGGAGCTGCCGAGATGACGATCGTTCGCAGTCTGCCTGCATGTATGCATTTTATCGCCATCGGCTCAGTGCCGGCATCGGCGCGGCCGATCTTGCGCGAAAGGCAGTCTCCTCGGCCTGATTTCGTATTTCACCTCGACATCGCTCAGTTCGCCGACGCGCGCTGCGCGGATCGCGGAATGCAATCATCATTCGGGCGGCTTCGGCATCGCGGGTGACATCGCGATCGTCTGCGATTCCACCAGCGCGGCAAAACCAGGGGGAACCAAAATGAAGCTATTGCTTGCGGTAACATCGAGCCTTCTGACCCTTGCGGTCTCCTACGCGAACGCGCAACAGATCACCGGCACACCGGGTGCGCCGGATGCCACGACGACCCTCGACGGGCGATATCTTCCCAATCCGCCGGCGCCGTTTGGCGGCGAGATCGGCCTGAGCGCAAGAGATTCCAAACCGTATTGGCCGCCGCAGGTGGTGCCCCCGAAGGGCGCACCGAATATCCTGCTGATCATCACCGATGACGCGGGCTACGGTGTCGCGGGCACGTTTGGAGGCGTCATTCCCACGCCCGCTCTCGACCGCGTGGCGCAGGCGGGTCTGCGTTACACGCAGTTTCACTCGACCGCACTCTGTTCGCCGACGCGGGCGGCGCTGATCACCGGGCGCAATCATCACTCGGTTGGCTACGGCGTGGTTTCCGAGCAGGCGACCGGCTATCCGGGATACGATTCCATCATCGGCATCGACAACGCCACGGTTGCCGAAATCCTGAAGCAGAACGGCTACGCCACGTCCTGGTTCGGCAAGGAACACAATACGCCGACCTTCCAGTACAGCTCGGCCGGCCCGTTCGATCAGTGGCCCTCCGGCATGGGTTTCGATTATTTCTATGGTTTCATGGGCGGCGACACCAACCAGTGGCAGCCCTATCTGTTCGAGGATCACACCCAGGTCTTTCCCTGGGTCGGCAACCCCAAATACAATCTGATTACCGACGAGGCCGACAAGGCGATCGATCACATCCGGCAGCTCGATGCGGCTGCGCCGGACAAGCCGTTCTTCGTCTATTACGCGCCGGGCGCAACGCATGCGCCGCATCACCCGACCCTGGAATGGATCGACAAGTTCAAGGGCAAGTTCGACATGGGCTGGAACGCCATGCGCGACCAGATCTTTGCCAACCAGAAGCGCCTCGGGGTCATTCCGCAGAACGCGCAGCTGACGGCATGGCCGGACGACCTGCCGAAATGGGATACGCTGGATGCCGACAGCAAGAGGCTGTTTGCGCGCCAGGCCGAAGTCTTCGCCGCTTACGTCGCCTATTCAGACAATGAGATCGGCCGTGTCATTCAAGCGGTCGACGACCTCGGCAAACTCGACAACACGCTCGTCATCTATATCGAAGGCGACAACGGAACGAGTGCCGAGGGGTCCACTCTCGGCACGCCCAGCGAGCTCCTATCCATCCAGGGCATCAACGTTCCGGTCGCGGACCAGCTCAAGTTCTATGATGCATGGGGATCGGACAGGACCTATCCCCACATGTCCGTTGCCTGGTCCTGGGCGTTCGATACGCCATTCAAATGGACCAAGCAGGTCGCCTCGCATTTCGGCGGCACGCGTCAGGGCATGGCCATGGCATGGCCGGCCCGCATCAAGGATGCGGGCGGCATCCGCACCCAGTTCCATCACATGATCGACATCGTCCCGACCATACTCGAGGCGACGCGGATCGCGGCACCCGCGATGGTCAATGGTGTGGCGCAGAAGCCGATCGAAGGCGTCAGCATGGCCTATAGTTGGGACAAGGCGAATGCCGACGCGCCCTCGACGCGCCACACGCAGTATTTCGAGATGTTCGGCAACCGCGCCATCTACCATGACGGCTGGATCGCCTCGACGACGCCGCCGGCCGCACCGTGGCTGATGGGGCTCGGCAAGATGCCGGATGTGGTGAACGGCTACAAATGGGAGTTGTACAATCTCAACGACGATTACTCGCAGGCCAACGACCTGGCAGCGACCAGCCCCGACAAGCTGCGCGAAATGCAGGATATGTTCCTCGCGGAGGCGGCCAAATACAACGTCTTCCCACTGGACAATGACGTGCTGGGGCGTACCGTTACGCCGCGGCCGAGCACCACTGCGGGCCGGACGACATTCATCTATACCGGCGCTATCTCCGGCCTGCCGACCGGCAATGCGCCAAGCATCGTGAACAAGTCGTACACGATCACTGCCGATATCGAGATCCTGCAATCGGGCGCGGATGGGATGCTGGTCACCGAAGGGGGACGGTTCGGTGGGTACGGACTGTATGTACTGAAGGACAAGCCGGTATTCGTCTACAACCTGCTTGGACTGGACCGTTTCCGCTGGGAGGGCCCCGATGCGCTCAAGCCCGGCAAGCACACGATCGTCTTTGATTTCAAGTCTGACGGACCCGGCATGGGCAAGGGCGGAACCGGCGTGCTGACCGTGGACGGGAACCAGGTCGCCACGCGGCAGGTGCCGCACACCATTCCGTTCCTGATGCCGTGGGACGAGACCTTCGACGTCGGCAGCGATACGCGCACCCCGGTTGAAGACAAGGACTATCAGGCGCCGTTCGCCTTTACCGGGACGATCGATAAGCTGACGGTGCAATTGAACTGATGCGGATACGAGCCGCCAGGACAGCCGCCGCTTCTATGCCTTGAGTGCTTCTACGCCTTGAGTCTGGCGATCTGCGGGCCGACGATCGCGGCAAACAGGCTGGGCTGGCTGAGCGCGCGGGCGGACAGCATGGCGCCGTGAACTGACGCCATCAGGATCTGGGCTTCCTCCTCGGGGGATCCATTCAGGCGGAAGAGCTTCTGCTCCGCGCCGGCTTTCAGCACCGATGCCAGCCAGGCGGCCAGGTTCTCGAAATGCCGTCGCACATGCGACGCCACAGTGTCTGGCAGCATCTGCATTTCGCAGGCGAGCATGGCGCAGACGCAGAAAGGCTCTGATGCATCGAGAATGCATTTCTGCCAGTAGTTCAGATAGGCCTGCAGCTGCTCGGCAGGACCGGGGACGTGTTCGCGCAGCGAGTTAAGCCCGGATTCGGCGCGCTGCGTATAGCGATCGACCAGCACCTGCACCAGTTCGGCCTTGGTGGGGAAATGGTGGTGGATGCTCGCCTTGCGGATGCCGATCGCATCGGAAATATCGGCATAGCTGAAGCCGTTATAGCCTCCCGCCACGACGAGAGACTGCGCCACGTCCAGTATTCTTTCCGAGGTCGTCTGTTCCATGCTGCTTGGCCTACCTGTTGGTAGGGAGGCTGTCAAGTCCGGGTGCCGAGGGCTCGCTCACGAGCATGTGTTCCGCCCTGCAGGGGAAGGCGCGTTTGAACAGTTGACTCTCCAAGTTTGCCTACCTACTAGTAGGAAGACAGAACAAGGAGCTTGTCATGCAGAACCAATCTTCCCCGCAATCGAGCTGGTTGCGATCCTACTATTTCGTCCGTGCGCTGTTCTCAATCGGCTGGATCATTGCTGCCGTTCTGTCGGCCACGGTGTCCGGCAGCCAATCGGCGGTCGCCTCGGTGCTGCTCGTCATCTATCCGGCCTGGGATGCGGTGGCGAACCTCGTGGATGCCCGCTCGAATGGTGGCCTGAAGGCGAACCCGGCCCAGACGTTCAACGTCGCCGTTAGCACCATCACCACGTTCGCCGTCATCATTGCCGTCCTCAACAGCACCTATGCCGTTCTCGCGGTCTTTGGCATCTGGGCGATCTTCTCCGGCCTGCTGCAGCTTTCGGCGGCGGTGCGGCGCTGGCGCGTCTACGGCGCGCAATGGGTGATGATCCTCAGCGGCGCGCAATCGACGCTCGCCGGCGGCTTCATGATCGGCAAGTCATTCGCAACCACGCCGCCCAGCATTCTCGACATTGCGCCCTATGCGGGATTCGGCGCGTTCTATTTCCTGCTGTCGGCCGTGTGGATGACGGTTGCGGCCTATCGGAAAGCGGCTGTGCAGGGGTGAGAAGCGCCGGCCGTGCGGGATCATTCCTCATGAAGGCGGCTGCTGTCGAGCGGGTGGATGCCTACCTCCGATCCGGACGCGGGCGGCGCCCTGATTTCACCCGCCGTTCAGCCGGCGGTCGGCAGGCCAGCTGCGAGCATTGTAATAGTTGTTGTAGACGCCATCGAAGTGGAGTTTCACCGGTTGGCTTGCATAGCGATTTCTGAACCGCTTCACGGTGTCTGCTTCCTGAAGGAACTTGCAGATCGCCTGCCGGAATTTCCAGCTTTTGGCTTCCTTCGGCAGACGTGACAGCCAATGATTGCTCGGTCGACCGAGAGGACGACCGGGCACGAGAGCCCATCCCGAAGGCAGGATCTTCTGGGACATGACTGCGATGAACTGATCCAGTTCCAGAGGCGTCGCGAACAGCAGATCGACCCCGTTGAAATGCACGTCGAGCAAGTACCAGATTTTCCGTTGCGAAAGGAAAGGGTGGACTACACGGCGGGGGTTCATCGGCTGTCCGCTCGGTGTGTTTTCCCGCACCCATCCATTCCATCGCGCGCCCGCCCATCCACTGATCGGCGTTTCGGGAAATTCATGGCTGTAAAATATCTTTGCAGATTTCATGCCGGCACTATGAAATCAGAATCGGTCACAATCAACCGGTGGTGACGGAGGCCGTCATCGCAACTGCTTCTTTCCGGGGTGGCAAAACCCGCCCTCTGCGCTTAGTCTCACACCACCCCACCTTCGGCCGCCATTTCCCGCGCCGCGGCCGCACCGTCACGAGGATACCATCATGAGCACTATCGAAGCCGTCGCCGAGGAGGCCAAGGGCTGGCGCCGTCATATCCACCAGAATCCGGAGCTGCTCTTCGACCTGCCGGAAACGGCGGCTTTCGTGGCGGGCAAGCTTGCCGAGTTCGGCTGCGATGACATCACGACAGGGCTTGCAAAGACCGGTGTCGTTGCCGTCATCGAGGGCAAGAAAGGCCCCGGCAAGACGATCGCGCTTCGCTGCGACATGGATGCGCTGCCGATGTCGGAGCAGACCAATCTTCCCTATGCCTCGAAAAATGCCAACCGCATGCATGCCTGCGGCCATGACGGACACACCGCCATGCTGCTTGCCACCGCCAGGTGCCTCGTCGAAGACAGGGATTTTTCCGGCAAGGTCGTGCTGATCTTCCAGCCGGCGGAGGAGGGCGGCGGCGGCGCGCGGGTGATGATCGAGGAGGGGCTGCTGGAGCGTTTCGGCATCGACGAGGTCTATGGCATGCATAACGAGCCGGGCCTTGCGATCGGCTCCTTTGCCACGCGCGCAGGCCCCTTCATGGCGGGTGCCGACCGTTTCGTCATCACCATCAACGGCAAGGGCGGGCATGCGGCCTCGCCGAACATGACGCGCGATCCGCTTCTCGTCAGCGCCCATATGGTCACGGCGCTGCAATCGATCGCCTCGCGATTTACCGATCCCTTCGACCCGGTCGTCGTCTCCGTCACCTTCTCGGAAGCCGGCAACGACAAGGCGCTGAACGTCATCCCCGCCTCCGTGCGCCTCGGCGGAACGATCCGCACCATGCAGCCGGAAACGCGGAAGGCCGTCGAGCAGCGGTTCCGCGAGATCGTGCATGGCACGGCGAAGCTCTTCGAGACGGAAGCCGAGATCGACTGGCGGCCGGGCTATCCGGTCACGGTCAACGATGCCGGCAGGACGTCGGCGATCGTTGCGGCGGCTGCAAAGGTTGTGGGCGAGGGGCGGGTGGACGCGGCTTACGAGCCGTCGATGGGGGCGGAGGATTTCTCCTACATGCTGGAAAAGCGCCCCGGCGCGATGATCCTGATCGGCAATGGGGACAGCGCGGGTCTGCACCATCCGGCCTATGATTTCAACGACAAGGCGATTGCGCATGGGGTGCGCTATTGGCTGTCGCTGGTCGGGCAGGAGCTTGGAGGACGGTAGGGGATTGCGGCTGGTTCGGTCCTGATGAAAGACGGCGCCCCAAACCCCTCCCCCTTGCGAGGAGGGTTGGGGAAAGAGGGAGTGCCACACGGGCGAGCAGACTGCAGCATTCACACCGCCTGAACGCTCTTCACCACGCCGGTCCTGTCGATGACGCAGGCGAACTTGCGGCCGGAGGCATCGAGATCGACGCTGAAGCCGCCGGCTTCGACCGGGCGGGAGCCTGTCGGCAGGATTTTCGCCCTGTCGAGGCCGGCCTGTTTGGCGGCGGCATCGGCGCAGAGCAGCTGCAGGTCGGCGGGGGCTGTCTCGACCGCCGTGCGCGACATCTGGTCGGGCGGCGGAGCCGACTGGCAGGCCGCGAGTGCCGCGATCGAGCAAAGGAGCAGGGCCGGATGCGGCCGGCTCTTCAAGGACATGTGCATATCTTTCCCCCGTTTCAGACGCCCTTATAGAGGGCCGCGCCCTGCATCAGGACAATGACCTTCGCGCCGACCTTTATGCGCGAGTGCAGATCGATGATGTCGTCGTTGTTCATGCGAATGCAGCCCGACGACACGTCGAGGCCGATCGACCAGGATTCCGGCGTGCCATGGATGCGGTAGATCGTGTCGGCATCGCCGGCATAGAGATAGAGCGCGCGGGCGCCGAGCGGGTTGTCGGGGCCGCCGGGCTGTCCGGCCGCCCATTTGGCGGCATTCGGGTCGCGGGCCACCATCTCGGCGGGCGGTGTCCAGGTCGGCCATTCGGCCGTGCGCCCCACGCGCACGATGCCGGCCCAGCCGAAACCTTCGCGCCCGACCCCGATACCGTAGCGGATCGCCTGGCCGCCAGGCTGCACCAGATAGAGGAAATGCTGGTTGCCGTCGATGATGATCGTGCCCGGCTCTTCCGCCGTGCGGAAGGTCACGACCTGCCGGCGGAAGGCATCCGGAACCTGCTTGTTGCGGGCGAAATATTTACGCGCCGTGTTCTTGTCGTAATCGACCCACTTCCTGGTCTTCGGATCGTAGATCTGCGTGCCGGCCGCAAGGGCGACATAGGCGGCGAGGGTAAGCGCCAGCGTGGCCAGCGCAGCTTTCTGCAAGGTCCGGCTCATGGCTTTGCCCACCCCTTAACGCGGGCGGCATTCTCGGCCACCCATTTTTCCGCATAGTCTGCCGGCGGCTGGCGCTCCACCTGCAGCGCGTAGGTCATCATGGTCACTTCCTCGGGCGTCAGGTCGACCTTCTCCAGAAAGGCGGCGACGTCAGCATGTTTCTGACCGAAGGAGGCCGACCAGCCGATGTGGAATTCGGAGGGCGGCCAGGCGGTATCCGCCTTCGAATGCTCGATCCAGAGGGGATCGCTGCCGGGCGCGATCTTCCATTGTGCGGGATCGTAGGCCGGCTCCTCCAGGCGCGTCACCTTGTGCAGTTCGAAGACATTGTGCGGCGCGTAGCAGGCAAAGACCATCGGCCGGCTGGTGGCGACGGCCGCATCGACGGCGGCCATGCCGACATCCTCTTCCGTCTCCACGAGGGCCAGATTTTTGGAGTAGCCATAGCTCAAGGCGCGGATGCGCTCGATGCTCGCCGAGGTCCAGGTGGCAGCGCCGATCCAGAGCTCGCCGCGGCCATCGCCATCGGTGTCGAGCAGTGCGCCTTTTTGCGGGTCGGACAGGTCCTTGATGCTTTTGATGCCGGCCTTTTCCGCGTCTTCGGTGGCACACAGGCCCTGCCAGGCGGGAACGGCGCGTTTTGCCAGCACCACCGCCTTCTTCGCATCGACATATTTTTCGATCGCCGCATCGAGGTTCGGCCGCCAGACCTCCGGATGGATATCGAGTTCGCCGGTTTCGAGCGCGGCGAAGGCATTGAGTTCTCCCATTTCGCGCAGATCGGCCTCGAGGCCGAATGTCTTGCCGATCGCGACCTTGAGGATATTGGCGGTTGCCTGGCCGGACGGCCAGTTCGGTACGGCGATGACAAGATCGGCGGCCTGGACGCCATGTGCGGCGCCCGACAGGATAAAGGTCATCGCGGCAAGCATGGCCGCGGCATGAAGCCGATGTCGCTGCGGATTCTCTTCCTGACGATGTCTCACAGAAACTCCTCCCGCTCCCCAGCTGGTTGAAGTGCTAAGCACATCACGCGCATGGCGGGGAAGTACGTTACCGTAAACTCCGGCGTAAATTCGTAGGGCGAGGTGTAATGGGAGTGTGCCGGCTGGCGCTTCGCCGTGGCACACCCTCCGCTACTCGCGTCTCGCCCCAAGTTGCGACTTGCCCCGAATCCGCGAATAAGGTTTCGTGGCCGCATTTCAGCAGGACCCCAGCACGCCCATGTTTTTCTTCGCAAAGATTTTCTGGATCGTTTCCCAGCCGGTGACGATCTGCTTCCTTCTGATGGCGCTCAGCGTGCTCCTGATGCTCTTCTCCTTCCGCCGGCTCGCCATCGCCGCCGGGCTGGTTTCGCTCGCGCTCGTTTTCGTGAGCTTCTACACCACATCGGGCGCGCTGATCGTGCAGGAGCTCGAAGACCGCTTTCCGCGGCCGGCTGCACCCGCCGATGCCGCCTGTGTCATCGTGCTCGGCGGCGGTATCCCGACGCAGGTCGACGGCGCGCGCGGCGGCTACGATCTCGATGACGGCGGCGATCGCTATATCGAGACGGTGCGGCTTGCAGGCCTCTATCCGAATGCGAAGATCATCATGTCCGGCGGCGATGGCAGCCTCGAAGGTGTCGCCATGACGGAGTCGGATGTCATCCGCCGGATGTTCAATGATTTCCATATCGATCCAAACAGGGTCGAATATGACGCGGAGTCTCGCGATACCTATGAAAACGCCATCAATACCAGGGCGATCCTGCAGCGGCTGAACCTCAACCACTGCCTGCTCGTGACCTCGGGTTTCCATATGCCGCGCGCCGTGGCGATCTTTCGCAATCTCGGCATGGACGTCACTCCCTGGGTCGCCGATTACCGCACGACCGGGAAGGAGGGCCTGAAGGTGACGGTCGCCTATCCGCTCATCAATGCCGGTCTTCTGAGCACCGGCGTGCGGGAATGGATCGGAATCGTCGCCTACTATTTCGCCGGTCGTGTTGCGACGCTTTACCCGCAGTGAGCCCGCGGGCTCAGAGAATCCCTGAAAAACTCGTGCCGCCCGCCGACGGTCCGCTTTTGCTCGCATCGGAACATAGCTATATGTCTGCGCTGACACAGCCGGTTTTCGGTGCAGGCGTTCGGCGCCGGGGAGTACGATTGAGAATATTGATCATCAGCCGCAAGGCGGAAGAGGTGCGGCGGAGCTTCCAGATCCGCCAGATGGCGGCACTCGGCCTGTCCTTTGAGTTTCTCGACGCGTTCGAAGCCACCGACCTCACGGCCGAGGAATGCCAGACGGCAGCCAGCAACTGGCCGAGCCCGACGCGGCGGCAGGATATTGCCTGCTTCCTGTCGCACCGCAATGCCTGGCAGGCGGTGATCGCGCATGGCGCCAAAGTGCTCATCCTCGAAGACGATGCGGTGCTGTCTGACGATATCGCCGCCGTCCTCGCCACTATCGAAGCCCGCAACGATGCCTGGAACAGCGTCTACGACCTCGAATTCGCCCCGCGCCGTCATATCCTCAATCGCAGGCCCGCCTGGCAGGACACGGCCGGTCGTTTCGGCGCGAGCCGCGTCTATCAGAACCGTGTGGGGCTCGCAGGCTATATCATCGGCCCCGAGGCGGCGCGGCGGATGCTTGCGGAAACCACAAGCTATTCCTTGATCGATGCGCATTTCTGGCACCGCTCATGGCTTGCCGCCTACCAGATCGAGCCGGCGCCGGTCATCCAGCAGCGGTTTCTGGAGGATGAGGCCGAGAGCGCCGACTTCGTGCGCCCGGAAAAGGATCTGGTCTTCCTGCCGCTCAGCAAGGTGCGCAAGGTCGCGCGCCGGCTGGAGCTCGAGAGCATCAAGGCGAGAAACCTCGTTGTCGGCCTGTTCCTGGGGCAGAAAAGGAATGTTCGCGTCGATCGCTCCAGGTTCAAGGCGGGGGCGGTGAAGTCGGCGTAGCTGGGCTGCTGTTTATGAGGACGGGAAATGTATGGCATTTCGATCAGAGCCGCAGGCATCGCCGACGCCCAGTCGATTGCAGACTTCCATGTGAAGGTTTGGCGGCACACTTACGCAACGCTTGCGCCAGTTGTGGCCCATGCGACGCTCGACGAAGCCTATCGCGGTCAGCGCTGGCGCGAGAAGCTCGTGTCCGCTGACGTCGACCAGATGGTACTGGTCGCGGAAGCGAACGGACAGATCGTTGGAATCGGCGCCGCTGGCCGGCCTTCGGAGCCGATCTTTGGGGATCGCGGCGAAATCAAATTTCTCTATGTTGATCCGGGCAGCCAGCGCCGCGGTATCGGCCGGATGCTGCTTTCGCGGCTGACGGAGCATCTCAAGGCGAGGGAGTTTCGAGGAGTTGCGCTCGGCGTCGTGAAGGGGAATGCGGCGGCGATAGCGTTTTATCGGGCGCTGGATGGCGATCTTGCCGGCGAATTCATCGATCCCGGCCCGATCTGGCGATCGGAAAACCTCGTCTTCTTCTGGGATGATATGACGCCGCTCATTGCCTGATACGGGCGGCCTTTCAGGTATGGATATCGAGCTTGTTGACAAGCTGCGGCAGCCATATTCACCTGATGTTGATGAGGTGTCCTGGCGTGATGTCTGAAGTTTCCGTCAATATCGAACCTGCGCTGCAGCACGAAGTCTCGGTGCTTCTGTCGCAGTCGGATTCTGTAGCCGCAGCGCTCTATCCGGGTGAGTATCGTCGACCGATCACCGCGGAGTCGCTGGCAAAACCGGGATCGCATGTCCTCATCGCGCGTCTCGCTGACAGGGCGGTCGGACTTTGCGTGCTGTTTGAGCGAGGTGACGGCACCACGGAGCTTAAGCGCATGATCGTGGATGCCGGTGTGCGGGGTGCTGGTATCGGTGTGGCACTGCTTCGGCGAGCGGAAGCTCAGGCCCTGACGCTCGGAGCACAGACCATGCTGCTCGAAGTTGGAATACGCAATATCGAAGCACAACAACTGTATCGCCGCGGCGGGTATAAGCCATGCGAGCCTTTTGCACCTTATACGGCGACACCCATAAGCCTTTTCATGAGGCGGGAGCTGATAGAGGCCGTATCAGGACGATAGTGGAGTATCGCCGTCTAACATGGGAGAGGGACGAAACGGGTAGTGTGGCGGTACAGCTATCATTGACACCCGGCCCCATATCCCGTATCTCCCGGCCTATGCCAGTCCTCTGGCCGTAAGCGTTTGACGTCAAGCAACGCACTTATCGATCCTCGCCGGTCGGAGTGCGTTTTTTTGTGCCCGTCGACGAGGAACAGCCAGGAGGTTTTCATGGCTTTCCGTCTTACCGGTGATCGCGAGCAGGCAAGGCTTTACCTGCTGACCGCGATCCTCTTCATCTCCTATCTCTGCGTTGCGATCGCCCTTCCTGTCGTGCCTATGTTCGTGACCGGTACGCTCGGCCTCGGCAATGGCTGGGCGGGCCTTGGCGTCGGCATTGCCTTTCTCGCCACCATTCTCACCCGCGGTTATGCCGGCGGGCTTGCCGATGGCCGGGGCGCCAGGCTCGCGGTGCAGCGCGGCCTGCTTTTCTATGCGGCAGGCGCGCTTATCTCGCTCGCTTCCGGGCTCTCGCTGCAGGCGCCGGCTGCGGCTTTCGCCATTCTCGTTGCCGGGCGGCTTTCAATCGGGCTCGGCGAAAGCCTCGTTGCCGTCGGCGTCATCGCCTGGGGCATCGGGCTCGTCGGGCCGGGGCGCTCCGGCCGGGTGCTGGCGCTCATCGGGGCGGCGATCTACGGCGCGCTTGGACTTGGCGGCCCTCTTGGACTGCTGTTGCTCGATAACATCGGCTTTGTCGGCGCGATGGCTGTCAGCGCCGTGCTGCCTCTGCTGGGGCTCGCCGCAATCCGCAGCGTGCCCACCGTTGCAGCCCATCCGGGCAAGGAGCGCCCGCCGCTTGCCGCCGTCATCGGCCGCATCTGGGTGCACGGGCTGATCGTCTGCCTGCAGGGCATGGGCTTTGCCGCGATCGGTTCCTTCTTTACCCTCTATTTCCGCGATCTCGGCTGGGATCATGCCGGTCTGGGGCTCACCGCCTTCGGCAGCGGCTTCGTGCTGGTGCGCATCCTCTTCGGCCACCTGCCGGATCGCTATGGCGGGCTTTCGGTCGCCGTCGTGTCGTTGGCGGTGGAGGCTATCGGCCAGTTGCTGATCTGGAGTGCCGCCGATCCCACCATCGCGCTCATCGGCGCCTTCATGACCGGCCTCGGCTGCTCGATGATCTTTCCCGCCATGGGGCGTGAAGTCGTGCTTCTCGTGGCACCGCATCTGCGCGGCACGGCGCTTGGGGGATTCTCGGCCTTCCAGGATCTGGCTTATGGGCTGACCGGGCCGCTGGCGGGTGTGCTGGCGGATCGGGCAGGGTATGGCAGTGTCTTTCTCGTCGGTGGGGTGACGGCGGTTTGCGGGTTCATCGTTGCCGTGATGCTGCGGCGAGGGAAGGTGGTTGCTGCGGGGTGACAGAGCCTTCCTGCCCATGGAGGTGAGGACGCATCCCCACCTCCATCATCTCCCTGCTTGTCACTGTTGTCGGCATCTTCTCATAATATCGAGGCGCGTTGCTCGCCAGGCGGTGAGAGCCGATCTTGTCCAGCTGCCGTAACGACCCATCTCCTGACGGTCACAACCGGGAACACGATCCATGCCAAGACAGATCCTCTTCATCCAGGGCGCCGGCGAAACCACCCACGACCAGTGGGACAACAAGCTTGTCGACAGTCTCGCCCGCGAACTTGGCGAGGCCTATGCCATCCGCTACCCCCGCATGCCCGATGAAGCGGACCCGCATTATCAGGCCTGGAAAGCCGCTTTGCTGAAGGAGTTCGAAACCCTCGAAGACGGCGCGATCCTGATCGGCCATTCGTTCGGCGGCGCGGTGCTTCTTCACACGCTTGCCGAAGCCTGGCCGGCATTCGAGCCCGGCGGCGTCATCCTCATCGCGCCGCCCTTCATGGGCGAGGGCGGGTGGGAGAGCGATGAGATCGGCGGGCACGACGACTTTTCCGAAAGCCTGCCGGAAGGGTTGCCCGTGCTCATCTATCACGGCAGCGATGATGACACCGTGCCCTTTGCCCATATCGAGGCTTATGCCAGGGCCATCCCGGATGCCGTCCTCTGCTCGCTGCCGGGGCGCGATCACCAGCTCGACAACGATCTCGCCGACATCGCCAAGGATATACGCGCGCTGGCCGTATAGGCCGGCAGACCCGCCCATTCCATCACCCAACCATCGGCATCGCATCCTCCTGCATCCTCATCCGCGAGGAGCGCATCCATCAGGAGGTCATTGGCCGATGAACATATTCAGCCTGCGGTTCGATTTCGACGAACTCGTCATCCCCATCCTCGGCCGGAACGACAATGGCCTGCTGCTCTATGGCTCAGCCGAGCTCTCGGGCGATCATGAGGGGTTCAGCGTCGAGGCCATCTATCTTGCCCAGGGCACCATGCTGCGCCCGGCCGGCAATGCCGAATCCGGGCGGCCGGCGCCCTTTGCCGACGAACTCTTTCGGCGCATCGCCGATGTCATCGGGAACGACAAGACGGTTCTCGGCCGCCATGCGGCGATGGAATGGGCCGAACTCGTGGAGCGCCACGGCGAGGCGGCCTGACGTCGTGTGCCGGTGCCAAGGCTCCTGAAAAAGTCTCGGCGATATGGATCGTGATCGAAGATAGGAATAATTTCCTTGATTGTTGTCGGCATAGGCGGGTACAACCTTATGACGGCAGCGATACCAGAAAGGGAGTTTTCCATGCAGGCCTGCCCGCTCCAACGGAGCGACGATACGGAGCTCGTCCTGCTCTGCAGCGAGCTGCACGAAGCGGCAATGTTTGCGGAACTGCGGCTGAAAGCGATGCCCGACTATGCCGATACCGTGGAGGAAGCGGCTGCCATCGAGGCGATCCTGCAGCCGGGTGAGGTGATCGCCGACCAGATCCTGTGTCTGCAGGCGGCGACATCGGGTGGGGCCGAGGCCCGGCTGCGTGCGACGCTCTGGAAGCGGGGCGAATATATCGGAACCTATCTGGGTGAAGGATGAATGAGGCCATCCCCGCACTGCCTGTGCTGACGGCGGCAATCCCCAAAACAAAAACGGCGCCCCTTGCGGAGCGCCGTCGCCTGCTTAAAGCAGTCAAGTCAGATCAGAAGGCCTGGATGTTAACGGCCTTCGGGCCTTTGCCCATGCGATCCGGCTCGGTGTCGAAAGAAACCTGCTGGCCTTCGCGGAGCGACTGGATGCCGGAAGCCTGGAGAGCGGAGATATGGACGAAAACGTCCTTGGCGCCGCCTTCCGGCGTGATGAAACCAAAACCCTTGTCCTGGTTGAAGAATTTTACGGTGCCCTTGGTGGCCATAGGGATAGTCCTTTTTCCCATGTCTGGTTAGTTTATCCGCACCCCCGGCGGTGGGGAGGCGGACGGCTTTAGCTTTCGCGTATCGGCCCTGGAAGCCGGACGCGAAGGGTCAGTCGAGACGTCACGTACGGGGAAAGAACATCTACGCGCATGGGTGTCACCCATGCCGCCAGACCGGAATTGGCGCTCCGGCAAGGCATTACCACTTCAGTCCAGTCACCGGCATGCGAAATGCCCGAGTGTCGCAGTTCGTGCCAGCATTTCGGGCAAAAAGCAAGCGGCAATATTGTGGCATGGTTTTTTGCGTTGCGGGAAACGGTGACGATTCAAGTGGTTGGCAGAGTGTTAGTATATGCTGATGCGCGTGTATCGTTGTGGGACGCGACCGGATTTGCAACCTGAGGGCGGCCGGCTGCCAACTTCCGGATGACAGGCTTTCCAGGCCAGTGCATTTTACGGTGAGCCGCAATGCACAAGACCGAGGATGAGCAGCGGAAATCGAACACGTTAACCCTTCACCTGTGGGAAAATCTGCCGCGTTCCACAATTTCGTCCCGAGCGGCCGCAATTATGGCAGGGTGTTTCGGGGCTTGATGCGGTGGCCGCCTGCGGTTAGGTCTCGGAGGGACGAAGCAGTGAATGAAGGAAGTGCCGGCGTGATCGATCCCTATGCCATGCTCGGACTGGAGCGCGACGCCACCGGCGAGGCGATCAGGCTTGCCTGGCGCAAGGCCGCCAAGGGTGCGCATCCGGATGCCGGCGGCGATACCGATCATTTCAACCGGCTGCAGATCGCCTATGAACTGCTGCAGGATCCGGTGCGCCGGCGCGTCTACGACGATACCGGCTACGATCCGCAGCTTGCCGACCCCAAGGACCTCGAAGGCGTGCTGATGCTGGAATCGCTCGTCAACGAGGTAATCCTCGACGAGCGCGAACCCGGCAGCTTCGACCCCGTCGCTGCCATGCGCCGCAAACTCTCCGACGATATCGTCAAGAGCCGCTTCCATATCCTCGAGCTCGAACGCCACCGCGCCCGCGTGCGCAAACACATAGACCGTCTCGGCCGGCGGCCGGAAACCGACGTGCTCGGCTCCATGATGCGTGCGCGCAGCGAAGCCATCGCCGATGCCATCCGCAAGACGGAAAAGCAGATCGCGACGATCGAGCATACCTATACGATGCTCGAAGGGTATTCGTATGAGGTGGAGATTCTGGGGCCGGTGGAAGAGGTGGATTTGGCGGAGCCGCAGCGCGGGGAGGCTGCGGAGTAGGGGGGCGCCGACTTCTCCTAATTGAGGCCAGAGCACCGGGTCGTGCGCCTCTCCGCCGCATTTTCTTGACCCGACAATCCGTCAGTAAAGCGTCCTCTTGTACGCATCCTCAAGATCAGCATCCATCCTGCTCTGCTCATCCTTGTCGTCTGGCGCGCCTGATGTTTCGTCCAGAATGATCTTCACAAGCGAGGGCATCTCGGCGCGATCCTGGCGATGCTCGGGGCTCCACAGGTGAGAGCGCCGGAATGCCTTGGCGCAATGCATGAAGACCTCGTCCACCGTGACCACGACAGCGAGTTTGGGACGGCGATCGTTGACGCTCATGCTCTCCAGAAGGTCAGGATCCGTTGTCAGAACGGCGCGTCCATTCACGCGCAACGTGTCGTCGAAACCCGGGATCATGAACAGCAGCCCGACACTCGGATTGGCGAGAATATTCACCAATGTATCGAGACGGTTGTTGCCGGGCCGGTCCGGTATCGCCAGCGTGCGCTCATCGAGAATCTTGACGAAGCCGATAGGGTCGCCACGCGGGCTGACATCGGCCTTGCCATCGGGGTTCTGCGTGCCGATGCACAGAAATGGCGAGCGCCGAATAAACTCCTGCGCGTGCATGCCGAGGGTGCCCCGACACTTCTGTATCGCCAGGGTATGCGTCGCCTCGAACAGGCTTCGCAGAGATTGCTCATCCGCTATGGCAAATTCCGGATTGAACGTGAACGCCATCGTTATATTCCCCCCTCGAAATTGAAATGATGTACGTACATCAGATTTGATATCGCAGATTGTCGTTGCAATCAAGGTGGATCGACCGTGCGAGGGGGCCGCTCGCACCGGGTGGCCGAAGCATGAACGGGTCTTCCCAAGAAAAAAGCCCGGTGGGGTTTCCGGGCTTGAGATCAGGTGATGGGCGTGGCGGCTCGTTTCCGCCCCACCTCCTTACGCGGCCTTCTCCTCCGACGCGTGCAATCCCGGCAATATAACTTGATTGAAACCTGCCGCACAGCTCGCGCAGGAATTGAGCGGGGGAAAACCTATGGAAATTGGCTGGGAACAATCACCATCATCAGCGGTTCCCCAAGTGTCGATCATTGATCTAACCAGGAGAATACCAATGCGTATGAAAATTGTCGCAGCCTCGCTGCTCGCCCTCGGCATGGCCACGTCCGCCTTCGCCCAATCCAACCCGGCCCCGACCGGCACCACGATGGACAAGAGCACCGTCGATTCCGGCGGCGGCGCGGGCGTCAAGGCCAAGAAGCCGATGGCGACGGACAAGACCACGACCGGCAGCACGAGGATGGGCAACATGAAGATGGATAAGCCCGACTGCCCCGACCACGCCAGCAGCAGCGGCACCGGCCCCGGCAAGCTGCAGACCCAGGGAGGCACCAGCAACGCCACCCCGATGGACGAAGCCTGCGCGGCGCACAATAACTGATCGCGGTGTGGGGTGAGAGGATGCCCGGTCATCGTGAGGTGGCCGGGCATTTTGCGTGCGGGCAGGTCTGCAGCGGGCTCGGCGGATGAGTAAGCGCGGGCGTGCTTCCCTATCGTCCCTCATTCCCTCCTCGTGCCGGCACGAGGGATGTCACAGGAATCCAGCAGCCGCGTGTCCACGCGGCGGCTGTTTTCTAAGAGTCTTCTCGGCTTGCAGACGCAAGCCGACTGGATTCCTGTGACAAGCACAGGAATGACGGTAGAGAGGAGGGAGCGTCGGTGCCACAAGAGAGCTTTGTGCAGGAGGGCAGGTCTTGGTGGAACGCACGCGGCACAGCTCCATGTAGTGCCTGGAGCGATGATGGAGAGGCGGGCACACCCTCTCCTCCGTCATTCCTGTGCTTGTCACAGGAATCCAGCCGGCTTGCGTCTGCAAGCCGAAAAGACTCTTGAAAAACAATGCCGAAATACGCCACTCTTCAACCATGAAAGGTTACGTCTACATCCTCGCGTCAAAGAGAAACGGCACGCTCTATACTGGCGTGACGAGCGATCTTCCAGGTCGTCTGTACGAGCATCAGAACGAGCTGACGCCGGGCTTCACCTCGCGATATGGCGTCAAGACGCTCGTCTGGTTCGAGGAATACGATCTCGTGACTGCGGCGATCACGCGGGAGAAGACGATCAAGAAATGGCCGCGGCAATGGAAGCTTAATCTAATCGAGGAGAACAACCCGGAATGGGAGGACATTTCCTGGCACCTGATGGGACTCTGATTGTTGCAAGCGTGAGAGTCTTTTCGGCCTGCAGACGCAAGCCGGCTGGATTCCTGTGACAAGCACAGGAATGAGGGAGGAGAGGGACAGCCGGCGTACTACCTTCCGACTCAGTGCCGACGCTAAACCTGCATAACAACTCCCCATGGCAACCCACGAATATCCCGCTATGCTCATCCCCGACACCAAAACAGCTCCGGGGAGCACACCGCGCGTGCCGCATATCTACATCGTCACCGATTGCGAATTCGATGGCCCCATACCGGGCACTCACTCGATGCTCTCCTTCGGCTCCGTCGCCGTTTCCGAGACCGGCCAGATGCTCGGCGAGTTCGAGGCCGTGCTGCAGCCGCTGGAAGGGGCCGGGCGCGACCCCGTGACCATGGCCTTCTGGCAAGCCCATCCGCAGGCCTTCGCGGCGGCGACCGCCAATCCCGAGCCTGCTGCCGAGGTCATGGCGCGCTTCACCGCCTGGGTAAGATCCTTCGGCGCCGAGCCGATTTTCGCCGCCCATCCCGTCGCGCTCGACGGACCCTGGATTGATCATTACCTGAAGCGCTTCACCGGCCGGCCGCTGTTCCAGGGGCCGTGGATTGCCGATCGGCTGTTTCGGCATCCGCCGCTCTGTATCATGTCGATGGTGGCAGGAGTGACGGGCCGCAGCCCTTGGGAATGCGATATCGCTCATTATCCGCGCGAATGGCTCGGCAATATCGAGCACACGCACCGCGCCATCGACGATGCCCGCGGCTATGCCAATCTCCTGCATTTCCTGCTGACGAGGCGCGAGCCCGGCGGCGGCTACCGGCCGCTTCTGTCGTAAGGTAAGGGCGAGGGCATTTCGATCTTTCCGTTGACAGAAAAATTCTCTATCACTCTGTTTTCACACGATTTCCGGCGCAAAGCCGCTTTTGCGGAATCGCTCAACCAAGCCGCATCAACCCCGCTTCGGTCGGCCTGAAGCCGCAGGCGCGGTAAAAGCCCTGAAGATGCGGTTCGAAATCGACATGCAGCCATTTCGCCCCGCGCTCACGGGCGATCCGCACCGCCTCCTTCACCAGTTCAGTCGCAATGCCCTGCCGGCGCAGATCCGGATGCACACACGTATCGAGAATGAAGGCATGGATGCCGCCATCCCAGGCGACATTGACGAAGCCGATCAGCCTGTTCTCCTGATAGGCGCCGAGATGGGCCAGGCTGCGCGGCAGGATACGGGTAAAATCCGGCGGCTCTGATGTGCCCCAGGCGACGGCCCAGAGCGCGGCGAGTTCGTCGGGCGGGGGGAAGGGGTCGATGCGGATGTCTGGCATGGAGCGGTGTCCGGTCTGGTCGGGCGTTTCTGTTCATGCAAAGTGACAGAAAATGTCGCCGCGAGCACGCTCTGCTAAACACGATCCGATGAGCCGCTTGCGCTGGAGAGAGTATTCTTGCCTCAAATTGCTGATGATGACTTGCCGCAGCGTTTCGAGACGAAAAGCTGCGGCAACAGTGGAGCGATCAGGTCAGGTTCCTCCGAGTGCCGGTCATCGGCTCGCTGGCAAGACCGTCCGCTTCCCTTCGGTCAGTAGCATACTTCGCCCCTGATCGTACGCCCGTCAGGCGCCGCCATCCACTGCCACTGGCAGCGGTCGTAGTCGTCATTGCTGCCGAACAGAAGGGATTCGCGATCTCTGAACCGTCCATCGAAGTGGTCGCGGCCGAAGTGGTCGTGCCCGAACTGGTCGTGACCGAAAAACCCTCCGCCGCGATTTTCGGCGAAGTGGCCCATTCCCATTCCTCCCATGTGCTCGCCTCCGCCATGGCTCTCGCCCCCATGACCTCCTCCTCCATGCGCCAGCGCGGGCGTTACTGTTGCGATGGAGCCAATTGCGAGGGTCAGGGAGACGAGACCCGTTGCTGCGATCTTACGAAGCATAGACATGGTATCTTTCCTATAAAACGGCTCTGTGTAGCCGCCATCAGGATATGTTCATCGAATCTGGTGAATACCTGCCACAATTCAGAGTTTTTGCTCACTTCTTGTCACATCTGCTCACTGCGGTGGGCAGCGGGCGTGATAGGCGGGGATGAGCGGGCGTCATCGCTGGTCCGGGCAGCCATGTGACCGCTGCGAATGGTGCTGGGGTCGATGACGGGCAATGGTGGAACGTAAGGGCAAACCCACCCCCTCATCTCTGTGCTTGTCACAGAGATCCAGTCTGCCCAAGTCTTGGGCAGGGGAGACCTTCTGCTTGTCGTAGGTCAATGAGTCATTCGCCGCGCGGACGCGCGTCGGCTGGATTCCTGTGACAGGCACAGGAATGAGGGTGGAGACGGAATAGGCCGCCCACTCAATGCCGCCATCCGCGTACAAGAATGGCTTCTAAGCAATTTTCCTATTATTGTTAGGCTGACAAACTGCTGCGTGCACAACTAAGTTGGTTTTGTGAGAATAAACTCTGGAAAATTGTAATTTTTTTTCGCGTTGGGCTTGAAAGTTGATAAGTCAAATCTGACATTGGTGGGCATGGGGGTTCCCAGACGGCAAGCGCAGCAATTGGTCTGACCGTTGTTGATGTCCCGGATCACGGTAACGCGTGAGTCAAGTGTTTATACTGTCAATAGGACAGACGGTTAATAGCGCTGCAATCATCAATATTCCGATGGCTCTCCGCTCTCCCGTCTTCCTGGCGATGACGCCGACCATAGTCGACGCAATCTCCACGATGGCAGAATAGCATACTTCGTTGTTTAAGGATGACAGTGGTACTTGTACCATGATTACTGGCGGAGGCAAAAACTAATCCATGCCTGATGGTGTTTTTGCCTCCTCTCACCTAGTCTATGACCTTGATGAGGTAGAAGCTGATTGGGTGCCTCGAGATAAAGATCTTAAGACATATATCCATTTCGATAGAAGTATCTCGGCTTTGAAGCTTGCGCAGATCGCGAACAACCCGAGTGAGGTTGCTGCGAATTCTTTTCTCCCATTGCTGTTGTTCCATGAGGAGTGGACAAAATTCCGGAAAGATGGCGTTAGAAAGCGGAAGATACGGCCAATTAGATTCGCCTCCAGAAAAGATGCTGCGATTTTTGCACGTTATCGGGCGAAGCTCTCGCGATTGTATGAGAGGGAATTGAGAAGGCGGGATATTTCTGATGTCCCGGTGGCCTATCGCAGACTGCCAAAGATCGGTGGCGGTAACAAATCCAACATTGAAATTGCAAGAGACGTATTTTCGTTCGTAAGGGAATGCGGAGATTGTTACGTAACTGTCGTTGATATTAAATCATATTTTGAGAGTTTGGATCATCAACGTATAAAAGGTGTTTGGGAGCGTCTGCTTGGTACGCCGCTCCCCAAAGATCACCTTTCTGTATTTAACGCTGTTACAAGATATTCAGTTGTTGATATTGATGAATTATTCGCTCGCCTTCAAATGCATGGCAAAGGGCATGGAAAGAATAGGGTAGAAAAACGAAGGCGAAAAATTGATACTCTTAGGATTAATGGCTATAAACAGATTTGCACGCCAAAAGAGTTCAGAAATATTGTAGCCGGAAACCAATCTGGAAAAGGTAGCTTAATTCAAAAGAACGGATTTGATTTTGGAATCCCTCAAGGAACGCCGTTGTCCGATTTGATAGCAAACTTTTATCTTATCGATTTTGACGAGGAAATGAATTCTTGGGCGAAGGCTTACGGTGGACTTTATAGACGATATTCCGATGATATCGTTGTCGTGCTTCCGAAAAACGGACTTGCAGATCCAATGGCTGCAAAGCAGGTTCTTCAGAACGAAATCAAAAAATATGGCAGACAGCTAAAAATACAGGACAAGAAAGTCGCTGTGTGTGAATTCCGCAGTGGTGGCGGGAGCCTTTCATTTAGTCACTTATACGGAAAGGCATCAAAAAATGGTCTCGAATATCTCGGATTTGAATTCGATGGCCGGACTGTGAAAATCAAAAATTCGACTTTATCCAATGCTTGGAGAAAGCTGAAAAGACGCGCCTACGGTGATGCGTGGCGGTATGTGAAACGATACCGCGCGAAAGGGAAACTATGGCTGATTGCCAATTACAATCAACAGAAGCTTGAGACGAGATTGCTCCGCGATGTGACCTTCAATCAAGACACGGGATATGAGACCTGGACCTTTTCGAAATACGTAAGTCGATCAAGCAAAGCTTTTATTGGATACAATTCAATCTTCTCGGCTCAAACGCAGAGATATCGCCGCCATGCAAAGTTTGTAATTGCGAAGTTGTTTGATAAAGCCCTGAAATTGTACTTTAAGTAGTATGCCCGCCTGGGATCTAACGCAGGAGGGTGTCGGACGCAGCGGCTCCCTTCAAGGCTTAAAACGCCTGATCATGTCAGGCGTTTATTAGCGACAGAGACACCCCTCTATCACCGCCCCGGCCGCCCGGTCTTATTCTTCGTCCGCCCCTTGCGCCTCTGCTCGCCAGGATCCTCATAACTCCCAACACCCGTCTTCCCACGCACCAGCGGACGCACATCATCGCGCTCCGGCTGGCCCTCAAGCAGCGGCGAAAACCGCTTCGTGCCCATCGACGCTTCCGGCTTCTCCGGCACATGCCCGGTCACCGGCTTTTCCGTCCGGCCCACGGTCATCTCGTCCAGCGTGTTGCGGCGGAAGAGGCTCTTGCCGTCGGCCGGGGTGGCGACGTGGCGGCCCATTTCGTCGAGGTGGGGTTTGGCGAAGTAGGTGGCCTGCGTCGCTTCGACCGTGGCAGATCCTCGGGACGAGCCCGAGGATGACGGAGCGCCGGAGGAGCCGCCGCGGCTCTTGCCTTCCATCGCCTTGGCTTCCTCTCTCGCCAGAGGATCGTCCATGGCGGCGAGTTCCACCGCCTTGAGGCGTTTGATTTCGTCGCGCAGGCGGGCGGCCTTTTCGAAGTCGAGGTCGGCGGCGGCGTCGCGCATGGACTTTTCGAGCGCGTTGAGATGGGCCTGCAGGTTGTTGCCGACGAGGTTGCCGCCATCGGCGAAGCCTTTGCCGGAGGCGCCGGAGATATCGGCGCGGACGTGGTCGCGCTCGTAGACCGAGTCGAGGATATCGGAGATCTTGGCCTTGACGCTTTCGGGCGTGATGCCGTGCTCCTGGTTATAGGCCATCTGCTTTTCGCGGCGCCGCGCCGTCTCGTCCATGGCGCGCTGCATGGAGCCGGTGATGTTGTCGGCGTAGAGGATGACCTTGCCGTCGACGTTACGGGCGGCGCGGCCGATCGTCTGGATCAGCGAGGTCTCGGAGCGCAGGAAGCCTTCCTTGTCGGCGTCGAGAATGGCGACGAAGCCGCATTCGGGAATATCCAGGCCCTCGCGCAAGAGGTTGATGCCGACGAGCACGTCGAAAGCGCCGAGGCGCAGGTCGCGGATGATCTCGATGCGCTCCAGCGTGTCGATATCCGAGTGCATGTAGCGCACGCGAACACCCTGTTCATGCAGATATTCGGTCAGGTCCTCGGCCATGCGCTTGGTCAGCACGGTGCAGAGGGTGCGATAGCCCTTGGCGGCCGTCTCGCGGATTTCGCCGAGCACGTCGTCCACCTGGCTGCGGGCGGAGCGCACCTCGACGGGCGGATCGATGAGGCCGGTTGGGCGGATGACCTGTTCGGCGAAGACGCCGCCGGCCTGTTCCATTTCCCAGTTGCCCGGGGTCGCCGAGACGGCGATCGTATCCGGGCGCATGGCGTCCCATTCCTCGAAGCGCAGCGGGCGGTTATCCATGCAGGAGGGCAGGCGGAAGCCATATTCGGCCAGCGTCGCCTTGCGCCGGAAGTCGCCCCGGTACATGCCGCCGATCTGCGGAATGGTGACGTGGCTTTCGTCGATGAAGACGATGGCATTGTCAGGCACATATTCGAACAGCGTCGGCGGCGGGTCGCCGGGGTCGCGGCCGGTGAGGTAGCGCGAATAGTTTTCGATGCCCTGGCAGGAGCCTGTCGCTTCCAGCATTTCCAGATCGTAGCGGGTACGCTGCTCCAGGCGCTGCGCCTCCAGCAGGCGGCCGGCCTTTTCAAGCTCCACGAGGCGGCCCTTCAGCTCCTCCTTGATGGATTTGATCGCGGCATTCAGCGTCGGGCGCGGGGTGACATAGTGTGAGTTGGCGTAGATCTTCACCGATTTCAGGTCGCCGGTCTTCTGGCCGGTCAGCGGGTCGAATTCGGTGATGGCGTCGATCTCGTCGCCGAACATGCTGATGCGCCAGGCGGCATCCTCAAGGTGGGCCGGGAAGATTTCGATCGTGTCGCCGCGCACGCGAAAAGAACCGCGCTGGAAATCCATGTCGCGGCGTTTGTATTGCTGGGCCACGAGATCGGCCAGCAGCTGGCGCTGATCCAGCCTGTCGCCGACATTCATCTGGAAGGTCATGGCCGTATAGGTTTCGACCGAGCCGATACCATAGATGCAGGAGACGGAGGCGACGATGATGCAGTCGTCGCGTTCGAGCAGCGAACGCGTCGCCGAGTGGCGCATGCGGTCGATCTGCTCGTTGATGGAGCTTTCCTTCTCGATATAGGTATCGGAGCGCGGCACATAGGCTTCCGGCTGGTAATAATCGTAGTAGGAAACGAAATATTCCACCGCATTGTCGGGGAAGAAATTCTTGAATTCGGAATAGAGCTGGGCGGCCAGCGTCTTGTTCGGCGCGAGGATCAGGGCCGGGCGCTGCGTTTCCTCGATCACCTTGGCCATGGTGAAGGTCTTGCCCGAGCCGGTGACGCCGAGCAGAACCTGGCTGCGCTCGCCGGTCTCCAGCCCGCCCACGAGATCGCGGATCGCCGTCGGCTGGTCGCCGGCGGGCTGGTATTCGGAGTTCATGCGGATGGCGATGCCGCCTTCGGATTTATCCGGCCGGGCAGGGCGGTGCGGCGTCCAGATCTTGCCGTTCTTGTGCAGCGGGTTGCCGCTCTCGATCAGCTTGGACAGCGCCTCCACCGTGGCGGTGACGCCGCCTTGCGCCAGATTACCGGCATCCTCAAGCGAAATATCGAGACCCGCGACCGGGTTCAGGCCCGCGGCCGCGCGCGTCTTCGGATCGCTGGACCCGCCGATGGAGACGCCGCGTGCGGTCTTGCTCACCGTCGCCTTCTTGTTGACGCTGACGGCCTCGGTGTGCTTGCGCGCCTCGTTCTCGACCTTCTTGCGGTGCTTGCCCGCCTTGGAGGCGATTTCGCGCTGGCTTTCGACACCGGCGGCCTCCGCATCCGCCTCGAGCTGCTTCACCCAGTCGGCAACGGAGCCTGAGAGGGGAGCGCCTTCGAAAGACGATTGGGGGGCTTCCTCGAAACCGGTCGAGGCGGGGGATTTCTTCGGAGATTTTGCCATGGGCGAAATATGGCTGTTGTCACCGCGAATTGGAAGGGGTGGAGAGTACAAAAGGGAAACGAATGAATCGTTCGGGATTTTGGAATAGTGGGGTGGGATGGGTAGGCGGCGCGCAGCCTTGCTCAATGGCACATTCTCTTTTTGGGCACGAACTCTCTTTGGGCACGGGCGCCAACCCAACCTCCGTCATTCCTGTGCTTGTCACAGGAATCCAGCCTGCCCAAGTCCTTGGGCAGGAGAGACCATTTCCTTCACAGCAAGGAAGTCATAGATCTTACTGACACTTTTGGTGGCCGCAAGAGTCCTTTCGGCTTGCGGACGCAAGCCGGCTGGATTCCTGTGACAAGCACAGGAATGACGGAATCTGGAGTAGCCGTTGGTGCCCAAAGCGAGGTGGGGCGTATTGAGCAACCGATCTTGATTTTATATCTTTAAATATATATTTCTGGGGCGTCCGGAGGTCGATACGCTCTCGGGTTCCGCTTATGCGAATATGAAAGAGATCAGGGTCAGGTTTGCAAGACAGGTCTGGCGATTTGCTTTCGCCTTTGATCCCACGCAGAGCGCCATCATCCTTTGTGGTGGCGACAAGCAGGGCATGAATGAAGCCCTGTTTTACAAACAGCTGATCAACAAGGCCGATGCGCGTTTTGCGGCATGGCTGAAGGGAAAGAAAAATGACTGACTGGAAAACGTTACGCGAGGAGCTTCCCGAGGATGTCCGCGCGCGGCTCGATGCGAAACGTGGGGAAAGGCGTCTGGGCAAGGCGCTGGCGGAAGTGCGCAAGGCGATGCAGGCCACGCAGCAGGAGGTCGCCGCTCGCGCCGGTATGACGCAAAACACCGTTTCCAAGATCGAGAGCGCTGACGATGTCCTCCTGTCGTCGATCGTGCGCTACATGCATTCTATCGGTGGCGGCGTCGAGCTTGTCCTGAAAACGCGTGATGGCAAGGCCAGGCGCGTTGATTTCGATCCAGAGATCTATGTGAAGCAAACGGCATAGTCTGCCATCCCCAACCTGTCCGGGCCGGGGATGCCGTGCCGTGATACGGGGCGTCGGAGGCGTTTGCACTCCCGCACAACCGACCGAAGCCGTCGCGCCTACAGCTTCACCGATGGTTCCCGCGCCCAGACGCGCAGCTTGCCGAGTTCGGCCGCGAAGGCCTTTGCGTCCTTGGCCGAGGCGAGTTCGATCGTGCCTTCATCGAGGTCTTCCACGCCGGCCTTCTTCATCAGGGCGAGGGCCGCAGCCGTGTATCCGATGAACTTGCAATGGGCGAAGGCATCGGCAACGAAATCGCGGGCGGCGGCTTCCTTGATGAGGTCGGCCAGCGCCTCCTCACCGGGAAGAACGGCGACGGCATCGTAGAGCACCGAGGGGCCGCCATCGATCATCTGCTGCGCCTCGAGGAAGGAGCCGTCGGACAGCGTCACGCCGCCCACTTTCGGAGCGATGACCTCGACAAGGCCCATTTCCCCGGTGATGGCGGTGCTGACAGCCTTCACCAGCGCCGCATCCGAACCATCGGTCACCAGCAGACCGAGCTTGCGGCCCTCGAAGCGCTTCGGCCCGCGCTCGATAATGCTGAGAGCCGGTGAGGGCGGCAGATCCTGCCGGGTCGGCATGGCGGCATCGGCCGGCTTGGGCATCTCCGCGATGCCGAGCGCAGCAGCCACCTTGTTCGCCAGCGTCTCGTCGATGTTGATGAGATGGGAGATCATCCGCTCGCGGATCACGGGCGTTTCCACCTTGCTGAGTTCGAAGGTCAGGGCCATGGCGATGTGGCGCTGCTCCGGCGGCGTCTGGCTGATGAAGAACTGGCGGGCCTGGCTGTAATGATCGGCGAAGCTTTCGGGGCGCAGGCGCACCTTCTGACCGTCCTCTTCGGAGGCGAAGGTGCGAAAGCCCTTGTCAGGGGCTTCCCGCGGCCCGAGCCCCCATGAATTTGGTTCGTAATTGGCGCGGCCGGCCGGATTGCGCATCGCCATATGCCCGTCCTGCTGAAAATGATGGAAGGGACATTTCGGCGCGTTGATCGGCAGATGCGTGAAGTTCGGGCTGCCGAGGCGCTTGAGCTGGGTGTCGAGGTAGGAGAAGTTGCGTCCCTGAAGCAGCGGATCGTTGGAAAAATCGATCCCGGGCGGCACGTTCTGCGTCATGAAGGCAACCTGCTCGGTCTCGGCAAAGAAGTTCTCCGGCATACGGTCCAGCACCAGGCGGCCGATGGGCTGCACGGGCAGGATTTCCTCGGGAATGATCTTTGTCGGGTCGAGCACGTCGAAATCGAACTCGTCTGCGAATGTCTGATCGAAGAGCTGAACGCAAAGCTCCCATTCCGGGAAGTTGCCGGACTGGATGGATTGCCAGAGATCGCGGCGGTGGAAATCCGGATCGGCGCCGTTGATCTTGACGGCTTCATTCGAGACGACGGACTGCAGCCCGAGCTTGGGCTTCCAGTGGAACTTGACGAAGGTGGACTGGCCGTCGGCATTGACGAAGCGGAAGGTGTGGACCCCGAAGCCTTCCATGAAACGGAAGGAGCGCGGGATGGCGCGGTCGGACATGACCCACATGATCATGTGCATGCTTTCCGGCGTCAGCGAGATGAAATCCCAGAAATTGTCATGGGCCGACTGGGCCTGCGGAAAGGCGCGGTCGGGCTCCGGTTTGACGGAGTGGATGATGTCGGGAAACTTGATGGCATCCTGGATGAAGAAGACGGGAATGTTGTTGCCGACGAGATCCCAGTTGCCTTCCTTCGTATAGATTTTCACGGCGAAGCCGCGCACGTCGCGCGCGAGGTCGAAGGAGCCCTTGCTGCCCGCCACGGTGGAGAAACGCACGAAGGCAGGCGTCTTCTCGCCGGGCCGCTGGAAGAGATCGGCCCTCGTGTATTTCGACAGGGATTCGTAGGTCTCGAAAAAGCCATGCGCGCCGTAACCGCGGGCATGGACCACGCGTTCGGGAATGCGCTCATGGTCGAAGTGGAAGATCTTTTCACGGAAATGAAAATCCTCCACCAGGGCCGGCCCGCGGGCTCCGACCCTCAGCGTGTTCTGATCGTCGGAGACGGGCGCGCCCTGGGCCGTGGTCAGGATGTCAGCGCCATCGGCCGCGGTCTGGTGAAGTTCGCCGCCATTGCCCCTGTGAAGCTGCTGGTCGTGAATGGTTACGCCATCAGGCGCGGCTGTTTTGCCGGTCTTGCGTGCCATGAGTTCCTCCCGTTGCTGGACGGGACTCAATGCCCCCGGCTGCTGATGGTTCCCGTCCGCAGGGCCTGAATCTCAAGGTTGTGCAAGCATGGTCTCGACGATCATGCCGAGCGCTGATCCGCCGGCCCTTCTGCGCGCGCCAGGTTCAACGCGCTGTTGATCAGTCCGATATGGCTGAAGGCTTGCGGGAAATTCCCCAGCATCCGCTTCGCGGCGGGATCGTATTCCTCCGCCAGCAGCCCGACATCGTTGCAGATATCAAGCAGCCGCTCGAAGAGTGTGAGCGCATCGTCGCGCCGTCCGATCATGTTGTAGGCGTCGACGAGCCAGAAGCTGCAGGCGAGGAAGGCGCCTTCGCCCGGCGGCAGGCCGTCATCCACCTCCTGCGTCTCGTAGCGCAGCAGCAGGCCGTCGCGCAGCAGCTTGCGCTCTACCATCTCCACGGTCGCGACATAGCGCGGATCGTCAGGCGCAATGAAGCCGACCATGCCGAGATGCAGCAGGCTGGCATCCATCGCGCTCGAGCCATAGGCCTGGGTGAAGCAGCCGAGCTCGGCATTGAAGGCCTTTTCACAGACCTCGGCATGGATGCGATCGGCGAGCGCGCGCCAGCGGGCGGCGGCTTCCGACTCGCCATCGGCCTCGGCGATCTGAACGGCGCGGTCGAAGGCCACCCAGGCCATGACCTTGGAATAGGTGAAATGCTGGCGCTGGCCGCGCACCTCCCATATGCCCTCGTCGGGTTCGACCCAGATCTTTTTCAGAAAGGGCAGAATGGCCCTCGCCAGTTCGCGCTCGCGCGGATGCGCCGGCAGGCCGCCCTTGCGGGCCTGCAGTATGGCGTCGGCCACCTCGCCATAGACATCGAGCTGCACCTGCTCGGCGGCGGCATTGCCGATGCGCACGGGTGCGGAGCCTTCATAGCCCTGCAGCCAGGGCACCTGCCATTCCAGCAGGTTGCGCTCGCCGGCCACGCCATACATGATCTGCATCTGTGCCGGTGCCCCGGCGACCGCGCGCAGCAGCCATCTGCGCCAGGCGGTGGCCTCCTCGTAATAGCCGAGCTTCATCAGGGCGAGCAGGGTCAGCGTCGCGTCGCGCAGCCAGCAATAGCGATAGTCCCAGTTGCGCGGCCCGCCGATCTTTTCGGGCAGGGACGTCGTGGCGGCCGCGACGATGCCGCCCGTCGGCATATAGGTCAGCGCCTTCAGCGTGATGAGGGAGCGCTTCACCTGCTCCGTCCACTTGCCCACCTTGGGGCATTTCGCGGCGAAGGATTGCCAGAATTCCTCCGTGTCCGGCAGCGCATATTCCACCTGCCGCGGCGCCGGCTGCGGAAGATGCGAGGGCGACCAGGTCAGCGTGAAGATCTGCTGTTCGCCGGCCGCGACCGAGAATGCGCCGACCGTGCTCAGCCCGCGGCCTTCGAGCGGCACGGCGCAGTTCAGGGTCAGCCTGTCAGGGCCGGCAATGGCGGTGATGCCGCCGTCCTCGCCATGCGTGACCCAGGGAACGGTCCGGCCGTAATCGAAGCGAAGGTTGAGCTCCATATCGAAGGCGACGCTGCCGCTCTTGGCCTCGACGATGCGCATCAGGTCGCTGGCGCCGTCGCGTAGCGGCATGAAGTCGGTCAGGACGGCGGTGCCGGTCTCGGTCTGGAATTCGGTTTCGAGGATAAGGGTGTCTTCGCGATAGCGGCGCGTGGTGCTGTATTTGCCGCCCGAGGGCGCAAGCGACCAGAAACCATTCTCCCTCGTGCCGAGCAGGGCGGCGAAACAGGCGGGCGAATCGAAGCGCGGAAAGCACAGCCAGTCGATCGAGCCGTTTCTGGACACGAGTGCCGCGGTTTCGCAATCGCCGATAAGGGCATAATCCTCGATAGGTGCCGTCACCATAGCCTCCTTCGCATGTAGCCGGGCTCTTAAGGTAGGGCTTGTGCGTGGAGGTCAACTGCGACGGGTTTCCGGTCGACCAGTCCTGCTACGCATCGTGACGTTTTGATGGATGGTGAGGACAACCCCCATCTCCGTCATTCCTGTCCTCGGGCTTGTTCCGGGGATCGTCACAGGAATCCAGCAGCCGCGTGTCCACGCGGCGAAAGAGTCCGGCCAACACCAATGTTAGAGAGTCAATTCGGCTTGCAGACGCAAGCCGGCTGGATTCCTGTGACATCCCTTGTGCTTGCACGAGGGCACAGGAATGACGGAGGGGAGGAGGTCGCTCTTTCAAAAGAAACCACCCGCCCTTACAGCAACAACCGCTCCAAACTGCCCCGATCCTTCACCCCATGCTGGTAGAAATGCAGGATCTGGATGGCCAGTTCCTCGCGTTCGCGGGCTGTGGAGATTTGCCTTGCCTCGCAGATATGGTCGTAGACGCTCTGGCAGAGCGCGACGTCCTCTTCCTGCAGCGGCGTCTGGCTCGCCGACATCTTTTCTCTGATCATCGAAACTCCCTCACGCGTCCCCACGGGGGAGGTTCTAGGGCGCAGATCGCGTTCTTCAACAAAAGAGAGATCACGTCATCGTGCAGCCCCGTCCGCCCAGGGGATTTTTTCAATGCCTGTTCACGATGTTACGCACGTAATAGCAACAGATCGGCGCTTGCTATATGGAAGGAGAAGGGCAGCCCGCGATCCAGACGTTTGGGCACCCCTTCTCCACTGGGTTTGCAGCATCCAGCGTGGAGCATTGTAGGCCGGAATAATAGAACCGTAATTTCACTTTTTAAATCGCGGCGAAATTATTTCAGTGTGTGCTTAATAAGTGCCCGGCGGTGCTTTCCGCCGGGCACTTATATTATTTCCTGCACAGTAAAAACGGTGATTTTGCTGGATTCTCCTGGGGTTAATACAGCTGCGTTCATCCATCTGCGCCTCGCACATCGTACCGGCTCCGCAAGGCCGGGATACCAAGATTGGGTGAGGGCGGATCCGCCGCCCGCTTCTTCCGCTTTTTTCGGCGCAAAGATATTATCGGCGTAGACGTCCCGATGCAGTTCGCAGCCGCAGGCCAGAAAGCGCCAGTGTCAGAAGGCAAAGGAGTGGACAGATGATTTTCCGGCAGCTTTTCGACAGTGTCTCCGGCACCTACACCTATCTCATCGCCTCCAGGCGCGGCGGCGAGGCGCTGATCATCGATCCCGTGCTGGAAAAGGTGGACCGCTACATGCAGCTCGTGCGCGAGCTGGACCTGAAGCTGGTGAAAGCCGTCGATACCCACCTCCATGCCGACCACATTACCGGCCTCGGCGCGCTGCGCGACCAGACGCATTGCATCACCGTGATGGGCGAGCAGACCAAGGCGGATGTCGTGGCCATGCGGGTTTCCGAAGGCGACCGCGTCACCATCGAGGGCATCAGCCTCGACGTGCTCTATACGCCCGGCCATACGGACGATTCCTATTCCTACCTGATGGGCGACCGCATCTTCACCGGCGACACGCTGCTCATCCGCGGCACCGGCCGCACCGACTTCCAGAACGGCGATCCGCGCGCCCAATATGACTCGATCTTCAACAAGCTGCTCCGCCTGCCGGAGGAAACGCTGCTCTTCCCCGCCCATGACTACAAGGGCGACACGGTCTCCACCATCGGTGAGGAAAAACGCTTCAACCCGCGCCTGCAGGTGAAATCGATCGACGAATATGTGGAGCTGATGAACAACCTGCACCTGCCCAACCCCAAGATGATGGACGTCGCCGTCCCCGCCAACATCCATATCGGGCTGCATCAGGAGGAGATTGCGCGCAAGGGCTGGGCGGTGAGCGCGAAGGATGCGCTTGATCTGCGCGGGCGGGCCGATGTCGTGATCGTGGACCTGAGGGAGAAGAACGAGCGGGAACGGCATGGGGTGATCCCGGGCGCGCTGCATGCGCCCTATGCGGATCTGCAGGAGAACCTGTCAGAGGGCGGGATGCTACATGAGCTGGCGGTGGCGACGGGGAAGAGGGTGGTGTTTTACTGTGCGTTCGGGGAGCGGTCGGCGATGGCTGTGCAGGCGGCGCAGGATGCCGGCGTGGGGACGGCGTGCCATATTGAGGGTGGGATTGATGCCTGGAAGAAGGCTGGAGGTGTGGTGGGCGAGTGAGGGGGAGATAGCAACCGCGATATCACGCTAAGTTGATGTCTGTTGGCTCGCGTCTCCCCAATTAATCGCTCACGCATGCGCTATGGGTAATCCCCCCGTTTTGAACGGGGCTTCGCAGTAGAATTCACGCGGCCATTTTCAGTTTCTGGGCGGGTGTGATGCCGCCGATGCCCATATTGGGCCGTTCGTTGTTGTAGGTCCATAGCCACTGCGTGGCGAATTCCTGCGCCTCCTCAATGCTTTCGATGATGTGTTGATCAAGCCATTCATGTCGGACGGTGCGGTTGTAGCGCTCGACATAGGCATTCTGTTGCGGCTTTCCGGGCTGAATGTGGCTCAAGGCAATTCCTTGCTTTTCGGCCCATTCCATCAGTTTGCCGCTGACATACTCAGGTCCGTTATCCACACGAATGGCGAATGGTCTGCCTCGCCATTCGATGATCTGGTTCAGGCTGCGGATGACGCGTTCAGCAGGCAGCGAAAAGTCCACCTCGATGCCCAGTCCCTCGCGGTTGAAGTCGTCCAGGACATTCAACAGTCGGAATTGCCGACCATCCTCCAAACGATCCGCCATGAAATCCATTGACCAGACCAGGTTAGGCGCATCCGGCACAGTCAGAGCGTCGGGTTTGTCCCGCCTCAAACGCTTGCGTGGCTTGATCCTGAGGTTTAACTCCAGCTCGCGGTAGATGCGGTAGACGCGCTTGTGGTTCCAGCGATGTCCTCGGACATTCCGCAGGTATAGAAAGCACAGGCCAAAGCCCCAGGTCTTCTTTGCCCGCGTCAGCCCGATCAGGAGATCGGCGATCTGCTCGTTCTCGTCGTTCAGCTTGGCGCTGTAACGATAGCAGGTCTCGCTGACCTCGAAGGTGCGGCAGGCAAGTGCAATGCTCACCCCGCGCAACGCCACAGCTTTCCCGGCCATCTCTCGGCGTTGAGATGGCCGTGTCATTTTTTTCCCAAAGCCTCCTTCAGCAGTTCCGCCTGCATGCTCATCTCCGCATACATCTTCTTCAGCCGACGGTTCTCATCCTCCAGAGCCTTCATCTGGCTGATCATAGAGGCGTCCATACCGCCATACTTCGAACGCCACTTGTAAAAGGAGGCGGTGCTCATTCCATGTTCCCGGCATAACTCCGGCACCGCAACGCCGCCTTCTGCCTGGCGCAGGATGGCAAGGATTTGGGGTTCGCTAAATCTGCTCGTCTTCATCAAAATCTCCTCGTTCATAAAGCCCGAGAAAATTCTACTTTTGAAGCCCGTTAATTGGCGGGGGGATTACCTATGGAACGCGAGATGAAGCAAGAAATTCGGCCAACGCCGCAGCTCTCTTGTCGCGGTCATGTCCCAATCTTATTCCGGTAACCTTTATAAGATTGGCTGGTTCGGCATACCAAGGAAGAGAAGTTTCAAACAATTCTGCACGATCAACGTATCGCCTGAGCGTTGGCGCAGTTGCTATTCGCTCAAGAAGTTTTTCGCGCGCTTCATGTTCTGTTCGATAAATTGTCTCCTCAATATATTCAATTCTTCCGGACTTAGGGTGTGTTATGCCTCCGGTTCGTAACACATTGTCTCTGAGGTAGCTGTTTAGGAAATGGAAATCGCAAACTAGGCAGTTATGAAACCTCCGCGAGAATCCAAAACCTTGGTTGGTCAACACAAGAGGTGCGTATTCAAGTTCTCTTGCATCCTTAATGCCAAACTCGTCCATGTATCTATGGATGTTTTCGGAGAGCCATTTTGCCTTTCTAATCGCTTGTTTAGACGCGTCCTCTAACTTGTTCTGATAGCGATATTGCTCGATAGGTTCCGCCGGCGTTAGCAAGCATTTTACTTCAATCACGCAAATAAGATTACCTATGCGAAACAGCGCATCTATATCGCCGATTGTTTTATCATCTGGTTTTATGGGATCGCGAATGCAGAAGACGTCCTGGAGCAAAGCGTTTTCGTCGATGCTGCCAGATAATTGTTCGCGAACATAAGCCTCATAAGTATTCCCTCGCTTTGAATCGGAAAGATGGTCGCTTAATCCCCCGCGCTCTAGCCATTGTTCAACTCTTCGGATCGGGTTGCCAATCTCAAGCGGTGATCGGCACATCATTACGTAGTCTTGTTCCGGTATTTTAATCAGCGGCATCGACCAGACGCCCCTCCGAAAATCTGTACCGTCGTAAATCAGGAAATTCAGTATTCGATCGACATCCTCCAATGACCGGTTGCAGCAAGTTGAAAGACTGCGCGCTAGGTCTGCGCGACTGCAGACCAGTGCCCATTCGCGAAGCGTGGAAGAATTTACTGGGCGCTTTTCCGAACAACGATTTGCAAGTACAGCGCAAGCATCGACAATCACACACCAAACGTCCTGGAGGTCGCTGCAGGAAAAACCAAGTTTCGGAAGTGGCGTATCCAGAAACATGGCCACGTAGGAGTTCTCAACACCACCTTGCCACATGTGCCTCTGTATATGGGAGGCCAATTTCTCTGACGTTCGTCCCGTAACAAAACGTCGTTTTTGACCAGGGCGATCTTCTTGACCAGTGATAGTAATGCTAGAGCTTCGTTCCGATTTGTGCCCCGCATTTTTCGCAATCTGCTCGATCGCAATATTGCTAAAGCTGTTTTGACTAGACAACGATTGCTGTCGCCAGAGCCATGCGTGGCGCAAAATCTCCGCGGCTTTGTCGTATGGTGCGAAATGTAATCCGTCATCTGAATCATCGAACCGCCAGTCTAGCCACAGACTTTGCTGCCAGAGTTTTGTTAGCGTACGCTCCAATGAAAATGCTGCTAGCGATGTTGAGCCTAAGTTCGCTAAATCAGCATTTCGGGAAGCTGAATTCTCAGGGACTTGGGCCGCTTGGTATAGCCATACAGGTAGGGTATCTATAAGGGCATCATTGATGTCGTCGACGGGCAGGCTACTTCCTGGCAGGCCCAGCGGAATCGGTCGCTGACTCGCGTATTGCATATCAACATAATCTTGCCTCCCGTCCTCTACCCTCTTTCGAGTCAATATTTTCTGTAGCTTTGCGTACTCCCGATTAACTACGGCAACAGCAAGCGTTACCGCATCTCTCTGACTAAGTTGCCGAAGTATGTGGTCAGTGCCACCGCGCAATAAGCGAATTTCCGTGCCAAACCGTATAGCAGAGGACACAAGTGCTATATCTCTATCGGTGGGATCTTTTATCTCTTTAAGTGCTTGCTGCCAGTCTTTGGCGCTATACGCCCGGGCGGTTGGATGCTTGAGGGCATCTCCATTTCTGCTAGTTGCTCTGGCATGGATTATTGATCTGTTATCAGACATGATGCCTACCATTGTGAATATCAAAGCAAAACAATCATATAGTCTGATGATTGATGGCTCGTAAAAGTAGTGGCGCATTGTCCTCGTGTATTGCAGATTTAAATGCACTGTCCGGTGGCGGATAGCAGTCAGGGTCCCTAACCCAATGTCCAATAAATCCACCCCCGAAGCCCTGAGCCAGCGCATCCACGCCCGCCTTCTCGCCCGCAGCCAAGGCCCGGCATGGAGCACCATCTCCGTCCACCTTCTCTCCCATCAGCCGCTGGAAACCAACCTCCTCGTGCCAGCCGTCGCCGAACCGCTCCTGGTCTGGATCGTCTCCGGCTCGGCGCGCGTCGAGGAGCGCGACATCGGCGGCGAATGGATGTCCGTGGAGGTCTCCGCCGGCGACTTTTATCTGACGCAGAGCGAGACGCCCTATGAGCTGAGGTGGGAGACGAGCGCCGGCGAGGCGCTTTGCGTCATGCATCTCTATCTCGGGCTGCCGATCTATCAGCGGGCGATAGCGGAGGTTTTGGGCGCCGAGGGCGCGGAGCGGTTTCGGCTGGCGGATGTTTCGGGGGCGCGCGACGAGGCGATTTCGGGGTTGATGGGGATGATCCTGAAAGAGTTGACGGAGGCGGCCGAGCCCAGCGAAATGGCGGTGCAGGGCATTGCGCAGGCGCTCGCCGTCCATCTCGTGCGGCATTACGGCAGGCGGGATGGCGCAGCACCCGCCCGGCGCGGGGCGCTGCCGGCCTTCAAGCTGCAGAAGGTGGTGCGGATGATGGAGGCGGGGCTCGACCGGGCCTTCAATCTCGAAAGCCTCGCTGCCGAGGCCGAGCTCAGCCCCTTTCATTTTTCCCGCGTCTTCAAGCAATCGACCGGTTCTTCGCCATCGGATTATTTCATCCAGCTGAGGATGGCTGAGGCGCGCCGGCTGCTGCGCGAGACGGATGCCAGCATCATCCAGATCGCGCTCGATCTCGGCTATTCCAGCCCCAGCCATTTCGCGCAGGTGTTCCGCCGGCAGGTGGGCGTCAGCCCGCGCGACTATCGCGGGTAGGCTCTTTTTTGCGCAATTCCGGACGCAAAATCGCTGCACAGTTTTGCAGGAATTGCTTTCTTTCACAGCAAATCCGCGACAGTTCCAGCAAGCGGCCGAGCGAAGGCCTCGTGTGATTTTTCTAGTTTGTTCCCGTCGAAACCAACCGTCTCAGGGACGGCAATGAAAGGGAATGACCATGTCAATCCAAGGAAAAACCGCTCTCATCACCGGTGCGTCGAGCGGGA
The DNA here is from genome assembly GCF_018987265.1 of Rhizobium sp. WYJ-E13. NCBI lineage: Bacteria > Pseudomonadati > Pseudomonadota > Alphaproteobacteria > Hyphomicrobiales > Rhizobiaceae > Rhizobium > Rhizobium sp. WYJ-E13. The sequence continues at coordinate 1,827,155 of NZ_CP076853.1, read as the reverse complement.
TCGGCGCTGCCACGGCACTCAAGCTCGCGGCCAATGGCGCCAAGGTCGGGCTTGCCGCGCGTCGCACTGGGCGGCTGGAAGAGCTTGTTTCGCAGATCAGCCGGGCCGGTGGGCAGGCGATCGCGCTGGAAATGGATGTCGTCGAAGTCGCCTCCGTCGAGGCGGGCGTTTCCAGGCTCGCCGAGGCCTTCGGCAGTGTCGATATCCTCTTCAACAATGCCGGTCTCATGCCGCTGTCGGATATCGAGGCGCTGAAGACGGAGGAATGGCACCGGATGGTGGACGTCAATATCAAGGGCGTGCTGAACACCACGGCCGCCGTGCTGCCGCATATGATCGGCCAGAAATCCGGGCATATCGTCAACACATCATCGATTGCCGGCCGCAAGGTCTTTGCGGGGCTTACGGTCTATTGCGCGACGAAACATGCGATCACGGCGCTGTCGGACGGCATGCGCATGGAGCTCGGCAAGAAGCACAATATCCGCGTGACCTGCGTGCAGCCGGGCGCTGTCGATACCGAACTCTACGACCAGATCTCCGATCCGGCGGTGCGCCAGCAGATGGAAGACCTGAAGACGCAGATGGAATTCCTGAGGGGCGAGGATATCGCCGAGACGGTTCTGTTTGCGGTGCAGTCGCCTGATCATATGGATATTGCCGAGGTGTTTATGATGCCGACGCAGCAGGCCTGGTGATTAGGGCGCAGTCTTGACCTTTGCATAAGGCCGGTGTCGCGGGTTCGCGGCATCGGCTGTGGATTTCAGTGTATCGCGGATATTATTCTCGTAATATTTGTAGGAAATATTGTGTGCCTTGTACTTTGCTTTTTTTGGAGATTGAACTTGATAAGGACGCCTTTACTTCTCTGTGCCGCCGCGATGACACTGGCTGGCTGCCAGACGCCAGCACCACAATCCGTTCTGGATTCGCAGCGTCCTCCGTCCAGCTCGGTTAAACGCGAGTATGTGGATGCCCTGCGCGGAACCATCAAACCGGGATATTTCGTGAAGGCCGAGATTTCGAGCGTGGTGCTGCTCGATCCTGAAAAGCAGGTCTACGCTTATTGCACGCGGACGGCGGAGCGTGCCAACCCGAACTGGTCCTATATCGACCTGACCCTAGAGCATAACATGATCATGGGCCTCTCAAAGAATGACTACCGTTGCCGCGATGAGCGGCTGCGTTACTACGATTTTCCCGAGCTGCGGAACATGAAGTACTGACAGAGCCGGCTTCGGCCGCCAATACGGGCAGGCGGCGCTAAATCCGTCTTACGCGCTGCCTCGCACCGCCCAGGCGATACTCTCAAACCCACGCGGCCCATCCGCAGACCTGCCATCCAGATAGGCCGCCTTCAGCGCCTCCCGCAGCCGATCCCGTCTTGCTTCCGGCAACCCCTCGAAAAACGCCGCAAACCGTCCCTGCCCATAGACCTTCGGCAGGTAGAAATCGTCGAAATCGGCGTAATCCATCATGATCGTCAGCCGTGCCTCGGTGACATCGGCAAAGCCGGCATTCGCAAAGAGCGCCCGCAGTTCACCCTCTGATGTCATCGGTCGCGGGCCTGACGGAATGCCGTTGCCTTCGGCTGCGGGTTCGACGGCGCGGATCGTGTTCCAGAAGAGGCGCCAGCTCGGCATTCCGTCATGGGACCAGACGGCGGCGGCTGCGGTGGCGCCGGGCTTCAGGACGCGGCGCATTTCGGTGATGGCCTTGTCGGCATCGGAGACGAAGTGGAGGACGAGCAGGGAATAGGCGGCGTCGAAGCTATTGTCGTCATAGGGCAGGGCGCAGACGTCGCCCTGGCGGGCCGATATCCTCGGGTCATCGGCGCGGGCGCGGAGTGCCGTGACGAAATTTTCCTCGAAATCCAGGGCTTCGATGGCAGTGAGTTCGGGGTGGGTTGATAGCGCCAATGTCAGGCTGCCGGTGCCGCAGCCGGCGTCCAGCACGCGGCCGTGGGGCGGTATGCCGGCGAAGGCGAGGAAGGGGTCGGCGAGGCGGCGGCTCCAACGGCCCATGCTGGCTTCATAGGCTTCGGCGCCCTTGGCGATGAAGGTGGATGGCATTGGGCTTCCCCGGCTGATGTGCTTGTGCCGGGCGGATATAGGGCGGATGGGGGTGGCGTCTATTGGGTGGGGGCGATTGGCGTTTTCGGGCGCGGCACCCCCCTCTGGCCTGCCGGCCATCTCCCCCCACAGGTGGGGGAGAAACGCTGGGCGCACCGGCTTCCCCAAACAACCAGCGTTGCAGCTTCACGAAACGGTAGGGAGACGCGAAGGTCAGGCGGTTTGTTGTCTCCCCCACCTGTGGGGGGAGATGGCCGGCAGGCCAGGGGGGGGTGTCCAGCACTCCAAGCCCAAATGAACCAGCCTCAAAAACAAAAACTCCCGGGCTCTGGGTCGGAGCCCGGGAGGCATTCGCGCACCGGTCGGCGGTCAGGAGTGGATGGCCGGCGCGGTTGGCGGGGTTTCTGTGGCAGGCGTCGTTTCCTCCTCAGCGACCGGCCGCCTCGTGCGCATCAGCTTCAGCACAAACACGAAAAACGCCGGGACGAAGAAGATGGCAAGCACGGTGGCGGAGATCATGCCGCCGAGGACGCCGGTGCCGATGGCGTTCTGGCTGGCGGCGCTCGGGCCGGTCGCGATTGCCAGCGGCACGACGCCGAGGGTGAAGGCTAGCGAGGTCATGATGATCGGGCGGAAGCGGACGCGGGCGGCTTCTATCGCCGATTCCAGCAGGGATTTGCCTTCAGCGTAATAATCCTTGGCGAATTCGACGATCAGGATGGCGTTCTTGGCCGAGAGGCCGATGATCGCGATAAGACCCACCTTGAAGTAGATGTCGTTGGGCATATCGCGCAGCATCACCGCCGCGACCGAGCCGATGACGCCGAGGGGAACCACGAGCATCACCGAGAGCGGGATCGACCAGCTTTCGTAGAGACCTGCCAGAAGCAGGAAGACGAAGAGGATCGACAGGCCGAAGAGGAAGGGCGCCTGGCTGCCGGAGGTGATTTCTTCCGCCGACTGGCCGGACCATTCGAAGCCGAAACCATCCGGCAGCTGGGAAGCCAGACGCTCCATTTCGGCGATTGCCGCACCTGACGATTGGCCGGGCGCCGGGGCGCCGGAGATGCGCACGGTTGGATAGCCGTTATAGCCGACGATCTGCGGCGCGCCCTTCTGCCATTGGGCTATGGCGAAGGAGGAGAGCGGCACCATGCCGCCGCTCGCATTGCGCACGTTGATCTTCATCACGTCGTCGATCTGCAGGCGTGAGCGATCATCGGCCTGGACGATGACGCGCTGCATGCGGCCGGTATTCGGGTAGTCGTTGATATAGGACGAGCCGAGATTGGCGGTGATGGCGTTGTTGATGTCGGCAAAGGAGATGCCGAAGGTGTTGGCCTTTTCGCGGTCGATCACCATCAGCACCTGGGCGGCATCCGGCATGCCTTCGACGCGCATGCCCGTCAGAACGGGGCTCTTGCCCGCCATCTGCATCAGCTGGCCGGCCGCCTCTACAAGCGCCGTCTGGCCCTTGCCGCCGCGGTCCTGCAGGCGGAAGGAGAAGCCGCCGGTTGCGCCGAAGCCTTCGATCGGCGGTGGCGAGAGCGCGAAGGTGGTGGCATCCTTCAGGGCGAAGAGCTGGCCGTTCACGCGATTGGCGATTTCCTGCACGGTATTGCCGGGGCCGCGGTCTGCCCAGTCCTTCAAGGTGACGAAGGCGAGGGCGGCATTGGCGCCGTTGCCCGAGAAGGAGAAGCCCTGGATCGCGACGATGTTTTCGACGGCCGGTTCGGAGCGGAAGATCGCCTCAACCTGCTTGATGGATTCGATCGTGCGGTTGGCGCTCGCTTCCGGCGGTCCCTGGATATCGACGATCATGTAGCCCTGGTCTTCATCGGGCACGAAAGCCGTCGGCAGGTTGATGAAGAGATAGCCGAGGCCGACGACGAGGGCGAGATAGACGATCATCATGCGCCCGGCGCGGCGGGCCATACCCGTCACCGTCTTCGAATAGCCCGACGTGATGCGCTCGAAATTGCGGTTGAACCAGCCGCCGATGCCGCGCTTGTGGTGATGGCCCTGCTTGATCGGCTTCAGGAATGTGGCGCAGAGCGCCGGCGTCAGCGACAGCGCCAGGAAGGCCGAAAACAGGATCGAGACGACCATGGTCAGCGAGAACTGGCGGTAGATGATGCCAGTCGAGCCGGGGAAGAAGGCCATGGGAATGAAGACGCAGGAGAGAACCAGCGTGATGCCCAGGATGGCGCCGGTGATCTGGCTCATCGCCTTCTGGGCGGCCGCCTTGGGCGACAGCCCTTCCTCGGCCATGATGCGCTCGACATTTTCGACGACGACGATCGCGTCATCGACGAGGATGCCGATCGCGAGCACCATGGCGAACATGGTGAGTACGTTGATCGAAAAGCCGGTCGCATACATGACCGCGCAGGTGCCGAGCAGCGCCACCGGCACGACGAGGGTCGGGATGACCGTGTAGCGGAAATTCTGCAGGAAGATGAACATGACCACGAAGACGAGGGCGACAGCCTCGACCAGCGTGTGGATGACCTTCTCGATCGAGGCCGAGACGAAGGGGCTGGTATCGTAGGGAACGGAATATTCGATGCCGGACGGGAAGAAGCGGGAGAGCTCCTTCATCTTCGCGTTGACGGCATTGGAGACGGCCACGGCGTTACCCGTCGACGAGAGCTGGATGGCGATCGCCGCGCTCGGCTGGCCGTTCAGGCGGCTCGTAAAGTTATAGGATTCCGCGCCCTGTTCGACGCGGGCGACATCCTTCAGGCGCACGGTGGAGCCATCGGCATTGGCGCGCAGGATGATCTCACCGAATTGCTGCGGCGTCTGCAACTGGCCCTGAACGAGCACGGTTGCCGTCAGGTCCTGGGTGACCGGGTTCGGCGCGGCGCCGATCTGGCCGGCGGCCACCTGGGCATTCTGGGCGGTGATGGCGGCGTTGATGTCGTCGGTCGTCAGGTTGAGGCCGACCATCTTGTCCGGGTCGATCCAGACGCGCAGCGCCCGCTGGGCGGCAAAGAGCTGGGCGCGGCCGACGCCATCAATGCGGCGCAGCTCGCCGATGATGTTGCGGGTGATGTAATCGCCGAGCGCCACTTCATCGCGGGTGCCATCTGTCGAGGTCAGCGAGATAAACATCAGGAAGCCGGAGCTTGCTTCTTCCACGTTGATGCCCTGCGAGCGCACGGTGGCGGGCAGGCGGGCTTCGACGCGGCGGATGGCGTTCTGCACATCGACGGAGGCCTGGTCGATATCGGTGCCGGCGCGGAAGGTGGCGTTGATGCTGACCGAGCCGGAATTGTCCGAGGTCGATTCGAAATACATCAGGCCTTCGACGCCGTTCAGCTCATCCTCGATCTGGCGGGTGACACCCTGATAGATTTCCTGCGGCGAGGCGCCGGGATAGGAGGTGGAGATCGAAAGCTGCGGCGGGGCGACCTTCGGATATTGCGAGACCGGCAGGAAGGGGATCGCGATGATACCGGCAATCGAAATGAACAATGCGAAGACCCAGGCCAGGATCGGCCTGCGAATGAAGAATTGTGCCATGAGTTCTTACTCCGCAGGCTTCGTGGGGGCCGGGATGGAGGCGTCTGCCGTCGCATCCGGCTTCCAGGGTTCGGGCACGACGGTGACGCCGGGCTGCACCTTCTGCACGCCATCGGCGATCACGGTTTCACCGGGCTTCAGGCCCGTTTCCACGACCCATTCGGAGCCGAGAACCTGGCCGAGCGTGACGGGGCGCAGCTCCGCCTTGTTGCCTTCGGCGAGCACATAGACCTGCGCCTGGCCGGCCTCGTTGCGGGTCACCGCGCGCTGCGGCACGGTCAGCGCATCCTGGCGCACGGCCTGTTCGATGCGCACGCGCACATACATGCCGGGCAGGAGATCGCCATGCTTGTTGGGGAATTCGGCGCGCAGCGTCACCTGTCCGGTATTGGGGTCGACATTGGCGCTGGCAAACAGCAGCCGGCCGGGTTCGGCATAGAGGCTGCCATCGTCGAAGACGAGCTCGACGCGGGCTTCGCCGGGTGCGGCACTCTCCAGCTTGCCCTCGGCCACTGCGCGTTTCAGGTTCAGGAGATCCTGGGCCGACTGGGTGAAGTCGGCATAGACGGGGTCGATCTGCTGGATCAGCGCCAGGTTGGAGGTGCCGTCGGCGGTCACCAGCGCGCCTTCGGTGACCAGCGCGCCGCCGATGATGCCGGTAATGGGCGCGCGGACTTCGGTATAGTCAAGATTGATCTTGGCTTCGTCGAGGCCGGCTTCGGCGCTTGCGACATCCGCATCGGCCTGGGCGACGGCGACGGCCGCCGTATCGTAATCGATGCCGGTCGCGATATTGCGTTCCCTAAGGCTCTGCTGGCGCTCCAGCTGCAGGCGGGCATTCTGCTGGGTGGCCTTGGCGCGCTGCAGCGTCGCTTCGGCAGAGGCGACGCGGACGCGGAAGAGGCGCGGATCGATGCGGTAGAGCACGTCGCCCTGCTTGACGAGCGTGCCCTGTTCAAAGACGCGCTCCTGCAGGATGCCGGACACGCGGGCGCGCACTTCCGAAACGCGGGTTGCGGCAATGCGGCCCGGCAATTCGTTGATCACGGGCACGGCATGGGCCTTCATCTCGACCACGCCGACGGCCGCCGGCGGCATCTGCATGCCTTCCTGAGCGAGCGTCTGCCCGGCGGCGAGTACGAGAAGGGTGGTGGCCGCCATCATCGCCTTCAGGCGCGGCAGTCTGGTATTGCGCAACATGAATATATCCCTTTTTGGCCGCCCCGGCGGCTTGCTAGGTTATTGCTTTGGTTTCTTCGTCTTCACGCAATTCCGGACGGAAAACCGTTTCACACTTTTCCTGGAATTGCTTAGAGTAATGTCGTTTCCAGCTTTTCAAGTCTTCGTGTCAGGCGGCTCGGGGAAGGTCGTGTAGACCTTGCGGATATCCTCGAGCAGTTCCTGTCGTTCCGGGCCGCTCCAGCGGTGGAAATCGAAGAGTTCGGTACAGTAGAAGCCGGTCAGCGCCAGATAGGCCATCAGCGCCGCCCGCGGTTTCGCCCCGGCGGTCATGGCCGCCAGATCGTCGAGCACCCATTTGCGGATGATCTGCTGCAGATTTTCCTCGCTCGACATCGACGCGCTGATCGCCATGGCGACGGCCCGGTCGGTATCGTCGAGCGTCTTGTCTGCAGCGGCTATGCGGCCGTAAAGCTCCGGGTGAGGGGTGTCCGCACTCGCCTTCACGCACTTTTCCATATGGGCAATATCGGCCCCGACGCGGCGGTCCACCAGCGCTTCCAGAAGGGCGCTCTTGGTCTTGTGGTCGTAGACGACGCGCGACTTGCTGACGCCCGCTTCCCTGGCGACGGCATCGATCGAAAGCCCCGTCGCACCTGATCGTACGACGACGCGCTCGGCAGCGTCGAGAATATCGTCAGTGGTGATCTTGCGCGTTCGCGTCACGGCTATGGTTCCCGGTTTCGCAAAAAAAATACGAACGTTCGGATTTAAATGCAAGCGGTTTTGTTTTGGATGCTGAGGCGCTGATAGGCATGGCTTTTCGCAGTGCCGCCCACTATGGTTCGGGCGTGAACACAGGGGGAACAAGTGCGAATCAAATTGGCTCAGGCTCAGCGCTATGCCTGTATCGGAACGGCGTGGGTCATCGTCTTCCTTCAGCTGCTGTCATTTGCCCAGAGCGGCATTTATGGGAGCGATTGGGTCTTTTCTTTCATCGTCGCTGCGGCGTTTGGTCTGCTGGGTACACGGCGGATCACGGGGGTGTCAGGGCCTGAAAGCTCGATATCTGGGACCACGGTGGCTCAAAGCCCCGTCGCCAAAAGCAGCACAGGCGAGACGAGCACGTTGTTCAACACCGCTCCAAATAAACCCAAGACGCTCGAAGAGCATTGGCTTCTGTTTCAGAACGGCGAGGCTCTCGGGATAGAAGTTCAGTGGCGGGCAGAAGAGATCATGTCTTTGATCCCGAAGCCTTTCTTTACCAAGCCGGAGAGCGAGACCGAAGGAGACATGTGGGCGAACAGGGAAGCTTTTGTGAATTACTGGTTCCTCAGGGAAAGGGCATGGCTGCTGACCATGGGCCTCGTAGCGATCCGCAGGGCTCAGAGCGATGCCAACTATGTCAGATCGGTCGAGTATGTGGAATTGAGGCACCGAGTTTTTCTCCAGCTGGCCGACGAGTTCAATCGTGCTTGTAAAGTTCTGGGCTGGCCCGTGGAACTCGAGGCACTGACGGTGCGCCTGAGCAATGATCTGGACGCTGTCAGCAGCTTTGTCGCCGATGCGGCGCAGGCCGCGGTGTCTGTTGAACCGGGCCGTGCAAAGCCGTTTATCGAATGGATCAAGGAGCAGGGGCTGGTCGTCTCCGACGAGGGCTTGCTCAAGAAGGCCCTGATCACCGTGGAGGAGTGGAAAGCCGGCTTACTTGCCTCCGCTTATCCGGAGTAGACATTCGTAACGGATAAGGATGGGCGGGACACAGCTTGGGGCTCCGCACTCAGCCCGCCCGTAAAACCCGCGCCTCCACCGGCTGCCCGATGCCCTTGAGCGAAAGCATCCGCGCTTCGCTCTCGGCCACCAGTTCCGGCGCCTGACGGGCGGCTTCGGCGGAGATCACGATCTCGCCCGGCTGGGCCTGCGATTCCAGTCTCGATGCCTGGTTCACCACGCCGCCGATCGCGGTGAAATCGCTGTGGAAGCTGGAGAATTCGCCGATCTGTACGTCGCCGGTATGAATGCCGACACCGACGCCGAGCGGTTCGCCGACGTCGATTTCGCCCAGCGCTTCGGCGCACGCGCGCTGGATTTCAAGTGCGGCCGTGATGGCGGCTGTGGCATGGTCCCCGCGCTTGATCGGGAAATTGAAGATCGCCATCAGCCCGTCGCCCATCTGCTTGTTGACGATGCCGTCGTTTGCCCAGATCGCCTGTGCGGCGCGGTCCTGGAACAGGCTGACGATTTGGCTCAGCTCGACTGCGCCTGTCCGTTCCGACAGGCCGGTATAGTTCCTTATATCGGCAAAGAGGATGGTAGCGCCTGAGGTGATCTGGCGCTGCTTCTTCACATATTGGAAGGAGCGCTCGCAAATCGTGCAGATATCGGGGTTCATCTTGCTTCTGGTGATGCCGAAGGCGCGCAGCGGCAGCGAGAGCGGGCCGCCTATGGGGATCGGCATGTGCATCTGGTCCCAGCAGCCGCGGCAGATGCCTGCGCTGCCTGGCCTTGCCGGATGCCTGGTCGCTGTCGTGGTGGTCATGGCTGCAATCCCCTGGTGAAGGCAGCTTCCGCCAGTCCGGCAGGTTTGGCAACAGGCAATGCCGGAGGTCAGGCGACGGAGGGCAGGACGTTGCGCGCATCGGCCTCATGCAGCCGCTTTTCGGCAAGCGCGATGAAGGCGCGCACCAGCGGCGAAAGGTGTTTGCTGCTAGGATAGACGACATGCAGCCCGCCCGCCGGCGTCGTATGGTTCTCCAGCACACGCTGCAGCCTGCCATCGGCGATGCAGGTGAAAGCGATGCCATAGGGCAGTTGCGCAATGCCGTAGCCGGCAAGGGCGGCGGCCATGACGGCCTGCATTTCGTTGGCGGCAAAACGGCCCGAGACGGTGACGGATTCTTCGCCCTTTTCTCCCTGCAGCACCCAGAGCGCATGAGCGGCTGACGGCCCGGCGATCACGCATTGATGGGTGGCGAGATCGGCCGGGGTTGACGGCATGCCTGCACGCGCGAGATAGGCGGGGCTGGCGCAGAGCAGGCGGTAGGTGGGGCCGAGCCTTCGGGCGATCAGGGTGGAATCCTCCAGCGTTCCGGTGCGGAAGGCGAGATCTATGCCGTTGTCGATCAGGTTCAGTTTCTCGTCGGTCAGGCGCAGCTCGACCCTGGATTTCTCGTAGGTCGCCATGAACTCGAAGACCGTATCGGCCAGGAAGTGGCTGACGAAGCCGACAGGGGCGGAAATGCGGATCGTGCCCGCGGGCTCGGCGCGGGCTTCGGCCAGCCGGATATTGGCCTCCTCGATGCGCCGCAGCGCCTGGCTCGCCTCCTCGTAATAGAGACGCCCGGCATCGGTCATGCCGAGGCTGCGGGTGGTGCGCTGCAGAAGCCGGACGCCGAGTTCGCGCTCCAGAGCGGCGATCCGGCGGCTGACCGTCGTCTTCGGGGTGCCGATCAGCCGCGCGGCGGCGGTAAAGCTGCCGGCTTCGATGACGCGGGCGAAGATCGCGATGTCGTTCAGGTCGATCATTGATGCCTGTGATGGGACGATGTTTTGCATTTGTAGGCCATTATGGCCCAATGCGACAGTCCCTAACTTCGGATCATCAGCAACGATCCCAACGAAAGGGAGTATTGAGATGAGCATCAGCAGAACCGTTCTCGTAACAGGCGCTACCGGCCAGCAGGGCGGCGGCGTCGCCCGCGCTCTTGTCTCGCGCGGCCACCACGTCAAGGCGCTGACCCGCAGGCCGGACAGCGATACCGCCCGGCGGCTTGCCGCCACCGGTGTCGAAGTCGTCGCCGGCGATCTCGACGACAAGGCCTCCATCGTCAGGGCGGCGCAAGGCGTCGAGACGATGTTTCTCATGGGCAACAGCTATGAGGCAGGCGTCGAGGCGGAGACGCGCCAGGGCATTGCGGCGGCCGATGCGGCAAAGGAGGCCGGCATCGGCCATCTGATCTATTCCTCGGTATCCGATGCCGACCGGAAGACAGGTATCAGGCATTTCGACAGCAAATATCTGGTCGAACAACATATTGCCGGGCTCGGCATTCCCTACACGATATCGGCCCCGGTCGCCTTCATGGAAAACACCGTTGCCCCCTGGACGATCGCTGGCCTGAAACAGGGCTTTTATGCCGCGGCCCTGCCGCCGGCCCGTGTGCTGCAGCAGATCGCCACCGATGATATCGGCCATTTCGTTGCCGTCCTTGCGGAGCGCCGCGAGCAGGTCTTCGGCAAGCGATTCGATATTGCCGGCGACGAGCTTTCGGGCGAGGCGCAGGCGAAGATCCTCTCGGACGCCATCGGCCGGCCGATCCGTTTCCAAGAGCTGCCGATCTCCGTACTCCGCCAGCAGAACGAGGATCTGGCGCTGATGTATGAGTGGTTCGACCGCACCGGCTACTCCGCCGATATCGCAGCGCTCCGCCGCGATTTCCCCGAGGTTGGCTGGCACAGCTATGCCGACTGGGCGAAGGGTTTTGACTGGAGTGTTCTTGATAAGGCGTGATGTTTTGCGGACTGCGGTACCGGCTACCGCAGTCCGTCCTGTCAGGGCTTGTCCGGGACAGGCCCGAGCATGGCGGAGGGTGGGCTGTCGTCTTCTTGAGGGCGTCCTTCACCCCTGTGCCGTCGGCCGGATGACGATATCGCCGACATCGACATCGGCGGGCTGCTCGATCGCGAAGGCGATAGCGCGGGCGATTGCATCTGGCGTAATCGCCATCTCCTCCATGCTCCTGGTGATGCCAGCCTTCACGGCGGGGCTGGTCAGGGAGTCCGCAAAGTTCGTGCGGATGAAACCCGGCGAGATATTGGTCACGCGCAGGTTCGGGCCGGCCTCCTGGCGCAGGCCCTCGGCGATGGTGCGCATGGCGTTCTTGGTGCCGGCATAGACGGCCATGGTCGGCTTGATGGTGATGCCCGCGGTCGACAGGGTATTGACGAAATGGCCGAAACCCTGGCGGCGGAAGACGGGCAGGGCAGCGGCAATGCCATAGAGCGGCCCCTTGATATTGACGTCGATCATCTCCTCCCAATCCTCGACGCGCAATTCGTCCATCGGCGAAATCGGGCCGATGCCGGCATTGTTGATCAGCACGTCGAGCTTTCCATAGGTGTCGCGGGCGAGTGCGACGAGCGCTTCCAGATCGGCGCGTTTCTTCACGTCGACGGTGTGGAAGATCGCTTCGCCGCCTTGCTCTTTGATGCGCCGCGCCAACGCCTGCAGCTTCTCGGTACGCCTTGCGCCGAGCACGATCTTCGCGCCGCGCTCGGCCAGCAGCAGTGCGGACGCTTCGCCGATGCCGCTGCTGGCACCGGTGATGGCGATGATCTTGTCCTTGATCGGTGACATCTCGTTCTCCTTTGTTACCCAAAGGATTGCAGCGACGGAATGGAGAATCTATGCTGCAGGCTCCGTCATTTCGTCGAGATCGTCCAGAAACCATGATCGATCCCCTGTCCGATGTGTTTTCGCTCGTTGATATCGAGAGCGCCCGCTGCACGCGTTTCGAGGTCGGCGGGCAGTGGGCCTTCCGCTTTCCGCCAAAGCCGGCGCTGAAGTTCGTGGCGGTTCTCAAGGGCGCATGCTGGATCATCCTGCCCGGCGAGCCGCCCTTTGCGCTGACAGCCGGCGATACGTTCCTGCTTGCCAATGCGCCCGCCTACGTGATCGCCAATGATCTGCAGAGCGAACCTGAAGATGGCATCGCCTTCTTCGATTGGGAGCATTCCAATATCGCCCGGCACGGCGGCGACGAGACGGCGCTGATCGGCGGCAGTTTCGTCATTGCCGGCGGCAATGCGCAGCTGCTCATCGATGCGCTGCCGCCCTTCATCCATATTCCGGCAAGTGATCGCGCCGCCGGCATCCTCCGCGCCACGCTCGCCACCCTCGACGATGAACTCGGGGCGGGCGAGATGGGCTCCACGCTGATGACGAGGCGCATGGGCGATATTCTCCTGGTGCAAGCGCTGCGCGCCTATGTCTCCCGCGTTGGCCCCGAGAATGCCGGATGGATCGGCGCGCTTGGCAATCCGCATATCGGCAAAGCGATCAGCCTTGTTCACAACGAGCCCGGCCATCGCTGGACGGTGAATGAGCTTGCAGGCCGCACCGGCATGTCGCGCTCCGCCTTTGCCGAGCGCTTCCGGACACTGGTCGGCGTCGCACCGCTCGATTATGTCACGCGCTGGCGCATGCACCGCGCCCGCGAGGCGCTGCGTCGCAAGGAAGCGAATGTGGCAAGCCTTGCCGCCAGCCTCGGCTATTCCTCCGAAAGTGCCTTCGGCAATGCGTTCAAGCGCGTTTTCGGCCGTGCACCGAAACGCTACTGGCAGGACGCGGGCTGATCTGCCGGCTCCCTTGACGGCGGGTCACCGGGCACCACTTCACTTCATCACTGAAGCGGAGGGTTCCGGTGCACCGGTTCGATCATTATCTTGTTTTCATCCTGTTGGCGCTCGGCGGCGGGCTTCTCATCGGCCTCATGAACCAGCCGGGCGAATGGTATGATTCTCTTGCCAAGCCCTGGTTCACGCCGCCGGGCTGGCTGTTCGGTCCGGCCTGGACGATCCTCTATATCCTTGTTGGCATCGCCGGCGCGCGGACCTTCGAGCACAGCAGGAATTCACCTGTCATGATCATCTGGATCGCCCAGCTCGTCTTGAACTTTGCCTGGTCGCCGGCCTTTTTCGGCCTGCAGTTTCCCGCACTCGGCCTTGTCATCATCATCGCCCTGCTGGTGCTGATAACAGTCTTCATCGGATTGTCGTGGCGACGCGATCGGCTGGCATCGGTGCTGTTTGTTCCCTACGGCTTGTGGGTGGCATACGCCACTGTTCTCAATGCGGCTGTCGTCGCGTTGAATTAGGGTTCCTGCCGCTTGCCGCAGTGCCCACGAGCCCTAAAAATAAAGGTGGGCATGTCCCGTTTATATGTCGCTTTCGGGGGAGGCTGCGATGGCGTCGAGTTTCAATGTCGAAAGTGCCGATGGTTACGAACGGCTGATGGGGCGCTGGAGCAAGCGGCTCGCGCCCGGGTTCATCGATTTCGCCGGGCTTGCGGATGGGGAAAGCGTTCTCGATGTCGGCTGCGGCACGGGAAGCCTCACTTTCGCTCTGGCGGAAAGGCCCGGTCTCAAATCGATCACGGCCATCGATTTTTCGCCCGTTTTCGTGGAGGCGGTCACCCAAGGCAACACGGACCCGCGCATCACCATTCAACAGGCCGATGCCTGCGCGCTGCCCTTCGAGGATGACAGCTTCGACCGGGCGCTGTCGCTGCTCGTGCTGCATTTCGTGCCCGAGGCCGGCAAGGCGGTGGCCGAGATGCGCCGCGTCGTGCGGCCGGGCGGCGTGGTCGCCGCCGCCGTCTGGGATCATTATGGCGGCATGTCCGGCATGCGCATGGTGTGCGATACGGTCGCCATGATCGACGCCAGCGCGCGGGCGATGCGCCATCGCTATTCTTTCCAGCCGATGATGCGGCCGGGGGAGATGAAGGCGAGCTTCGTCGAAAACGGTCTCGCCGATATCGAGGAGACGTCGCTGACGATCCGCATGGATTACAGTTCCTTCGACGACTTCTGGGCGCCCATCGCCGCCGGTGAAGGCCCGCTCGGCAAATATGTGGCGGGGCTGGATGCCTATACCCGCACCAGGGTCGATACCGCGGTCAGGGAGGCCTATGAGGCCGGAGAGCCGGACGGGCCTCGGTCGTTTGCGTCGGTCGCGTGGGCTTGCCGGGGCAGGGTGGCGGCGTGAGGTTGATCTGGGTGCGATCGATATCAGGAGGTTAGGGAGGCGAGGGTGTGCCGTGGGCACCCTTGCTCCCTGATCCTGTGCGCTCACGCCAGCGCTGCGCTTGAGGAGCGACATCGATCCCCAGCCTCACCTCGGCCGGCGGATCGCCCGTACCTTGCCGCTGCCGCCGCCGCCGGCATAGAAGATATCGGCTCCATCGGATTCCAGCCCGGAAACGCCGGTGCCCTCGGGCATGTCAAGCCGCTCCAGAACGTCACCCGTCCTGGGGTCGACGCGCCTGATGTCGCTCTTGTCGTCCTGCCAGGTGGCGTGCCACAGCTCGCCATCCACCCAGGTCACACCCGTCACATGGCGCTTGGATTCGATCGTGCGCAGGATCTTGCCGGTCTCCGGGTCGATCTCGTGAATGCAGTTGTCGCGGTACTGGCCGACCCAGAGGCTGCCCTCGCACCAGGCCATGCCGGAATCGGCCCCCTTACCGGGGGCAGGGATGGTGGCGACGACGGTGCCGGTCTCGGGGTCGATCTTGCGGATCTTGTCTTCGGCGATCTGGAAGATGTAGCGCCCGTCAAAGGCGGTGCCGGCATGGGCGGCGACGTCGATGGTGGTGAGTTCGGCGCCGCTTTCGGGGTCCAGCGCCCGAAGGTTTTCGCCGGCGGCAAACCACACCCGGTTGCCGTCATAGGTGACGCCGCCGATATTGCGACTGCCCTCGAAGGGGCCGTATTCCCTGATGATCTCTGCCTGTGATGTCTTCATGGTGCTCCATCCTCTCTCTCACACCAATGATGCTATTCGCTCGGCAGCGGCCCCGGGAGTAACAATGTTGTCGGGAAGTCGACGACCGGCGGCATCATCCAGCGCCGCGCCCTGCCATTGCCGAAATACTGCACCTTGCCGGCCGCTCCGAGCGCATCGAGCGCCCGCTGCACCGTGCGCGGGCTGAGGCTGAGCGCAATCGCCAGCGCCGTGCTGGACCAGGATTCTCCGTCGGCGAGCAGCGCCAGCAGGAAGGCGTGCTCTTCCTCGACCGGAGGTGCGAGGACGACGACTTTTCTCCCACCGTGCGGCTGAAGCGTAAAACCGTGGCTTGTCGCCTTGATTTCAGCAAGACCGGCAAGGGCGGCGCGCAGCCGGCCGATCTCGACGCGCAGCCGCGCCCGATGCGATTCATCGGCATGGCGGGCGCGGAAGGCGCGAGCAAGCAGAGCCGAGCGGGAGACATCCGAAGGTGCCGCTTCGGCAAGCGCGCGGGCGAGCGTGAATAGCACCTGGCGGCTCGCCAGCGGCACGATCTGGGCACCTGCGCGCACGACATTGCGGCAGGCATCGATGACGAGCGTATCGGAGGCAAGCAGGGCCTCGACCTCCTGAAGCTGCAGCAGGTGCTCCGTGCCGCCATCGATCAGCCGGGCGGCGGGCGCTTCCAGAACTCTTGCCGCATCCCGCACCTCGACGGCGAGCGCGGGGATATCGGCCTTTAATGCTGCCTGTGCTGCCCTTGCCAGCGCGGCGCGCGCCGGTTCCGTGCGCAGCCGGCGGATCGCCACGCCGGCTGCGGCGAGCTCATGGCCGGCGCGGGCGGCCGGCGGCAGCGGCGAGGGGTCGAGATCGGCCAGCAGCCTTTCGGCCGCGTCCAGACGGCCGATCAAGAGCAGACGGCGGACCTGCAGGTTGCGGGCGTGGGCTGCGTTGACGCGGTCGCCACGCTTTTCGAGCGTGGCGCGGGCCGCCTCCAGCGCCTTTTCCGGCCAGGTCAGATCGCGCGAGACCAGGGCGATCTCGGCTTCGGCGACGATGCAGCGGGCACGCGCCACCGCTTCCCGCGGGCCGAAGGCGCGGGCAGCGCTTTTCAGGAGCATCTTGGCGCGGGTGAGATCGCCGAGCTGGGCCATGGCAATGCCGCGCAGGGCAAGCGCCGGCGGGTCGTCGCGCAGCGCCACCCGCTTCATCGCGCCCAGCGCATCGCCCACGGCGAGAGCCTGTGCGGCAGCTGTTATCAGCGAGTCCATCGGAATCCCGTCACACTTGTAACTCCCACCCCTTGGGCATCCAGACCTAGTTTATTCCCCATCGGCAGGCAACGGCCCGCCGTCACACACGTATCAACGCAAGTGAGGAGAAGAACCATGATGACGCACAAGACCGGAACACGGGCGGAATGGCTGCAGGCGCGGCTGGCACTCCTGGAAGAAGAGAAGGCGCTGACGCGCCGCAGCGACGAGATCGCCGCCAAGCGCCAGGACCTGCCCTGGGTGAAGATCGAGAAGGAATACAGGCTGGAGACGGAAAAGGGCGTCAAGCCGCTTTCGGCACTCTTCAAGGGCCGTTCGCAGCTTCTCGTCTACCATTTCATGTTCGGCCCGGATTATACGGCGGGCTGCCCGTCCTGCTCGTCGATCGCCGATGGTTTCAACGGTGTGACCGTGCATCTGGAAAACCACGATGTCGCCTTCAGCGCCGTTTCCCGCGCGCCGCTGGAGAAGCTTCTGGCGTTCAAGCGCCGCATGGGCTGGACCTTCGACTGGGCCTCGTCATCGTCAAGTGATTTCAACCGTGACTTCAATGTCTGGTTCACGCCGGAGGAACAGCAAAGCGGCGGCATCGAATATAACTTCCGCCGCGAACCGCCTGTCCCCGCCGTGCTGCAGAAGCAGGAACCGAGTGCCGAACAGAGCCCGGCCGACCTGATCGCCTCGATGACCGGCACCGACATCAACACCTTCGCCCGCGAGAGACCAGGTCTCAGCGCCTTCGTGATGCGGGACGGTGATATCTACCACACCTACTCCTCCTACGCCCGCGGGCTGGATGGCGTCTGGGGCATGTACCAGTGGCTCGACCGCGCTCCGTTCGGCCGCAACGAGGAGGGCGTCTGGTGGCGCCACCACGATCGCTACGAGGCAGCCTGATGCGCCCGTCAGCATCTACACCAGGGGCCGGCAGTTCTGCCGGTTCCCACCTGCCATCGGGCATTGCGCGGGGTCTGTCCCTTGCGGCGGCACCGACCTTTGCCGCCATGGCGGCACTTTCCGCCGGCGATCCGGCGGCCGACATGATCTGCTCGATGAGCGGCATGTCGATGCATGGGGCGTCGGTGTTCAGCGGCATGGTGCCAATGTATCTGCTGATGAGCCTGTTCCATGTCGGGCCGTGGCTGAGGTGGATGGGCGGCGAGGGAGGTTTTCGGCGGTGAACAGAGACGCTGCCGCAGAGGTGGTAGCCCCCTCATCCGGCCCTTCGGGCCACCTTCCCGCCGGGGAGAAGGGGAAATGCTGCGTCGTCTTCGCACGCCCGAAGGCGCCGTATGGCACGTCCCCTCTAGAGGGTTGGGTGAGGGGCAGGTGTGCAAACGCCCGACGAAAACCCTTTTCCCGATGGCATCCCCCCAATCGCGCCGATGTGATGGAACCCAGTCAGCAACACTGACGTTTCCGCACCGCTGTCAACCGACAGCAAGCCCACCCTGACACCCCTTCTGACGGCATCCGGAGTTGCCCGCCTCGCCGCCGCTTTCGGACGGAGGAAATGCATATGTCCGCACTGGCAAGCCTGCGAGCGCTCACGCCGCAGCAGCGCAACGCCGTTATCGCCAGCTATCTCGGCTGGACGCTCGACGCCTTCGATTTCTTCATTCTCGTCTTCGTTCTCAAATATATAGCCGAAGAGTTCCATACCGACGTTCCCGCGGTGTCCATTGCGATCTTCCTCACCCTTGCCATGCGGGCGCTCGGCGCCCTGATCTTCGGGCTTGCGGCGGACCGTTACGGGCGGCGTATCACGCTGATGGTGGATGTGCTGCTCTATTCGCTCTTCGATTTCCTGACCGGCTTTTCCACCGGACTCACCATGTTCCTGGTGCTGCGCGCGCTCTATGGCATCGCCATGGGCGGCGAGTGGGGTGTCGGCGCCTCGCTCGTGATGGAGACCGTGCCAGAGGAAAGCCGTGGCATCGTCTCGGGCATTCTGCAGGCGGGGTACCCCTCGGGTTATCTGCTGGCTTCGCTGCTGTTCTTCCTGCTCTTTCCTGTGATCGGCTGGCGCGGCATGTTCTTCGTCGGCGTGGCTCCGGCGCTGCTCGTGTTCTATATCCGCCGCAATGTTCAGGAGAGCCCGGTCTTCGTGAAACGCCAGCGGCAGGGGCGCCGGCCGTTCCTCGCCGTGCTGCGCGAAAACATTCCGCTCTTCATCTGGGCGGTGCTCCTGATGACCGCCTTCAATTTCTTCAGCCACGGCACGCAGGATATCTACCCGACCTTCCTGGAAACGCAGCGCAATTATTCGAGCTATACGGTCGGCGCGATCGCCATCGTCTACAATATCGGCGCGATAGCAGGCGGGCTGTTCTTCGGGGCGCTCTCGCAGCGCATCGGCCGCAAGCGGGCGATCGTCATCGCCGCACTGATCGCCGTACCCGTGGCACCGCTCTGGGCCTATGCGCCGGGGGCGGTGCTGCTTGCGATCGGCGCCTTCCTGATGCAGTTTTTCGTGCAGGGTGCTTGGGGCATCGTGCCCGTGCATCTCAACGAGCTTTCTCCCGACGAGGTACGCGGCACATTTCCGGGCTTTGCCTACCAGCTCGGCAATCTGCTTGCGTCCGGCAATGCGACGATGCAGGCAGGTCTCGCCGCCCATTGGAACGGTGACTACGCGGCCGCGTTGGTCATCGTAGCCGTCGTCGTCGCCATCGCGGTCGCGGTACTGTCGGGCCTCGGGTACGAGAAGAAGGATGTGCTCTTCGGCACGGAGGAGGCTGAAGCGCCCAGTGGAGCGATTCATCGCGCCTGACTTCTTCTCGATAGGGGCCGCGCCTGCTGCATAATTCCTTAAATCGGAATCCATTTAAGGGCAAAATTATGCAGAACCGCAAAGTGTTACAGCGTCCTTTGCGCGTCTTAAAAGACCCCGCGGCGCTGTCGTGCGCGGCCTCCTCTTTTCATTCCTGCAATTATGACGGTTATTTCGCTTTTCTTTTTTGGGACTGCGGTTAAAACTTTAACTTGCAAACTTGGGGAGGGGGAAATGGTTGCTTACTGGAAATTGCGTTACGCATTTCGACGTTATCCGGCAGACAAACGGAAGGCGTTGCGAGATCAGACGATCGACGGATTGAAACTGCTCAAGGCGCAGATCGCTGCCGCCATGCCGATCCGGACTGCCGGACAGACCTTGCTGCTGGGCACATGGAACATCCGCAATTTCGATGACAACCGCTTCGGCAACGGCCCGCGGCTCGATGAGAGTTTCTTCTATCTCGCAGAGGTGGTTTCGGCCTTCGATATCATCGCGGTACAGGAGATTTGCGAAGATATGGCGCCCTTCGAGCGGCTGATGGAAACGGTCGGTCCGGAATATGATTACATCATGACCGATGTTACGCTGGGGGAATCCGGCAACAAGGAGCGACTGGGCTTCATCTACAACAAGAACAAGGTTCATTTCACCGGGGTTGCCGGTGAACTGGTGCTGCCTTTCGAGCAGCAGATTTCCGACGTGACCAAGGCGAGACAATTTGCCCGAACGCCTTTTTCCTGCAGTTTCCAGTCGGGCTGGTTCAAGTTCAATTTCGCGACCGTCCACATCTATTACGGCAAGGACAAACTGACGGCGCCGGAGTTCAAAAGGCGCGTGAATGAAATCGATGCGGTTGCAAAATTCGTCGCCGATCGTGCCAAGGAGGACAAGACGACCGCACATATCCTCGTCGGCGATTTCAATATTGACGCTTTCGATGCGCCGACCTTCGATGCACTGGATAGACACGGCTTTCAGGTCTTCAAGAATAATATAGGCAGCAACTCCACCCAGACGAAGTTCTATGACCAGATTTCCTTCATGCCGGAGGCGGGTGAGGTGAGCCTCGCCAATCCTGGCAGCGGCAAGGAGCATGGTGTGCTGAACGTGTTCGAGTCCGTTTTCCGGAAGGACGATTTGAAGCTTCACCGCGATGCCGTGATCGCCTCCATCGACAGCAAGATCGCAGCCGCCGAAGAAGAGATCGCTCGTCAGCAGAGGGCCGCAGACAAACCAGGCGCCACGCCTGAAAGAATAGCGACCGCACAGAGGAAGATCACCAAGCAGAGGGCCTTCATCGCCGAGCAGACGGTCCTGAAGACCGATGAGCCGAAGCTGCAGGCCTTCTACGAGGAATGGCGCACCTACCAGATCAGCGATCATTTCCCGCTTTTCGTGGAATTGAATATCGATTTTGCCGCAGGCTATCTCGACAAGCTGAAGAACGACGAACCGGTCATCCCGTGAGGGGGAAAACACCATCCGCCTTGGACGCTCGGGACGGATGCATCGGCGTCGTCCCGTTCCGGCCCTGGCAGAAATTCCCGCATAGGTCTTTCTTAACCCGTCCGGTCTAACGTCCTCCATGCGCCGGTTCTGTATCGCGTCCCGCCGCGAGGGTTCATGGATAGTAATTTCGCCTTCCTGCTGCCGGTCATGATGCTGATTTTCGGCTGCACCTTCCTGATCGTGAGCCGTTTCGGGTCGCGGGAAGCCAGGTTGTGGGGGCCGGGTTATCTCTTTGCCGCGGCCGCTTTTTCCGTTCCGCTGATCGACAGCCTGGTTGCCGAGCGCACCGCATCGCTGATCGCCGACGCGCTGTTCCTGATCTCATTCATTTTCTATTCGGGCGCGCTGCTCGCCCGCTTCGGGCGGCCGTCCTGGCTGGCGCAGCGTCTCGGCTTTGCAGGGGCGATCTACGCGGGGATCCTCTATGCCGCTCTGGTCCTCAAGAGCATTCCGGTGGAATTTCTGCTGGATGATCTCGGCTGCGCGGCGCTGCTCGCTTTTGCGATCGCCACCAGCCTGCGGCGCATGCGCCATGCGGCGGACAAGGTGCTCCTGGCGGTCTCCGGCCTTGTGGTTGCCGATACAGTTATCCGCAATATCGTTTTCGTGTTCATCATCCCGTCCTATGGCGGCCACGATGACTTCATCTCGTCGCAATATGCCTTCTATATGCAGGCCTCGGCATCCATCCTGGCGCTGATGTTTGCGCTCGCGGCACTTGCGGCAGCCACCTTCGATACCATCACGGCGCACCGCGATTCCGCCGAGCGCGATCCGCTGACCGGCATGCTCAACCGACGCGGTTTCGATCGTATGGTCCGTGAGCGCGGCCGGGTGCAGGGCGCCGCCATCATCTGCGACATCGACAATTTCAAATGGGTGAACGATACGTTCGGTCATGGCGCCGGCGACGAGGTGATCCGCGCCTTTGCTAGGATATTGCAGGTGCGGTTGCCGGAAGGCGGTTTTGCGGCGCGTTTCGGCGGCGAGGAATTCGTGATCTTCCTGCCTGAAACGCCGCTGGTGGCGGGTGCCGATTTCGCCAACCGGGCGCGGCTTGCCTTTGCGGCGATCGACCGCAAGGCGATCGGGTCCGACGGCATGCCGATCGGGTCCGACGGCGTGATCACCGCAAGCTTCGGCGTTGCCGGCGCCAATCCCGCCGATCATTCCCTCTACGAGCAAATCGCCCGGGCCGACAAGGCGCTCTATGGGGCCAAGGAGGCCGGGCGCAACAAGGTGATGGTCGAGGGCGAACCACCCAGCGACATGTCCGGGCCGCGTCTTTATCGCGCATCGGAAAGACACGACTGCTGAGGCGATATCGGCTGGTCTTCGACCCGGCCCCATGGTGCAATTGACGAATCCGCCGCTGCCGATGCAGTGTCGGCGACAGGGCCAATCCCAACGATTTCAATATATTACAAATCGTCCATGTCGGAAAATTGCCGCAATTCCTGCAGATTGCCGTCGCAATTGGCTGAGACCTTGTCACTATCTGGTGATGAGGAGGTGAACGGTCATGAGCCTGTCTTTTCCGACGATGGCGGCGATCCGTTTCGGTTACGGGTTGCGGCCAGGCGAGAGCCCGCCGCAGACGAAGGATGATCTGATCGGGCAGGTGACGCGCGGCGCCGATATCGTGCCGAGCTTTCCCGTCGGCGGCATCGAGGCGCGGCATACGCAGATCCTCGATCTGCAGGAGAGGCTTAAGCAGATCCGGCAAGCCGATGGCGACGATCTTGCCCGGCGGCAGCAGCGGCGGCTTCTTCAGCGCCGGGCGCAGGTGCTCTTCCAGATGGATGCCAATGCGCGGCTAATGCAATCCGTGCTTTCGCCCGATGGTTTCAACGAGCGGCTAGCGACGTTCTGGACCAATCATTTCTCCACGAGTGCCGCCAAGAGCCTGCCGATGCGGCTGATCGTGCCGCTCTATGAGGCCGAGGCGATCCGTCCCTATATGGGCGGCAAGTTTTCGACGCTGCTGCGCAGCGCCACCGAGCATCCGTCGATGCTGATCTATCTTGACCAGGCGCAGTCGCTGGGGCCGGATTCGAAGGGCGGCATGCGGCGCAACAAGGGGCTGAACGAAAATCTCGGCCGCGAGCTTCTGGAACTGCACACCCTCGGCGCCGGCAGCGGCTATACGCAGGCTGATGTGCGATCGGCGGCCATGGTGCTGACCGGGCTGACAATCGACCCGCAGGAAATGGAGACCGCCTTCCGGCCGCAGATTTCCGAGCCCGGAAAACACGAGGTGCTTGGGGTCAGCTATGGCGGGGCGAAGCGCACGCGCAAGGATTACCTTGCCATGCTCGACGATCTCGCAGCCCATCCGAAGACGGCGGAGCATATCAGCCGCAAGCTCGCAGTGCATTTCATCTCCGACCAGCCGCCGCAAGAGATGATCGCGGCCATGAGCGAGGCGTGGAAGAAGACGGATGGCGAGCTCTCCGCCGTCTATCGCACCATGCTCGATCATCCTGCCGCCTGGGCGAACGAAGGCGCCAAGGCGCGCCAGCCTTTCGACTATATCGTTACCGGCTTGAGGGCGCTGAACGGCGGATCGGGCACCGGCGATGTCGCAGCCTTCATGCAGGCCTATCAGGAGGACGATGCCGATAGCGACGAGATGATGGCAATGCAGCCGAAGAAGCAGGATGGGGCGCCTGACGGGCAGGCGATGATGGAGGCGCCGCCGAGCCCTGATGACGAGGCGCGCATCAAGCGCCGCAAGGCCTTCCAGATGGCACGCGCGCTCGGGCAGGGGGCTCTTCGCCGCATGGGCCAGCCCACATGGCTGCCGCCGAGCCCGGCCGGCTTCGAGGAGAGCTTTTCAGCCTGGATTACCGCAAGCCAGCTCTCGGAGCGGCTTGCCTGGGCCAGACGCGCCAGCGCCCAGTTCGGCAGGGATGTCGATCCGCGTGAGTTCCTGAAGGCGACGCTGGCAGATGCCGCCCGCGATGAGACGATCCGCGTCGTCTCGCAGGCACCGAACAGGGTGAGCGGCCTGACGCTGGTTCTCGCTTCCCCCGAATTCAACCGTCGATAGACGCAAAACGCTTTTGCTGGAATTGCTTTAGGAGCCGGTCATGACAGAGTTCACGCTTTCCCGCCGCGGTTTTCTCGCTTCCGCCTGCTGCCTTGCCGCAGCCCCCATCTTCACGCCGGTGACCTTCGCGGCGATGCCCGGCGACAACCGTTTCGTGACGATCGTGCTGCGCGGGGCGATGGACGGGCTCGATCTGGTACAGCCCTATGGCGATGCCGGTTTTGCGGCGCTGAGGCCCACGCTGGCGCTAACGCCGGACAAGGGGCTTATCGATCTCGACGGGCATTTCGGGCTAAACCCGGCAGCGGCCGATCTCATGCCACTGTGGAAGGCCAAAGAGCTTGCGTTCGTCCATGCCGTCTCCACGCCCTATCGCGATCAGCGCAGCCATTTCGACGGGCAGGACATGCTGGAATCCGGCGGCGAACATGTGGCCGAGGAAAAGACCGGCTGGCTGAACCGGGCGCTCGCCGTCATCCCGCGCTCGGATGCGCGCAAGGCGATCGATGTCAATACATCGACCGAGTTGATCCTGACCGGGCCGAACAATGTCGATGTCTGGGCCTCGGACTCCAATCTCGGGCCGGCCAAGGACGAGATGCAGTTCCTGATGCGGCTCTATGCCGCCGACCCGGCCTTTGCCAAGGCGATGGATGAGGCGATGCGCGCCAACAGCGCCTCCATGATGGCAGAACCATCCGGTCAGCGCGGCGAGAAGATCACCGATGTCGCAGCGCTAGCCGGCAATATGCTGAAGGGCGATTACCGCATCGCCAGCTTCTCGATCACCGGCTGGGATACGCATGTCGGCCAGTTCGGCCAGTTCAAGCGGCCGGTGCAGGATCTGGCGCAAGCGATCACCACGCTGAAGGCGACGATGGGAGCCGATCTCTGGGCGAAGACGGTGGTGCTTGCCATGACGGAATTCGGTCGCACCGTGCGGGAGAATGGTTCCGCCGGGACGGATCATGGCACGGGCGGCTGCGCAGTGCTGGCGGGTGGGGCGATCGACGGCGGGAGGATTCTCGGCAGATGGCCGGGGATTGTGGATGGTGCGCTGCTCGATGATCGGGATCTGATGCCGACGGCGGATGTGCGGGAACTGGCGGCGGCGATGCTCTACCGGCAGTTCGATGTGTCGGCCGAGGATCTGACGGGGAAGATTTTTCCGGGATTGAGTTTCGACAAGGGGTCGCAGTTCTTGCGGGCTTGAGGCATCCTCACCTCCCTCATCTCAGCACAATGGCACAGGAGGAGAGAGGCTTCAGATCAAATCGTAAAGCCTGAAGATCCAGGTGATCTGGTAGAGCAGGCCGGCGCCGACGAACACCGCATGAAACCGCCGGTTCGCCGTCCAGGCCGCAACGACACACAGCACGATATAGACGGCATTCCTCACCGGATATTCCCATCCGAGCGCCGCCAGATACGCCTTGCCCTTCAAAAGCGTATCCAGAAAATCCACCACATAGGTCACCGCCAGCATGCCGAAAAACCAGCGGCGCCGCGAGATGAAATATTCCTCGTAGCCGCCGTAATCCTCCAGCGTCGTCGGGAAGATCAGCACGCAGAGGAAGAAGAACAGGCAGCAGAAGCTGATGAGAAACAGGTAGACGCCGAAGGAGATGACGGCGAGCGACTGAAGGCGATATTCCCACCACCAGAAATGAATGATGAACAGGAACATCGAGGCGACCCAGCCGAGATGCACCCAGTAGACGCGGTGCTTGCCGGGCGTCTGGACGATGCCGCCGAGGCCGGTGAGCAAACGGGCGAGCGAGAGGCCGATCACCATCGACATGACAGTGCGGATGTAGACATAAACCTCCGGTGTCGCCGCCGCCTGCATCATGTCAATCCTGCGGGACCACCTTGGGTTTGCCGTCCTCGTCCAGCGCCACCATGATGAAGGTGCCGGCGGTGACCTTTTCCTGCTCGTTATAGCGCGAGCGATGCGCCCAGGCTTCCACCCGCAACGTGATCGAGGTGCGGCCGACGCGCTCCACATGCGTATAGATGGATAGCGTATCGCCGATCTTGACCGGCAGTTCGAAGGCCATTTCCTTTACCGCCGCCGTTACCACGCGGCCTCTGGCGCGCTCGGCGGCGCGGATGCCGCTTGCCAGGTCCATCTGCGCCATGACCCAGCCGCCGAAAATATCGCCAGCGGGATTGGCATCGCCCGGCATGGCCAGCGTACGCAAGGTGAGTTCGCCTGTCGGCTTGGCGGCATCGGTCATCAAGGGCTCCTCATCTGGCCGGTGATTCATCTGGACTCACCGTAATGCAAAGCCCAAGTGATGCGAAGGCCTGCGAGACAGGCGGTCCCGGTGTGTCAGGCGAAAAATATCCGCTGCCTGCGCAAGATTCTCAACTGTTGAAATTCTGTTAAAATTCAATTGTTTGATCTGAGGATAAGGGCTGCGCCCGATTGCCTCACGTAGCGTTATTTCATCACATTCTAATCAAGCTTTACCGTCCGGTAAGCGGCTCACATCAGTATTTGATAATTGTCACACATGAGAACCGCCGGAACCCCATGCGCAACATCAGGATTTCAACCCGCCTCTACAGCCTCGTCGCTTTCGCGCTCGCCGTGCTTGCCGCGACGATGATCTTCTTCCTCAATTTTTCCTATCGGGAGCTGGAAGCCGAGCGCAAAGCCGGTCTGGCGCAGATGGATGCGACGGCGCTTGCCATCTTCGACAAATATTACAAGCTGGAGCAGGCGGGCACGATGACCCGCGAACAGGCGCAGTCTGCCGCCAAGGACGTGATTGCCTCCATGCGCTACGGCGGCGGCACCGGCTATTTCTGGATCAACGACATGCATCCGACCATGGTGATGCATCCGGTCAAGCCGGAGTTGAACGGCACGGACCTCAGCCAGAACAAGGACCCGAACGGCAAGTTCCTGTTCATCGAATTCGTCAATACGGTGAAGGCGAGCGGGCAGGGCTTCGTCGATTACTACTGGCCGAAGCCGGGCGCCGATCAGCCGGTGCTGAAATATTCGCATGTGGCCGGTTTTGCGCCCTGGGGCTGGATCGTCGGCACCGGCGTCTATGCAGACGACCTTGCCGCGCTTTATCGCCAGAATGCGATATGGGCTGCGGTGCTCTGCCTGCTCGGCGCCATCGCCACGCTCGCCATCGCCTATGCCATCGTGCGCAGCGTGACCTCGCCGATTGCCCGGCTGAAGGCGGCGATGAACGCGA
The DNA here is from genome assembly GCF_018987265.1 of Rhizobium sp. WYJ-E13. NCBI lineage: Bacteria > Pseudomonadati > Pseudomonadota > Alphaproteobacteria > Hyphomicrobiales > Rhizobiaceae > Rhizobium > Rhizobium sp. WYJ-E13. Next base: position 1,800,036 of record NZ_CP076853.1, on the reverse strand, counting down.
TTGCCGATGAGGATGCGAGCGTTCAGATATCCGATGCCGACCGTCGCGACGAAATCGGCCAGATGGCGAAATCGCTGATCGTACTGCGCGATTCCGTTGCCGAGCGCGCGGAGCTGCGGGTGCGCGAGGACGAGCGCCAGCGCGAGATCGAAGGCGAGCGGCGCGGCAACGAGGAGAGCCTGCGCTCCTCCTCAGAACGCCAGACTGCGGCGATGATGGCGCTTGGCGCCGGACTGGAACGGCTTGCGGCCGGCGACCTGACGGTTGCGATCGACGATATCGGCCAGGATTATGCGAAGCTCCGCTCCGACTTCAACGCCGCCGTGGATGCATTGAACAGCGTCATCAATGCGATTGCCGAATCGAGCCATATCGTCAACGACAGCGCCCGGGATATCAGCGAAGCGACCAACAACCTCTCCAAGCGCACCGAGCAGCAAGCGGCTGCGCTGGAAGAGACGGCCGCCGCTCTCGACGAGATCACCGCGACGGTTCGCACCGCCTCCGAGCGCGCCAACGAGGCGCGTACCATGGTGGCGGAAACGAAGACCAGTGCCGGCAAATCCGGCGAGATCGTCCGAAACGCCGTTTTGGCCATGAGCCGCATCGAGGATAGTTCGAGCCGCATCAACCAGATCATCGGCGTCATCGACGAGATCGCCTTCCAGACCAACCTCCTGGCACTGAACGCCGGTGTGGAAGCGGCACGTGCCGGTGAAGCCGGTCGCGGTTTTGCTGTCGTGGCGCAGGAAGTGCGCGAGTTGGCGCAGCGTTCGGCGAATGCGGCGAAGGAGATCAAGACGCTGATTTCGAGCTCGGCATCCGAGGTCGAAGGCGGCGTGGCGCTGGTGCGTTCGACCGGCGATGCGCTGGTCGAGATCGAGGCGCTGGTCAACCGCGTCAACGCCCATGTCGATTCCATCGCGACGGCTGCCCGCGAACAGGCGACGGGCCTTCACGAGATCAACACCTCGGTCAACCACATGGACCAGATGACCCAGCAGAACGCCGCCATGGTCGAGGAGACGACGGCGGCCAGCCAGACGCTCGCGGAAGAGAGCCAGCAGCTGCGGTCGCTGCTGTCGAAGTTCCGGCTGCGGGGTGATACGGGGCAGGGTGCGCGATACGGGCGGGCTGCTTAAGGGGCAGGATTGGTTTGATGTCAGGGCCGCGGCAGACGATGCCGCGGCCTCTTTTATCTTTCTGGGATTTTCAGCTAGGCCCTTCTCGGCGTGCCTTGATGGAAAAGTATCTGCCAGCGTTGCCTGTCATGCTTCCAGATTGAGCTGCGCAGCACATGCCGTTCGGCGCCGTAAGCTTGCCTGCGCCATGTGCGGTAGGTCAGCAGCACCGCATCGGTTGAGATCGGTGTGAGCGCATAATCGTCCGAATGAAGCTCGCTATCATCGGCGCTACCTTCCTCCTGCAGCAGCAACTCGATCATGACATCGCGGCGATAGACTCTTCCGGAGGCGCCGAATTCGAGAAAGCCATCGGCCAGGAGCGCTTCGAGTGCTTGCCTGGAACGGCGTATTTCAGGACGATGCAGCGCTTCTTCGAGCGCTCGGATGTCTTCGAAAGTAGTCTCTGTGACGTGCATCGCTTGGCGTGCCTTTTCAGAATTGGCAACCAGCCCAGAGAGCCAATGAGATCAGGGCAACAGGTTGTCGGCAAGTGGCAATTCAGGCCTGGCAGCCGGGACAGAATCCCGGTGTCATGGTCGAAGATTTTCCAAGAAACAGTCAGCAGATTTGATTAATCACGAGTCGGATATTCAAGTATAAGGAGAATGTCATTGCAAAGAACATGCTAATATGCTTAATTCAGGTTGTATTGAGGGGCGAGATATCAAGGCAGCGACTGCTACCGACATAGAAGCCAACACACCTTTCCGCATTCACTGAGATCCGAGATCATCGTCACGGCCCGTTGTTGTGGCCGTTGTCCAATTTCCACGTTTTAGGCCCGGCGAGCGACTGTTCACCGGCTGCGGAGATCTGCATCCAGCCGCTACGCCCAATTACCTCGCTGCCGACGTGCATACGAAAACAGGGTTTTCGCCATCGCATTCCAGCTTTGTAACCGAGGGAGGCCGAAATGGCTCAAAGCAAGCATGGTTCGCCCGTGAGGGGCATGGATAATGTCGCGCAGTCCAGCGTCCGCGACCAGAGGTTCGGGCGCATGTTCCGCAACCTGCCGTCCGCCGCCTATACCGAGGATGCGCTCACCGATCTTGCCAAGACGATGTTTCAGGGGGAGTTCGCCGACAAGATCGAGAAAAATAAGCCTGTCGACGTGGCACTCAACGAGAGAGAATCTGAGGATGAGAACCCGACGATACCAGCCGGCTTCACCTATTTCGGCCAGTTTCTCGATCACGACATCACTTTCGATCCGGCTTCCTCGCTCGATCGTTTCAACGACCCCAATGCGCTTCAGGATTTCCGTACGCCCCGTCTAGACCTGGATTCTGTCTATGGATCCGGACCGGCGGATCAGCCCTTTCTCTATGAACCGGACGAGCTGCATCTGCTGGTCGGCGACGACAAGGATTTCGACCAGGGTCGCAAGAAGCGCCCCGACCTGCCGCGAAACACGGCGAAGATCCGCCGTGCGCTCCTCGGCGACAAGCGCAATGATGAGAACGTGATCGTCTCGCAGCTCCATACGACTTTTCTGCGATTTCATAACAAGGTCGTCGATACGCTCGGCACCCGTGATTTCGAGCTCTGTCAGCAGACGGTGCGCTGGCATTATCAGTGGATCGTGCTGCACGATTTCCTGCCGCGCATCATCGGCAGGGACACCTATAAGCGGGTCATTGTCGGCAAGGGCGAAAAGCCCGTGATCCGCTTCTATAATCCGCAGGGGCGTTACGCCTTCATCCCGGTGGAGTTTTCGGTCGCCGCCTATCGCTACGGCCATTCGATGGTGCGGCCCAGCTACTCGCTGAACAGGATTGTGGTGGCGCCCAATCCCACCGAACAACCGTTCAACGGCAAGAAGGCGAAGTTCAATCGTATCCCGATCTTCTCGCTGATGGATGTGGCCGAGAATCCCCTGGCGAATTTGAACGGTTTCCGTGAACTGCCCGGATTCTGGGCGATCGACTGGTCCTTCTTCTTCGATGGAGTCACGCCGGATGGCCCGGCGCCTGCGGGGGCCGTACTGCCGCAGCCTTCCTACAAGATCGATACGCTGCTGGTCGATCCGCTGACGAGCCTGCCCGATCACCAGCAAGAGCCAATCAAGATCCGCAGAGCGCTTGCTGCGCTGAACCTCTTGCGCGGCTGGCGTCTCGGTCTGCCCTCAGGGCAGGCGGTTGCGCGCCATATGGAAATGGAGGCGCTGTCGGATGAAGAGCTTTTCGACAACGAGGATGCCGATGTGAAGGCTGCTCGCGGCAAGGTGCTGAGGCAGCATCCCGGCATCTTCCAGGGCAATGCGCCGCTTTGGTTCTATATACTTCGCGAAGCGGAGATCGCGGCGGATAGCCAGCATCTGGGGCCAGTCGGCGGCACGATCATTGCCGAAGTGATCGCCGGCCTCATCCGAGAGGATCGGCATTCCTTCCTGGCGCAATGGCCGAAGTGGCGGCCGACCCTGCCGGGCAGGGAGGCAGGGCATTTTACCATGGCCGATCTGATCAATTTCACGAACCGCTAGGCTCTTTACATCACTGGCGAAACGCAACTTAAAGGCCGCCCCGGCGGCCTTTTTCCGCCGGCAGCAGCGCAATCTCCACACGTAAAGCTTTCATTCACCGTTTTTAATTAAATTTGAATCGAGGTTTTCCGATCACAGACCGCATGCGGAAGCGATAAGTATGGCGTTTCTTTCCCTTCTTCGGCGCTCCGTCCTGCCGGCCCTGCTTTCGGCGGCATTGACGACCTGTTCGATCAGCGATGGGCTGGTGCCGCCCGAGAATGTCGACAGCAGCACGCGTGTCAGCTCCATTTCGCCGGCACGCGGCGGGGCGGTGCGCATGGCGCCGGTCCAAAGTCAGCAACCCTATCCCGGCGTAAGCACGCCTGTCGGCAATACGCAGGGGCAGATCGACTATCTCGATACGCCTAATCTTGCCGGATCAGGGACACAGCAATCTGCGCCCATGACCACGCCGCAACAGGGCCAGCAGGTCGCCTCAAACGGCAACTGGGGCGGCGTGAAGCCGCTCGCCATCCCCCCTGGTGGCGTCAACATGGATGAGGAGCTCGGCGCCGGAGCTGAGAATGAGCCTGTCGTCGGGCTGGCACAGGACGAGCAGCAGCAGATCGCCGAGGGCGACGCCACCCAGCCCGTCGTCGACGGTATCGGCACGGACAATCCGAGACAACTGAACCAGCGCAGCGTGCCGCAGCCGGTCGCAGCCAGCCAGATGAGCCGCGCGCCGATGCGTGCGGCGAGTAACGGCGCTCAGACCTGGAGCGACGGCAGCCCGGTTCTGGCGCCGACACGGGTGCCGGAAGAGGATGAGCCGGAACAGGTCGCCATGATCAGGCCGAACAATCCCATGATGAGCGAGCCGGCGGCGCCCGTCGATCCCGGTGTCATGCCGGCTTCCGAGCTTTCCTGCCGCCGCGAATTGAAACGCATGGGCGTGATCTTCGAGGACCGACCGCCGATCTCCAACGGGCCATCCTGCCAGGTGCCGTATCCCGTGTCACTGAAGGGGCTCTCCGGCAATATCGGCGTCAAGCCGGCGGTCGTCCTCAACTGCCAGGTTACACTCGCCTTCGCCAAATGGGTGAAGAACGAGCTCGCACCATCAGCCCGCTTCCGTTACTGGAGCGGCATTCAGACCATCGAGCCGCTCGGCGGCTATTCCTGCCGGCGCATGAACAACAGCCGCCAGAGATACAATCCGATTTCTGAGCATGCGAAGGGTAATGCCATCGATGTCGGCAAGTTCGTACTGAAGAACGGCCACAAGATCGACGTGCGCAAGAAGGGGCTGTTCTCCTTCCGCGAAGGGCGCCTGTTGAAGGCCGTGCGCAGCGATAGCTGCAATTATTTCACGACCGTGCTCGGCCCGGGCTACAATCCGGAGCACTGGAACCATTTCCACTTCGACCTGATGTCGCGCAGGAGCGGAAAGACCGTTTGTAAGTAGACCGGCATTACGGGAAGCTCTTGATTACCTCGATATGGCCGACGATGGCGGCATTGAAGCTGTTCATCTCCTCGGCGGGTATCCAATATTCGAGATGTGCCCGGCCGCCGGCTTCCTGCACGGCGTAGCCATCGAGATAATCCTTGCGGACCTCGAATTTGGTCACGAAGCCCGTGCCGCTTCTCGGCACGTTCCAGTCGCGGGCAATCTTGATGGCATAGTCTTCCGAAAGCACAGGATAGAAGATCGGCTGGTCGGGTAGGCGGGGCGGAAATCCGCGCATGCCGAGCTCGCGCACGAGCGCCAGTTCTTCGGGGCCTACCGGGCGCCAGAGGGTGATGGTTATATCGCTCATGAGAACTTTCTGAGGTGACAAGTTGCTGAAACTGTTAGCCGAGAATCTGTTGCGCGAGAAGGACTATTGCGGCTGACTGCGCGGCCGGCCAGAGTGCCCACATAGATCAATTCGTATTCTCAGAGCCTTGCACCATGACCGGCATTTTCCTCCTGCTCATCGGCTTTCCCGGTACCGGCAAGCTCACCATCGCGAGCAAACTCGCCCCGCATTACCGGGCTAAAATCATCGACAATCACTGGGTCAACAATCCGGTGATGGGCGTTCTCGATCATGATCTGACAAAGCCGCTGCCAAGCGAGATCTGGGAGCAGACGGGCAGGGTGCGGCAGACGGTTCTGGATACGATCGTCGCTTTCAGCGCGCCGTCAGCGAATTTCATCTTCACCCATGCCGGCGTTCACGGCGATGAGCGCAGTCACCGCACCTTCCGGCAGATTGCCGATGCTGCCGGGCAGCGCGGGTCGCTGCTGGTACCGGTACGATTGCTTTGCGAGACGGAGGAACTGTCGCGGCGGGTTGCCATGCCGGAGCGGCGCGAGCGGCTGAAATCGGTCAATGCTGAGGCATCAAAGGAGCGCAGCCGGACGCTGCAGGTGCTCGATCCCGAGCATGCGAACACGCTCAACCTCGACGTCACCGCCATGTCTGCAGAGGAGGGCGCCGAGGCGATCCGGCGGCACTTGTCCGTCGTTTCGGGCAGGGCAGGCGGCCCGGTTTCGTGAACGAGTTTACGCAACTCAGCCGCGACGAAATAGTTAAAAGTACTTTTTTGGTCCAGGATTCGCCCGCATAGGTATATTTGGAACAAATTGTCATTCGAGCAGGCAATAAAAATAATACATCCCTTCGTGGAAATTAAAATTCTAACGTTTCTTTTAGTAAATCATTTTTAATCGGTTCCACCGCAAATATGGCAAAACGCTGCGAAGACATGATGACTTCCTGGTTGTGATGTTTCCCTCAAACTTACCATGGGTGTGCTGTGCGATGACGTCGATCAATACCAATAATTCGGCAATGGCTGCTTTGCAGACGCTTAGAAGCGTCGGCTCCAGTCTCAACCATACGCAGAATGTCGTCTCTTCCGGCTACCGGGTACAGAAGGCATCCGACAATGCCGCCTACTGGTCGATCGCCACGACCATGCGCTCTGACAACAAGGCGCTGGGCGCCGTCGAGGATGCAATGGGCATCAGCGCCGCCAAGGTCGATACGGCCTACACGGCCATGGATTCCGCTATCGACGTCATGTCCGAAATCAAGGCCAAGCTGGTGGCCGCTACCGAAAAGGGCGTCGACAAGACCAAGGTCGGCGAGGAGCTCGAACAGCTCAAGGACCAGCTGAAAAGCATCTCGCAGTCGGCAAGCTTCAGCGGCCAGAACTGGCTCTACAAGGGTGTCAATGCGCCGCCGAGCGGTGTGCCGATCGAGCAGCTCGTTTCTTCCTTCAATCGCGGCAGCAATGGTACGGTTTCCGTCGGCACGATCGCAGTCGATGTCGACAAGCTGGCGCTGATCAGCGACCAGGCAGATTACGGCGGCCTGCTGACCATGCGCGTCACCGTGCAGCAGCCGAATGTCAGCGGCGTCGGCACCACGCCCACAGACTGGTTCCTGATCCGCTCGCAGGCAGGCTCGGCCGGCAACGAGATGAAGCTGACTTCCTCGACCACGACGCAGGATGTCCAGGGCATGCTGATGGCGGCCGACACCTATCTGACGAAGATGACCTCTTTCGCCGCCAAGCTTGGCGCGGTTTCAGCCCGTATCGACCAGGCCCATGATTTCGTCACCAAGCTCAGCGACTCCATCGATTCCGGTGTCGGCCGTCTCGTCGATGCGAATATGGAAGACGAATCCAGCCGGCTTTCTGCGCTGCAGACGCAGCAGCAGCTTGCCATCCAGTCGCTGTCGATCGCCAACAGTTCTTCCCAGAACCTGCTCAGCCTCTTCCGCGGCTAGTCCGAGCGGCTGATGCTGCTCAACTTTTTTGCGAAAGGCCCGGCTGGAAACCTAAATGGGGCTCCGGCACGGGTCTTTCGCATTGGCGCAGACATAGCCATCCGCCTCCTCGACATTGTGCGCATGAATCACCAATCGGTTCAATGGCACGACAGCCTTCGATGCGTCATGTTCAATGCGCTTGTATCGGCGCGCGTGGCGGAGTTTGCCATGGGCCGTCCTGTCGCAACAGACCGCTTGTTCCCGCCCTGCCGCAGATCGGGCGGATGTCCCGAGTTTGCGCCGGAAACCTTCGCCGCGATGAGCGGTTAGGGACACTCAGCCTGATCCTGGAGCCTGATCCCGGGGGATGAGGCGATTGCGGGGATGGATGAAGATCGACGATCTCGGGCTTCTGGCGGGTAAGCATTTGCTCATTGTCGAAAGCGGTGACATGGTCGCCGATGCGGTGCGGCTTGCGCTGGAAAAGGCCGGGGTCGTCATCGTCGGACCTGCGTCATCAGCGGAAATCGGCCTGGCGCTGCTCGATATGGCCAGGATCGACGGCGCCATTCTGGATATACGCATCGAGGGCGACGTGGTGTTTCCGCTCGCCGAGCGGCTGCAGGATGCCCAGATACCCTTTGTTTTTGCGATGCCTCATGCCGATGCGGATATCGCCGCAGGATATGGCGGCTATTTGCTCAGCGAGAACCTCTCCGCACTCGCCGAGATCGCCAAGGCGCTCTTTGCGTCGCGCGAAGACGGCGGCTGAGTCCGGCCTTTCAGAGGCCGGCAGCGTGCCTATTGTGCGATATCGTACCAAGATGCCATTTATGGAACGAACAGGACGCTGCCTCCCTTTCTCTGAGCAGCGGAGGCCTCGATATCCGAGGGATCCACATCAAGAGCCCTCCATATGAACGGCTACGGCATCGGCCCGAGATCGGAATCGATTTTCCGAAAGCCTGATGCGTAGATTCAAAGAGTGAGTGTGTCCGAAGGGACGCACGGCTCCAGGGAGCAGTGACATGAAACATTCCCGCGACGTTCTTCAAGAGGAAGTGGTCACACTCATTCCGGCACTCAGGGCATTTGCCCGCACCTTTTACCGGTCGTCCGCGGATGCGGACGATCTCGTGCAGGAAACGCTTGTCAGGGCGCTTGGCAATATCGAACAGTTCAAACAGGGCACGAGGATGAAATCCTGGCTGTTCACGATCATGCGCAATGCCTTCTGCACACGCTTCCGCCTCAGACAGCGCGAGACGCTCGGTTCGGAGGAATGCGCTTCGTCGCAGGGCAGCGTGCCGGCCGATCAGGAATGGCATCTGCGCGGCCATGAGTTGGAGGCTGCCTGCGGACACCTGCCGGAGCCTTACCGCGCTGCCTTCGCCTTCATCTTCGTGGATGGGCGCTCCTATGAGGAAGCGGCAGACCATTTCCATTGTCCGATCGGCACTATCAAGAGCCGGGTGAACCGCGCCCGCCACCGCATTGCGGACGATATCGGCTATCATCATTAGCCCGGATCGTTGCTAGACGGTGTCCGGCTGCTTGAGTTCGCCGATCAGCCGGCGATATTCCCGCTCTGCACGACCGTAGGAATCGCCGGCGAATTCTTCGAGGCCCGCCCGATTGCGGACGGTGACCATGCTGCGCTCCGACCAGATGAGCAGCCTGCCTTCCAGATCATGCAGCGCGTTGGTGATGCTGGCACGGCGGACCGACAGCATGAGGGCCAGGAACTCGTGCGTCAGGCCGATGTGGTCGCCGTCGATGCGGTCGTGGCACATCAGGATCCAGCGCGCCAGCCGCGGCTCGATGGATTGATTGGCATTGGCAAGCGAGGTGAAAGCCGCCTGGACGATGAACGTCTGGACATAGCGGTTCAGGAGCCGGCGCAGAGACGGTACGGCCTTCAGCGCTTCCTGCAGCGGCTCCAGGGCGATGCGCGAACCACGCCCTTCCAGCTGCATGAAAATGTCGAAGGTCGCATGCGTGCTGTCGAGGATCGGCGTCAGCGGCACGATGCCTTCGCGCCCGACGATGCCGACCTCGCTCGATCGGTCGGCCGCCGATCTCGCGATGATCGAGGCGATGCCGTCCTCGATGAAATAACAATATTTCACCTCATGGCCTGATGTCGACAGCGCAAAGCCCCGCGGCAGGACAAGCGGCTCCAGGTGAGGGGCCAGATGCCGTCTCGCCTCCTCGTCCATCCTTGCGAGCAATATATTGTCGCCCGCCGCGTAAAGCGCCTTGTCCATGGCTTTCCTCTTCGTCAAACCATCCGACTCGAGACAACGGCTGAGGTTCCCGGTTGCGGTCTGTTTACCGGCAACTCCTGCGGCCCTCACACTGTCACCAAATGGTGATCTTATTTGGGGCATTCAGGGCGCCCCGAGGGAACTTTACTACGGTGGTCGAGTTTGAGGGGCCGACACGATCAACCGGGGGCAGGCAGCGGCGCTATTCATCATGTCAGATTGGACCATACCGCTGCATATCCGGCTTCCGGGGCAGGAGAGCCTCATCACCGTGCGTGGAACAGGCCACGCGGCAGCACTTCTCGCCGAAAAGTGGCCTGTCACCTACGGTCTGGCCTTCGAGAATGCGCTGGCCTCCTTTGCGGCCGTCTCGGAAGGCGAGCTTCTGCCAGACGAGGCGCGGGAAGCCTTCGTCGATGCGGCCGATGCCGTCGGCGTGCTCTGCATCGATGACGAAGCCTGATATCGCCGTCACAACCATATGATCCGTTTCCAAGCCGACGGCAGGCGTTTTGGCCGGCCGTAAGATCGAGGGGTAGTTCAGCAAGGAATTGTTAACCTTACCCCGCCGATAAGTTCTTCATCCTCGGGTGCATGACGCATCGATTCTCCTATCCAATGATCACTTTCTCGTTGAATAACAGAGCCTTTGATGTCGTCGATCATCACGAACAATTCCGCCATTGCCGCACTTCAAACGCTTCGCAACGTGAACGGCAGCCTTCGGGATACGCAGCAGCGCGTCTCCTCGGGCTATCGGATCGACAAGGCAGCCGACAACGCCGCCTACTGGTCGATCGCCACAACCATGCGTTCGGACAACAAGGCGCTCTCGGCGGTTTCGGATGCGCTGGGCCTTGGTGCGGCAAAGGTGGACACTGCTTATACCGCGATGTCGAGCGCCATCGACGTGGTGAGCGAGATCAAGGCGAAGCTCGTCGCCGCTTCGGAGAAGGGCGTCGACAGAGCCAAAGTGCAGGAAGAGATCGATCAGTTACAGGACCAGTTGCTGAGCATTGCCCGGTCGGCCTCATTCTCCGGCGAGAACTGGATGATCGCCATCGACCTGACGACCCGCTCGGTCGTGTCCTCCTTCGTGCGCGACGGCAGCGGCAATGTGAAGGTGACGATGACGGATTATGTCGCCCGAAGCAGCAATCTCCTTGATTCGAATACCCTGTTCGGTGCCTGGGCGACCGGCGGCAGCCTCGAAAATCTCAACGAGGGCATACTCGGCACGAGCGCGGGAAAGTTATCCGGCCAGTCGGTCTACGCACTCGACATCACGACGCTCACCACGTCGGGCGGCATCGGCAACGCGCTGCAGGATGTGGAGCAGGCGTTGGGCCTGATGGTCGCCACGGCTTCCGAGCTCGGCTCGCTGCAGAAGCGCATCACCATGCAGGAGGATTTCGTCTCCACGCTCAGCGATTCCACCGACAGTGGCGTCGGGCGGCTGGTCGATGCCGATATGGAGGCGGAGTCCTCGCGATTGTCGGCGCTGCAGACGCAGCAGCAACTGGCCGTGCAATCGCTTTCCATCGCTAACAGCGCGCCGCAGAACATTCTGTCGCTCTTCCGGAGCTGAACGAGAGCGACGAGCGCCGGCTTCAGGATGTTTCCAAACAAAGGAGAAACGCAAAAGCTTCAAACGCGCATGTTTTTCCTTTCAGAGCGGCTGCAGAGTCGCCTGCAGGCCTTGAACCGGGGCATACGGCGAGGCTCGATGGAAAATTTTTGCGTTCTGCATTTTGTATGGAACTCTCTGCTCCCTTATGCGTTTGGCAGCATCTTCAAGGAGCGATCGGGAGGAAATCATGCAACCGAATATCAGAACGGATGCGCCTGACCGCTGGATCGGTGCCGTGGAGCTTGCGATCGTGCAGAAGGCCTTCAACCGGCTTTGTGCAGAGCGGGGCCTGTCGCGCGACTGCAAGGAAGCGCGTGAGCTCGCCCGTATGACAATCGACCTTTACCAGCAGGGCGCCGACAGCGAGTACAAGCTGCACACCATGCTGTCAGGCTCCGATTTCAAGACACCGGCCCTGTGAGAGGCGCATGGGCAATATCGTAACATTCCCGCGCCGAAATCTCCGGCCGTCGCGGTCATCCTATGTCGGCTCGGCAAGGCAGGTGGAAGGGCGGATCGCGATTCTGGAGACGATTGCGAAGATCAGCGTTCGCGACAGCGCGTTTACGCCCTATGAACAGGCTGCGCTGCTTGCGAAGCTGAGAACCGCCATGCGGGCGGAATGCGTTGCGCATAAGCTCGCGCCGGAAGAAGAGCTCGAAACGATGCGCTATGCCGAGCGGCTTCTCCACGATATCCTCGACAGCCTCAACGACTGAAGCAGCTCCCTTCACATCTTCTTGTTTCTCAGCACGCTTCCAGCCGCCATGCCGCAGTTGCGGAGCGCCATCTGCTCGTGCGAACATGCGGCCATGCTGATCCGACCTGCCAGAGCGGAAGACCGCGACGCCATCTGGACCATCCTGGAACCTGTCATCCGGGCGGGCGAGACCTATACGCTCGACCGCGACATGAGCGAAGCCGATGCGCTTAACTATTGGCTCGGCCCCGACAAGGAGACATTCGTCGCCGATGACGGCGGCAACGTCGTCGGCACCTATTATATCAAGGCCAATCAGGCCGGTGGCGGTAATCACGTCTGCAATTGCGGCTATATGACCGCGCCGGCTGCGGCGGGCCAGGGTGTGGCGCGCATCATGCACCAGCACTCGCTTGCCCATGCGCGCCAGCGCGGCTTCCGGGCCATGCAGTTCAATTTCGTCGTCAGTTCCAACGAGCGGGCAGTGCGGCTGTGGCAGTCGCTCGATTTTCAGGTTGTCGGCCGGCTTCCGGGGGCGTTCAATCATCCCGATCTCGGCTATGTCGATGCGCTCGTGATGTTCAGGGAACTCTAGATAGCGGATTAAAGACCCTTCTCATCTGCAACAAAAAAGAAAGCCGGCCTAGGGCCGGCTTAGACGAACGCGGCTGAACAGGGGTTACTGGCCGGTTCCAGGCATTTCGTGACTGACAATCAATTTCACTACAATGCCGAGGTCAGCAGAAAAGGCGTAACGAGATCGCCGAGAGGGCGGCTCCGCAAAGGGGTGGGCGGCGGGCGGGAGCCGGTGCTGTCCTCGCGTGTTCTTATGGGGGATGAACATCACCGATTGATGACATCGGGAAGGAGGCGATGATTTTCTTTTCATCGGCCGATTTTCGCTGTGGACGGGCATCCGATGCCTGACATTGTCGGGGGCTGGAATGATGGTGTGAATTCTGTGTTCAGGCTCTTCGGGATGTCAAAGCTTCACAAAGGGGCTATATAGCGGGCGAAATCGCACTGATATCCGCAAAGAGCCCCATGGCACCGATCATTTCCGTCCAAAATCTCACCAAGACCTATGCAAATGGCTTCCAGGCGCTGAAGGGCATCAACCTCGAAATCGAACGCGGCGAAATCCTGGCGCTGCTCGGGCCGAATGGGGCGGGCAAGACGACGCTGATCTCGATCATCTGCGGTATCGCCAATCCGAGCGGCGGCGTGGTCGTGGTCGATGGGAATGACGTGGTCAAGGATTTCCGCGCCACGCGCACGCTGATCGGCCTGGTGCCGCAGGAGCTGACCACCGACCAGTTCGAGACGGTGTGGAATACGGTCAGCTTTTCGCGCGGCCTGCACGGCAAGAAGGCCAATCCCGCCCATATCGAAAAGGTGCTGCGCGACCTGTCTCTCTGGGACAAGAAGGACAATATGCTGCGCCAGCTCTCCGGCGGCATGAAGCGGCGCGTGCTGATTGCCAAGGCGCTGTCGCACGAGCCTTCGATTCTTTTCCTCGACGAGCCGACGGCGGGTGTGGACGTGACGCTGCGCAAGGACATGTGGCATGTCGTCGAGCGGCTGCGCGCCGAAGGCGTCACCATCATCCTGACGACGCATTACATCGAAGAGGCCGAAGAGATCGCCGATCGCGTCGGCGTCATCAATGGCGGCGAGTTGCTGCTCGTCGAAGACAAGCAGGCGCTGATGGCCAAGCTCGGCCGCAAGCAGCTGATCCTCGAACTCAACGAACCGCTCGACAAGCTTCCGGATTGCTTTGCCGGCAACGGCCTGTCGATCGAGGCCGAGGGTAACCGGCTTGTCTATGAATTCGACACGCACAACGAGCACGAAAGCGTCGCATCGCTTTTGACCCGGCTTGGGGAAAACAACGTCAATTTCCGGGATCTCTCGACGCGCCAGAGCTCGCTCGAAGATATCTTCGTATCGCTGGTAGGAGCCGCAAAGTGAACTTCGAAGCGATCAAATCGATCTATTATTTCGAGATGGCGCGCACGCGGCGCACGCTCTTGCAGAGCGTCATTTCGCCCGTCATTTCCACCTCGCTCTATTTCATCGTCTTCGGCGCTGCCATCGGCTCGCGCATCCAGGAAGTGGAGGGCGTGTCTTACGGCGCCTTCATCACGCCCGGCCTCATCATGCTGACGCTGCTCGGCCAGTGCATCGGCAACGGCTCCTTCGGCATCTATTTCCCGAAATTCACCGGCACGATCTACGAGATCCTGTCTGCGCCGGTCGCCATGACAGAAATCCTGATCGGCTATGTCGGCGCGGCGGCCACCAAGGGTCTGATCATCGGCGTCATCATTCTGCTCACGGCCAATCTCTTCGTCGATGTCCGGATCGAGCATCCCCTCATGATGGTGCTGTTCTTCCTGCTGACCGCGATCAGCTTCAGCCTGTTCGGCTTCATGATCGGCATCTGGGCGACGAATTTCGAGCAGCTCAACCTCATCCCGATGCTCGTCGTGCCGCCGCTGACCTTCCTCGGCGGCAGCTTCTACTCGATCAACATGCTGCCGCCCTTCTGGCAGGCCGTCAGCCACTTCAACCCGGTGCTCTACCTCGTCAGCGGCTTCCGCTGGAGCTTCTTCGGGATTGCCGACGTCAACCCGCTGGTCAGCCTCGGGATGATCTCGCTGTTTCTGGTGATTTGTCTCAGCACGCTTGGGTGGATCTTCAAGACGGGGTATCGGCTGCGCAACTGAGCGGGCGTCGATATGGAGTGCCACGTTGCACGCCAAATAACAGGAAGTAGATCAGCAGGAAATTACTTTCACGCCCGATAAAATCGGTTGCGTCTCTCAATTGATTCAGGCTGAATAGAGGTCAAGTCATGTTTTGAGGCGATCTGGGGCGCTGGAAAAATTATGATGCGAATGTTTTTCGCACTGGCTTTCGCCGTTTTACTGTCTTGTCCAATGCCGATGCAGGCACAGCAGAATTTTCTGTTCGGAAATTCGCGAAAAACGCAGACTTCGGTGCGAGAATTTCGCTCCCAGCTCACAACCCAGGAAGTCGTTCGCCTGCAGCGGGCGCTGGCGACGCTCGGTTACTATCATGGTCCGGTCGACGGGCTTGCTGCACCTGGCACCTGGGACGCGGTCATCGACTGGGCGAGGGACAGGGGGTGGGAGGCACCGTCTACGCTGCGTAGCGCGCATGTGGCAGCGTTGGAAAAGGAGTTGGCGGGACGGGGTGTCGGTGCGCAAAACCCTGACAGCCAGAGCCCGGGTGCTTCGGATCCGACCGTGCAGCGCGTGCAGGCGGGGCTTGTGAAACTCGGCTATTATGCCGGGCCTGTCGACGGCCAGTCGAGTGCTGCGACGCTTTCGGCGCTTGCGGCCTGGGCAAAGGACCGGGGATGGACGGCGCCGAAGACCATCCGGCAGGCGCATGCCGACAATATGGAACAGGAGATTGCGAGCCGGCCGGCGACGGCACAGCCCGCGCCTGCGCAGGTGATTGCGCAGAACAGGGTGCCAGGTGGTCAAAACTGGACCGTCAGCGAGTCCGACCAGCGCGCCAGCCAAAGTTGCGTCGCCGGCAAGTATGAAAAGAAATGCATCAGTCTTGCCTGCGACATCGAGCGTGGCTTCTTCCTTGATCTCAGCGTCTTTCGGAAAAGCGACGAGGATAGGCCCGTCGTCACGCTGCGCGTGGATGATGGCCGGCAGACTGCGGTGACCCTCGATATCCTTGATCCGGGTCCGACGATCGACGGCGAGGGTTCCGGCCTGTTTGCGCAGATGCTTTCTGGTCGCGCGCTGACGACGACGACGGCAGATGAGAGCCTGTCATTCCCACTCGGCGGATTTGCAGGCGAGTATGAGCGCGTCAAGAACGAATGCGACGTGCTGCTCACCCGGCTGCGCAGCGGCGAAAACCCCTATGCCGGACGCCTGAAGAGGCTGCCGGACGAGGTGGCGGCACTGCCTGACAACAAGGAAAGCTGGGTGGACCAGCCGAATGTGGATTTTGCCGGAGCCGACATCCGGTCGGGCCTGAAGGATCCTCTTCTGCGTGCCCTTGACGAAGGGCAGTGCGCTCGCCTGTGCAGCGAGACGGAAATGTGTCTGGCCTATACGTTCAATCCCACCGGTGGAACATGTTTCCTCAAGAGCGGGACGGGGCGGATGACGCCTTTTGCCGGTGCGAAAAGCGGTCGGTTTACCGGCTCGAAAGCGCGATTTGCGCCGCCACCGACCGACGGGCCGGGGCCGGTCGTCGATGGTTCGGTGCGGTGGCGGCCGGATGACACGCTTGCCGGATACCAGGCGCGTGTGAGGACTGCCGCGCAGAAACTCGGCGGCACCTGCGAGGAAGAAGAGGCGGCGCTGTCTGCGCTTGCCGAGCAGCTGAAGTGGACCTTTTCGACTGACACTTCCGCGCGCGTGGGAGAGGCTATCCGGTTCGAGTGGAGCGGCAATACGCTCGCCGAGCGTATTCCTGTCTGGATCGTTGTTCATTCGAAGGCCGTTCGCTTCTCCGGCAAGGGTCATATCGCGCTCGGCCCGTCGGCACCCAATCCTTTTGCCATCAAGGCCGGAGAAGGCGAGACGCGTGCGCTCGTTTCGCTCGCAACACGTGGTGCCGGGGCGAAGGGCGCGTTCGATATCCTGCCTCTCGTCGCCGGGCGGCAGGCGATAGCGGTCGATGTCGTCGGCTATATCAGAGGCTGCCAGAAGGAGATTGCGCTGAAGGCCGGTGAACAAACGTTCGATGTAAAGCCGTCGCGCGCAGAGATCGTCCTCAACACACCTGACGGGCGTGCGGCCTTCACCGACGTCATCGAGGTTCCCGAAGGCTCTCGGGAGATATTCCTCAACGAGAAGCGGTTCCTGTTGAGGGATACGCAAACCGGTACCGAGATTGTCGAAAGGGCGGGCTCGAATCTCCTGATTTCCCCGACGCACCGCTTCATCGCAGTCGATCAGAATGGGCGCACCGACATCGTCGATATGATCGACGGCAAGACGACGGCGACGATCGATTCCGGTAACCTGCGTTGGGCCCTTGGTGATAGCGTCGTCTTCACGACCTCCGTGCCGTGGGGCATGGTCAATCTCTCCTCGACATTCGGCAGCTTCCTCGACATCCGGGCGCAGATGACCGGCCCTTCCTGCTGCGAGGCCGGGCGCGGTAATACGCGTGTCGGGATCGATCTGGAAAATGCCGCTTTTTCGATCTGGGGCAATCTCGGCTACCGCGTCGGTGCGCTGCAGAACACCGGCTATGCGTCAATCTCGGATGCGCAGGGCGGATATAGTTCGGAGGGTGGCGAGACGCTGGCCATCAACATGAATACGTTCTGGTCGCTCGGACTTGTTTCTCCCGTCAGCATGGCGCGCGATCTGGATGTCGCGGGTGGATTCATCTTCGCTGCCGACTATCGGGACCAGATCGACGAGACGAAGGAGGGCTCGCCACCAAGGCCGTTTGCCGACCGGCTTTCACGCACGCTCGATCGGGTTGGGCTCACGGCGCGGACACTCGACGCCGTGGAGGTCCGACGGCTTGCCGAGGCGGGCAATAGCAAGCCGCTGAAGGAAACCCTGCCGGAGCAACTGGCGCGGCTCGGCATTGAACTTGATCCGATGACGGACGGCCAGCATCCGGTTGAAGTCGACCAGGCCTGGGAGAAGAGGTCGCTATATGCCGGGGAGTTCGCCGCCAGGCTCGAACGCTCAAAGACCGCGATGGAGCAGATGCAGGCCGACGCAAAGACTGCTGGCTGGAAGACCGGCTGGTCGCTGCCGGAAGACGAGACGATGCAGAACGACTGCGAACACCTGATGTTGGAGGAAAGCGCCGGCGAGCGCCGAATTCTCCTCCCGCGCGATGTCGTCGAAGTCGCAACCGTTCGCACGCCGCGCGGCGCAAGCTGGGTTGCACGGGCAACCTGCGTCGCAGGTGCGACCCTGGGCAGCCTTCGCCCCTATAACGCCATTTACTACATCGACTTCGCAGCACCCTTGAGGAAGGGCGGCAAGGCGGTTCTTCTGGAGGCAAGCTTCTTCTTTGAGAATGCCGGCCAGCGGCTCTGGTATGAGCATCCATTCGAGATCAAGGCCAATGACGCCCTGCTGGTGAGCTACGCTCCGGGCAACGGCGTCATCAGCGTCGTCGACCGGCAGACCCGCAAGTTCCTCTGGATCGGAGAAAACCTGCCGAATGGCGATCTGCTCACCGATGCCTGGCTGACTGGGGATCGGCGCTTTGCCGTCCAGCTGAATTCGGACGGGAACTTCTATCTGCATTCACTGGCAAAGAAAGGTGAAACGCCCCTGTCCGGACGCATCGTCGACGACGAAGTCGCCATCTGGACGGCCGACTATCACTATGATGCGACCGCCGAAGCAGCCTCGATCATCGATCTGAAGTTTCCCGGACAGCCGGGACAATTCAGCCTTGATCGCTTCGGGCCGGAGCGTCGTGTCCGGGATCTTGCGCAGATGGTGCTGGCGCAGAAATGGACCTCGCCGGAGGGCGGCGATATCGGTGTTCCGCCATCGCTCGACGGCAGTCTGTCTGGTGACGGTCCGGAGCGCATGACGGCTGCTCTCGATTATGACGGACAGAGGGTCACGCGTCTCAGCGTGTTTCAGGACGGGGTTCTCACCGATACTTTCGATCTGCAAGGTGCAGCGGTGGCCGGGCACGATATTTCCTTCGCGCGGCTGAAGGACGCGCGCTGGATTTCGGTGATCGCCTCGAGTGCGGATGCGCTGGCAAGCCTTCCGGTCTCTGTGGATGCCGGGCCGCCGGCGCAGCAGCGATCGGTCAATCGTGTTCTCGCCATCGGCATCAACACCTATGAGAATGAGGCCCTGCCATCCCTCAACTACGCCCTTCGTGATGCCGGTCTGCTTCTTGACGTGCTCGGGCATCCGCAGGGGGCAGGGCCGGCATTCACGGTCGTGGAGGGTCCGAAGGATCGCCGTGCAACGCCCGATGCAATCCTGGCGGCGACCGAAAAGCTGCTGGCGGGACTGTCGCGCGGCGATCATGCCGTGCTCTTCCTCGCCGGGCATGGCCTGCAGGACGAGAAGGGACGGTTCTACTTTGCGACCTCGGCAACGGACCCCGCAGATCTCGAACACACGGCGCTTCCTTTCGACCGGCTCTCGGCGGTGCTGGAGCGGACGGAAGCACGGGTTACCGTGCTGCTTGACGCCTGCCATTCGGGGCTGGTCGGAAACAGCATCGCCGCTACCAACGATGATCTTGCCAATAATCTTGCGCGGCTGAAGTCGAACATCACCGTGCTTGCGGCGGCAAAGGGCCGGCAGCAGTCTCAGGGGCGGTACGAGACGGGAGGCCTGTTTACGCATGCGATTGCCGACGTGCTGGGAGCAGAGCGCGGACGATACGATCGCAATGGAAATGGCAGAATAGAGGCTTCCGAGCTTTATCGAGGCGTCAAGGCGCTGGTTGTCGATCAGAGCGAAGGGCAGCAAACGCCATGGATTATCAACAGCAGATTGGTGGGGGACTATGCGCTCTTCTAACGTTTTCAGATCAAGACTGGCCATGGGCGCCATGCTGGCCGTGATGTCGGCACTGTCGGTTCGGGCAGATCCGATCTGCTACGTCTGCGATGAGGTAGTGGAACTCAACACGGCGCTGGCAAGCTGTTTCCAGCAGAGCTACGACAAGATACTCGCGACCGCCAGGAGCTCTCCGGCTTCGCGTGCGGAGGTCAATTTTTCTGCCTGCGGAGCCAGTGACGAGGAGAAACGCGGTATCGACAGCATGCCTCTGCTGGGTAGCGGTGAGCAGAAAAAGGATGGTGCTAAGCAAGTCGCGTTACGCTCGGTCTATATCCTCGATACCGCAAGCATCGTTTGCCTCAGACGTCTGCTGGACGCGCAGGGCAACAATCTCGATCCGAGACGGAGTTTCGACCTTCAGGAAGAGTGCCAGCCGTGAGCGTGCAACCAGCAGGCAGGAAGCCCAACCGGTTTTTGTGGGTGCGTGCGGAGTCCTGGGAAATCTGGAGTCAGGCCGTCACCACGGCGGGCATCCTTATAGCCCTGGTCGGAGCCGGCTGGGTCATATTTGAATATTACAACAACGCGGCGGACGAGCGGAACAGATATACGTTCCGCCTTATCGATAGTTGGGAAAGAGAGGAGTACAAGAAGTCTTACTGGGAGCTGCGTGAGCGCTACACCGGGTTTCTGGTCCAGCTGCCCAAAGAACGGATAGAGACGGCCGAGACGGACGAGAAAGCGAGGAGAGAGGTGATCGAGAAATTCAACGCCAGCCTGGAATCGAACGACGAGGCGAAGCGACAGATCCGCGACGTGGCCTATTTCTTCAACAAGCTCAATCTTTGCCTCGACGCAGATCTTTGCTCCGACGAGACGGCCACGATCTTCTTCAACGATACGGTCAAATCGTTCCTTGAGGTTTTCCGCCCGCACCTCGAAGCCAACCAGCGCGATATGCCCGGTGGGCTTCCGGCACTTGAGGCATTGTCGGCGCGATTGAATTGACCGTTTCTCGCCATCGCCACCAAAATGGTGCTTTGATTGCGGGATTTGCCCGCACAGGCCCCACAAGGTTGTTCACATTTTGTTCGCGAATGCTAGTCTAACCTCGCTGTCATTTGCGGAGGAGGAGAGTCGTGGCAGGACAACAGACGAAGTTCGAGCGGTTGAAGGCGCTGCATCAGAGGGATGAGGCATTCGTCATTCCCAATCCCTGGGATGCCGGCTCGGCCCGAATCCTGACGAGTCTCGGTTTCGAGGCCTTGGCGACGACCAGCGCCGGTTATGCCTTTTCCAAGGGCAAGCGGGATTCCTTTGCGAGCCTGACCCGGAGTGAAATCCTCGATAACGCCGCCGAGATCGTCGGCGCCACCGATCTTCCCGTATCGGCCGATCTCGAGGATGGGTTCGGCGCAGCACCGGAGATCTGCGCCGAGACGATCCGGCTGGCCTGCGAGGTCGGGCTGGTCGGCGGATCGATCGAGGATGCCACCGGCGAACCGGCCCGCCCGATCTACGATCTGTCGCATTCTGTCGAGCGTGTGCAGGCTGCAGCAGAGGCGGCGCGGACACTGCCTTTCCTGCTGACGGCAAGGGCGGAGAATTTTCTGTGGGAGCGGCCCGATCTCGATGACACGATCAGGCGGCTGCAGGCTTTTTCGGCGGCCGGCGCCGATGTGCTCTATGCGCCCGGCCTGCCTGACATCGACGCCATCCGGACGGTCTGCGCGGCCGTCGACAAGCCCGTCAACGTGGTGATGGGGCTGAAAGGGCCGCGCTACAGCGTTGCCGAACTTTCGGCTGCCGGCGTGCGCCGCGTGAGTGTCGGCGGGTCCTTCGCGCGCGCGGCGCTCGGTGCACTGCTGCGGGCGGCCGAAGAAGTGAAATCATCGGGCACCTTTACCTATGCCGCCGATGCGATCCCGGCGGCCACGCTCAGCCAGCTCATGTCGCAGGAGAAGAGCTGGGGCCGGGAGTAGGGCCATCGTTCGATGTCTGCTCTTCAGTCTTTTTTCTTGCGCTGCCTCTTGCCGGGCCGAGGGCGGAAGTCGACGAGCAGGGATTTCAGTTCGAGTTCGCGCACACGCCGGGCGGCCTCGTCGGGGCTTACCCAGGCCAGCATGCGCTGACCGACTTCCCTGAATTCGCTTTGGGCGGCCTCCACCTCGATCTGGAAGATGTCGACGATGCAGGGAACAACGTCGCCGTCATCCAGTTCCTTGAGATAGGTATAGCGGCCGACCGGCTGTTTGCTGACCGTTCCGCGCACGCCGGCTTCCTCCCACGCTTCCATCGCGGCTGCCTCATGCGGCTTCTTCTTTTTCATCGGCCAGCCCTTTGGAATAATCCAGCGGCCGCTGTCGCGCGTGGTGACGACGAGAACTTCAATTTCGAGGCGGTCGGTGTCGGGACTGCCTTTCCGATAGCGGAAGCAGACGGCGCCATATTGCTGGCGAAAGGCGCCGGAGAAAAGCTTCTCGGGCCTCGCTGCAAGCTGCTTCAAGAGTGGCAGGGATGTGCCGGCGCGGGATTTTGCGCCTTTTTTATTGGATTTCATGACATCTAGCATTGTCAATTTTTACTTTTTCGATCAATTGCCTGCGACGCTTTATGACAGATTTATGACAGTCTCCTATGGACAGTCGTCCGCACAGGGAAGGATCGCCCGATATGATGAGCGTGTTTCGCAAGATGATGCCGCGGGAGGACCGCTTCTTCGAGATGTTCTCCAGGCATGCGAAAACGGTGGTCGCAGCAGCCGAGGCGATGGAGAAACTGCTGAAGGGCGAAAATGTCGAGGAGAATTGCGACCGTATCGTCGCGCTGGAGGACGATGCCGACCAGATCACCCGCGAGGTGCTGCTGGCGATCCGCCGCAGCTTTATCACGCCTTTCGACCGCGGCGACATCAAGGACCTGATCCAGTCCATGGATGATGCGATCGACATGATGCACAAGACGGTGAAGATCATCCGGCTCTTCGAGCAATCGAGCTTCGATCCGCTGATGCGGGAAATGGGCGGAGAGATCATCAAGGCGGCGATCCTGATGCAGCAGGCGATCGGGCTGCTCGACAAGATCGGCGCCAATGCCTCGAAACTCTCGGCGATTGCCGAGGAGATCACGCGGGTCGAGGGACGCTCCGACGAGCTGCATGACGAGGGGCTGAAAGACCTCTATCGCCGGCATGGGGCCAGCGGCAATGCCATGGCCTACATGATCGGCAGCGAGATCTACTCCAACCTGGAAAAGATCGTCGACCGGTTCGAGGACGTGGCCAACGAAATCAGCGGCGTCGTCATCGAGAACGTCTGATGGAAGCCTCTCTCTCCCTTCCGCTGCTGGTCGGTCTGATCGGCGTCGCGCTGTTCTTCGATTTTCTGAACGGGCTGCATGATGCGGCAAACTCGATCGCGACGATCGTCTCCACCCGCGTTCTCCGGCCGCAATATGCCGTCGCCTGGGCCGCCTTCTTCAATTTCATCGCCTTCCTGTTCTTCGGCCTGCATGTCGCCGAAACGCTCGGCACCGGCATCATCGACCCGGCCATCGTCTCGCCGCAGGTGATCTTTGCGGCGCTGATGGGGGCGATCGTCTGGAACATCGTCACCTGGCTGTTCGGAATCCCGTCTTCGTCGTCGCATGCGCTGGTCGGCGGGCTTGTCGGAGCGGGGCTTGCGAAGGTCGGCGTCAGCTCGATCGTCTGGAGCGGGTTGTTGAAGACGGTCGGCGCGATCGTCATGTCGCCGGCGATCGGTTTCCTGCTGGCGTTGTTCTTCGTTCTCATGGTCTCCTGGATGTTCGTGCGCCAGACGCCCTTTGCCGTCGACAGCACGTTCCGCTTCATGCAGTTCATCTCCGCCTCGCTCTATTCGCTCGGCCATGGCGGCAACGACGCGCAGAAGACCATGGGCATCATAGCCATTCTGCTGTTCAGCCAGGGGCATCTCGGCGGCAGCTTCCATGTGCCGCTCTGGGTGGTCATTTCCTGCCAGTCGGCGATGGCGCTCGGCACGCTTTTCGGCGGCTGGCGGATCGTTCATACGATGGGCTCGAAGATCACCCGGCTCAATCCGATGCAGGGTTTCTGCGCCGAAACCGGCGGGGCGCTGACGCTCTTTGCTGCGACCTGGCTCGGCATTCCCGTCTCCACCACCCATACGATCACCGGCGCGATCATCGGTGTCGGCGCAGCGCGGCGGTTGTCCGCCGTGCGCTGGGGCGTGGCAGGCAATATCGTCATCGCCTGGATCATCACCATGCCGGCAGCCGCTGCCATTGCTGCCGCCTCTTACGGTATCGCCAGCCTGTTCGGCTGAGAGCAGGGGACGATCTGCGGGCAGAGGCTCGGGTTTCGCGCATCCGGTACTCTAATTTCAGGTGCTGCTATTTTCGATCACCTGTTGCGCTCTATTTCCTATGCAAGGAGAAGGCGATGGCGAGCGGGCGATGGATCTGTCTGAGCATCTGTCTGAATTGAATGCGAAGATACCGACAAGTGCCGGCCGCCGCCGGACCCATCAGTGCGGCGCCATCTGCTGCCGCGTCGAAAGAGGCGGAAGGCTGAGCGTTCTGCTCGTCACCAGCCGGGATACCGGACGATGGGTGATCCCGAAGGGCTATCTGGAGAGGAAGGAAAAGCCTTATCGCTGCGCTCAGCGCGAAGCGCTCGAAGAAGCCGGTATCATCGGCAAGGTCAGGAAGAGGCCACTCGGTTACTACACCTACATGAAGGACAACGAGACGCCGCTGACGGTCTCGATCCACCTGCTCAGGCTCAGAAACGAGGTCAGTCAATTTCCGGAGCGCGCCCAGAGGCTGAAGATCTGGGTTTCTCCGGCAGAGGCCGCCCTGCTTGTCGAGGAGCCGGAGCTGCAGGCGCTCTTCCGGTCTATCGATGCGGAAAATCCCCTGACATCGCAGGACCGGCTGAAGCCGCGCCGGATCGCCGGACGGCGGCCGCTGCATGAGGCGGCGGTGTCGCTCGCCACGTCGCCAGCCTCGCACTGACAGCCGTTACTGCATAATACCTTAAATCGGAATCGATCTAAGGATGAAATTATGCAGCAATTTAAAGTGCTACAGCGTCCTTTGCGCGTCTGAAAAGACGCGCGGCGCTGTAGTTGCCGCCAAATGCACTTTGGAATGACGAAGGCCCGACAACGGGCCTTCGCGCATCTCTTTGTTTTACGCATGTCGTTATCGCAAAACCGCTGCACACTTTTGCGCGACATGCTTTAGGCTACCGCGGACTGCCGGTCGCCAGAGGTCCCCAGGAGAACTCGCGATCCGCTGTCGCCGCGAGGTCGATCATCACTTCTATGCCGGTCTTGATCCGCCGCCGCAGGATGTCGGCGCGATCGGGATGCGTCCGCAGCAGACGCTTCTCGTGGAGCGCCTGAAGCCGCGTGCGCGAAAGCTCCAGCTCGGATGCCAGCAGACGGTCTAGGCGTGTGCCCGCGGACAACGGCACCACCAGTTCGATCTCCAGCCGCGTCCAGCCGGCAGTCTCGCGCACCACCTCCCTGGCGATGTCGAATTCAGGGAATTCGTCGATGCGCTGCGACTTGCGTTTCAAGGCTTGGAGGTTGAAGCTCTCCGTCCGGATCCAATTGATATCGTTGGATTGCAGCGCTTCCAGAATGGCCGGATCGATGTCGCGCACGTTCTGCCGCTCGAAGAGCGGCCGGTTCCAGGTCTTGTCGCAGGTCAGGCATTTATAGATCAGCCAGGCATCCAGCCTGCGGCCATTGGCATTGAGCCGGATCTTGCCACTGGATTGAAAGGCTCTCAATCCGCCGCATCCACTGCAGGCAATCCAGGGCTGAGGGGCGGTTTTGGGTGTGATGGTCCATCGGACCCGTAAAGTATCGCACATAAGTCTTGGTCTTCCATTCGGAAGTTCACCAAGATGGCGCGAGAGAAATGCCTTGAGGGCGCGGTGTGGCGATGGTTGGGGGTGGCTGAAGAGCAGACACAGCAGAGCTGTTACTGGCACATTGAGAACAATGCCAAACCGGTCTCTTGCCGCCACCCGATGAACATATTCATACGCCGACAGCCCGCGGCTATCCGGCAGTACGGGTGAAACTGGATTGAGACCGGTGATTACTTAGGCAAAGTCTACCTCGATGCGCCAATGCTCTTCGGCAGCAGGGATAGCAAATGATCTGGCCGAACGGGAGTGTCATATCGCAGCCCCGGCGCGGGAGCTGCGATATGCGGCATTTATGCAACTTTGTGCTGAAGGCGCGCCCGCTGCAGCCGAGGGCCGGTGCCGGCCCCGCTTTAGAACTTAAGCTACATGCTGAAGCTGGACTTTGCGATCGTGCAGGAAGCAGGCCTTGCTGAAGAGCCTGAGATCGAGCTGGTTCGGCAGGCGGATATCGGTCAGATCCGGCAGGCCCTTGCTGTCGGCCTCGAAGGACCTGTCGATCTGCGAGATGAAGGCCATGATGATGCCGGTTTTGCGGGCAAAGCTGCTGATGGCGGTCATCTGTTCCGAAAGGCTCGGCTTGATGCGCTGCTGGTCGAGGATCTGCAGATAGTCGACGACGGCAACCGTTCCCCGCGGGGCACCGGCGAGATGGCGCATGATGTAATCGGCGCTGATCTCGTCCGAGGTGACGATCTCCACCTTATCGCCAAGCGCTTCCCCTTCGGGCAGGGCATGGATGCGCTGCAGGGTCTGTTGCCTGGTATATTCGAGCGTGAAGAAGGTCGCCCTTCGCTCCTTTGCGACGGCATCGAGGAGAAGCTGCAGGCCAAGCAGGGTCTTGCCGTGGCCCGGACGGGCGGCGATCAGCAACAGGTCGCCATCCGCAAGCTGTGACAGCATGGATGTGGTCGATCCCTCGGTTTCATAGCGCGAGGCAAGCAGGCTCCAGGCCGGAAAACCTTCTTCCTCGGCGATTCGATCCAGCGCCTGATGGAGCGGGATAGTATCGGTCCGCGCCAGCACTTTCGCCCGACGTTTCAATTGATAGATGGGTGCAGACAATTTCATTGAAACCTCCATTGCGAGCCGGAAACGCAACCCCTCCTTATGCGGCGCCCGAACAGATGGTTCTGTCGTCGATTACCCCGCATGGACGATGCTTCCCGGATGGAGGGAGGAGGCTTGGGTAGAGCCTTGCCTCAAGAGGTAACGGGATCAGCGATTCGCGACAAGCGGGAAATGATGGGGTGGGAGACTTCAGTACAGCGGCTCCGCCTGACGCCGATAACGGGCCGCCGGCATCCACTACGGCTACTTCGGGGAGATGGCAGGCTCTGACGCGCGGTTTCCGGCTTGAGCGGGTTGATCACGCAATTGCGGACGCAAAACGCTCAAGCACTTCTGCTGGAATTGCTCTATATGCTGACATGGGAGGAAATTCCTTGAAATCGACCATGCCCGTCACTTGCGAAGTGCGCTACCGCCTCGATCCCGGAAAACGCACGGAATTCGAAGCCTATGCCGAGGTCTGGGTCCAACTGATCGAGCGCTATGGCGGAACCCATCACGGCTATTTCATGCCGCGCGAAAAGCCTGAGGGTGCCGGTTTGAGCTTTCCCGGTGCCGGGGCGGATGGGGAGGGCAATATTGCCATCGCTCTTTTCACCTTCCCGGATGAGGAGACCTATCTCGGCTACCGTGCCAGCGTCGCCGCCGATCCGGACAGTATCGCGGCCAATGCGCGCTTCGGGGCCGATCCGCCGTTCAGGAGTTACGAGCGCCTGTTTCTGCGACCGCTGCCGCGCAGCGAATAGCATGTATGTCCACCGATCGCCTGATCCGATCCCGCGGCAAAGAGCGCGTGAAAATCGCGACTTGGGGGCAACTTTTAAAAACGGGGGCGCTTATGCCAGCGCCCCCGAAGCCGTGTCGAGAGACGAGCGCTCAGCCGATCATGGCATTGTCGTTGCGCTTGATCGCAATGATCGTCGAGCGCGGCAGTTTGCCTTCGCCGTCCGGGAAGGGCGCGTCAGGAT
The DNA here is from genome assembly GCF_018987265.1 of Rhizobium sp. WYJ-E13. NCBI lineage: Bacteria > Pseudomonadati > Pseudomonadota > Alphaproteobacteria > Hyphomicrobiales > Rhizobiaceae > Rhizobium > Rhizobium sp. WYJ-E13. The sequence goes on along the minus strand of NZ_CP076853.1, from coordinate 1,772,533 downwards.
GCTGGATGCCGACGAAATGGGTTCGTTTGTCGGCCGACCAGGTCTGACCGGTGACTTCTGCGCCCTTCGGGCTGGTCAGGAAACGCTCGATGCGGCCGGTCGCCGGGTCGCCGGCGAGCATCTGGTTGTTGCCCTGGCCGAGAAAGTCGCCTTCGTTGGTGTCTTCGCCATCCGTCTGGATCCACAAGAGACCTGTCGAGTCGAACATCATGCCGTCCGGCGAGTTGAACATATTGCCGGAGTTGATGTTGGACGAGCCGGCATAGGCGTCCTTGTGAACGTCCGGATTGCCGGCCATGACGAACAGGTCCCATTTGAACTTGCCGTCGGCGTGGTCGTCGTTTTCCGGATACCAGCGGACGATCTGGCCATAAGCGTTCTTCTCGCGTGGGTTCGCGCCGCCGACCGGCATGTCGTCGCCGCCGGCATTCTTCTTCACGCCACGATTGGTGTTGTTGGTGAGTGCGCAATAGGCTTCGATCGCGACCGGGTTGATGGCGACCCACTCCGGACGGTCCATTGTCGTGGCGCCGACCTTGGAGGCGGCCTGGCGGGTGAAGACGCAAACCTCGTCCATCTTCATGCCGGTCGATTCCGGTGTCAGGGCCAGCCACTCGCCATTGCCGTCATCGACGAACTTGGCGACGTAGAGCGTGCCTTCATCCAGCAGTTTGGAGGTGTCGCCGCCCGGAACGTAGATGTCGTTCGAAACGTACTTGTAGAGGAACTCGCCGCGTTCGTCGTCACCCATGTAGACGACCACGCGACCATCGCGGGCAATCACGACGGCAGCGTTCTCGTGCTTGATGCGGCCGAGTGCGGTGCGCTTGATCGGCGTCGAGGAAGCGTCCGAGGGGTCGATTTCCACAATATAGCCGGCGCGGCGCGGCTCGTTCGGGTTCTTCGACACGTCGAAACGGGGATCGAAGGCTTCGTAGCCGTATCGGGTTTCGGCCGCGATGCCGTAACGCTTGAAGTCGCTGGGCATGGCAAAGTTCGGATCGGTCGAACCGAAGTAGCCGTTGAAGTTCTCCTCGCAGGTGAGATAGGTGCCCCACGGCGTCTTGCCGGCGCCGCAGTTGTTGAAGGTCCCGAGACAGTCGGTGCCGTTCGGATCGGCCTCGGTCTTGACGAGGTCGGAGCCCGCAGCCGGACCGGAGATCTTCATGGGCGTCAGATGGGTAATGCGGCGGTTGAACGGGCTGTCGAGCACGATTTCCCAGCCGTTTTCGCCTTCGGCGACTTCCATGACGGTAACACCCTGAAGGTTTTGCAGGATCTTCACGTCGTCGGCGGTCTTCGGCATGCCTTTTTCGTTGTGCGGAAGATTGGTTTCGTTGTTCACGTATTCATGGTTGACGGCGATGACCTGACGGCCGCCGATCACGAACAACTCCATGCCGTCGGTGTTTTCGCCGAAGACCTTGTCGGAATGTTCGACGCTGACGCCGTTGACGGGATCGATATCCGGGACGTTGGAGAACAGTGGCTGCCCCCATTTGGCAAGTGGCTTCCATGCATAGCCGTCAGGAACGTGCACGGTGTTGTCGGTGAAGACCGGGATCGGCTTGAAGGAGAAGCGCGACGAAGCTTCCTGCGCCTGAGCCGAGGTGGAATTCATCAGGTTGCCGAGCGTTCCCATGGCGGCGGCGGCTGAGCCGAAGGCCAGGATACCGCCAAGGAAGCTGCGGCGTGAGACGGCCGATTCGACGACGCGGTCGAAATCGGTTTCTGCCGGCGGCGGATTTTGCAGTTCGTCCCATTCGTCCCAGGACAATTTGTTGGTGTCGATATGAGCCATGCTGGTTCTCCGTTTTTGCTTGTAGAATCTGTCCAGCAAAGGCCTTAGCTCTGCAGGATCACATCCAGATGACGAATAAGCACTCTTGGCATGACAGAGGGGGCGCCCGGACTGTTTAAATCCACGCATCAGGCTTTCCAAAAATCAGAATCGTGCCTCGTGCCGATGCTGTGAGCGGAAACTTGTCTGCGATCCCCGACAGCAAACGGACAGCTTCGCCGCGTTACCCCTCTGCCCGTCGCCCGCAAGGGGCAGCAGCAAAAGGGTCAAATCATGAAGCTGAAACTGATCGCCGCTCTTACCATCCTGTCGCTCTCGCCAGCCCTGGCGCTTGCAAGTCCAAGCTGCACGAAGGAGCCGAAATCGAAGTGGATGCCGGAGGCCGCCATGAAGGCGAAGATCGATGCGATGGGCTACAAGGTCAAGACTTTCGAAATCACCGGCAACTGCTACGAGATCTACGGCAAGGACAAGAACGGCGAACGCGCCGAGGTCTATTTCAATCCGGTCTCCGGCGAGATCGTTCAGAAGGGCGATTGAGCGATGACGGCGCTCTCATTGAAAAAGGAGGAGGGCCCAGAGCCCTCCGACGCCGTCGAGGAGACGGTCAAGGTCTGGGATCCGGTCGTCAGGCTGTTTCACTGGACGATCGTAGCGGCCTGCACGCTCAACCTCTTCATTCTCGAAGAGGGCAAATACTGGCACCGCATCACGGGTTATGTCGTGGCTGCGGCAATCGTCATTCGCATCCTCTGGGGTTTCGTCGGTACAAAACACGCTCGCTTTTCCGATTTCCTGCCGACGCCAAGCAGGGTGATGGAGCAGATACTCGATATGATCGACCGCAACGAGAAACGTTACCTGGGGCATAATCCGCTGGCATCGGTTATGATGCTCATCCTGATGGTATTGCTGGCGGCAACGGCGCTGACCGGCTGGATGACGACGCTCGACGCATTCTGGGGCGAGAAGTGGCTGGAGAAGCTGCATGGCACCATCGCAAACGGCATCATGGTGCTTGCCTTCGTCCATGCGGGTGCGGCCATCGTCGAAAGCTGGAGGCACAGAGAAAATCTCGTCTGGTCGATGGTCACAGGTCGAAAGAAGGCATGAGGATACTGCTGATCGAGGATAGTTTCCGGCTTCGCGAGCTGCTTTGCGAGGCCATCCGCGATGCCGGCTGGAAGATCGATGCCTTCGCGCTGGCGCAGGAGGGGCGGCTTGCCCTTGAGGGAACGGACTACGATCTCATGCTTCTCGACCTCGGCCTGCCCGATGAGGACGGGATCGTATTTCTGCGGTCACTCAGGGCCTCCAAGGTGCAGATGCCGGTTCTGGTGCTAACGGCGCGCGGCGCGGTCGACGAACGCATTGCCGGGCTCGATGCCGGTGCCGACGACTATCTCGTAAAACCCTTTCACAATGGCGAACTGATCGCCCGCATCCGCGCGCTGACGCGGCGCGCGCCGGTCACTGCCATGCCGGTTCTGGAATTTGCGGCCCTGCAATATGACGTCGCTTCGCGGCGCGTCACCTGCGGCGACGACGAGATCGCGCTCGCCCCCTCCGAGAAGGGTCTGCTCGAACTCTTGATGCGCAATGGTGGCCAGGTGGTGCCCAAGCCGAAGATCGAGCATGCCTTCTCCGAATTCGGCGACGAGCGCAGCAGCAATGCCGTGGAGCTTGCCGTTTCGAGGCTGCGCAAGAAGCTCGACGGACATCCGACCAAGGCGCTGATCGAGACTGTGCGGGGCGTCGGCTATATGATGCGGGAGACGCGCGGGTGAGCCTGAAATCGCCGACACTGGGCGCGATCCTGGCGCGGCGCATCGCCTTCTTTGCTGTGCTGGCCATGGTGGTGCAACTCGCGGTGATCTTTTCGGACTATTATTGGAATGTCGGCGAGCTTTCGCGCCTGTTCGTCGAGCAGGAGACCGAGCGGCTCGCCTCCGGCATCACGGCGGAGGAGAATGACACCGTCCGCTACCGGCTTCCCTTAAGCGTCGAGGGGCGGTACGGGCAGGCGCAGACCGGCTATGTGGCGCGTATCCGCGGGGCCGATGGCCAGCTGGTCTTCCAGTCCTGCGATGCCGCCTGCGAAAGCCGCTTCCTGCCGCCCGATGTGAATCCGCCGGATTTCTGGCTGCGGTCGCTCGCGCCGGGCAAGCCGCTGACGCTGGTCGGCGGGCGGGCCTTCACAGTCGGCGGGCAGCGTTTCGTCATCGATGTCGCGACGATGGGCGATCCGCAGGATGTCACATCCGATGTCCTCTGGAATGAGGTGATCGCCCATATGATCGTGCCGATGAGCATCCTGCTGGTGCTGGTGCTCGGCGCCACCTTGCTTTCCGTGCGCCAGGCGCTGAAGCCGGTGCGGATTGCTGCCGGGGCGGCGGAGCGGATCGACCCAATGGACTCCCGGTCGCATCTGCAATTCCAAGACATGCCGCGGGAAGTCGCCCATCTCGCCGAGGCCGTCAACCGGGCCTTCGAGCGTGTCGGCGAGTTGATGAAATCGCAGAAGATCCTGACATCGGGCATCGCGCATGAGGTGCGCACGCCGCTGGCGGCGATCAAGCTGGAGCTTGGCCATATCGACCATCCGCGGGCGCGCAAGGCAGAAGCGGACCTCGACGATCTCGTGCGCTTCGTCAGCCAGATCACCGCTCTTGCCAGGCTTGACACGTTCGATCACGGCATGTTCGAGGAGGTCGACCTCGTCGAACTTTCATCCAGCGTCGTGGAACAGCTTGCCCCCTGGGTCTACGAGAACGATCACTCGCTGGAACTTTCCGCGCAGGTCGATGCCGCCATCGTGCAGGGTGTGCCGGCCCTGCTGAGAGATGCCGTGCGCAACCTGATCGACAACGCCGTTCGCCATACGCCGATCCGTACCGCCATTATCGTGCGTGTTGCCAATGGCCGTATCCGGGTCGAGGATCAGCATCCCGCCGCCGTCAACACCTTTGCCACGCAAAGCGACGGCCTCGGGATCGGCCTTAAGATCGTCGAGCGCATCGCCGCGATCCATCGGGGTTCACTGCGCTGCTCCGGCTCCCAGCGCGGCCACGCCTTCGATTTGGAAATCGGCTCCTGATTTTCGAAACGGGTGGCGTGTCCTCATCTTGTGGCTGGTCATCGCGCTTGCTATCTTCCGGTTTGGAGAGCCTGTCCGAACCTGCTGCCGGGTTGAAGGGCTATAGCGCCACGGAAGACGACCATGTTCAACGGTCGATGCGTAATCGGCAGACATCGACCTGAACAGTGGATCGTCCGATGCTCCAACCGACCGTCAAATTTTCGGCCGCCAACATTGCCGCCTTCAAGAAAGCGCTCAGAAAACAGCATGATATGCTGCGTTCCGGCCATGTCGATGAGGCCCTTGCCAGCGCCTTCGGTTTCAAATCACATGCGGCCATGCTCCATATCCTGAACCAGCTCGGGGGATCGACGCGGGTCGTCATCCAGATCGATCCCTGCCTCTTGATCGTGCGTCTCGAAGAATTCGGCTATCATGGCCTCAGCCTCGACGCGGTACGGCGGCTCGCTTGGGATTTGCCTTTTCCCGATGCTTGGCGCAGCGATGAGACCGAAGGGGCGATGCGAGGGCGCTTCCTGCCCGTGGCGGCCAATTCCCGCTAGGCGGTTCTGCCCCGCAGTCCCAATCCCCAGCCCCCAGCCCTCAACACTCAAGCGCCGGTGTCGTGACGGTCTCGCGTCGCTCCGGCTCGGCATTTCATCCTTGTCACTGATTGGAGATATCCATGACCAAACTGGTCGTCATATCCGGCTGCTCCGGCGGCGGGAAATCCACTCTGCTCGAAGAGCTTTCCCGGCGCGGTTACGCCACCGTAGAAGAGCCTGGGCGGCGCATCGTCCGGGAGGAGATGGCCGGGCAGGGCGCGGCCTTGCCCTGGGTCGATCCGGCTGCCTTTGCCCGGCGGGCAATCGCGATGGCGTTCAGCGATCAGAGGCTGGCGGAGGCGCAGGCGGGCTGGACGTTTTTCGACCGCGGCCTGATCGACGCCGCCTCTGCGTTGCAGGCCACGACCGGAGAAGCGGTGCTGCAGACACTGCGGGACCAGCATCGTTATCACCGGACGGTGTTCCTGACGCCGCCCTGGCCGGAGATCTATGTCAACGATCCCGAACGGCGGCATGGTTTCGAGGAAGCGGTTTGCGAATATGAGCGGCTGACATCAGCCTATCCTGAGATCGGCTATGAGGTCGTCATCCTGCCGAAGACCGATGTTGGCGCGCGGGCGGATTTTCTGCTGGGCCGGCTGCCGGGCTGACGTTTCAACGTCCGCTGATTGCCAGCAAGAGACATGAACCTCCCGCAGCTTGACACGGAAAACGACGGCGCGCATAAAAACCATATGGGGTTGCGATCACCCCACGAGGCGACATGCCGAAGAATCGCGTCCATGAAACCGAACAACGGAGGGACGCGTCATGCCGTCATTTCTTGAAATATCTTCTGACAAACTGAGCCGTATCGTCGGCACACCGAATGCGCCTGTCATCGTTGATGTGCGCACCGACGAGGATTTCACCCGCGATCCGAGGCTCGTGCCGGGCTCGATCCGCAAATCCCACATCGATGTCACCGAATGGGCAGGCGGCTTCACCAGCCCCGTGGTGGTCGTCTGCCAGGCGGGCGGCAAGCTCAGCCACGGCGTCGCCGCCTATATCCGGCATGCCGGCGGTGTTGCGGAGGTGCTGGAAGGCGGCTTCGATGCCTGGATAGGCGCGGGCGGCGCGGCTGTGCCCGTCAACCGGCTGCCGCCGCGCGACCGGCAGGGACGGACCGTGTGGGTCACGCGTGCGCGCCCGAAGATCGACCGTATCGCTTGCCCATGGCTTATCCGGCGCTTCGTCGATCCCTCGGCCGTCTTTCTCTTCGTGCCGACATCGGACGTCTTGATGGTTGCCGACCGCTTCGGCGCCGTACCCTTCGACATCGAGGAGGTCTTCTGGAGCCATCGCGGCGAGCTCTGCAGCTTCGATGTGATGGTCGATGAATTCGGCCTTGCGTCGGGGCCGCTGTCGAGGCTCGCAACCATCGTTCGCGGCGCCGATACCGCCAGGCCGGACCTTGCCCCCGAAGCGGCCGGGCTGTTGGCCGCTTCGCTCGGCCTGTCGCGCATGTTCGTCGACGACCTCAAGCAGCTTGATGCCGGCATGCTGCTCTACGATGCCTTCTACCGCTGGTGCCGCGACGCCACGGACGAAACGCACAATTGGCCTTCCGCGAAAAAGGGAGGCTGACGTGACCAGTGCCGTTACCCATGCGACGCCCGATACCGGCGCGTCGCCAAACCCGCATGGCGTCACCTTCGGTGAAGCCTTTCGCGTCTGGCTGCGCGTTGCAGCCCTGAGCTTCGGCGGACCTGCGGGGCAGATCGCCGTCATGCACCGCATCGTCGTCGATGAGAAGAGGTGGATCGGCGAGCAGCGTTTCCTGCATGCGCTGAACTATTGCATGCTGCTTCCGGGACCGGAGGCACAGCAGCTTGCCATCTATATCGGCTGGCTGATGCACCGGACTGCCGGCGGCCTGGTCGCAGGTATCCTGTTCGTGCTTCCGGGTTTCCTGTCTATTCTGGCGCTCAGCTACCTCTACGTGACCCTTGGCAACGTCGATGTCGTCGAGGGCCTGTTCTTCGGCCTGAAGGCCGCCGTGCTTGCCGTCGTCATTCAGGCGGTCGTCAGGGTCGGCGGCCGCGCGCTGAAGAACAGGGCGATGATCGGGATCGCGGCAGCCGCCTTCCTGGCGATCTTCCTCTTCCATGTGCCTTTTCCCGTCATCATCCTGGCGGCCGCCATGACAGGCTTCCTGGGATCGAAGTCGGGCTCCCGCCTATTTCAGGGCGGTGGCGGGCACAAAGCAGCCGGCGGCCCGGCGCTGTCGGATGCCGACGCGCTGCTCGGGGAAGACATACCCGATCATGCGCGACCGAATCTTGGCTGGTCGCTCAGGATCTCGGCGGTGCTGCTGGTGCTCTGGCTGCTGCCCCTGCTGCTGCTCCATCTCTTTCTCGGACCCGGCGATATCTTCACGCAGATCGGCGTGTTCTTCAGCAAGATGGCGCTGGTGACTTTCGGCGGCGCTTACGCCGTGCTTGCCTATGTCGCGCAGGAAGCCGTCCAGCATTTCGGATGGCTGAAGCCCACCGAAATGCTCGATGGTCTCGGCATGGCGGAGACGACGCCCGGCCCGCTGATCATGGTTCTCCAGTTCGTCGGCTTCATGGGCGCCTATCGCGATCCCGGCAGCCTCTCTCCGATGACGGCAGCCACGCTCGCCGCCATCCTGACGACGTGGGTGACCTTCGTTCCCTGCTTTCTCTGGATCTTTCTCGGCGCGCCCTTCATCGAAAAACTGCGCGGCAATGCCGCCTTGGCCGGGGCGATGTCGGCCATCACGGCGGCGGTGGTCGGTGTCATCCTCAATCTCGCGATCTGGTTCGGCCTGCACTTCCTGTTCGGGAGTGCGAAAGTGCACAGCCTTGGACCCTTCTCGATCGAACTGCCCGTCTGGACGTCGCTGTCGCTGCCATCGCTGCTCTTGAGCCTTGCGGCAGCAATCGCGATCTTCCGGTTCAAACTGGCGGTCATTCCGGTCCTGCTGGGCTGCGCAGTCGCCGGGATGGTCTGGCCGGTCTGAGGCATCGCCGGCAGCCGTATCATCGGAGAAACCGATGGCATCATCGGTTTCTTCCGTTTTTCTTCCGGCCCGGCGCAAGGCATCTGCTCTCCCAACCAAGAAGGAGACGGCAGATGACCGAAATCAGGATCGAAGGCGCCGATATCATCATTATCGGCGGCAGTTCCGGCATGGGATTGGCGCTGGCGCGGCGACTGCTGGCCGAAGGGGCTGGCGTGACGATTGCAGGGCGCAGTGCGGAGAGGCTTGCGGCGGCACGGCGGGAGCTCGGCGATTCCTCTGGTCTTAAGACCGCCGTCCTCGACCTTACGCGGGAGGAGGAGATTGCTGCCTTCTTCCGCGATTGCGGGCCGGTCGATCATATCGTCAGCACGGCGGCGGATATCGAGGGAGCTTACCAGCTTCTGCCGGATATCCAGCTTTCGGCGGCGCAGCGGGTGGTCGAGAGCAAGTTCTACGGGCCGCTGCTGCTTGCCAAATACGGCGCACCCCGCCTGCCGCCGTCGGGCTCGATTACCTATACGTCGGGCGTGGCAGCCTATCGGCCGGCGGCGCGGGGTTCGGTCGTTGCGGCCGTCAATGCAGCGCTGGAAGGGCTGGTGCGGGCGCTGGCGGTGGAGCTTGCGCCTCTTCGCATCAACGCAGTGTCGCCGGGATGGGTGGATACGCCGATCTGGAGTTTCGTTGCCGGTGACACCAAGCAGGCGACGCTGGAAGCGATGGCCAAACGCCTGCCGGCGGGCCGTGTCGGCAGGCCCGAGGATATTGCCGATGCGATCCGCTTCCTGATCGGTAACGGCTTTACGACAGGCACTATCCTGCACGTCGAAGGCGGGCATCGGCTGGTCTGACAGGCCGGAAAGCCTCAGCGGCTGCAGCCAGCAGCGAGGAAAGCGCCGGCGGCTGCACGCGCCGGCGCCGCCACAGCATGATCAGCGAAGCCGTTGGAGTGTCGCCCGGCCAGGACATCTCCACGACGTCGCCGCGTTCGGCAGCCGGGGCGGCGGCCAGACGTGGAACAAGACCGTAACCGGCGCCGGATGCAACGAGGCGGATGATCGTCTGGATGCTGTCGGCCTGGGTGACGATATTGGGTGCGGTAATGCCTGCTCTGGTGAAGACCGTATCGAAGAGGCGGCGATAGACGCAACCGGTTTCCGTGGCGATGAAGGGCAGATGGCTCAGGTCCGCGAGGCTCTCGGGCGGTGTGGCTCGGTTATTGCGGCTCGCGATGAGGGCCAGCGGCTCCCGCGAGATGAGGCGGGTCATGAAGCGCTCGTCCCGTTCTCCGCGATCAAAGGTGAAGGCGATATCGATCGAGCCATCGTCCAGCCGTCGCTGCAACTCACCACTGCCGGCGATCTTCAGCGTCAGGCTGATATCGGCATGCGTCTCGCGAAAGCGCGACAAGAAGGGCGCGAGTTTCTCCGCCGCGATGGTTTCAAGCGTGCCGATTGCAAGCGATTGTCCGCAAAGGCAGGCGGCTGCTCGGATCGCCGCCTCTGCCTCGTCGTTCAGAGCCAGGATCTCTTCGGCATAGGCCTTCAGCGTGTCACCGGCCGGTGTCAGTGTCACACCCTGCCGGGAGCGTTCGAAAAGCTGGACGCCCAATTCCTCTTCGAGCGCCTGCATCTGGTCGCTGAGGCTCGACTGGGCCAGGTTCGCCTCGCTGGCCGCGCGGGTGAAATTGCAGTGCCTTGCGACCGCAAGGAAGGTCTTCAATTGTCGTGGGTTCATCGTGGGCTCCGTGCTCCATGACAAGGATGGGCACGCCCTGCCTATATCAGGCGGAGGAGCGAAGAGGGAGTCTCTCCGCTGGGCGTCACCTCCGCGCCGGGTCCAGTGATGTTGACGACAGCCATGGGTTTGGCCAAGCTGCGTTGGTATTTGCAAGCAAAAGGGAGCCTTGCCGATGCCACCCTCAGAGACGTCCGTGATCGACTGGCTGCTGGCCTCCGACCCGGCCATCCGCTGGCAGGTGCTGCGCGATCTCTTCGATGCGCCGGAGCCTGTCTGGTCCGCCGAGCGGCAGAAGGTGGAGCGGGAAGGGTGGGGTGCCGAGCTACTGTCCTATCAGGATGCGGACGGGCAATGGGCAGGAGGCTCCTTCCTGCCCAGCGATTTCACCCGCGAGGAATGGCAGGCGACCGGCCAGCCCTGGACGGCGACGAATTTTTCGCTGACGCAGCTTCGCGAATTCGGGCTCGATCCGCGCTGCGAGAGCGCAAAGAGAACCGTCGCGCTCATCGGCGCCAATTGCCGCTGGGACGAGGGCGGGCAGCCCTTCTGGGAGGGCGAGGTTGAGGAATGCATCAATGGCCGGACGGTTGGCGACGGCGCTTATTTCGGCGTCGATGTCTCGCCGATTGTGGAAAGATTGCTCGGCGAACGCCAGGCGGATGGCGGCTGGAACTGCGAGCGGGCGAATGGCTCGGTGCGCTCGTCCTTCCACACGACGATCAATGTGCTTGAGGGACTGCTGGAATATGAGCGGGCGACCGGCGGCACGGAGCAGTCGCGCGAGGCGCGGCGTTCGGGCGAGGACTATCTGTTGTCGCGGCAACTGATGCGGCGGCTCAGCACCGGCGAGCCGGTCGATGAAAAATTCATGCAGTTCCTCCATCCGAACCGCTGGCGCTTTGATGTGCTGCGGGCGCTCGATTATTTTCGCGCGTCAAGCCTGCTGACAGGAGAGACACCTGATATGCGGTTGACGGAGGCAATTGAATACCTTCGCTCGCGGCGACTGGAGGATGGGAGATGGCCGCTCGACTGGCGCTTGTCCGGCAGGGCCTGGTTCGTGATGGATGACGGCGAGGGAGAGCCCTCCCGCTGGGTGACGCTCAGGGCGCTGCGCGTCTTGAAATGGTGGGATGGCTGGACGGCTTCCCTTACGTAATGCCGCCCATTGGATTCCCGCATTATCACGATAAAACTGTGACTTAGGCCGGTGTGCTGAAAGCCGAGAGCCTGGTCTCGAACTCTTCCATCGTATCGAGAAACCAGCAATCCGTACCGCGATTGGTCTCATGAACGAAGCTTCGCAGTGCGTTGCTGCCGGCAAGCCCGGCGTCTATATTGCCGATGATGGCGAGGCGCAGCCGGTAGTTCACGAATTTCTGGATCGTGGCGCCGGCAATGCCTGAGCGGAGGTTCAGGAAACCCTCGGGCAGGCGTTCGACCGGCAGCACAACCCAATCGGCGGCTTCGCCGAGGGCATGGCCGATCAGGTCGTTGAAGCCGCTGTCGGCAGTCAGCCGCGGACCATCCGGATTGCGGAGAAGCAGGCGAAAGCCGTGGAGAAGCCTGATGTCGGGGTGCACGGAATATCCTTCTCGTTTCGGCGGACTGTCTGGAAATAGACGTCCAGGCTATCCTATTCGACGGCGTGTCGATCGCTACGACCGTCTGTCCGGTTGGGACATGGGTTTTCCGTTGATATGCGTCAATGCCTGATGTGGGTCATGGAGACAGGCTTGTTTCGTCATCAAGCGGAATGGAGGCATCCATGGACGAGGCGATCAGGAAGACGATCCAGGCGATATTGGACGGCCAGCGCATCATGAGCGTTGCGACGCTGCGGCCGGATGGCTGGCCGCAGGCGACGACGGTCGGTTACGTCAATGACGGGCTGACGCTCTATTTCCTCTGCGGTCCGGACAGCCAGAAGGCCGCCAACATCGCGCGCGACAACAGGGTGTCGCTGACGATCAACCCTGATGCCGGGCAGGTGATGGAAATCACCGGCCTGTCGATGGCGGCGCATGCGGAGAAGGTGAAAGACCCTGACGAGGCGGACAGGGTGTTGCGTCTCATGCCGGCGAAATATCCGGCTCAGGAAGGTCTGTCGATCTCCATGCCGACGCGGGATCAGATCTGCATCTTCCGTGTCGTGCCGAAGGTGATTTCCGTGCTCGATTATTCCAAGGGCTTCGGGCACGCCGATCTCGTCACGGTCTGATACGGCACGCCGCGCAAACGCCCGGCAGCCCGGGGCGAATGAGCGGGGTCAGGCGCCTTTCGCGACCTTGGCTGCGCCCCAGAGCGAGCCCGGATTGGCGCGGTGCGGATATAGCGCCAGCATGGCGTCGAACAATTCACGTGCTGTCGTCGTCTCCAGTTCGATCCGGTTGAAATCGCGCAGATATTGCTGCGTCTCGTCGATGATGCCGGGATCATCGGCATTTTCGGGGATCTTGTGGCCGGCGATGACGGCTTTGGGTTCAAGCTTTTTCAGCCTGTCGAGCGTTTCGATCCAGTGTTGACGGCTCTCGCGTGTGGTTTCGCCGAGGTAGCAGTGGATGCCGTTATAGACCACGTCGCCACCGACGATGAGGCCGATTGAGGGTACGTGAAGGCAGGTGGAGCGCGACATGTCGGTATGGCCGGCATCGATGGGGATCAGTCTGTGGCCTTCGAGCTCCAGTTCCGGTGTTTGCAGGACATCAGCGACCTCAAGCGTCTTCGATATTTCGCCGGGGAAGAGTTTTCGCCAGAAACCATCGAGCATATCCGGCGCACTCTGGCGGCGCATCGCCTCCACGACATCAGCGACGGCATAGGCCTTCGCATCGGGAAAGCGTTCACGCAGCGTGCCGATGCCGAAGAAATGGTCGCCATGGCCGTGGGTGATGTAGATGGCCTTCAGCCGCTTGCCGCTCGCTTCCACCCAGTCGGCGAGGGTTCTCGCCTGCGGTTCGGTCAGGAAGGTATCGACGAGCACGGCCTCGTGCTCGCCGGAGATCAGCGTGGCGGAATTGGCCACCCATTGGAGAGACGGATCGCCTGATGGCACGTCGCGGCTGAGGCCGGGGCGGCGGATTGTCAGAACATCGTAGCGCAGGCTAGTGGAGGGGCTGGAAGTCATGGTGGCAATTTCCTGAAGAGTTGGAGTGAGGGAGTGAAATCGCTTGATTTTCGCAGCAGGACAATAAATATATGACCGGTCGTCTATAATTGTTCAAGAGGGTAAAATGGACGCAGCCAAGCCGGCCCGCCGCGGTCCGAAGCCGAATGCGCAGACGCGGCAAAAACTCATCGAGGCGGGTTTGAAAGAGATCCATGCCAATGGATTCGCCGCGACCGGCATCCAGAAGATCGTCGACGACATCAACGTGCCAAAGGGCTCTTTCTACAATTACTTCGACAGCAAAGAGGCTTTCGGCGCGGAGGTCTGCGATCGTTATTCCGAGCAGGCGCTTGCCCGGCTCACGGGCTTTCTTGCCGATGCCGACAAACCGCCGCTTCGTCGGCTCAAAGCCTATTTCGACGACCGCGCCGCTTCTTTCGCCTTGAGAGGATTTGTGCAGGGCTGCGTGCTCGGCAATTTCAGCGCCGAGACGGTCGACCATAGCGAATTGATCCGCCAGCATGTGGCAACACATTTTCGCCGCTGGAGCGGGGTGATCGCGGCTTGCCTGGCTGAAGCCCAGAGGGATGGCGCGCTTGCTGGCGACCTGCCTGCCGATACACTTGCGGATTTCATCCTGAACAGCTGGGAGGGAGCGCTTCTGCGTATGCGCGCCGAGCGCGGCGCGGCGCCGCTCGAGGCATTCAAGCAAATGGTCTTTGACACATTGCTGCATGGCAGGGCGCATTGAATTGGGAGGTGCCCGTCATCTTTTGTGAGCTTGCCGGCAATTGTTTCGGCCAATCAGCCAGTCTTTCCGGCTCCGGCTGAAATCATGGCGATCTTGCCGATTTCGGCCAGCGTCACCTTCTGGAATTCCCGTTCCAGCGTCTGTTCGGCGCTTTCGAAGGCGCGCTGGAGTTTGGCATTGGCGGCGCGCTCGACAGGGCAGGATGGGTGATCGTTGGAAAGCGGCGCATCGAGGATCGTTTCGCCTTGCAGGGCGCGCTGCACATCCAGAATGGTGATGTCCGCAAGCGGCTTCGTCAGCGACCAGCCGCCGCCGCGGCCACCTTCCGATTCGACGATGCCGTATTGGCGCAGCGACGCCATGGTGCGGCGAACGACGACAGGGTTGGTGTTGAGCATCTGGGCGATACGCTCGCTCGTTTCCCGGCCGCCCAGCAATCCCATGTGGACGAGAACATGGATCATCCGTGCCAGTCTTCCGTCTTGCCGCATCTGTGCTTCTCCATAGCGTAACAAATAATGTTACGGTCTATTGACTCCTGTTTTCTGTAACGTAAAAAGATACAGAATGAAAGATTCAACACCGCCCGGATGCGATTTTTCCGGGTGCAGCAGCCCTGATATCGAGGAGGCAGAGATGCAGCAGCGCATGATTGAAACCGCAACCTTGAGGATGAACATCTGCGAGGCCGGCCAGGGGCCGCTGGTGCTGCTCTGCCATGGGTTTCCTGAGACCTCACATGCCTGGCGCCATCAGGTCAGCGCACTTGCCGAGGAGGGTTTTCATGCCGTGGCGCCTGATATGCGCGGTTATGGCCGGACGGAAAGCCCGGATACGATCGGCGCCTACACGGTCTTCGATCTCGTGGCCGACATGGTGGCGCTTGTCGATGCGCTTGGCGAGGAAAAGGCCGTTATTGCCGGCAATGACTGGGGTGCAACGGTTGCCTGGCAGGCTGCGCTGATGCGCCCGGACCGGTTCCGCGGCGTTGTCGCAATGAGCGTGCCCCTCATGGGCCAGCCGCCCGTGCCGCCGACGAAGATCTTTCCGGAGACGCCGGATCACCTGCTTTACGTGCTCTACTTTCAGAAACCGGGAGTGGCGGAAGCCGAATTCAAGCGGAACGTGGAGTCGACGCTGCGCAAGATCTACGGCGCCGCCGGCGGTGAGGCAGGCCCGCGGCTGCCGTGCGACGGGACGCCCAATCCCTTCGGCATGGTGTCGCGCGCATCGGGTCTGCTTGCCGATTTGCCGGAAAGCGAAACACTTCCCGGCTGGCTGCCGCAATCCGACCTCCAAGTCTTTGTCGACGCATTCAAGGCATCGGGCTTTCGCGGCGGCCTGAACTATTACCGCAATCTCGACCGGAACTGGGAATTGCAGAAGGCTCTGAATGGGCTGAAGGTCGAGATTCCCGCGCTGTTCATTGCCGGCGAACGCGATACGGGCCTTGCGATCCCCGGCATGCGGGAGATCATCGCAGCGATGCCGGCGCTCGCGCCTCGCCTGAGAACGACAAAGTTCGTGCCCGGTGCGGGCCATTGGCTACCGCAGGAGCAGCCTGACATCGTCAGCCGCGCAATGATCGATTTCGTGCGGGGCCTGTGACGGGCTCTCTCTTTTGAATATACGCATCAGGCTTTCCGAAAATCGATTCGATTTCGGGCCGATGCTTAGTGCTTGTCTTCCAGCATCCGGTGGAGAACGGCGATCAGTTCCTGGCTGCCGACTCGGTCGTCGGCGATTGTCTGGAAGATGCCGGGGCCGATGCCGCAAGGCAGATGCGGTTGTCAGTCCCGCATCCGCAGCTCATCCGTCTGCATCTGCAGAGAGCCCAGCGTTTCCAGAAAACTCATGCCAAGCAGGCTCTGGTCGAGCCTGCCGTCTTCGGCAACCGTTGCTGCGACATTGCTGCGCACGATCGGGCCGATCGCCACCTGATCGAGGGTAACCGGGGCGGCGCGGGCGCGGCCGTTGGCAGTCATCACGGTCATGGAGTAGGTGAGCTGCTTCGGGTCTATGCCGATGCGCAGCGCATCCTCATGCGAGAGCGCCACCATGCTGGCGCCGGTATCGACCAGCATCGGCACGGACTGGCCGTTGACCGAAACCTCGGCTTCGAAATGGCCGTTCAGCATCTTGTGGACGATGACTTCCTGGCCGCCCTCGCTGGTCGTGACGACGACGGCGCGGCCGGGCACGAGGCCGGCAAGCAGGCGGTTGCCGACACCGAGCGCATCCTGCCGGTAGAGATAGGCGGTGGCGAGCGCCAGGATGATGACGAGCCAGATCATGAATTGCCGCAGGCTCTGGCCTATGTTTCGACGGCTGCCCCAGATGCCGGCTGCCAGCATGAGGGCGATCGGCAGCAGGTAGACGAAGCGGCCGAAATCATCATTTGCCAGCCCGAAAATGCGGCTCTGGTCGCTGTTGAAGAGCAGGACGGCAAGGCCGATGCCGATGACGGCAAGCAGGAGGATGAGGCGCATCAGCCTGTCGTCTCCAGGGTTTTCGTCGATTCGGAAACAGGGGCGGCGAGGCGGGCGGGCAGATTTTCCATGATGGTTTCGCGCTCCTCGTCGGAAAAGCGCATCCAGCCGGCAATTTCATCCGTTGTGCGGCCACATCCGGCGCAGAGACGAGTGAGAGGATCCAGAGAGCATACGCGGATGCAGGGTGTTCGCATGGGCGATATATCGGGATTTCAGAGGGCCATGGCAAGGGCGCAGAAGGCTGCGACCTCGCAAATCTGCTGGGTGGCGCCGAGCGTGTCGCCGGTGTGGCCGCCAAGCCTGCGGCGGACGAACCAGGTGAAGGCGAGCGCGGAAAGGCCTGCGCCAAGGAGGGCTGAGACGAGCGGTTGAAGACCGAGCGCCGGCCAGATGAGGATTGCCGTCGCAAAACCTGCCGTGACGAGGGCGATCTGCATCGTTACCTCGGTGGGGCTTCCTGCGGAAGCCGCGAGCCCGTCTGGCTTTGCGGCGGGAAGGCGCTGCCAGTGCCAGGCGATCGCTCCACGGCTGAGGGCGGCAACGGCGGGAATGGCAAGGGCAGCGGCAAGGGGCGATGCTTCACGGGCGATCGCAGCAAGGGCCGACGCCCTGAGTGCGAAAGAGAGGATGAGGGCGATGGCGCCAAAGCTGCCGATGCGGCTGTCCTTCATGATGATAAGGCTCTGCTCGCGCGACTTGCCGCCACCGATACCATCGGCCGTATCGGCAAGCCCGTCCTCATGCAGCGCGCCGGTCAGGATCGTCTGCACGGCGAGTGCCACGAAAGCCGCCATCTGCCGGTCGGTGCGAAACGCCAGCATCACAAGGAAAACGAGGGCGGGCAGGGCGCCGATGAGGAGACCGGCGACAGGGAAGACGCGGACCAGCCGGCCAAGCTTGCCGTCATAGCCGGCAAACAGCCATGGCGGCATGGGTATGCGGCTCAGGAAAGCCACGGCGCGCGCGGCATCGACCACTATGGCTTTTATCATTCCTGGGATCATTCTCTTCGGTCCCCGTCTCTCCTGCGGCGTTTTTGTCTTCTCGGGTGACTGTCGTCTTCGGGCTTTTTGAGTTGTGAGCCAGAGCCGGTCGCTTTAAGAGAGTCGCCACGCAAGGAACCCGATTTGCCGGGAAAAGACAAGAATACAAGGAAAGCCATTCAGATGAGCGTTTCAGGCCTGCCGTTCGACGATTTTCGCGCCCTTCTCCGCGACCTGCCGGGGCCTGATTCCCGCGCGCTGGTCGCTGCTCGCGAACGCGACGCGCAACTGACGAAGCCGCCGGGTGCACTTGGCCGTCTTGAAGAGATCGCTTTCTGGCTCGCCGGCTGGACGGGCAGATCGCCTGCCGTCAACCGGCCGCTGGTGGCGATCTTCGCCGGCAATCATGGCGTCGTGCGGCAGGGCATCACGCCTTTCCCGCCCGAAGTGACGCAGCAGATGGTGGAGAATTTCGCGGCCGGCGGGGCGGCGATCAACCAGATCTGCGTTGCCTATGACCTCGGCCTGAAAGTCTTCGACCTGGCGCTCGATTACCCGACCGGCGACATCACCCAGGAAGCAGCACTGACCGAGCGCGACTGCGCCGCCACCATGGCCTTCGGCATGGAAGCGATTGCAGGCGGCACGGACCTGCTCTGCATCGGCGAAATGGGCATCGGCAACACGACGATCGCGGCTGCGATCAACTATGCGCTTTACGGCGGTACGGCGCGCGATTGGGTCGGCCCCGGCACGGGCTCGGAAGGCGAGATGCTGGAGCGCAAGATCGATGCCGTCGAGCGTGCCGTGGAGCTGCACAGCGACCACCTCGATGATCCCCTTGAGATCATGCGCCGGCTCGGCGGGCGCGAGATTGCAGCGATGGCGGGCGCCATCCTTGCGGCGCGCATGGAGCGTATTCCTGTCCTGATCGACGGTTATACGGCAACCGCTGCCGGCGCGATTCTGCGGGCGGCCAACCCGTCTGCGCTCGACCATTGCTTGATCGGCCACGTTTCGGCCGAGCCCGGCCATCTGCGGGCCATCGAACAGCTCGGCAAGACGCCGCTCCTGGCGCTCGGCATGCGGCTTGGCGAAGGCACGGGTGCGGCGCTGGCCGCCGGTATCGTCAAGGCGGCCGCCGCCTGCCATTCCGGCATGGCGACCTTCAGCCAGGCCGGTGTTTCCGGCAAGCATTGATGCGGCAGCGCATTGCTTGCGCTGAGACCGTGGAAACGGTATCTGCGTATCCGCTGATAAATGAAAGCGTCGGCAAAAGACCGGCGTGGAGGAAACGAGGCGCCTTTGACGAAACCTGCCGTGACCAAGGAAACGGGATTTCGCCATTTCGTGGCTGCGGCCAGCTATTCCTGGGCAGGTTTCCTGCGGGTCTTCAGGGAATCGGCCTTCCGACAGGAGCTCGGCTTCTTTGTCGCGGCGCTTATCATGCTTCTCCTCGTCGGCGCCGATGCCACGGAATTCGTCGTCACGACGATACTCTTCCTCGGGCTCTTTTCCATCGAAGCGATGAATACGGCCGTCGAGGAAGTGATCGACCGGATTTCACCGGAGATTTCCATCGTCGGCAAACATGCCAAGGATCTCGGCTCCTTCGCCGTGGCCTGCATGATTGCCGCCTGCTGCCTTTATCTCGGTTTCGTCGTCATCAGGCATCTTTTCTTTTAGGAAGGTGAGACGACTAAGCGAAGCTGCGGCGCTTCTTGGTGACCGGCTGGGCTTCTTCCACAGCCGGGATGCTCTGCAGCACGCGTTTGGCCGGCAGGATGGCGATGACTTCGGTGCCTTCGCGCAGCTTGGATTTCAGGATGAACTGGCCGTCATGCTTGGCAAGGATCGCCTGGACGATCGGCAGGCCGAGGCCGGTGCCCTGTTCGGCGCTCTTGATGGCGATCGAGCCCTGACCGAAAGCCGACAGCACCACCGGGATTTCGTCTTCGGGAATGCCGGGGCCGTTGTCCCTGATCGAGATGTACTGGCCGCCACCGGCCGTCCAGCCAACCTTGACGTTAATTTCTCCACCCTGGGGCGTGAATTTAACGGCGTTGGAAAGAAGATTAAGCACGACCTGGCGCATGGATTTCTCATCCGCCCAGATCGCCGGAAGCTGGCGCTCGACCTGATCGTGGATGGTGATGTTCTTGGCGCGTGCCCGAAGTTGCACCATGCCGATGCAGTCTTCGGTGATATCGAGCAGCGAGATCGCCTCTTCACTCAGCTCGTACTTGCCGGCTTCGATGCGCGAAAGATCGAGGATTTCGTTGATGAGATCGAGCAGATGCTGGCCGGAGCGATGGATATCGCCGGCATATTCCTTATAGGTCGGATTTGCGAGCGGCCCCATGACCTCCGCCGACATGACCTCGGAAAAGCCGAGGATGGCATTCAGCGGCGTGCGCAGCTCATGCGACATGGAGGCAAGGAAGCGCGACTTGGCGAGGTTTGCTTCCTCGGCGCGGCGGCGGGCCTCGTCGGACATGGATTTCGCCACTTCCAACTCGGCGATCAGATCATCCTTTTCCGACTGGAAGGAGAGGATCCTCAGGCTGAACTGGAAGAGCCGGTCGCTGATGTAATTGAAGAAGACCACCGTCGTGGTGAAAACCGCGGCCAGGCTGAGTTCCAGAATATCGCGCGACAGGCCGCTTTTGGCGGCAAGCGCCACGACGGCAGGCGCGAAGCCGACGAGTACGGCTGGTGTCAGCATGAAATTCGACATGGTCGTGACCGACAGCGCGATCAACAGGGTAGCGCCCTTGTAGAGCGTGAAGCTCGAAGGTTCGCAGGCCGAACAGCTCTGCAGGGCAAAGATCGCCCAGCAGCAGCCGATCAGGAACTGGCCGCCCAGTAACAGGTTGCGCCAGCGGCGCACAGTCTCTGCGGTAATTTCCCGCTTCCGGGCACGGCGGGCCAGAAGAATGTTGACGGCGTGACAGGTCAGCGTCAGCAACGCCCAGAAGAACAGGCTCGCATCCTCGGTGAAATAGGTGCCGAGTGCTGCGACGATGATGATGAAGAGCGGCATGATCGCCGCGCCCTGCAGCACTGCAGTAATATACATGTGCAGCACGTCACGGTCGAAAGCAGAGCTGGGGGCATGGCCGGACTGCAGGCGTTCGCGCGTCTGCCGCACGGCCTTGGAAACCGCCTTGTTGCGGTGGCCGCGCGATTTGTCGACAATGATCTTGTCGGTCGATGTGCTGACGCCGGTACTCATGTGCACGTTGAAATTTGTCCCGCAGATGAATAAGAGCTTAACCGGAAAGTCTTAAGAAGATGTTTGCCATCTTTGCCAAGGGTTTGTTTTGCAAGGAGGCAAAAGCGTGGCACGGCTTCTTGTGTTGACCCGAGACGGTGCAACCGCCCTGGCTTTTCTTGTTCTCGTTGCATTAATTGCGGCCAAGCTTAATGACAGGCCCGACATCCGGCACCGGGGCGCTTTTCACGCCGCCGATGGCGACAGCCTCGTTCTCGACGGCGAGCGGATGCGGCTCGATGGCATCGATGCCCCGGAACTGTCGCAGACTTGCGAGCGGGCCGGGCAGGGCTGGGCGTGCGGCAGGCAGGCCCAACACACGCTGCAGCAGCTGGTTTCCGACAACAGTACGCAATGCGGCGGAAACGAGCGCGATCGCTACGACCGGCTGCTGGTCACGTGCCAGAACAATGCCGGCAATATCAATGCGCGCATGGTGGCCTCCGGGATGGCGGTTTCCTATGGCAGCTACCGGCAGGAGGAAGGGCAGGCGAGGGCGCAAAAGCTCGGGCTCTGGGCCGGCCGTTTCGACATGCCGCGCGATGTCAGGGATCAGGCCCGGCATGAAAGCTCGGGTTTGCGACGGCTGATCGGCGAATGGACGGGATGGTAGTGAACGGTGCATCGAACGAGGAGCGGCTGGACGGGCTGCGGGCCGAGATCGCTGCCTGCCGGATCTGTCGCGATGCGCCGCTGCGCGGGATCGAGGACCAGTTGCCCCACGAGCCGCGGCCGGTTGCCGTCCTCTCGTCGCGCGCCCGTGTGCTGATCGCGGGTCAGGCGCCGGGGTTGCGCGTGCATGAAAGCGGGCTGCCATTCGACGATGCTTCCGGCGACCGGCTGCGGCAATGGTTGCAGGTGGACCGGCCGACCTTTTACGACCGGGATCGATTCGCGATCGTGCCGATGGGCTTCTGTTTCCCGGGTTATGATGCCAAGGGGAGCGACCTGCCGCCGCGGCGCGAATGCGCACCAATCTGGCGGGAGCGCGTGCTTTCGGCCATGCCGCAGATCGAGCTGGTGCTTGCCGTCGGTGGTTATGCGCAGGCCTGGCACATGGGCGCAGCGAGGCGCGAAAACATGACCGAGACGGTGCAGGCCTGGCGCAGCACTCTCACCGTACCGGGCAAGCCTGCCATTCTTCCGCTGCCACATCCGAGCTGGCGCAATACGGGCTGGCTGAAGCGGCATCCTTGGTTCGAGGAAGAGCTGTTGCCGGAACTGCGCCGGCGAATCAAAATGCTCGTCTTCTGAAACAAAATTCTTTTCGTCGGCCGGAATCGCGCTATACAAAGAAAATAAATTCGAAAGGGACTTCGTTTCGCATGGACCGCCTCGACCGGAAGATACTGCGCCTGCTCCAGGAAGATTCGACGCTCGCCGTTGCCGACCTCGCCAAGAAGGTCGGGCTTTCGACGACGCCATGCTGGCGGCGTATCCAGAAGATGGAGGAAGACGGCGTCATCAAGCGCCGCGTGGCGATCCTCGATCCGGAAAAGGTCAACACCAAGGTCACGGTCTTCGTGTCGATCCGCACCGCGACCCATTCGATCGAGTGGCTGCGCCGCTTCTCCGAGGTCGTGGCGGAATTCCCCGAAGTGGTCGAATTCTACCGCATGAGCGGCGATGTGGACTATCTGCTGCGCGTCGTCGTGCCCGATATCGCCGCCTATGACGCTTTCTACAAGCGGATGATCGCCAAGATCGAGATTCGCGATGTATCGTCTGCTTTCGCGATGGAGCAGATCAAGTATTCGACGCAGCTGCCGCTCGACTACATGCTTCTTGAAAACGCCAAGTCCAACGAGGACTGAACAGGGCAGGCACCTTGATACAGCGCACGTGATTTCGGGCAGGCGCGAGCGAATCGCGCCGCTCCGGCGAGGGAGCCGAATCTCACGGTAGACAATCTGCGCAGGCAAGCTGCGCAGGGAGACTCAGGAATTCATCCGTGAGTCCGAAGAGTGCTCGTGAAGCACAAGCAACTTGACGGCGGCGCGAAACCTTTCCAAATTGTAATCTTCCTGTCATAGAACTATGCGAATTCCACGCGTGTCATGAACTGGCCTTGGTGTTGGGAGGCACGGGCGCTGGTTCAAGAGGTGGTCCGGGGGGTATCTGGGACACTTTTATAATGTCGGTGCATCGCAATATCGCGCTGTACACGATTTTTTTGCGCCCTTGGCGAAACGTTTAAGCGACACCATAACGCGTGTTTGCGGTTGTTTATACAACACAAAGTAGGCCCCAAATCGATTGATGGTCGCTATCTGCACCATTAGGTTCGATTTCAGGACACCATGTCCCAATCTCCGATCTTTATATAGTCCTTAGCCGGCGCTATAGCTCGGTTGCTTCGCGAAATTGTTCGAGCTTTGCTCCATTTTTGCGGTGCTTTGGGAGGATTAGTTCGGCCGCTTGCGAGAACCATCGGTTATCGCGGCGGCATTCGTGCGTTAACCATCCATCTCTCTGAAATTGTTGTATAAAAACCACGCCTGGCGCAGAAAGAATGCTCCGGCTGTGGGTTGGTACGGTTCACGAATTGCTACAGTTAGATGTCTGTGGGATGAACGTTCGGCGGTTCGATCGATCCGCACGCCGTGAGGCTGTTCAAACGGGTCGGCTTTGGATCTTCGGAGACAGAGTGAAAGTCCCGATCGACAAAGGAGTGGAATTCTACAATGAACATCAAGATGGTATTGCTTGCGTCGGCAGCAGCATTTGCTGCATCGACCCCGGTACTCGCAGCAGACGCAATCGTTGCTGCCGAGCCGGAGCCGGTTGAGTACGTTCGCGTCTGCGACGCTTACGGCACCGGCTACTTCTACATCCCGGGCACGGAAACCTGCCTGAAGATCGAAGGCTACATCCGTTTCCAGGTTAACGTTGGGCCCACCAGCGACACCAACGACTCTAGCTGGGATGCTGTAACCCGCGGTCAGGTTCAGTTCACGGCCAAGAGCGACACCGAATACGGTCCGCTCACCGGCGTCATCGTTCTCCAGGCCAACGCTGACAACGCGACGGACCAGGACACGATCCTCGACTCCGCTTACCTCGACGTCGCGGGCTTCCGCGCTGGTCTCTTCTACTCCTGGTGGGACGATGGTCTCTCCGGCGAAACGGACGACATCGGCTCCAACGTAACGCTGCATAACTCGATCCGTTATCAGTACGAAACCGGTTCCTTCTACGCTGGCCTCAGCGTCGACGAACTGGAAGACGGCGTCTTCAAGGCTGGCGAAGAGCCGAACAACGTCGGCGTTGCCTTCGGCATCGGCGGCACGGCTGGCGCCTTCAGCTACCAGGTCACCGGCGGCTACGACTTCGACAACGAAGACGGTGCTATCCGCGCCATGGGTACGGCTGAAATCGGTCCGGGCACGCTCGGCCTTGCTGCTGTCTACTCCAGCGGCCCGAACTCCTACTACTCGATCGCTGAATGGGCAGTTGCTGCCGAGTACGCCATCAAGGCGACCGACAAGCTGAAGGTCACCCCCGGCGTACAGTACTACGGCAACTACTTCGGTAGCGGCTCTGATGTTCCGGACGACTTCGACGGTCTCGGCGATGCCTGGAAGGTCGGTCTGACGGTTGACTACCAGATCGTTGACAACTTCTACGCCAAGGCTTCGGTTCAGTATCTGGATCCGGAAGATGGCGACGACGTCACGACCGGTTACTTCCGTCTGCAGCGCTCGTTCTAATCTGAGCGACGGTACCCCCGGCCTTGCGCCGGGGGTCTCCCAACCCATGAGTTTCTGATCAGAATGACCTCCGATCAGTAACGAGGGACTGGTCCGGTTTTCCCTGCTGGGCCAGTCCTTTGCAGTTGAAAACCGCTGAGAAGCCAGGAGCGCCGTCACGCTCACCGGTCTTATTATGTCCAGCAGGTTTTTCTCAGGAATTTTCCTGATATCGAGCACATTTAAAAGCTATCGGCGTATTCGTTTCCTCCGATCACCCGCGCTCAATTTCATGGCGCGATACGTACGCCGTCGTTGTGCAGTCATCATCCTGAAAAGCGCACCTTGGATCGGTTTCATTTTCCCGGATTCAGTGCCGATAATGTGACTGTAACGTGACAGATGGCACGATATAAGCCCTTTCGGACGGGCTGGCATTCATTGCTACTCTTGGGTAGGTTTCGATTATGGACGATCTTAATGATTACTTCTATTTTGCAGCCGTCGTCTCTAGTGGTGGGTTTGCCGCCGCAAGTAGAACCCTAAAGATACCCCGTTCCAAACTCAGCAGGCGCGTCGGCCGGCTGGAGGATAGCCTTGGCACAAGGCTGATTGAACGATCCACGCGTCACTTCCGGGTGACGGAGATCGGCCAAGCCTTCTACGAGCAGTGCCAGACGATCCTGAGGGAAGCCGATCGCGCCAAATCGATCGTGACGGAAGCCCAGTCCGATCCTCAGGGGATCGTGCGCATGGGTTGCCCGCTTGGTCTCGTCGATATTTCGCTCGGCGCTGTTCTGCCCGAATTTCTGGAGCGTTATCCCAAGATCAAGCTGCAGATCATCGGCTCCGACCGGCGTACCGACCTCATCAACGAGCGTATAGATGTCGAAGTGCGGGCAGCCAACGAGCCGGAAACGCAGACGAGCCTGACGATGCGCAAGCTCGACCGGGCGCGGCGCATCCTTGTCGCCAGTCCCTCGCTTGTCGAGCGCATGGGCGAACTCGGCTGCGTCGACGATCTCGGCAATGCGCCGACACTCGCCATGACCACCTGGATGTCCTTCCATACCTGGGAACTGGTCGGTCCTGATGGGGAGAAGAAGGTCGTGCGCCACCAGCCGCGGCTCACCTGCCGCAGCATGACGGCGATCCTCGATGCCGCACGCGCGGGTGTGGGCTATGGGCTCATTCTCGAACATGCCTGCGCGGCGGATATCCAGTCCGGCCGGTTGGTCCGCGTGCTGCCGGAGTGGCAGACTGTGGAGAGCCAGTTCTATCTCGTCTTCACGACGACCAAGGGCATGCCGCCGGCGGTGCGGGCGCTGATCGATTTTCTGGTCGAGAAATCCAAGCTGCATCAGATCGTTACGACAAATGCGGCGATCGCAGCGCAGTAGGTTTAAAGCGTGGCGCGCAAAAGTGTGCGCGGTTTTGCGATAACGACACGCGTACAAACAAAGATCTAAAGCACGGCGAGCGAATCTTGGAGGTCGCGACGTGCTTTAGAGCCGGGCGAGCAGCTTTTCTCCCGTCAATTCCCTGACAGCATCCTTGCCGATCCAGCGGGCCGTCTTGTCTGTACTTGCTGCAAGGCGTTCGGCAAGGGCCAGCGCCGGAGCGTGGCAGGCACGATTGCGCTTGCCGATATTGCGGAGTGCCCAGTTGACCGCCTTGCGGACGAAGTTGCGCGGGTCTGTCGCGTGGGCTTCGATCAGCGGCAGGTAGGCAAGCAGGCTTTGGTCCGAGTCCGTCTTCCGGCGCACGGCGGCACCGGCGATCATGGCGAAGGCGGTTCGCCTGACGAATTCTCTGATATCGGCGGCAAAGTTCGGGATGAGTGCGTCAAGGTTCGCCTCGATGAAGAGGTCGGCGGCGCAATCGACGATTTCCCAGGAATTGAAGTCGGCGGCGAGGGTGCGGGCCTCGGTGGCCGTCAGCCTCTTCGGCTCGAAGGTATAGAGCGCCAGCATGCGCGCTTCCCGGATGCCACTTGCCCAGAGCTCTTTCGCCCTGACGTGATCCTTCTTTGCCGACCGGGCAATCCTCTGCAGATCGGGATTGGAAATGCCGATGGCGGTGTCGGTGACGATGCCGAAACGCGCCATGCCGGCGATATTGTTCTCGGAGCGCAGCGTCTGCAGATGCGCGATCAGATCCGCTGCGCTCGAAGAAGGGGCAATCATTCTGGAGAGCCAGTCATTTTTCGAGGCGGGCCAGCAACGAGGACGTATCCCACCTGTTGCCGCCAAGCGCCTGGACATCGCCGTAGAACTGGTCGACGAGGGCCGTCAGCGGCAGCCTGGCGCCGTTGCTGCGGGCTTCCGCCAGCACGATGCCGAGATCCTTGCGCATCCAATCGACGGCGAAGCCGAAATCATATTTACCCTGGTTCATGGTCTTGTGGCGGTTTTCCATCTGCCAGGAGCCAGCCGCGCCCTTGGAGATGACGTCGACCACCTTTTCGATGTCGAGGCCGGCGCGCTTGCCGAAATGTACGGCTTCGGCGAGACCCTGGACGATGCCGGCAATGCAGATCTGGTTCATCATCTTGGTAAGCTGACCGGACCCTGCCGGCCCCATGAGGCCGACCATGCGGGCATAGGCGTCGATGACGGGTCTTGCCTTTTCAAACACGGCTTCATCGCCGCCGCACATGACGGTCAGCACGCCGTTTTCAGCGCCCGCCTGGCCGCCGGAGACGGGAGCGTCGATGAAATCGACACCCTTTGCCTTGGAAGCTTCATAGAGTTCGCGAGCGACTTCGGCGCTTGCCGTGGTGTTGTCGATCAGCACGGAGCCGGGCTTCATCGTCTTCAGCACGCCGTTTTCGCCCGTCGTTACCGAACGCAGATCGTCGTCATTGCCGACGCAGACGAAGACGAAATCGCAGCTGGCGGCGGCTTCAGCCGGGGTAGGGGCGGACTTGCCGGAGAATTTTTCGGCCCAAGCGGCGGCCTTCTCGGCCGTGCGGTTATAGACGGTGACGTCGTGGCCGCCCTTAATCTTCAGGTGGCCGGCCATCGGGAAACCCATGACGCCGAGACCGATGAAAGCGACTTTCGCCATATGCTGTTCTCCATGACCGCTTGCAAACAGGCTCCGAGGATTAGCGGAAACGGCTGATGACGGAAAGCCACCGACCAAGGAGAAGCGACCTCTCTTAGAACAAAATTTCTCCGAGCCTGACAAAACGGGGTCGGGAAAGTCTCAGATATCGCGAATATGACAATTTTAGTTGTCGATCTAATTTATAGACTAAATCATCATCACGCCATCGAAACAGGCAGGCCAGCGCAGCAGGAGCGCGGATTCGCCAGAAAAGGGGATAGAGATGATCACACGTCGACAAACGCTGGGGCTTTTTGCGGCAGCAGGCGCCACCGCCATTCTGCCGTCCGTTCGGCTGGCGCATGCTGCGGCAACGGAGTTCCGCATCGGCTGGCAGAAGAATGGCGTGCTGGCGCTTGCCAAGCGCCGTGGGGCGCTGGAGAAGCGGCTTGCCGATCAGGGGATTACGGTAAGCTGGTCGGAATTCACATCAGGCCCGCCGTTGCTCGAAGCGCTCGGCGCCGGTGCGCTCGATTTCGGCGCGACGGGCGACGTGCCACCGCTCTTTGCGCAGGCGGCGGGTGGCGCGCTCTATTATGTCGGCATCTACCGGGGCAGTCCGGCGGGCTCCGCCATTCTCGTGCGCAAGGATTCGCCGATCAAGACGCTGGAGGATCTGAAGGGCAAGAAAGTCGCCTTCAAGCGCGGCTCCAGCGCCCATAACGTAACGGTCAAGGTCTTGCGTAAGGTGGGGCTGAAACCCGAGGATGTGCAGCAGGTCGATCTTGCGCCGCCGGATGCCGCGGCTGCCTTCAAGAATGGCAGCATCGATGCCTGGTCGATCTGGGATCCCTATCTCGCCATCGCAGAGGCCGATCCGGATACACGCATCCTGACGACGGCGGAAGGCATCGTCGATTCCTACAGCTTCTTCCTCGCCAACAAGGATTTCACCGACGAGAACGGCACGGTCATCGTCAACGTGCTCGACGAGCTCGCCAAAGTCGGCCGCTCGGCGCAGGACAATCTCGATGTCACGGTCAAGGAGCTCTCGGAGATCACAGGCGTGCCGGCCGACATCACGCGGGTGGCGCTGCAGCGCCCTGGCGCCGATCTCGGCAGCGTGACGACCGTGACCGAAGCGGCGGCCGCCTATCAGCAGGCGCTTGCCGACGAGTTTTACAATCTCGGCATCGTGCCCAAGAAGCTCACGACCGGCGATATCGTCTGGCGTCCGAAGGCAAGCTGACCCTTCTATAGCCTATGTCACGATATCGGCTGACATCAGATGCCGCTGATTTCAGATATCAATAACAAGGAACGCGCTCATGACCGCTTCATCCGATCCGATCAATTTCCTCTGGTTCATCCCGACATCCGGTGATGGAACCTATCTCGGCTCCACCGAACTCAACCGCGCCCCTGAAATCGGCTATCTGACGCAGATCGCCCAGGCGGTCGACCGGCTCGGCTACTCCGGCGTGCTCTTGCCGACCGGTGTCGCCTGCGAGGAATCCTTCGTGATGGCATCGGCGCTGGCCGCTAGGACCGAGAGGCTGCAGTTCCTTGTGGCGATCCGTCCGGGCACGGCATCGCCGGCCTATTATGCGCGCCTTGCCACCACGCTCGACCGCATCTCCAACGGCCGCCTGCTGCTCAACATCGTGGTCGGCGGCAGCCCGGGCGAGCTTGCCGGCGACGGCATCCATCTGCAGCATGACGAGCGTTATGCTCATGCCGACGAGTTCTTCCATGTCTTCGAGGAACTGCTGGAAAAGGGTGTGGCGAGCTATGACGGCAAGTATATCAAGGCGACCGAAGCCCGGCTCGGCTTTCCGTCGGTGCAGACGCCGCGCCCGCCGCTCTATTTCGGCGGCTCCTCGGATGCCGGTATCGATTTCGCCGTCGGCCGCGTCGATAAGTACCTGACCTGGGGCGAACCGCCGGCGCAGGTTGCCGAGAAGGTGCAGAAGGTGCGCGCAGCAGCAGCCGGCAAGGGTCGCGAGGTCTCTTTCGGTATCCGCCTGCACTTCATTGTCCGCGAGACGGACGAGGAAGCATGGGAGGCCGCTGACCGCCTGATCCGCCATCTTGACGACCAGACGATCGCCGAGGCGCAGGAGCGCTTCGTCAAGGAATCGGACTCGGTCGGCCAGAAGCGTATGGCAGCGCTCCACGGCGGCCGCCGCGACAAGCTCGAAGTCTCTCCGAACCTCTGGGCCGGAATCGGCCTGGTGCGCGCCGGTGCCGGCACTGCGCTCGTCGGCTCGCCGAAGACTGTTGCCGCACGCCTGAGGGACTATCAGGAGGTCGGGATCGACACGGTCATCGGCTCGGGCTATCCGCA
Organism: Rhizobium sp. WYJ-E13; assembly: GCF_018987265.1. Taxonomy (NCBI): domain Bacteria; kingdom Pseudomonadati; phylum Pseudomonadota; class Alphaproteobacteria; order Hyphomicrobiales; family Rhizobiaceae; genus Rhizobium; species Rhizobium sp. WYJ-E13. The sequence continues at coordinate 1,742,626 of NZ_CP076853.1, read as the reverse complement.
TCTCGAAGAAGCCTATCGCGTCGCCGAACTGCTCTTCCCGGAACTCGGCATCGAGAGGGACGAACAGCGGCTCGGCTTCAACAACGAGTTCGGCCGCAAGAAGGTTTTCGCCGGCGGTAGCCATGGCGGCAACCTGAAGGTCGTTTCCGGCTCCTGATCGAGCCGGATTTTTGAACCGAAGCGCGAGGATATCATCCATGTCGACTTTCGATACGCCGTTTGCGCGGGCTGGCGCTGAAGCCGGCAAGACCAGGGCAGGTGGGGCCAGATCAGCTGGGGCAAGGACAGGTTTCCGCCTGCCGCTGCCCGGCCGCGACAGGCTGCTGCCCTATCTGGTGCCGCTCGCGATCGTCGCGCTATGGCAGCTCGGCTGTTCAGTCGGCTGGATTTCCTCGCGCATCATGCCGTCGCCCGCCGATGTCGCCAGCGCATTCTGGACGACGACGATCTCGGGGCAATTGCCTGAAGATGTTCTCGTCAGTGCCGGGCGCGCCTTTGCCGGCCTTCTCGTCGGCGGCTCGATCGGCTTCCTGCTCGGCATCGCCAATGGCGTCTCAAAGCTTTCGGAACAGTTGACGGATACGGTGCTGCAGATGCTGCGCACCATTCCGCATCTGGCGATGATCCCGCTCGTCATCCTCTGGTTCGGGATCGGCGAGGAATCGAAGCTGTTTCTCACCTCGCTCGGCGTGCTCTTCCCCGTCTATCTCAACACTTATCATGGCGTGCGCAATGTCGACCGGGACCTGATCGAGATGGGCAAGGTCTACGGCATGAGCGGCTGGACGCTGTTTCGCAAGGTGATCTTCCCCGGCGCGCTGCCGTCGATCTTCGTCGGGTTACGTTATGCGCTCGGCATCATGTGGCTGACGCTGATCGTCTCGGAATCGATTGCCGCTTCCTCGGGCATCGGCCATATGGCCAACAATGCCCGCGAATTCATGATGACCGATGTCGTGGTGCTGGCGCTCGTCATCTATGCCGTGCTCGGCAAGCTCGCCGATGTCGTCGCCCGCGCCCTGGAGCGTCAGACGCTCAAGTGGAACCCGGCTTATGCGAAATAGGGCAATTCAAGCAAAGGCGTGCAGCGGTTCTGCGTTCGGAATTGCGCGAAAATAGAGAGAGACAAGCCATGGCCGTCATCACGCATGAGCGTTTCCATCCTTCGGAAGCAGTGGATTTCGATGAGAGCCCGGCCGTTGCGGCGGGTGCCGGTGCTGCGGCGATCACGCTTTCCGGCCTCGAAAAGAGCTTTGGTGCCAACAGGGTGCTGCGCGGCATCAACCTGCATATTCCGGCCGGCCAGTTCGTCGCCGTCATCGGCAAGAGCGGCTGCGGCAAGAGCACGCTGCTGCGCATCCTGATGGGCCTCGACGAACCGACATCAGGCGAACTGCGCTTCGAGGGTGCCGACGGCGTCGAGATACAGCCGAATGCCCGCATCGTTTTCCAGGAGCCGCGGCTTCTGCCCTGGCTCAGCGTCATCGACAATGTCGTCGTCGGTCTCGGCGAGGGGATCGAGAAGAAGCGCGCGCGCGAGGAAGCGAAAGCCGTTCTTGACGAAGTGCAGCTTGCCGAAAAAGCGGGTGAATGGCCGACGCGCCTTTCCGGCGGCCAGCGCCAGCGCGTGGCGCTTGCCCGCGCGCTCGTCAGCAAGCCCGGCATTCTGGCGCTCGACGAGCCGCTCGGTGCGCTGGATGCTCTGACGCGCATCAGCATGCAGCAATTGCTGAACCGCGTCTGGCGCGAACTCGGCTGCACCACCGTGCTCGTCACCCATGATGTCAGCGAGGCCGTGCATCTTGCCGACCGGGTGATCGTGCTGGAAGAGGGCCGCATTGCGCTCGATCTCGCCATTCCCTATCCGCACCCGCGCCGCCATGGCGATCCGGCGCTCGCCGAACTCGAGGGACGGCTGCTGTCGGCTATCCTCGGCAGCGATGGCGGGCATTAGGCCACCGTCTGTTCCTCCTCAAAAATCACTTGATTTCCGTAGGTCAATTGCCCTAGAGATGATTTAGGACAATTGCCCTAGAGGTGGGGATGACTGATGAGCGCTGAGGGTACACGCAGGCAGATCGTGCAGGCTGCTAATCAGCTCTTTTACGAGCGCGGATTCGAGGCGACCTCATTTGCGCATATTGCCGGTGCCGTTGGCCTGTCGCGGGGCAATTTCTACTATCATTTCAAAACCAAGGACGAGATTCTTGATGCGGTGATTGCGCTCAGGATGGCGAATACGCGGGCCATGCTTGACGCGTGGGAAGCCGAAGACGATGAGCCTGTCGACCGCATCCGCAGCTTCTTCAATATCCTCATCGTGAACCGCACCAAGATCATGGCCTATGGCTGCCCCGTGGGCACGCTTTGCAATGAGCTTGCGAAGCTCGATCATGTGGCCAAGGCCGATGCCGCCGAGCTTTTCACGCTGTTTCGCGATTGGCTGAGGCGCCAGTTTGCAGCGCTTGGCAGGGGAGCGGATGCCGATGCGCTTTCCATGCATGTGCTGATGCGAAGCCAGGGTGTTGCTTCACTTGCCGCAGCCTTCCGCGATGAAGGTTTTATCCGCCGTGAGGTGGAAGACATGAGCGCCTGGCTGGACGCGGAAATTGCCGGTGGCGCACGTGCCGCCTGATCTTTTCATCATCAAGTGAACTGAGGGATATCGAATGTTTATCGTCACACTGAAATTTGCCGACAAGAGCAAGGCGCCGCAGCATATGGAAGGGCACAATGCCTGGATCAAGCGCGGTTTCGATGATGGCGTTTTCCAGTTGATCGGCAGTCTTCAGCCCAATGCCGGTGGCGCCATTCTCGCTCACGGTATTGCGCGTGAGGATCTGGAGATACGGGTGAAGGACGATCCGTTCGTTGCCGAAGGCGTCGTCAGCGCCGACATCCTGGAGATTTCGCCAGGCCGCGTCGATGAGCGGCTGTCCTTTCTGAAGGCTTAGCGCGCGGGAGATTTCGTCGCGCACTGGAAAGCCTGCAAGGTGACATTGCGTCGCTGCAATGGCGCGAAGTGAGACGCGAGGGCAGATCATCTGCTAGACAGGGTAGGTTCGCGTTGTCGCGAGACTTGGCATTCAATGGAAAGCGGATCACTCCCATGACCATTCAACTCTACGGCTTCTGGCGCTCCAACGCGGCGTTTCGCGTCCGCGTCGCGCTTGCCTTGAAAAAATTGCCTTTCGAGGAAATCGAGATCGACATCCTCTCCGGGCATCAGTTCGATGCTGCCTATGCGGAAGTAAATGCCGAGCGTGTCGTGCCGACGCTGGTTCAGGACGGTCACCGGGTCTTCCAGTCGCTGGCGATCATGGAATATCTTGATGATATCCATCCCGAGCCAAGGCTGATGCCTGTTGAAGCAAGAGAGAAAGCCTATGCCCGGTCGCTGGCGCTGGTTGCCGTCGCCGATGCCCATCCACTGATCGTGCCGCGTGTGCGCAAACATCTCGGCCAGGCATTCGGCGCCGATGCATCCGCGATCGAGGCATGGTGCCGGCATTGGACGACGGAAGGACTTGCGACCTACGAGCGCCTGCTCACCCGGCGCCCGCCCACACCCTTCGCGCTGGGCGAGACCCCTGGCATTGCCGATATCTGCATCGCCGGCCAGATCGTCTTGGCAGAGTTCAACAAGATTGACCTCTCTGCCTTTCCAGCCGTGGCGACTCTCGGAAAGCGCTGCTTCGACATGCCGGAATTTGCGGACGCCCATCCGTCCCAGCAGGCCGGCTATTCGAACCCTCACTAGAACGGCAGGCGCCTGCTATTCCTGCAGCCGAAACTCGTCCGGCAGGTTTTCCTTATAGGGATAGAACTTGAAATAGGGTAGCGCCTCTTTCAGCGCGCGGGCGAAGGAGGGGCGCTCCAGCAGGCGGCGGTAATAGGCTTCGAGCCCCGGTCGTTTCTCCGTGAAGGGCACGAGCGTGCGCGCATAGAAGAGGGCGGGTGCGGCGGCGCAGTCGGCCATGGTGAAGGCGTCGCCGGTGATCCAGGCTTTGCCGTCGATCTGCTTTTCCACCATGTCATAGGCAAGCTGCAGCATGCCGCGCGCTTCATTGACGCCGTGTGGATCGGCCGAGCCTTCCGGGCGTATCCGGTCGATGACGATCTTCTGCATCGGCACCTGCACATAGAGATCGAAGAAGCGGTCCCAGAGGCGCACCTGCAGGCCGGCATTGGTTTCCTCTGGCACGAGGGACACAGGGCCGGGATAATGCCGGTCCAGATATTCAATGATAACACTGGTTTCGGGAATCGTGCTGTCGCGCGTCTCATCCCGCAGGATGGGGATCTTGCCGACTGGCCAGAAGCGCAGGAGATCGGCGCTCGACTGTTCGTCGGCGAGATCGACGAAGCGGTTTTCGAAGGGCGTCCCGTACTCGTAGAGCGCGATCAGCACCTTGTGGCAGAAGGAGGCAAGCGGATGCTGGTAGAGAACGAGCGCCATGCGTTGACCTTTCCTGAAGAGATCAGGTCAGGAAATTAGCAAAGCGCCCGCAAAATGCCAGATGGCCTTCAGCCCGTATAACGCGCGGTCACCAGATGGCCGGGGCTCGGCTGTCCCTCCTGCATGCGCACGTTGATCTCCATGATCTCGATGAGCTCGAAGCCGGTGGCGGCCAGGCGTTCGCGGATATAGGTCTCGGTGTGGATGAAGCGCTGGTGCGGGCCGACCATATAGGGGCGGCCGTCCGCCAGCCTGTCGGGCAGGGTTTCCGAAGAGAAGATGAAGATGCCGCCGGTGTTCATATTCTCGGCAGCGCCGAAGAAGAGCGGTTCGAGCGCGCCGAGATAGGGCAGCACGTCGGTGGCGGTGATCAGGTCGAAGGGGTCCTCGTCATTGTCGTCGAGGAAATCCTCGACCTCGGCGACGAAGAGCGTCTCATAGACTTCCTTCTCGTCGGCGATGACGACCATGTTTTCGGAGATGTCGATGCCGATCATCTCCTCGCAGAGATCGTTCAGCGCAGTGCCGGTGAGGCCCGTGCCGCAGCCGAGATCGAGCATGCGCTTGAAGGGGCCGAGCTTCAGATCCTGCAGGCGCTGGCGCACGAGCATCGGCACGTGATAGCCGAGCTGTTCCACCAGCACGTCCTCGAAGACTTCGGCATGCTGATCGAAGAGGGTTTCGACATAGGCGTCCGGTGCGCGAACCGGCGTTTCGCCGCGGCCCATGGAGGCAATACGGACGGCCGCGCCGCCGTGATCGTCGGGATCGATTGCCAGGACTTCCTGATAGGCGTCCACGGCAGCATCGATATCGCCGGCCTTTTCAAGCGCAAGAGCGCGGTTATAGGCTTCCGCGAGAGCCTCTTCGTCGATCTTCTTTTTGTTCATGCGGGCGTTTTAGAGCCCACAGCTTACCATCGCAACTGCAATCTCAGTGCAATATGAATTCGCCCTTAAGAGAGCGCCACTCCGTTGCCGAAATGAGCCTGCGGTGGATATAGCGCACCGAATGCAGCGGTCCGTCCAGCTTCTCCTGCCAGAACTTCAGAAAACCGCGCATTTCCGGAAAGTCCGGGGCGAGGTCGTAGTCCTGCCAGATATAGGTCTGGAGAAAGGCCGGGTGATCCGGCATGCGATAGAGGATCTGGGCCGTCGTCAGCCCATAGCCCTCAAGCTGTTTTTCCATGTCCTTGTGCATTTTGTCTCGCTTCTTCTTGTTCCCACTCCGCGCTTGTTAGCGCCACATGAAATGAAATCATGCGGTGGTTAACCGAAGCTTGACAGATGCAGGGAGAAAGAGCTATTTGTTTTGATTTCAAAGGCTTGGCAGCAGCAATAGGAGAGTGCTGCCAAATTTCTTCATCGCTTCAGGTGGCGCGTCAGACGGCGCTCGATCCAGTTCCAGAGGTGGCGCAGCGCCTCCACGATGGCGAGATAGAAGATCGCCGCCCACAGATAGGTCTGGTAATCGAACGTGCGCGAGAAGGCGTAGCGCGTCTCGCCCATCAGGTCGAGCACAGTGATGATGGCGACGACCGCCGAGCCCTTGATCAGCAGGATGATCTCGTTGCCATACGGGCGCAGCGCCACGATGAAGGCCTGCGGCAGGATGATCTTGCGGAAGGCGATAGTCTTGTGGATGCCGAGGGCGGCGGCGGCCTCTCGCTGGCCATACGGTACGCTTTCGATGGCGCCGCGCAGGATCTCCGCCTGATAGGCCGCGGTATTGATGGTCATGGCGAAGACGCCGCAAAACCAGGCATCGCGGAAGAACCACCAGAGACCGACTGATTCCAGCTGCGGCCGGAACGCACCGAGGCCGTAATAGACGAGGAAGAGCTGGGCGAGCAGCGGCGTCCCGCGGAAGAAATAGATATAGCCGTAGGCCAGCCAGTTCAGCACCCGGTTGTTCGACAGGCGGGCCATGGCAAGCGGCAGCGACAGGATGGCGCCGAAGAAGACGGACAGCGTAACAATGCTCAGCGTCACCCAGAGGCCATGCAGGTAGCGCGGCCCGTAGCGCGTGAACTTCTCCGGATCCCAGCCATTGATGACGGTGAAGATCAGCAGCGCCGCGAGCAGCGCCCAGAACGCGACGAGGATGTATCCGCCGAGGCGGGCAGCCGTCATCGGCTTTGCCACCGCCCGCGGTGCCGGCTGCGGCGGGATCAATGTTTCGGCGTAGCTCATCGGCGAACCTCCGAACGCTTGGCCCAGCGGTCGATATAGACGAGCAGGAAGGAGGAGAGGATGGCGAGCACCAGATAGAGAACGCAGGCGATGCCATAAAAGAAGAAGGGTTCCTTAGTCACACGCACGGCCACGTTCGTCTGGCGCAGGATATCGGAAAGACTGATGATGGAGACGTAGGAGGTGTCTTTCAGCAGCACCATCCAGAGGTTCGTGAGGCCCGGCAGGGCAATGCGGATGAGCTGCGGCAGGACGATCAGGCGCAGCGTGCGGCCGCGATGCAGTCCGAGCGCATCTCCTGCCTCGTATTGACCCTTGGGAATGGCGCGGAAGGCCGAGAGCAACACTTCCGAACAGTAAGCGGAAAAGACGACCGACAGCGCGATCACGCCGGCGAAGAAGGCGTTGATTTCGACCGGCGGCCCCTCATAGCCGGCGAGATCCAGCAGATACTGGATGAGGATCTGCATGCCGTAATAGATGATGAAGAGCGTCAGAAGCTCGGGCAGACCGCGGAAGATCGTCGTGTAGACGCCGGCCGCAAGCCGAAGCGACTTTTCTTCCGATTGCTGGCCGAGCGCCACGAGGAAGCCGATGATCAGGCCGATCGGCAGGGTGACGACGGCCACGGAAACGGTGACCTGCAGGCCGAGCGCGATCTCATCGCCCCAGCCGGCATCGCCACAGGCAAGAAGCGTCGACTGACCAAACCAGGTGAAGAGGCCGACGGGTCCGCACAGCGGATCGAAAATGTGCACAAGTAGGCTCCAGAAGGAGCCGAGCGCGGAAAACAATCCGCCCATGCCAGAAGTCCCCTCACGGCTTTTGCCGTTTTGATCTTGCCACCTTTGTCAAACAAAAATGGCGGAAGAGCAAGCCTTCCGCCATTTCCTTTATCGGCCAGATAGCGAATTTATCATTCGCCGTAAACGTCGAAATCGAAGTACTTGTCCTGGATCTTCTTGTACTCGCCGCTGGCGCGGATCGCAGCGATCGCAGTGTTGAGCTTTTCCTTCAGCGGATCACCCTTGCGGATGGCGATGCCCGCGCCGTTGCCGTTGATTTCCTTGTCGACCGGCAGGGTCGTCAGGATCTTGCAGCAGGTGCCGGCGTCGGACTTGACCCATTCGGAGAGAACGACGACATCGTCGATGACCGCATCGACACGGCCGGCGGCGACGTCGAGCTTGTATTCGTCAGCCGTCGGGTAGAGCTTCAGCTCGGTATCGGCGAGGTGCTTTTCGGCATAGTTGGCATGGGTCGTGGAGGTCTGCGCGCCGATCACCTTGCCCTTGAGGCCGGCGACGTCAGTGATCGTCGAATCCTTCGGCACGGCGATTGCCGGCGGGGTGTTGTAATACTTGTTGGAGAAGTCGACGAGCTTGAGGCGCTCGGGGGTGATCGACATGGACGAGACGATCATATCGAACTTCTTGGCGTTCAGAGCCGGGATGATGCCGTCCCAGTCGGTGGAAACGAAGGAGCATTCGGCCTTCATTTCGGCACAGAGTGCCTTGGCGATATCGATGTCGAAGCCCTGAATGGTGCCACTGGCGTCGACAAATTCGAACGGCGGGTAGGTCGAGTCCGTACCGATCACGTATTTTTCACCGTCGGCGAGGGCCGATCCGGCGAAGAGGGACATTGCTGCGAGCGAAGCTGCAGCAAGGAGCTTGGTGGAAATGCGCATGAGGATCCTCTCTGTTGGTGGCGCCGGGTCTTTTTGTTGTTCGCCGGCGGCCGCACACTCCGACGGTGCCACCACCGTCTTGCGGCGATAATCAAACCTTTTTTCACAAAATTGCAACAGGAATCCCGCCGCAATTGTGCGGTGCGGTCGACATATCGGCCGGCGGGCCGGCCGATATGAACGGAGGCCGACTGCTACGTTCAGGCAGGGTTAATGCCTGTCTTTCTAGCCTCCGGAACAAATCGGCATTTTAGCGATTTGAGCTCTGCTTGACTCACAAAAAGCCGTGATTGCCGAGCAGTCAGCCTCGGTCGAAATTAAAACAAGGATGAGGAACCCTGATGGGCATGAAATCCAGACTGTTTGCCAGTGCGGCCTTTCCGCTGCTTTCCCTTGCTTTTGCGGTGCCGCCGGTGGGCGCTTACGCCGCAGTGAGCGGTGGGGTAGAGCATGGCGCTGCCGGCACTGTTGCCAATACCGTCGTTGGGGGCAGCTACGAGGTAGCGCAGGACGCATCTTCTGAAGAGGAGCTTCTGAAAAAGAAGCGGAAGCAGGCAGAAGAGCAGCAACAGGAGGCGCCCGCCGAAAAGCCGCAGAAGCGCGAAGCGCCCGCCGAAAGCGCTCCGGAACAGGAACAGAAGCCCAAGCGCCAGCGCGAGCCCGAACCGCAGGCAGAGCCGCAAGTCCAGGCACCCGCGGCTGAGGAGCCGGCACGTCCACGCCGCCAACGCGAAGCCCAGCCCGAACAGGCAGCACCCGAGCAGCAGGCCCCTGCCGCCGAAGAACCGCAGAAGCCGCGTCGCCAGAAGCAGGCACAGCCGGAACAGCAGGCCGAGCCGCAAGCTGAGCAGCCGCCGGCAGAACAGCCAAAGCGCCAGCGCGACCGCAAGCAGAATGCCGAGCAGGCAGCGCCTGACGCCCAGCAGCCGGCTGCCGAAGCCCCGGCCGCCAGCGAGGCGAATCAGCCCGCAGAAAAGCCGCGCCAGCGCCCGCAGCGCCAGAAGACAGAAACGACAGATCAGCCCGCGGAGCAGAGCACGAAACAGCCGGCAGAGCAGCGGGCAGCACCATCCGGTGAGGCACCCCTCCCGACCGAGAAGCCCGCAACGGCGGAACAGCCTGCGACAACCGAAAAGCCCGCTGCAACTGAAACGCCGGCGACCGCTGAAAAGCCTGCCGCTGGCGAACAGCCCGCCAATGGTCAGCAGGCTGTCCAGCCCGCACCCGACCAGCAGCCTGAACAGCCCACTGCCATCGCGCCGCAGCCCGGTGAACAGCCGGCAGCCGTAGCGCCGCAGCAGGCCGAACAGGCGATCCCCGCGCCTGAAAAGGTGACGCCACAGGAGCTGGAGCGCCGCAAGGAGATCGCCCAGGATCCGGCCAAGAGCAGCGAGACCATCATCCTGCCGGTTGAGAATGGTGCCGCCGTTCTCGACAGCGACAAGGATGCCGACCGCAGCCAGGGCCGGCAGGGGCGTCGCGACCGGGACCGCCAGCGTGCCGACAGCCAGAATTTCAAGCTGCCGACCTCGGATGCCGAGGCTCAGTCGCTGAGCGCCACCCAACAGCGTGCGCCGGTGCAGATCGAGGCCATCACGCGTGAAGAAGGCCGGCGCATCGACCGCCGTCCGCAGTTCGCCCAGCCTGATGGCGTGCGTTACGGCGAGCGCACGGACGACAGCCGCGTCATCATCCAGTTCGGCGACCGCACCATTGTTCGCAGCGACGACGACCGCCGCTTCCTGCGTGACGGCGAACGGCCGAGCTATGAGGAGCTTTCCGGCGACCGCTACCGCGAAACGATCATGCGGCCCGAAGGCTATCGCATCGTGACGATCCGCAACCGGTACGGCGACATCATTCAGCGCTCGCGTGTCGATGCACGCGGCCGGGAGGAAGTGCTCTACTATTCGCCCGAACTCTATGAGGATCCGGATCGCGACTACTTCGAGGATCCGGGCGCCGACCTGCCGCCGATGCGCCTCCGCGTGCCGCTGGACGACTATATCATCGACACCAGCACCGACCCGGACCGCGACTATTACGAGTTCCTGAGCGAGCCGCCCGTGGAACCCGTCGAGCGCGTCTATTCGCTGAACGAGGTGAAATATTCCGCCCGTATCCGCGACAAGGTACGCCGCATCGACCTGGACACGGTAACGTTCGCAACGGGCAGCGCGGAAATCCCGATGAGCCAGGCCCGCACGCTGCGCAAGGTTGCCGATGCGATCAATGAAGTGCTCGACAAGAACAAGAGCGAGACCTTCCTGATCGAAGGCCATACCGATGCGGTGGGTTCGGACCAGAGCAACCTGATCCTGTCCGACCAGCGCGCGGAATCGGTCGCCAATGTGCTGACGGATGTCTACGGCATTCCGCCGGAGAACCTTGCGACGCAGGGCTATGGCGAGCGGTATCTGAAGGTGAATACCTTGGGGCCGAATCAGGAGAACCGGCGTGTGACCATTCGCCGTGTGACGCCGCTGGTGCGGCCGGTGGCACAGAGGTAATTCATTACCTCATGATAGGGAGGGCGGGGTCGCGAGGCCTCGCCCTTTCGTTTTGTAGTGAGGTGGGGAGGCAGGTCGCACCGATCTCTCAAACGCCAACCGGAGCACCAAGCCCAACCGTCCGCGCAACAAAATCCGCAATACCCACGGTGTCATCCAAATCAAACACAGCAAGCCCCCGAGCATCCTCGACCACATGATCGGCCGCAATCGCCACGATATGCGGATCCTCCGGCGCCAGCGGATCCCGCCTTGCGGCCTCCAGCCGCCGCGCCTCGATCTTCGGGATCGGCTCGCGCTTGTAGCCTTCGATCAGCACCAGATCACACGGCGCCAGCCGCGCCAAAATGTCCTCGAAGCTTGGTTCCGGCTCCCCGCGCAGCTCGTGCATAATGGCGTAGCGCGTGCCCGAGACGATCGTCACCTCATGGGCACCGGCCTGGCGGTGGCGGTAGCTGTCGGCGCCGACCTTGTCGATGTCGAAATCGTGGTGGGCGTGCTTGACGGTGGAAATGCGGTAGCCGCGCCGCGTAAACTCCTCGACGAGGCGCACCGCAAGCCCGGTCTTGCCGGAATTCTTCCAGCCGGCGATGCCGAAGATCTTCTGTGTCATCCTGCCATCTTCCTTCTCATGCGCGAAGGGCCTCCAGCCAGCGTTCGGCCTCCATTAGATCATCTGATGTATTGATGTTAAAGAAGGGATCGAGAACGCTGGCGCGGGTCGGATGCAGCGGGAAGGGCACTTCCGCAACGTCATGACGCGAGAGGAAGTCGCGGACGCGGCGCTTCTCGTCGGTCTTCACCCACATTTCGAGATCGGCCGCCAGTGCGGTCGGCCAAAGGCCGAAGACCGGATGGCTGCGGCCTTGCGAGGCAGCGATGGCGATGCGATCCGGATGGTCGACCACGCTCGCAAGCCGGCTGACGAGATCGGCAGGGAAGAAGGGGCAATCGACCGAGACGGTGACGACGTGGGTGGCGGGCAGGCCGGCGCCATAGACCATCGCCGCGTGGATGCCGGCCATCGGTCCCGCCTTGCCTGCTATACGGTCGGAGACGACCGGCAGGTCGTGGCCGGTGGCGTCATCGGCATTGATGGCGATCTGCGCGACCTGCGGCGAAAGGCGGGACAACATGTGGTCGAGCAGGCTGCGGCCGCCCAGCGTCACGCCCGCCTTGTCGCGCCCCATCCGTGACGAGCGCCCACCGGCCAGCACAACGCCCGGAATGGTCGATTGGTCGAGCACGAAATCAGTCATGGCGATACCTCAGACATTCTCTCAGACGGGCGAACTCTTACACCGGCGAACGGGGCGCCGATTCCTGGGCGACCGGCGGCACGTGGCGCTTGGCCTCACGATAGAACGTATAGAGACCCGACGCGATGACGATGGCGGCACCCACCAGCGTCCAGAAATCGGGCACTTCGGCGAAGAAGAAGAAGCCGAGCAGGGAGGAGAAGATCAGGCTCGTATAGCGGAAGGGCGCGACGAAAGAGATTTCGCCGGTGCGCATGGCGACGATGACCGACTGGTAGCCGACAAGCACGAGCACGGAGGCGAGCAGCAGATGCGTCAGCGAGGTGACGCTGACCGGCTCCCAGCCACCGAGGAAGGGGATCATCAGCGCGCCGAAGATCGCAACCGAGATCGCCGTCACCGTCGTGATCATCAGCGACGGGATATCCTTGCTGATGCTGCGGGTGGCGAGATCACGGCCGGCCGTTGAAGCCACGCTGGCGACGCAGAGCAGCGCGGCGGCGGTAAAACCTTCCGGGCCGGGGCGGATGATGATCATGACGCCTGCGAGGCCGACGAGGATTGCCATCCAGCGCCGCCAGCCGACCGGCTCATGGAAGAAAAGCGCCGCGCCAAAGGTGACAACCAGCGGCAGCGATTGGAGGATGGCAGAGGCATTGGCGATCGGCATCATGCCGAGCGCGGTGATGTACGTGACGGCAGCGATGATCTCGCAGGCGATGCGCAGCGCGATGATGGGCTTGACCATGACGCGCCAGGGGCGCAGTGCGCCGAACTTCCAGGCGATCAGATAGACGAGGATGCTGGTGAAGAGGCCGCGAAGAAACATGATCTCGCCGGCATTCATGTAGGAAATGACCGATTTGGAGAGTGCGTCGCTTGCGGAAAAGCCGGCCATCGCCATGCTCATGTAGATGGCGCCTTCGGTATTGCGTGATCGCGGCATGCTGGAGATTCCCTTACCTTACAGGCCCTTTTAGAAGGGAACGTACGGCAAGGGAATCGGAGGAATGCCACACCTGCAATAATTCGATGCTGCAGCGCAGCGCAACCTGCCGTTAGGTAAGCGAATCCTTGTGCAGTTGCGGCAAATATAAGAAATATAAGGATAATTCCCAAATCTCTCGGCTGCCGATTAAGGTTGTATCAACCGATTCAGCGAAAGATGCAGCCACTCTCCATGATGGAGGAGGCCGCCGAACCATCCGGAATGATTGCGGAGTGGACGGTACCATCAGTTTCAAGGCGCCGCTCCCCATGCACTTCATCGACCGACTTCTGCAAAGCCGTCGTATCGTCACCAAGGTCCTGCTGTTCGTCATCCCGCTCGTGGTGCTGATTGCCGGTGTCGGCATCCTCGGCTACCACACGGCCAATATCCTGAACGGTCACATGACGGTGACGCGCGCGACGATCGAAAACATTTCCGATTTCGAGAACCTCCAGGCGGCGCTGCAGGAATTCGTCTCCGACCCGTCGGATGCGAGCAAGGCCGATCTCGACAAGGCGATCGATGCGCAGGAAAGCGGTGTCGTGCGCCTGAACGGTTTGTTGAAGACCGACGACCAGCACAGCCAGCTCATCGAAGTCAGCGGCCTTGCCGCCGCCATGCGCAAGCAGCAGCAGACACTGTGGGGACTGCGTCAGACCGAGGATGCAAGCGTTGCCGCCATCAACATGACAGTGCAGACGATCTCGGCTGCGGCTGACGAAGCCGGCGGCCAGACCGATCTCGTGCGCAAGGATTTCACCGACAAGGAAGTCTTCGCCAAGGCACTGCTTTACAATTCTGCCGCCTTCAAGTCGCTGACCGATATCATGGGCGCGATGCGGGTCGACATCCAGATGGGCTTTACGCCCGAGGAACAGATCGAGGCCGCCCAGCAGCATATTGCCGAGATCCTGAAACAGCTCGACGTCGCCAAGGCGATGGTCTCCAAGGACGGACAGCCGCTGATCGCGCAGGTCGCGGAGACAGCCGGCAAGCTCGATGCGCTCCTGAAGGGCAACGGCACGCCGGATGAGAAAGCCTCCGGCATGGCGCCGCTCTTGACCGGCTTCGTCAATACCGAGGGCCAGATGACGTTGCAGTCGGCCAAGAACAGCGATACAGCGTCCGCCCGCTTCGTGAGCCTCGACAAGAGCATTGCCGAACAGCGCGAGCTTTTGACTTCGGTCGACCAGGTGCGCGACAGCGCCGACCGGTTGCAGGTGCATGTGAGCCAGATGCTGAGCGCCCGTGATGCTGCTTCACGTGACGTGGTTCTCGCCGACCTCAAGTCGCTGACCGAAACCGCGAAGAAGATCTCCGCGCTCGGCGCCGACGACGCCGTGATGAAAGCCTTTTCAGACAAGGTCGCCCCGGCTGCCGCTTCGCTGACGTCAGGGTCTGCCGACATGCTGAAGGCGGCTGCGGACTGGAAGGCTGCCCGCCAGCAGTCTTCGGAAATCCTTTCCGGCGCAATGGCCTCGCTCCGCCAGTTCGTCAGCCAGGCGCAGGAACTCGGCAAGGAAGACAGCGAGCGTTCGGCCAATGTTTCCGTCTTTGCGATGATCCTCGGGACGCTGCTGGCCATCGTCGGCGGGCTGATGCTGGTCGAGACGCTGCGCGGTCCGCTGAAGCGCGTTTCCGACGTCATGACGCGGCTTGCCAATGGCGATCTCGAAGTGGCGATCGAAGGCCGCAACCGCGGTGACGAAATCGGCGACATGGTGCGTTCGGTCGCGGTCTTCCGCGATGCGGCGGTTGAAAACGTCCGCCTGGAGAAGGAAGCCGAAAGCGCACGTGCACTCTCTGCCGAGGAAGCCGGCCGCCGCGCCAGCGAACGCGCCCGCATCGAAGCCGAACAGAAGCAGGCGCTGAATGCGCTCTCCGACGTGCTGCGGCAGCTCGCGGAAGGCAATCTGGAAGTCGGCATGCGCCGCGATCTTGCCGATGATTTCGTCGAGATGGCCGATACCTACAACCACGCCGTCGAGGCACTGCGCCAGACGCTGGCCGATGTGCGTGGCGCCACTGTCGAGATCAAGGGCGGCACGGGCAATCTTGCATCGTCTGCCGACGATCTCGCCCGCCGTACCGAACAGCAGGCGGCAGCGCTTGAAGAAAGCTCGCGGGCGCTGCGTCACCTGAGCGACGTCGTGCGTTCCACCGCCGAGCGCGCCAAACAGACGGCGCAATCCGTAGACCAGACGCAGGTTTTCGCCAGCCGCTCCGGCGAGGTCGTCGCCAAGGCAGTCGATGCGATGGGCGAGATCAACCGCTCATCCGAGAAGATCGCGACGATCATCGGCGTGATCGACGAGATCGCCTTCCAGACCAACCTTCTGGCCCTGAATGCCGGCGTCGAAGCTGCGCGTGCCGGCGAGGCGGGCCGCGGCTTTGCGGTCGTGGCGCAGGAAGTGCGCGAACTGGCGCAGCGCTGCGCCAAGGCTGCCCGCGAGATCAAGGAACTGATCTCGGCAAGCTCCGGCCAGGTGCAGAGCGGCGTGGAGCTCGTTGAGGAAACCGGCCAGGCGCTCGCCGAAATCATCGCCCATGTCGGCGGCGTGCAGCGCCTCGTCGCCGAGATTTCGGCGGCCACCGGCGAACAGTCGACCGGCCTTCACGAAGTCAGCAAAGCGGTGCATGACGTCGAGCTCATCACCCAGCAGAATGCCGCAATGGTGGAAGAGAATAATGCCGAAATCCAGGGCCTGCGCCAGCGCGTCGACATGCTCTCGGACAAGGTCAACCGCTTCCGCACCGGCGACGAAGGCGAGGTGCGCGGCTATGGGCTTGCTGAGGGCCGCTGGAGCGGTCGAGCGGCATAAGCTGACGTTTCAGGAACGAGATTTAGAAGCCGCGGTTTTCGGATTGCGGGTTTTTCTTTTGAACAATTAAGCGGGCCGGTCGTTCTTCTAGCACGTCCAACAGAGGAGATATTGGAATGGACTGGAACCGTGTTGAAGGTAACTGGAAGCAGATGAAGGGCAAGGTCAAGGAACAGTGGGGCAAGCTCACCGACGACGACCTCGACCAGATCAACGGTCGTCGTGAACAGCTCGAAGGCAAGCTGCAGGAACGCTACGGCTACGAAAAGGACCGTATCCGGCGCGACGTCGACACCTGGTACGACGGCCAGACTTGGCACTGATAACATTCAGACATCGGTAGAATTCCACATCAGAAAGACTTGGCCCCGCTTTCGCGGGGCTTTTTTTGCTGGGAGCGTTGCGTGGAACATCCTCTCCTCCGTCATTCCTGTGCTTGTCACAGGAATCCAGCCACCGCGCGTCGGCGCGGTGAACGACTCATTGCGGCGATGAAAAATAGTCTCCCATACCCAAGGACTTGGGCACACTGGACTCCTGTGACAAGCACAGGAATGACGCGGAGAAGGCAAGCGGTGGCGCTTAAAGAGACTCCGTGCCGCCGAACTCTGCGAGGCTTATCACCCCCCCGTAACACTCATATGCCGGGCCACAGCCGGCCGCTTGTGGGTGCGGTCGATGATGAAATCGTGGCCCTTGGGCTTGCGGGTGATCGCCTCGTCGATGGCCGCATGCAGCAGACCGTCGTCTTCGGTGGCGCGCAATGCGGCGCGTAGGTCGACGGCGTCGTTCTGGCCGAGGCACATATAGAGCGTGCCGGTGCAGGTCAGGCGCACGCGGTTGCAGCTCTCGCAGAAATTATGGGTGAGCGGCGTGATGAAGCCGAGGCGGCCGCCGGTTTCGGCAACGCGGACATAGCGGGCAGGCCCGCCGGTCTGGTAGTCGATATCGGTGAGGGTGAACTGCGCCTCCAGATCGGCGCGCAGCTTGGAGAGCGGCAGGTACTGGTCGGTGCGGTCTTCTTCGATCTCGCCCATCGGCATGGTTTCGATGACGGTGAGATCCATGCCGCGGCCATGCGCGAAACGCAGCATGGCGGGCATTTCCGCCTCGTTGAAATCCTTCAGTGCCACGGCATTGAGCTTGATCTTCAGGCCGGCCTTCTGGGCGGCATCGATGCCTTCCATCACCTTGGCGAAATCGCCCCAGCGGGTGATCCTGCGGAACTTGTCGGGATCGAGCGTGTCGAGCGAGACGTTGATGCGGCGCACGCCGCAATCGTAGAGCTCTTGCGCATGGCGGGCGAGCTGCGAGCCGTTGGTGGTGATCGTCAGCTCATCCAAGCCGGAGCCGATCTGCTCTCCGAGTTGGCGCACCAGATACATGATATTCTTGCGCACCAGCGGCTCACCGCCAGTCAGCCTTATCTTGCGCACGCCTTTGGCGATAAAGGCGGAACAGAGCCGGTCGAGCTCTTCCAGCGTCAGCAGGTCCTTCTTCGGCAGGAAGGTCATGTTTTCCGCCATGCAATAGGTGCAGCGGAAATCGCAGCGGTCGGTGACGGAGACACGCAGATAGGTGACCGCACGCCCGAAAGGGTCGATCATCGGGCCTGCATCAGCAACAAGCGGCGCGGCACTGCCTATCGTTCCGACTCTGGTGTTCATGTCAATCTCCGTACTCACGTCAATGTGGGCATATGCTATTGTGGCGTCAAGGGAAACAGGCCACGGCGCCAAGCGAATTTGAGCTTGCGCTGAAAAAGATCCGCGCCTACTCCTCGCATCAGAAGAGGACATCATGATGAGCGATATCTGGCCGACCGAACTTAAGGTATCGAAAGACCGCCAAAGGCTGGTGGTAAGCTTCAACGACGGGCAGAGCTTCGATCTCTCGGCCGAGCTCTTGCGCGTGCTGTCGCCATCGGCCGAGGTACAGGGGCACGGTCCGGGGCAAAAGGTGACGGTGCCGGGCAAGCGCAACGTTGCCATCGTCTCCGCCATACCCACAGGCAATTATGCCGTGCGCATCGGTTTCGACGATATGCACGATACCGGCATCTATACATGGACGTATCTGCGCGAACTCGGCGAACGCGGCTTCGAGCTCTTCTCGGCCTATGAAGAAGAGCTTGCGGCCAAGGGAATGAGCCGGGACGTCGCGGAGAAGCCGCGCTGATCGCGATAGACTCAAGGGCAAACGAGGGGGCAGATGACGGAAACACATAAAAAGAGCTGGCTGCGAGCCCACGGGCATACCGGCAGCAGGGTCACATTCCTGGAACTCTTCTTCGATCTCGTTTTCGTCTTTTCCATCTCGCAGTTATCGCACGCGCTTTTTGCCCATTATACGCCGCTCGGTGCCGTCGAAGCGGCGCTGATGATGTTTGCAGTCTGGTGGGTGTGGATCTTCACCGCCTGGGTGACGAACTGGCTCGATCCGGAGCGCATGCCGGTGCGATCAATGCTGATCGTGCTGATGCTGTTCGGCCTCGTGCTCTCGGCCTCCATTCCCGAAGCCTTCGGCGAGAAGGGCCTGCTCTTCGCCTCAGCCTATGTGCTGATGCAGGTCGGCCGCTCGCTCTTCACTACCTATGCGATGCGGGCTGCCGGCCGTTCGGCCACCATCAACTTCGTGCGCATCACCACCTACCTTGCCGTTGCCGGCGTGTTCTGGATATCAGGCGGGCTTCTGGAGCATGAGGCGCGGCTGATCTGCTGGGTGATCGCGCTCTTGATCGAATATTCCGGGCCGGCGCTCGGATTTGCGGTGCCCGGCCTCGGCAAGTCCAAGACAGAAGAGTGGGACGTTTCCGGCGCGCATATGGCGGAGCGTTGCGCGCTCTTCATCATCATCTGCCTCGGCGAAGCGATCCTCGTTTCCGGCCGCACCTTCTCCGAAATGGAATTCTCGGTCATGACCGGGGTTGTCTTCCTGATCGGCTTCATCGGCACGGTCGCCATGTGGTGGCTGTATTTCCGCTTCGGCCATGAGCGGGCGGCGCATCGCATCGAGCATGAGGATACGCCGGGGAGCCTCGCGCGGCAGGCCTTCACCTATGCGCATATCCCGATCCTAGCAGGCATCATCGTGCATGCAGTGGCGGTGGAGTTCATGTTCGAGCATCCGCATGAGACCGGCAATCTCGCCATCGCCGCCTCCGTACTCGGCGGCTCCGGCCTCTTCCTGATCGGCAATCTCTGGTTCAAGGGGGCGACCAGCGGGCACCTGCCGCTCTCGCATCTCGCCGGCATCGTGATCCTGATCCTCTGCGCTTTCTTTGCGCCCTTCATGCAGGTCTACGTGATGGGCATTCTGGCGGCGCTGGTGCTGATCGTCGTAGCGGCCTGGGAGTACAAATCGCTGACGCGCGCGCCGTCCGGGCCGGCGCTGCATTAGTCAATCCTCGTCCCGCAAATCCTGCAGCAACACGCCGATGATGCGCTCCATCGAATCGGCGGTTGCCATGCATTGCTCGATCGGCTCGGCCGACAATGTGCGCTCGATGAGCGCGGTCTGTATGGCCATGGCCTCTTCGGTCAGCCTGCGGCCTTCTGACGTGAGGTGCAGCCGCAGCACGCGCTTGTCGCGCTCGTCGTCGCGGCGGATGATCAGGCCGCGCTTTTCCATCTGCGGCAGCAGCATGCTCATATTGGAGCGGCCGACGAGCAGCTTGCGCGCCAGCTCCTGCTGCGAAATACCTTCGAAGCGGTAGAGATTGACGAGAATATCGAGATGCGGCGGCTTGATATCGAGATCGGAGAGCGAGCGCGCCAGCGACTGTTGCATGAGCTGGCAGGCGCGAGCCACTGCGATCCAGCTTCTAAAACGCGGATGATCCCAGGGGAGGGATTGATTTTTGTTCATCATTGTACTTTATTGTTCAGTGTTGAACATTGTCGGATTCCCATCATGGCAAACTTTGCGCTTGAGGTCACCCGCCTCGGATTTTCGCTCGTGCAATCCGTTTCACCGCGTCTTGCCGGCGAGGCGGCGTTCCGGCTGTTCTGCCGCACCCCATCTGCCAGGCCCAAGGGCGAGAAGGCGAGGGCGGCGCATGCAGCGGGTGTCGCCAAGCTTGCCGATGCGGAACGGTTCCTGCTGCGCGTCGAGGGCAGGCGGGCGCATGCCTATCGGCTGAATGGCGGAGCGCTTGGACGGCGCAAGCGCTATCTCGTCACCCATGGCTGGGGCTCCGGCATGGCCTATATGGCCGATCTCGTAACGATGCTGGCGGCTACGGGCGCGGAAGTGATCGCTCTCGATTTTCCGGGCCACGGGAAATCCGGCGGGCGCTTTCTGCATATGGCGCTTGCGGTGAAGGCTATTGCCGCA
Source organism: Rhizobium sp. WYJ-E13 (assembly GCF_018987265.1). Classification (NCBI taxonomy): domain Bacteria; kingdom Pseudomonadati; phylum Pseudomonadota; class Alphaproteobacteria; order Hyphomicrobiales; family Rhizobiaceae; genus Rhizobium; species Rhizobium sp. WYJ-E13. The sequence goes on along the minus strand of NZ_CP076853.1, from coordinate 1,722,368 downwards.
GCCGAGGCCCGCTTCGGCCGGTTCGATGCGGTCATTGGTCATTCCTTCGGTGGCGCGGCGTTGATGGTTTCGGCCCTGGCCATGCTGCCGGATGTGAAGCCCGTCTCGGCCGAACGTTTGGTACTGATCGGCTCACCCAGTGAAATGCAGTGGCTGTTTACCGATTTCGGCCGGATGCTGCGGCTGAAACCGGCGGCACAGGAAGCGCTTGAGGATGTCGTGCATCGTATCACCGGTCGGAGACTTGAGGATTTTGACGCCGGAAAACGGGCCAATCACGTCGGCAAGCCGGTGCTCGTCATCCATGCCGAGGACGACAAGGAAGTGAGTGCTGCCCATGCTCGTCGTTATGCGGCATCAGGCGGGCATGTGCGGCTCTCCTGGGCCAACGGTTTCGGCCACCGGCGCATCATGTCGGCAGGTCCGGTGCTGAGCGAGGTCGCGGCGTTCCTCGCGGAGGAAGACATCAAAAAAGATGCTGAGATCATTCCGATTTTTGAGCTTCCGGCGCGTCGCGCATCGGTGTAGCGTCCGCCCGGCCGCAGCTCGGGCGGCCGGCACTATGGCGGGATATCCATGAAAATCATCGGCAGTATCGAGGAGCTCGGCGAAATCTATGGCGCGGGGCTGTCGCAGGCCTCCGTCGACAAGGTGACGAAGGCGCTGACGCCCCTCTACCGGGGCATGATCGAGATGTCGCCCTTCGCGGCGCTTGCGACCGTCGGCCCGGAAGGGCTCGACTGTTCGCCGCGCGGCGATCTCGGCGGCGTGGTGCGTATCATCGACGATAGGACGCTGCATCTGCCCGATTGGCGCGGCAACAACCGCGTCGATTCGCTTTCCAACATCGTGCGCGATCCGCGCCTGTCACTGATGTTTCTCATTCCGGGCTCCAACACGGTCATGCGCATCAACGGCCGCGGCGTCGTCTCCAATGACGAAGCACTGCTTGCAAGTTTCGAGATGGACGGCAAACACCCGCGCACGGTCACCGTCATCAGCATTGTCGAGGTCTATTTCCAGTGCGCCCGCGCGGTCATGCGCGCCGAGCTCTGGAATGCTGACCACTTCGTCGATCCGGCGAAGCTGCCGACGCCCGGCCAGATGCTGAAGGATGCGGTGGGTGATTTCGACCACGAGACTTATGACCGGGAATGGCCGGCGCGCGCTGCCAAAACGATGTGGTGAGGTGAGGGTGCACATCACCTGTTGGTGACATAGATTAAAAAGGCCCCGCCCCATACCCCTCCCCACAAGGGGGAGGGGCTTAATCTGCGGCACTCGATTTCCGCATAACAGACGTTTCGGAAGGGGCAAGGCGGCGCTCTGGATTAGTCCCTCCCCCTTGTGGGGAGGGGTTGGGGAGGGGTCTTGATTTGCCGGACAGCCGCTCATCTCCATGTCCTCGGACAGGCCCGATGTGTCGAAGAGATGCAGGAGACGATGTCAAGCCACCACTCTCCTCGGAAACAGCACAGCGTCCGAGGCCGTTCTGACCCCATCGACAACAAGCGATGCCCCATAGACTTCGGGCACCTCGATCCCCAGCCTTTCATGCAGCACCGAAGCCGAGCGCGGTAGGAAGGGCAGGAGGCAGCGTGCGACGACCGCCAGGCCATAGACCTGCTCAGCAAGACAAGCGCCGAGGCGATCAACCGTAGCCTGTCGTTCCTCTGGCGTGAGGTCACCAAGCAGCGCCTTCGCATCTGCCCATGGTGCGCGTTTGGCAAAGCGCCTGTTTGCCTCGCCGATAAAGGCGAAGATATCGGCCAGGCCGACATGCAGCTCATAGGCATCGAAGGCTGCGGCGACCTTCCCAGGAAGACGGGTCGCTTCTCGCACGAAATCGCTTTCCTGCAGCGGCGGAACGACCCCGCCAAGGGAACTCGCGAGAAGTGCCAGTACCCGATTGGCGAGATTGCCGAGCTGGCCGCCGAGTTCACCCGACCACGCGGCTTCGAGACGCTCGCCGGAGAAGTCGCCATCGTCGCCCGAGCGTATATGCCGGAGCAGATAATAGCGCAGTGCATCCGGCGTGCCGTAAGCATCGATGATACCGTCCGGATCGATACCGTTGCCTGTCGACTTGCCGATCTTCCTGCCATCGACCGTTACATAGCCATGCACCGATATCGATGACGGCGGCGGCAGGCCGGCCGAGAGCAGGATCGCCGGCCAGTAGATGGCGTGGAATTTCGAGATGCCCTTGCCGACGACGTGGATACGTTGGCCGCCGCCGGTCCAGTAGCGCTTGAAGAGCGTCGGATCGGAGCCGTAGCCGAGCCCGCTCAGATAGTTCGCGAGCGCGTCGAACCAGACATAGACCACCTCGTCTCCGTCAGGGACGGGAACGCCCCAGCCGCGCGCCCGCTCGGCGCTGCGTGAAACGCTGATATCCTCAAGGCCGCGTCGCAGAAGGGCCAGCACCTCGTTGCGCCGGTGCGCCGGAACGATCGTGAGTTCGCCGCTCTCGATGAGCTGCAGGATCCTGTCACCATGGCGGGACAAGCGGAAGAACCAGTTCTCCTCTTTGACAAGTTCAAGGGAGACGCCATGTTCCGGGCATCGGCCGTCAACAAGTTCTGCGGCCTCGTAGAATTGCTCGCAGCCGACGCAATAGAGGCCTTCGTAGGCCTTGCGATAGAGGTCTCCGTTGTCGGCGCAGGCGTTCCATAAGGCGTGTACGCAAGGGAGATGCCGCGGATCGCGGGAGGTGCGCACGAATTCGTCGTTGGAAATGTCGAGCCGTGTGCCGAGGCGCTCGAACCTGTCGGCATTGGCGTTGACGAAATCCGCCACGGGCAGGCCTGCGGCTTCCGCCGAACGGACATTCTTCAGGCTGTTGTCATCGGTTCCACATTGGAATCGGACATTGCGGCCGAGCAGGCGGAAATGGCGCGCATAGGCATCGGTCTGCACGAGTTCGAGCGCAAAGCCCACATGCGGGGCGGCGTTCACATAGGGGATCGAGGTGGTGATATAGGTGTCCGGCTTGTTCATCGGTTGATCCTTTCGAGGCTGTTTGCCCTCGAGACGGATCGACCCATGAAAAGACCGCCTCGGGGGCGGTCGCTGGTGCATTATGGACGCACGAAACCCGCCACGCTATGAGCGCGGCATCGTCATCACTGACGTGTTGATCACGGTTCTGTCCATGCGGAATTGGTACCACCTGGAGCCGCATCCGACAAGCGGGCTGCTTTCAGCGCAATATCGGCTATTCTTGGCGGCCTGATGCGATTGCGCGGAGGAAGCGATGGCGATGGAAAGCGTGAGGACGGGCGGCTGTGCGTGTGGCGCGGTGCGGTATGAAGTCGAAGGCGAGCCTTACCAATCCGGGCTCTGCCACTGCACCAAATGCCGGAAACTGACCGGCTCGATCTTTTCGGGGACTGCGAACTGGCGCCGCTCGAAATTCAAGATGGACGGCGAGATCAGCACCTATGACAAGCGATCCTTCTGCCCGATCTGCGGTTCGCGGCTGTTTTTCATGTTCGACGATGCCGTGGAAGTCTTCCTTGGAACGCTGGATTCGGCGCCTGTTAATATCAGGCCGATGGTCGAAGTCTGGACGGTCAGGCGCGAGCCCTGGCTGCCGCCGATCCCGAACGTCCGGCTTTACGACGAAAACGAACACGCGCCGTAAATTCGGAACGCGGCCATAGTCGTCAATAAAACGTCGATTTGAAGGGAACGATCGCCGAGCCCATGGCGGCGGCGTCGCCTGATATCTCTGACACGATGAGCTTGGGGTGCGGGCGCGGCACGCCGTAGCGCGGGCGGCCGAAAAGTTCGGTGCGGTCGCTCAGCATCTGCGCCAGTCCCGGCGGCACCTGGCCGCCGAAGACGATTGCCTGCGGGTCGTAGATCGCCCAGATGGCGTTGACGAGACGGTTGTAGGCGGGGGTGATCTCCTCGACCCATTCCGCCACACCCGGCCATTTCGGATCGAAATGTCTGCGCAGATAGGGGATCGACGGCACGTCGACATTGTGGCGCTTGAGCTTCTCCAGGAGAAACTGCAGGGCCGGGCGGTGGAGGATCTCCTCGTCATCGAACATGCCGGAGAATTCGCCGGCATTGCCATTGCCGCCGGCCAGAAGTTCGCCATCGTTGATCAGGCCCCCGCCAAAGCCGTAATTGAAGCTGAGATAGGCGAAGTGCCTGACGAAGCGGCCGCAGCCGAACATCGCCTCTGCAACTGCACCGGCGCTACCGCCGTTCAGCAGCCAGACGGGCTTTTTAAAAGTATCGGTCAGCAGCGGCCCGAGCTCGATCAGCGACCATTCATGCAGCGGCATCGAGGCGTTGTATTTTGTCCCTGATATCAGAGCGCCGGCAATGCCGAAGCCGATACCGAAGAAGGTCTCATCGTCGAGGCCGTTCTGCTGCTGCAGGTCCGCGATGCGGTCGCGAACGCGGTCCAGCGCCTGGTTCATGCCGAGCTCCCTCAGCGAGATGTCGCTTTCGCCGAGCACATTGCCTGACAGATCCACCAGGCAGATGTCGACCACGTCGGAATTGACGGAAATGCCCACCGAATAGGCGTGGCGGCCGTTGAGACTGAGCATGGGGCTCGGCTGGCCGCGGCCGAGGCCGGGCTTGGGAGACCCCAGCGAAACGATGCCGCGCTCGACGAGCTGGTCGATGATGCGATGGACCGATTGCTGCGTCAGGTCCGTATGGCCGGTGATCTCCGATCGCGACAGGCCGGGATTGCGCCAGATGAGTTTCAGCAGGCTGCGCTCATTCGAGGAGACGACGATTTCTTCGCCCGGACGCCGGAACCGCGAGGCGATCAACGGTTCTGGAGAATAAGCCATGACGCACCCCTAATATACTACAAAAGTGTAACACTGAAGCCGAAAGCAACCGCTGGTGACTGCATATCGGGCTTTTCTGGTCCAATCAAGCCAGATCTCGTCATCCGTTTGTTACACATAAAGTGTATTAACCCGGCCGTTCACGATCCGGATACCGATCCGGCGGGTCTCACAATTCAGGCGAGGGCAAAATGAAGATTTCCATTCTGGTGGCTGCGGCCGCCCTGATGACGGCTGCGTGTTCTTCTGCGCAAGCTGCCAATTTCGAATTCTGGTATGGCAATACGGGAAGCGTCGAAAAGGCGATCCTGGCGCAATGCGACGCCTTCAATGCGTCGCAGTCGAAAGACCATGTGACATGCGTCGGGCAGGGCAGCTACGAAGTGTCCATGCAGAAGGCGATCGCCGCCTACCGCTCCAACAAGCATCCGGTGCTGATCCAGTTCTTCGATGCCGGCACGCTCGACCTCTTGCTGTCGGACGCCGTCGTGCCGGTTCAGGACGTGCTGCCGGATGTCGACTGGAACAACTACATCAAGGGTGCACGCTCCTATTACGAGACGTCGGGCGGCAAGCTCTATTCGCAACCCTATAATGCTTCGACGCTGCTCTTCTACGTCAACAAGACCGAGCTCGAGAAAGCCGGCGTCACCGAGATGCCGAAGACCTGGGAAGACATTATCGAGGCGGCCCGCAAGCTGAAGGCATCAGGCCACGCATGCCCGTTTGTCACGGACGGCGACACCTGGCGCGTGCTCGAGCAGTTCTCCGCTCGTCACGGCCTGCCGATCGCTTCCAAGCACAACGGCTATGACGGCCTCGATGCCGAGTATGTCTTCAACACGACTTTCGCAGCCAAGCATCTCGCCAATCTCGTCGAGTGGCGCAAGGAAGGCCTCGTCAGGCTCAACACGGATACCAAGGCCGGCAACTACACGGCCGCCTTCAATGCCGGCGAATGCGCCATGATGGAAGGCTCTTCAGGCTCTTATACGGATTCGGCCAAGGCCTTTGCCGGCAAATACGAACTCGCCGTCGACATGGCGCCGATGTACAAGGGATACGAGCGCCACAATACCTTCGTCGGCGGCGCTTCCATCTACATCATGAAGGGTCATGACCAGGCAGAGATCGACGGCGCCAAGGCATTCCTCGATTTCCTGCGCAAGCCCGAGCAGCAGATGTTCATGACGGCATCGACAGGCTACGTGCCCGTCACCAACGACGTTCTCGATGCGATCGCCAGGAGCCCCGATGCGGGCTCCGCCAAATATGCGACGGCTGGTGTCGGCATCCAATCCATGAACGAGCCCGGCACGCCGGACACCCGCGGCATCCGCCTCGGCTTCTACGTGCAGTTCCGCTCGATCTTCATGGAAGAAACCCAGAAGGCATACGCCGGCACGCAGACCATGCAGGTGGCGCTCGATAACACCAAGAAGCGTGGCGACGAGCTGCTGCGCCGCTTCGAGCAGACCTACAAGACGGCAAAGCTGCCCTGATCCATGTCAGGTGCGGCGCTCCCGTCGCCGCACCTGCTTTCCTCGAAATGGACATGCGTGATGTCGTCGGAATCTTCGCTTTTCAGCCATCGCTGGCTGCCGCTTTTGCTGGCCGCCCCCATGCTGCTCTTGATCCTCATCTTCTTCTACGCACCGGTTATCCAGGCCTTCTACTGGTCCTTCTTTCTGGAGCGGCCCTTCGGCGGCGGGTCGGAATTCGTCGGCTGGGATAATTTCCGCCGTGTGCTTGCCGATCCGGAATTCTGGAATGCCGGCTGGCGCACCGTCATCTTCATGGTCGTCGCCTCGTCACTATCAGTGCTTCTGCCACTGATCCTGGCGGTCGCTGCCGACCGGAAAATCCGGCTGTCACTGACGGCCCGCAATGTGCTGGTCTGGCCGAAGGGTGTGGCGGGCGCTTCGATCGGCGTCGTCTTCGCCTTCGTCTTCAATCCCTTCGTCGGTATTCTGGCACCCATCAACCATTTTTTCCCGGGTGCCTGGGCGCCGGGTCTCGATGGAACGGATGCCTTCATCACACTCATCATCGCGCATGTCTGGGGCGGCATTCCCTTCAATTTCGTCATCCTGCTCGCCGGGCTGCAATCCATTCCGCGCACCATGTTTCAGGCGGCGGCCATGGACGGTGCCGGACCCTGGCGGCGCATCTTCGACGTGCAGTTGCCGCTGATCATGCCGCAGCTTTTCCTGACGCTGGTGCTGGAATTTACCGAAAGCGTCACCTCGGCCTTCGCGCTGATCGATACGATCACCAAGGGCGGGCCGGGCGGCTCCACAAACCTGCTGGTCTACAAGATCTATACCGATGGCTTCAGCGGATACGACCTGTCAGGCGCCTCCACCCAGACGGCCATTCTGATGATCTTCGTCGTCCTTCTCACCGCTGCGCAATTCCTGCTTCTCGGCCGCAGCGTCAACTACGAACGGTAGGAGAGAGCCATGATCGAAAACGCTCGCTCGCTCAATTTCGCCGCCAGCGCCATTCTGGCTGTCGGTATCATCTTCATTCTCGGACCGCTCTACCTGACGCTCGCCAATGCCTCGCAACCCTACGAGTTTCTGCTGCGCAACGGGCTTGCCTGGTATCCTGGCGACCATTTCATCGCCAATGTCATGCGCGTCTTTACCGAGACACGCATCCCGATCCAGATGCTGAACAGCATGCTGGTGGCGCTTTATGATGCCTTCTTCACCTGCGCGCTGTCGTTCCTGACAGCCTATGCGCTCGTCTATTTCCGCATCCGCTGGGCAGGTATCGCTTTCGCCGCAATCCTGGCGACGATCATGCTGCCGATCGATATCCGCGTCATCACCACCTATCAGGTGGCGGCGAACATCTTTTCACCACTGAATACGCTGCTTGATCTGACCGGCGCCAATGCGCTGATCGAAAGCCTGTTCGGTGCGCCGGTTCATCTCGAACTGAGCGTGCTCGACACGCATTTCGGCCTCGTGGCGCCACTGGTTGCGCATGGCACCGGCACCTTCCTGTTCCGGCAGTTCTTCCGCACGCTGCCATCGGATCTCTTCAAGGCGGCGCGCATGGATGGGGCAGGGCCGATCCGCTTCCTCTTCCATATCCTGTTGCCGATCTCGCGCAGCAGTTTTGCAGCCCTCTTCGTGCTGACCTTCCTCGGCGGTTGGACGCAGTATCTCTGGCCACTGGTGGCTGCCTCCAAGCCCGAGATGACGACGGCGGTCGTCGGCCTGGCGCGGCTTGTGCCCGACATGGAAGGCGAAGTTCCGGACTTCCCGATGATCATGGCCGGTGTCGTGGTCGTCTCGCTAATTCCCCTTGTCATGATTGCGCTTTTGCAGCGCTACCTCGTGCAGGGCCTTGTTCTTTCGGAGAAATGACGTGAACGCCATCGATACCGCCATCCGCACCGCGGCCACCAACATCACGCTTGCAGGCGTCACCAAGGCATACGACACGAAATCGACAGTCATCCCGCCGCTCGATGTCGAGTTGCGTGCCGGCGAATTCACCGTCGTACTCGGCCCATCCGGCTGCGGGAAATCCACGCTGCTGCAGATGATCGCAGGGCTCGAGGCCGTCAGCGGCGGCAAGATCCTGTTCGGCAATCGCGAGGTGCAGGGCCTGGAGCCCAAGCAGCGCGGCTGCGCCATGGTCTTCCAGAATTACGCGCTCTACCCGCATATGACTGTGTTCCAGAACATGGCCTATAGCCTGCGGGTCGCCGGTCTTCCGAAGGCCGAGCGCCAGCAGCGGGTCGGCGCGGTCGCCGACATGCTCGGGCTTTCTGCCTATCTCGACCGCAAGCCGGGACAGCTCTCGGGCGGTCAACGCCAGCGTGTGGCGATCGGCCGGGCGATCGTGCGTGAGCCCGGCGTGCTGCTCTTCGATGAGCCGCTTTCCAATCTCGATGCGCAGTTGCGTCACGACATGCGCGTCGAGCTCGCCGATCTGCACCGGCGCATCGGTGCCACCACGGTTTTCGTGACCCATGACCAGGTCGAGGCGATGACGCTCGCCGACCGAATCCTGATCCTCAACAGGGGCAGCATCGAGCAGTTCGATACGCCGAAGGCGATCTATCATCGCCCGGCCTCGGTCTTCGTCGCGAAATTCATCGGCGCGCCGCCGATGAATATCCTGCCTGTGACATCAGACGGTTCGGCGCTGCGCCTGGCAGACGGACAGGCGGTTGCAGAATACCACAAGGCGGGCAAGTTCCAGCTCGGCATTCGCCCCGAAGATATTGTCATCGAAGCGAGGGGCGCGATCAAAGGCCGGCTGCGGCATTTCGAGGATCTCGGCTCGCATGCGGTACTGGCTGCCGATCTCGCCGGCACGCCTATTCGTATCGCCACACCCTTCGGCGCCGATATCGATCCTGCCGCCGAGCTTTCCTTCTCCTTCCCACGATCCCGGTTGCACCTGTTTGACGGCGAAACGGGGCGCGCCATTGCGGATGCATTCGCCGAGCATTGAAAGATCTATCCATGAACTACACTGACTATGTGCGCGCACCCCAAAGGGACTGTGCGGTCGTGGCGCATCGCGGCATCTGGCGCGAGGCTCCCGAGAACAGCCTTGCAGCCATCGAAGCGGCGATCCGCGCGGGGTGCGATGTCGTCGAGATCGACGTGCGCCGCAGCGCCGATGGCGGGCTCTTCCTGCTGCATGACAAGACCTTACTGCGCATGGCCGGCATCGATGCGATGGCGGAGGCGCTGAGTTCCGAGCGCCTCGCGAGTCTCACGCTGAAAAACCGCGATGGCAGCGAAGGCAATGAGATGACCGGCGAGAAACTGCCTGGCCTGCGAGAACTGTTCGATCTCACCCGCGATCGCATCTTCGTGCATCTCGATGTGAAGGACAGGGCGGTCATCCCCGAGGTCATCGCCTGTGCCTGCAACATGGGCGTCGAGGCCCAGGTTGATTTCTGGGGCAGCCTCCGCACGGCCGAGGATCTTGCCTGGGTGCGCGAGACGGTCATCCCGCATGGCGTGCTGTTCATGGCGAAGTCGCGGATCGACGCTACGCATGCCAAGGCCGAGCTGGATCTCCTGTTCCGACTCGCACCACCCGTTTGCGAAGTCTGCTTCGACCACATCGACGATATCTCGGCTCTCCATGCCCGTATCGGCGAGACGGACATGAAACTATGGGCCAATACGCTCGATTCCGTCGCCTTTGCCGGCTTCACCGATACGGCCGCCATTGAGGATCCCGACGCCATCTGGGGCCGGCTCATCGAGGCCGGCATTTCGTTTATCCAGACCGATGAACCGGTCGCACTGAAATCATACCTCGCCAGCCGTCGCGGCTGACACATAAGGAAAGACCATGAGCTACAAAGACTTCATCAACGACCCGAGCCGCTCCTGCGCCATCGTCGCCCATCGCGGCGCCTGGCATGGCGCGCCGGAAAACAGCCTGGCCTCCATCGAGAACGCCATTGCCGTCGGCGCCGATATCGTCGAAATCGACGTGCGCAAGAGCGCCGATGGCGAGCTTTTCCTGATGCATGACGATACGCTCTCGCGCATGGCCGGCATCGACCGCGATGCGGAAACTTTCACCATGGCCGAACTGCAGGCGATCACGCTGCGCGAAGACAATGGCGGCGAAAATCGCGCCGTCACCGACCAGCGCATTCCGACCTTGAAACAGGCCTTTGAAGCCATTCGCGGCCGCATCTTTGCGGATCTCGACCTCAAGGATCGCGGGTTGTTTTCGGAAGTGGCGGCCTGCGCCCGCGAGATGGGCGTCGCATCTTCCGTCGACCTCAAGACCGTCGTAATGAACCGCGCAGACATCGACTGGGTGCGCGCCCAGACTATCGAAGGCGTGCCCTTCATGGCGATGGCGCAGTTTTCGGCTGGCGATGTCGGCGACAGGCTGGCGCTGCTCTCGGAGCTCAAGCCCTTCATGTGCGAGTTGCGCTTCGACGATCTCAAGACTATCGCAAACAATCAGCAGCTCTTCAGGGATGCCAATATGGCGATCTGGTTCAATACGCTTGACATGGCTGCCAGCGGCGAATGGACCGATCCCAAGGCTCTTGCCGATCCCCACGCCATCTGGGGCCGCCTGATGGATGCCGGCATCAGCACTATCCAGACTGACGAGCCGGCTGCCCTGCGGCACTATATCGAGGCCCGGAAATCGGCACGGAAGCCGGCTAAAGCCCACGTCGCGGGTTGATCCTCTGCCGATACGCGGGCCATCCGCCGCAAGACGAGGTGGCCAGCGTCGGGTTATTTCACCGGCACAACGAGCGGTGACCCCTTGGTGACGATATAGGTCGCCAGTTCCGAGGCCTTGCCAATGCCGACGTTCCTTGCCGAATGGGCAATGCCCGAGGGGATGAAGAGCGACTGGCCGGCCTTGAGTGTCACCGGTTTCCGGCCATCGAGCTCATACTCCAACGAACCTTCGATGACATAGGCGATCTCTTCGCCCGGATGCTGGTGCTTCTGCGCAAAGGCGCCGGGGGCGAAATCGACGCGGACCTGGGCGGCCTGGTGGCCGGGCACGTCGATATCAGCATGGACGAGGTCGGTGCGCTCTATCGGTTGGTCGGCATAGGCAGGCGTCAGTTGCATAGCGCCGGTGGCGAGCAGGGCGCTCATTGCCATGATCTTGATCGCGTTCATTTGCATATCCTTCCGTCAGTTGCTTGCCCCCATGATCGGGCGACAGGGTCATTTGAGCAGAGGGATGAATTGGAAATGTTTCCGCCATCAGGGCTTTTTGTATCGCCATGTATCTGCGCGACCGGTGAGGGATCGAAGCCGTATTCTCCGGCCAGCGCCCTTGGCGGCCAGGCATGCGCAGCCAATGGGTCGGGTGCAGGAATGCCGCGACAACGACCGGAGACGGTGGTAAAATTATATGTTGGTTGCTCGTCTTGTGGGGGATGAGGCATGGGCAAGCTTGCGGAAGGGCCTTCAGTTACGCCGTCTTCTTCCGTGGGAAGGGCCATTGTGGACGAGGTCCGTCAATCGCCCCTTCTCGCGCTCATTGTTTTCGTGCCTGTGGTGCTGGTGCTGGAGCGGCTTATGCCCGACTCGCACACGCTGCTGTTCCTGCTATCGGTCGTGGCGATCATACCTCTTGCCGCTCTCCTGAGCCGGGCAACCGAGGCAGTCGCCGCGAAGACCGGAGACGCGGTCGGCGGACTGCTCAATGCCACGCTTGGGAACCTGACCGAACTCGTCATTTCGCTGGCGGCGCTGCAGGCGGGGCAATATCTGCTGGTCAAGGCGTCAATAGCGGGCGCGATCGTTACCAATACGCTGTTCATGCTGGGCGGCTCCTTCCTGCTCGGCGGGCTCAAGCATCACATTCAGGAATTCAACAGGGTCAATGCGCGCTTTCAGGCCTGCATGCTGTTCCTGGCAACGATCGCGGTTCTTGTGCCGTCGCTGCTCAGCGAAGCGGATCAGCCGCCGGCACCCGAGGTGTCGCAGACGCTGAGCCTCGGGCTTTCGGTCCTGCTCATCGTCGTCTACGCACTCGGCATGTTCTTTTCGCTGCGCACGCACAAGGAACTTTTCGCCAGCGTCAGCCATGGCGGCGAAGAGGAGAAACACTGGCCGATGACGCTGGCTCTCGTCCTGCTCGTCGTCGTGACGCTGCTGGTGGCGCTGGTCAGCGAGATCTTCGTCGGATCGGTGCAGGTTGCCGCCGAACATCTCGGCATGACGCCGGCCTTTGTCGGTTTCATCGTCGTGGCGCTGGTGGGCGCGGCCGCGGAAATGACGACGGCCTTTTCCGCGGCGCGTGCCGATCGGCTGGATCTCAGCGTCGGCATTGCGCTCGGCAGTGCTGCCCAGATTGCGCTCTTCGTCGCGCCTCTCCTGGTGGTGGTCAGCTATTTCATCGGCCCGGAACCGATGACGCTGCAATTCTGGCGCGGCGCGGTGACAATGATGATCGTTGCCACGCTCGCCGCCACGCTCTTGTCCAATGGCGGACGCGGCGCCTGGTATGCGGGGGTCATGGCTCTGGCACTTTACGGGATTTTCGCTTTCACCCTGTTCGTCCTGCCGCCGGCAAGTCCGTCCTGATCATTCAACCCGCAAAATGGCGGCCGGGAACGCGTGCGTGATGGATTGGCCCTATGGATTGCAGGAGGGGAATGGCAGGGACATGACGACAAAAGTCGGCACGACATTTCAATCGAGTACATGGATGAGACGGCTGTTCTTCGCGGCGCTTTTCAACCAGATCCGCATCCTCTGGCCGATTTTTTCCGGCGTGCTGATCGTCATGGTCGGAGCAGGCGCCGTTGTCGGCTGGATCGAGGGCTGGGGCATCGGTGAGAGCCTGTATTTCACCTTCGTCACCGGCCTGACGATCGGCTACGGCGATCTTGCGCCGAAGAGTACGATAGCACGCATCCTATTCGTGCCGATCGGCCTTTGCGGCATCATACTAACCGGCCTTGTTGCCGCCGTCAGTGTGCAGGCGCTCGATGCGGCGGGCCGCACCCGAACCGAACGGGATGATCTCACCGATATCAGATCATAGGGAGTAACGCTCCAGCGACACCGGGCATCAATCGCGTCTGACTTTCGTGGTAGTGGAGGTGAAGGTCGAGGGAGCGGCATCCTCGTGGCAAACGGTCGGCAAGGGCGGAATCGTCAAGCAGCGCGGCTTCTGCCCGACATGCGGTTCGGCCGTCTACATGACGTTCGCCGATATGCCCGAGGTCTTCATTGTCACGCCGGCAAGCCTCGACGACCCAAGCCGCTATCAGCCGCAACTGGTGTCCTGGACCGCAGCCGGATATGCCCGGGAGCACCTCGATCCGGCCGTGCTGAAATTCGAGAAGATGCCCCCAGTGTGGGGAATGCGAAGATGCCGGCGGTACCCGCTTGCGGCACGGCTCCGATTGCCCTGATAATGGCGTCACCGAAGCTACTGCCAACATGCAGGTGACGTCTTGCCCTTTGCCGTATATTTGGAGTTGGACCCGTACAGCACCGCAGAACTTCAGCCGATCGTTGAGCATGTTGAGCGTATTTCGCCCAATGCCAGGACCCCGCGTCGGCTGAACATCGAGCCGCATATATCGCTTGCCGTCTACGACGGGCTCGACCCCGAGCCTCTTTTCAGAGCGCTCGACCGGTTCAGCGACGGCATGCGCGCGCCTGTCGTCAGGCTTTCCAGTGTTGGTCTCTTTCCCGGACCGGCACCCGTCCTCTTCGCAGCGCCCGTCGTCTCCGCTGAGTTGCTTGCCCTGCATCGGGATTTCCACGCGGCCGTCGACTCGGCTGGGGCGGCGTGCTGGCCCTATTATCTACCCGGAAACTGGGTGCCGCATGTGACGCTCGGGGAACAATTGACCCCGGAGGAGGCAGGAGCGGCAATCAGCGGGGCGATGGGCCTCTGGCAGCCGATGAGCGCAAGCCTGCACCGGATCTCACTGGTTGCCTTCCATCCGGTCGAGCTCTTATGGCATCGGCAATTGCCGGCCTGATTTCCTCGTCAGCGATTACGCGCGCCAGAAGGGCGCTCTCGCCGGCGGCAAGCCATTTCCTAGACTGGCTGCGCGGCGCCTTCATGCGGGAGTAGATGGGTTTCGGCTCAGCGAAGAAACAGGTTCCGTGCAGACCAGATGCAGAGGGCCGCGGCGATCAGCCAGATGATGATGATCGCGATAAGCCCCGAACGGCTGACCGGGCGCTGCGCCCGTTGGGTGGCCATGTCCCGGAATTCCGCCATCAGCGGCTCCGGAATGAGGCGGATGGCGATGAGAATGCCGAACGGGACGATGATGAGATCATCGAGATAGCCGAGCACAGGCACGAAATCCGGGATGAGATCGACGGGCGAAAGCGCGTAGGCAGCAACCGCACCGGCGACGATCTTGGCCACAACAGGCGTGCGGCTGTCGCGCGCGGCAATCCAGAGTGCGACCACATCGCGTTTCACGGATCGCGCCCATTGTCTTGTCGCTTTCAGCCATTCGCTCATTCTTGCGCGGCTTAGAACTTCACCTTGAGCCCAAGCATCGGTCCCTGCTGGACCACGTCGAAGACGAATCCGTCGTTGCTGTAGTCGACCCCGAGTGCGCGGTAACCGGCAAGCGCCGAGACGGTATCGTTGAAGTTGTAGCCGATCGCCGCGGCGACGTCCCAATCGATGTCGGCACCGCCGGCACCGACAAGCCCCCAGCCGGTCAGGTAGATTTCCGGGGTGATGGAATAGGTCCCCTTGAAACCGGCCATGCCATCGACCCAGGTTGCCTCATCGGTGGCAGAACGTCCGTCGAGAACGCCGCCGCTGAAGGACAGTTCGCTTTTGACGGACCACACGCGCGCGCCGCCGACAATGTCGAGCCGCGCTGCATTGTCCTCGTAGACCGAGTAACCGGCACCAAGCAAGCCTGCGAAGGTTTCGGACGAGAGTTCGACGCCAGTCGCCAAAATCCCCCTCGGCGTGCCCGACTGACCTGATATCTTCAAATAGATTGCATCGCCGAAGATGCTGTACGGCCCGTAACGGGCTTCCCCCATCGCCATCGCACCGAAATCGAAGTGGTCGAGGATGTCGCTGAAGCTGGCATCGACATGAGCTTCCGGCAGTCCGAACTGGGCAATGTCACCCGACAGTCCTGCCGCCCAGAAATAAGGCACGAATGCAAAGGTCCAGCCACTTTCGGTCTTTATCGGCTGCACCTCCGGCGTCATCGGGGATTGGATGTCCGCGGCGAGGGTGCTGCCGGTGATGAAACAGATTCCGATGCAGACCAGAGTTCGAATGACAGAAGATCTCATTGGTTCCCCCACAAATGTTCAGCGCGCGATGAATGCCGAATCCCGCCCTGATAGCCTCGATCATGATCGAGGCCTCAGATTTTTCAAAATATTTTCGACTGCTAATATTTGCGGTTGCCGGCGGACGTGGCTTGATTGCCACAGTCGGTATCCGTTCTGTTCGCATTTGCCCGCATCTCCCGAATAGGCGTAGGTAATCATGGGAAGCGAAAAGCCCAGCTCCGGGGCTATGGCTGCGAAGCTGCCATATTGCCCTGGAAGCCAGAAACCGACACCACCCCCTCATCGGCGCGAGCGGCGATACAGGATATCAGGAACGCGAAAGTGAGCGTGGCGGGTTCGAGGCAATTCGATTCGCCCTATCAATGCAGCATCAAGCCGCCTCAATAACAGGTCGTCACCGCTTGGCCGTAGGCATCGTAGACGGTCCGGCAGCCGGTCGACGCCGCCGCGCCCACGGCGACGGCTCGGCGTGTGGTCCGCCTTGCCACGCCGGCATAGCTCATCGGCGTCGCCGGCCGACCGATACGCGCCTCAGCCTGGCCGACCCAGGTCTCGAGATTCGACAAAGAGGCATTGTCGGCCATGACCAGAGCGCTGAGGCCGACCATGCCAGCGATCATCGTTTTCGTGATGCTCATTGTTGCGCTCCTTCCGTCGCGGCAGGCGGCACCTCGTCGAGAGCCGAAAGGTCCTTGATGTCCACCTTCGAGCCCGCGCCATCGACCTTGAATTCAAACGCCGCATTCCCGATTGCCGCACCTGGCTTCCAATCCCGGACCTCGACCGTGTATTGCGGCGAGCCGGTCACCGTCTTGCTGGTGATCACCATCTTGCAGGGGATCGGTTCCGGACCTGTTCTGACCCAGAGCTGCCAATCGGTCTCGTTGTTCCTGAAGGCGAGGTGTTCGCACTCGACACCATCGATGACGCCCTGGCCGATGTATTTTGCGGCCAGCACGTCTGCGCTCAAGGCGCCATAGACATCGCTCAAGAGCAGATCAACGCCCGGCGCGCCGATGCCGAACTCGTGGCGCATGCGATCGACCAGGGCGTCAATCGTCCCACCGGCGCTCGCCTGCGCATACTTCTTGTTGTCGATGTCATGGATCGTCAGCGTGGTCCCGTCGAAGATCATCTCCACAGCCGCATAACCGCCAACACGCTCCGCTCTCAGTTTGTCGGGACGCTTCAACTGCAGGGTCGTCGAACTGTCGAACTGGATTTTCTCGAGTTCCGGCGTGATCACCTCGATGCTCGAGTTGAACTTCGCCGAGATCGCCGACTGTCTTGCCAGATAGTCCGACATCGACTTGAGAATGGCCTTGGGATCGGTTTTGCCGCCGTTCGCAAACGACGGCACGACTGCAACGCTTGCCAAGGCAAAGGCTATGATTGCCCTGCGAGCCGTCCGCAACCCCAGGAACTGTGCGAGAAAAGGCCTATCTGTGATGCCATTGCAATATCGCATCATCCCCCCCTTTAAAGGAATAGCCCAATTACACCTTCACCCCAGGCGTCAGTACCTACGCCCCGAAGCTGGGCCGCTCCTCAGCGAAGAATATCGCACTAACCGGAATTAAAATAAGTATTTTCTAATATATTCATCTGCCCGATATCATCGTCATTGACGCAGATCAAGGTCGTCAGCGCTTTGCGCCTATTTTGCGATATCCTGGGTCGAGTGCCGGGAGCAGAAGAAACTCAGCCTGGCGCCATGCTGAAATATGTTGCCGGGACAGGCGTAAATGTTTTCTGTTTGTTCTTTTTCGCCGTCACGTTACATTGCTCTCGCGCGCGACGCCGATTTTCGCGAAAAAGGAGTTTGCATGAAGGCGGTTTTGTTTGGGATTTTCTTGCTGGTCGCCGGGAATGCATCTGCTTCCTGCGATCTGGTTTCGGCTCCGTGTTCTACCGACAGTTCAGGCAATACCTATATCAGAGAGCAAAATCTCGGTGGCGGCTACAATACGTACCGAAACGGAGATCTCTATTCACAGACGCATCAGCAGCTCAATGGCACCTATCGAGAGACCTATTCGAGCGGCGGCTACCGGACTTATTACAGCGATCCCAATCGCCGCGAACCTTATCAGGAGGATCCGAAGGGCACGATCGGCCGCTGAGGAAGCCGATCCTCCTGCAGCACACTTTGGGGAGTCGCGACGACGGCACTATTGCTGTTCAAGCGGGCCGTGCATCCGCTCCACACCTTGCTGCTGGAATGCTCTAGTGATGCTTGAAATACTGCACCTCGCGCTCATGCTTTTCAGCCGCTTCCCGGGTCTTGAAGGTGCCAAGGTTCTTGCGCTTGTGCGTCTTCGCATCGGGTTTGCGGGAATAGAGACGATATTCACCTGACTTCAGTTTGCGGATCATCTGAACCTCCTGTGCTGAGGGTAAATCCCCGCAGCCTTATCCGGTTCCGGCTTGGCAGGACGATCTTTCTCAAGGTCACCGCACGGCGACAATGGGCCTGAGCGCGTCGATCAGCTCGGTGGAATCTCTGCGGACATCGGGCGTATTCGGCTCGACGTCGATGAGGCCGCCCCGGCTGTGAACCTCGTAAAGCTCGGTCAGGAGATCGGCGGCGCTGGCGCTCATCACCCGACCCAGGCTTTCCCGCCACAGCGAGCGGGGCAGGGCTTCAACCGCGTTCGTCGTCGCAATCAGATGATCGCTTCGATCAGAAACGGCCCGCGGCGCCTGAGGGCGCTGTCGAAGAGATCGGCAAATTGCTCGCAGCTGTGTGCACCTGCGGCATCGACGCCCATGCCCTTGGCGATCAATACCCAGTCCCAGGCGGGGTGATCGAGGTCCATCATCCGGCGGGCGTTTTCGCCAATTCCGTTGACGCCGACATTGCGCATCTCGGCATGAAGCACGGCATAGGCGCGGTTGGCGAAGATGATCGTCACCACGTCGAGATTTTCACGCGCCTGCGTCCACAGGCCCTGCACCGTGTACATGGCGCTGCCATCTGCCTGCAGATTGATGACCTTCCGGTCGGGACAGGCGATTGCGGCACCCGTCGCAAGCGGTATGCCACAGCCTATCGAGCCGCCAGTGTTCATCAGGTAGTCGTGCGGCGCCGAGCCGGCTGAAAGTTCGAAGAAGCGGCGGGCCGAGGTGATCCCTTCGTCGCAGACGATGGCATTGTCGGGAAGTCTTTCCGCCACCATCACGGCGATCGCATCTTCGGTCAGATGCCCGAAAGGAACGATGTAGTCGTCGGAAGCGGAACTTGCCCTCGGCAGAGGCTGCGACGGCCTGACGCCGAGTTCGTCCCTGAGTGCTTCCAGCCCGCCTTTCAGATCTTCGCCATGTCTTGCAAGGGTCAGAACCTTGCAGCCTTTGCGCACCAGCCGTCCAGGCTTACCCGGATAGGCAAAGAAGGCGACAGGCTCGGGCGCGCCGACCAATACCAGCACATCGATATCGGCCAGCAGATCCAGGGCGGCGTCGATCGGGTAGGGGATGCGGGTCACGGCGACACGGCCGCGGCCACGTTCGACCCTCGGCAGTTGCATCTCGCTGAAGAGACGCACATCCCTGGCGGCTGCAATCGCACCCGCAATCTCCAGGCAGTCGGCGCGGGCAGCCGCACCGCTGACCAGAATTCCAGCCTCTCCGGGCGTGTCTCTGATGGCGGCGGCAACCTCGCGCACGCTATCCATGTTAACGGCATGAGGCTCCGGCCGCGACAGCCTGATCGGCTGCTCCGCCTCGACATCGCCCCAGGCAGCATCTGCCGGCAGGATGAGCGTTGCCACACCGGGCGGTGACATTGAGGCACGGTAGGCGGCCTCCGTCGCGCCGGCAATTTCTTCCGGGCTGCGGATACGGTGCACCCACTTGGACATCGCGCCCGCCAGGCTCTCGATGTCAGATGTCAGCGGCGCGTCGAGGGGAAGATGATAGGAGGCATGATCGCCGACGATGTTGATGACAGGTACTCTGGCGCGGCGGGCATTGTGGAGATTGGCAAGGCCATTGGCGAGCCCCGGCCCGGTGTGCAGCAATGTCGCCGCCGGGTGATCGGTCATGCGCGCATAACCATCGGCCGCGCCCGTCACCACGCCCTCGGAGAGACCGAGAACGCAGCGCATTTCGGGCTTGCGGTCGAGGGCGGCCACGAAATGCATTTCCGACGTGCCGGGATTGGCAAAGCACACCCTGACATCGTTTGCCAGGAGCGTATCACACAGGCTGTCCGCACCATTCATGGCAGTTCCCTCCCGCTTACTTCAGCCTTGCACGGGAAGAACATAAGCACAACCTTGAATAACGCGTCGGCACGCTTTCGTGACAGAGCGGAAAGCCTTCCTCACAGGCATTGGATGAACATTTTTTCAGGCCGGCGCGAGATGGTCCAGAAGGCTGCGCGCGTGGACCGACAATTCCGCCCGTTCCGCCGTGCAGACCAGCAATTGGCGCGTGGCCCAGTCATCCGAGAGGCGGAGAACGACAATCCCGGATGATCGCCCGGCGCGGCGGGCGGCCGTTTCAGGCACGATGCCGATACCGATATCGGCACCCGCCAGCCGGCAGATGGCCCCGAAATCGCGCAGCCGCACGCGGGTCTTCAGCCTGATGCCGATACGGCCCGCCTGCGCATCGATATGATCCTGCAGGGCGCCGCCGGCGAGACCGATGAAATGCTCATCGACGAGGTCGGTGAAACTGACGCTGCTCTCTCGGGCCAGAGGATGGCCTTTGCTGACAACGGCGACGAGCCGGTCCATGGCGAAAGGTCTCACCGCCAGCCCGGCCATATCCGCCGCAGCAGAGAGGATGCCGATCTCGGCATGACCCGCCGCCACGCTTCTGGCAATCTCGACGCTCTGCCGTTCCTTCAGTTGCAGATCCACCTGCGGGTTGGCGGCCATCCAGGATGCGAGCCGTTCAGGCAGATGTTCCGATATGGCAGCCGTGTTGGCGAGAATGCTGATCGTCGAGCGCAGCCCCCGCGCATATTCGCCGAGTTCGCCACGCATCCGCCTGATCTGGCCGAGAATCACGCGGGCATGGTGGGCGAGCGCTTCCCCGGCCTCCGTTGGCGAGACGCCGCGCCGGCCGCGTTCCAGCAGGATGACTTCGCCGAGCGCCTCCATGTCGCGCAGCCGTTCGCTCGCAGCGGCAAGCGAGAGCCCCGCATCTGCCGCTCCATGGGTGATGCTGCCGGCATCGACGACGGCCAGGAAGAGGCGAAGGTCGGTCAGATCAAAACGCATTTTGCCACAATAAGGCATCTCCTGCCTTCGGGCCAGCCGAAGGCAGGCTGGGGAACTTCCGCATTGTCCATGGCCTCGAAGCTGCTACCGATGCGGCATGTTCGAGCTGTCCATCACCTTCCTGTCAGCAATCACCGCCACCTTCTTTGCCGCCGGCCTCGTCAAGGGTGTCACCGGCATGGGACTTCCGACGGTCGCCATGGGCATATTGGGCGTTTTGACCTCGCCGCTGACGGCGGCAAGCCTGCTGATCGCACCGTCGTCGGTCACCAATCTCTGGCAGTTGTTTGCAGGCCCGAGCTTCGTTCCGCTTCTGCGTCGGTTCTGGCCGATGATGACAGCCGTCGTTGCGGGAACGATGCTTGGGTCGGCATGGCTTGCGAGCGGCGATACCGGCGCTACGACCAAAGGGCTTGGCGCGACGCTGGTATTCTATTCCGCCTATGCGCTCATTGGCCGTCCGCTCCGCGTGCCGGCGGCGATGGAGCCATGGCTTTCGCCCGTCATCGGTGCGGCGACGGGCCTCGTCACGGGCAGCACAGGCGTTTTCGTTGTCCCGGCCGTGCCTTATCTGCAGGCGCTCGGGCTTGCGAAGGATGATCTGGTGCAGGCGCTCGGCCTGTCCTTTACCGTCTCCACGGTTGCGCTTGCAGCCTCGCTCGGCCTGCGCAACGCTTTCGAAGGGGGCAATCTTGCGCTTTCAGTCCTCGCGATCCTGCCGGCACTGGCGGGCATGTGGACCGGGCAGGTGCTGCGCGATCGGATTGCGCCGGCAACCTTCCGCCGCTGGTTTCTCGTCTGCCTTCTGCTGCTCGGCGCGGAGATGTGTCTGTGGCCGCGCTGAGGCCGTCGACTTTACGGTGTCGCACCGGTCACCTTGCACTTGAAGGGATCGCGCAGGATGCCACCGGTGAAGTGCGCAGAGCGTCTGCGTCCTCCCTTTTTGGGTAAAAGGGAGGACGCTTGTGAACAGGCTTCTCTGTTACCGCTGACGATTGTCATGCAGGCCGTTCGGAAACGCTCGTTTTCCACTTGATGAGGTGCTTCTCGGCGATGTCCAGGATGCTGTCGATAATAAGGACAAAAACCGCCAGGATCAGGATGCCTGCGAAGACACCGACCGCATCGAAATTGCCTTCTGCTTGGGCGATGAGGTAGCCAAGACCAGCGGAAGAGCCAAGATATTCGCCGATGATCGCTCCAACGACGGCAAAGCCGACCGATGTGCGCAGGGAGGAGAGGATCCAGCTCGCGGCTGCCGGGAAATAGACGTGGCGGAGCAGATCCGACCGCCTGGCCCCCAGAATGCGGGCGTTCGACAGCACCACCGGGTTCACTTCCCGGACGCCTTGCAAGGCGTTGAAGAATGTCACGAAGAACACCAGCGTCACGGCAAGCGCCACCTTGGACCAGAGGCCGAGGCCGAGCCAGAGGACGAAGATCGGCGCGAGTACGACTCGAGGAATCGCGTTCAAGCCCTTGATGAAGGGGTCCAGAATACGCGCGGTCGAACGGCTGAGACCGAGCCAGACGCCTGCTGCTACACCAAGTGCCGTACCGACCAGATAGCCGAGCACGGTTTCCGTCAGGGTGATGGCGACATGGCTATAGAAGCTGGTGTCCACCACCCAGGATGCGACCTGATTGAAGATGTCGACCGGAGCCGGAAAAAAGAAGACGTCGATGAATCCGACCGCGACACCCAGCTGCCAGCCTCCGACAATTGCTACCAAGAGCACGATTTGGATAAGGCGTTCAGTCATGGCGTTCATAGCTTTTCTCCACTTCGCCGCGCAGCGACGACCAGATGTTGCGATAAAGATCCATGAAGCGCGGATCGAGCTTGATTTCCGCGACATCGCGAGGGCGTTCGAGATCGACGGGGAAGCTGTCGATCACGCGCGAACGCGGTCCCGCAGCAAGCACCACGACCCGATCACCGAGAGCAATTGCCTCCTCGAGGTCGTGCGTGATCATCACGACCGCGCGTCTTTCTTCCTGCCAAAGCCGCAACAGTTCGTTCTGCATCAGATGGCGGGTATGGATATCGAGCGCGGAGAAAGGTTCGTCCATCAGAATGACCTTGGGACCAGTGATCAGCGCCTGGGCCATCTGGACGCGCTTGCGCTGTCCGCCTGAAAGCTGGTGGGGATAGCGATGCTCGAACCCTTTCAGCCCGACTTTCGCCAGCCATCTCATCGACTGCTCGCGACGTTCGGCAGTACCGACACCCTTGAACATAGGCCCGAGCTCCACGTTCTCGATTGCGGTCTTCCACGGAAGCAATGCATCCTGCTGAAAGAGATAACCGATGTCGTTCTGAACCCCGCGTACCGGCTGACCGTCGATCGATACGGTGCCATCAGCAGGTTTCAGCAGGCCGGCGATTGCATTGAGTATTGTGCTCTTGCCGCAGCCGGTTGGACCAACGATGGCGAGGAACTCACCATCGGAGACTTTCAAGTTCACATCCTGCACGGCCACGTAGGCGCCAAAGGCCATGGTGACCGCGTCGATGGAAACCATCGGCTTTGCTTGATGCGGACTGTCCGTCGGGGCTGCGGTTTTTACTACGGCCAATGCCATGACCTCCTCCTGTCAGTTGGCTGCGACGTTCGGGACCTTGCCGACGAACTCGTTCGTGTAGGTTTTCGTAAGGTCGATTTCGGCCGCCGCGACTTTTTCGTTGAAGCTCTTCAGAACGGCGAGGGGAATCTTGATATCCTCCTCGTTGATGCGCCCGTCCTTCGAGAAGATCGCTTTCGCGTTCTCGACCGCCTTGACGTAGGTGTCACGATCGCCGGAAATGAACTCCTTCGGCAGCTTGTCGACGATCTCCTCCGCCGAGTGGCTATTCATCCACTCGAGCGCTTTGACCGTCGCATTCGTGACCTTCTGGATGGTCTCCGGATTTTCCTCGATATAGCTCTGCGTGGCATAGAGAACGGAGGTCGGGTAAATCCCGCCATAGATCGCCTTCGCACCGTCGTCGCTGCGCCCGTCGATCAGGATCTTGCCGACGCCCTTGGCCTCGATGAAGGTCGCTGCCGGGTCGTAGTTGACGAGGAGGTCGACCTTGCCCTGCTCAACGGCCGCGACAGCGGCAGATCCTGAGCCAACGCCGATCAGCGAGACGTCGTCGGCGGACAGGCCGTGGCGCTGCAGATAATAGCGGACGAAGAAATCGGAAGACGAGCCCGGCGAGGTGATGCCGATTTTTGCGCCTTTGATCGTTTCCGGTTTTGCCGGATCGAAAGTGCTGTTCTTGCCGCCAGCCAGCACGAGCCCTGAATTGCGGGCGAGCTGTACGAACGCCACGACAGCCTTCTTCTGCGATTGCATCTGGATCGTATGGTCGTAGAAGCCGACGGCAATATCCGTCGAGCCGGCAACAAGCGCCTGAAGCGTCTTCGACCCGCCCGATGCGAAGTTTTCGACGGTCACCTCCAGGCCTTCCTTTTCATAAAGGCCAAGCCCCTGGGCGACCGGAAAGGGAAGATTGTTGAGGTTGTAAGAGCCGACGCTGATGCGGACCGGATCCGCAAATGCGGAACCGGCAAACACGACGGTTGCCGCGAGGGCGAGCATGAGTTTGCGCATGATATTCTCCTCCTGTTGGTGGCGCCCTCCCGGCGGCCACGGTTATTATGCCGCGTAACCCAGTCGCGCGACAGGTTTTGCGAATACGTGTCCTTCAAACAGCCGGCGGGCGGTGCGAAGGATTCCGGCGACGACCTGGCCGTCCCTCTCATACAGTTTGACGTCCAGGTGACCGCTTGGGTGTTCTATGGAAAGAACGACTGGAGGGGTACGCCTGCCGATCAGAAGCGAAGCGACCGTATCCTGGCTGATACAGGCTGTGGCGATTCCCACGGCGCCGGTGGTTGCCAGCGACGGATGACATTGATGCGGCATGAAATACCGTACGCTGATGTCACCTCCCGACTTTGGCCGGGAAATGAGAACCGGCTTCGGCGTTACCTGATTGCGCACGTCGCCGAGGCCCATCCGTTCGCCAGCAGCGATACGCAACTTTTCCAGCCGCGTCAGCAATTCCTCATCAGCATTGAGTTCAGCCGCCGATTCCGAGCCGGTCGCGCCGATCGCGGCGGCCTCGATCAACATCATCGGCATTGCGCAGTCGATGCAGGTGACAGCAACGCCATCGATCAGGTCGATGGGCCTGCCAGTGGGGAAGAGCTGCCCGGTACGAGCCCCGGCTGCGTCCATGAAGGTCAGTGCGATCGGCGCTGCTCGTCCGGGCACGCCATCGATTGCAGCATCACCCAGATAGGAGACGCTGCCGTTTGGAGTGGGAACCTCGGCCTCGATCAGCTTGCCGGTGTTGACATTATGGATCCGGACGAGCGTCGTTTCTCCGCGAACCGGGACGAGTCCGGCTTCGATGGCAAACGGGCCGACCGCAGCCAGCATGTTGCCGCAATTCGGGGAGGTGTCGACAATCTGTTGGTCGATCCGCACCTGTGCAAAGAGATAATCCACGTCGGCGCCGGCAATGCCGGCAGGCCCGACGATCGCCACCTTGCTCGTGACCGGATTGCCGCCGCCGATGCCGTCGATCTGCAGCGGATGACCCGAGCCCATGATGGACAGCAGGATCTCGTCACGCTGACCGGCAGTCGCGGGAAGATCGCTTGCCAGGAAAAACGGACCCTTCGAGGTGCCGCCTCTCATCAATACGCAAGGGATCGCCAACAGGTCGTTCATCGCTTGTGCTTCCATCAGAATTATGTCATCGCCGTATCAATCGGCACCGTTTGATCCAATTATCGGAACAGGCGTTTATTTGTGAAATGCTAAGAATCGGAGGATTGATGCGTCATGAGCATTAATTGCGAGATCCTTGACCTTCGCGCGTTCCTGAGCGTCGTAGAGCTGGAGAGCTTTCATCGCGCCGCCGAGGCCTTGCATCTGTCACAGCCCGCGTTGAGCCGCCGCATTCAGAAACTGGAGCAGGTTGTCGGAGCGCCGCTCCTGGAGCGGACAACCAGGCATGTCAGCGCCACGGCTCTCGGTACAGAGTTCGTGCCGCTCGTCCGGCGTATGCTGGAGGAGTTCGATGGCTCTCTGTTTGCTGTTCGTGACGTTGGACCCAATCGGGGCGGATTGGTAACGATCGCATGCCTCCCCACCGCGGCATTCTACTTCCTGCCTACAGTCATCAGACAGTTCAACGAGGAGTACCCGAACATCCGCTTCCGCATCCTCGACTTGCCGGCGACCGACGGTCTTCAAGCCGTGGCTCGCGGGGAGGTTGAGTTCGGCATAAATATCATGGGTACGTCGGATCCGGACCTGACCTTCGAGCGGCTCGCGGAAGACCCATTCGTGCTTGCAGCGCGCAAGGATCACCCTCTCGCAGCAAAACCATGGGTCGGGTGGGCGGAACTGGAACCCTATCATCTGATCACGGTTCACCGATCAAGCGGCAACAGAACGCTGCTCGATGCAGCACTGGCAAAATCGAACATCAAGCTTCGCTGGTTCTACGAGGTAACCCATCTGTCCACCTCCCTCGGGTTGGTGGAGGCAGGCCTCGGGATTTCCGTACTGCCGAGAATGGCTACCCCAAGAGAAGACCATCCGTTTCTGATCACCCGCCCGATCCGCAATCCCGAGATATCACGCACGATCGGCGTGGTTCGCCGTCGCGGCGGCACCCTGTCACCGGCAGCGGAGCGTTTTCTCAAGATGTTGATTGGTGTGTGGGGAAACGATTGAAAGACGCTGAGAAATCGGCAGCCGCAAAACCGGAAGTCTCAGTTCCGCCGACTTCTCGCCAACAAGTCCCGCACGGGAACGATTCCTTTCCGTTCAACAAGGGTTTGAGAATGATCAAGACAATGACGATTGCGGCCGCCACACTGCTGTTGACGGCTCACTATGCCGGCGCCTCCAGCGATGCCGCCTGGAATGCGCTGTTTGCCAAGGTGAACGGCACGTGCATCGGCCAATCCGGCATGGATACGCCCGAAGCCACCGCGCCTATCGTCTTCGACGACGCCACGGGCAAGGTCGCCGTTCTGCTGCGCGGCTCGATGGGCAAGGGCAAGAGCCGGGCCAAGAACGTCAACCTGATCTGCCTTTACGACAAGAAGACCGGCAAGGCCTCGATCCAGGAATATCGCTGGCTCGGCCGGTGATCGCCCGTCCTGGCCCTCGACACATCCGCGTGCGCTGCGTCATGCGCGGATGTCCCGCCGGCTTTCCAGAAGTCCTATACCGACCAGCTGGCGCATTTCACTGCGGCAGACTGAGCGTGATTAGCGCTGGAAGGAGACGCTGTGCGGTACCAGCCGGATGGCGATCGCGACCGCCAACCGCATGACGAGGATGCCTGCTGTCATCAGACTCGCCAGAAACTGCCGATAGGTCCTCCGGATTCTGCTTGGGCCGGCGATGATTTCGCGTTCACGCGCCAGGTAAGCTACGCCGCTCTGGCCGAACATGGGTTTCTTCCTTGAGGTCATCGACAGGATTGCAGGAGGGAGTCTGTCGAAAAGCCCATAGGAAATCGATATTGCCCGGGGCAGGGAACATAAGAACTGCATTAACGTCGAGGCGACTTACGGGCGCGGCTGGTGCCTGCACAAGTGGCCTAAAGCGTGTCGCGAGCTCGATGCCAACCCCTGGTCGCGCCGTCACTCAGGCTCGCCGGCTGTTGGCCTGTTTATGTGGTGACACATGGGCATCATTCTCGACCAATTTCAGTCATTGCTTCGCGCAGGCAATAACGCGCGACGGCGAAGAATATGTGACAGGCTGATATCGGAGGCTGCGGCAAGGCCTGGCCCGTTAACGCGGCCGTTTACGCCCGATGTTTACCGTTACGTACTTCCGCGATCATGGAATTTGGCAAAGCATTCGCGTGCTGGTTTCATCTCGTGGAGGAGATCGATGAAAGACGTCGAAAATCAAGAGCAGGATGATACGTTGGCAACCGTCAGCCGCCGTAACCTTCTGCTTGGCGGCACGTCGCTTGCGATCACGGCTCTCGCCGCCTCGTCCGCGGTCGATCAGGCTGCGACGCAGACGCCGCAGACAGCACCCGCCCAGGGAGGTGGTTCCGGCAAACCGCCGAACATTCTCGTCATCTTCGGCGACGATATCGGCATTCCACAGATCAGCGCCTACACCATGGGTCTGATGGGCTATCGCACGCGGAATATCGACCGCATCGCCAGGGAAGGGGCGATCTTTACCGATTCCTGCGGCCAGCAGAGCTGCACAGCCGGCCGTGCCTCTTTCATCCTCGGGCAGGAGCCGTTCCGCACGGGCCTTCTCACCATCGGCATGCCCGGCGACCCGCATGGCATTCAGGACTGGATGCCGACCATTGCCGACGTGCTGAAAACCAGGGGCTATGCGACCGGCCAGTTCGGCAAGAACCATCTCGGCGACCAGGATCAGCATCTGCCGATCAAGCACGGCTTCGACGAGTTCTTCGGCAATCTTTATCACCTCAATGCCGAGGAGGAGCCGGAGGGCTATTTCTATCCGAAGTACCCGGCCTTCCGCCGGCAGTTCGCCCCGCGCGGCGTCATCAAGGCAACGGCTGATGGTAAGATCGAAGATACCGGTGCACTCAATGCCAAGCGTATGGACAAGGCCGTCGCGGGAGTGCGGCCGGAGCTCCCGCGACGGTAAAGACCGAAGCCGCAATGTTCACCAGATGTGTTGACGGCCGATGCTGGGGAGGCCTCTATGAGCTCGTTCTTGAAGGTGCTATTTGTCCTGTTGTTCGTTGCCGCGTCGCTTTGGACGACGCCGGCGGCAGCCGAGAAGGCGGGTTCTCCCGGCCTCATCCAGAAGCACGTCATCGATCTCAATGCGATGAAGGAGCGCCGCATCGTTCGCGTGCTCGTTCCCTACAGCAAGACGATCTATTTCGTCGACAAGGGCCGCCAGTTCGGCACGGCAGTGCAATTCGGGCTGGAGCTCGAAAAGGTCCTCAACAAGGACCGCAAGAAGCAGATCGATCATGTCAACATCGTCTTCGTGCCGACGCCGCGCGACAAGCTGTTGACCTCGCTGAACGAGGGCTATGGCGATATCGTCATGGCGAACCTGACGATCACGGAGGAGCGGCTGCGCCAGGTGGATTTTACCGATCCGCTTTATGAAAATGCCGAGGAAGTCCTGGTCGCATCTCCGGGCAGCCCGCCGGTTTCAAGCCTCGACGATCTGTCCGGTCAGCATGTGGCCGTGCGGGCCACCAGCAGCTATCACGAACACCTCCTGGCGAAGAACAAGGCGCTTTCTGCCGCAGGCAAGTCCGAGATCGTCATCGACCTGATGGACGAGAGCCTCGAGGATGAAGACCTTATGGAGATGGTCAATGCCGAGCTTCTGCCTTTCACCATCGTCGATGTCTACAAAGCGGATATCTGGACGCATGTCTTTGCCGACATGAAGGTGCGCCATGATGTCGTGCTGTCATCGCAAGGCAAGATCGCCTGGGCGATCCGCAAGAACAGTCCGCAATTCATGGTTGAGCTCAACGCATTCGTGGCCACCCATAAGGTCGGCACGACCTTCGGCAATATTCTGCGCAACACCTTCTACAAGCAGGACAAGATCGTCAAACGCGCCTATTCGCCCGCCGACGTCGACCGTTTCCAGAAGCTCGTCGAGATCTTTCGCAAATATGGCGGGACCTATTCCTTCGACTATCTGATGCTGTTGGCGCAGGGCTATCAGGAATCGCAGCTCGACCAGTCCAGGCGCTCGCCGCGCGGGGCAGTCGGCGTCATGCAGATGCTCCCCTCTACAGCAAAGGACAAGGTGGTCGGCATCACCGGGATCGACAAGGATGCCGACCGCAATGTCGAAGCGGGTGCGAAATATCTGCGCCACCTGATCAACACCTATATCGACGATGAAGGGCTGGACGCCAAGGACAGGCAGCTCTTTGCCTTCGCCGCCTATAATGCCGGACCGGGGAACCTGAGGAAATTCCGCGACAAGGCCAAAGCCATGGGGCTCGACCCCAATGTCTGGTTCGGCAATGTCGAGAATGCCGCCTCCGAGATCGTCGGCCGAGAGACGGTCCAGTATGTCAGCAATATCTACAAATATTACGTGGCCTATTCGCTGCTCGTGGCGCGCGTGGGAGAACGCCCGGATGCCGGCGAAGCGCTACAGAAATAGAATTTCGGCAACGTCACCTGACGGCGACAGGAGCCCGGGCCGTATTCACTGCGATGTGGCTGGCGGCGCTGCCATGCCCGAAAAGCCCTGGCGCGTCCATTCGTAGACGATGGCATTGGTGCGGAAATTGCCGACCCTTGGCGAGGCGAGATCCAGGATGTTAACTATAATCGCCGTCCATACGATCGTCAGCAGCAGAATGAGAACGCGCACCGGCCGGCCTCGGAGCCCGAACTGATAGCCGACCGAGGCCATGCTGAGCAACATGACGCCGGCTAACAGCCAGAAAATCTGCGGCGGCAGACGTATGCCCATGGCGAAACGCTCCGCCGAGCCGGTATCGAAGACTTCGTTGACGGACGCCATCAGCGCGGCCGTGACAGGATCCGGACGCTCACGCACGATGGCGCTGACGCCGGCCCAAATCGATTGCTGCAGGCGGGAGGTTTCCTGGTTGGCGCTGGCGATGGCATCGGAATCGAAGCCAGCTTTGACGAAGGCCTCCCGGGCATTCAGATAATCTTCGAGCAGCCGCGCCACCTTGACAGCATCAGGCGTGCCGATCGCGACCGCCCGCAGCCAGGCGGTGCCGATGGCGTTGGCTTCACTCAACGTGCCCTCGCGCCGCTCGTTGAAACGGGCGGTCGAATAGGAAAGCGTGAGCGCAAGCACGAAGGCGAGCAGGCCCAGCATGCCGGCAACGACGACGCCGACATTTTCTGCCTGGCCCGCAACATTCGGCTTACGCGCGGAACCGAAGCGATAGCCGATTTCGTGTGCAACGAGCTGCACGACCAGCAGAAGTACCGCGACGGCCAGCACGCTCCATCCGGCAAGATCACGAAGGAAATCCATCGATGCCTCCGGCTTCGTCGCTCACGGCTTTTTCGTGAAGACACCGAGATTGTAAAGCTGGACGCGCCTATTATTAGCGGCCTCCGATTTCGAGCCCTCGATCGGGAAATATTCGCCGACCCCGACCGCATAAAGGCGACTCGGATCGATCGCGAAGGTGGTCGAAAGGATCTCCTTGATCGCTTCGGCCCGCTGCTGGCTGAGGTCGAGATTGTGCTGGTCGGTGCCGGTCGAACTCGTATGGCCGACGACGAGGAACTTGTAGGCCCAGAGGTTCGGGTGATGCAGCGCATCGGCGATCATGCCGAGCGTGCGGTAGGATTCCGGCTCGATGGCGACGGAATCGTTCGCGAAGTCGATCTCGACCACCATCTGCGGCAGGCGCGCCACCTTGCTCCAGTTCGGCAGGCCGGACATCTGTTTTCCGGACCCGTTCAGTGCCTCCTGTCTCAGCAGTTCGACGTCGACGATAGGCGCTGCCCCCTGAAGCTTTCCAAGACCGTTGATGATCCGCTCCTGGGAGACTTGCTGCGCAAACGCAAGAGCGGGCAAGAGGAGGGCGGCAGCAAAGCCGGCGAGGGCGATTTTTCTGGACATCATGACCTTACCTCCAGCCTGCATCTGATATCGCCTGATTGCACCGGGCACTGATCGTTTTCTGCTTTTTGGCCAGGCATGCGAGAATGTAGCCGTCGCCGACAACGCCATTGCAGCGCCGCGCCATGTCGGTGGCGCAGACCTTACTGTAGGCCGTCTGTGCCTGCTCCCGCTTCTGGATCGATGCCGCGACACTCGCAAGCGTGGATGTGCAGGTTGGCGAGACCTTGCCCGCATTCTGTGCGAGGCAATCGGCGATCCTGTTATTGCCGAGGTTCAGCCCCTTGCAGAGCCTCTTGATATCGGCGCCGCAATCCTTCGCGAGCACGGTGATCGCATCGGCATAGCTGATCGTGTCTGCCTTCGCCGCACCCGTCCAGGCGATGATGGCGATCGCCGCCGCGCCAGTCAGTCTCCATACTCCACGCATGCACAAGCCCTCCTGTTGCGGCGCCGGAACGGCGCCCCCTCGGGACTATTGAATGCAGATCGGGAGAGTTCGGATAAGTACGTTACCGTAAACTCGCTGTAAATCGGCAGGTGAGGGGAGTTACGTGCTGGCCCGCCGATAGAGCGCCAAGGACCCGGCAAGCGTCAGAAGCGCGCTGCCGCAGATCCGGTCGAGCCAGAGCGCGCCCGATTTCCGGAGCAGCCGGACGGCCTGCGAGCCGAGAGCCGCGTAGCCGAACATGACCATGAAATCGATGGCGGCGAAGACGAGGGCGAGCATGGCATATTGCTCGACCTGCGGACCCGAGGGATCAATGAATTGCGGCAGGAAGGCCGAGAAGAACAGATAGCCCTTCGGGTTGGTGACGGCGACGAGAAAGCTCTTCAGGAAGATCGTCACTGCCGAAGCGGCTGCGTTTCCGCTTTCAGAGCGCAGCGAGACGTCAAGCGTTCCCTTCGAACGCAGCAGCATGACACCCAGGAAGACGAGGTAGCAGACGCCGACCCATTTGACGACGGTGAACCAGAATTCCGAGGCCGCGAGCAGGGCGCCAAGACCCAATGCGACTGCGCCGATCAGCACGAAGTCGGACATGACAGCACCGATCATGCCCGATATCGCCCGGCGCACTCCGAATTTCGAGCCGTTCGTCAGGGCGAGAAGCACGGTCGGGCCGGGCGTGGCGATGCCGATGAATGCCACGAGCGCAAATGCAAGAACCGTCATTTCAGTCATGTCGTCCTCCTCCGTGTCGGGAATCGAGTTATGGCATTCGCCTGACATTTGCGGAAGGGCCTTCAATCAAAGCCAATATCCTGCTCCGGATCGAAGCAAAGAGTTCTGTATCCCGGCCATTTACGGCGCCGTTTACTGTAACGTACTTCCGGATATACGCCCTTTATGTTTCGGTCGGGTCGCTCAGCAGGTCCGAGTACCTTGGCCATCTTGGTCTCGCCAAAGATGCGCCGGCGTAAATCGAGGTCCTGCCGGGTTCTTCATTTCGTTCGGGGGGAAACGCACATGACAATCCAGTTTGGGATCAAACGCCTGTTGCGAACGCCTATGTCGTTCGTCTTCCTGTCAATTGCTTCGATGGCCATTCCGGCCGCACCTGAGGCCAGGGCCGCCTCCCTGACGGAGGAGGAGGCGCGTCAGATCGGCATCGAGGCCTATGTCTATTTTTATCCGCTGATAACGATGGACATCACCCGCAAGCAATTGACCAACATGGAACCGAAGGAGGGGGCAATCGGCGGTCCGCCCAACCGGTTCATCAATATCCGCGCGTTTCCGACGGCGGACATGAAGGCCGTGGTCCGGCCGAATTTCGACACGCTCTATTCGAGCGGCTGGCTCGATCTGACGACGGAGCCGGTGGTGGTTACCGCGCCGGATACCGGAGGCCGCTATTACCTACTGCCGATGCTGGACATGTGGACGGATGTGTTCGCCGCGCCGGGCTGGCGAACGACCGGAACATCGGCCGGAAATTTCCTGATCGCACCGCCCGGCTGGAGGCCCGAGCTTCGCGACAGGTTCGACGAATTCAAGCTGCCTGATGGGACCGAACGGATCGACGCTCCGACGCCCTATGTCTGGATCATCGGGCGCACCAAGACCGATGGCCCCGATGACTACGATGCCGTTCACAAGATCCAGGACGGCTACAAGATCACGCCGCTGTCGCAGTGGGGCAAAGACGCCAAGCCGGCCGAGGTCAAGATAGACCCTTCCGTCGACATGAAGACGCCGCCTAAGATGCAGGCCGATACGGCTTCGGCGGAAGACTATTTCGCTTACGCTGCCGAACTCCTGAAACTTCATCCGCCGCACAGCACCGATCAACCGATCATTGCCCGCATGAAGCAGATCGGTATCGAGCCCGGCAAGAGCTTTGACCTGTCCAAGGCCGATCCCATCGTTCAGAAAGCGTTGAAGACGGCACCGCAGGATGCGCAGGCGCTCATGGGCTGGAAGCTGAAGACATTGGCACGCGTGGTCAATGGCTGGTCGATGAACACCGACACGATGGGCGTCTATGGCAATTACTACCTGAAACGGGCGATCGTGGCGCAACAGGGACTTGGCGCCAATCTGCCTGAAGACGCCATCTATCCGCTGAACCTTGCGGATGAAACCGGCAACCCGCTGGACGGACGAAGCAATTACACCATCCATTTCGAAAAGGAGGCGATTCCGCCGGTCAACGCTTTCTGGTCGGTCACCCTCTATGACAGCGACGGCTTCCAGGTCGCCAACCCGCTTAACCGTTTCGCGGTCAGCAGCTGGATGCCGTTCCAGTATAACGCCGACGGCTCGCTCGACCTTTATTTCCAGACCGAAAGCCCCGGGAAGGATAGGGAATGGAACTGGCTGCCGGCGCCGAACGGCCCGTATAATCTGACGATGAGGCTCTATGCGCCGAAGGGCAGCGCGCTGATCGGCAAGTGGAACCCGCCGCCGGTGACGCGTGCGGCTACAGCGGCTCCGCTCGCTGCTCAGTAACAAGGCCAATTGCATCCGAGGCTTTGCGGGCGCGCGATGACCCAAGCGCGTCCCGTCAAGCCTTTCTTTTCCATCGATAATTCGTCCCGCATCGAAGCATTCGCCGCGATCGGCTGCCCCCACGAACGCGGATCCGTCAGGCTGACTGATCCGTGCCGCCACAAGATCTGCAACGGCTTATTCGACCGACATCGAAATCACCTGTTGTCATTGTGCTGTCATTGATGATGAGGATACGGGGGCGGAGCAACGGGGAATATTGGCGTGGATGCAAAGGAAATAACTGAGGAGAAGACGGCGGCTCCATCGGCAGGTACGCCTGCGGAGGTCTTCGGCGCCTTCCTGAAGCTTGGCCTCACGTCATTCGGCGGACCGATCGCGCATCTCGGCTATTTCCGTGACGAACTCGTGACGCGGCGCAAATGGATCGACGAGAAGGGCTATGCCGATCTCGTTGCCCTCTGTCAGTTTCTTCCCGGTCCCGCATCGAGCCAGGTCGGCTTTGCGATGGGCCTCTTGCGCGGCGGACCGCTTGGGGCGCTTGCGGCGTGGAGCGCATTCACGCTTCCGTCTGCCCTGATCCTCCTCATCTTCGCGACCGCCGCCACCGCGCTCGACAATCCTGCCGGGCAAGGCCTGCTGCACGGATTGAAGCTCGTCGCCGTGGCGGTCGTGGCGCAGGCCGTCTGGGGCATGGCACGATCGCTGACGCCTGACCGGCCGCGCGCCGGCATCGCGCTGGCCGCGATTTTCATGGTGACAGCAGGAGGGACATTGGGCCAGCTCGCAGCCATCGTGCTGGGTGCCGTTTCAGGGCTCGTCCTTTGCCGCGGGGCAGCAGTCGAGCAACGGACAGGTTTTTCGTTCGGAATATCGAGATCTGCAGGCCTCACCTGTCTGCTGGCGTTCCTGCTCCTGCTGTTCGGATTGCCGCTCATCGCTTCCGTCATGGATTCGCAGGGGCTGCGCCTTTTCGATGCCTTCTATCGCTCGGGTGCGCTGGTGTTCGGCGGCGGGCATGTCGTCCTGCCGCTGCTCGAAACGGAGGTCGTGCGGTCGGGCTGGGTTTCGGAAAACGCGTTTCTCGCCGGTTACGGCGTTGCGCAGGCGGTACCTGGTCCGCTTTTCACGTTTTCGGCCTATCTCGGGGCGGTGATGGGGCCGGCTCCAAACGGTATCGCTGGCGCGGCCATCGCTCTCGTCGCCATCTTTCTGCCCGGCCTTCTGCTGCTGCTCGGCACCCTGCCTTTCTGGGACAGGCTCAGCACCTATCCGCTGGCGCAGGCGGCCATGCGTGGCGCAAATGCAGCCGTGGTCGGCGTGCTGGGTGCAGCCCTCTACAATCCGGTATGGACAAGCGCGGTCCTCACATCGGCCGATTTTGCCCTTGCGCTCTCCGGCTTCCTCCTGCTGGCCGTCTGGAAGGCGCCGCCATGGATCGTCGTGCTGCTGATGGCAGCAAGTGGGATCCTGCTGCAGCTTTCCGCCTGAGCCGTATCGGCCGGTCAATCCTTCGCGAGCAAAGCGGCCCCTATCGCCGCCCCTGCCATCAGGCCAAGCCTTGCATCCCCCGAATCGTTGCCGCCATCGGAAAGCGCAATCCAGCCAGTCTACGCGACTGCCATGATGACGTGGGCCTGAATTTTGGCAGCAACCTCACTGTCGCCATGCCGGTCGGCAATCGCGGATGCGGCACAGTCGGTCGCAACGTCCAGTTTTCCCGGAGCTCTGGCTTCGATTTCGCTGCGAAGGACGGTCCCGTGGCAATAGGCGAGCGCAGGAATCCGGGGTGAGGAGGCGCGGCTCTGCTCGGCTCTCGTTTCGATCATCACATTAGAGAAACCCGCCTCTTCCAGCTCGGCGCGGATCAGCGCCTTGTCATGATAGCCATGCGGCGTGCGGGCAAGGAAGCGCGGCGGATCGTCCGGAAACATTGTTGCGAGGGCATTTGTCACATCGTCGGCAAAAACATTCTCCTCGATACGGTCCCATACGTTGAACAGGAAATGTCCGCCGGGCTTCAGGACACGTTTTGCTTCGCGGTAGCCCGATATGCGGTTCGGGAAGAACATCGCGCCAAACTGACAGCAGACGAGATCGAAGGCGGCATTTTCAAACGGCAGCGCCAGAGCATCCGCCTGGCGCCATTCCAGGCGATCATCGAGGCCCTGTTGCGAAGCGGCGTAGTCAAGCATCGGCTGGTTGAGATCGGTGACGACATAGCGTGCGCCCGACGACAGTTTCGGCGCCAATGCGCGGGTCACAACCCCGGAGCCAGCTGCGCTTTCCAGAACGGCGCCGGGCGACAGGGATGCCGCCCTCTGCGCAAGGTCCGCGGCGAAGGGCTCGAAAATCAGCGGCACCATGTAACGGTCGTAGTTTTCCGGAATCGAGCCGACGAACAGCTTGTCCTTGTCCAGCATTGTCATCACCTTCCGCCGCCCAAGGGGGCTTCAAACACATCAGTTTCACTGCCGCTCACAGCCGCAGGCTCTCGTCGAGCCAGATCCGGAAACCGCCGCGGAAGGCGTTGTCATTGTTGCCGCGCCGGCACTTCGGCGGTAATTCCTTGAGCCGTTCGACATTGCCGCCGCCGATGACGATGTAATCGGGCAGCAGGGCAGCATTCAGGCGATCGGCGACGTCGAAGACCGACTTTCTCCATTTGCCTTTACCGCGGCCTTCCAGGCCGCGTTCGCCGACATAATCTTCGAATGTCGCCTTCTTGTAGGGCATGTGCGCCAGTTCGAGCGGCATGCAGACGTTTTCGGCGATCATGGCCGAGCCGAGACCGGTGCCGAGGCCGAGGAAGAGCATGCGGCCCGCCTCGTAGCTGCCGATCGCCTGCATCAGCGCGTCGTTGACCATGCGCACGGGCTTGCCGAGGGCTGTCTCGAAATCGAAACCCTTCCATCCCGGCCCGAGGTTGAACGGATCGGCTGCCGGGCGATGAGCGGCGACAGGGCCGGGATAGCCCATGGCGACGAGGTCATATTGCCAGTCGGCGGTGAGATCGCTGAGCGCGTCCACCATCCTGGCCGCCGTCATCTTCGACCCTGAAACGACCGAGCGTCGCTCACTGCCGCTGCTGAGTTCCGCTTTCACGTGCGAGCCGCCGATATCGACGGCGAGCACGATGCGGCCGGCAGATGCTGCCGCCTTCGGCTTGCTGCGCTCGCTTGTCTGTTTTGCTTCAGATGCTTCCGTCATGTCAGCCATGCCTGACGCTCCTCCCGGGCAATGCCCGCTTCAGCTCCCCGCGCGATCCTATCCGGCACAAGATCGGCAGCAACTGTCAAGGGCGGTATATTGCGGATCACTGAATTTCGTCTCAGGATGTGGCGCTCTATGAGGAACACAGCCTGAGCGGAGGAACTGCACTTGGCCTTTCCAACATTGCCACCCGGTTCCGTCGTGCCGCCGGGTGCGCCGGGCATCGAACCCCGCTGGACCTCGAGCGACAAGAGCGCGGTCGGTACATCAGTCAATTCGGCGAGCTGCGTCTGGTTCACGGCCAGCCATGGCATCCTCAACGAGATCTACGCGCCACGGCTCGATATGGCCTGCGTGCGCGATTTCGGCTTCATCGTCACGGCGAAGAACTATTTCTCCGAGGAGAAGCGCGATGCCGATCACAGTGTGCAGGCGATCGAGGACGGCGTTCCTGCCTTCCGCATCGTCAATACCGCGCGCGATGGACGCTATCGCATCACCAAGACCATCTTTTCGGACCCGGAGCGCGAGGTGGTGCTGCAGGACATCCGCTTCGAGGCATTGACGGGCAATCTCTCCGACTACCGGCTGTACGCGCTGATCGCCCCGCATCTCGTCAATGGCGGCGGCGACAACACCGGCTGGTATGCCGATTTCAAACGCAGGCCGATGCTGTTTGCCGAAGGTTCCGGGCGGGCGCTTGCGGTTGCTGCGTCGGTGCCCTGGCTTGCCCGCTCAGTGGGCTATGTCGGCTTTTCCGACGGCTGGCAGACATTGTCACGCGGCGAGGGGCTGAAGCAGGAATATTGCCGCGCCACCTCGGGCAATGTCGCGCTGTCGGGCACGCTCGACATCCAGGCAGGCGAGGGGCGAGCTGAACAGGGAAGGGCGCTGATTGCCATTGGCTTCGGCACCCAGCCTGAGGAGGCAGCCCTGCGCACCCTTCTCAGCCTGGAGCACGGCGCCGAGCCGGCGCTGAAGCACTATTGCAGCGGCTGGCGGGAGTGGCAGGCCGGGCTGCTTGGGTTGGACGAGCCGCATGATCCTGATAAGTTGAACCGCTACCGCGTCAGTACCGGCGTGCTCGCCACCCATCGCGACGATGCCTCGGGCGCCATCATCGCCAGCCTATCCATCCCCTGGGGTTTCAGCAAGAGCGATGACGACCTTGGCGGCTATCACCTGGTCTGGACGCGCGACCTGGTGGAGACGGCGGGCGGCCTGCTTGCCGCGGGCGCTACCGCTGACGCGCGCTCCGTGCTCGACTATCTCGCTGTCATCCAGGAGGCGGACGGCCATTGGGTGCAGAATGCCTGGCTCGATGGAAGGCCCTACTGGTACGGCATCCAGATGGACGAGACGGCATTTCCCATCCTGCTCTACGACATGCTGCTGCGATCGGGCGCGGTCGGTGCCTCGGAGGCCGGCCGCTATCTGCCCATGATCGAGGCGGCAGCGGGCTACATCGTCAGAAACGGTCCCGCCACCGAGGAGGATCGATGGGAGGAGGATGCCGGCTATTCGCCGTTCACGCTCGCCGTCGAGATCGCCGGGCTGCTTGCGGCGGCCGACGCGGTGGAAGCGGCCGGGCGGCTGGATGCGGCGCGCTATCTGCGCGAGGTGGCCGATGGCTGGAACGAGCGTATCGAGGAATGGACCTACGCAAGCGATACGGAACTGTCGCGCAGCCTCGGCATCGAGGGCTATTACGTGCGCATCGCCTCGGCCGCGGACGGTAGCCTGTCACTGAGGCGTGACTTCATTCCGATCCGCAATCGTGACAATGGCGGAGAAGTGCTGGAAGCGGACCTGCTGATCAGCCCGGATGCGCTGGCGCTGGTGCGCTTTGGCCTGAGGGCCGCCGACGATCCGCGCATCACCGGCACGGTCGCGGCGATCGATGCGGAGCTACGGCGCGATCTTCCAGCCGGTCCCTACTGGTATCGCTACAATGACGACGGCTACGGCGAGCGCATTGGCGGCGCGCCCTTTGCCGGCAGCGGTGTCGGCAGGCTCTGGCCGCTGCTGACAGGCGAGCGCGCTCATTACGAACTCGCTGCCGGGCGAGCGGACGAAGCACGGCGCATGCTCGCCGCGCTCGAAGCCTCGGCGAGCCAAGGCGGGCTCTTGCCCGAGCAGATCTGGGACAGCGAGGACGTGCCGGAACGCGAGCTTTTCCTCGGCCGGCCCTCGGGCAGCGCCATGCCGCTGGTCTGGGCGCACGCGGAACATATCAAGCTGCTGCGGTCGCTGCGCGATGGCGTGATCTTCGACAGGCCGCCACAGACTTTT
Organism: Rhizobium sp. WYJ-E13; assembly: GCF_018987265.1. Classification (NCBI taxonomy): domain Bacteria; kingdom Pseudomonadati; phylum Pseudomonadota; class Alphaproteobacteria; order Hyphomicrobiales; family Rhizobiaceae; genus Rhizobium; species Rhizobium sp. WYJ-E13. Next base: position 1,682,446 of record NZ_CP076853.1, on the reverse strand, counting down.
GCCCGCTATGTCGCGGCAAAACCGGCGCCGGCACCATTCTCCTGGCGGCTGACCGCCCGGCGCGACCAGATGCCGGCCGGCCGTGAGCTGCGCATCGAACTGCCATCACCCGCGCGGGTGCGCTGGTCCACCGACGGCTGGACGAGCGCCACCGACAGCCCGTGCCGCGACACCGGCTTCGGCATGCATGTCTTCGACCTGCCGACGCGGACGCTCGGCCCCGGAATGATCGACTTCACGATCTTCTGGACGGATGTACAGCGCTGGGAGGGCACGGATTTCCGGATCGAGGTGGTTTGAGAGAAGCAGCGGCGCACTCTTGCGCGACATGCCTTCACTCAAAAAGAAAGCGGCCGTTTCCGGCCACCAGATGCATGTATTTCGTTTTCTCTCTATTACCGCCCCGTGATCAGGACTTGTAGATCAGCCAGCTCTTGGTGAATTCCTTCTGCATGCCGTCCTCATAGACGACGGTGCAGTTGCGGCCGGCGTTCTTGGCGCTGTAAAGGGCGATATCGCTCTTGGAATAGAGCTCACCGGCATCGCCGGCGTGCGAGGCCATGCAGATGCCGATCGAGACAGTGACCGGGCCGTAATTGACGCGCGTGCGGGAATTCTTGAAAGGGGTGGATTCCAGCGTGCGGCGGATGCGCCCGGCAATTGCCGTTACTTCCTCGAGCGTATTGCCGTCGATGATGAGCGCGAATTCCTCGCCGCCGGTGCGGGCGACGAAGACGTCGCGGCGGACATTGGCGCGAATGACGGAGGCAACCGTCGCCAGAACCTTGTCGCCGACCGGGTGGCCGTAGGTGTCGTTGATCTTCTTGAAATTGTCGATGTCGGCAAGCAGCAGCGCCGTGACCGGGCGCAACGCCGGATTGTTGAAGACGGCGGCCAGCCGGTCGTCGAAGGCGCGGCGGTTGGACAGGCGCGTCAGCGAGTCCGTATTGGCGATGCGCTTGTATTCGTCGAGTTCCTTGCGGACCTCATCCATCTCCTGCGAGCGCTGGACCATGTCTTCAACGGTCTTTTCCCCGTGGGTGATCGTATCGCCGGTTGCCTGGGTGAGCAGGTCGATGGCGTTTTCGATAAGGTCGGCGCTGCTCGTGCTCTTGGAATTGATGCGCTTGCAAGTCTCGTTGAGCAGCCTGTTGTAGCTTTCGAGCGAGGTCTGCTCCTGGCGAAGCACCCTCAGCAGGCCTTCCAGTTCGCTGGCGATGCGGCTATGCGCATCATCGAAGATCTTGGCAGGTGCCGTGTGGGCGCAATGCTGGGCGCCGAGCGCATCGATCTCGGCCTGCGTCGCCTGGCTGCCGAGGGCGGCAAGGTCGCGGGTGAGCGCCGGGTTGGAGCCAATATAGGCCTCATAGAAGAGTTCGTAGTTGCGGGGAATTGGTGCAACGCCCATGGAACGCATGGCATAGGTGATCTGACCCGCCACATCGGGAACTTGCACCTTGGGCGCAACGGCCGTATTCATTCCGGCAACTCCTCATCCAATTCCTAAGCAATCTTCTACTTGTTAGCTTAGATTTCTTGGGAAAAGATTAAAGCCACATATACCAAAGATTACATACGATAAGTTTGATGGGCATCAATACTATGATCAGCCCTATGATTTTTCTCAGGATTTTGTAAGTTCAACTGCGAAAGAGACACCTCCTATGCGCGAGGTGCCCCAAAAAAGTTCAGTCGTTTTCTCTTTTTAGGGATTGTTTTTGTTTTGTTGACGGTCGGTGTCTGTTCTCTAATCTACTGGCGGGCAGGGCGAAACGACAGATTCTATCTCAAGAAACCTGATTTGCGGGGACCGGATCGCGGTCCATCGTTGAAGGCATGAGATCATGCAATCGTCTCGTCATACTTCGCCCACCATTCTCGCACTCGCCATTCTCGCCGGCGGTGCTTTCCTCCTGCAGCAGAGCGGCTTCTTCAACGGCATCTTCAGCACCGATATTCTCGCCAGCGTGAAGGCGGGGGATATTCTCAACGCATCCGATATCGCCGCCATGGAGAAACCGGCAGCGGCCAATATCGATACGTCTGAGACAGCTTCGGTGCGGTAGAGCGTTCGCTTTTGAGGGCTTGCCGTGTGGCCCCTCAATCAGCCCACGCCGGCATTCGTCACCCCAGGTTCAGTTCCTGGAAGAAGTCGTTGCCCTTGTCGTCGATGACGATGAAGGCCGGGAAGTCTTCCACTTCGATCTTCCAGACGGCTTCCATGCCGAGTTCGGGATATTCCAGCACATCGACCTTGCGGATGCAGTCCTGCGCCAGACGGGCGGCCGGGCCGCCGATCGAGCCGAGATAGAAGCCCTGATGCTTCTTGCAGGCCTCGCGCACGGCGCGCGAGCGGTTGCCCTTGGCAAGCATCACCATGGAACCGCCGAAAGACTGGAACTGGTCGACATAGCTATCCATGCGACCAGCGGTCGTCGGGCCGAACGAGCCGGAGGCGTAACCGGCAGGGGTCTTGGCCGGGCCGGCATAATAGACCGGGTGGTTCTTCATATAGTCGGGCATGCCTTCGCCCTTTTCCAGACGCTCGCGGATCTTGGCATGCGCAAGGTCGCGGGCGACGATAATCGTGCCTGACAGCGACAGGCGCGTCTTGACCGGGTGCTTGGAAAGCTCGGCGAGGATATCGGCCATCGGCTTGTTCAGATCGATGCGCACGACGGATTCGGAAAGCTTCGCCTCGTCGATATCAGGCATGTACTTGGACGGATCGGTCTCGAGCTGCTCGATGAAGATACCGTCCCGGGTGATCTTGCCCTTGGCCTGGCGGTCGGCGGAACAGGAAACGCCGAGGCCGATCGGCAGCGAGGCGCCGTGGCGGGGCAGGCGGATGACGCGCACGTCATGACAGAAATACTTGCCGCCGAACTGGGCGCCGACGCCGAGGCTCTGGGTCAGCTTGTGGATTTCCTTTTCCATCTCGATATCGCGGAAGGCGTGGCCGTTTTCGGAGCCTTCGGTCGGCAATTCGTCAAGATAGCGGGTGGAGGCGAGCTTGACGGTCTTGAGGTTCATCTCGGCCGATGTCCCGCCGATGACGATCGCCAGATGGTAGGGGGGACAGGCTGCCGTACCCAGCGTAAGGATCTTCTCCTTAAGGAAGTCCAGCATGCGGTCATGCGACAGGAGTGAGGGCGTGCCCTGGAAGAGGAAGGTCTTGTTGGCCGAGCCACCGCCCTTGGCGACAAAGAGGAAGTCGTAGCTGTCGGTACCTTCCTCATAGATATCGATCTGCGCCGGCAGATTGTTCTTGGTGTTCTTTTCCTCGAACATCTTGATGGGCGCGAGCTGCGAGTAGCGCAGGTTCTTCTTTTCATAGGCGTCGAGCACACCCTTCGAAAGGGCAGCCGTGTCACCGCCCTCGGTCCAGACGCGACGGCCCTTCTTGCCCATGATGATCGCGGTACCCGTATCCTGGCACATGGGCAGCACGCCGCCGGCGGCGATATTGGCGTTCTTCAGCAGGTCATAGGCGACGAAACGGTCGTTGTCGGTCGCTTCCGGGTCGTCGAGGATCGAAGCGAGCTGCTTCAGATGGCCGGGGCGGAGCAGATGATTGGCGTCGGCAAAGGCGGTTTCTGCGAGAAGGCGGATGCCCTCGGGATCGACGCTCAGAATCTCCTGACCCTTGAAGCTGTCGACCGAAACATAGTCGCTGCTGATCTTGCGGTAAGGAGTGGTGTCGGCGCCGAGGGGGAAGAGATCGTCAGCCAATGAAGTGACCTTTCTAGGTGGGATAGTTTGGAACCGGTCTAAATCTGGCTGGGGGCAAAATCAATCGGGAAGGATGGGGGATTGGCGGCGAAATGCCGAGGCGCTTCCGCTCCTGATCAAGAAAGGTGATGCGCCAAATCTCTGCGGCCGCTTGTGCCGTGAAAAGCAAAAAGGCCGGCACACAGCCAGCCTTCGACAGTCACGCCTTATCAGCTCACTTCGGGCTGATCATCGTCTCCGGCCGCACGATCGTGTCATATTCTTCCGACGTCACCAGCCCGCTCGCTAAGGCCTCTTCCTTCAGCGTCGTGCCGTTCTTGTGCGCCGTCTTGGCGATCTTGGCGGCGGCGTCGTAGCCGATCTTGGGCGCAAGCGCGGTCACCAGCATCAGCGAGCGTTCGAGGCCGGCCTTGATATTGTCTTCGCGGGCCTCGATGCCGACGACGCAATTGTCGGTGAAGGAGACGGCAGCGTCGCCGAGGAGTTGGACCGACTGCAGGAAGTTGTAAGCCATCATCGGATTGTAGACGTTGAGCTCGAAATGGCCCTGGCTGTCGGCGAAGGTCAGCGCGGCATTATTGCCGAAGACGTGGATGCAGACCTGCGTCAGGGCTTCGCACTGGGTCGGGTTCACCTTGCCGGGCATGATCGACGAGCCGGGCTCGTTTTCCGGCAGCGCCAGTTCGCCGAGGCCGGCGCGCGGGCCGGAGCCGAGCAGGCGGATGTCGTTGGCGATCTTGAAGAGGGCAGCGGCTGCCGCATTGATCGCGCCATGGGCGAAGACCATGGAATCATGCGAGGCGAGCGCCTCGAACTTGTTCGGCGCGGTCACGAAGGGCATGCCGGTGATGGCGGCGATCTCTTCGGCGACCTTTTCGGCAAAACCGACGGGCGCATTCAGCCCGGTGCCGACGGCGGTGCCGCCCTGGGCGAGTTCGCAGAGGCCGGGTAGGGTCATTTCGATGCGCTTGATGGCCGAGCCAACTTGTGCTGCATAGCCCGAGAATTCCTGGCCGAGAGTAAGCGGCGTCGCATCCTGCGTATGTGTGCGGCCGATCTTGATGATGTGGCTGAATTCCGTGACCTTCATGTCGAGGGCCGCATGCAGATGCTTCAGCGACGGCAGGAGGTGATGAGCGATCTGTTCGGCGCAGGCGATATGCATGGCCGTCGGGTAGGTGTCGTTCGACGACTGGCTCATATTGACGTGATCGTTCGGGTGCACCGGTTTCTTGGAACCCATGACGCCGCCCAGCATTTCTATGGCGCGATTGGAGATCACCTCGTTGGCGTTCATGTTGGACTGCGTGCCGGAACCGGTCTGCCAGACGACCAGCGGGAAATGGTCGTTCAGCTTGCCGTCGATCACTTCCTGGGCCGCATCCACGATAGATTTGCCGATGTTGGAATCGAGCTGGCCGAGCGCCATGTTGGCCCGCGCCGCCGCCTGCTTGACGATGCCGAGCGCGCGCACGATCGAGAGCGGCTGCTTTTCCCAGCCGATCTTGAAATTGCCGAGAGAACGCTGCGCCTGCGCGCCCCAATAACGATCGCTGGCGACTTCGATCGGGCCAAATGTGTCGGTTTCGGTGCGGGTGGAACTCATGGCTTCGTGCCTTCCTGTCACATGCTGTTGAGGGCAGTCTTTGGAGATGAGGGACTTATAGGGTGGAACGCTTGACAAGAAAACCGGACGCAACACGAAATATTGAAGGCAGCTCTCATGTTTTGCATCGCCAGTCAGCGTGTTTTTTCGGCCACGCCGGGAAATTAATGCGAAAAGCGACAGAAAGCGCCCTTTCTCGGACAGGAAAATTCGGTAAAAAATTAACTAATAATTTCATAATTTTGTGTGAACTGCTGCGCGGCGCTGCGTTCGACTCCGTCACACGAAGTTGAGCCTGAAAGTGCTGGCATTGCGGGCCGGTTTCTGATGAATGGGCCGCGGCCGCCGGGAATTCTGGAAGAATTGATCTGAGCCTTTTTGCTCGACAACAGCATGATACTGGAACTGGAAAACAAGATGAAGTTCGTTTTGAAAAGCGCGGTTTCCGCATTGGCACTTTCCTGCGTGATTGGCGCGGTTCCTGCGCATGCCTATACGCTGATGGACATGCTACGCGGCGACAGGGCAAGAAGTGGCCAGAGCACGATCATCATGGACCCTTCGGCGCCCATCCGCGGCAATCGCAATGGTGGTCTTGGCGGCGATATCGATCCGGAAGCCGCACTGCCGAAGGTTTCCAGCCCGCGCTATTACACCTACAAGACTGAAGCCTTGCTGCTCGTCGATACGACGAAATTTGCCGATCCTGTCGTGACCGGTGCGGTCGCCGACGTCTCGGGTGCTGCGACGACCGACGGCGCTCCGCAGCGCCATTTCCTGACGGAAGCCAAGGTTCGTGCCAATGCCGATGTCGCCAAGGCCCTGCAGGCCTATTACGGCGACGGCAAGAATCCGCTGGTCTGGGTGTCCGGCGAGGGCGTCAACGAACGCGGCAAGGCGGCCCTCAGCGTGCTTGCCGATGCCGCAAGCGTCGGCCTCGACCCGGCCGATTATGCCGTCTCCGAGCCGACGCTCGATCCGGCCAATCCGGACCCGGATGCTCGCGACCGGGCGCTGACGCAGTTCGAACTGGCGCTTTCCTCCAAGGTCCTGGCTTATGTGCAGGACACCACGCGCGGCCGCGTCGATCCCAACAAGCTGTCGGGCTACCATGATTTCCAGCGCAAGGTCGTGAAGCTCGATCCCGTGCTGAAGCTTTCCCGCCTGAGCCCTGACGTTGCGGCCTATCTCTCGAGCCGCAATCCCGACAGCACGCAGTTCCTGGCGCTGAAGGCCGAGCTTGCCAAGCTGCGCGCAGCCGACGGCGGCAATGAAGAGCGGATCACCATTTCGCTCACGTCCCTGCTGCGTCCGGGCGACAGCTCACCGGAAGTGGCCAACATCGTCAAGGCGATCCAGAAGCACGGTTCGGAAGAGCTGAGGACAGCGCATGCGGCTACCTTCTCGGCCTATACCGGCAGCAGCGACTATTCGCCCGAGATTGTGTCACTGGTCGAGGACTTCCAGAAGGAGCGCGGCTTGAAGCCTGACGGCATCATCGGCCAGGCAACCGTGCGCACCATGACCGGCGGCGATTCCAATGCCTCCAAGATCGACAAGCTCGTCGTAGCGATGGAGCAGTTGCGCTGGCTGCCCGCCGATCTCGGCCCGCGCTACGTGATGATCAACCAGCCGGCCTTCATGGCTTACTATTACAACGACTCCAAGCAGCAGCTTGCGATGCGCACCGTCGTCGGCGGCAAGAACAACCAGACCTATTTCTTCGACGACGAGATCGAAACGGTCGAGTTCAACCCGTTCTGGGGCGTGCCGCAGTCGATCATCATCAACGAGATGCTGCCGAAGCTGCGCTCCGATCCGAACTATCTGGACCAGATGGGTTATCAGGTCGAAGTCGGCGGCCGTGCCGTTCCGTCCTCCAGCGTCGACTGGTACGGCTCGACGCAGAACATCTCGGTGCGCCAGCCGCCGAGCAGCGACAATGCTCTGGGTGAACTGAAAATCCTGTTCCCGAACAGCCACGCCATCTATATGCACGACACGCCCTCGAAGAGCTTCTTCAAGCGTGACATGCGTGCGCTGAGCCACGGCTGCGTGCGCCTTTCCGATCCGCGCGCCATGGCGGCCGCCGTTCTCGGCACGACGGTCGACGATGTCGCCAAGCAGATCGCCACCGGTCAGAACCATGCCGTGAAGGTGCCTCAGAAGATCCCGGTCTATGTATCCTATTTCACCGCCTGGCCGAACAAGGACGGCGTGATCGAATATTTCGACGATGTGTATGGCCGCGATGCGTACGTGGAGAAGGCGTTTGAGGCGACGACAAAGTCGCGTGAGGCGCAGATCTGACGCCTGGCGTTTGATGAGAGTTCAAGCGGGCGGTCTTCGGGCCGCTCGTTTTCGTTTCACGAGAGATATGAGGGGGCCACGCCCGCAAACGCCTCGGCCAGATTATCAGCCCTCAAACAGCAACCTTCGCCGCAGATCCCTTCAGCAAACCTTCCACCAATTCCACCGTCAGCTCATCGAAATGCGTGATGATCACATCCGGATCGAGGCTCGCTACCGGCACATCCGAATAGCCGAATGGGACCGCAATCGCCGGCACGCCGGCATTTTTCGCGACGGCGATATCGTTGATGCTGTCGCCGACCATCACCGAGCACTCGACATCGCCGCCGGCGCGTTCGATGGTGCCGGTCAGATGCCGGGCATCGGGCTTGCGGTGTTCGAATGTATCGCCGCCGGTAATGGCCTCGAAATAATGCCTCAAGCCGAGCTTCTCCAGCAGGCTGACGGCAAGGCCTTCCAGCTTGTTCGTGCAGACGGCGAGGCGGTAGCCCGATGTCTTCAGCCGGTCCATGGCGGCGATGAGGCCGGGATAGGGCTCGGTATGGCCGGGCATGTTCGCATTATAATGGGCGACGAAACGCTCGACGAGATCAGGAACCTCCTCTGATGTCAGCGGGTGGCCCTGCAGTCTGCAGGCGCGTTCGATCATCACACGGGCACCCTGGCCGACGAGATGGGTGAGGTCGTCATAGGTAACGGGCTCGAGGTTCAGCGCTGATATCGTATAGTTCAAGCTTTCGACCAGATCGACATGGGTGTCGAGCAGCGTGCCGTCGAGATCGAAGACAACGAGTACCTTGTTCTCGGAAGGAGCTTGGCCGGCATTTTCGGGAGCGGGGGTCACGGTAGCGCCTCTTTGCGGGGTAAGATTTTCAGGGAGTAGGCGATGAACAGGCGAAAAGCAACGCCAGAACATCAGGCAGAAAAGCCGCAGCCGAAACGCGTGGCTTTCAATCGCAGGGCGATGATTTTGGCTTTCGTTTGCAATACGAGCCGTGTAAACAGCACATCCAACGCAATATCAGGAGCTGGCGGAGCATGGATGCCCGCGAAATGAAGATCAAGGCCGCCGAGGCAGCACTTGTCCACGTCGAATACGGCATGCGCCTCGGAATCGGGACGGGAAGCACGGCGGAGGAATTCGTCCGTCTGCTCGCCGAAAAGGTGGCAGCCGGTTTCAAGGTCGAGGGCGTTCCGACGTCCGAGCGCACGGCGCGGCTCTGCGTCGAACTCGGCGTTCCCCTGAAATCGCTGGACGAACTGCCGCAGCTCGATCTCACCATCGACGGCGCCGACGAGGTTGATCCGGGCCTCAGGCTCATCAAGGGCGGCGGCGGTGCGCTGCTGCGTGAAAAGATCGTCGCTGCGGCCTCGACGCGGATGATCGTCATTGCCGACGAGAGCAAGCTGGTCGATACGCTCGGCGCCTTCGCGCTGCCGATCGAGGTCAATCCATTCGGCCTCGTTTCGACGCGCATCGCGATCGAAAGGACCGCCTCGCGCCTTGGTCTCTCGGGCGAACTGACGCTGCGTCAGTCCGGCGACGGAGAGTTTACCACTGACGGAGGCCATCACATCATCGATGCATCTTTTGGCCGCATTCCTGATGCAGAGGCGCTTTCGAGGGAACTGAATTCCATACCCGGTGTCGTGGAGCACGGGCTTTTCATCAACATGGCGGCGCTTGCGATCATTGCCGGTCCTGCAGGCGCCCGTACGCTGCAGGCAAACAGATAACAGGAGCATAGAAACTCATGATGAACATTGCAGGCCTTGGCCGTCTTGCCGCTGCGACCATCGTTCTTTCCGGGCTTGCCTTCGGCTCTGCCGCAAGAGCGCAGGAAGTTTCCGAGGAGCAGTTGAAGGCTGCCCGCGCAGCCATGGACGCGATCGGCGCAACCACCCAATACGACAACATCCTGCCGGGTTTGGCCGAACGTCTGAAGGCCGGCCTCATCCAGGATTCCCCGAACTATCAGGATGTCATCACTGCAACCGTCGACAAGCAGGCGCTGGCCCTGGCTCCCCGCCGCGCCGACCTCGAAAAGGAAGCGGCTCTGACCTATGCCAAGGCTTTTACGGTCGACGAGCTGAAGGCGATCGCCGATTTCTACAATTCCGACGTCGGCAAGAAGCTGCTGCGTGACGGCCCGGTCGCCTCGCGCGAAACCGCCAAGGCTGCCGATATCTGGGCGCAGGGCATCTCCCGCGATCTGGAAAAGCAGAGCAATGCCGAACTCTCCAAGGTCATCAAGGCACCGCCGCCGGCAACCGACAGCCCTGTCGCACCGGCTCCGGCTGCAGCACCGGCCGCCCCGGCACCTGCCAAGAAGTAAGGCTAGCCTTCATTTCGACAAAAGCCCGGCTTCGTCCGGGCTTTTGTTTTTATGGCGCTGCCCTTATCTATTTGTTCTCACGCAATTCCGGACGCAGAACCGCTGCGCACTTCTGCTGGAATTGCTCTATATGTGAACGACCCGTCCAGCGATTCCTTCCGGAGATCATCATGCCATCCTTCGACTACGACCTCTTCGTCATCGGCGGCGGTTCGGGGGGAGTGCGCGGCGCGCGCGTTGCGGCCTCGCTCGGCAAGAAGGTGGCAATCGCCGAGGAATATCGCTACGGCGGCACCTGCGTGATCCGCGGCTGCGTACCGAAGAAGCTCTTCGTCTATGCCTCGCAGTTCCACGAACATTTCGAGGATGCAGCGGGCTTCGGCTGGGCGGTCGGCGAAAGCTCGTTCGACTGGAAGAAGCTGGTGGCCGCCAAGGACAATGAGATCGCGCGGCTCGAAGGGCTCTACAAGAAGGGGCTTGCCGGCGCCAATGCCGGGATCCTGGAAACCCGCGCCGAACTTGTCGATGCCCATACGATCAAGCTTCTGAAGACCGGCGAGACGGTGACCGCCAAAACCATCGTGATTGCGACCGGCGGCAGGCCGAACCCGCATCAGGCACTGCCCGGCCACGAACTCTGCATCTCCTCCAATGAGGCCTTCCATCTGGAAGAGCTGCCGAAATCGATCCTAATTGCCGGCGGCGGCTATATCGCCGTCGAATTCGCCAATATCTTTCACGGGCTCGGTGTCGAGACGACACTGATCTATCGCGGCACCGAAATCCTCTCGCGCTTCGACGAAGATCTGCGTCGCGGCCTGCACGAAGCCATGGTTGCCAAGGGCATCCGCATCCTCTGCCAGGATATAATGGAGAAGGTGACAAAGGGCGAAAATGGCCTCGTCATCGAGACGATGAAAGGCGAGACGCTCAATGCCGGTGTCGTTATGCTGGCACTCGGCCGCGATCCGAATACGAAAGGGTTGGGGCTGGAAAAGGCAGGTGTTGCGGTGAACGAGCGCGGTGCCGTCATCGTCGACAATTACTCGCGTACAAATGTTGAAAACATCTATGCACTCGGGGATGTCACCGACCGGGTACAGCTGACGCCGGTGGCGATCCACGAGGCCATGTGTTTCATCGAGACCGAGTACAAGAACAATCCGACCAAGCCGGATTACGACCTGATTCCGACCGCCGTGTTCTCACAGCCGGAGATAGGCACGGTCGGCCTTTCCGAGGAAGAGGCGGGCAAGCGCTACCAGGAGCTCGAAGTCTACCGCGCCCAGTTCCGGCCGCTGAAGGCGACGCTCTCGGGCCGGGCCGAAAAGATGATGATGAAGCTGATCGTCGATGCCGCAAGCCGCAAGGTGGTCGGCGCCCATATCCTCGGCCATGACGCCGGCGAGATGGCGCAGATCCTCGGCATCACGCTGAAGGCTGGCTGCACCAAGGACGATTTCGACCGCACCATGGCGCTCCACCCAACGGCCGCCGAAGAGCTGGTGACCATGTATGCGCCGAGCTACCGCATCCGCGACGGTCAGCGCGTCTGATCCAGAATAGAGGGCTCCCGTCGCAGTTGCTCAGCTCGTCAGGCGCGGCGTGCGGATGACTTTCAGGAACAGCGCCTTCATGGCATCGGTAATACCTTCGGTCGGCGACACCTCGAAATAAAGGCCGGGCGAGGCGCAGGCCGCCATGCGGGTCGGGATCTTGGCCTGGAAGGGCTTGATCCACGTATTGTACCAACTGTTGGTCGGCAGCGGCAGGTAGGTGGTGTAAAGCACGGCGATCTTGATGCCGCGGTCCTTGAGCTTCTGGCAGAAGGTGACGTCGATCGGTTCCTGGCAGCGCTGGCCAGTAACTGGTTCGGTACAGGTCGTCGCCTTGTAGCTGTCGCCGACACCGTCGGAGACGAAGAAGACGATTTTCTGCGCGTCGGCGGAACTCGTTCCCGAGCCGACGGAGGTGATCTTGTTGTTGAGCAGGGTCAGTGCGTTGTCGAAGCTCGTCTGGGTGTCGTTGTTATAGCCCTGCTGGGGGATGGTCATCAGGTCCAGTACATATTCGCTGTCGCCGGGCTGCGGGTTCAGCGTCTTTTCGGAAACCTTGTTGCCCACCTTGTCGAGATCGCTCGTCAACGACACCACCTCGGTCAGTCCCGCCGTTTCCGCCGCCACGCCGAAAGTATAGACGGCCATGCGGAACTGGTTGTCCGTATCGGCCTTGGCCGTCTTGGTCAGCGCCTGCGTCGCCTGGCGCACCACGTCGATGCGCATGGTGACGTTGTTCTTCTTGGCAAGCGTATAGTAGTCCTTGCCCTTGTTGGCGCCGCTTTCGTGGCAGGCGAAGGCGCATGAGGGGTTCGATTTGTTGTTCGCGGTGAGATTGACCATTTTGGTGACATCGGCGGGCGTGGCGCCGACGCCCATCGAAGGCGTGTTGTCGAGCAGGATGTAGAAGTCCATGAAGGAGGCGGTCTGGTATTCCGCCGTCGCGGTGCCGCTGATATCGACGCTGTCCTTGCCGAAGATCCGCATGAACGAGGTCGGCATCGTTGCCTTGAAGGTAACCTGCGAATGCAGTTTGTTGGCGGTCTTGGTGACGTCTATCCTGGTGTCGACGTTGAGTTCGGCAAGCTCCGGGGACATCTGCCCGAAGAAGATGTCGTGCGCCTCGGTCTGGCCGACGGCGATGGTGCCGTCCTGCAGCATGCTTGTCGCGGCCGCGGCGGCGCTCGATTTCTGAGAGACGGCGCCGACCGCCGCGGCGTCGGCAGCCGCGTAAAGCTCACTGCGGAGACTCAAGGCATGGGAAAAATCGATTGCAAGGCCCGCCGCTCCGACCAGCGGCACGACCAGCAGTGCCGTCATGATACCGAAATTCCCAGACCGGTCCGAAAGGAATGCGGACGAAAGGATACTCATGCTGAAGCCCTAATTTATTAGGGTATCCTGTACATAAGAAATCTAAATTAGCTGAAAAATAGCATGGTATATATCACCTTAACGCCAGTTTCGATGCACGACTAGGCAAGGGAAGCCGAAAGGTTTATAAGCCGCCGCATTCTTTAACGGGCAGGCATTCGGGGTAAGCCGGATGGGGAAGCAGATGAGTGACATGGCACAGAATTGGACCCCGAGCAGCTGGCGGAGCAAGCCAATCCAGCAGGTTCCGGAATATCCCGATGCGGCCGCTCTGGCGGCAACGGAAGCCACGCTTGCCAGCTATCCGCCGCTCGTTTTTGCCGGTGAAGCCCGCCGCCTGAAGAGTGCACTTGCCAATGTGGCCGAGGGCAACGCCTTCCTGCTGCAGGGCGGCGACTGCGCCGAGAGCTTCCTCGAGCATGGCGCCGACAATATCCGCGACTTCTTCCGCGCCTTCCTGCAGATGGCCGTCGTGCTGACCTTCGGCGCGCAGCTTCCGGTCGTGAAGGTCGGGCGCATCGCCGGCCAGTTCGCCAAACCGCGCTCCGCACCGATGGAAACGCAGAACGGTGTGTCGCTGCCAAGCTATCGCGGCGATATCGTCAACGGTATCGAATTTACGCCGGAATCCCGCATTCCGAGCCCAGAACGCCAGCTCGACGCCTACCGGCAGTCGGCCGCAACGCTGAACCTTTTGCGCGCCTTCGCGATGGGCGGCTATGCCAACCTCGACAACGTGCACAAGTGGATGCTCGGCTTCGTCAAGGACAGCCCGCAGGGCGAGCGCTACCGCAAGCTTGCCGACCGCATCAGCGAAACCATGGATTTCATGAAGGCGATCGGCATCACCTCGGACAATAATCCGAGCCTGCGCGAGACCGATTTCTTCACCAGCCACGAAGCGCTGCTGCTCGGCTATGAAGAGGCGATGACGCGTGTCGACTCCACATCCGGCGACTGGTACGCGACCTCGGGCCACATGCTGTGGATCGGCGACCGCACGCGCCAGCTCGACCACGCGCATGTCGAATATTTCCGCGGCATCAAGAATCCGATCGGCTTGAAGTGCGGCCCGTCGCTGCAGCCTGACAACCTGATCGAGCTGATCGACGTGCTGAACCCGGCCAACGAAGCCGGCCGCCTGACGCTGATCTGCCGTTTCGGCCATGACAAGGTGGCCGACAGCCTGCCGAAGCTCATCCGCGCCGTCGAGCGCGAGGGCAAGAAGGTTGTCTGGTCCTGCGATCCGATGCACGGCAACACGATCACGCTCAACAGCTACAAGACGCGCCCCTTCGAGCGGATCCTCTCGGAAGTCGAAAGCTTCTTCCAGATCCATCGCGCCGAAGGCACGCATCCGGGCGGCATCCATATCGAGATGACCGGCAAGGACGTCACCGAATGCACCGGCGGCGCCCGCGCCGTCACCGCCGAAGACCTGCAGGACCGCTACCACACCCATTGCGACCCGCGCCTCAACGCCGACCAGGCGCTGGAGCTGGCCTTCCTGCTGGCTGAGCGCATGAAGGGCGGCCGCGACGAGAAGCGGATGGCTGCCAGCGCGTAAGGCGGGTGAGTAGCGAATAGATTGAGAAGCCCGGCGCGTACCGGGCTTCTTTTTTTTCAAGGATCACCACTCGCCCGTTCTCATATTCGGTACGCATAAGCCTCTTGTGGCCACACCGCACGCGCTGTATGCAAGACGCATGACCCGTGTATCGACCCTTTCCGGCCTGTATTACGCGCTGCTCACATAGAGCGGCGACGGTCATTTATTTGACACCCGAAACGCCGCATGGTCGGCGGCGTCGTGTTTCAGCAAAAGGTCTCCGGCCTGATCGGCCCCCATGGAGACCTTTATGAGCATCAATTTTCAATCATCCACCCGGCTTCGATCGGACTTCCTGCGCGTTCTCTCGGAGCGTGGCTTCATCCAGCAATGCACCGATATCGAAGCGCTCGATAGCTGGCTCAGCGCCGGGATCGGCACCGCCTATAACGGCTTCGACCTGACGGCCGACAGTCTGCATGTCGGGCATCTCATCCCCATCATGATGCTGCGCTGGTTCCAGAAGACCGGTAACCGACCGATCGCACTGATGGGCGGCGCCACGACGCGGCTCGGTGATCCGAGCTTTCGCGATATGTCGCGTCCCTTGCTCAGCGAAGAGCAGATCGCTGGCAATCTGGTCGGCATCCGGCGCATTTTCGAACGGTTCCTGAGCTTCGGTGACGGGCCGACAGATGCGCTCATGGTCAACAATGCCGATTGGCTTGGTAGACTCAAATACCTGGATTTCCTGCGCGATGTCGGCTCGCATTTCTCAGTCAACCGCATGCTGACATCCGAAAGCGTGCGCCAGCGGCTGGAGCGGGAGCAGTCGCTCTCGCTGCTCGAATTCAACTACGTGGTCATGCAGGGCTATGACTTTCACGTGCTTGCCGAAACGCATGGCTGCCTGCTGCAGCTCGGCGGTTCGGACCAATGGGGCAATATCCTCAGCGGCGTGGAATTCGGGCGGCGTGCCGGCGGGCGAACGCTCTTCGGATTGACGGCGCCGTTGCTCACGACCGCCTCGGGCGCGAAGATGGGCAAGACTGCAGCGGGTGCCGTGTGGCTGAATGCCGATCGGCTGTCGCCCTATGAATTCTGGCAGTTCTGGCGCAATAGCTGGGATGCCGATGTCGGTCGCTTCATGCGGCTCTTCACCGAGTTGCCGCTCGACGAGATCGCGCGTCTGGAAGCGTTGCGCGGCTCCGAGATCAATGTCGCGAAGAAAGTGCTTGCGGATGAGGTGACACGGCTCTGCCATGGCGAGGAAGCGGCAGAGGACGCCTCCGAGACCTCGCGTCGCATGTTCGAAGAGGGCGAGGCGGCGGCCGGTCTGCCGACCGTCGCGGTGAGCAGCGCGCTCTTGCGCGGCGGACTTGCGCTACCGGATGCACTTGTCATGGCCGGACTCGCCAGGTCGAAGAGCGAAGCACGCCGGCTGATCCTTGGCGGCGGCGTGCGGATCAACAGCCGCGCTGTCCCCGACGAGACCATGCAGCTCGGTCGTGCGGATATGGAGAACGGCGTCATCCGCCTGTCGGTCGGCAGGAAGAAGCATGTCCTGTTGCAGCCGGAACCGTGATGCCGGCAGGGGCGGGCTCCATTCGTCATCGCCGACAGCGTGATGAACGGAACCCGCTCACCGATGCTACAGGGAATGACGCTGACGGAAATGGTGCTGCAGGAAGGATTGGGCCTTGAGGAAGCTCCATGTGCGCGGGGCACCTGGCAGAAAATCGTCGTCATTCAGGATGTCGCTCAGCGGTGACGCGAAGAGTTCGGCGGCCTCGTTGCGATCTGGCGCGTGATGGGCGCCGTCGAGGATCTCGGCGGCGCTAGAGCGGCTTTCGGTCAGCAGGAAGAGTTCCGGATGGCAGAAGACCGGATCATAGGCGAGGCCAATTGCGAAGGACTCCGACCGGTCGAGATCAGTGACGGCGATTTCCTCGGCGAGTTCACGGGCGGCTTCTTCGAAGAGATCGGTCTCTTCGCCTGCCGCGGGCTCGGCATAACCGCCGACGAGATAGAGGGCGCCGGGGTTCTGTTCGGCGGTGAGGCTTCGTCTGGTGAGGATCACCTGCTGGTCCGCAGTGATCAGGACGACCGTGAGCCCAAGCGGGTCGGCGCGCTCGGCCTGCGGGTGCTCCTCGGCAAAGCCAGCATGGCGGGTCACCACGTAAGCGGAAAAGCATGTGCCGTTTGCGGTGATGGTCAGCCGGCCATTCTCGATGCCATAGGCAGCCATGCGCAGGAGCCGGCCGTCAAAGGCGGCGGGATGTCTGGCAAGGAAGCGATCCCAGCCGGATTTCCGTTCTGCCTCGACTATTTCGGAAAGCGCAAATTCTCCCGCAAGGCGGCAATGAATCTGGTCGACGGGGATGCTGAATGCTTCATCTGCCGGCATCATCAGTGCATTGCCTTTCTCAGCAATTCGATGGTCTCGCTCACGGATGGTCCCTGGATCGGCGGCGGCTCGGCCCGCTCGCAGAATTCCCGCCAGATGAAGAAGGTCATTTCCGCGCCATCGGTCGGGGTTTCGCCGGGGCCTTCGGCAAAGGTCCGGAGCAGACGGTAGCGTTCGTCCTGCCAGAACAGCGCTTCCACCCAGTCATAGACGGGGATGATATGAAAATGGATCGGGTAACCCGGCATGTGACCGTATCGGCCGATATAGACGCGTTTTGCGCCGAGGACCGCGCCAAGAGCTTTCTGCGCTTTCGCCAATAGCGGGCCGAGTTCGCCGAGCGCTTCGGGTGATAATTCGGAGAGGTCATTGGTAAAGCTTCGGGAACTGACCATGAGATAGCCGGGCAGGGCGGAATTGATGCGATGGTTCACAAGCCAGTCGGTCGTTTCGCATACATGGAATTGCTCGGGAATTTCCAAGGACTGCGTCTCCATCGCACGCGGGGGCAGCCGCGCGGATTCGCACAGTGGCTGAAGATGAGGTGCTTCGGCAAGGGCAAGGGGAGGTGACATTGATCTGTTGTCGGGGCAGATTGCGGGCGTATCAAAGGGAAATGTTATTGACTGATATTGCATGCGCCATCTTCTGGCGGGAAGGCCGCGTTCTGCTGGTCAGGCGGGCAGGCCACAAAGAGCGCTTTCCCGATTGCTGGGATCTCGTCGGCGGCCATGTCGAGCCGGGCGAAAGTGCGGAGGCGGCCATGCTGCGCGAGGCAAAAGAGGAGATCGGGCTGACGCCATTGCGGTTTCGCAAAGTCGCTGAACACCCTGAGCAGGATACCGTCTTTCATCTCTTTCTGGTGAGCGAATGGCAGGGCGGAGAGCCCGTTCTGCTTGGCGACGAACATACGGCGATGCAGTGGGTCACGCGTGATGAGGCCGCATCACTGGACGATATGGGGCACCCGCAATGGTGTGCGATATTTGGCGAGCTTCAGGAATAGTCTCTGCTTGGTGATACGCATCGACACCCAGCCGTCGACGGGACACAACACATATTAATATACCTATGTTTAAAACGCGAACCGGATCCGCCCATGAACCCGGTCCGCATTTCCTTACATACTCGTTGCGAGGTTCCAGTTATAGACGCAGCGATCGAGGCCGATGGCGATCTCCAGTACGAGGACGTCTTGCTCCACCGCCGGCCCCTTTCTCGGCTGTGTCCTGCAGCGCTCGGGAAAATCCGTGCGGCGCGAGATCGAGCAGACTTCCATCCACTTGTCGCCGTTATCCACCTCCACATCGACCGTCGTCTCGGAATAGGCCGGCAGCCGGTCGGAAGGCACGATGCGGGTCGGCAGCGGGATGAGCGCGGCGATCATGCGGCGCACCGGCTCCAGCGAAGCGGCGTGATAGTCGTTGCCGCTATCGGCCGTATAGGCGCACTGGAATTCCAGCTGCCAGAACTCCTTCAGGCGCATGTGCTTGGTCGGCTGCTCCTGCTCGCGGCGATAGGAGCGGCCTGCCTGCCAGACGCAGAGCGGCAGACGCGTTCTCGAATGATTGCTGAGCATATGCCGCATGTAGACGTAGGTTGAAGGTGTCGTTTCCGGCCGCAGCACCAGCGGCGCGTCGCTGTCGGTCAGTTGCTCCTGAACCCAGATATCGGCGTGTGTATAGGCGTCCGAGACGAGAGCACGCGGCGTCAGCGCCGGAGCCTCGACCCTTCTGATATCCCATGCCGGGTTTGTGGAGCGGAGGAAGCTGCGCACTTCCTCTGAGAAGAAGCGGACCATATGGTCGCGCATGTTGATTTCGCGCTCTTCCCAGTGGACGAGCGAATTGACATTGAAAAGATTGAGCACGGTGCCTGTCTCCTGGCAGCCCTAAGATTATGGTGGGCGCTTTACGTCCAGCAGTTCGCCGGACGCATCAGGCATCCGGACGTTACGACTGGACGCGGAGACCTCGTCCGCCGAAAGCGCGCAGAACGGCAACCTGCAGGCAGGTGCGGTCATGACGGGAGATGGGCGCGCTATTGGAGCTCATGGCAGATTTCGTAAACGCAGGGCGGACGCTTGTCAAACAGGCTATCACGTTGCGTCAGTCGTCGGTCCATGTATCCTGGCAGCATGAGCGACCTGGATTTGGACCATATTGTTAGAGAACTTGCAGCCCGCGAGCCGATCTTCCACCGGCGGGAATTCGGCACGTCGCGGGCCGACCTCGAGCGGATGACCGATGACATTTTTTGGGAAATCGGTGCGAGCGGGAGAGTCTATCAGCGCGGCTACGCCATCGAAACATCGCTTGCGCGCTACGAGAACGGGCCGGAGCCGCATGAGTGGCCCTGCCGGGATTTCACCATTACGGTGCTCGCAGACGGGCTCTTCCTTCTCTCCTACATACTCGAAGAGCCGCAACGCCTAACGCGCCATTCGACCATCTGGCGCCGGGCGGAAGAAGACTGGAAGATCGTCTTCCATCAGGGCACACCAATAGGATGAGCCGACTGAGCGTCGGTCATTATTGCACCAATACCGACCGCTGGCAGCGCACATCCGTAACCCGCGCGCGTTGATATGAGCCGGGAAAGTTTGCTTGATCTGACCTCCGCCCGATGGTGTTGCACCTCTTCCAAAGCATCAGTTTTCCTGAAGCCTTTGATCAGCGTTTTGGATTTGACTGGGCGGCTGTACCAAGGTCACTCTCCGATCGCTTCAAGGGGATGAGGAAATGCGCGAAGATCATGTGGGTGGATGCCTGTGCGGCGCTGTGCGGTTTACAGCAAGCGAGAAGCCCGATGTCGTGGTCGGCTGCCATTGTTCGCAGTGCCGGCGGCAGACGGGGCTCTATTATGCTTCGGCCGACGTGCCGGTTTCAGCTGTCTCGATAACCGGCGAGGAAAACCTGCGCTGGTTTCAGTCGAGCGATGAGGTGAGGCGGGGGTTCTGCTCGCAATGCGGCTCGGCGCTGTTCTGGCAGCGGCTCGGCGGCCCTGCCATTTCCATCATGGCCGGGGCCTTCGATGAGCCGAGCGGCTTGAGCTTCGGCTATCATATCTTCTGCGCCGACAAGGGCGATTTCTATGAGATCACCGACGGCCTGTCGCAATATGCGGGACGCGCTTAAGGCTTTACGAAGCGGTAGGCGCTGTCCTTGCGTTCGGCATGACCAAAGCCCGGATAGGACCAGGCGCGCCGCAAGGGCGCGCCTTCCATCGTCTTCCGCAGGATAACTCAGCCCTTGATGAAGGCCAGCAGATCCGGGTTGATAACGTCCGGATGCGTGGTGCACATGCCGTGCGGGAAGCCAGGATAGGTTTTCAGCGTGCCGTTCTTCAGCAGCTTGGCCGAAAGCGGCGCGGAGTCTGCATAGGGGACGATCTGGTCGTCGTCGCCATGCATGACGAGAACAGGTACGGTGATCGTCTTGAGGTCTTCGGTGAAGTCGGTTTCCGAGAAGGCCTTGATGCAATCGTAATGGGCCTTGGCGCCGCCCATCATGCCCTGGCGCCACCAGTTTTCGATGACACCCTGGCTGACCTTGGCGCCCGGACGGTTGAAGCCGTAGAAGGGGCCGGTCGGGATATCCAGGAAGAATTGGGCGCGGTTGGCCACGAGCGCCGCACGGAAACCATCGAAGACTTCGAGCGGCAGGCCGCCGGGGTTCTTGTCCGACTTGACCATGACAGGCGGCACGGCGCCGATGATCACGGCCTTGGCGACCCGGCCTTCCTTGGCGCGGGCGACATAGTGGACGACTTCGCCGCCGCCGGTCGAGTGGCCGACATGGACGGCATTCTTGAGATCGAGCGCATCCGTCAGTGCGGCAACGTCGGCCGCATAGGTGTCCATCTCGTTGCCGTCGAAGGTCTGGCTGGAACGGCCGTGGCCGCGGCGGTCATGGGCGATGACGCGAAAGCCCTTATCGAGGAAGAACATCATCTGATTGTCCCAGTCGTCCGCGCTGAGTGGCCAGCCATGATGGAAGACGATCGGCTGGGCATCCTTCGGACCCCAATCCTTGTAGAAGATTTCAGTTCCGTCCGTGGTCTTGATGAAAGGCATGGTCTGGCTCCGATTTTCTGATGATACTGGATTGGTTGCGGCGAACGCGGCCTTTGCCGTGTGGCATCCGCCGTCAGTGCAATGCTGCGTTCAATTATATTGCCTCCCTGCGGGCTTCTCCGCGCCTTTTCGACGCGGAGAAGCTGGCTCAGTTCCGGCAGTGACGCGAGTTAACAGTCGTAAATTGATGCAAAGCAAGAATGACGGCAATGCGCCATAAGACGTACCAACCTCATGAAGACAGTATGTTATCCGCAAATTTTTTCTTTTCGAAGCCGCGGAAGCTGCCATGCGCCAGCGGAGCGAGCGTCACCGCCAGATAGGCGAGACCGGTCAGCAGCAGTGCGGCGGAAAGGCCCCAGCCATCGATCAACGCGCCGCCGGCAAGCCCGCCGAAGGGGATGAGCGCCCAGCAGAGCGCCGCATTGAGCGATGTGACGCGGCCCATCAGTGGCTTTGGTATGCGCTCGAAGAGCACCGCCGAGAGGATGGGATTGAGGAAGCCGGAAGCAAAACCGCCGACCGCGAGCGTTGCGAAGATGAGGGTGAGCGGCGATTCCACCGCGAAGACCAGAAAGCGCGGAAAGCCCGTCAGCAGGAAGGCGACCGTATAGACGAGAAGGCGCGGCATCCGCTCACCGATCATGGCGGCAATGGCCGCGCCGATGATCGACGCGCCGGAGAAGACGGCGAACAGGGTTCCGAGCAGAGCGGGGCCGTGGCCTGAATCTTGGGTCCAGACAGGAATCAGGACAGAGAAGAAAGCCTGATCGAGCAGATTGGTGGTCGCCACCATCAGCACGATCGCGACCAGCACCGCATCGCGACGCAGAAAGCGCCAGCCTTCCGCCAGCTCCCGGCCATAGGCGGCGATGCCGGTCGCTTCGGCTTTCGACGCACGCCGCAATACGGGGATTCCGGCCGCGACGGTTACGGCGGCGCCGGCGAAGGTAAGGGCGTTGACGGCAAGCGCCTGGCTCGGCCCGACAAGGGCAATGAGAGCACCGGCGCCTGCCGCCCCCGCGGTCGATGCCAGGCGCTCGATGGCGCCGACGACGCCGGTCACGCGCTCCAGCGGCACGGCGGCCAGTTCGGCGATGTCAGGAACCATGGATTGCTTGGCGGCATCCGATGGGCCGCGCAGCACGCCCATGGCGAAGACGATCGGCAGCAGGATCGGAATGGTAAGCAGGTCGAGGAGATGCAGGACCGGCACGAGGCCGACTGTTATCACCGAGGCGCTGTCGCAGACGACGGCGATGCGTTTGGGGCCGAGGCGGTCGATCAGGGGGCCGCCGAGCGCCTTGGCGACGACATAGGGCAGCATCTCCATCATGGCGACGAGGCCGGTCAGCACCGGGCTGCCGGTCGTGCTCAGCACCAGCCAGGGAATGGCGACGCCCGATAACCGCGTGCCTGAAATGGAGAGCGTTTCGGCAATGGCGAGCGCGATGAAGGGGCTGCGGCTCATGGCTCGCTCTCTTCGTCGCCGTGCGGCACGCGGCCCGGATAGGGGAAGGCGTGCAGCATGACCATGAAGGGCACGACATCGGGCGGCAGGGGCTCGCCAAGAGGCGGGGCCTCGCTCATCGCCTCCATGACGATATCGTTCAGGCGTTTCGTCAGCGCTTCGGCCTGTCCCGATGTCAGCGGAATGATGATGTCACTTGCGGTGCTGGCCTTGCGCCATTCGAGCGGCAGCTCGGCATATTCCTCGACCGCCTTCTGCATCTGGTCGACCTGCAGGGAAAGGATCGCCTGCGTGAAGGCGACATCCATGTCGAAAGCCGCGCCACCACTCTCGGCCGCCGGCACCGAGGTGACTTCGTGGCTTGCGCGCCACCAGCGATCGCGGCGGGATGGTCCCGGCGCATCCTCGATGAAACCGTACTGGGCGAGTTGGCGGAGATGATAGCTCGTCGCGCCGCTATTGAGGCCGAGGCGTGCCGCAAGCTGCGTCGCCGTGGCCGGGCCGTCGATCCGGAGCATGCCGAGAATGCGCAGGCGCACTGGATGGGCGAGCGCCTTGAGGGCGGTGACATCGGGGACGACGCGGCTGACGTTGCGGAATGTTGCTGACGTCGATGTAGGGGCAGGTGTTTTCATGGCGGCAGCTTAATTTACAAACACATCTTTGCAAAGACTTGTTTGTAAATATAAGAACCAGAATTGGCCCGCTATTTCAGATGCCTAAAGATTCCTGTTTTAACAGACTCAAGCTTGACCTCGCTCTGAAAGGAGGGCGTTCAGCCGGGAGACGTCCTCGCGCAACGCTGTCAGTTCCGTCAGCACCCGCATATCGATCTTCTGATGCAGCGACAGAACCTCCAGCTCGGCCTTCAGGTTCACCTCATAATCCTTGGCGGCTTCGAAACGGTCGCGCTCGGCCTGGCGGTTCTGCGACATCATGATGATCGGCGCCTGGATGGCGGCGAGCATGGAGAGGATGAGGTTCAGGAAGATGAAGGGGTAGGGATCGAAAGCGCGCGTCAGCAGGATGACCGTGTTGATGACCGTCCAGAAGAGGAGGAAGGCGAGAAAGGCCAGGATGAAGGACCAGGAGCCGCCCACGCGGGCGATGCCGTCGGCCAGCCGCTCGCCGAAAGAGGCTTCGGCGGAAAAGGCAGCGTTGACGTCGGTGGAGATGATCTTGCGCTCATGTGCCTTGGCCAGCACGCGCTTTTCGATGGCACCCAGCTCCTCGGCCGGTTTGCCGAAATGCAGGTGGACGAAATTTGGAAAGTTAGACATGGCATTGTCCCGGGAATGGATCGAATTGGCGCGCAGTATTCCGCCGTCGCCGCAAATTGCAATGCGTATCGGCGTCGCGCAAGGCAAACAGAGGATGGGGCTGCCCTTCATCAAATTTTTGCCGCAGATAGCTACGGCTTTTGAAGCGGCTTATTGCGGTGCACGCAGGGGCGGATTAAATGAATGACATGACACAGGAAAACGCTCTCTCCCATACGTTCAACATCGCCATCGCCCAGCTGAACCCCACGGTGGGCGATGTCGCCGGAAACCTTGCCAAGGTGCGCGAGGCGCGCGCCGATGCGGCGCGGCAGGGCGCGCATATCCTCATGATGACCGAGCTTTTCATCTCCGGTTACCCACCGGAAGACCTGGTGCTGAAGCCGGCCTTCATCCAGGCTTGCTGGAGGGCGGTGGAAAGCCTTGCGGCCGATACCGCAGATGGCGGGCCGGGTATCGTCATCGGTTTTCCGCGCCAGGACGAGACGGGGCGCTACAATTCCATCGCCGTGCTCGACGGCGGCAAGGTCATTGCCATCAGAGACAAGATCGACCTGCCGAATTACGGCGAATTCGACGAGAAGCGCGTCTTCGACCAGGGCGCCATGCCCGGACCGGTGAATTT
This sequence comes from Rhizobium sp. WYJ-E13, assembly GCF_018987265.1. Taxonomy (NCBI): domain Bacteria; kingdom Pseudomonadati; phylum Pseudomonadota; class Alphaproteobacteria; order Hyphomicrobiales; family Rhizobiaceae; genus Rhizobium; species Rhizobium sp. WYJ-E13. The sequence continues at coordinate 1,658,122 of NZ_CP076853.1, read as the reverse complement.
CCGCGGCGTACGCATCGGCATTCCGATCTGCGAGGATATCTGGGGCGACCTCGGCGTCTGCGAGACGCTGGCCGAAAGCGGCGCGGAAATCCTGCTCGTGCCGAACGGCTCGCCTTACTATCGCGGCAAGGTCGATATCCGCCATCAGGTGGTGCTGAAGCAGGTCATCGAGACCGGCCTTCCCATGGTCTACGCCGCCCAGCTCGGCGGCCAGGACGAGCTCGTCTTCGACGGCGCAAGCTTTGCCTTCAATGCCGACAAGTCGCTCGCCTTCCAGCTCAGCCAGTTCGAAACGGCGCTTGCGGTGACTACCTGGAAACGCACCGAAAATGGCTGGCGCTGCGCCGAAGGGCCGATGGCGCGCATTCCGGAAAGCGAAGAGGCCGATTACCGCGCCTGCCTGCTCGGCTTCCGCGACTATGTGAACAAGAACGGCTTCAGGAATGTCGTGCTCGGCCTTTCTGGTGGCATCGATTCGGCGATCTGCGCTGCAATCGCCGTCGATGCGCTCGGTGCAGAGCGGGTGCGCACGGTCATGCTGCCGTACCACTATACCTCCGAGGACTCGCTGAAGGATGCGGCCGATTGCGCCAAGGCGCTTGGCTGCCGCTACGACATCGTGCCGATCGAGGCACCTGTAACGGGCTTTTCCTCGGCGCTCTCGAACCTCTTCGAGGGCACGAACAGCGGCATCACCGAGGAGAACCTGCAGAGCCGCGCGCGCGGCACGATCCTGATGGCGATCTCCAACAAGTTCGGCTCGATGGTCGTCACGACCGGCAACAAGTCGGAAATGTCGGTCGGTTACGCGACGCTCTATGGCGACATGAACGGCGGCTTCAATCCGATCAAGGACCTCTACAAGATGCAGGTCTATGCGTTGGCCCGCTGGCGCAACGGGAATGTGCCGCCGGATGCGCTCGGCCCCTCGGGCGTGGTCATTCCGCAGAGTATCATTGACAAGGCGCCCTCGGCCGAGCTTCGCCCTGACCAGAAAGACCAGGATTCGCTGCCGCCTTATCCTGTCCTCGACGACATTCTCGAATGCCTGGTCGAGCGGGAAATGGGGGTCGAGGAGATCGTGGCGCGCGGCCATGATGTCGAGACGGTACACCGCATCGAGCATCTGCTCTATCTCGCCGAATACAAGCGCCGCCAGTCGGCGCCCGGTGTGAAGATCACCAAGAAGAATTTTGGCCGCGACCGGCGCTACCCGATCACCAACCGGTTCCGGGATCGCTGAGACGCTTCAAAAATCTGGGAGGGATGAATGCGCAGCTCAGTTGAAATCTACAATGTGCGGCGGGGCGAAAGCCGTGTCATCTGGCAGACGGAAGCGCTGGTGGAGGCGCCGAATTTCTCGCGCGACGGCGCCTATCTGCTGATCAATGGCGACGGGCTGCTCTACCGGCTGCGGCTCGACGGCAGCGATCTTGTCGAGAAGGTCGATACCGGCTTTGCCGTCCATTGCAACAATGACCACGGCATTTCGCCCGATGGCGAAGAGATCGTCATTTCCGACAAGACCGAATTCGGCAAGTCGGCGATCTACATCCTGCCGATCGAGGGCGGCAAGCCGCGGCTGATCACCAGGAACCTGCCGTCCTACTGGCACGGCTGGTCGCCCGACGGCCGCGAGCTTGCCTATTGCGGCATCCGCAACGATGTCTTCGACATCTACACGATCTCGGTCGATGGCGGCGAGGAGAAGCGGCTGACGCATGGCGAGGGCCGCAATGACGGGCCGGACTGGTCGGCGGACGGGCAGTGGATCTATTTCAATTCCAGCCGTACCGGGCTGATGCAGATCTGGCGCATCCATCCCGATGGTACGGGTCTCCAGCAGGTGACATCGGATAATTACGGCAACTGGTTCGCCCATCCGTCGCCGAACAACGACAAGGTGCTGATCCTCTCCTACGACCCCGACGTCTTCGACCATCCGCGCGATCTCAACGTGCGCCTGCGCATGATGGACATGGATGGCGGCAACCTGACGACGCTGTTCGATCTCTTCGGCGGGCAGGGCACGATCAATGTGCCGAACTGGTCGCCGGATGGAGAGGAATTCGCCTATGTGCGGTATTTCCCGGTAAAATCTTAGGAGCGGCGCACCGCGATTGATGAGGGGGCGGTGGGCTTTGTATAAATGCGAAAGTCGCTATAACTGCCATGCGCTCACAACATCCGAATGGCCCGATGATCGACGACGGTTCTCCTAACAATTTCGTGCAGATGGCAGTATTGGTGGGATCCGCATTGGCCGCCACTGTTGGCCTGATATCATTTCTTGGTTTCGGGCTGTTGGGCCTCGTTGCATGGGCAGATTATTCCGATCGAGGCTGTTTTGAGGCTCCTGGCCAGCAATGCGACGATGCACGGTACATGATGATCTATCCAGCATTGTGTTCGATCATTGGGCTGATCGTCATGGTCGTTGCCGGCTGGTTTACCCTGAGACTATTTCGAAGGCTGCAACGAGCATTCGGCACCAGTTGATGACTGGGTGGTGGCTAGCCTTCTCATTGCAACGCGTTTGAGAGGTTGTACATTGCTGCGAGAGCACGTGAGCGATCGCCCTATCCGCGTCTCGGTCTAGGCCAGTGCCGGAACATGGTTCCGAAGATCCACACGACGATTGAAAAGGCAAACAAGAGAAGAAATAGCAGCTCAGGATACGCACCTTCGTCTAGAAAGTCTGGGTTCAGCCAAAGGTTTATATCTACTGCCCATGGCGACATCGAACCCAGATAGCCGAGCGCAACTCCGCTCACGCCAGACAGCATCATGAGCAATCCCAACGTTCGCATAGTGCTTCCTTCTAGACGCCGTCCGCGGAAGATTTCACATGGGCGAATATCAGGCAAGCTCCCTTATGAGGTTGGGGCGGTGGGGTCTTTGCAATGTGGGGAAATCGCTTACTCACCCTTGCGATGCCGGTGTCGTTTGCGATGATTTGAGAATTTGGGGGTGCGGGATACCCCACCGTCCTGTGAATGGGCGGCGGGGTTAGCCCGCCGCGCTGAATGCGACCACCTAAGCCGCGACGGCGGCCTTGCGGCGGTCGCGGACGGCCTTGGCGAGATCCTCGAGCACATCCACCGACATGTCCCAGCCGATACAGCCGTCAGTGATGGACTGGCCGTAAACCAGCGGCTTGCCGGGCACGAGGTCCTGGCGGCCGGCGACGAGGTTGCTCTCGATCATCATGCCCTTGATGTGGTGGTTGCCCGCGACGATCTGGCCGGCGACGTCTCGGACGACCTTCGGCTGGTTCATCGGGTCCTTGCCGCTGTTGGCGTGGCTGGCATCGATCAGCATGCGCGGGTCGACACTGAGCTTGGTCGCTTCGGCGATCACGGCCTGGACATCGGCCGCTTCATAGTTGGGCCGCTTGCCGCCGCGCAGGATGATGTGGCAGTCCTCGTTGCCGCGGGTGGAGGCAATCGCTGCCTGTCCGTCCTTGGTGACGGCCGGGAAATGGTGCGGCTGGGAAGCGGCCATGATCGCGTCGAGCGCGACACGCGCGCCGCCATCCGTGCCGTTCTTGAAGCCGATCGGGCAGGAGAGACCCGAGGCGAGCTGACGATGGATCTGGCTTTCGGTCGTGCGCGCGCCGATGGCGCCGTAGCTGACGAGATCGGCGATATATTGCGGCGTGATCGTGTCGAGGAATTCGCAGCCGGCCGGCAGGCCCATGGCGTTGATGTCGAGCAGCAGGCGGCGCGCAAGGCGCAGGCCTTCCTCGATACGGTAGGTGCCGTCGAGATGCGGGTCGTTGATCAGGCCTTTCCAGCCGATGGTGGTGCGGGGCTTTTCGAAATAGACGCGCATGACGATTTCGAGATCGCCGGACAGGCGTCGTCGCTGCTCAACGAGCCGGGACGCATATTCACGGGCGGCCGCCGGATCATGGATCGAGCAGGGGCCGATGATGACCAATTGGCGGTCGTCCTTGCCGGTGAGGATGTCGTGGATCGTGTCGCGCGTGCCGGTCACGGTCCTGGTAATCTCGCGGTCACGCGGGATTTCCGAGATGATATCGGCCGGCCTGGTCAGCGGGGTGATCTCGACGATGCGCAGATCATCAATAGTATCAGTCACGGTATGCTCTCCTGTTTGGTCATACCGTGCGGAACGAAAAAAGCCGCCAGGTAGACTAGCGGCTGTTCGGGTTGTCGTCGCGTTGGTTTTGGTTACGCGCAGACCCGCATCCGCTGGAAGCAGCGGTACGAATAAAATCGCGATGCGTAGACGGACGAGATCGACATGCAGGCTATGTAGCGATGCGGAAACCAATTGTCACGCAGAATTTTACAGGTGAGAGCCCCTTACCGGGCAGGGGCGGAGATGCAGTTCCGTTCCAGGCCTATTCGCCGAATTGACTTGCTGCCATGCCGTTTCCACGCCATAGATCGCCCGTCAGGTGCCCGCCGTCACAAGCGGGAGAATCGGGAATCCGGTGCAAGACCGGAACGTGCCCAACGCTGTAAGGCCGACGCTTGCCGCTCAATCACGCCACTGGCCTAAAGGCCGGGAAGGCTGCGGCCAAGTGGATGACGCCAAGTCAGAAGACCGGCCTGGCAAGATAGACCCAACCCGCGCGGACGGCGGGCGGTTGCGTTGTTGGGGATTTGACGATGCGACCCATTGACGATGCCGTTTGCCCGGCATCCAGCTTTTCTGCGGCCGAACGTGAGGCCGTCTATCATGCGATCACGACGCGGCGCGATGTGCGCAGCCAGTTCCTGCCCGATCCCCTGCCGGATGATCTCGTCACGCGATTGCTGATGGCGGCCCATCACGCGCCTTCGGTCGGTTTCATGCAGCCGTGGAATTTCATTCTGGTGAAAAGTGCCGAGGTGAGGGCGCAGGTGCGCGATGCCTTCGCGAAGGCGAATGAGGAAGCGGCCCTGATGTTTACCGCCGAGCGGCGGCAGGCCTATCGCTCGCTGAAGCTCGAAGGCATCGTCGAGGCGCCGCTCGGCATCTGCGTGACTTGTGATCCTACCCGCAGCGGCAGCGTGGTGCTGGGGCGCACGCATAATCCGCGCATGGACAGCTATTCCACCGTCTGCGCCATCCAAAACCTGTGGCTTGCGGCGCGAGCGGAAGGTGTCGGCATCGGCTGGGTCAGCATTTTTCGCGAGGGCGACCTGAAGGAAATCCTCGGCATCCCCGATCATATCGAGGTGGTGGCCTGGCTCTGCGCCGGCTTCGTCGACCGGCTCTATGAGGAGCCGGAACTGGCGGTCAAAGGCTGGCGGCAGCGCATGCCGCTGGAAGATCTCGTCTTCCATGACGGCTGGGGACGATCGGACCGTGAGCCGGTCACTACTGCTGTTGAGGTTGGGGGCCTGACATCGCCGGATTAGCGAGATCGATCTTGCCCTGATCGCCGGCAAGGAATTGCGGGCCGATCTGCCGGACCTTGCTGGCAGAGGGATCATAGGGGCGATCCGCCACCTGCGACTGGGGAGCGGGCGGGGTGCTGGCCGCCTTCGGCGCTTCCGTCTGGATCGTGGTGATCGAGCCCTTCGGCTCGGGCGCCGGCGCATAGGCGGCCTGGCTCTTTCGCATCTGCTCGTAATAGGCAGACAGATTGCAGGAGCAGGCGGATTTTTCGCCAGGTGCACGGGTCTTGTAGGCGAAGGCGTTCTTCATCGCGCTGTAGGGCGCTCCGGTTGCCGTCGAAATCATGTTCGAGGTCTCGGTACTGGAAACGTCGCGATAGAAGAGTTCCGTCTCGACGCCAGGGCACATCTTCGAGCAGGTCGCGGCATCACGGTCGAAATCGACCGAGGTGGCATTGTTGCTGATCGGGAAGAAGCCGCCATCGCAGGTGCGCACGCAGATGGTGCTGACGGGCGAGAGCATTTCGGCGCGCGGCAGGCCATAGCGCTCGCCGCCGCCGAGCGGGATGAACGTGTCGCTGCGCATGGCCTGCTCTTCGATGCTCGGAGCCGGCGCGTAGGCGTCGCCTGCGGCAGGCCCGCTGAAACTGTCGCTGTTGCAGTCATTGTCTTCGAGCGCGGCCATCAGTTCCGCGCGGGCCGCATCGGGGCCGGACTGGCGCAACTCGTTGCGGCGATCCTGAAGGAAGCGGATATTGTCGACCATCCTGGCTTCAGCATGCTCGAGCTCGGCGCAGAAGCCGGCATTGTCGCCGCCAACGACGACCATGCTGCCGGAGGTACAGCCATACCGGCGCAGATCGCTGCGCACCTTGCGCAATTCGAGATTCTGTTCGGCAAGCGCGCCGGCATATTGGCGCATCTCGCTGCTGCTGTTGCCGAAGGTTTGCGGCAGGTCGGCAAGGCGCCCGCGCAGATCCTCACAGATCGCATTGGTCTGCGCCGCCGCAGGAGCCGCGAATGCCAGAAAGAAAACGAGATACAGGTTTCGGCGTTTCACGACGTCGTTCCGAAAAGAGAAAGGCATCTATCAGCGAGTTGCGACTTCAACCCACCGCGCGTTGTCTTAACGTGTTTCCCTTAATAAGCTCGCAGTAATTCCTAGCGTATTTTTGCGATCTTATCCAGCAAGCCAGATACTTCCACTTTCCTGTCTCCTGCAATCACGCGGGAGACCGTTGATATCCAGACAGTTGATATGACAGATATTTTCGACGAATCCCACGCTCGCGAAACGTCCGCAGAAATACCGCACACCCGGCGGGGCCTTCACGTTTTCGTAGACGGTTGTTTTGAACCCGGCGCAAGGCATGGGGGATGGGCCTTCGTCGCCTATCGCGATGGCGTCGAGATCGCCTCCGGCTTTGGCGGTGCAAAGGATTCCTCCAATAACGCGATGGAAGTGACGGCCGTGCTTGAGGCGGCAATCTGGATCAACGGCTCAGCAGCTGATGTAGCGGCAGTCATCTGGTCCGATTCCGCCTATGCCGTCGAAGGCTGCAACAGCTGGCGTCCGATCTGGAGAAACAATGGCTGGAAGAAAAGCAACCCGACCGGCAAGGCCAGAAACCGAGCGATATCAGATGCGAAAATCTGGAAAGCCATCGATATCCAGCTATCCGAGAATTCCCTGATAAGCATTGCCTGGTGCAAGGGCCATTCCGGCGCCGATGGTAACGAACGGGCCGATGCGCTGGCAGATCAGGGACGCCGATCGATACGGCGTGCCTGATTATCCGGATGCTGACGCGCGACCGGCTAAAGCGTGTCGCGATCTTTCAGATTCGCTTGCCACGCTTTAAGTCTTTGTTTTACGCATGTCGTTACCGCAAAACCGCTGCACACTTTTGCGCGACATGCTTTAAGCTGGCTGCGATGCCTCGACGACAGCGAGCGCCGCCATATTGACCACGCCGCGCGAGGTGACCGACGGCGCCAGGATATGCGCCGGCATCGCCGTGCCGAGCAGGATCGGGCCGACATGCAGGCCGTCCGTCATCGACTTGACGACGCCGAGCGTGATGTTGGCGGCATCGAGGTTCGGGAAGATCAGCAGGTTGGCTTCGTCATTCAGCGTGGTGTGCGGCATGACGCGGCGGCGCAGTTCCTCGGAGATGGCGCTTTCGCCATGCATTTCGCCATCGACTTCGAGGTCGGGTGCCGCCTCGCGCACGAGCTGCAGCGCATTGCGCATCTTGGTGGCGCTTTCGGATTCGCGCGAGCCGAAATTCGAATGCGAGACGAGGGCGGCGCGCGGGGTGATGCCGAAGCGCTTGATCTCTTCGGCAGCGAGAACCGTTGCCTCGGCGATGTCTTCTGCCGTCGGATTTAAGGTCACATAGGTGTCGGCGAAAAACGTCGCGCCGCGCTGCGAGATCATCAGGCTGAGAGCCGAGAAATCGCGCACGTTCGGGCGCTTGCCGATGATCTGGCGCACATCGCGCAGGTGCTTCTCGTAACGGCCTTCGAGGCCGCAGATCAGCGCGTCAGCTTCGCCGCGCTTCAGCGCCAGCGCGCCGATGACGGTCGTGTTGGTGCGTACGATGGTGCGGGCCGCTTCCGGGATGACGCCGCGGCGTCCAACCAACTGCAGATAGAGATCGACATATTCGCGGAAGCGCGGATCGTCCTCGGGGTTGATCACGTCGAAATCCTGTAACGGGCGAATGCGAAGGCCGTAACGCTTCAGGCGCGTTTCGATGACCTGCGGACGGCCGATGATGATCGGCTCGGCGATGCCTTCTTCGAGCAGCACCTGGGCGGCCCGCAGCACGCGCTCGTCTTCGCCTTCGGAGAAGATGACGCGCTTGCGCTCTGCTACCTTGGCGGCCGTGAAGATCGGCTTCATGATGAAGCCGGAGCGGAAGACGAAGCGGTTCAGCTGGTCGAGATAAGCGTCGAAATCGGCGATCGGACGACGCGCGACACCGCTTTCGGCAGCAGCCTTGGCGACTTCAGGGGCGATGCGCAGGATGAGGCGCGGATCGAAGGGCGAGGGGATGAGATAATCAGGACCGAAAACCGGGGTTTCGCCTGAATAGGCACGCGCGGCAACGTCCGAAGGCTCTTCGCGGGCGAGGGCCGCGATGGCGCGCACAGCGGCCATCTTCATTTCCTCGTTGATCGTCTCAGCGCCGCAGTCCAGCGCGCCCCTGAAAATATAGGGAAAGCAGAGAACGTTGTTGACCTGGTTCGGGAAGTCGGAGCGACCCGTGCAGATCATCGCGTCCGGGCGGGCGGCGCGGGCGAGATCCGGCATGATCTCGGGCGTCGGGTTGGCAAGCGCCATGATCAGTGGCTTGTCGGCCATCTGCGCCAGCAGTTCCGGCTTCAGCACGCCGGCGGCCGAGAGACCGAGGAAGACATCGGCGCCGCCGATATTCTCGGCGAGCGTGCGCGTGTCGCTCTTCTGGGCGTAGATGGCCTTCCACTCGTCCATCAGTTCGACGCGGCCTTCATAGACGAGGCCTTCGAGATCGTGGACCCAGATGTTTTCGCGTTTGGCGCCAAGCGTCACGAGCAGGTTGAGACAGGCAAGGGCGGCAGCACCGGCGCCTGACGCAACGATCTTGACCTCGTCGATCTTCTTGCCGGCCAGTTCCAGGCCGTTGAGGATGGCGGCGGCGACGATGATCGCGGTGCCGTGCTGGTCGTCGTGGAAGACCGGGATCTTCATCTTCTCGCGCAGCTGCTTCTCGATCCGGAAGCACTCCGGCGCCTTGATGTCCTCGAGGTTGATGCCACCGAAGGTCGGCTCCAGCGAGGCGACGGTCGAAACCATCTGCTCGACGTCCGTTGCATCCACTTCGATATCGAAAACGTCGATGTTGGCGAATTTCTTGAAGAGGACGGCCTTGCCTTCCATGACCGGCTTGGAAGCGAGCGGACCGATATTGCCGAGGCCGAGCACGGCGGTGCCGTTGGAGATCACGGCAACGAGGTTAGCGCGCGACGTATAGTCGGCCGCAGTTTCAGGATTGTCACGGATGGCGAGGCAGGGGGCGGCGACACCAGGAGAATAGGCGAGCGCCAGGTCGCGCTGGTTGCCGAGCGGCTTGGTCGCCTGGATTTCCAGCTTGCCGGGGCGCGGATAGCGGTGGAAGAAAAGCGCCTGGTCGTCGAGGCTGCCGCCCGTCAAATTCTTTTCCGTTTTGGATTTTTCCTGGTGATCCATCGCCGCCTCCAGCGTTGTTCGAAGTCTTTTGAGGACTTCTCCATACATCAATCGGATACGGGCGACAGTATGGAAATGCGGCGTGGAGAAAGTTTTCGTGCGGGGGGCGGGGGCGGCGGCCCTTGGTGCCGAGCGGTTGCCACCAGCTAATCCTTTTGGGGAAACTTGTCTGGCGAGGGCGGCAAGCGCAGAATGCCCTGCGCGACGGTGCGGGGCGCCGTTCGCATGGAGGAAATCATGGACAACTTGAACCTCACGACCTTGCAAAGGGGTCAGACGATGGTCAATGACGTGGCCATCGATGCATTTGCCGCCGGATTTCGCGGCACTCTCCTGACCAGCAAGGATATGAATTACAACGAGGCGCGGGCGATCTGGAATGCGATGATCGACCGGCGGCCCGGGCTCATCGCGCGCTGCGCGGGCGCTGCTGATGTCGTTCGGGCGGTGCGGTTCGCGCGCGACAACAATCTTCTCCTTTCGGTGCGCGGCGGCGGGCACGGCATTGCCGGCAACGCCGTCTGCGACGGCGGCGTCGTCATCGACCTGTCAGCGATGAAATCGGTGCGGGTCGATCCGCAGACGCGGCGTGCCAGGATCGAGCCGGGCGCAACGCTTGCCGATGTCGACAAGGAAACGCTGGCCTTCGGGCTGGTGCTGCCGACCGGCATCAATTCCACGACAGGCATCGCCGGCCTGACGCTCGGCGGCGGCTTCGGCTGGCTGACCCGCAAATTCGGACTGACCCTCGACAATCTGCTCTCGGTCGACATGGTGACGGCGGATGGCGAACTGGTCAAGGCGAGCGAGACGGATAAGCCCGATCTCTTCTGGGCGCTGCGCGGCGGCGGCGGAAATTTCGGCGTCGTGACCTCCTTCGAGTTCAAGCTCAACCCGCTCGACACCGAGGTTCTCGCCGGGCTCGTCGTGCATCCCTTCGCCGATGCGGAAAAGGTGCTGAAGGAATACCGGCAGGCGCTGGAGGCGGCGCCCGACGAACTGACCTGCTGGGTGGTGATGCGCCAGGCGCCGCCGCTGCCCTTCCTGCCGGCCGAATGGCATGGCAAGGAGATCGTAGTACTGGCGATGTGCTATTGCGGAGATGTCGCGGCGGGTGAAAAGGCCGCGGCCAGGTTGCGCGCTATCGGAAAGCCGATTGCCGATATCGTCGGCCCGATGCCGTTCACCGGCTGGCAGCAGGCCTTCGATCCGCTGCTCACACCAGGTGCGCGCAATTACTGGAAGAGCCAGGATTTCGCGTCTCTGTCCGATGCGGCGATCGAGGTGCTGCTCAAGGCGGTGCGCAGGCTGCCCGGCCCGGAATGCGAGATCTTCATTGGCCATGTCGGGGGTGCCGCCGGTCGCGTGGCCAACGAGGCCACCGCGTTTCCGCAGCGCAGCTCGCATTTCGTCATGAACGTGCATGCCCGCTGGCGGGAAACCGGGATGGATGGAAGCTGCGTCGGCTGGGCGCGCGAGCTTTTCGAGGCCACCAAGCCGCATGCTGTCGGAACCGCCTATATCAACTTCATGCCTGACGACGAAACCGACCGGGTCGAAGCCGCCTATGGTACCAACTACGCCCGCCTTGCTGAGATCAAGCGGCGTTACGATCCGAACAATCTGTTCCGGATGAACCAGAACGTGAAACCGATGGCGACGGTGCGGACTGCCTGAGGATTGATGTTTTAGGGAAGGAGTTTCGCGCCAGCGCCGGAATGTGAAGGTGTTGGCGTGACGTCGGTCACCCAGCGCCCCACGTCCAGCCTGTATGAACAGGTTGCAGGGCTTTCCCACAGCCTTGTCATCTTCCTGAAACACGAGTCTGATTTTGGAAGACCAGACGAAGAACGATGGGACACGAGCGGAAAGGCTTGTGACAGACATGATGGAACCCCGGCGCTTCCGCACCCTCTTCATTTCCGATTTGCATCTCGGCTCCAAGGCGGCCAAGGCAGATTTCCTGCTGGATTTCCTGCGCTACCACGAAGCCGATACGATCTATCTCGTCGGCGATATCGTCGACGGCTGGCGCCTGAAGCGCAGCTGGTACTGGCCGCAGGTCTGCAACGACGTGGTTCAGAAGCTCTTGCGCAAGGCGCGCAAGGGTACGCGCGTCGTCTATATTCCCGGCAATCACGACGAATTCCTGCGCGCTTTTCCGGGCACGCATTTCGGCGGCATCGAAGTTGTCGACCGCATCATCCATGACGGCGCGGACGGCAAGAAATACCTGATCCTGCATGGGGACGAATTCGACGTCGTCGTGCGCAATGCTCGCCTGCTCGCCTATCTCGGCGACTGGGCCTATGACACGGCCATCCGCATCAATATCGTTCTCGCCGCCGTGCGCCGGCGCCTCGGCATGCCCTACTGGTCGTTTTCGGCCTGGGCAAAGCTGCAGGTCAAACATGCCGTCAATTTCATCGGCGAGTTCCAGCGCGTGGTTGCCGAGGAAGCCCGCAAGAACGGCGCCGATGGCGTCATCTGCGGCCATATCCATCACGCCGTGATCGAGGATATGGACGGCATCCGCTACATCAATACCGGCGACTGGGTCGAAAGCTGCACGGCGATCGTCGAGCATGAGGACGGCAGATTCGAACTCATCACCTGGCGTGCGCTGACCAGCAACGTGCCGGCGCTGACCTCTCTCGAATTGCTGGAAGAGGGCGATCTCGCCCCGCAGGCTGCCTGAATAATGTGTGCGTACAGCACCGGCCTGGCCGGTGCATCATGAATTTAGCCGTTGCCGTCAGGCGACAGGCCCCATTTATTTTTTAAATCGTTTCGACTTACCTCCGAAACGTTACAATTCGGCTATTTCTCGCCATAGTCGTGTTTGATTGGATGTGTTAGGCAACGCAGAGTTTCCTTCAGGTCCATCATGATTCCCGCACAAAATCCCTCGACGGGTGAGGGAGCGCCGCCGCGCTTCCGGCTGCTCAGCGCGCTTTGCTACAGCGCGCCGCTGCTGGTCAACGGTATCGTCCTGCCCTTCTTCCCCGTCTGGCTTTCGACTCACCAGTTCAACGATCATCAGATCGGCACCATCCTCGCCGTGCCGATGGTGGTGCGCGTTCTCGTCGCGCCGATCGTGGCGGTCTTTGCCGACCGCATGCAGGAGCGGGCGCATGTGCTTTTGTGGTCGGGCATCCTGTCGCTCCTGACGGCGATCGCGCTCTACTGGACGAGCAATTTCTGGCCGGTGCTGATCGTCTTTGCGCTGCAGGGCGCGACCTTCGCGCCCTATGTGCCGGTCGTCGAATCGATCGTGATTTCGGGTGTGCGCCGCTGGGGGCTCGATTATGGTTCCATGCGCGTCTGGGGCTCGATCGCTTTCATCATTTCAACGCTCGTGGGCGGTGAGCTGGTCGGGCGCTGGGGTGGCGAAATGGTGCTGCCCGTGATGATCTTCGGCTTCGTGTTGACCATCACCATGGCGATATTCTGTCCGCGCATCGGGCCGACGCGGCGGCGCGGTCAGCCGATCAATCTTCCGGCGACGACGGGCAGCGGGCTTCGCGAGCCGCATCTGCTCCTGTTGCTGCTCGGCGTTTCAATCCAGCAGGCGAGCCATGCGCTACTCAACGCCTTTTCCTCGATCTACTGGCACCAACTCGGCTTCTCCGGGACGGAGGTCGGCATCCTCTGGAGCGCCGGGGTTGCCTCCGAGGTAACGGTGTTCTTCCTGTCACGGCGCCTCAACCGCCGCTTCAATGCCTGGACGCTGATCCGTTTCGGTTGTGCCGTCAGCGTCTGCCGCTGGGTGTTCTTCCCGACAGAGACGAGTTTCATCGGCTTCTTCGCGCTGCAGTGCCTGCACGGCTTTACTTATGCCTTCGTGCATACGGGCGTGCAGCGGCGCATCGTTGCCACCGTGCAGGAAACGCAGGAAGCCTCGGCTCAGGGCGCCTATTTCTTCTATATCGGCATGGCTTCAGGCCTGATGACCATCGCGTCAGGCTATATCTACTCGGCGCTCGGGCTGAACAGCTATTACGTCATGGCCTGTGTCGCCGCCTTCGGGCTCGCCGTCGTCATCATCGCCTATTACCTTCAGCCCCAGAGGCTGGCTTCGGGCGGGAATACGAGAGAGCCGGCATAATTCAGGCCGGGTTCGCGGTCGCGGGCAAGCAGCAGCGGGCCGTCGAGATCGACGAAATCGGCGTCCTGCGCCAGCAATACGGCCGGCGCCATGGCAAGCGAGGTGCCGACCATGCAGCCGATCATGATCGAAAAGCCCAACCGCTGCCCCTCGGCCTTCATTTCCAGCGCCTCCGTCAGGCCGCCCGTCTTGTCGAGCTTGATGTTGACAGCGTCATAGCGGTCGGCAAGGCTTGCGAGATCGCCGGTATGATGGACGCTCTCATCGGCACAGACGAGAACATGGCGGGCGATCTCCGCCAGCATGTCGTCGCGGCCGGCCGGCAGCGGCTGTTCCACGAGGGCGATATTGGCTTCGGCAGCGATGCGCAGGTGGTGTTCCAACCTGTCTTCCGGCCAGCCTTCATTGGCATCGAGAATGATGGCGGCATCGGGGGCCGCCGCGCGCACGGCACGGATGCGGCTTTCGTCATCGCCGGTGCCGACCTTGACCTTGAGGAGGGGGCGTTGCGCATGTTCGCGCGCCTGCGCTGCCATCACATCGGGCTCGCCGAGCGAGATCGTATAGGCCGTGGTCAGCGGTTTCAGCTTGCGCAGATCAAGGCGGGAGGCGACGCTCTTGCCCGAGAGCTTGGCTTCCAGATCCCAGAGCGCGCAATCGACGGCGTTGCGGGCAGCGCCCGGCGGCATGGCATGCAGCAGTTCTTCGCGCGAAATGCCTTCCTCGATCAGCGGGCGAGCCGATTCGATCTGCGCCAAGACGCTTTCCATTGTCTCGCCGTAGCGACGATAGGGCACACATTCGCCGAGCCCCCTGGCCCCCGATTCCGTCAACGTGCAGGTGATCACGTCCGCAGAGGTTTTTTTCCCTCTGGAAATGGTGAAAGAGCCCGCAATCGGGAATGAATTCATCTGGATATCAAGATGGCGCGGCATATTTGCTCTCCTGCGAGCATGGAAATTGCGCGTTGCTTCTGTATATTAACGCGCCGGGCGGCGAATACCATGTTCGCGAGTCGGGACTGTCGCTGCAAGCATTGAAAGACACAAGTATTTTGAAGTCCGAGAAACGCAATGCCGCCTCGCTGCATGTGGACGACCGAGCCGGGGGCTCGGGTCAGCATGTGCATCTTGAAGGCAATTGGCGCAGCGCCAACATCCATCTCGTCCTGCAGGATTTCGAGAAGCTTTCACGCAACAACAGCGGTGACCTGACACTCGATCTTGCCAATGTCACCGATATCGACACCGCCGGCATCTGGCTTCTTTGCCGGCTAAAGAAAAAGCACGAAGAGGCGGGGCGAACGGTTCATTTCGAGGGCACGAACCAGCATATCGACGAGCTGATCGCCACCTTCTCCAAGGAGCCTGAAAAGCAGGAGCCCGAGCAGAAGGAGAAGCCATCGATCGCCGAGCGCATCCTCGCACCGATCGGGAGGATGACCCTCGATGTCTGGGACAATGTCGCCGCCTCCATGTATATCCTCGGCTCGGCCGTGCGCGGCGCACAGATGAAATTTGGCCGCGGCAGCGGCGTTTCGCCAGCCTCGATCGTCAACCAGATCGATCATATGGGTGTGCGGGCCGTTCCGATCATCCTGCTGATGTCCTTCCTGATCGGTGCGATCATCGCGCAGCAGGGCGCCTTCCAGCTTCGCTATTTCGGTGCCGAGATCTTCGTCGTCGATCTCGTCGGCATCCTGCAGCTGCGTGAGATCGGCGTGCTTCTGACCGCGATCATGATTGCCGGCCGTTCGGGCAGCGCGATCACCGCCGAAATCGGCTCCATGAAGATGCGCGAGGAAGTCGATGCGCTGAAGGTGATGGGCCTCAACCCGATCGGCGTGCTGATCTTCCCGCGGCTGGTGGCATTGACGGTTGCGCTGCCGCTCCTGACCATCATTGCCAACTTCGCCTCGCTGGCGGGTGCGGCTGCAGTCGCCTATCTGTATTCGGGCATTACTTTTGCCACCTTCCTGTCGCGCCTGCATGAGGCCGTGACGCTTTCGACCGTATTGGCCGGCATGATCAAGGCGCCCTTCATGGCGCTCGTCATCGGCATCGTTGCAGCCGTCGAGGGCCTGAAAGTCGGCGGCAGCGCCGAATCGCTCGGCCAGCATGTGACGGCTTCCGTCGTGAAGGCGATTTTCGTCGTCATCCTGATGGACGGGCTTTTTGCGATGTTCTATGCAGCGATCGATTTCTGAAATGGCGGGCGACGTGGATCAGCAACCGATCGAGACGACCAAAAACGGGAACCGGGATGTCGTGCTGTCGGCGCGCGACGTCACGGTCGGTTTCGGGCCTAAGATCGTGCTCGACAAGCTCAATCTCGATATCTACCGCGGTGAAATCCTCGGCTTCGTCGGTGCTTCGGGCACCGGCAAATCGGTGCTGATGCGCACCGTGCTTCGCCTGCTGCCGCGCCGCTCCGGCACCATCAAGATCCTGGGCCAGGATTTCGACGAGCTGGACGAGCCGGAACGCAATGCGCTCGACATGCGTCTCGGCGTCCTCTTCCAGCAGGGCGCGCTTTTCTCCTCGCTGACGGTGAAGGAGAATATCCAGGTGCCGATGCGCGAATATCTCGACCTGCCCGTTACACTGATGGATGAGCTCGCGCATCTGAAGATCCGCATGGTGGGCCTCGCCGCTGACGCTGCCGACAAATATCCTTCCGAGCTTTCGGGCGGTATGATCAAGCGCGCAGCGCTTGCCCGCGCGCTGGCGCTCGATCCCGAGCTCGTCTTCCTTGACGAGCCGACATCGGGCCTCGATCCGATTGGCGCGGCAGAATTCGACGAACTGATCGCCAATCTGCGCGATAGCCTGGGGTTAACCGTTTATATGGTGACCCACGACCTCGACAGCCTGTTCTCGGTCTGCGACCGTATTGCCGTGCTTGGAAAGAAGCGGGTAATGGTGGAAGGAACGATCGACGACATGCTGGCCTACGACGATCCGTGGGTTCAGGCCTACTTCAAGGGCAAGCGCGCGCGTTCGATCGTGCCGCAGGACGATGCGCCGGCGGCCCGGGCGCGGCATGACAGCGGGAAGTGACCGGAGACGATGGAAACCAAAGCCAATTACACGATCGTCGGTTTTTTCACCGTTCTGGTGATCGCTGCCGCATTCGGCTTCGTCTATTGGATGGCGGAGTATGGCCGCAGCGGGCCGATGGCCGAGCTGATCGTGCGTATTCCGGGCTCCGCCAACGGGTTGAGCGTCGGCTCGCCGGTGCGTTTCAACGGCATCCAGGTCGGTTCGGTGCAGACGCTCTCGATCGATGCCGACGACCCGCAATATTCACTGGCCTTTACCGAAGTACGCTCGGACGCGCCGATCTATCCGTCCACCAAGGCGGCCCTTGAAATCCAGGGCCTGACGGGTGCGGCCTATATCGAGCTTTCGGGCGGCCGCAAGGAAGACAAGAACATCCTCCAGCAGGCGATGGAAAGCGGCAAGCGCGCCGTGATCGTCGCCGACCAGTCGAGCGTTACCAACCTTCTCGCAACCGCCGACAAGATCCTCGACCGCGCCAATGACGCCGTCGGCGATGTGCAGGGCTTCGTGCGCGACGCGCGCGGGCCACTGACCAAGACCTTGCAGAATGCCGAAACCTTCTCGGATGCGCTCGCCAAGAATTCCGGCAATATCGACAGCTTCCTGCAGAGTGTGGGCGACCTCTCCAACACGGTGCGCAATGTCTCGGGCCGTGTCGATTCGACGCTTGCGGCCGTCGAAGATCTGGTGAAGGCGGTCGATGCCAAGAAGATCAACACGATCCTGAGCAATGCAGAGAAGGTGAGCCGCGACATAGCCGACGCCTCCGGCGATCTGAAGGGGCTCGTCGACAAGGTCGACCAGACGGTGACGACCTACAACGAATTCGGCAAGAAGGCACAGGTCACACTCGATCGTGTCGATACACTGGTCGCCGCCATCGACACCAACAAGGTGAAGGGTTCGGTGGACGATATCGCCCAGGCGACCAAGGATGCGCGCACCGCTGTCGCCTCGATCCGCGATGTCACCGATACCGTCAGAGACCGCAAGAAAGACATCGACCAGACGATCCAGGACGTCCAGCAGATGGCGAACAAGCTGAACTCGGCTTCGACCCGCGTCGACGGCATCCTCATCAAGGTGGATGCGCTGCTTGGCTCCGACAATACCAATTCACTCTTCACCGAGGCGCGCGCGACGCTCGAATCCTTCAAGAAGGTCGCCGACAACGTCAATGCGCGCATCGGGCCGATTGCCGACAATCTGCAGCGGTTCTCGGGCAGCGGGCTGAGTGACGTCCAGACACTGGTCAATGAGCTGCGCGGCACGGCGAACAATCTCAACAATGCCATCAGCAATTTCGACCAGAACCCGCAGCGGATCATCTTCGGCGGGCCGACGGTCAAGCAATATGACGGGCGCACGCGGCGCTGAGCAGCTTCAGTCAGGAATTGCGGGAATAAAAACAGAGGTCAGGGGTAGCGTAATATGGGTCTATCGCATGTGATGTCGCGCCGTTCCTGGATCCGTGGAACGGCGATTATTTTGCCGCTGACGGCAGCACTTCTCGCAGGTTGCGGAACGGCGGCGAAGAACGACACCTACGATCTCTCGGCAGCCACGGTCGATGGCACCGGTCCGTCGGCCAAGAACAAGCAGATCCTGATTGCCGATCCAACGGCGCTGAAGGCGCTGAACAGCGACCAGATCGTCATCCGCGTTTCATCCTCGGAAATCCAGTATCTGTCGCGCTCGCAGTGGAGCGATACGCTGCCGCGCATGGTGCAATCGAAGCTCGTCCAGGCCTTCGAGAATTCCGGAAAGCTCGGCGGCGTCGGAAAGCCGGGGCAGGGACTGGCGATCGATTATCAGCTCGTGACGGACATCCGCTCCTTCGAGATCGACGCAGCGTCCGGCAACAAGGCTGTGGTGGAGATTTCCGCCAAGATCCTCAACGATCGAAACGGCACAGTGCGTGCCCAGCAGGTCTTCCGGGCCACGGCTCCGGCCGGCGGTGACAACGTGAGTTTCGTCAAGGGGTTAGGCCGCGCCTTTACCGAAGTGACCGATCAGATCGTCGGCTGGACGCTGAAATCTATCTAGGTCATTCAGAGCCCTGAGGAATGCTGGGGGTAGGATGTCGCAACTGAGAACAGCGTGCAGTTTAGCATTCGCGCTCTTGCTCATTTTTGAAGCCTGGAGCAGTGCGCAAGCTCAGGATGTTCGCAGCAATACGCTCACTCCGCTGCCTCTTAACCTCGATGCTTACAAAGCCTTCGTCCAACAACTCGCTACCGAAATGAAAGGAGACGAGGCCGCCATGGCCACAAAGCTCCGAGCATTGGGATTCAGCTGCACACAAGTCTCCAAATCCATTCAATTTACATGCGTGCGATTTGGCTGCCAGAAGCGAAACTTCTGGTGGGGTTCGCTTCTTGAATGGACGGTACAGAGAGGGAACGTTGAATCGCCGGAGCTCGCCTTCTCGGGCGGGGCCATCAATTATTCTGGCTGGGCTCGTTGCATTCCGGAGAAAGACAGGGAGCAGGCCCAGCAACGATTTCTTTCCAGCCACTGAACGCAATGATGCACTGGCATCCCAGTGGTAGGCAAAACTGCTGAGCAGCCTTTGCCTACCACGTCATTTCGTGGGCTGCGCATCCGTCATCGTCGGGGTGCCGCCCGTTGCCGAAGCAGTAGCGGTCGAAGCGGAGGGCAGGTAGCTGTCGAGCAGGCCGGCCATCTTGTCGTCACGCAGGCTGGCGGTCTTTTCGCCCATGACGACGCCGACGACGCGGCGGCCATCCTTGGCAGCCGAGGTCACGACGTTGTAGCCCGACGCATCGGTGAAGCCGGTCTTGATGCCGTCGACGCCATTGTAGCGATACATGAGATTGTTGTGGCCGCGCAGCTTCATGCCGCGGAATTGGAAGCCGCGCATGGAGAAGAGCTTGAACTCCTCGGGGAAGTCGCGCATCAGCGAAACGCCTAATGTCGCCATGTCACGCGCCGTGGTGACCTGCTCCGGATCAGGCAGACCCGACGGGTTTTTGAAGACAGTGTCCTTCATGCCGAGCTCATGCGCCTTTGCCGTCATCAGCGTGCCGAAGGCCTGCTCGGAGCCGCCAAGCTGTTCGGCGAGCGCAACAGCGGCGTCATTGGCCGACAGCACCACGATACCTTCGACGGCTTCCTTGACCGTCACCTTGCGGCCGGCGCCGACGGCAAGCTTGAAGGGCTCCTTGCTCTCGGCATTTTCCGACATGGTGAGCTTCTGATCCCAAGTCAGGTGTCCCTCATGCAGGGCCTGGAAGGTGAGATAGAGCGTCATCATCTTGGTGAGCGACGCCGGATAATTCAGATCGTCCTGATTGGAGGCTTCCAGAACCTGGCCGGACTGCGCGTCCACGAGGAAGCTTGCCTGGCCGGCTTCGGCCTGGATGAACGCGCCCAAAAGAAATAGGGACGAGAAGGCGGCGACTATCAGCCGGGAGGTCGTCTTGGTCATCAATATCTACGGTCTCTGTCGTGACAAGCAATTGTTCTTGGCAGCTGGCTTGGTGATTGGCCTGGCCGGGGTCTGCCGCCCCGTTCGGCCCATGCGGATCAGGGATGTTTGTGACGGAATGAGGGAGCCGCGGCAATAAAAAAGGGCCATCCACAGATGACCCCTTTTGTCTCACACTCTCAGGTTTTGATCGTCCGGCGCAGCAACTCAGTTCAACCGGCCCGCCGCATGGGCAAGCATCGTGTAGACCTTGCCGGTGTCGGAGGTCAGGTAGGACTGCGTCACCGTACGGTTCGGATCGGTGCGGGCGACATCGGCGAGCAGCTTTTCGAAATCGCCGATGTAGCGGTCGACCGCGGTACGGAATTCGGGCTCGCGATCATATTTGCGCTTGATCTCGTCGAAGGTCTGCTGGCCCTTCAGCGTGTAGAGGCGACGGGTGAACACGTCGCGCTCGCCGCGCTGATAGCGGCGCCACAGGTCGACAGAGGCGTCATGATCGATGGCGCGGGCGATATCGACCGAAAGCGAATTCAGCGATTCAACGACATGGCGCGGGTTGCGGCTGTCATTGGCGCGCTGGGCGGGAGCAGGGGCCGGAGCGGCCGCTTCGGCAGCGGGGCGGGCCGGAGCACGCGAAGCCTCTTCGGCCTCTTCACGCGAGGCGCCGCGCAGGAGATCGCTGATCCAGCCGCCGCCGGCGCCTTCCGTGCGCGGAGCTTCCTGGCGAACTGGAGCAGGGGCCGGCTGCGGAGCCTGGGCGACCGGACGCTGCTGAGCGGGTGCAGGAGCCGGAGCGGGCGCTGCAGTCGGGGCTGGCGAAATAGTGCCGCGCAGGCCCATGGATTCGATCGACTGGCGCGCCGTCGGTGGCGGCTGCGGGGCAGGCGCCGTCGGGATCACCGGCTGGGTAACGCGGGGAGCAGGCTCGGCCTGGGCAAGCGTGCGGGCGACCGGCTCGGAGAGCTCCAGCCGCTGGCTGGAGCGGCCGACGATCTGCGAAATATCCTGCAGGGCCTTGATCTGCTCGGCGACGGCCCGGCGCATGGCAGACGCGCTCTCCTTGGCTTCTTCCGGCAGGTCGAAGGCGCCGCGCTTCAGCTCGGCGCGGGTGGCGTCGAGTTCGTTGCGGATATCGGCTGCCGAGCGGCGGATATCCTCTGTTGCGCCCGAGAATCGGCCGACCGCCTCCTCGATCGCATCGCGGAGCGATTCGCGCAGGTTCTGCGCTGCATTGTCGGAGGCGCGGCCGGCTTCACCGAGCATGCGCTCGACTTCCGAGAGCGAGGCCGTCAGGCCGCCGCGCAGGCGGTTCGTGAGGTCGCCGGAGCGGCGCTCGACATTGGCAAAGCTGCTGTCGATCGTCGCATTGGCTTCCTCGCCGGCGCGGTTGATTGCTTCGCGCATGGTGGAAGCTGCCTCTTCGGCGCGCTTCTCGGTGTCCGAAAGCACCCGGCCGATATCGGCAAACGAGGCCTGGACGCTCTGGCGCAACGTGCCGGTGACCTGATTGGAGCGCTGTTCGGCGCGCTCGAAGACCGTCTCGATCATGCCGCCGAGGCCGCGCATGGTCTTTTCGATCTCGCCCGAGCGCTGGACGAGGCCGGCCGCCAGCGTCTGCAAGGCGTCTTCGCGCTCTTCCAGCGTGGAGACGAGGCCCGACTGGGCGGCGGCAAGAAGATGCGAGGCCTGGCCCAGAACCTTCGAGTGATCGTCGAAGCGACCGATGATGCTGCCGACCTGGGCGAGCGTCTGGCCGGAAATATCCGACAGGCGGTCGACCTTGCCTTCGAGAAGGCGGGTAGAGGCAGACACCATTTCGGCGGCCTTGGCGGCAGAGTCCGTGAAGCGCGAGGTCGTGTCGCTGAGACGGCCGTCGACGCCGGTCAGCTGGTCGGCGGCGCGCGTCATCATCATGGCCATGGCGGCACTGCTTTCCGACAGTCGCTGGACGAGGCCATTGACGTTGTTCGTCAGGCTGTTCTCGATGGCGGCGACGGCATTGGCGACGTTTTCGGCACGCGCTTCGACGGCCTGGGTGATTGCGTCATTTTCCGCACGGAGGCGCTCGGCGCTGAGGCTTGCGGCCGCGGTGATGCGGGCTGCGGCTTCCTGGCCAGCATCGGTGTAGCGGTCGATAATCGGGCGCGCCGTCTCGTCGAGGATGCGCGTCAGCTCGGTGGAGCGGCCAGCCAGCATGGAGTTCAATTCGCGTGTGCGTTCGTCGAGCGTTGCGCGGATCGAGCTGCCGCGTGCTTCCAGCGCCTTGTCGATATCGGTGAGTGTCGTATCGATCTCGCGGGCACGCTGCTCCAGGCTGGAGCGGATGATGCTGGTGCGGGCTTCGAGCGCGCGGTCGACATCAGCCATGCTCGATGTGATCTGACTGCTGGCATCCGTCAGGGTCGAGCGGATCGAATTACCGTGCGCTTCCAGCGTCTGGCCGGCATCGGCAAGCGCGTGATTGATGGCGCTGACCTGGCTGCTGACGATACTTTCTGCTTCCGCCACCTTGCTGACGATGACGTTGCCGGCCTCGGAGAAGGTCTGGGCAACGGCAGCAGCCTGGCCGGCGAGGCGGCTCTGCGCCTCGGCGACGCGGTTGACGATCTGCGACGAGCGCTCGTCCATGGCTTCGGCGAACTGCTGGCCGGTACGGCTGAGCAGTTCCGAGGACTTCGCGGCTTCGCCATCCATGCCTTCGGCAGCTTCGGCAACGGCGCTGCGCAGGCTTGCGGCGAGACCCGCGGCCTTGCCTTCGATCGTGCGGTTGACGGCATCCAGACCGACGGTCAGAGCGCGGTCCATGGTGGAGAGACGTTCTTCGATGCGCGCGTTGCCGCGATCCATCATGTCGCTCAGTGCCGCGGTGCGGCCATCGATCGATTGCGCCATGGTCGCGCTGCTGCTGTCGAGCGTTTCAGCAAGATGTGCCCGGCGGCTGTCCAGAGCCTGCGTGAGGTTTGCACTGCTGTTGTCGAGGGCCTGAGTGAGGTTGGCAGTGCCGGCATGCAATGCTTCCGTCAGGCTGGTGCTGCGGCTGTCGAGCGCATGCGTCAGATTTGCGGCGCTGTTGCCGAGCGTTGTGGCGATGCGCTCGGCTGTGTCGTCGCCGATCGCGCCGAGGCGGGAGATACCTTCGTTCAGCACCCCGGAGAGATGATTGCCTGCCGCGTCGACCTTATCGGCCACGCCGCCTACGCCATCGGCGATGCGAGCCTCGATGGCGGCAAGTCCGGCTTCTACGCGAGCGCCGGTTTCAGTGAACCGACCGGTGAGATTGTCGACGGAATGGTCGAGATGGCCGGAGAAATCGGCGGCGGAACGCGAGATCGTGTTGGCGGCTTCCTGGAAGCGGCCGGCGATTTGACCCGCGCTTTCGCGCATGCGGTTCTCGAGTGTCTGGGCGCTGTTGTCGATCGCCTGACGGATCGCGGCCTCGCGATCTTCCAGCGACATTTCGAGCATGCCGATGCTCGTCGCAACCGATGTACCGATCGAGGTCGCCTGTTCGGAAAGCGTGTCGTTGATCAGGTTATGTGCCTCGGTCAGCGACAGGGTGATAGCATTGGTGCGATCGTCGAGCGTGGCGCGGATGCGGTCATGTGCGGCTTCGAGACCGCCTTCGATGTTGTTTGCGGCATCGTTCGCAACGCTGCCCAGACGCTGCTGCGCATCGATGAGGCTATCCTCGATGCGGCCCGTCATGCTGCCGATGATGCCTTCCATGCGAGCGCCACCGGCATCCAGAGCTTCCGAAAGCGTAGCGCTGTGCTCGGCAAGCGCGGTTTCGAGACGAGCCTGATTGTCCGTATAGGCGGTGCGGATCGCTTCCGTGCGGTCGGCAAAGGCGCCGGCAACACGCTCTTCGGCACTGGCAACAGTGTCCATGATGGCGGTACTGCGGTTTTCGAGCGCGGATTCGAAGCGGCTCTGGCCGTCGTCGAGCGAAATGGCGAGCGCCATGGTCTTTTCGTCGAGCGTATCGGACAGGCGGTCAGCGCTGTTGGTCACGGCATGGACGATGGATTCGGCGCGACTGGTGAGCGCTTCCTCGATGCGGAGCTGGCTTTCGCCGAGCGATGCGGCGATCCGGTCATGGGTGCCGGCGGCGGCATTGACGAGAGCGTCAGCACCCGCCGTCAGCGTGTCTTCCAGGCGGTTCTGGCTCTCGTTCAGCGAGATGGCAAGCGCCATTGCCTTTTCGTCGAGCGTTTCGGCGAGGCGGTCATGCGTGCCGGAGACGGCATTGATCAGCGCTTCCGAATGGGTCGACAGCGTATCTTCGATGCGCGCCTGCGTTTCGTTCAGCGAAATGCCGAGCGCCATCGCCTTCTCGTCGAGCGTTTCGGCGAGGCGGTCATGCGTGCCCGATACGGCATTGATGAACGCTTCCGAATGCGTCGACAGCGTGTCTTCGATGCGCGCCTGCGTTTCGTTCAGCGAAATGCCGAGCGCCATCGCCCGTTCATCCAGTGTCTCGGCGAGACGGTCATGCGTGCTGGAAACGGCGCCGAGTAGCGCCTCAGAACGGGTCGCCAGCGTGTCGTCGATGCGAGCCTGACCTTCGTTCAGCGAAATCGCAAGTGCCATCGCCTTTTCATCGAGCGTGTCCGAGAGGCGGTCATGCGTGCCGGAAACGGCATCGACGATGGCTTTCGAGTGGCTCGCAAGCGTATCGTCGATACGGGCCTGACCTTCGCTCAGCGAAATCGCAAGCGCCATCGCCTTTTCATCGAGCGTGTCGGAAAGGCGGTCATGCGTGCCGGAAACGGCATCAACGATGGCTTTCGAGTGGCTCGCAAGCGTATCGTCGATACGGGCCTGGCCCTCGTTCAGCGAGATGGCAAGCGCCATCGCCTTTTCATCGAGCGTATCGGAGAGGCGGTCATGTGTGCCGGAAACGGCTGATATGAGCGATTCCGAATGGGTCGACAGCGTGTCTTCGATGCGCGACTGCGTCTCGTTCAGCGAAATCGCCAGCGCCATGGCCTTTTCGTCGAGGGTTTCGGCGAGACGGTCATGCGTGCCCGAGACAGTATTGATGATGGCTTCGGAACGGCTCGTGAGCGCTTCGTCGAAGCGGGTGTGGTGGTCGGCGAGTGCGCCGATCAGGGCGCCGCCGCGTTCGGCCATCACGCTGTCAAGGCCGGTATGGGCAGTCTTCAGAGCATCGGTGATTTCAGCGGCGCGGGCGGCGAGAACGCTGCTCAGCTCTTCGGCGCGACCGCCGAATGCGCCCGTGACCTTTTCGGTGCCGCTGTCGACGGCAGTGGCGAGTTCGGTCGTGGTCGTCTGTAGCGTATCCCGGAATTCGGCTGCCCGGGCGGCGAGGTTGTTCTGCAGTTCGGAGGTCCCGGTCGCGAGCGCCAGCGAGATTTCCGAGGTGGCGTTGCCGAGAGCGGAGCTAAGCTCGCCGGTGCGGGTCGTCAGCGCCGAGGTAATCTCTTTCGCACGGCTGGCAAGCGTGCCTTCCAGCACTTCCTGGCCGGTTGCAAAGGCGGTCGCCAGCGCCAGCGACTGCTCGGTCATGGAGGTGCCGAGACGATCGATATTGGAATTGAGGATGTTATCGATGGAATCGGCGCTGCCCGACAGCGTCTCGTTGATGCGGGTAAGGCTCTCGATGAGCTTGGTGTCGAGCGAACCGGCGCGCTTGTCGAAGGCGTCGGTAAATTCGGCGACTCGTTCGTCGAAGGCAGTCGAAAGCTGGGCGACAGTCGTCTGCAGACGCTCCTCGAAGAAGCCCGAGCGGACGTCGAGATCCATGACGGCATCGTCGGCCGTCGATTGCAGGCTCTGGCGGAAGCTGGCGCCTTTTTCGTCGAGAGCCGCGTTCAGCCTGGTCAGCACGTCATCGAGCGTGCCGCCGATCGTGCGCTCGCCCGATGTCAGGCTCTGATTTATATCTCGGGTGCGGGAGATCAGAATCTCGTTGAGCTGCTGGGTGCGCTCCTGCAGCGCCGCATTCAGGCGCTCGGTGCTGGCGTCCATCGTCGAGGCGCGCGTCTCGAACTGGGTGAGCAGGCGCTCGCCATGTTCGTTGATCGTATTGGTCAGCGCGTCCAGGCGGTTGTCGAATTCATTGCCGATCGCAAGACCTGAGGCAGTCAGCGTATGGAGCAGCGTATCCGTCTTGGCGGCCAGCAGCGTGCCGAGCGACTGCATGGCGCTGTCCGACTTCTCCATGATCGCGGCAGCGCGCGTATCGATCAGCGAGGCGAAGGCTTCGCCCGAGGTCGCAAGACGGATGGCGATCTCTTCGGTGGCGAGCGACAGTTCTTCCTTGAGCTGGTCGTGGACGCCGGCGATGGAAGAGCGGATGCGGTCGGCATGGTTGACGATCGCCTCGCGCTCGGAGCCGAGCTCGTGGACAAGCCCGCGAACGCGCAGTTCGTTATCTGCGTAGGAGCGCTCCAGCGCATTCACTTCGGAATGCACGAGCGTTTCGAGTTCGGAAGCACGCGCAATGGTGCGCTCGATGCCTTCGTTCATGGCCGATACTTCGCGGCGCACGGCCTGGCCGACCGTCATGATACGTTCAGACGCAATGGTTTCCGGCTCGGAAAGGCGCAGTGCAACCTCGGCCATGGAGCGGGCGGCGTTGCGCATGTCCTGGGCACGCGAGATCATGATGGCAAAGGCATAGAACATCATGACCGGCACGATGATGCCGACGATACCGGCGATCACGCCCGGTAGGGCAGCGAGATCGGTCAGCGAGCGGATCTGCGCGATCTGCGGCGCATAGAGCATGAACATCAGGCCGAGGCCGATGACCACCCACAGAATGGAGACGAGAGTGGCCGTGCGCAGGGCAGGGCGGCTGGAGCCGTTTTCCAGCGACTTCAGAAGCGAGGCAGGTGAATTGCGGCTGGCGTCGTTGGCGGGGGCGAAGGCCGGCGCCCGCGGTGCCTGCTGATCGCCTGTGCGGCCAGCGCGACCGCGGCGGCGTTGTGCTTCTTCCTGGGCCTGATTACGGGCATTGGATGGGTCAGTCACATTAGCCTCCGGGGCGTGGGGCGCGTTACCGCGGCGGGGCGGCACGTTTTCCTGGCCGAAATCGATCTGAAGCGCCTCGTCCAATGCCTTGAACGCTTTGTCCTCGATCGATTCATTGTACTTGTTATTTGCCATTCCGATACGCCTCACAATTCCCGGCAAGTCCGGCAGCGCATCCGGGCCACCGCCTTTGCCCGGAAAGAACCTTCGCCGTTCCAGCCTTCCATCCCAAGACGGACGGATAAGCATGTTATTTCAGAGTAGATAGCCGATTTTTCAAACGAAAGGTATCAAAACACTACCATTATCCACTCTGACGGCAAAGGCGCGCGGCATGAGCCCGCCTCAACAGTATCGTAGTGACACATCTGGGTGCCTTAGACAATTAATGAACCCTTGCGTTTGCGCCCTTCTTAACCTGTTGTTAACACCTTTAAATTTTGAATCCCGCCTAAAAGCCGATATTTTAGCGATGTTTAAGGGATGTTAACCATACGGTCAGATTTCCGCCTCTGATGTGCCGGAATTTAACAGGATCGCCATTCTCCGACCGCACAACTTATGCAACCGCAGGCGATGCGAGACGGGAGAATTGGCAAATGGCAGCAGTAAGCATTGCGTTCGAAGCACCTGACAATTCCAGCGGGCCTTCGCCTTCCAAGGTACGGCCGATCGACCTTGTCCATCTTGCGCGCCAGACGATGGGCGACAAGACGGTGGAAATTGAAGTCCTCCAGATGTTTGCGCGCCAGGCGCGCGCCTGCCTGCAAGACATTGCAAGCGGTGAGTCCGCCAAGGTGGGCGCAGCCGCGCACCGCCTGAAAGGGGCAGCAAGCTCCATCGGCGCCTTCCGGGTTTCGCAGTCGGCGGAAGCCGTGGAAGTGAACAATGGCGACGCGACCGCCATGGCAGCCCTCGGTGCAGCCGTCGTCGATGCCGAGAATTTCATCCTGAAACTCTGCCGAGGATAAGGCAGGAAGGTTGTGAACGACCTAGGCCCGCTGTTCCATTAGGGAACGGCGGGTCTTTTTGCGACGTTCTCCATGACGCATCGGGAATGGCGCAGCCTTTGCGTATCTGCGAGGCTCGGGGCATCCGGCAATGTTGACTGACGCGCCGAATTGTCGGAAGAAAATCCGCCCATCTACGACCAAAGACCGGAAATAATCCTGATGCCCAAACTTACCATCGTCGCCTTTGACGGAACGCGCTTCGATCTCGATGTCGATCAAGGCTCCACCGTAATGGAGAATGCGGTCCGCAATTCCGTGCCCGGCATCGAGGCCGAATGCGGCGGCGCCTGCGCCTGTGCAACCTGTCATGTCTATGTCGACGAACAGTGGACGGAAGTCGTCGGTCCGCCGGAAGCGATGGAAGAGGATATGCTGGACTTCGCCTTTGACGTGCGTCCAACTTCACGCCTTTCCTGTCAGATCAGGATGAAGGCTGCCTATGACGGACTTACCGTGCATGTGCCGGAACGGCAGGCCTGATTTCTCACTGTTTTGAAGAACTTTCTTGAGAGAATGGGGGAGCTTTCCCAAAAAGAGAGCCTCGCACGCCGGAGGCGAGCGAGGCGAGGCGGGCGCATTACCTACGGATGAGGGAGGAACACCCGCGGCTTCGGAACGCGCCAGGAGAACACAGTCACGAAAGCCAGCTGCCTTACTGCACTTTCGAATATAGTCATATTACCGCTTTCCGGTTGAGTCCACCAGAATGAAAAATGATCGGTAAAAGGCTGGGAAGCGCACAAGTTTCGCACAAGTTTCATTGTGCAGCTAACGATCCCTACTCGCCTTGAGGCTGAAAAGAGCTTATCTTTCGCCGCCTTTGCCCTTGAGTCTATTGTTGAGCAGTCTCAACATGCGATTCTGGAAATTGACGGCTTCGACGCGATCGAATCGGGCCTGCAGCTTGTCATGCTCCTCTATTCCGCGAGCCGACACATTCGAGACGAGTTCCTGCATGGCCTCGCAATTGCGCTGCGACGGGAGCGCCTTGAGTTCGCGCTCCATGACGCGGGCCTGAGTGCGGGCGATCTCGGCATGGCGCTCCTCGTGGCGCCTGATATCGCTCGACAAGGCATCCCATATCATCGACAGCTCGCGGCTCGTGCCCTTGCGGTTGCCCCAGCGCGGCATGATGATCTGCGTGTGGACGGTGACCTTGACGTTGCCGACGCGGCAACGTCCGTTTTCCTGGATATAGGTCGCTTCACCGCCGAAACGGATCTTGGTGGCGCCGGGATGGCGGGCAGAGGAGCCGTTCGCTGTCGGGCCACGGCGGCTCAGCTCATCGTCAAGCTCGTCGGCTGTCTTTCCTTTGATATCGAAGTAGGAATAGCTTTTCGTTGCAATGACTTCGGCTGCCGCGGGGCTGCAGAGGAAAAGGGCAATCATGGAAAAGGCGATGGGAAGGCGCATATAACGCAACGCAAGCGGCATTCTGAACTGAACCTGTGTTGAAGTTTGGCGGAGCTTGGGGCATAGCCACGGTAAGCGCAATATCGGATAGCGGCTTTTTTCGTTAGTGACGGGATTAGACTGGTGAATCAGCTCGATAGCAGTTTCTGGCGTGTGGCCCATGGTCGCGAGATCAAGCTCGGCAAGCGCTCAGTAATCATGGCGATCGTCAACGTGACGCCGGATTCCTTCTCCGACGGCGGGCGTTATCAGACGGTCGACAGCGCCGTCGAGCACGCGCTGCAGGCGGTCGCGGACGGCGCCGAAATCCTCGATATCGGCGGCGAGTCGACGCGGCCGGATGCGGCTTCCGTCAGCGCGGCGGAGGAACAGGCGCGGGTACTGCCCGTCATCGAGGCGCTCAGCGGACGCACGCAAGCCTTGATTTCCGTTGATACCTATCGCGCGGAAACGGCGCGACTTGCCATCAGTGCCGGCGCCCATATCGTCAACGACGTCTTTGGCTTGCAGAAGGAGCCTGAAATCGCCGCGCTGTCGGCCGAGACCGGGGCGGGGCTCTGCATCATGCATACGGGCCGCAACCGGCAGAAGCTTGCCGATATCATCGATGACCAGATTTTCTTTCTCGATCGTTCGCTGGAGATCGCTTCGGCTGCCGGCGTCCTGCGTGACCGTATCGTACTCGATCCCGGCTTCGGTTTTGCCAAGGAGACGCCGGGAGAAAATATGGAACTGATGGCGCGTTTCGAAGAGCTGCACCGCTTCGGCCTGCCGCTCCTTGCCGGCACCTCGCGCAAGCGATTCCTCGGTGCCGTCACGGGCCGGGAGCCGGCGGAGCGCGATGCGGCGACGGCCGCGACCAGCGCGCTCTTGCGGGTTCAAGGCGCGGCTGTTTTCCGGGTACACAATGTCGCAATCAACAGGGATGCGCTTGCCGTAGCCGATGCTATGCTGGCCGCCCGGAACGACACTTCTAAAGCGTGTCACGATCTGTCAGATCCGCATGCCACGCTTTAAGTCTGTGTTCTACGCATGTCGTTGTCGCAAAACCGCTACGCACTTTTGCGGGACATTCTTTAGGGGGAGGCCGTCATGAGTACCTATACGATCCTGATGCAGAACTGCGCCTTCTTCGCCCGCCACGGCGTGCATGCCGAAGAGGAATTCCTCGGCCAGCGCTTTTTCGTGGATGCCGAACTGGAGGTGGAAGCGGGCAGTGCACTGGAAAACGATTCCATCGATGAGACCGTCCACTACGGCACCGCCTTCACCATCATCGAAGAAATCGTCGTCGGCCAGCGGCGTTACCTGATTGAAGCGCTGGCGTTCGATATCGCCAAGGGGCTCTGCAAGAAATTCCCGCAGATCATCAGGGCCAAGATCACGGTGCGCAAGCCGAATGCGCCTATCCCCGGCGTGCTCGACTTCGTGCAGGTGACCGTTGAGCATCGTGTCTGATCCCGGATTCCCTCTCGCAACGCTCGGCCTCGGCGGCAATATCGGCGATCCGGTCAAGTCCATGGCCGCGGCACTCACGCGGCTCGATGCCGACGCGGATTGCCGGGTGGCGGCAGTGTCGCGGCTTTACCGCACGCCGCCCTGGGGCAAGACCGACCAGTCCCATTTCTTCAACTCCTGCGCGGCTGTGGAAACACGGCTTGCTCCGGAAGCGCTGCTCGATCTCTGCCTGTCGATCGAGCGGCAGATGAAGCGCGAGCGTATCGAGCGCTGGGGGCCGCGCACGCTCGACATCGATGTGCTGACTTATGAGGGCATCGAGCAGGATGCGCCGCGGCTGGAACTGCCGCATCCGCGCATGACGGAGCGGGGCTTCGTGCTGATGCCGCTTGCCGATATCGCGCCAGAGCTTGTGGTTCGGGGTAGGGTGGTGGCCGATTGGCTGGCCAGCGCAGATATCACGGGAATCGAGATCGCAAACGACAGCCGTGATTGGTGGCGCAAGCCTTGAACGGCTGAAGCTTTTGAATTCTGTGATCGGAACATTCTGGAAGCGCTCCGGTTGACCCTTGGTAAGCAAACCCAAGGAGAAAATCATGGGCATGAAAATCATTGCAGTATCGTTGCTGACGCTCGGCATGGCTACGTCGGCCTTTGCACAGTCGAGTGGCGGTACCGGCGGCGCCGGCAGCAATTCCGGCGGCAACGGTACGGGCATGTCCGGCAATACGAATAGCCAAAGCGGCAGCGGTTCGCAGAACGGCAGCGGGACCGACGATAATTCGACCGCTTCGGTGAATAGCAGCAACAATGCGGGCAACAACTCGCTCGGCAACAGCGATGCAAACGGCGACAATTGCCGGCCGCAGAGCGGCGGCGCCTCCACACAGAACGACAACACGGCGCATCCCAGCCCCGACAGTCAGCAGGATTGCCATTGAGAGCAGGCTGCAAGACTTGAACAATTCTCAAAGGCCCCGCCATGCGGGGCTTTTCCTTGCGTTAGCAACGCCTTGTCGCCTGCGCCGGCTGCTCTAACTCAGAGTGGCGACCAAGCTGGAAATATCATGAGGCAATTCAACGGGAGCCGGAAAGGCCGCTTCTTCAGGTGCCGACATGCCGAACACGAGCCGCAGCCTTCCCGAAGGCATCGAAGATCACACTCGCTTCCAGGAGCGCATCTGGCGTGCGCAGCGCTGGGCATGGGTCGGCTTTGCCGCCATTCTCATCGCCGCGCTTTTCGGAGCGCTCGGGCGCGGCGGGCCTCTCTCCCAACAGGAAACGAAGCTTGCCGGCGGCAGCCTCGAACTTCCGATCATCACGCGGTGGAATGCGCCCGACGAGCTGCGCGTCTTTTTCCTACCATCCTCTTCGGACCGCAGGTTCGTTGTCGATCCCGATTTCCTGACGATCTTCTCCATCGAAAGCATCGAACCGCCGCAGGAAGCGACGGACTACGAGAACGGGCGTATCGGCTATGTCTTTCCTGCCGACGCCATCGCGGCGAGCAAGGTGATTCTGAGGCTTCAGACGCAGAAGCCGGGGCTGCGCTCCTTCCGCATCGGTATTGGCCAGGACGTCGTCGAACGTTCGGTCATCGTCTTGCCGTGAGGTGCTGATGGATGCAGTCGTTCGCGGTATCGCCATCTATTTCATCCTGCTGATGATCATCAGGCTGTCGGGGCGGCGTACGCTCGCTCAAATGACACCGTTCGATCTGGTCATCGTGCTGGTGATTTCGGAGACGACCCAGCAGGCCATGCTGGGCGACGACTATTCGATCACCAACGCCGTGCTCCTGATCCTCACGTTGTTTACGACCGACATCGCCCTTTCCTATCTGAAGCGCTGGTCGCGCCGCACAGCCAGATTGATCGACGGCGTTCCGACCGTCCTCGTTACCAACGGGGTCTACGATGAGGCCGCACTGAGGGGATCGAGACTTCAGCCAGACGATGTGATGGAAGCCGCAAGAACGCAGCAGGGCATCGAGAGTGTCAAAGATATCCGGTTTGCAATTCTCGAGGTGAGCGGAAATATAAGCATCATTCCGAAGGAGTGAGGGAGGGGGAACGGCGGATCAGAGAGCCGAGAGGAATGCATCCGTTTCGGTAATCTCCACCTGTACTGAAAATCGGCCGCCCAGCAGTTCGAGCGTAGCGTCATGCGTTTCGTC
Source organism: Rhizobium sp. WYJ-E13 (assembly GCF_018987265.1). Taxonomy (NCBI): domain Bacteria; kingdom Pseudomonadati; phylum Pseudomonadota; class Alphaproteobacteria; order Hyphomicrobiales; family Rhizobiaceae; genus Rhizobium; species Rhizobium sp. WYJ-E13. The sequence continues at coordinate 1,624,851 of NZ_CP076853.1, read as the reverse complement.
AGCGCTGCTGCAGACGGCGTCCTTCAACAGGATGACGCGATAGCCGAGATCGATTGCGCCGAGTGCTGCCGCGAGCACGCAGATATCCGTTTCGCCGCCGGTAATGACGATGGCCTCGATCTTTTCCTGAGCGAGCGTTTTGTGGAGCCGCCCGTCGACCCAGGGAGAATAGGTTCGCTTGTCGAGGATGCGCGCAGGCGGTGCGAAACGTTTCAGATCGGCAACGATATCCACGAGTTCCGGCAGCAAGTGTTCGCCGGTCATCATCGGCCATTTTTCGTAATAGTTCCTCCACATGCCCGGCATGGCATCAGCGGTCGGCGGCGGGACGAAGCGCGTGAAAACCGTTCGCTCCGCATACCGCCCTGAGAGTTCAACAATCTGCGGCGATACCGTCGCCATCCACGGCACATGCCATGCTGTCTGTTCCGCGAACATCCTCTGCATGTCGATGCAGAGATGGATCCAATTGCCGGGCATCGGACCTTAAGCTTCCTGCAATCAGGGCGAATTGATGCTGGGTAGGAAATCCTCGACCTGCTTGCGGTCAGCTGCAGAAAGCGGCTGCACCTGCTCCTGCCAGAAGCGTTCGGCCTCCGGCGGATCCTTCTCCCACTGGCGCACGGTGGTGATGTTATCGTCGATCTTGGAGCGGCGGTGTCCGCCGAGGCGCAGATATTCCTTGGCGAGCTTCAGGCTCCTGGTTTCCGTATCCGTGTTGATCGTGTTCATGTCTTTTGCCTCCGGGGATGCGCAGGGACCAGCCCCCGCTATTACGGAGAACGGTGCGTGACGGGAAATGATCCGAGACCATCACGAAATATTAAAATGCGGAACAGGGGCAGGCCGGCATAGTTCTCCCTACCGAGGCGGCGATGAGCCGATCTCGCAATCATGAGAAAGGAGAATTGATCATGGCAAACCAAGGCGGTTCACACGAACAGCACGTCAAGTCAGGCCAGCAGAGCCACAAGAATGCCAGTTCACAACAGGCTTCGTCTGCCAACAATCAACCCAGTTCGGGTACCCGCGGCGGCACGCATGAACAGCATGTGAAGGCCGGTCATCAAAGCCATAAAAACACTCGCTAAAAATCCGACCAATCTGGAAAGAAGCCCGCAGAAGCGGGCTTTTTTCATGTCTTCGTTTCAGTATCTCAGGCCTCTATGGCGCCATGTGAGCGGCGGCTTCTAGAGCAGCCGAACGGGTTGCCTGCTCGCACGATCCGGACAGAACCTGGTCTCCCACGTCCAAAAGCTGAAGCGGCGGAAAACCGCCGCTTCAGGAAAATCCGTCTGCAATGAGTGGCTTACTGGATCGAACCAACGGCCATTTCGTCGACCTGACGGGTGAGCGTCAGACCGATGACCGGGACCATTTGGCTTTCGACCTTGACCGAAACGGTGACGTTCATGGTCTTGTCGTCGCGCACACGGGCAATCATCGCACCGTTCAGCTTGGCGCGGTTGATGCCGACGACGACGGTATCTTCCGTGACGGCGCCGGAGACGACGTCGAGACCCTTGCCTTCGGCTCCGTCAAGGAACTTGCCCTTGTAGGTAGAGCCGGACTGGGAAATCACGGCGGTCATCGGCTGCTTGAACACGCCAACGCGGCAGGTGCCGTCTAGCTTGATGCCGGCGGAGGAATCATCGGCTGGCGAACCGACGAGATTGCAGGTGAATTTCGTGCCTTTGTACTTGCCGGCGACGATTTCACCCGGACCCTTCCAGGTGCCGGCGACGGATTCGAAGAAGGCCTTGTCGCGGGTCGCCGCAGTGGCGTTGGAAGCGACGTCTGCTACCGGAGACAATGCCGCGGCGGCCAGGCCGCATACAAAAAGAAACTTGCGCGAGTACATGGATTTTCCTTGGCAAACACCACTCGGGAACTGGCAGGAAGTTTTGCCGGAGAATGGTTAATGCTTTCTTTCCGGGGCACTGAAATGCGTGGAAACACAGGGCTTTCGCAAGGTAAGGATTCTCAGGATATGCTTTTAGCGCATTGAATCCGCTGGAAATTCTCCGCCCTGCGCAAGAAGGCACAAATGTGTCGAATCCGGCGTCTTCTTCACGGATTGCCGTTGCGCGCCGTCATCGAGGGCGTCAGGTCGCCAATGAAGTCGCCGATTCCCGGCCGCTTCAGTGCCCGGAAGGCCAGCGGACGGCAGAGATCCATGGCGGCAATGCCGATCCGCGCCGTCATCAGCCCGTTGATGACACCTTCGCCGAGTCGGGCGGAAAGTTTTGAGGCGAGGCCGTGGCCCAGCACTTGCTGCACGAGGCTGTCGCCGACGGCAATCGAGCCGGTCACCGCAAGATGGGCGAGCACGTCGCGCATCAATCTGATCATGCCGAGCGTGCCCGGCCGACCGCCATAGAGTTCGGCCATGGCACGGATCAGGCGAGCGGCCTCATAGAGCACGTAGAGAAGATCGACGATGGCGCGCGGACTGACCGCCGTGACGATCGAGACGCGCTTTGAAGAGTTGACGATCAGCGCGCGCGCCTGCCAGTCCAACGGGCCGAGAAGCTCGCGCTCGGCAAGCGCAATCAGATGCGGGGGGTCGATGACCTCACCTTCAGTCGCCTTCAGCGTGGTGCGGCCCTTTGCTGTTTCCGGCTTGGCGTCGACAAGGCCAGTCAGGCGGGCGACAACCGCGCGGGCTTTGGCCGGGCGAGTTTCGAGGATCGCGGCATCGGCCTCGGCCTTGATGGCCTGCACCGCGGCAAGCCGCATCATGCCCGCCGCCTCCCTGATGACGATGGCGATGACGGCGAGGATGCCGATTGCGAGCGCGGCGAGCGCGGCGTAACCCAGCCAGTCGGCGCGGCTGAAGAGATCGCGGATCAGCCGGTCGGTCCAGAGGCCGAAGGCGAGGGACAACAGAATGCCGAAGGCGCCGGCGGCGATGCTGGCAAAGGAGGTGCGGCGCTTGCGCGAGGCAGCGACCGGCAACGGGCTCAGATCCTGTTCCGGATTGAGGAAGGGATCTTCCTCATCTGATGTCAGCACCACTTCGCCGGAGAAACTTGCCGGCTTGCGGCGCGCGGCGCGCGGGACTTCGGCCGTCGTATCCTCGTCTTCATAAGTGAAGGCGGCGGGCGCGCGGCGTGGCGGATTGGGCTGGTCGATCGGCGGCTTGCTCATGCGAGGCGGTCTCCGAACAGGAACTGCATGGCACGGTCGAGGCGGATATGCGGCACGGAAAGTTTTATGCCGCCACCGGTTTCCTCGAGCTGCGGCGGGCGGAAGCGCACGACATTGACGTCGGGCAGTTCGACAGAGGTGTCGCCGGCCTCGATGCGCTCGAACAGGGATTCGGGATTTTCCGGCAGGTCGCCGGGGAAGATCGCCGTCTTGCGTTCGCCGTCGAAGGTCTCCTTGGCGATCTTCTCGCCTGCCATCGGCGTGCCGACGATGACGGGCAGGTCGTGGCCATCCTGACGTACAGTGGCCTCCCGCGTGGCGCGCACTGAGGCAAGCGCCATGACATCGATGCCGGCGCCGGCCATGCCGATACGGTCGATCGCGCGATCGACGAGGCGGCGCGTCAGCCGGTCCAGCCGGTCATGGCTTTCATGATGCAGATGATCGGCCTTGGTGGCGGCGACCAGCACGCGGTCGATGCGCCGGCCGAGCATCGACGACAGGATGGAATTGCTGCCGGGGCGGAAACAGGCAAGCACATCGGTCAGCGCGCGCTCCAGATCCTGCACGGCTTCCGGCCCGCGGTTCATGGCCTGCAGCGCATCGACCAGCACGATCTGCCGGTCGAGGCGAGCGAAGTGCTCACGGAAGAAGGGTTTGACGACGACGGACTTGTAGGCCTCGTAGCGGCGCTCCATCATCGCCCAGAGCGAGCCACGCTCCGGCCGGCCCTCGGGGGGCAAGGCAAGCGGCGCGAAGGTCAATGCAGGCGAACCGTCGAGATCGCCGGGCAGCAGGAAGCGGCCGGGCGGCAGGGTGGAGAGCGAGCGCTCATCGGCCTTGCAGGCTTTCAGATAGTCGGCGAAGCTGGTGGCGAGGTCGCGGGCCACCATTTCATCGGCGGAAGCGGTGATGTCAGTGGCTTTCGTCAACGTCAGCCAGGCGCTCGACAGCTCGGCGCGGATGCCGGTGGTGGCAAGCGCGATGGTTTCCTCGCAGAAAGTTCGGAAATCCTTGCCGAGCAGCGGCAAGTCAAGCAGCCATTCGCCGGGATAATCGACGATATCGATCGAGAGGCGACCGGGCGAGAACATGCGTGCCCAGGAGCTGGCGCTCTGATAATCGAGCGTGATGCGCAGTTCGGAGATCGCGCGGGTGGAATCCGGCCAGCTGCGCTCCTTCACCAGCGCTCGGATGTGATCCTCATATTGGAAGCGCGGCACGGCATCGTCCGGCTGCGGCTCAAGGCGCGCGGCCGACACGCGGCCGGACTGCACCGCCTCGAACAGCGGCAGGCGGCCGCCATGCAGGAGATTATGGACGAGCGAGGAAATGAAGACGGTCTTGCCGGAGCGGGAAAGGCCGGTGACGCCGAGCCGGATGGTCGGATTGACCAGACCGCTGGCGCGGTCTGCAAGATTATCCAGCGCGATCAGCGCATCGTCGGCAAAGGAGGTCAGGCGTGGCGGCAAATCGGAATCCCTGATGGCACTGCCTGCAATATAGGAAAGGGCCGCTGCCCGAAAAAGAAGCGGCGCGAAAAGCTCAGTCGGTGACGAAATCGACGAGACGCCACGCCGCAGTCGTCGTGACGTAGTCGATGACGGCGAGACCGCCCGTTGGGAAGCCCTTCGGCAAAGAGGCCGCCATCGCCTTGTGGCCGATCAGTGCCGATAGGGCCTGTTCCATGGTCGGGTTATGGCCGACGAGCATGACGCTCCCCACATCCTGTGTGTCGAGGATTTCGAGATAGGTATCGACGGAGGCATTATAGAGCGTGTCGACAAAACGCATATCCAGCGTTTCGCCCATGGCGCGATGCACGGCCTCCGCGGTGTCACGGCAGCGGAGCGCCGTCGAACTGATGAGGATATCCGGACGGTAGCCCTTGTCGGCAGCACGGTCGGCGACGATCTCGGCATCCCCAAACCCCTTCTCGCTCAGCGGGCGGTCGAAATCGCGCTGTCCGGGCTCGGCCTGGGCAGCTTGGGCATGACGGAGGAGGTAGATCCGGTGCGGTGGAGGCAGGAGGGCGACCATGGGCAAATCCAGCTTCGAGCGGAGCCTTTTAAGTAGCGGCTGCGGTCCGGCGACGTCAACTGTCGAAAGGCTTTCGTGAGCGCAAAAGGGCGGTCGCAACACGGCATTTTGAATGCGAGGTGAGAATCACCGCTCGGAATAATGGTGAGAAAATAGACTGTTAGCTCAAATTTATGACAGATTTAAAAATCTGTTTACGTGTCTTATTTGGCTTGAATCGCTGATAGCGCTTGGGATATACAGCCCGCCAGATGAGATGTTCTTCAGGAGAATCGCGTTGAGTGAGAAGATCGATCTTAGCAATTATGTTCCCTCGGAAGACGAGGAGTTCATGAATACGAACCAGCGCGCTTATTTCAGAGCCAAGCTGGTTGCCTGGAAAAACGATATCCTTAGAGAAGCGCGCGAAACGCTCGACCATCTGGCTGAGGAAAGCGCAAACCACCCTGATCTCGCAGATCGTGCATCCTCCGAAACCGATCGGGCGATCGAACTTCGCGCCCGTGACCGTCAGAGAAAGCTGATCTCCAAGATCGACGCAGCCCTGCAACGCATTGAAGATGGCACCTACGGCTACTGCGAGGAAACCGGCGAACCGATCGGTCTCAAGCGTCTCGACGCCCGGCCAATCGCTACGCTGTCGATCGAAGCGCAGGAACGCCACGAGCGGCGCGAAAAGGTTTACCGGGACGAATAATCGGTTCCGGACCGACAATGAAAAAAGGCGCCGCGAGACGACCGCGGTGCCTTTTTTTGTTTTAGTGCCCTTTGCTCTGGGGCCATATGGCCCCGGCTTTTATCTGGCGCTCCCGCTCACTTGTCGCGGTTGACGCTCATTTCGCCGAAGATGCGGGCGACTTCCTTCTGAAGTGCTGCATCCGCACCTGTGATCGGCGCCATTTCGGGGTCGCGGCGCGGCATTGATCCAGGCTGAGAAGAGGCGGGCTGCGGGGCAGGGCGCGGCTGCTGGGCATTGGGCGCGGGAACCACGCGGTCTGCGGCGACATTACCGGTTATTTCCTCATCCAGGATGCGCTGGAAGTCCCGGCGGATGGCAGCCGATTGCACGCCGCCATCTTCCGTCGCCACTGGTGCGCCGCGCGAAACGGTGGGGATGCCTTGAGCAGGGGGCGTGGAAACTTCCGGTTCGATGCGTTGCTGCGGCAACACCCGCTGGCGGGCTGCATCGAGGATATCGGCGGCGTTGGCCGCATCCGGCACCGGCTGCGGAGCCGGGCGTTCGGACTGGCGCGGCTGAACCTGCGGCGCGCGCTGCAGGCCGTCACGCTCGGCTGTGAGCGGAGCCGACATCTGCGGAGCGGAACGTTCCGGCTGGCTCGGCATTTGCTGAGCAGACATTTGCTGAGCAGTCATGGGCGGGGCCACAGCCGGAGCGACCGGGGGCTCGGCACGCTGGCGGATAGGCTCGGCAGGCGGGGCGATGACAGGGGCGGGTGTCGGCGTCGGCATATAGGTTTCGAAATCAGGTTCGGAGCTTGCCGTTACTGGCGGCGCGACGGAAGCGGCAACCGGTCGCGGCTGCGGGGCCGGCGGCGGCTCGCGGCGCGGCTGGACGAGAGACGGTTCCTGGACGACTGGGCGCTCCACGACCGGCTGCGGGCGGAACTCAGCGGCCGTTTCGGCTTCCGATTCCGGCAGGATGCGGCTTTCGATGACTATATCAGTGGGTCCGCCGATCATGACGAGATGTTCGACATTATCGCGCCGCACGAGCACCAGGCGACGGCGGGCATCGACGGCGGCGGCATCGAGCACCTGCAGACGCGGCTGGCGGTTGCGGCCACCGCGGACGAAGGGCGAGGGCGCGCGGTTGCGAAGAAACCACAGGATGGCGATGAGCAGGATGAGCGCAATACCGACGCCGCCGGCGGCAAGCAGGAAGCGGCTGCCGTAAGCTCCTACAACATCATCGAACATAGGCACTCACTCCATTTCGCATTATGGCACAACAGACGACTTTTCCGCTCCTTAGGCAAGAGCCGGCAGGTCTGTCCAGTCACCGGCGAACGCGATTTCGTGTTGTGCAGCTATTTGGCCCGACGCTCGCTGCGGCACCGGCGGGATTATGGGCAAATTGGCGCGTTTGCCTGTGAATTCAAGCAGTCTGATGAAACCTGCTGTTTTTGCCGGCGCAGCAAGTTGATAAGAAGGAAAAGACTGCCTGATTCCTGCTTCGTAGCGGTGTTACGAGCGCGGCAGGAAGGGCTTATGCGAGGAATAGATGACGAAATCGCGTCAGGTCGACGACTATAACGCCCCGCTCGTGGATCGTGGGGGGCGTTCTGGCACGGCAATACGCATCATCCTGCTGGCGATCGTGCTGATTGCGGCGGCGGCAGCCTTCGTCTTCTTCAAGGATTCGCTCGGCAACGAGTTGGTGCTTGGCTGTCTCGGCGTTCTCGCCATGGTCGGCATCTTCTTCCTGGTATCCTCGGTCATCGGCTTCATCGAGGTGATGCCGCAGCGCCAGTCCGACGGCCTGGCGCGCGCTTTCCTGAACAGCCATCCGGACGGGACGCTGATCACTGACGACAAGGGCCGCATCGTCTACGCCAATGCCGCCTATGGGGCGCTGACGGGCGCACGCAAGGCGACCGAGGTGCAGACGCTGGAAACGCTGCTGTCGCGCCACCGCGAATCGAACGAGGCGCTCTACCGGCTGGTAAACGGCCTGCGCGAGGGCCGGGAAGGCCACGAGGAATTCCGCCTGCTGCGCGCCGTCGGACCGGGGAGCAGCGCCGGCGCCCATTGGTACCGCCTGAAAGCCCGGCAACTGAAGCCGGAAGAGGGCGACGGCAAGCCTCTGCAGATCTGGCAGATCACCGATATCACCGCCGAGCGCGAGGACCAGGAGCGGTTCTTCAAGGAGCTGCAGAACGCGATTGACTATCTCGACCATGCTCCATCAGGCTTCTTCTCAGCCGGGCGCAAGGGCGAGATCTTTTATCTGAACGCGACGCTTGCCGAATGGCTGGGTCTCGATCTCACTAAATTCATCCCGGGCTCGATGAACATCGGCGATCTGGTGGCGGGCGAGGGGCTGGCGCTGATCCAATCCGTACAGGCCGAGCCGGGTCTGAAAAAGACCGTGACGCTCGACCTAGACCTGCGTAAATCCAACGGCCAGAGCCTGCCGGTGCAGATCATCCACCGTGTCACCTCCATGCGCGACGGGGCGCCGGGCGAAAGCCGGACGATCGTGCTGACGCGCGACAAGGACGGCGAGAACGGGCAATCTGCTTCTGCAGCCGCCATGCGCTTCACGCGTTTTTTCAACAACACGCCGATGGCGATTGCCTCCGTCGATGGCAACGGCAAGATCCTGCGCACCAACGCGCCTTTCCTGAAACTCTTCTCCAATATCGTCTCGCGTGACGATCTGGAGCGCGGCGCGCTTCTGGAAACGATCGTGCAGGAAAGCGACCGGCCGCAGCTTGCCGCGGCACTCGCCGCCGCCAAGGACCGGCAGGGCGATATCGCGCCGATCGATTCCCGCACGCCGACGGACGATGCGCGTTTCTTCCGCTTCTATGTGAATGCCGTCATCGACCAGAGCGACGAGGCGCCCGAGGAGGCGGCCATTGTCTACGCGGTCGAAGTGACCGAGCAGAAGGCGCTGGAAGCGCAGATGGCGCAGACGCAGAAGATGAACGCGGTCGGCACGCTTGCCGGCGGCATCGCACACGATTTCAACAACGTGCTGACGGCAATCCTGCTGTCTTCCGACCACCTGCTCTTGCAGGCGCGGCCTGCCGATGCGAGCTTCGCCGATCTGATCGAGATCAAGCGCAACGCCAATCGCGCTGCGGTGCTCGTGCGCCAGCTTCTCGCCTTCTCGCGCAAGCAGACGATGCGGCCGACGGTGTTGAACCTGACCGATGTCGTGGGCGACCTGCGCATGCTGGTCGACCGGCTGCTTTCGGGTACCAATGTCAAGCTCGACGTGGAATATGGCCGCGATCTCTGGCCGGTCAAAACCGATCTTTCGCAATTCGAGCAGGTGCTGATCAATCTCTGCGTCAATGCGCGCGACGCCATGCCGGATGGCGGCACGCTGACGCTGCGCACCCGTAATCTGCCGGCAGCCGAAGTTGCGGCCTTCAACTATTCCTACATGCCGCATGAAGACATGGTGCTGGTCGAGGTGACCGATACCGGCACCGGCATTGCGCCCGAGATCATGGACAAGATCTTCGAGCCCTTCTTCACGACCAAGGATGTGGGCAAGGGTACCGGTCTCGGCCTTGCCATGGTCTATGGCATCGTCAAGCAATCCGGCGGTTATATCCAGCCGGAATCGGAGGTCGGCAAGGGCACGACCTTCCGCATCTTCCTGCCGCGCCATATCGTCGAGCCCGCAGTTGCCGCTGAGGCCGAAGCCGCCGATCGAGCCGTTGCGGCCGGCGGCGCGCAGGTTGTGGAACTGGTCCAGCCGCAGCAGCCGGAAGACCTGACCGGCTCGGCCGTCATCCTGCTGGTGGAGGACGAAGAGGCCGTGCGGCGCGGCGGCAAGCGCATGCTGGAGACGCGCGGCTATACGGTCCATGAAGCGGGGTCCGGCGTCGAAGCCCTCGAGATCATGGAGGAGCTGGAAGGCAAGGTGGACATCGTCGTCTCCGACGTGGTGATGCCGGAGATGGACGGACCTTCACTGCTGCGCGAATTGCGCAAGAACTATCCGGATCTGAAGTTCATTTTCGTGTCAGGCTATGCCGAGGATGCATTCGCCCGCAACCTGCCGCCGGAAGCCAAATTCGGCTTCCTGCCGAAGCCGTTTTCGCTGAAGCAGCTGGCCGTGGTGGTGAAAGAGACGCTGGATAGCTGAAGATTACCGTCTGGCGGTTACCGGAGAGACCGTGCCGTGGGGCACACCCTATCGGCAGGCAGTGGCCAAACGCACAGCCCAAAAATAGGGCGGGACCAGCCCGCCCCATCAAAAATCACTCGCCAAGCGCCACGGCAATCTCTGCCGCCAGCCGCGCATTGTTCTCCACAAGCGCAATATTGGTCTTCAGGCTCTGGCCGTCCGTCAGGTCGAAGATCGTGCTCAGCAGGTAAGGCGTTACCGCCTTGCCGGTGATTTCGTCGCGCTCGGCGCTGTCGAGCGCGCGCTCGATATAGATCTCCATTTCCTCGCGGGCGATTTCGTCGGCTTCCGGGACAGGATTGGCGATCAGCATGCCGCCTTCGATGCCAAGCTGCTCGCGGGTTGTCTGGAAATTGGCGATCGCGGCCGGGCTGTTCAGGGTCAGAGGGCTGCGGATGCCTGAGGAGCGCGACCAGAAGGCCGGGAATTCATCGCTTTCATAGGTGACGACGGGCACGCCGCGGGTTTCCAGCACTTCCAGCGTCTTCGGAATATCGAGGATCGCCTTGGCGCCGGCGCAGACGACGATGACGCCGGTGCGGGCGAGCTCTTCGAGGTCGGCGGAGATATCGAATGTTTCTTCGGCGCCACGATGCACGCCGCCAATACCGCCGGTCGCGAAGACCCTGATGCCGGCGCGAGCTGCCGCGATCATCGTAGCGGCAACGGTGGTCGCACCGGTGCGGCGTTCGGCGATCGCGAAGGCGATATCGGCGCGCGAGACCTTCATCACGTCCTTGGCCTGGGCGAGCTGCTCCAGCTCTGCAGCTTCGAGGCCGATATGCAGCGTGCCGTGGATAACGGCGATGGTCGCGGGAACGGCACCCTGGTCGCGGATGATCGCTTCGACGCTGCGCGCCATTTCGATATTGCCGGGATAGGGCATGCCATGGGTGATGATGGTCGATTCGAGCGCTACGATCGGGGCGCCGCGCTGCTTGGCTGCGGCCACTTCCTTCGAGTAGGAGATCGGCAGCAGGGGCGAGATGGGTTTGGTCATGATCCGTATCCGTTTATCGATTTAGCGGCTTCAATGCAGAATTCTCGCCGCCGGGACAAGCGAAAGCATGTCTCGGAGCAGTTCCGGCGAAAGATTTTCGTTCACGGCATGCGATGATTGCACGGTCAATGCTGCCGCCGCCGCGCCATGACGGACCGCCTCTTCGAGCGGCAGGCCACGCATGAGCGCAGAGAGCGTGCCGGCTGCCAGCGAATCTCCCGCGCCGGTGACATCGGCGACAATGTCCGAAATCGGTGGCTGAAGGACAAACGCACGTCCATCCTTGAAGGCGACGAGTTCGCGCTGACCGCGGGTGACGACCGCACCACCAATGCCGATGTCACCGAGCAGGGACGGCCAGGCGGTCGCGTCTTCCGGACGGTCACCGACAAGGGCCGCAGCCTCGGCCTCATTGAGGAAGAGATAGTCGATGCCATCGAGGCAGGGCAGGAGGCGCACGACCTTGGCCGGCGAAATGGCGATTGCCGCGACCGGCTTGCCGAGTGCCTTTGCCTTTGCGACGATCGCCACTGCCGTTTCCTCCGGCAGGTTGGCATCGAAGAGGATGAAATCGGTGGCGGCGAAGGCGTCGCGCACCCAGCGGATCGAGAGCCGCCGCGGCGCGAAGAAGCGGTAGAGGTCCATATCCGCCAGCGCGATGACGAGGTTGCCGTCCCTCTCGATGATCGCCGTATAGCTCGGCGTCTTGCGATCGAGGAACACGAAGGGGCGGTCGTTGATGCCGGCAAAGTCGGCCGCCTCGCTCACCATCTCGCCGATCGGGTCACCGCCGCGTGGCGAAATCATCGTTACGTCGAAACCGAGCCGGGCGAGATTACGCGCCGCATTGAAGCCGCCGCCGCCCGGTTCCTCGAACCATGTTCCGGGGTTGCTGGCACCAGGCGCCGTCTCTCCGGCAATACGGCCGCGGCGATCGATATGGGCGCCGCCGAGGACGAGAATCTTGCGGCTCATTTCTGCACTCCCCAGGCGAATCGAATGGTGGGCAAAGCTGCCGCGTTCACTTGCCGAAACGCATTAAGCCGTTGCTTTGCATCGATAAAACAAAAATAGAACACAGGCCGTTTTACCTTTTTCTTTCAATTATTTGCAACCCCATTGCGAAATAAGAACAAATCGGGTACAAACTTCGCATCAGCGGCGACATTGCTAGAGCAGCGTCAATAACCTAAAGGTGGATCGAATGTCTCAGAATTCATTGCGGCTCGTAGAGGACAAATCGGTGGACAAAAGCAAGGCGCTCGAAGCGGCACTCTCACAGATCGAGCGGTCGTTCGGCAAGGGCTCGATCATGAAACTCGGCTCGAACGAGAACATCGTCGAGATCGAAACGGTTTCCACGGGTTCGCTCAGCCTCGATATCGCTCTCGGCATCGGCGGTCTGCCGAAGGGTCGTATCATCGAGATCTACGGTCCGGAAAGCTCCGGTAAGACGACGCTCGCGCTGCAGACCATTGCCGAAGCGCAGAAGAAGGGCGGCATCTGCGCCTTCGTCGATGCCGAACATGCGCTCGATCCGGTCTATGCCCGCAAGCTCGGCGTCGACCTGCAGAACCTTTTGATCTCCCAGCCGGACACCGGCGAACAGGCGCTTGAAATCACCGATACGCTGGTGCGCTCCGGCGCCATCGACGTGCTCGTCGTCGACTCGGTTGCAGCGCTGACGCCGCGCGCCGAAATCGAAGGCGAAATGGGCGACAACCTGCCGGGCATGCAGGCCCGTTTGATGAGCCAGGCGCTGCGCAAGCTGACGGCTTCGATCTCCAAATCGAATACGATGGTGATCTTCATCAACCAGATCCGCATGAAGATCGGCGTCATGTTCGGTTCGCCGGAAACGACGACCGGCGGTAACGCGCTCAAGTTCTACGCCTCCGTCCGTCTCGACATCCGCCGCATCGGCCAGGTCAAGGAACGCGAAGAGGTGATCGGCAACCAGACGCGCGTCAAGGTCGTCAAGAACAAGATGGCGCCTCCCTTCAAGCAGGTCGAATTCGACATCATGTATGGCGAAGGCGTCTCCAAGACCGGCGAACTCGTCGATCTCGGCGTCAAGGCCGGCATCGTCGAGAAATCGGGCGCCTGGTTCTCCTACAACAGCCAGCGCCTCGGCCAGGGCCGCGAAAACGCCAAGACTTTTCTGCGCGACAATCCGGATCTCGCCCGCGAGATCGAAACGGCGCTTCGCCAGAATGCCGGCCTGATCGCCGACCGCTTCCTGCAGAATGGCGGACCTGACGCCGGTGACGATGCAGGTGATGGCGATATGTAATTTTCGCCTCTACTGTTGAAGCAGATTTCCTGCCGGCCGCATTCCCCAACGAGAATGCGGCCGGTTTTGTTTGTTTGCTGGACAGTGGCTAGGTCGAACGATAAAAGCCGATGGATTTAATTTTACCTGCCTGCAGGCAGCATCGAAGGGCATGAAATGAGCGGTGTAAACGATATCCGGTCGACCTTCCTCGACTACTTCAAGAAGAACGGCCACGAGATCGTTCCATCGAGCCCGCTCGTGCCGCGCAACGATCCGACGCTGATGTTCACCAATGCCGGCATGGTGCAGTTCAAGAACGTTTTCACCGGTCTCGAAAAGCGTCCCTATTCGACGGCGACCACCTCGCAGAAGTGCGTGCGCGCCGGCGGCAAGCATAACGACCTCGACAATGTCGGCTATACCGCACGCCACCTGACCTTCTTCGAAATGCTCGGCAACTTCTCCTTCGGCGACTATTTCAAGGAGAATGCGATCGAGCTTGCCTGGAAGCTCGTCACCGAAGGTTTCGACCTGCCGAAGAATCGCCTGCTGGTAACCGTCTATTCCGAAGATGAAGAGGCTGCGACGCTCTGGAAGAAGATCGCCGGTTTCTCCGACGACAAGATCATCCGCATCCCGACGTCGGACAATTTCTGGCAGATGGGCGATACCGGCCCCTGCGGTCCGTGCTCGGAAATCTTCATCGACCAGGGCGAGAATATCTGGGGCGGCCCTCCCGGCTCGCCGGAAGAAGATGGCGACCGGTTCCTGGAATTCTGGAACCTCGTCTTCATGCAGTTCGAACAGACCGAGCCCGGCGTGCGCAACCCGCTGCCGCGTCCGTCTATCGATACCGGCATGGGTCTGGAGCGCATGGCCGCCGTTCTGCAGGGCGTCCAGAGCGTCTTCGACACCGACCTGTTCCGCACCCTGATCGGCGCCATCGAAGATACGATGGGCGTAAAGGCTGAAGGTTCCGCAAGCCATCGCGTCATCGCCGACCACCTTCGCTCGTCGGCCTTCCTGATCGCCGATGGCGTGCTGCCGTCGAATGAGGGCCGCGGCTACGTGCTGCGCCGTATCATGCGCCGCGCCATGCGCCATGCGCAGCTTCTCGGCGCCACGGAACCGCTGATCTACAAGCTGCTGCCGACTCTGGTGCAGCAGATGGGTCGCGCCTATCCGGAACTGGTGCGCGCCGAGGCGCTGATCTCCGAAACGCTGAAGCTCGAGGAAAACCGCTTCCGCAAGACGCTGGAGCGTGGCCTGTCGCTGCTGTCGGATGCGACGACGGACCTCGGCAAGGGCGACATGCTGGACGGCGAGACTGCCTTCAAGCTCTACGACACCTACGGCTTCCCGCTCGATCTGACACAGGACGCGCTGCGCGCCCGCGAGATCGGCGTCGACATCTCCGGCTTCACCGATGCGATGCAGCGCCAGAAAGCCGAAGCCCGCTCGCACTGGGCCGGCTCCGGCGAGAAGGCAACCGAAACCGTCTGGTTCGAGCTCAAGGAAAAGCACGGAGCGACCGAATTCCTGGGTTATGACACGGAAACGGCTGAAGGCGTGGTGCAGGCGATCGTCAAGGATGGCGCGATTTCGACTGCAGCCAAGGCCGGCGACAAGGTTCAAATCGTCGTCAACCAGACGCCGTTCTACGGTGAGTCCGGCGGCCAGATGGGCGATACCGGCGTGATCTCGTCCGACCACGGCAAGATCGAGATTTCAGATACGCAGAAGAGGGGCGAGGGCCTGTTCGTGCATCTGGGTACTGTCATCGAAGGCGCGTTCAAGGACGGCGATGCGGTCGTGCTGACGGTTGATCATGCCCGCCGTTCGCGCCTGCGCGCCAACCACTCGGCAACCCACCTGCTGCATGAAGCGCTGCGCGAAGTGCTCGGCACCCATGTTGCCCAAAAGGGCTCGCTGGTCGCGCCCGAGCGCCTGCGCTTCGACGTTTCGCATCCGAAGCCGATGACGGCAGAAGAACTGAAAGTCGTCGAAGAGATGGCCAATGAGATCATTCTGCAGAATGCACCTGTCACCACCCGCCTGATGAGCGTCGACGACGCCATTGCGGAAGGCGCCATGGCGCTCTTCGGCGAAAAATACGGCGATGAAGTGCGTGTCGTTTCGATGGGAACGGGTCTGCATGGCGCCAAAGCCAACAGGCCTTATTCGGTCGAACTCTGTGGCGGCACGCATGTGTCGGCGACGGGCCAGATCGGCCTCGTGCGCATCCTCGGCGAAAGCGCCGTCGGTGCCGGCGTTCGCCGTATCGAAGCGGTTACCGGTGAATCGGCGCGTGAATATCTGGCCGAGCAGGACGATCGCGTAAAGACGCTCGCTGCCTCGCTGAAGGTGCAGCCGTCGGAAGTTCTTGGCCGTGTCGAGGCGCTGATGGACGAGCGTCGCAAACTCGAAAAGGAACTGGCGGATGCCAAGCGCAAGCTCGCCATGGGCGGCGGGCAGGGCGGTTCTGCCGATGCCGTGCGCGACGTTGCCGGCGTCAAGTTCCTCGGCAAGGCCGTGACTGGCGTCGACCCGAAGGATTTGAAGGGTCTCGCCGATGACGGCAAGTCCAGCATCGGCTCCGGCATCGTGACGTTGATCGGCGTTTCAGAGGATGGCAAGGCAAGTGCTGTCGTTGCCGTCACGCCCGATCTCGTGGATCGTTTCAGCGCCGTCGATCTGGTGCGTGTCGCTTCTGCAGCGCTCGGCGGCAAGGGCGGCGGCGGCCGTCCCGACATGGCGCAAGCCGGTGGCCCTGACGGAGCCAAGGCCGACGAGGCGCTTGAGGCTGTTGCAGCGGCACTCGCAGGCTAATCGCCGAACCCGAGAACTGTTTGAAATGAAAACCGGCTGCGAGATCATGGATTTCGCAGCCGGTTTTGTTTTCGGCGCGCCTGCGGCGGTCAGTTTCTGGTCTGCAGCGCGAGACGGCAGGCGAGCCCGGTGAAGACCGTCGCCAGCATATATTGCGGCAGTTTCGGGAAACGGCGCATCGAGCCGAAGCGTGAGCGGATCTGGCTGCCGAGCAGGATAACGGCGCCATTCACGACGAGGCCGACGCCGTTCAGCACAGTTGCAAGCACCAGCATCTGTACGGTCATCACGCCGCTCTCCGCATTCACGAATTGCGGAAAGAGCGCCATGACGAAGAGCGCCATTTTCGGATTGAGCAGATTGGTGGCAAGACCGGCAAAGAAGATGCGCCGACCCGACAGCTTCTTCAGCGTGGCTGCGGGCGCAAAGGCGGTGCTTTCCGAACGGATCGTCTTGTAGGCAAGATAAAGCAGATAGCAGCAGCCGGCCCAGCGTACGGCTTCATAGGCGACGGGCACGGCCACCACGAGCTGCGAGAGCCCGAAAGCTGCGGCAAGCGCGTGGCAATAGGTGCCGAGAGCAATGCCGGCATAGGTCAAAAATCCGGCGGCGCGTCCCTGGCTGATGCTGCGTGAGGCAATCAGCAGCATATCGGGACCGGGCGTCGCAGTGAGCACCAGCGCTGCGGCGGCAAAGAGTATCAATGTAGAAAAGTCCGGCATCAGTCTTCCTCTTGGGTTCGAGCCGGAATTCCGGTCTACGCAGGATTCGCCGCCAGTTCAAGTGCGCAGGATTTGTCAAATCGAGCTATGCTTTGCTGTAGCCGATCGATTTTGCATGAGGTTTGACGTGGTGGGTGAAACGGCATGGGCGCTCTATGAGAACCGTCTGAGGCGGGTCTCGGCTTATATCCACGATCATCTGGATGAGGATCTGGATATGGAGCGGCTTGCCGACATTGCCTGCCTGTCGAGCTACCACTGGCACCGGATCTATCGGGCGATTTACGGCGAGACGCTGGCGGCAACCGTCAAGCGGTTGCGGCTGCATCGCGCGGCGGGCGATATCGTTCGCACGGATCTTGATGTCAGCGAGATTGCGAAGCGATCAGGCTATCCCAATCTCCAATCCTTCAACCGCATCTTCAAATCGGTCTATGGCATGCCGCCGGCACGCTACCGGAAAGAGGGAAGCCACACGCAGTTCGAACCCTCAACCTCCGGAAAGGCGACAGCCATGTTTGATGTCACCCTGAAAACCGTCCCGCCGCTCGAACTGGTCGGCGTTCCCCATACAGGCTCCTATATGGAGATCGGCAGGGCCTTCGAGACGCTGTTCGGCACGCTCTATGCCCGCGGCCTCGCAAAAGCCGATATGCGGATGATCGGCGTCTATCTCGACGATCCCGATCTCGTACAGCCCGAAAATCTGCGCTCCGTCGCCTGTGTCTCGGCCGGCGAAGAGACGACCGCCAGCGCACCGCTGGAGCGGCGCATGGTGGAAGGCGGCGACTATGCCGTGCTGCACCACAAAGGTCCCTATGCCGATATGTATAGGGCTTATCAATGGCTCTACGCCCAATGGCTGCCGGCATCCGGCCGGCAGATCCGGGATCGCGTCATGTTCGAGGAATATCTCAACAATCCGTGCGAGGTCGCGCCGACCGAATTGCGGACGGATATCTATATGCCGCTTGTCTAAGCGCAACGCTCAAGCGGCTTGCATGGCCTTCGCCGCCTCGTCATCCAGCGCGGTTGCCCGCTTATAGGCATCGCGCTCGGCAAGGCGGCCGAAATAATCGACGAAGGCCTGGCGCTTTTCGATACTGCCGAAGGCGAGACCCCAGCCGACATGCGAGCCGACGTAGACGTCAGCCGCGGTGAAGCGTTTGCCGGCGATATAGGGAGAGGCAGCCGAGACCGCCTTTTCCAGCGTGCCCATGACATCGCCGAAAGAGCCGCAGCCTGCCATGCGCAGTCGCTCCTGCGGGATTTCGAAGCCGAGTGCCTTCAGCGTAACGGACGCTTCCAGCGGCCCGGCGGCGAAGAACATCCAGCGGTAATAATCGGCGCGTTCATCGGGCTGCGGGCCGAGCCTTGCCTGCGGAAACGTGTCCGCAAGATACGCACAGATCGCCGCGCATTCCGTCACGATCGTCTTCCCATGACGGATCGCCGGCACCTTGCCCATCGGGTTGACGGACAGGTAGTCCGGCTCCTTCATCGTTCCGCCGAAAGTCAGGATTTCGGTATGATATGGGACGCCGGTTTCTTCCAGCATCCACCGTGCTATCCGGCCGCGCGACATCGGGTTGGTGTAGAAGGTGATTTCCTCGGTCATCGTGCACTCCT
Organism: Rhizobium sp. WYJ-E13; assembly: GCF_018987265.1. NCBI lineage: Bacteria > Pseudomonadati > Pseudomonadota > Alphaproteobacteria > Hyphomicrobiales > Rhizobiaceae > Rhizobium > Rhizobium sp. WYJ-E13. Next base: position 1,606,318 of record NZ_CP076853.1, on the reverse strand, counting down.
CTCTCCCATGCTCTTTTCGTAGCATTGGCGCGGGAGATTTCAACCTTTGGCGCCGGCGGCGGCTTCACGGCTGCGCGGGGAATGACCTCGGTCGAGGGTGGCGCCTCTACAGTTGCCGCAAGACCGGCAGGCGAGCGAAAACGCTGATTATAGTGCTGGGTCTGGGTCTCAAGTAGCGCGAGATCGAGATAGAAGACGATCATATCCTGACCCTCGCGGCGCGCGAGCAGCCTTACAAGTTGCAGAAATTCGGGGACAAAACTCTTCTTGGCCATCAGAACCTCCATGCCTAGGCGAGTTTCTGATAGGCCTTGCAACTTACGCGAGGCTTACTTTTTAAAGATGTTGCTAATTTAGTATCCAAAAGCACTGACCGACAACAAAAAACCCGGCTCGATGGCCGGGTCTTTCGATCTCTATCCTGATAGGGCTCAGGCCATTGCAGCCTGCAGGTTCTGGTCGATCTTGTCGAGGAAAGCGGTGGTGGAAAGCCACGGCTGATCCGGGCCGATGAGCAGGGCCAGATCCTTGGTCATGAAGCCGGATTCGACGGTGTCGACGCAGACCTTTTCCAGTGTGGAAGCGAAGCGGGCGAGCTCGGCATTGTCGTCGAGCTTGGCGCGGTGCGCGAGGCCACGGGTCCAGGCGAAGATCGAAGCGATCGAGTTCGTCGAGGTTTCCTGGCCCTTCTGGTGCTGGCGGTAGTGGCGGGTAACCGTGCCGTGAGCGGCTTCGGCTTCAACCGTCTTGCCATCCGGCGTCAGGAGAACCGAGGTCATCAGGCCGAGCGAGCCGAAGCCCTGGGCAACCGTGTCGGACTGGACGTCGCCGTCATAGTTCTTGCAGGCCCAGACGTAGCCGCCGGACCACTTGAGAGCGGAAGCGACCATGTCGTCGATCAGGCGGTGTTCGTAGGTGATGCCGGCTTCCTTGAACTGATCCTTGAATTCGGTCTCGTAGACTTCTTCGAAGATGTCCTTGAAGCGGCCGTCATAGGCCTTGAGGATGGTGTTCTTGGTGGACAGGTAGACCGGCCACTTGCGCATCAGGCCGTACATCATCGAGGCGCGGGCGAATTCGCGGATCGATTCATCGAGGTTGTACATGGCCATGGCAACGCCGGCGCCCGGTGCGTTGAAGACTTCCTTCTCGATGACCGTACCGTCTTCGCCGACGAACTTGATCGTCAGCTTGCCTTTGCCGGGGAACTTGAAATCGGTTGCGCGGTACTGGTCGCCGAAAGCGTGGCGACCGACGACGATCGGCTGCGTCCAGCCGGGAACGAGGCGGGGAACGTTGCGGCAGATGATCGGCTCGCGGAAGATGACGCCACCGAGGATGTTGCGGATCGTGCCGTTCGGGCTTTTCCACATTTCCTTGAGGTTGAATTCTTTCACGCGGGCTTCGTCCGGGGTGATCGTCGCGCACTTGATGCCGACGCCGTACTTCTTGATGGCGTTGGCGGCATCGACCGTCACCTGGTCGTTGGTGGCATCGCGGTTTTCGACCGAGAGGTCGTAATAGTCGATATCGAGGTCGAGATACGGATGGATCAGCTTATCCTTGATGAGCTGCCAAATGATGCGAGTCATTTCATCGCCGTCGAGATCGGCGACGGGATTGGCGACCTTGATCTTCTTCATGTATCTGCCTCGTAAGCTTAAGAGAGGGACAGTTGTCCCGGGTGGGTGATGTGGGTCCGGAGCGCTATAGCATTGTGAGCCGGGAACGCAAAGCAGAACGGGCAGGGACGTAGCGTTTTTGCCGCCATTGCCAAGTGCCGGAAAATGGCTAGTCTCGCCGGCATAAGCCCCCCGAGTCCCGGACATTTTGCCATGAAGAAGATCGCCGTTCTGTTTGCCGGCCTCGTTGTCACCCTGTCTGTGGCACCTGGCCTTTCGCTTGCGGCCGATGCCACTGCGCCGGTCAACGAAATCATTGATGATACGAAGAAGAACTGGGCGAGCGACACCAGCGACTGGATCGATATTTTCGAAGAGAGCAGGCTCGTCCGTCTCTACAGCAAGGACTTCGGCGACAAATACAGAGCAGCCGCCAAGAATCCGGCGGCCGACGAGGATGGCATTTCACCCTTCGACTATGATGTGATCGTCAATGGCCAGGATGCCTGCCCGCTGCAGGATCTCTCCATCGGAAGCGGCCAGCCGGTCAACGGCACGACAGAGGTGACGGCGAAGTTCAAGGCGGCGACCTGCATGGAAGGCGCACCCAACAGAGATGCCTTCACAACCGTTCGTTTCGAGGTGATTGAGGAGAACGGCAAATCCGTCATCGACGATATCATGGTCCAGGGCGAAGAGGACCAGGGACCGATCTCGCTCAAGGAAGCCATGGTGCAGATCGCCAACGGCGAGTGACACCTGGTGACGCCATACGGTGACACCGTGATCACCATTCTGGTGACACCGGGTTGATTTGATTTTTACCGGGGCGGCGGTATCTCGCTCTCTGGTTTGCCGCATCCGGCGGGCATGAGGACTGGCAAGGGTGATTTCCGGCTTTGAGTTCCGAGACTGGCTGCTTGCCAACGACCCGGCGCTGTCGCGCCTGCGCATGGGCACGCGGGTTACGCTGTCGATCCTGTTCTCCTTCGCGATCCTGCTTTTGATCCATATGCTTATCGTGCCGCTGCCGACCGCGTCCTATGGTCTCGGCATCGTGCTGTCGATCGAAGGCGGAGTCGCGGTGCGCGATAAGGGCTCGGCGAGCCAGCTCATCACCAGGCTGCTCGGCTGTCTTGCAAGCCTTGTCGTCGTCGGTATTGCGGCGGCCTTGGAGTCGCAACGCGTTCTCTCGGATTTCGTCTTCCTCGTGGTGATCTTCCTCGCCTCATCCGCGCGCGTCTACGGCCCGCGCGGCTTTGCGATCGGCATGTTCGCTTTCACCTCCTATTTCATGGGCTCCTACTTCCACCCGACGATCGGGGAATTGCCTGTCGTCTTGATAGGGCCTGTTGTCTCGGCGCTCGTCAGCCATTGGGTGAGGGCGGTGCTTCTGCCCGACAATTGGCGGCGCGACCTGCTGCGGTCACTGGAGAGCGTGCGGGGCCGCATCAACCAGATCCTCTTTAAGCTCGGTGCCCTTGCAGCAGATGGAAAGATCGACGAGGCTGACCGGCAGGAACTGCGCCAACTGGAAGACCGGCTGAAGGAAGTGGTGCTGATGGCCGAGAGCTTCATTCCGCGCCCACCGGGCGGCGTTTTCGATGGCGCTTCCGCACCGGCCGCGGAACTGGCAATCCGGCTGTTCGATGCGCATCTGGCGACCGAAAGCGCCATCGTGCTCAGCTATCAAAGCGCACCGTCCTTTATGCTCGTCCGTGCCGTCATCGAGGATGACAAGGCCGTGCTGTCTGCGCAGGAAAGGGCGGTCGCCGATATGGAAGGCCAGCCGCAGGGCGAGACGGCGCGGGCGCTCCTCTGGCTCGGAGCGGCACGCCGGCAGCTCGTCGAAACGATCGATACCGGGCGCAGGACGGATTTTGCCGAGATCGCCTCGGTTGAAGAGGCCAGCACACCTGCCACCATCGATTTTTCGTTGACCAACCCACTGATGCGCTCGGCGCTGCAGATCACGCTGGCAGCGGCGATTGCTATGACGCTGGGGCTCGCCCTGTCGCGCGAACGCTGGTTCTGGGCCGTGCTCGCGTCCTTCCTCGTCTTCACCAATACCAATTCGCGCGGTGACACCGCGATCAAAGCGTTGCAGCGGTCAATCGGCACGCTGTTCGGCATTGCCTTCGGCCTGGTGCTCGCGACACTGCTCACGGGGCATTTGGCGATTGCGCTGATGGTTGCATTCGTCTGCGTCTTCCTCGCCTTCTACTTCCTGCAGATTTCCTATGCGACGATGACCTTCTTCATCTCGATCGTGCTCTGCCTCGTCTATGGCATGATGGGTGTCCTGACCTTCGATCTCCTGAAGCTGCGGCTGGAGGAAACCTTGATTGGCGCGGCTGCGGGAACGCTGGTTGCCTTCCTCGTGCTACCAGCCCGCACGCGCAGCGCGCTCGACACGGCGGTCGCCAAATGGTTCGAGGCGCTGAAGGAGCTGCTCTCAGCCGTATCAGCCGCCAAGAGCCAGCCGGAGCTGATCGTCCTGTCGCAGAAGGTCGACGCCTGTTACCGTGACATCACGCTTGCCGCACGCCCGCTCGGCTCCACCTGGTCTATTGTCACCAGGCCGGGACAAATACGCCAGACGCTGGCGATCTTCCTTTCGATCACCTACTGGTCGCGTATTCTGGCACGGAACAACGCGGCTGACGTTGTCGACGACGACCTGAAGCGCAGGATCGCTGCCGATATCGGCCTTCTGGATGCGGTTGCACTGCGCGGCTCGGAATGTTTCCTCGTTACCCGCAAGCAGATGCGGCCGACCGGCCGCCATCTGCCGCTGTGGCGGGAAGGTGCGCGGCTGGCCGTGGAAATGATCGGCTCGACGCTGGAACGGCTCTACCCCGCGGAGACGCAGGACTTGCCGTTTGCGGCCGGCAAAGCTATTGCGCCCGTAAATCAGGAATAGGAAGCACATGGCGGGTACGAACAGCGAGCGTCAACTTCTGGCCGAAGGGCCGGTTATCATTCTGGTCGAGCCACAGATGGGTGAGAATATCGGCATGGTGGCGCGCGCCATGGCGAATTTCGGCCTTGCCGATCTGCGCCTCGTCAATCCGCGTGACGGCTGGCCGAATGAAAAGGCGCAGGCTGCGGCCTCCAAGGCCGATCACGTGATCGAGGGGACGCAGGTCTTCGCCACGCTGGAAGAGGCGATTGCCGATCTCAATTTCGTCTATGCGACGACGGCGCGCAGCCGCGACAACTACAAGCCGGTGCGCTCGCCGGTCTTTGCCGCGCAAACGCTGCGCACCCGGTTCCGGGCAGGCGAGGCAACCGGCATTCTGTTCGGCCGCGAGCGCTGGGGGCTGACCAACGAAGAAGTGGCGCTTGCCGACGAGATCGTCACCTTCCCGGTCAATCCCGCCTTTGCCTCTCTCAATATCGCCCAGGCCGTGCTGCTCATGTCCTATGAATGGATGAAATCGAGCATGGAGGATCTGGAAGCCGTGCCGTTCCAGGCGCTTGAGCAGCGCCCGTCCACAAAGGAGCAGCTTTTCGGACTGTTCGACCAACTCGAGGAAGCGCTGGATTCGCGCAACTATTTCCACCCGCCCTCGAAAAAGCCGAAAATGGTCGACAACCTGCGCGCTGTCCTCTCCCGCCGGGCATTCACGGAACAGGAAATCAGCGTGCTGCGCGGCGTCATCTCTTCCCTCGACCGCTTTTCGCGCAACAGTCCGCGCAAAGGCGGTTTCACCAGATCCGGCAAGGGTGCCCCGACCGATGACAGCGCCGACGAATGAGCTGAAACCCGTCCTCGTCTTCGATTCAGGCATAGGCGGGCTGACCGTGCTGCGCGAGGCGCGCGTGCTGATGCCGGAGCGCGGGTTCATCTATATCGCTGATGATGCCGGCTTTCCCTATGGCGGCTGGGAAGAGCGGGCGCTGAAGGAGCGCATCATCGGCCTCTTCGCCAAGCTGCTCGAAGACTATGATCCGGAAGTCTGCGTCATCGCCTGCAACACGGCCTTCACGCTTGTGGGTGCGGATCTGCGCGCTGCCTTTCCACAGATGACCTTCGTCGGCACGGTACCCGCCATCAAGCCTGCCGCCGAGCGCACGCGTTCCGGCCTCGTCTCGGTGCTCGCCACGCCCGGCACGGTCAAGCGCGCCTATACGCGTGATCTCATCCAGTCCTTCGCGCAGCAGTGTCATGTGCGGCTGGTCGGCTCGGAAAACCTGGCGCGCATGGCGGAGGCCTATATTCGCGGCGATGCCGTTTCCGACGATGCCGTGCTGACCGAGATCGAGCAGTGTTTCGTCGAGAAGGACAGTCGCAAGACAGATATCGTCGTGCTTGCCTGCACGCATTATCCGTTCATGGCCAATCTATTCCGCAGGCTGGCACCTTGGCCGGTGGACTGGCTGGATCCGGCCGAAGCCATCGCGCGGCGCGCACGCACGCTGGTGCCGCAGGTGGCCGATTCGGTTCACCCGGATAATTTCGACTTTGCCGTCTTTACATCAGGCAATCCGGATTTCGCCACGCGGCGGCTGATGCAAGGTTTCGGGCTGAGCGCCTGAGAAGGCACTGCGCACTTTATTTCCCCTGTCTCATCACGCAAGATCCGCCGCGGGGAATCGCGAGCGGGTGTTTGCCGTTCAAGATGCAAAGGGATGCGCTGTGCCGCTGCAAAGACTTGTCATGCTGATCTTCTTTCTGCAACCGATAGCCTTTGGCGCTTGGCTGCCGCGCATTCCAGATATCCGGGCGAAGCTCGAACTCGGCACTGCCGATCTCGCGGTAGCCCTTCTGGGATTGCCTGTTGGTACGCTGATCACGCTGCCGTTTGCCGGCCGCCTCGTCTCGCGCATCGGCGGGCGCATGGCGATCGTCTATGGTTTCATCTTCTTTCTTGCCGTGGTCCCGCTGCCGGCCTTCGCGCCCAGCGCCGTGCTTCTGTTCTTTGCCTTGATGATCGTCGGGGTCGCGCTTTCGACGGTCGAACTGGGCATGAATGTCGAGGCCGACGTGACGGAGAAGGCGACGGGGCTGATCATCATGAGCCGCTGCCATGGCTTCTGGAGCTTGGGCATCATGGCCGGCAGCCTCATCGGCGTCGGTGCCATCGCCATCGGGCTTTCGCCGCATTGGTCGATCCTGATCACGGCGATCGGCATCCTGCCGGCCGCGCTGCTTGCCAGCCTGCGTCTGCCGAAACTGCCGGAAAGTCACCATGCAGAGAATTCGCAGGCAAAGACCGGCTTCAAGCCGCCCAGTCTCGCCCTGCTCGGGATCTGCGCCTTCGTCTTCGGCGTGACGATGACCGAAGGTGCGATCGCCGATTGGTCTGCGGTCTACCTCCGCGATGTGATGAATGCGGAGGGCGCGCAAACCGGCCTTGGTTATTCGGTTTTCGCTTTCATGGTTGCCGCGGGACGCTTCAGCGGTGACTACATGAAAGGCCGTTTCGGCGCGGTTGCGATTGCCCGCGGCTGCGGCATCGCCTCGCTTGCCGGCATGCTCATCGTTCTTCTTGCACCGGTGACACTACTTGCTCTTATCGGCTTTGCAGCCGTCGGGGTCGGCGTCTCGGTCGGTTTTCCGCTCGCGGTGACGGCCGTTGCTTCGCTCACCGACCGCCCGCCTGCGTCAAGCGTTGCGACACTTTCCTTCGCAGCCCTGAGCGGCTTTCTCATCGGGCCGCCGATCATAGGCTTTCTCGGCGAACTTCTGGGCTTGCGTGTGGGGCTTGCGGTCCTGCTGGTACCGCTTTTCGTCAGCCTGCTCTGCACCCGTTTGCTGATCCCGACGCAGACGGACATGGCGGGCGAGCTTATCGAGCGCGAGGCAGTGTGAAGCCCTATTTCCCAGGGTTGACTTTCCCTGTGGGTTCTTGACGGTTTGACGACAACAGTGCCTGCGAATCTGCTAGAGACGGACCGGGAATTTGTAAGGGGAATTGGACGTGCAGGTTGGCATCGATATGGGACTGGCGTCCGGCGCTCCGGCGACGCTCGATATCGAGGAGCTGCTGGCGACGCGTCTGCTCGTGCAGGGCAATTCCGGCTCCGGCAAATCGCATCTTCTCCGTCGTCTGCTGGAACAATCCGCCCAATGGGTGCAGCAGGTCATCATCGATCCCGAAGGTGATTTCGTCACGCTCTCCGACCGCTACGGCCATGTCGTCGTCGACGGTGAGCGCACCGAAGCCGAGCTTGCCGGCATTGCCAACCGTATCCGCCAGCACCGCGTTTCCTGCGTGCTGACGCTGGAAGGTCTCGATATCGAGCAGCAGATGCGGGCCGCCGCCGCCTTCCTCAACGGCATGTTCGATGCAGATCGCGAATATTGGTATCCTGTTCTCGTCGTGGTCGACGAAGCGCAGATGTTTGCGCCTTCGGTCGGCGGCGACGTGTCGGAAGATGCGCGCAAGGCTTCGCTTGGCGCCATGACCAATCTGATGTGCCGCGGACGTAAACGCGGGCTTGCGGGCGTCATTGCCACGCAGCGTCTGGCAAAGCTTGCGAAGAACGTCGCGGCCGAAGCCTCCAACTTCCTGATGGGCCGCACCTTTCTCGATATCGACATGGCGCGCGCCGCAGATCTGCTCGGCATGGACCGCCGCCAGGCGGAAATGTTCCGAGATCTCAAGCGTGGGCATTTCGTGGCGCTCGGCCCGGCCTTGTCGCGCCGGCCGCTGCCGATCCAGATCGGCAATGTCGAGACCTCGGCGCGCTCGTCGAGCCCAAAGCTGATGCCGCTGCCGGATGCGCCTCAGGATGTGGAAGACCTGATCTTCACGCCGGATCCGGAAGAATTCCAGCGGCCGATCGTGCGGCGCGCGCCGCCGGCGCCACGCCCGACCACCGATATTCTCGCCGAGCTTTCACGCTCGACGCCGGCCGCCAGCCCGATGCAGGCTGCCGAGCCACGGGTGGCGCAACCGGAACTGTCAGCCGAAGAGCGCGAGGAGCGGCTGGCCGGCGTGCTCGCCGAAATCCTCGACGATCCAGGCTCCGGCTTCCGCACGGATGCGGTTCTCTATCAGGAATTTCTTGTCCGGCTGCGCATGCGGCGCGTTCCCGGACCGCCGATGTCGCTGCCGGAATTCCGGCGGCGTGTTGCGGTTTCCCGGTCGGGCGTCGATGCGGAGACAGCAGCTTCGGAAAACTGGGCGACGGCGCTATCGCTCTCGGGCTCAGTCACCGACGATCTGCAAGGCGTGTTCCTCATGCTTGCCAAGGCCGCCGTCTGCGGTGACGCGTGCCCGTCGGATGCGCGGATCGCACGCGCCTACGGCACACATTCGGCCCGGCGTGCCCGCCGGCTTCTCGGTTATTTCGAGGAACAGGGAAGCATCGTCGTGCATACGGATTTCTCCGGCAAGCGCATCGTGGCTTTCCCCGACATCGGCTGTCAGACGGCACCCGGTGATGCCAATGCCCCCGATGACAGCAATGGCCGGGAAGCCGCGGAATAAAAGGCTTTCAGCGCCTTGCCGCTGTTGACATTTTCATGACGCCCGACTAAACACCGCGCCAGCACCGGGCAGCAATGTCCGGTGTTTCATTTGACATGTCCCGTGGATCTTGTCCGTTCGCGAATGGAAAGATTCTGTCGGGTCCTGGAAACGGGATCAAAGGAGGGCGTGTTTCCTTCGCGCGGTTTGGTAACAAACCGTCATAACACTTTGAAAGGAAATACGATGAGCAAGCGCGAATCGTCCAAGTACAAGATCGACCGCCGTATGGGCGAAAACATCTGGGGCCGTCCGAAGTCCCCGGTGAACCGCCGCGAATACGGCCCGGGCCAGCACGGCCAGCGCCGCAAGGGCAAGCTTTCCGACTTCGGTGTGCAGCTGCGCGCCAAGCAGAAGCTGAAGGGTTACTACGGTGACCTGCGCGAGAAGCAGTTCCGCGCGATCTTCGCTGAAGCTGACCGCCGCAAGGGCGACACCTCGGAAAACCTGATCGGTCTTCTGGAATCCCGCCTTGATGCGATTGTCTACCGCGCCAAGTTCGTTCCGACGGTCTTTGCTGCTCGTCAGTTCGTCAACCATGGCCACGTCACGGTCAACGGTGTGCGCGTCAATATCGGTTCTTACCGTTGCAAGGCCGGCGACGTCATCGAAGTTCGTGAAAAGTCCAAGCAGCTCGTGACCGTTCTGGAATCTGTTTCGCTCGCAGAGCGTGACGTTCCGGAATACATCGAAGTCGACCATCACAAGATGGTTGCCACTTTCGCACGCGTTCCGACGCTGTCCGACGTTCCGTACCCGGTCGTCATGGAACCGCATCTGGTCGTCGAATTCTATTCGCGTTAATACGCGAGGCGTTTTCGCATTCTGGAAAAGCCGCCTCTCGGGGCGGCTTTTTCGTACCTGGAGAGAAGCCATCATGGATTTACAGGCAGTCCTCGACAGCATTCACAAAGAGATCCAGCCGCGCATCGGCGAGGGCAAGGTGGCGGACTATATTCCCGAGCTTGCCAAGGTCGATCCGCAGCAGTTCGGCATGTCGATCATCACCGTCGACGGCAAGGTCTACAGCGTCGGCCATGCCGATGTCGCCTTCTCCATCCAGAGCATTTCCAAGGTCTTCATGCTGACGTTGGCGCTTGGCAAGGTGGGCGAGGGGTTGTGGAAGCGGGTCGGCCGCGAGCCCTCGGGCTCGGCTTTCAATTCCATCGTCCAGCTCGAGCATGAGCATGGCATTCCGCGCAATCCCTTCATCAATGCCGGCGCGATCGCCGTCAGCGACGTCGTCATGGCCGGCCATGCACCGCGCGAGGCGATCGGTGAATTTTTGCGCTTCGTGCGCTACCTCGCAGACGATGAATCCATCACCATCGACGACAAGGTGGCGCGTTCGGAGACGGCGACGGGCTATCGCAATTTTGCGCTTGCCAACTTCATGCGCTCCTACCGCAATCTCGACCATCCCGTCGACCATGTGCTTGGCGTCTATTTCCACCAGTGCGCACTGTCCATGACCTGCGAGCAGCTGGCTCGCGCCGGCCTGTTCCTGGCGGCGCGGGGCAGCAATCCGCTGACCGGTCATTCGGTCGTGTCGCCGAAGCGGGCGCGGCGCATCAATGCGCTGATGCTGACCTGTGGCCATTACGACGGTTCCGGCGATTTCGCCTATCATGTCGGCCTGCCGGGCAAGAGCGGCGTTGGTGGTGGTATCTTTGCGGTGGCCCCGGGCATTGCCTCGATCGCCGTCTGGTCGCCGGGGCTGAACAAGGTCGGCAATTCGCAGCTCGGCGCGGTGGCGCTGGAGATGCTGGCGGCGCGCACCGGCTGGTCCGTTTTCGGCGATTGAGACTGGGTTGGGCGGTGGCTTTCTGCTAAGCAGAGCGCGCACATCAGACTGGACGAGAAGATGAACATCGCAGCCAATATTGTCGACGATCTGGAAACGGCTGAAACCGGCATCGGCCATACGCTGTTTGCCGATGCGCCGCATTCGGTCTCCTTCAATAAGCTGCGCAAACGTCTCCTACGGCAGGTGCGACAGGCCTTCGACGATTTCGACATGTTGAAGGACCAAAAGCGCTGGCTGATCGGCATTTCCGGCGGCAAGGATTCCTATGGGCTGCTGGCGCTGCTGCTCGACCTGCAATGGCGCGGCCTGCTGCCGGTGGAGCTGATTGCCTGCAATCTGGATCAGGGCCAGCCGAATTTTCCGAAGAATGTACTGCCGGAATACCTCGCCAGGATCGGCGTCAAACATCGCATCGAGTATCGCGACACCTATTCGATCGTGAAGGAAAAGGTGCCTGAGGGCGCGACTTATTGTTCGCTCTGTTCGCGTCTGCGCCGCGGCAATCTCTACCGGATCGCCCAGGAAGAAGGCTGCGATGCGCTGGTGCTTGGCCATCACCGCGAGGATATTCTCGAAACCTTCTTCATGAACTTCTTCCACGGCGGGCGGCTTGCCGCCATGCCGGCGAAGCTTCTGAATGACGAAGGCAATGTGATGGTGCTGCGGCCGCTCGCCTATTGCGCCGAAGACGACATGGCGAAGTTCGCGGCCGCTATGCAGTTTCCGATCATTCCCTGCGATCTCTGCGGCTCGCAGGACGGGCTGCAGCGCAATGCGATGAAGGACATGCTCGCCGATATCGAGCGCCGCATGCCGGGCCGCAAGGACACGATGCTGCGTGCTCTCGCGCATGTGAACCCGTCGCACCTGCTCGATCCGAAACTTTTCGACTTTTCTGCACTGACCGTCACCCAAACGTCATAATGGACTTGCTATGAGCCTCTGCAGATCCATGCAACGAGTTCAAAATGAATTTCTCAGACAATGACATAGAGTTTCTCGGCGATTGCCTCCGGCACGTCGCCGAAGAAGAGATCATGCCGCGCTTCCGCAATGCGGCCGCGGCCAATGTTTCCGAAAAGACATCTTCCGTCGATCTCGTCACGCAGGCCGACCTGCGCTCCGAAGCCTATCTGACGGCCGCCATCCGCGAGCGTTTTCCTGCCGCGCTCATCGTCGGCGAGGAAGCCTATGAGGCGGATCGTTCGGTCGTGCCGGCGCTTGCCGATGCCGATCTTGCCTTCGTCATCGATCCCGTCGACGGCACCTTCAATTTCGCAGCCGGCCTGCCGGTCTTCGGCACGATCCTCGCCGTGACGGTCAAGGGCGAGACGGTTGCCGGCCTCATTCACGATCCTGCACTCGGCGATACCGTCGTTTCCATCAAGGGCGCCGGCGCTTTCCAGCACAAGCGCAATTGCGAGCCTGTCCGTTTAAAGGTCGCAGAGCCGATCGAGCTTTGCCGCATGGTCGGCGCCATGTCCTTCAGCCATATGGACGAGCCTGACCGTTCGCGCATTGCCGGCAATATGGCCAAGACCCGCATGACCTTCGCTTTCAATTGCTCGGCCTATGAATATTGGATGGTTTCCTCGGGCAAGCTGCATTTCATCGGCCATCCTAAACTGATGCCGTGGGATCATCTGGCCGGCGTGCTGACGCATCAGGAAGCCGGCGGCCACACGGCGAAATTCGACGGAACGCCTTACAGACCCGGCGAAATTTCCGGCGGCATCATCTCGGCTCCCGATAAGGAAAGTTGGCAAATGATCCGCAACGAGATCGTCGGCTACCGATAAACCGAAAGGAGACCGCCATGACGACTGCCATAGATACGATGAAGCTTGCCGATCTCTTGAGGCAGGCAGCGAAAGCCGAGATCCTGCCGCGCTTTCGCCGGCTGGGCAGCAGTGATGTGCGCGCCAAGACGGAAGCGACCGACCTCGTGACCGAGGCGGACGAGCAGACCGAAAGAATGATGAAGGCGGAGGCCGCGCGCTTCTGGCCAGAAGCGCTCTTCATCGGCGAAGAATCGGTCGCCGCCGATGCAGCCCTTCTCGACAAGATCGAAGGTGCGGATCTCGCCATCATCGTCGATCCCGTCGACGGCACTTTCAACTTTGCTGCCGGTATTCCGGCCTTCGGCGTCATGGCCTCGGTCGTCTCCAAGGGCGAGACGGTTGCCGGCATCATCTATGATCCGATGGGCGACGACTGGGTCATGGCGGAAAAGGGCGGTGGCGCCTGGCTGCGGCGGCCGGATGGCGAGGCGCAGCGGCTGCGGGTGGCCGAGCCTGTGGCGCTCGACCAGATGGTGGGCATGGCCTCGACCGGCTACCTGCCGCAAGACAAACGCGCCGAAATTCTTGGCAATCTCGCGAAGGTGCGTTTCCTGACCAACTATCGCTGTGCGGCCCATGAATACCGCACCTTTGCCGGCGGGCATGTGCATTACCTGATGTACAACAAGCTGATGCCCTGGGATCATCTGGCCGGCACGCTGATCTGCCAGGAGGCCGGTGCCTATGCCGCCCGCTTCGACGGCTCAGCCTATCTGCCGCATCATGTCAGCGGCGGGCTGCTGATCACGCCCGATAAGGAAAGCTGGGACGTCCTGCGTCGCGAGGTCGTTACCATCTGAGCCATCAGGCGAGGATCTGCTTCAGCGCGTCCAGAAGCTTGTCGCATTCGGCATCGGTGCCGATGGTGATGCGCAGGAAGTTCTGGATGCGTTCCTTACGGAAATGCCGCACGAGGACCGCGCGTTTGCGCAGTTCCGCAGCAAGTTCCGCGCCACCGCGCGTACCATGGCGGGCGAAGACGAAATTGGCGGATGAGGGCAGGACTTCGAAGCCGAGCCCGCCAAGCGCGACGATCAGGCGCTCGCGGCTTGCGACGATCAGGTCGCAATGTTTCCCGAACCACTCCCGATCTTCCCAGGCAGCCACGGCGCCCGCCTGGGTCAGCCTGTCCAGCGGATAGGAATTGAAGCTGTCCTTGACCCTTACCAGCGCATCGATCAGCGGCCGCTGGCCGACGGCGAAACCGACACGCAGACCCGCAAGGCCGCGCGATTTCGAGAAAGTCTGGATAACGAGCAGGTTCGGGTATTTCCGCACCAGCGGGATGGCGCTTTCGCCGCCGAAATCCACATAGGCTTCATCGATGACGACGACTTGATCCGGGTGCTCCTGTAACAGCGCCTCGATCGCAGCCAGCGGCAGTGCCGTCCCCGTCGGCGCGTTCGGATTGGGCAGGATGATCGCGCCGCAGGGCTGGCGGTAATCCTCGATGCGAACCTGCATCTTTTCGTCCAGCGGAATCTCGCGGAAATCGATGCCGTAGAGGCCGCAATAGGTCGGGTAGAAGCTGTAGGTGATGTCGGGGTAGAGCAGGGGCAGTTCGTGCTTCAGCAGCGCCTGGAACGTGTGTGCCAGAACCTCGTCCGAGCCATTGCCGACGAAAACTTCACCGGGATCGAGATCGTGGCTTGCGGCAATCGCTCTGCGCAGCTTCAAGCCCGTCGGCTCGGGATAAAGCCGCAGCGTGTCGTTGACCGCTTCCGAAATCGCCGCCAGCGCACGGGGCGATGGGCCGTATGGGTTCTCATTGGTGTTGAGCTTGACCAGGCCGTCGATGACAGGCTGTTCGCCCGCCACGTAGGGCGTCAAGGAATGGACAATGGGGCTCCAGAAACGGCTCATCGCGATTTTCCAATTTATGCCTGCTGCAGCATTACATGTGAACGGCACCGGGGTCGATCTGCGGGCTGTCGCCGGGATGGGTGAAAAGCTTGCCCTTTTCCGCCCAAAGCACCATGACGACGGTAACGGCGCCGAAGAGCGCAAAGCCGCCGAAGAGCGGCTGGACGGTGCCGTTGAAGAGCTGGCCGACGCCGCCGCCGATGATAGCGCCGAAGGTCGTCGACACGAAGCCTGTGACGGCCGTTGCCGTGCCGGCGAGATTGCCCATCGGTTCCAGGCTGATCGCCGTAAAGTTGGTGGCGATCACCGCAAACATCATCAAGAGGATCGAGAAGAGCGCATATGAGAAGGCGAAGGACGGCTTGCCGCCGAGCGCCGCCACGAAGCCGATCGCCGAGATGATGGTGAAGAGCAGCATGGCTGCATGCGAGATCCGGCGCATGCCGAAAGTGCGCACCAACATGCCGTTCAGGAAGTTGGCGACAGCGATGCCGCCCGCTGTTGCCGCAAAGGCAATCGGCAGCCAGTCGCCGAGACCGTAAACCTCGCCGAAGACCTGCTGCACGGAGATCACATAGGCGCTGATGACGCCGGTGAACATGGTCAACCCGATCATGTAGCCGCAGGTGATGCGGTTGGTCAGCACCGTCTTGAAGCCATCAACAACGGCGCCGAAAGACAGCGGGATGCGCTCCTCCGGCGGCAGGGATTCCTTCAGGCGCAGCAGCGCCCAGACGAAAAGGATCGTCGCAACGATGCCCAGCAGGATGAAGATCCAGTTCCAGTGGGCATAGGTGATGATGAGCTGGCCGACCGAGGGGGCGACGATCGGCACGATCATGAAGACGATCATGACATAGGACATGACACGAGCCATCTCACGGCCGCCGAAGCAGTCACGGACGATCGCCATGGTGGTGATGCGCACGGCCGCACCGCCGATGCCCTGAACGAAGCGCATGATCAGCAGCATTTCGAAGCTGCCGGTCGCAGCTGCCGCAAACATGCCAACCACGTAGCAGACCAGACCGCCGAGCAGGATGTTGCGGCGGCCGAAGGCATCCGAGAGGCTGCCGAAGACGATCTGCGAGGCGCCAAACCCCAAGAAGA
Organism: Rhizobium sp. WYJ-E13; assembly: GCF_018987265.1. Lineage (NCBI taxonomy): Bacteria > Pseudomonadati > Pseudomonadota > Alphaproteobacteria > Hyphomicrobiales > Rhizobiaceae > Rhizobium > Rhizobium sp. WYJ-E13. Next base: position 1,590,594 of record NZ_CP076853.1, on the reverse strand, counting down.
AGACGCCAATAACGAGCTGTGCGTCATTGTTGCTGGTGACACCCAGCGAATGGCCGATATTGGGCAACGCCGGCAACATGCTGTCAATCGCCATGGCGATGCTGGCGGTCATGATGGCGATCGTCACCACGAACTCGACAAAGCCCATGCCGATGCGGGCAGAACCCTGATTTTCCGTGTGAGGTTTGTGCGTCGGAGTCATTCGAATCCCCCTGAATGACAGAAGAACGGACGCAAAAGCGGCCGAATTGATGCAGGATGCGGCAGGCTCCTACCAAGATGCCCCGCCGCCTGATGTGTCTGAAAGCCTCAGCCTGATATCAGTGGCCGATATCAGTGAAGCTGGAAAGCGATGCGTCCTTCGACAGCGGCGCATGCTGCGGTCTGAACAGCCGGCCCTTTTCGGCGATCAGCACGAAGACGATGCCGACAAGCGAGACCGCGAAGTAGCCAGCGATCATCGGCGTCGCCGTGCCGTCAAAGGCTTGCCCGATCAGGGCTCCGATCAATGCGCCGCCGATCGTGCTCATGAAGCCGATCACCGAGGAGGCGGTGCCGGCAAGGTGACCCAGCGGCTCCATGGCGAGCGAGTTGAAGTTGGAGCCGATCCAGCCGAACTGGAACATGACCAGTGCGAAGAACACGATGAAGATCGGGAAAGGCATCGGCTGCGGCCCCGATATCTGCACCATCAGCCAGATGAAGCTCAAGCCGCAGAAACCGAGGATCGAGGCGTGCGACAGGCGGCGCATGCCGAAGCGGCCGACCAGCTGCGAATTGATGAAGGACGAGAAGGCCATGAACAGCGCCACTCCGGCAAAGGCGACGGGCATATAGGCGCCGAGCCCGTAGATGCCGACATAGATCTGCTGAGCGGAGTTGATGAAGCCGAACAACGCGCCGAAGAGGATCGTGCTGGCAATGGTGTAACAGAGGGCGATGCGGTTGGAAAAGAAGATCGCAAAGCCCTGCGCCACCGAGCGGACCGTGAACGGACGGACATTGGCGGGATCAAGCGTTTCCGGCAGGCGCAGATACATCCACGTGCCGACGGCCGTCGCCATGGTGCCGATGAAGACGAAGATCATGTGCCAGGTGCTGATCAGCATGATGATCTGGCCGCTGCCGGGTGCAATGACCGGCACGATCATGAAGACCATCATGATGAGCGACATGACTTCCGCCATCTGCCGGCCGCCGTAGACGTCGCGGACGATGGAGATGGTAATGACGCGGGTGGCGGCCGAACCGAGCCCCTGGACGAAGCGGAGCGCGAGAAGGCCGGCGAAGGTCGGAACGATGGCAATGCCGAAGGCGGAGACGATATAGACGACGAGGCCGATCAGCAGCGGAACACGGCGACCGAAGCGGTCGGACAGCGGACCGTAGAAAAGCTGGGCAAGGCCGAAGCCGAAGAGATAGGCGGAAACGACATACTGGCGATGGTTTTCGTTCTCGACACCGAGGCTGGCCCCGATCTGCTGCAGCGCTGGCAACATGATGTCGATTGCCAGCGAGTTGACGGCCATCAGGAAAGCCGCAAGCGCGATAAATTCAAGCTTGCCCATGGGCAGCCGACCCGCGGACATGGCTTGTGATGAATCTGTCACAATGAAATTCCCATAAACAGGTCAAGGCGCTGCTTGGCGCAGCGCCTCGAACTCAAGATACAGAATTGGAAACCGGACGGACGCCCGGTGACCGATCAGGCGACGGCGGTCTTAACGGTGACGCCGTTTTCCTGGAGATGCTGCTGGAGCTCACCGGCTTGGAACATTTCCCGGACGATGTCGCAGCCGCCGATGAACTCACCCTTGACGTAGAGCTGGGGGATCGTCGGCCAGTTGGAATAATCCTTGATGCCCTGGCGGATTTCCGAATCGGCGAGCACATTGATGCCCTTATAGTCGACACCGAGGTAATCGAGGATCTGGACGACCTGGCCGGAGAAACCGCACTGCGGAAACTGCGGCGTGCCCTTCATGAAGAGGACGACGTCGTTGCTCTTGATCTCGTTTCCGATGAATTCGTTGATACCGCTCATAGGCTCTAATCCTTTCAACAGGCGGGTTAAAGGCCCGCCGTTTCAATCGTTTTCTTTAGATAGCATGTGGGGGCCGGAATTCCACCCGCCAAAACCAAAAAAAGACCAATCCGTGACACTTAGCGGCGCAGATTGTTGCCTCTGCGATACGTCCCTCGGCGAAACACCTTGATCCGTTCAATCTCGGTATCGGTGAAGTGGCCTTGCAGCTTGCAGTGGAGAAAGCCTCTAAGCGCGGCGCTGCCGGCTGCGGCCTGCCGCCGTCCGGCGCTTGCTGAGCTGCTTGCGAGCAGGCTTACGGCTCGTCGACGTTGCCTTGCGGGTGGTGCGACTTGTCGTTGCAGACGCTGCCTTGCGGCGCTTGCGCTTGGTCGTGGTGCGGCCCGTCGTCTTCTTCAGGATTTCCTTCAGCACGCTGTTGACGACGCCTGATACCAGTTCATTCACGAGATTGGCCACAAAATCCCCCTCAATCCTATCGAAACGCACCTGCGCTATTGAATTCCGTAAGAGTTCGCTTAGCAAGACGGCTCGAAGGTTTTATCCGGTTTTTCGCCGTATTTTCAAGCGAACCCGTCATCCTGGCAACGGCGTCACCAACCCGACTGAAAGAAGAAAAAGACTATGAAACTGATCGACAGGCGGGTTGTCTTGCATTTCCCCGGATTCGAACCGCTCGATGGCGCAGCGCACCGGGCGCGGTACGAGCGTACCGCAAGGCAAAGCGCATCCGTCTGGGGCTATAATGTCGACACAGGTGCTGCGGCCGATGGGCACTACGTCTCCTTCGATGTCGGCACCAGCGCCGATGGCTGGCAGACGCAGACGCGCGTCCATGTCTTCGACCACAACGAATTAGTTCAGCGGTTGCGCACCGGCAATACGGCAAGCCGGATCGCGACAGGATTTCTAAACCTCTGGCAGGTCGTGCGGGAAGGCGGCATGGCCGGCTATTTCCGCCACGCCTGGCGCTTCGGCCTGTTCTTCATCTTTCCCTTCCTGCTGACGGCATTTGCAATCCTGATCACGCTGCAGATCCTGACGCTGCACTACTGGCTTGGGCTTCCCGGCTGGCATGTCGGCTGGAGCGCGCCGCTGGCGGCCATCTTCTTCATCTTCGGTTTCCTGCCGTTCTCGGAGCGCTTCCACACGCTGCATCTTTTTGCCGATTGGGAAATGGCCGTGGCGCTGGCACGCATGGACAGGCCTGATTTCAACGAGTGGCTGGAGCGATGCGCGACGTCGATGCGCGAAGCTCTCAACGAGGAGGCCGATGAATATGTCATCTCCTCACACAGCATGGGCTCCAGCGTCGCGGCCCATGTCGTCGGCATCCTGCTGGAGCGGGAGCCGGATGTTTTCAACGGCAAGCGCGTGGTCTTTGCAACACTCGGCGGCGCCATCCTGCAATGTGCGCTGATGTCATCTGCCACCCTGCTGCGCTCGCGCGTCGGCCTGATTGCGCGTTGTCCGGATATTTTCTGGCTGGATGTGCAGTGCCTGACGGACTCGATCAATTTCTACAAGGTGCCAGTCGTCAGCGTGTCCGGCCATCCGGATGCGCCGCAGGCGAGCATGATCCATATCCGCGTGCGGCAGATGCTGACGCCGGAGCACTATAAGAAGATCCGCGGGGATCAGTTGCGTGTGCATCGCCAGTATGTGCTGGGGCCGGACATGAAATCTGCCTTCGATTTCACGCTGCTGACGGCCGGCCCGATGCCGGCCTCGGTCTTTGCCTATCCTGAGCAGGACAAGCTGCCGGCCTGAGAGCTCAGCAAAAAAGAGGCGAGGAGGCGTCGAACAGTTTCGAGCCGATCGCTTCCGTTTCAAAACAAAACAACCCGGCAGAAAGCCTTCCAGCCGGGCCTGTTCATCTGAGATTTTCAGTCGGACGAAGCTCTAATTTCAATCCGGTGCCGAGGTCTGCAGGGCAAGGGCGTGCAGGATGCCGCCCATATTTCCTTTCAGCGCCTCATAGACCATCTGGTGCTGCTGCACGCGGCTCTTGCCGCGGAAGGCTTCCGCGACAACTTCGGCGGCGTAGTGGTCGCCGTCACCTGCCAGATCGCGGATCGTCACCTTGGCACCGGGAATCCCAGCCTTGATCATGTCTTCGATATCGCCGGGTTTCATGGCCATGATCGTTACTCCTTGCACATCATTCCGCGGCAAGCTCGCCGCGGCCTTCCATATAATCAGGGAACCACGATTCATGGGCATCGCGCAATTGCTGAATTGGCAGCACAATCAGATCGTCGACGACGAGGCTGTCGCCCTGGACTGTGCCAAGGCGGCGGAAGGGTACGCCGGCGCCTTCGGCATTGGCGCAGACGAAATCCGCGACATCCTTTGGAACCGTCAGCACGTAACGCGCCTGATCCTCGCCGAAGAGCTGCGCATGCGCAGCACCCTTGCCTTCGCTGAGGCTGACCTTGAGACCCTTCCCTGACGCCATTGCCATCTCAGCGAGCGCCAGTACGAGGCCGCCGGAGGAAATGTCGTGGCAGGCGGTCGCCTGACCGTTGCGGATGACGGAGCGGACAAAATCGCCGTTGCGGCGTTCAGCGAAGAGATCGACTTCCGGTGCCGGGCCTTCGGTGCTGCCGACGACATCGCGCAGATAGACGGACTGGCCGAGATGGCTGCCGTCGATGCCGATGAGCAGAACCCTGTCGCCTTCGGCAGCGCTGCCGATGCGGGCCATCTTGCGCCAGTCGGGCATCAGGCCAACGCCGGCAATGGTGGGCGTCGGCAGGATCGCAACGCCATTGGTCTCGTTATAGAGCGAGACGTTGCCGGATACGATCGGGAAGTCGAGCGCGCGGCAGGCTTCGCCGATGCCCTTCACGGCCTCGACAAACTGGCCCATGATCTCGGGCTTTTCGGGATTGCCGAAGTTCAGATTGTCGGTCGCCGCCAGCGGCTCGGCGCCGGTCGCGGTGATGTTGCGCCAGCATTCGGCCACAGCCTGCTTGCCGCCTTCGAAGGGATCGGCCTCGACATAGCGCGGGGTGACGTCGGAGGAGAAAGCAAGCGCCTTCAGCGGATGGCCTTCGACACGCACGACGCCGGCGTCGCCGCCCGGAAGCTGCAAGGAGTTGCCCTGGATCAGCGTGTCATACTGTTCATAGACCCAGCGGCGGCTGGACTGATTGGCAGAGCCGACGAGTTGCAGCAGCGCTTCGTTATAATTTTGCGGTGCTGCCACGAGATTGGCGGGCAGGGGCGCGCGCTTGGCGGATTCGCGCCAGGGGCGATCATATTCCGGAGCCTGGTCGCCGAGATCCTTGATCGGCAGGTTGGCGACTTCCTCGCCCTGATGCATGACGCGGAAGCGAAGGTCGTCCGTGGTCTTGCCGACAACAGCGAAATCGAGGCCCCACTTGACGAAGATCGCCTTGGCTTCCTCTTCCTTCTCCGGCTGCAGTACCATGAGCATGCGCTCCTGGCTTTCCGACAGCATCATCTCGTAGGCGGTCATCCGCTCCTCGCGCACCGGCACCTTGTCAAGTTCGAGCAGGATGCCGAGATCGCCCTTGGCGCCCATTTCGACAGCCGAGCAGGTTAGGCCGGCCGCCCCCATGTCCTGGATGGCGATGACCGCACCGGTCTGCATCAATTCCAGGCAGGCTTCGAGCAGGCACTTTTCGGTGAAGGGGTCGCCGACCTGAACCGTCGGACGCTTCTCCTCGATCGATTCGTCGAATTCGGCCGATGCCATCGTCGCGCCACCGACACCGTCGCGGCCGGTCTTGGCACCGAGATAGACGACCGGAAGGCCGACGCCCTTTGCTTCCGACAGGAAGATGGCGTTGGATTTGGCAATGCCGGCAGCAAATGCGTTGACGAGGATATTGCCGTTATAGCGGGCATCGAACTCAACCTCGCCGCCGACCGTCGGCACGCCGAAGGAATTGCCGTAGCCGCCCACGCCGGAGACCACGCCGGAGACGAGGTGGCGGGTCTTCGGATGATCCGGTTCGCCGAAGCGCAGCGCGTTCATGGCCGCAATCGGGCGCGCACCCATGGTGAAGACGTCGCGCAGGATGCCGCCGACACCGGTCGCGGCACCCTGATAGGGCTCGATATAGGAGGGATGGTTATGGCTCTCCATCTTGAAGACGACGCAATCGCCGTCATCGATATCGACCACACCGGCATTTTCGCCCGGTCCCTGGATAACACGCGGACCCTTGGTCGGCAGCGTGCGCAGCCACTTCTTGGAGGATTTATAGGAGCAGTGCTCATTCCACATGGCCGAGAAGATGCCGAGCTCGGTAAAGCTCGGTTCGCGGCCGATCAGATCCAGAATGCGCTGGTATTCATCCGGCTTGAGGCCGTGTGAAGCGATGAGTTCCGGCGTGATCTTGATAGTGTTGGGAATGGTCATGAGCTCTCGAAAATCCCTGCCTAGAGCAATCCAGCAAACGTGCGCAGCGGTTTTGCATTCGGAATGCGTGAAAACAAAGAGATAGAGCATGTCTGTGGTTCAAGGCAAAACGGACATGCTCTAGCGCGTTTGCCGTGTCTTTAGCCTATGTAAGAACTATGCGCGACAGGAAAATGCCTGCCGTCAACAGAGGCAGGCCTGATAGGTTCCGTACCGGTAATCAGGGACCCTTACGTCTACTGCCCGATACCGGCAGAGACCTTCCCAGCGTCTTCGAATGCGGCCGGCCTTTGGGCTCGCTGGTATCCAAGCTTCTCGGAAATCTCGTTGGCTGCACTAAGCAAGCTCTCCAGGTACTTGCTCCGATTTCGTACGCCGTCCTCGCGCGGAGTTACAAGACACAGGGTGGCGATACAGGCACCGTCGGCCTGATGAACCGGCACGGCGAAGCAATGCGTGAAATTCTCCACCTCACTGTTGAAGGTGAAGAATCCGTCGCGGGCCGCCTGACGCACCTGGGCGATAAATTCCGCCGGCTTCATCTGCCGACCGTTTGGGAGAACGAAGTCCTCCGGCGGAATCAGATCGACAATCTCCTGATCGCTCAGGTGCGAAACCAGCAACCGGCCGGACGCCGTCCAGGGGATGGAAACGAGCTCGCCGACATTCGAGGAGATGCGAAACGGCCGGATGCCCTCGCGCATCATGGCGACGGTGTATTTGCGTCCCTCGAGCAGACACATCTGTGCCGTCTCACGGGTTTCTTCGGCCAGCCGCACCAGCATGCGGTCGCATTCCCGCATCAGGTCGAATTGTTCGGCGTAGGCCGTCCCGAGGAAATACAGGCGGCGGCCAAGGTTAACGCGGCCGTCTCCGCCATGGTAGTCAAGCATGCCATGGCTGAGCAGGAGATTGACCAGCTCGTAGACCGAAGATCGAGGCGCGCCAATTTCGGCCGCGATTTCGTTCGGCCGCATCGGCTGTCGCTTCACCCGCAGGAATTCGAGGATCTCAAAGGCACGATCCAGTCCTCGGGTGCGCCGCGATACTGTGTCGATACCAGCCTCAGCCATGCTTTCTCCGATATTAGGCGCGATCCGCGCGGTAGGCCACGCAATCAACTTCGACCTTGCAGTCGACCATCATGCTGGATTGGACACAAGCGCGGGCCGGAGGGTTTCCTCCGAAATATTCAGCGTACACGCCGTTAAAGCTCCAAAAATCACGCGGATCGTCAAGCCACACGCCCACACGCACGACGTCTTCAAGGCTGTAGCCCGCCTCATTGAGAATGGCAATCAGGTTTTCGATAGCCTTTCGGCTCTGGACAACGATTCCGCCAGGAACGATCTCGCCGTTCTCCATGGGCACCTGGCCGGAAACATATAGCCAGCCGCCTGCTTCGGTGGCTCGGGCGAAGGGAAGTGGTTGTCCGCCTGCGCCAGTCTCGCCAGCCCCATAACGCTTGATAGTCATTCTTTCACTTTCCTTTAGTTGAAGCTGGAGGTCTTCAGGAATTCGGCCAGGCGTTCGGTCCTGGGATTCACGAACATTTCTCTTGGATTGCCTTCCTCGCAGATCACCCCCTGGTTCATGAAGATGACCCGCGAGGATACCTCGTAGGCAAAGCGCATTTCGTGGGTGACCAGCAGCATGGTCATTCCATCTGCCGCAAGCCCTTTGATGACCTGCAGCACTTCGCCCACCAGTTCGGGATCGAGAGCCGAGGTCACTTCATCAAACAGCATAAGACGCGGCGACATCGCGATCGCACGGGCGATCGCCACGCGCTGCTGCTGACCGCCGGAGAGCTGGCCTGGGTAATGATCGGCCCGCGCCGACAGCCCGACACGGTCGAGCCAACGCTCCGCGATCGACCTCGCTTCGCTCTTCGGCATCTTCTTGACCTTGACGAGGCCGAGCATGACATTTTGGGCCGCTGTCATGTGCGGGAACAGGTTGAACTGCTGGAAGGCCATCCCGGTGAGCGCGCGCTGGCGGGCGATCTCTTTCTCGCTCTTGCGCCGACGGGTCGCTCCCTCCACGTGGTACCCGATCTCTTCACCGTCCAGGCTGATCGTGCCGCCCTGGAATTCCTCCAGCATGTTCACGCAGCGCAGCATCGTGGTCTTGCCCGAGCCGGACGAGCCGATAATCGAAATAACCTCGCCTTCCTGTACGGAGCAGTCGACCCCTTTGAGCACTTCGTGTTGGCCGTAGCTTTTGCGCAGGCTCTTGATTTCAAGCATTGTTTTGGACATCGATCGGCTCCTCAGGATGGAAGGGCAGTCTTGCGCTCGATGAATCTGCCGAAGCGCTCGATACCGAAGTTGACGACGAAATAGAGAGCCCCTGCCAGGAAATAGAACTGCAGGCTCATGAAGTTGCGGGAGATGATCTCCTGCGTTCGCAGCAACAGTTCCGCTACACCGATCACCGACAGCAGCGTCGACGCTTTCACCATTTCCGCCGCCGTGTTGACCCAGGCCGGCAAGCACTGGCGCAGCGCCTGAGGCCATAGGACGGAGGTGAATGTCTGGGTAAACGTCAGCCCGATCGCTTTTGCGGCTTCGGTTTGCCCCTTCGGGATGGCTTGAAGAGCACCGCGAACGATCTCACCGACGTGGGACGAACAAAATACCGCCAGTGCCAGAACGCCCGCCGCGAATGCTCCCAATTCCAGGCCCACGGCACTGGAGACGTAATAGCTCGCGAGGACGAGTACCAAAACGGGCGTGCCTCGGATCACATCAGTATAGGCCCGCACGATCAGGCGCAGCACACTGTTTCCATAGACCAGCGCCAGGCCTACGAAGAGGCCGAGCACGGAGCCTGCGAGAATGGCCAGAAGGGAGATCGATACGGTCATCGCCATGCCATTCAGGATGACATGACGGGCGATCCAAAGTTGATCGAGAAAGGTCTGAGACATCGGCTTACCTCGGCAATGCCAGACGCCGCTCGACGAAACGCATCAGAGCGGCAATGAGGAAACAGGTGACGACATAGAGAGCCGATGTGACCATCCAGGTCTCGACGATACGGAAGCTCTCGACATTGATCTTGCGCGCTGCAAACGTCAGCTCGGGCACGGCGATCGTTGCGGCAAGCGATGTGTCCTTGAAGAGAGAGATGATTGTCGAGGACAGCGAAGGCAGAACGTTGCGGAACATCAGCGGCGCTATGATCGATGTGCGTATCTGCATCGACGTCAAGCCAATCGCCATTCCGGCCTCGGTCAATCCCTTGGGAATCGAGAGAAGTCCGGCGCGGAAAACTTCCGCGAGGTATGCTCCTGAATAGAGTGAGAGAACCAAGACGAAGCTTTTGATCTTGTCCAGCCGGAAGCCCATCTGAGGCAGCGCGAAGAACGCGAAGAGGACGAGCACGAGAATAGGAAGATTTCGAATGACGGTAACGTAGATTCTTGCCGGCGCGACCGCGGCACGGCTCTTGGAGAGCAGCGCGAATGCAACGAACAGACCGATGACAGCCCCGATCAAGATCGAAATGACCGCGAGACCGAGGCTCAACATCAAGCCGCTAAGAAGAAAATCGAAGTTGCGCCAGACAGCAGCAAAATTCAGCGTATAACCCATGGCAGACCGCCCCTTTCAGGAAGGGAGCGGGAAAGACCCGCTCCCTCGGGCCAGTTACTTGTATTCGACCGGGAAGCCGATTTGCGGAGGCGTCAGTTCCTTGCCGAACCACGTCTTGTACGACTTGGCGTAAGCATCGAATTCAACGCCGGTCATGGCCTCATGAAGAGCGGTGTTGACGAAATTCAGCCAATCCTGATCGCCGCGTTTTACGCCGCAAGCGTAAGTCTGCGGGTTCCAACCGTAGCCGGCATCCCGATATTTGCCTGGGTTCTGAGCCATATACCAGGCGAGCGACGACTGGTCGGTTGCGACCGCGTCCGCGCGACCGGATTCCAGTGCCTGGTAGATGAGATCGACGGAATCGTACTGGTCGACCGTAGCTTCCGGGAGCGCCGCGTGAACCATCGCCTCCGCGTAGACGTTCTGCAAGACCGAGATTGTCACCGATGAGCCGGCAGCTTTAAGCGCTGCGTAGTCAGCATATTTGCCATCGGCCTTCAGCATCAGGCCGACGCCTTCCCGATAGTAGGGAATCGTGAAGGCGATCTGCTGGGCGCGCTCGCCGGTGACCGTCATGAACTGGCAGGTGATGTCGACCTTGTCCGTCGTGATGTTGGGAATACGAGCGTCGGACGACTGGTTGACGTATTCGATCTTATCAGGATCGCCAAAGAGAGCCTTTGCGATGATGTGGCCCATATCCACATCGAAACCCTGAAGTTTATCGTCGGCGCTCTTGAAGTGCCAAGGCGCATTCGTACTGCCGGTGCCCATAACGAGATGACCGCGAGCAAGAACCTCATCGAGCTTACTTCCGGCGGCGAAGACCGGGCTTGAAAGAACTGCAGTTGCGGCCAGCGCAATCAGGCCGGCGCGGAAGGATATGGTCATGATTGTTCCCCTAAGAACTGAGTGTTTCTGATTAATCCAATATAGTGGACATGTGTCCGTATTATCGGATTGACATATCAAGTCCCCTGGTTGATGAATTGTCAATAGCGATGGTTGATATTTGATGCGGCGCTAATGAGCGGCACATTTGTCCGCACCGCAGGTTCGTTCCATACGAGGTTTGCCATGACTTTTTCGCCCGCGGATATCGCAGCCATTCAGACTCCTGCCGTTCTGATCGATCTCGATATCGCCGCCGCCAATATCGGCCGTTTTCAACGTTACGCTGATGCTCACGGCTTGCGTGTTCGCCCGCACGTCAAGACGCACAAGCTGCCGGCAATCGCCAATTTGCAGATTGCGGCCGGCGCGGTCGGTATCACCTGTCAAAAGGTGTCGGAGGCGGAAGCGATGGTTGCCGCCAGTAGTGCAATCACCGATGTGCTGATTACCTACAACATCGTCGGCGCTGAGAAGCTTGAACGTCTGAAGGCGCTCGCAGAGAAGGTGAAATTGTCGGTCGTTGCCGATAGTGCGGCTGTCGTGAACAGCCTCTCAGACGCCTTCCGAAACGAAGTTCAGCCGCTGACAGTCCTGGTGGAATGCGACACCGGCGCGAACCGCTGCGGTGTGCTCACTCCCGAGGCGGCAGAGGCTCTCTCGGCTCTTATCCACTCGATGCCTGGTGTCGTCTTCGGTGGCCTTATGACCTATCCTCCTGCAGGCGGGGAGGCTGCTGTCGAGGCTTTCATGATGGCGGCCAAGGCTCGCATCGAAGCGCTCGGCATCGCAGTGCCCGTCATCACATCAGGCGGGACGCCTTCGATGATGCACGCAGCAGACGCACCGGTTACGACTGAATATCGCCCCGGAACCTACGTCTACAATGACCGCTCTCTCGTATCGCGCGGCGCATGCGGCTGGGAAGATTGCGCACTCAGCGTCCTAACAACTGTGGTCTCAGTGCCCGCCGCGAACCGAGCGATCGTTGATGCAGGTTCAAAAATCCTGACATCGGATCTTTTGGGTCTCACAGGTTACGGTCATGTGCGGGGGCGCGACGACATCGTCGTGGACCAGCTATCCGAGGAACATGGCCGGCTGATTAGCAACGGTCCTATCGGATTATCTGTAGGAGATAAACTGCAAATCGTGCCGAACCACGCTTGCGTGGTCACCAACATGGTCGACTCGGTTTTCGTCGCAGGAAAAGGCATGGCGTCAGTCGAGTCTTGGCCGGTCGTGGCCCGCGGAAAGATCGTCTGACAGGCCGGTTCGGTCGTTATCCGTCTGTCCAAGCCTATGAGGGGACTGCGGTGGACTGAACAAGGTTCCGTTGCGGAAAGCCCAAAGGGCGACACATCTAATGCCGCCTTCTGGGTTGTTTAACGGCCGTCTGCACGGATCCCGTTGAGTGAGGACCGGCTCAGCAACGAAAGACTAGAATTTATAGCCGACCATCAGTCCGGCGCGGGTCATGCCGTCGTTCGGACCGTCGCAAAGGTTGGCATTCGAGGAATGAGCGAGCTGCGCCATGACATTCCACTTGCTGTTGAAGCGGTAGCCGGCACCGAAATATTCGTGGAACAGCACACGACAGCCGAGATCAGGTCCATCGTCATTGTCATCGATGTCACCCGTATGGATGACGCCGCCGAAACCGGCTTCCGCGAAAATCTTGTCGCTGAGGTCGACAGTCCAGGTGAAACCGGCGAAGAACTGCGTCGCTTCGCCAGCCGTACCGATCGAAGTGCCTAGATGAACGCGCGGATGCAAGAGCTGCTGTTTCCAGCCGGCTGCCTGCTCAAAGCCAAAGGGATCAAAAAGAGCCGTTATTTCCGGGAAAACGCCATCTTCATGCGAATGTCCCCCTTGGATGGAGGCCGAAGCGCCGAAGCGCAACTCATCGAAAACCTTGTCTCCGGCTTGCGCCGCCGACGACATGCCCAGGCTGCTTGCAATGACTGCGACCGACGCGATACTCGACAGGCGCAACAGTAGTGAACGGAAATCGGATTTCATCTGCTGTCCCTTGATTCCCACTTAAACGGCAGGATGATACAGAGGTAACATGCGGATGATCTCGGTAAAGCGCCTGTGTTTCGATCGTGGCCTTTTCCACAATGCTGACACCGATCTGCAACAGTTCAGATTTCACCGTCGTAGGCGGAGCCGCCATTTTCCAACAGGCGTTTCAATACCATAAGGCCTGCGACCAGCTCGTTTCTATCCTTCGGTGAGGAGAAGCCGATGCGCACGCGGTGATAGGCTTTCTCGCCCCGTGCCGCCTTGAACTCATCCTCGTCGTCGACAAGCACGCCATCGCGGAAGGCGGCATTCTTGAAGGTACCGGACAGCCAGGGTTCCGGCAGTTTCAGCCACAGGAAGGGCGCATGCGGGTGGGATTCGAAATCGAATCCCTGCATTACCTCGCGGGCGAGGCTCACGCGGGCCGACAGTTCCACGACACTTGCATTGCGTATCTCATGCGCCTTGCCGCTCTGGACGAGCCGCGCGCAGGTTTCGGCCAGAATGAAGGGCAGGCCGCCCGTCACCATTTTATGCGTAACCTTGATGCGCTGAGCGAAATGCGGCGGGCACGCGACCCAGCCACCGCGCACGCCGGCCGCAACCGACTTAGACAGGCCGTTGACGAGGAAGGTGCGGTCGGGCGCGATTGCGGCAAGCAGCGGCGTAGCGTCATTGGCCATGCCGCCATAGAGATCGTCCTCGATGATCCAGACCCCATGCCGTCTGGCAATGTCGGCAATGGCGACCCGCCGCTCATAGGGCATGATGGCAAGTGTCGGATTGTGAAGCGTCGGCATCGTGAAGACGAGCTTCGGATGCTGCTGCTGACAGAGCCGCTCGAAATCCTCGGGGATGATGCCGTTTTCATCGGACTCGACGGTCAACGTGCGCCGGCCGAGCAGGCGCACGCTGCGGCTTACCTGCGTGTAGGTGAGATTTTCGAAAACGATCTTGTCACCGGGCGCAGACACGGCGGCGATGACGGAGATGGCTGCCGCATGCGCGCCGAGCGTGGGCACGACGTTTTCGACCTCCGGCGACCAACCATTGCGCGCCAGCCACAGACGGCCGGCCTCGAACCAGTTCGAAGGGAAGCTGCGGGAATAGGAGGAGATTTCGGCCAGATGCTGTTCGCCGATCTCGGCCATGATGCCGGCGATGATCTTGCCCTGACCGAGATCGGGCGCGGCAGTCGTATCGAAGCGAAGCTTGTTCGGCGGGGCATCTGCGACACGCGTGCCACTCAGCGAAAGGGTCACAGGGTCCACCTGCTCGCTGGGGGGCGTATCGGCACGGTCGAGCACATAGGTGCCGCGGCCGACTTCGCCGGCGACAAGCCCGCGCTCGTGCACCAGCGCATAGGCGCGGCCGATTGTTCCGATTGTCACCCCGATATCATAGGCGAGATTTCGCTGTGGCGGCAGCTTGGTTCCCGCCGGCAAGGCGCCGGAAGCAATGGCGGATTCGATATTGTCCGCAAGCCGCATATAGACCGGGCCTGAGCCCTGCGAGAGATCGGGGAGCCAATTTGTCATGGTGACAATGAATAGATTGTCACCCTAATCCTGTCAAGACTATGAGACAATTCCATTAGCGGAAACTACAGGAGTCAGAAATGTCCGCTTCACCTCACATCAAGGGTCAGATTGTATCGATTGTCTCTATCGATGGCCGGCATGAGATTATCATGCCCAGACAGGCGCCGGCCGCGACGCGGCTCGGGCGGTTGTGGGCAGCCCTTCTTTTGTGGCAGCAGAAGCGGGCAGGCCGCCGGTCGCTGCGCGAACTGACGGCAGACCAGCTCAAGGATATCGGCCTGTCGCAATCCGATGCCGCACGCGAAGTCGGCAAGTCGTTCTTTTGGGATTGAAGCTGAAGCTTAGCTGCAGGATTTGCTGCCGCCCGACCAGCGGGTGACATCAGCAGCGATGCGGCCCGAGACCGGCTCGGACATCATCGGGCCGAAGGCCTGCATCTTGGCCGGATTGCCTTCGGCCTGCACGACGAGCAGCGGCCGGCTTTCCGGGCTTCCCTTGTGCACGACGAGAATGCGCGGCCGTCCGGAGAAGGAATTGAGCTCCGGCGCCAGCTTGTAGGCGCCAAAAGCCGGATCGCCCGACTTGAACCAGCAGCTGTTGGCGCCGAGCGCCACGCGCTCCATTGTCGACAGCGCACTGCGGTCCGGCCCCTTTGCGGGTGCCGAGGACTGGCAAGCGGCAACCAGCGCTGCGAGGCCGGCAAAGGCAGCGGCATTGGCGATGGCGGCTAAAAGGCGGGGGCGCATCTATCTTGCTCCAGTGGTCCGGCGAACGATCGGCCTGACAGAAGAAATCAGGCAGCGATCACGTCAAGCGCCGAGGCGAAGAGGCCACGGCCGTCCGAACCGCCATGGGCGGCTTCGATGAGATTTTCCGGATGCGGCATCATGCCGAGCACATTGCCCTTGGCGTTCATGATGCCGGCAATGTCGTTGACCGAGCCGTTCGGATTGGTTCCTTCGGCATAGCGAAAGACGACCTGGCCGTTGCCTTCGATGGCAGCCAGCGTTTCGGCATCGGCAAAATAGTTGCCGTCGTGGTGGGCGACCGGGCAACGAATGATCTGGCCCTTTTCATAGGCGCGGGAGAAATCCGTCTCGGCATTGACGACTTCAAGCTTGATCTCGCGGCAGACGAATTTCAGCGACGCGTTGCGCATCAACGCGCCCGGCAGCAGGCCAGCCTCGACGAGGATCTGGAAGCCGTTGCAGACGCCCAGAACCTTCACGCCCTTGTTCGCCTTTTCGATGATCGCCTGCATGACCGGCATGCGGGCGGCAATCGCGCCGCAGCGCAGGTAATCGCCGTAGGAGAAACCGCCGGGAATGACGATGAGGTCGACGTCAGGGATTTCCGTCTCCGTCTGCCAGATCGTCACCGGCTGATGACCGGAGATCTTGGTGAGCGCGGCGATCATGTCGCGATCGCGATTGAGGCCCGGAAGTTGAACGACGGCTGATTTCATGGTTGCGGTTCAAACCTTGCTTGTGCTTCTGCCAGTTCTCGAAGTTCGAGACGATTTTCAATACGATCGAGGCGCTGCTCATGACGTACCAGGACAGCGTAGATATTTTGGATGTCTTGCTGCATCGAAATCATTGTGCCGCGCATTGCGTTGAGCTCAGATTTGATCTCGTTCTGACCGTCCTTAATGCCTGAAATATCCGTATGCATGCGCTTCAGCAGCTCATACATCAACTCTTGGGTTACTTCAGTCATCGACCCCCTCCACAACCCTTAGTCGAGGGAAATAGTATAGTTCTCAATCACCGTGTTGGCGAGCAGCTTTTCGCACATGGCTTTGAGATCCGTCTCGGCCTTAGCCTTGTCGGTGCCTTCCAATTCCAGATCGAAGACCTTGCCCTGGCGGACATGGCCCACGCCGCCGAAGCCGAGGGCGCCGAGCGCGCCTTCGATGGCCTTGCCCTGAGGATCGAGAACGCCGTTTTTCAGCGTGACGGTGACGCGAGCCTTGATCACTTGTTCTTCCCTGCCTTTACTTGACCAAACGGTCTTTACTTGACCAAAACCGGGCCGGTGCCGCGCACGGGCTCGTTTTCATTGATGATGCCGAGACGGCGCGCAACTTCGGAATAGGCTTCCAGCAGACCGCCCATATCGCGGCGGAACAGGTCCTTGTCCATCTTCTTGTGGGTCTCGATATCCCAGAGGCGGCAGCTATCCGGCGAGATTTCGTCAGCCAGGATGATGCGCATCATGTCGCCTTCGAAGAGGCGGCCGCACTCGATCTTGAAATCGACGAGTTGGATGCCGACGCCGAGGAAAAGGCCGGTCATGAAGTCGTTGACACGGATGGCGAGCGCCATGATGTCGTCCAACTCAGCCGGATTGGCCCAGCCGAAGGCCGTGATATGCTCTTCGGAGACCATCGGGTCCTCGAGCGCGTCGGACTTGTAATAGAATTCGATGATCGAGCGCGGCAGGACCACGCCTTCCTCGATGCCGAGGCGCTTGGCGAGCGAGCCGGCGGCGACGTTGCGTACGACGATCTCAAGCGGGATCATCTCCACTTCCCGGATCAGCTGCTCGCGCATGTTGAGCCGGCGGATGAAGTGGGTAGGAATGCCGATCTTGTTCAGATGGCTGAAGATATATTCAGAGATGCGGTTGTTGAGGACGCCCTTGCCATCAATGACTTCGTGTTTCTTTTTGTTGAAAGCGGTAGCATCGTCCTTGAAGAACTGGATCAGTGTACCCGGTTCAGGCCCTTCGTACAGAATCTTTGCCTTGCCCTCGTAGATACGGCGGCGACGGTTCATTTTAGTTATTCTCTGCTGTTGGCGCTCTTGGGATAGCGCGCGTGGATCGATCTCGTGGCGTCCCCTTAAAGGAAAAGAGAGAGTTTCACAATCCGCCTGTCACTCCTTCCCCGGTTTCCGGCTGCAGCGGGAAATCCGCAAAGAGAATCGAATGTCTTCGCAAGAGGAGACTACCGCCTTTTTCTTTACGGTGAAATGAAGGCGAAATCTCGGAGCGGTTATACAGGTCTTTATCTGGAAGCCGTTTTGGAGACGGAACGGCGCAGATCCGCCTGCAGCGCGCGGGCCGCACCCTCCGGCTGCCGCCAGCTTTCGCTGCGGATGAAGGCGGGGATCTGCATGGCAGGCATCGGCCGGGCGAGTGCATAGCCCTGCAGCATGTCGCAGCCAAGCTCCTGCAGGATGCGGACGTGATCGGCGGTCTCCACACCTTCGGCAGTAACGAGAACGTTCAGCGAGTTGCCAATGTCGATGATCGATCGCACGAGCTTGCGCTGCTCTGCCGATTGCGGCAGGTGGCTGATCAGTTCGCGGTCGATCTTCAGCGTCTTCGGGCTCAGCCGCAGCAAGCTGACGATCGAGGCGTGGCCGGTGCCGAAATCATCGACCTCGATGTCGATGCCGAGCTTCTTCAGCTTCTTGAGATTGGCGGTGACCGCCTCGTCGCAATCGTCGAGCGAGATCGATTCCAGCAGCTCGAAAGAGACCGTGCCGGGCTCGATCTTCAGCGAACGCAGCTTCTTGCCAAGCTGCGGATCGGATAGTCTCCGGCCGGAGACATTGACCGAAATGCGAGGGATGGCGAAGCCTTGGCGAACCCAGGCTTTCCGGTCGGCAATCGCCCGCTCCAGGATCAACGCATCGATAGTCGAGACGACGTCGAGGTCTTCACCGATGTCGAGAAAGCTATCCGGGGAAAGCAGCCCGTGTTCCGGATGCTGCCAGCGGGCGAGCGTCTCGATGCCGGCGATATCGAGCGTACGGGCATCGAACTGCGGCTGGTAGAAAGGCACGAACTCGTCGCGTTCCAGGCCGATCAGGATCTGATCGGCAAGGCGCTTGGCCGTCAGGATCGTGCGTCGTACGGCATTGGAGAAGAATTCGTGGCGGTTGCGGCCGGAGGCCTTGGCGCGGTAGAGCGCGATATCGGCATTGAGGAGAAGCTGCTTTTCGTCGAGATTCGGACCGCTGTCGATGGCGATGCCGATGCTGGCGCCGAAGCGGCAGTCGTGCCCCTCATATTTGATGGGCTTCCTCAGCTCGCGGATAATGCGCTCGGCGACGGTGGCGATCTTCTTCGAGGCTGTGTCGACGATGCAGAGGACGACGAATTCATCGCCGCCGATGCGCGCGACGAAATCAGTACCGCGAATGGAGTCGCGCAACACCCGAGCGGCATGTTTCAGCATGTGGTCGCCGGCGCGGTGGCCGAGCGTATCGTTGATCTGCTTGAAACGGTCGAGATCGATGTGAAGGATGGCAAGCGCCAGGCCTCCTTCGCGACACAGGGCGGAACGTTCCTCCAGCATCTTGTCGAGATAGCGGCGGTTCGGCAGGCCGGTCAGATAGTCATGAAGAGCCAAATGCTCGATGCTCTCCTTGGCTGCTTCAAGTTCGCGGTTGCGGGCTTCGGCAAGATCCTTGGCGCGTTGCAGCTCGTTGCGGAGCCCCACTTCCTCCGTCACGTCCCAATTGGCGCCAATCAGCTTGCGGCAACCGTTTCCGTCGATGAAGAAGGCCGCACGGGCACGGATAATGCGCTCGACGCCATCGCCCCTGATGATGCGGAATTCGTGGTGAAAACCGGTCTCGCTGTTGACAGTGCTCTTGACTGTGGCGAGCACCCGTTCGCGGTCGTCAGGATGGATCCTTCCCGGCCAGGCCGCGCCAGCTGTCAGGCGGTCGACGCCCTGCAGCTTGTAAATGGCAATGAGACGATCGTCCCATTCGACCGTTCCGTGGTCGATATCCGCTTCGAAAACGCCGATGTCACTGATCTGCAGGGCAAGGTCGAGGCGACGGGAGAGCTGCGCCAGCATCTCCTCTGTCGCCTTGCGCGCGGTAATGTCCGTATCCGTACCGACAACGCGCTGGGCCTTGCCAGTTTCGTCCCATTCGACGGGCGCGCCGCGGCATTCGATCCAGACCCAATGGCCATCCTTGTGGCGCTCGCGATACTGGAAGACATGATAATCCGGGTCGCCGGCATTCTGTCGTTCGATGGCATTGACGACGAAATCCCGATCGCCGGGATGGACGAGCTGCAGCCAAGCCTCGTAATCACCATCGGCCGTCTCATTGGCCGCCATGCCACGAATGGATTTCCAGGTCTGTGAGTAATATCGCTTATCGAGACGGTAGTTGTGATCCCAGACGCCAAGACCGGAGCCGACGAGCGCATAGTTCCAGCGGCTTTCACGTTCGGAAAGATCGGAATCATCCGTAACGTTCACCGATCCGTCCCCGGTCGGTGCGACACGACCCGGGTCGGCGGCGTCTTGCGGATGGCTCTGCTTCACGGGCGCGCTCTCGCTATTCTGGCGTCAGCACACTCTGCGGTCTTTCCATTAAGAAATGCTTAGAAAGCGATCGCTTAATCCGCTGGAAACGCCGGAATTTTCCGTGTCTCAGCCGGGCAGGCGGCTCAGAAATTGGGCAAAGACCATCGTGCCCTCGGGCCAGGGGCCATGACCGGAATCCGCATTGATGTGGCCGGATTCACCGGCATCCACCAGGAAGGAACCCCAGCTGTTGGCGATATCGTCAGCATGTTCATAAGTGCCGAAGGGATCGTTGCGGCTTGCCACCGTGATCGACGGGAACGGCAGCGGATCGCGCGGGTAGGGGCCGAAGGTCATCAGATGCTTCGGGCGGATATCCGGATTTGCGACATCGGGCGGCGCGACGAAAAAAGCGCCGGCAACCCGCTTTTCGAACAGCGGGATCGCATGGATCACCGAGGGTACGCCAAGGGAATGGGCGACGATCACAACGGGGCGTGTGGAGGCGTTCACCTCCTCGGCAATGCGGGCGATCCAGTCCTCGCGCACAGGCTTTGACCATTCCGCCTGCTCGACGCGGCGTGCGGTGGAGAGTTTTGCTTCCCAACGAGTCTGCCAATGATCGGGACCGGAGTTGGTGTAGCCGGGAACGATGAGAATATCTGCTTCTGAAGCTTTCATAGTGCCGCCGATGTGAGAAAGCTTGAAGGCGATGTCAAGGGAGAGAGCGACTTGGCTCGAGAAATTTGCTATAGTCGCCGCCTGCCGGTTGCGTTTTCGTGTCGGCTCGTCGTTGCTGACACGTTCGCCTCCGGCTCATCTTGGCTGAGGAGGAGAAAGCCATGGCGGCATTCCATATCATGACAGGCGCTAGCGAAAGCTTCGTACGGCCCACGATTAATCGCATCAGCATAGCAGACGTCTTCGACGCGCTCAGGCTCGGTTTCGAGGATTTCCGCGAGAAGCCTTCGCATTACGTTTTCTTGTGTCTCATGTATCCGATCGCCGGCATCTTCCTGACGATGCTGAGTTCGGGCGCCAATCTCGCACCGATGATCTTTCCGCTGATGTCGGGCTTCGTGCTGATCGGGCCGATAGCCGCAATCGGCCTCTACGAAATCAGCCGTCGGCGCGAGGCCGGGCTCGATTCCTCCTGGACACATGCACTCGACGTGCGCCATTCGCCGGCGCTGCCGTCGATCATCGCCGTCGGGCTCCTGCTGTTTGGGATTTTCACCGTCTGGCTGGTCACAGCGCAGACCATCTATACGAACCTTCTCGGCGAGGTTTTCCCGCGTTCCACGTCGCTCTTCCTGCAGCAGGTATTCGGCACGCCCGAAGGCATGCAGCTCATCCTGTGGGGCAATCTGGTCGGCCTCGGCTTTGCGTTCGTCGTTCTGGCGATCACGGTCGTGACCTTTCCGATGCTGCTCGACAGGGATTGCGGGGCGGTGGCCGCGATGGTCGCCTCGATCCGGGCAACCTTTGCCAATCCGGTACCGGTGCTGCTCTGGGGCCTGATCGTTGCCGCGCTGCTGGTCGTCGGCACGATCCCGCTCTTTGCCGGCCTCGCACTCGTCATCCCGATCCTCGGCCATGCGACCTGGCATCTCTACAGGAAGCTGATTGCCCCCGAAGCCACGTGACGGCAACATTCCCGGGGTGTCGCGAATTTCGCGCGACGCCCCGGAATTTCACCGTACTCGGGAACCTCGGAACCTTCCTTGGAGTTTGTCTTGCGCCGACTTCTGCGGAGGATTTCAAGGTGACTTTACGCCATTTGTTTGCGCGTTTCGCGACCAAGATATCGGAGTTGGCGGGCAAGCCGGTGACCTTCATACTGGCGCTTATCGCCGTCATTATCTGGGCCGCTCTCGGTCCTGTCTTCGACTACTCCGAAACCTGGCAGCTCGTGATCAATACCGGCACGACGATCATCACCTTCCTGATGGTCTTCCTGCTTCAGAACGCACAAACGCGCGATACACGGGCCATTCAGGCCAAGCTCAATGAGATCATCCTGACGAGCCATGCCGAAAACCGCTTCATCGGCATCGAAAATCTGGACGAAGAGGATCTCAAACATCTCGACCGGCTGGTAGCCAAGGCGGCTAAAGGGCGGGGAGAGACCGAGGCCTGCAGGATATCGGATGAGCAAGCCGATACATCGCCTGCAAAAAGCGGGTCAAGAAAACGCAAGACGTCGGCGACTGCCACGCCACGCAAGCGGAAATGAAAACGGCGCCTCGTGGGCGCCGTCCGATGACATATTTTGTGCCGATCAAGCTTCGCCGAAGACGCGGCGGAAGATCGTATCCACATGCTTCGTATGATAACCGAGATCGAACTTTTCGCGAAGATCCGCCTCGGAGAGCGCGGCGCGCACTTCGGCGTCCGCCAGCAGTTCCTCAAGGAAGTCCTTGCCCTGTTCCCAGACCTTCATGGCGTTACGCTGGACGAGGCGATAGGCATCCTCGCGCGACGTGCCGGCCTGGGTAAGCGCCAGGAGAACGCGCTGCGAATGGACGAGGCCGCGGAACTTGTCGAGGTTCTTCATCATGTTCTCGGGATAGACCACGAGCTTTTCGATGACGCCGGCAAGGCGGTTCAGCGCGAAATCGAGGGTAATCGTCGTATCCGGGCCGATAGCACGCTCGACGCTCGAATGGCTGATGTCACGCTCATGCCAGAGCGCCACGTTTTCCATTGATGGTACGACCGACATGCGTACAAGGCGGGCAAGGCCCGTCAGGTTTTCGGTCAGAACCGGGTTGCGCTTGTGCGGCATGGCCGAGGAGCCCTTCTGGCCCGGCGAAAAGAATTCTTCCGCTTCCAGCACTTCGGTGCGCTGCATGTGGCGGATTTCGATCGCGACGTTTTCGATCGAAGAGCCGATAACCCCGAGCGTGGCGAAGAACATCGCATGGCGGTCACGCGGGATGACCTGTGTGGAGACCGGCTCCGGCACGAGGCCGAGGGCGGCGCAGACATGCTCTTCGACAACGGGATCGATATTGGCGAAAGTGCCGACCGCGCCGGAAATGGCACCCGTGGCGATTTCGGCGCGGGCGGCCACGAGGCGGGCGCGGTTGCGGCTCATCTCCGCATAGAAACGGGCGAAGGTCAGGCCCATCGTCGTCGGCTCGGCATGGATCCCGTGGCTGCGACCGATGCGGATCGTATCCTTGTGCTCGAAGGCGCGCGTCTTCAGCGCTGCGAGAACGCGGTCCATGTCGGCAAGCAGGACATCGGCGGCACGCACGAGCTGGATGTTGAACGTGGTGTCGAGCACGTCGGAGGAGGTCATGCCCTGATGGACGAAGCGGGCGTCGGGGCCGACGATTTCTGCGAGATGCGTCAGGAAGGCGATGACGTCATGCTTGGTGACGGCTTCAATCTCATCGATGCGGGCAACGTCGAAGGTCGCCTTACCGCCCTTTTCCCAGATGGTGGCGGCCGCCGACTTCGGGATCACGCCGAGGTCTGCGAGTGCGTCACAGGCATGGGCCTCAATCTCGAACCAGATGCGGAACTTGGTTTCGGGAGACCAGATGGCGACCATCTCGGGTCGGGAATAACGAGGGATCATGGGCGAGCGCCTTCATTTCGTGACAGTAGCTGCCGCCCCTGTAGCAAAGACGGCCGGTAATCTCAACGCATGCGTTTGGCAAGAGCCAGGCTGGTAGCGAGCAGACAGACGAGTCCGATGGGCAAAAACAGCCCCAGACCGATTACGAGGAACTGATAAACGGCGCTCGCGCCGGTAAAGACGAACTGGAACACCCAGATGACCGACCCGAACGGCGCGTGCCAGCGGGAATAGAAAATCCGATAATCCATGGCGAAGAGAAAGGCCGTCATCAGAACCGTGCCCGCCGTCAGCGCCAGGAAGAAGGCGGCGAAACGCGTCTCGACCCGATGGCCGAGCGCAAGGTATCGTCCGGCAATCAGGTTGAAGGGCCAGGAAAGCATCCCGCCGCCGAAATAGAGGAGGGCGAGATCGAGCACATGGCTCGTCTCCATGCCATTGCGCAGATAGAGCCCGGCCATCGCCGAGATCAGCATCTGGACGCCCCAGAGCGGGGCGCCGATGAACAGTTCTGAAAAGGACGGCCATGCCGCCCGCAAACGGTTCATTCTCAGGGGTGAACCGGAACGGCGATCCAGCGGCCGTTGCGGCCGTCAGGGGTAGCGCTCAGCGCCAGGATGAGGGCGATATGGACAGGCTTGCCCGATTCCGGCTGATAGACGAGGGCACCGCCCATACGATATTCCACCGGGCAGCCACGGTCATCAGGGATTGCCTTATCCTCGTGGACGAGTTGGCGGTTCGGCGCACCGTCCTTCTCGATAAGCTGCAGGGTGAAGCCGATGACGCGCTTGACGTCCTTGCAGCTTTCCGGCTTGGCAACCTCGGCATCGCCAAGCAACAGCGAAAAGGCGCCGCGTGCCGGGCCGTCGCTGGCAATCGTTGTGTAGCGGATCGTCTTCATCGGCGAGCCGAGCTCGGTCGGTGGGTTGAAGGCTGCGATCAGGCCGGGATTGGTCAGAAGGTCGTACTTGTCCATCTGCTGGCGGGCTGCCGTCAGATTCTGGCGGCGCGCCTTGGACAGATTGGCGTCCTTGTCCGTCAGTTCCAGATGAAAGGGCGTGCCCTCGAGATCGGCACCCGTTTCGGTATCGATGAAATAGGTCTCCGAATAGGGGACATTGCCATCCTTCATGCCGAATTCCTGGAAGGCAAAGACCTTGCCGTCGGCGGAGAAGCCGACAGGCTGCATATTGGCGATATCGCCAGCAGAGGCCGTGGCGACCATGCCGGTCAGCAAGGCAGCGAAAAGCCCGCCCATGAACATGCGCTTCGTCATCAGCGAGCTCCCTCAGCCGCGTTGCGAAGGGCTGATATCGCCTGGCGATAGGCCTCGGCCGAGCCGCCCTTGAAAATTGCCGATCCGGCGACGAGCACATTGCCGCCGGCCTTTGCCACGGCAGGCGCGGTATCGACCGTCACACCGCCGTCCACTTCAAGCTCGATCGGGCGGTCACCGATGAGTGACTTGGCCGCTGCGACCTTGTCTGCCATTGCCGGAATGAATTTCTGGCCGCCGAAACCGGGGTTGACGGACATAATGAGAATGAGGTCGACATCGTCAAGCACGTTCTCGACCACCGAGAGCGGCGTTGCCGGATTGAGGGTGACGCCGACCTTCTTGCCGAGATGACGGATCGTCTGCAGCGAACGGTGCAGGTGAGGTCCGGCCTCTGCATGTACGGTGATGCGGTCGCAGCCGGCCTTGGCGAAAGCCTCCAGATAGGGATCGGCGGGCGAGATCATCAGGTGGCAGTCGAAGGTCGCATCCGTATAGGAACGCAGCGACTTGATGACATCGGGGCCGAAGGAGATGTTCGGCACGAAATGCCCATCCATGACGTCGAGATGGATCCAGTCGGCGCCGGCCGCGGTGACGTTGCGCACTTCCTCGCCGAGCTTTGCAAAATCTGCCGCCAGGATCGATGGGGCGATGCGGATGGGCAATTTCGTCATGGTCTCGGTCTCCATCTCAACCGGAAGCGGGCAGGGCCGCCTTACGGCATAGTCAATAGGTCAGTCCGTCCCATCGGCGGACAGGACGAAAGCGTCGCCGCGCCATTCGAGGAGACGATAGGGATTTTGCGAAAGCTCATGAGCCGGTGTGAAGATAATGGCGCCGATCGGCGTCTTGAATTGCGTTCCGACCAACTTTTCTGCGACTGGCTTGCCTTCGCTTAACGCCGCCTGCACGGCCTGACTGGCAATGAGTGCCGCAGCTGCCGCAGGCAGGGCATAACCTTCAGGCTCGACTCCTGCTGCCCGCATCGCGTGGACGGTTGAATCTGCCTCCGGCAGAAGAGCGTATTCCGGAATCGCAACGGCGCGTACGCCGTCCGCAAGCGCAAGCGGCTGGTTGGCAGCGCGCATCGCATCGCCGCTCAGGATATCCAACGGAATGTTTTCAGCCTTGGCGTCACGCGCGATAACGGCGGCATCGTTCCTATCGCCGCCGATAAAGACCTTGGTGGCGCCCGCCCGTTTCAAGCGGCGCACAAGTCCGATCTGCTGTTCCTGTCCCGGCCTGTATGTGTCGGTAAAGACGGCCTTCAGGCCGTTTTCCTCCAGAGCGTTGCGCACGGCTTCCGTCAGCTCACGGCCGTGGATCGTGCCATCCTCGACAAGGGCGATCGGAGACGCCGCCCATTGCTGTAAGATGACCTGGATGATCTTGGCGGCTTCGTCGCCGTCCTGAGGGCCGAGGCGGAAGAAAGGCCAGCCGTTCTTCAGCGAATCCTCCATCAGGATGTGCGAGCGCACCGACACGGTAATGGCAGGGATATTGGCATCCTTGAGCTTCGGAAGCGCGCCTTCCAGCGTTTCGCTGCAGAGGAAACCGATGGCGATCTGAACCTTGGCGGCAATCAGCGCATCGGCGATCGCCTGGCCGCTATTGTCCTGGCAGGTCTCGCTGATCGGAACGATCGTATCGCCAGCCTGCCCAATCTGGAAAACCGCGCCAGCGCGAACCTGTGCGCCGAGCGAGGCGAAAGTACCGTCCTGGGGCGCCACGACACCGATCGTCACGCCGGCTGCACGGCTTTCGGCCGTCAACGCCAGGAGCGACAGAAGGGCGGCTATGACACGCAAGGTCATCATGAAAGGTGCAGGTCTCTCGTCTTGTCCATGCCCTTTTATCCGCACGGCGGCAATCGTCAAAGAAAAACAAGCAGGTTCTGCAGCTTTTAGCGGGTGCCATTGTAGAAAAGGTAACCGATGCCCGCCATATTGGTGAAATAACAAGAACAAGACACGGATTGTGGAGAAGCATGTGTTGAACAGGCAGCATATCGATCCCGGCCTCTATCGCGATGCCATGAGCCGCTATGCCGGCCATGTGCAGCTCGTGACGACGGCGCTCGGGGAAGCCCGCCGCGGCGTCACCATCACGGCTGCCTGCTCGGTATCCGACAATCCGGCTTCCGTTCTCGTCTGCCTCAACAACACCAATGAGAAGAACGAGATCTTCTGGCGCAGCGGCATCTTTGCGCTGAACTCGCTCGGCGCGCACCATCAGGGTGTTGCCGATGCTTTTTCAGGCCGCACGCATCTGGAAAACGGGGATCGTTTCTTGAGCGCCCGCTTCGAAACGCTGGCAACGGGCGCGCCGGTCCTAGCCGATGCACTCGCCGTCTTCGACTGCCGGGTGACCGACATCAAGGAAATGCCGACCCACAATGTCATTTTCGGCGAGGTCGCTGCCGTGCGCTTTACCGAAATGCATCCGGCGCTTCTCTATCTGAACCGCGGCTATCATTCGGTATAGGCTTCAAATCATGGACAATGCCGGCATCGAGGAGATGTTTCAGTCGCTTGGACCCGTCACCATCAAGCGCATGTTCGGCGGCAAGGGCATCTATCATCTCGGCCGCATCCTGGCACTCGAAGTGCGCGACGAAATTCTGCTGAAGGCCGATGAAAAAAGCGCGCCGGAATTTGCCGCGGCAGGCGCCAGCCAATGGTTCTATGAGGGCAAGAAGGGCGCTCCGGTGAAAATGCCTTACTGGAGCATCCCCGAAGAGGCCTATGACGACCCCGATATCATGGCGCGCTGGGTGCGGCTTGCCTATGAGGCAGCATTGCGCGCGGAATGATCAGCACAATTGCCCGGCCGGAAGGGCTGATATCGCAACCCTGGTGAAAGCCGACAGCGGCTCGGGCAGGTCGGCAAGGCCGAACCAGCCGAAATCCGAGAGCTTGTCCGGTTCCGTGAGCCGTGGCTCACCCGTCACCTCACGGGCGATATAAAGAAGGGAAATCCAGTGCTGGCGGTCAGCTTCGATGATCTGTTCGGTAGAGCCGATCTGCTCGATGCGACCGATGGTCAGTCCCGTTTCTTCTTCAGCCTCGCGGCGCGCGGCTTCCTCAGCCGGCTCCATATGGTCCACCTTGCCGCCGACGATATTCCAGTAGCCGGCTTCAGGTGGGCGCATGCGCTTGTAGAGAAGGATTTTGCCGTCACGCAAAATCACCAGGCCTACGCCGAGGCCGGGGAAATCGATGCCGGGCTTACCCATGGAACCGCTCAGGCTTTGGCGTTGCCCGCGATCAGCATGAAGGCAGGGATGTCATCACCGAATCCAACCGGCGTCGGGCCATCGTCATGGTCGCGATGGCGGCGACGATCGCGATTGTCATCGTTTGCCGGATACTGCCGACCGCCGCGCGCGTTGTTCTGTGGCTTCTGTTCTGCTTTGCGCTCGTTCTTCACGCTTTCGGCCCTTGCTGGTGCTGCTTCCACGACTTCGCTGCCATTATCTTCGGCGTTGATATCAGATTTATGACTCGAAGGCCGTTGGTCGCGGCCACGATCCTTATCCCTCTCGCGACCCTTTCCGCGACGCGGAGAACGCTCGCTGTCGCGGCTTTCTTCTGCCGGCGGGAGGGCGGAGAGATCGCCACTCTGCCATTCCACCTTTTCGCCGATCAGCTTTTCGATCGCGTCGGCATGTTTCTGGTCGCGGCGGGTGACGATGGTGAAAGAAGCACCGGAGCGACCTGCACGGCCGGTGCGGCCGATACGGTGAACATAGTCTTCCGAATGGATCGGCACGTCGAAATTGAAGACGTGGCTGACATCGGGAATATCGAGCCCGCGGGCCGCGACGTCGGAGGCAACGAGCAGCTGGATGTTGCCGTCCTTGAAGTTGGCAAGCATCGTCATGCGCGAGCGCTGGTCCATGTCGCCGTGCAGGGCGCCGACCGAGAAGCCGTGACGCTCCAGCGAACGGAAGAGATCTGCAACATCCTTCTTGCGATTGCAGAAGATGATCGCATTCTTGAGATCCTCCTGGGAGCGGATGAGATCACGCAGCACGGCGCGCTTCTCGTAATCCTTGTCGTGAGAGGCGACGAAACGCTGCGTGATGGTCTTGGAAGCTGATGCGGGCTTGGCAACCTCGATACGCTCGGGGTTCTGCAGGAAGCGATCCGCGAGCTTCTGGATCTCCGGCGGCATCGTGGCCGAGAAGAACAGCGTCTGGCGGGTGAAGGGGATCAACTTGGCGATTCGCTCGATATCGGGGATGAAACCCATGTCGAGCATGCGGTCGGCTTCGTCGATGACGAGGATCTCGACGCCGCTCATCAGGAGCTTGCCGCGTTCGAAATGGTCGAGAAGGCGGCCGGGCGTGCAGATCAGCACGTCGGCGCCGCGCTCAAGCTTGCGGTCCTGATCCTCAAAGGAAACGCCGCCGATGAGGAGGGCGACGTTGAGACGATGGTTCTTGCCGTATTTTTCAAAATTCTCAGCAACCTGGGCGGCCAGCTCGCGGGTCGGTTCCAGGATCAGCGTGCGGGGCATGCGGGCACGGGCGCGACCCTTTTCCAGAAGCGACAGCATGGGAAGAACGAAGGATGCCGTCTTGCCGGTGCCGGTCTGCGCGATGCCGCAGATGTCACGGCGTTCAAGCGCGAAGGGGATCGCCCCGGCCTGAATGGGAGTGGGGATCGTGTAGCCCGCATCGGTCACAGCGGAGAGCACTTTGGGGCTCAAACCAAGTTCAGCAAATGTCGTCAAAGGGAAAACTGTTTCCGTTTCGTTCGGCCGGTCTCTGGCGAGTCGGCAGGATTGCATGCCGCAATGCTGGGCGACATAATCCGAAACGGCCGGCAAGTCAAGGAAGAGCGCCTCCACCCCAGGTAGCGAGGTGAAGCATTCGTTACCGCGACCGGCTATTTTATATAAGTGGCAAGTTTAAGGCCGGCATTCATGAAATAGATCGGGTCGACGGCATGTCCATCCTGGCGCACCTCATAATGCAGGTGCGTGCCGGTGGAGCGGCCCGTGCTGCCGGCCAGGCCGATGACATCATTGCAGTCGACCGTGTCGCCGACCTTGACCAGAATTTCCGACATATGGCCGTAGCGCGTCGAAATCCCATTGCCGTGATCGACCTCGACCATGTTGCCGTAGCCGCCGGTCCAGCCGGCCGCGATCACTTTGCCGGGCGCGGTGGGTCGGATCCTTTCGCCAGGAGAGAAGCGGAAATCGATGCCGGAATGAAGGGCAAGCCGGCCGAGGAAGGGATCGCGCCGGTTGCCGAAGGGGCTGGTGACTTCCTTGCCGATGGCCGGATTTCGGAAGGGCATTGCTTCGGCGGTGCTGCGCACGGCCTCCAGACGCGTCAGCGCACCGTCGAGCTGGATCAGCGAATTGTTGAAGTCGTCGTTGCTTTCAGGCTCCACATAAGGACCACCGACGGCTTCGTCCTCATCTTCCTTGGCGGCAACAGCCTCAGCCGGGACCGCAATATGGAAGCGGTCGAGTACGCCTTGGATCGTATCGGCGGCATTGCCGGCGTCGCTCGTCAGCAGCTCGATACGGCTCTTCTGATCCTGCTCGACGCTCTTCAGCGAAAGCGTGACCTTGGAAAAGATGCGGTCAGCGCGGTCGCCAACAGTTTCTTGTGATGGAACATAGGCGAGAGTGGAATTATCGGGCGTTTCGGCGTCGGCCGGTTTGCCGTCGCCTGCCAGCATATTTTCAATCGCCTGCGCACCGCCGGTCAGCGAAGCGCGCTTGTCCTTCATGTCGGGCGCATAGGATTGCGCCGGAACATTCGCGGCAGGCACATCCTTGCCCGTCAGGCCGGAGCTTTGGGCGCGGTCGAGCAGGTTATCGAGCTTGCCGTGGCGCGAGGTCAACGCCATCTGCTGCTCCATCAGCTTGTCGACCTTGTCCTCGACGACCTGCTGATCAAGAAGCTGGCGGGAGGTGATGCGGTCGACCTGGGCGCGCAGTGCCGCGATGCGATCCTCGTAGTCATGCTGCATACGGGCCTGGCGGGCCATGGTCGCACCGATCAGATCGTCGCGCAGCACGAGGTAAGAGGTGGCAAGCAGATAGCCGATGGAAAAGACACCGACGAAGCAGAAGGCCAGCGCCGCCATCCAGGGCTTCACCGTCATGTGACGCACCTTGTCGCCACTGGCGAGGATGAGGACGTGCTCCTGCGCCCTCTTGCCGAATACCCGACTGTGATGCCCGTTCGTCACGGAGGGTCTCCCAAAGATTCGCCGTTTCAGCGCCGCCTCATTGGGAAATGATTACATACTTTTATGGTTAATAGTCGGTTTACGTCAGCAAGCCAGAGCTTACCAATCAGCTCTGGCTGGTCGAGGTCAGTGCCCTGTAGAAGGAGGGCGTCAGCCCGGCTTCGGCTCGGGCCACATCGTTGAACGGTGCCTTCAGCGGACCGCGGAAATTGGCCCGCACCAATTCCTGAAATGTCCTTGCCGGATCACGCTTTTCGCGTGCGCAGAGGAAGCGGAACCATTTGGCGCCGACGGCGACATGGCCCTTCTCGTCATTGTAGATGACGTCGAGCACCGCGGCGCTTTCGAGGTCACCTGTCTCGCGCATCTTGACCTGCAGCGCAGGTGTGACATCGAGACCACGCGCTTCGAGAATGAGCGGCACGACGGCTAGGCGTGCCGTCAGATCGTTGCGGGTCGAATGCGCCGCCTGCCAGAGGCCATCATGGGCCGGCAGATCACCATAATCGGCGCCGAGATCACTGAGGCGCTTCCGCACCATGCGGAAGTGCTTGGCCTCTTCGTAGGCCACCTGCATCCAGCCATCGAAGAAAGAATTCGGCACATGGGCGGAAGCGAATCGCGCCACGATGTCGAGCGCCAGATCGACGGCATTGAGTTCGATATGGGCAATCGCATGCAACAGGGCGATGCGGCCAGGCACGGTATGCAGCGAGCGCTTCTCGACCTGGGTCGGCGGCACCAGCAGCGGCTTTTCCGGCCGGCCGGGACGCTCGGGCAGGGGCGCGTCCAGCGGCGAGCGCAGCGAGATGCGCCGCGCAAACCATCTTGCGGCACTTTCCTGCGCGAGTTCCGTCTTGCGGTCGAGATCGGCGGAACGGATCGCATCGATCGCGCCGCCGCGCAGCGAGGTGATGCTCATCACGCAGCAAGGTTCCTGACGGCTGCCAGTACCGTTTCGGCATGGCCTGCGACCTTTACCTTCTGCCAGATGGTGGCAATGGTGCCGTCCTGGCGGATCAGGAAAGTGGTGCGCTCGACGCCCATGAAGGTGCGGCCATACATCTTTTTCTCCTTCCATACGCCATAGGCCTGCAGCACCGTCTTCTCCTCGTCGGAGGCAAGCGCCACCGTCAGCTTGTGTTTCTTGATGAAGCGATCGTGGCAGGTCGCCGAATCGGGCGACATGCCGACGACGGCGGCCCCGGCGGCTGCGAACTCACCAGCAAGTGCCGTGAAATCCAGCGATTCGGTCGTGCAGCCCGTCGTGTCATCCTTGGGATAGAAGAACAGAACCACCGGCTTTCCATGGAAATCCGAGAGTGAAATGCGCCCGCCGCCATCGCGCGGGAGGCTGAAATCGGGAGCAGGAGAGCCGATACCGGGTGCAGACATTCTCAAAACTTTCTTTTGCCGGGTTTAGGAGGGATACTATATCAGACGGGTTATATAGTGGATGAAACGGCGTCCCGCCCAGAGCCGTTCAAATCAGATTCAGGAGTTTCCCAAGGCGCATGTCAGCCATCCGCGGCGAAAAAGTCACGTTTCGCAAGAAGGATATCGTCGCGTTGCATAACCTGCCTTCCGCGCAAGTGGAGGATCCTCTCATCGTGCATTGCCCGCCGCCACGCTCGCGCATGCGCGGCACCGCAAAAGCCACCGGCGGCTTCTGCGCGGTCATCCTGTTCATCCTGGCGGCGATCGTTTTCACCATCGAAAGCGGAATTGTCGACGCACCGCTGTCGCAGCAGGCGCAGTCGGCACTGAACAGTGCGCTCGGACCACGCTACCGGGCCGAAGTCGGGTCCACCGTCATCCGCTTCACATCCGGCCTGCGGCTGGCGCTCGAAGCGCGCGACGTAAACATGATCGACCAGCAAAGCGGCCAGCATCTTTCCACGACGTCCTCGATGCGTATGGCGCTCGACCCGTTGCAGCTCTTCCGCGGCCGGATCGCTGTGACATCGGTGGAAGCCGACGATATTGCCCTCGACACGTCGCTGCTTCCGTCAGGCGCTCCCGTCAAGCTCGACGATCTGCGCGTCGATGCCGTTCCGGCGGCAATGGAGACGATATTCTCGCATCTCGATCTGTTCGAAAACTTCGTCGAACGCGGCGCGACCGATTCCGTGCGCATCTCCGGCATCGACATCAAGCTTGCGGATACGGCAAACGGGCCGCTTTCGCTCGTCGTCGACAATCTCGCCTTCGAGCATGCCGGGCCGAACTCGCTGCAATTGAGCGGCCAGATTTCCATCAACGGCGAAGCGGCTGATCTCAATGTAATCACCGAGCAGACCGGCGGGCGGGCATCCCGGCTCGTTGCCACATTGTCGCACGCCGATCTCACGCCATTTGCGCTGAAACGGAACGAGCAGGGCGAGATCCGCCAGGGCCTCAATACCTTCGGCAATCTCACCATTTCTGCGGTCAGAACTGCCGACGGAGTCAAACCGTCACTCAATGCGGCTCTGAAACTCGATCCGGGCGTTCTTTATGTCGACGGCGATTCTCAGGAGCTGACGGACGGGCAACTCAATCTGGCTTATGACTTCGACAAGCAGACGCTGGAGATCGCCAAGTCGCAGCTGCATCTCGGCGCGACCATTCTGCCGTTCAACGGCGCGATCATCGATCTCGACAAGCTCGATCCGAATGCGGGCAAGGGGTTCGGCATCGACGCGCTGATCAGCGGCGGCACTGCCGCACCCAATTCCGGCGAGCAGCCGCTATCCTTCGATCTGCAGGCGACCGGGCGCTATCTCGTTGCCGGCCGCGAATTTCAGTTCACCAATATGGTGGCTTCCTCGCCGCTCGGCTCGCTCTACGGGGCTCTTCACATCCGACTGAACGAGAAGTCACCGGAGATCAGTTTTGCCGGTCAGTCGCAGCAGATGCAGACGACGGCAGTCAAGCAGCTTTGGCCCTTCTGGATGGCGTCCAAGGCACGGGTCTGGGTGCTTGCAAACCTGTTCGGCGGCACGGTGAGCAATGCTTCCATTTCCGTCTTCATTCCGGCAGGCCGGCTGGACGAGGCGGCGGGAGGACGCGGCCTGCGGCTCGATGAGAACCAGCTCCGCATCGCCTTCGACATCGACGGGACGCGCCTGAATGTCGCCGGTGAGATCCCGCCGGTGCGCGATACCGCGGCGCATTTCGACCTGACGGGCGGAAAGGCGATGATCTCGCTCAAGAGCGGCACCTCCTATTTCCCATCCGGGCGTTCAGTGGCAGTGCTCCCGGGCACCTTCGTGATGCCGTCAGTCTATGACAAGCCGCTGATGGCCGATGCGGACATTTCCGTTTCAGGCTCGGCGGATGCGGTGGGCGAGCTTCTGACCTACAAGCCGATCAAGGTGCTGCAACGCGCAGGCTTTGTGCCCGACGACCTCAAGGGCACTATCGACGCGCATGTGCAGGCGCATTTCGGACTTCTGTCCTCGCAGAACCCGCCGCCACCCGAATGGGAGGCGCAGATGAAGCTTACCGATGTCGCGCTTGCCAAGCCGTTCTCGGGGCGCGTCATCACCAATCTCGACGGCATGCTCGATGCCGATCCGCGGCAGGTGAAGGTCAAGGGCAAGGCCGACATCGACGGCGTATCCGCCGATATCGATATGCTGGAGCCTGTCGACAAATCTTCCGGCATCGAGCC
This sequence comes from Rhizobium sp. WYJ-E13, assembly GCF_018987265.1. NCBI lineage: Bacteria > Pseudomonadati > Pseudomonadota > Alphaproteobacteria > Hyphomicrobiales > Rhizobiaceae > Rhizobium > Rhizobium sp. WYJ-E13. The sequence goes on along the minus strand of NZ_CP076853.1, from coordinate 1,556,073 downwards.
GCAGCGCGTGATCACGGCAACGCTGAACGGCGACCAGCGTGACAGGCTGCTGCCTGGCCTTTCCGGCATCCTCGGCGGCAGCATCAAGCTGGTACTGACGCGCCTTGACGAGGACCGGCAGGACGTGCAACTCGATCTCGGCAAGGCATCGCTCGATCTGCCCTGGATCGGCTGGTCGAAGGGCAGCGGTATTCCGGCCAATGCCGAATTCGAGGTTTCCGGCCCGCCTGACAATACGCAGGTCAAGAATTTCCGTTTGAAGGGGGATGGCTTCGGGGCAACCGGGGCGCTTGTGATCGGCAAAAGCGGCCTGATATCGGCTGATTTCGATAGCGTGAAACTGTCTTCGGTCGATGATTTCGGGTTGTCGCTGAAACGCAGCAAAGGCGGCTTCGATATTTCCGTATCCGGCGCCAGCGCCGACGCGCGACCGATCATCGCCCGGCTGAAATCGGATTCGGACAGCGATGGCGATGGCAGTGACAACAGCAGCGTGACCGTGCGGGCGAAGCTGCAGAACATCATCGGCTTCAATGACGAGAAGATCGGCAATTTCCAGGCGCAGATCGCCATGAGCGGCAGCCGGCTGCAATCGCTGAATTTCTCCGGCATCACCGATAGCGGCGAGGCGGTCGTCAGCCAGATGCAGGGCGGCGGCGTCATCAATATCACCAGCGGCGATGCCGGCTCCGTCTCACGTTTTGCCGATCTCTATCAGCATATGCAGGGCGGGCTTCTCAACCTGTCGATCCGCCTCAATGCGGGCAACGGCTGGGACGGCTCACTCGACGTGCGTCGCTTCTCGATCGTCAACGAGCAACGCCTGCGCTCGATCGTTTCCACACCTGTCGGCTCTGACCAGCGCACATTGAACGAAGCCGTCAAACGCGATATCGATACCTCCTCGCAGCGTTTCCAGCGCGGCTTCGCCCGTATCGTTTCGCGCGGCGGGGCGATCTCCATCGAAAACGGCGTGCTGCGCGGTGATCAGATTGGCGCCACCTTCCAGGGTGTGGTGCGCAATGCGAAGGGCAATATGGACATGACCGGCACCTTCATGCCGGCCTATGGCCTCAACCGGCTGTTTGCCGAACTGCCGCTGATCGGTGTCATCCTCGGCAACGGCTCGGACCGCGGTCTGATCGGCATTACTTTCAAGCTGACAGGCAAGTTCGACCAGCCGAACCTGCAGATCAATCCGCTCTCGGTGATCGCGCCCGGCGTTTTCCGGCAGATTTTCGAATTCCAGTGATCGCCGGATTCGAAGCGCTACTGGCTTCGATCCTGAGCTTCACTTTACCGCAGACATACAAAAGCCGGCGCAAGGGCCGGCTTTTGTCTTGGTTCTGCGGCACTGCTTACGCAGCACGGCGGATCAGGATGTGCTTCTTCTTGCCGAGCGACAGCTTGATGACGCCATCGGCGGTGATTTCGCCGCTGCCGATCATCTTGCGCTCGTCGCTGACGGCCTGGTCGTTGATGCGCACGGCGCCGCCCTGGACGTGACGGCGGGCTTCGCCATTCGAGGCGGCAAGACCGGCGCGGACGATCAGGGAGAGCAGACCGATGCCGGCGTCGAGTTCGGAGGCCGGAACCTCGACCGATGGCAGGTTGTCGGAGAGGCCGCCTTCTTCGAAGGTCTTGCGGGCCGTCTCGGCTGCCTGTTCTGCGGCCTCGCGGCTGTGCAGGATCGCGGTGACCTCGGTTGCCAGGATCTTCTTGACTTCGTTGATCTCGGAACCTGCGAGCGCGGAAAGGCGGGCGATCTCGTCCATCGGCAGCGTGGTGTAGAGCTTCAGGAAGCGCGAGACATCGGCGTCTTCCGTATTGCGCCAGTACTGCCAGAAGTCATAGGCCGAGAGCATGTCGGCATTCAGCCACACCGCACCGGTCGCCGACTTGCCCATTTTGGCGCCGGACGAAGTCGTCAGCAGCGGCGAGGTCAGCGCATAGAGCTGCTTCGTCCCCATGCGGTGACCGAGGTCGATGCCGTTGACGATGTTGCCCCACTGGTCCGAGCCGCCCATCTGCAGGCGGCAGTCGTAGCGCTTGGCGAGCTCGACGAAATCGTAAGCCTGGAGGATCATGTAGTTGAATTCCAGGAAGGACAGCGACTGTTCGCGGTCAAGACGCGTCTTTACGCTGTCGAAGGACAGCATGCGGTTGACCGAGAAATGCTTGCCGACATCGCGCAGGAACTCGAGATAGTTCAGCGAGCGCAGCCATTCGGCATTGTTGATCATCAGCGCGTCCTTCGGGCCGTCGCCGTAGTTCAGGTAGTTGGAAAAGACGCGCTTGATCGAGGCAATGTTGCCTTCGATCGTATCGACGGTCATCAGTTGGCGGGCCTCCTCCTTGAAGGAGGGGTCGCCGACCATGCCGGTGCCGCCGCCCATCAGCGAGATGGCGCGATGGCCGGTCTTCTGCATCCAGTGCAGCATCATGATCTGGATGAGCGACCCGGCGTGAAGGCTGGGCGCGGTCGGATCGAAGCCGATATAGGCCGTCACGGTTTCCTTGGCGAAGAGATGGTCGAGGCCGCTTTCATCGGAAATCTGATGAATGAAGCCGCGCTCTTGCAGCGTGCGGAGGAAATCGGACTTGAACTCGGGCATGGGCTTCGTCTCTTGAACGTCGAACGTGAATTGGGATTGACGCTTGTTGAACCGTCGCGGCGCGTTTAGCACTGTTTTTCCAAAAGTGCATCCGGGAATCGCATGAAAGGCGCGCGGCGCAATGGATATCGTCAGGACTGCGATCGGCTTGATGAGCGGCACCTCGATGGACGGCATCGATGTGGCGTTGCTCAGGACAGACGGGCGAGGCTTCATCGAGCGCGGACCGTTCCTGGGCGCGGCCTATGACCGCGGTTTTCGCGAGAGGCTGAAGCGCGCGCTGGACCTGGCGCGGCCGCTGACCGATCGCAGTGCACGACCGGACGAATTGCGCGACATCGAGATAGAACTCACTGAGCGTCATGCAGATGCCGTTGCGGCATTTCTCGTTAAATTCGGCCTGGATAAGGACGAAATCGACGTGCTCGGCTTTCACGGCCAAACCGTGCTGCACCGGCCGGACGATGCGCTGACGATCCAGATCGGTGACGGGCAGCTTCTGGCCGAACGCACAGGCATTCCTGTCGTCTATGATATGCGCGCCAACGACATGGCGCATGGCGGGCAGGGCGCGCCGCTGGTGCCGGCCTATCACGCTGCGCTTGCTGGTCGCTTCCAGAAGGACGGGCAGACAGTCTGCTTCGTCAATATCGGCGGCATTTCGAACCTCACCTATATCGGCGCGGAAGGCCGCATCGCCGCCTTCGACAGCGGCCCCGGCAATACGCTGATCGATCAGTGGGTGGAGATGCAGACCGGCAAGACCTATGATCCGGGGGGCGAGATCGCCGGGCACGGGCAGGTGGTGCCTGACATCGCCGCCCGCTATCTCGGCAGCCCGTTCTTCCAAGGCAATATCCGCCGTTCGCTCGACCGCGGCGATTTCAAGCCGCTTGCGAATGGTGAAGCGAGCCTTGAGGATGGGGCGCGCACGCTTGCGCATGTCGCTGCGGCCTCGATCCTCAAATCGGCCGGCTATCTGCCCGAGAGCCCCTCAGTCTACATCGTCTGCGGTGGCGGGCGGCTGAACGGGGCGATCATGGCGGAGTTTGCCGATATGGCCGGGAAGAGCGCTTCCAGCGTGATGAGTGCCGAACAGGCGGGCTTCGATGGCGATGCGATGGAGGCGGAGGCCTGGGCTTATCTCGCCGTACGCTCGCTGGAGGGCCTGCCGCTGACCTATCCCGGCACGACGGGTGTCAGCCAGCCGATGACCGGTGGCATTCTGGCGAGACCATGAAATGCTGAGAATCTTTTATTTAACGCTTTAGAAGCTCAAGAGCTTCCTTTTCTCGGCCGCGACCACGCTCAGCCATTTCCTGATAGAGTTTGATCGCTTCGAATTGCTGAACCAGATCTTTGGCCATGTTCTCCAGCAATGTTTCGCTTCGCAGCCCTTTTTCGGTTGCGATAAATTCAATCTTCTCGCGAATGCTTTCGGAAAGTTCGATTGTTATTGCGCTCATTGCTGCAACCTTTCCATAAAACGCTCGGGCGTCTCCACGACCAAATGCGGAAACTTGAGTTCCGACCTGGAAAAGTCCCGTATGTTCGATGTGACTATAATATGCGCGTTCGCCGCGATTGCCAATTCGACAAGGTGATTGTCGCCTTCATCGACAAGGTTCGGCCGCCATTTGAAATGCAGAATGCTCAACCTGCACTTGGAAACAAACACATCGAGCAGAAACATTCGCTCATTTGCGTTCAACCGGGCCGCACGGAAAATCTCATCGCGGCCGATAACATCGCGATATTCCAGCAGCAGCGGCCCGGAAATGTAGGGAACAACGCGATCTTCGAGACAAGCTTCTATAACGCGTGAGGCCGCCCCGCGGCCGATACAAGCGCTTATCAAAACGTTCGTATCCACCACGAGACGTATCAAGAAATCACCTGATGCGCTTGGCTGCCGGTTCCGGCACGAGTTCGCCATTGAGGCGGCGATCAAGGTAATCCTCGCACTCGGCCATCAGCGTGTCGACCTGACCGTTGAAGAAGTGGTTGGCGCCCGGCACCGTGCGATGGGTGATGAGGATGCCCTTCTGTGTCTTCAGCTTCTCGACGAGGCCGTTAACGTCCTTTTCGGGCGCCACCTTGTCTGCCTCGCCGTTGATGATCAGGCCGGAAGAGGGGCAAGGCGCCAGGAACGAGAAGTCATAGGTGTTCGGCTGCGGGGCAATCGACATGAAGCCTTCGATTTCCGGGCGGCGCATCAGAAGCTGCATGCCGATCCAGGAGCCGAAGGAGTAACCGGCGACCCAACAGGTCTTCGAATCGGGATGCAGGCTCTGCACCCAGTCGAGCGCAGAAGCCGCGTCCGAAAGCTCGCCCGCACCATGGTCGAATTCGCCCTGACTGCGGCCGATGCCCCGGAAATTGAAGCGCAGTGTTGTAAAACCGCGCTTCTGGAACATGTAGAAGAGCTGGTAGACGATCTGGTTGTTCATCGTGCCACCAAACTGCGGATGCGGGTGCAGAATGACGGCGATCGGTGCGCTCTTTTCCTTGGAGGGCTGGTAGCGGCCTTCAAGACGGCCGGCAGGGCCGTTGAAAATGACTTCGGGCATCGGTACTCCGGGTTTTATTTCGCGTTCACGCCACGTTTGGCGACAACATGACTTGACGACGGTTGTCAGCTTTTCTAAAACGCAGTTTAGAACAATTCGAAACTTGCATGGCAATCCACGCAGCGTGGAACGTGTCATAAGGCAAGCCCGGCGGAAATTTCAAGAAAAATGCGCCGCCACGCCAAAGCAAGCTCGTCAAGCGCAGGACCGAAGACAATGGCGCCGCCACGCCTTTATCTCGATTGGAACGCAACATCGCCGATGCACCCTGCCGCGCGTGACGCGGTCATGCGCGCCGTGGACGTCTTCGGCAATCCCAATTCCGTGCACGGCGAGGGCCGCGCCGCCCGTGCCGCCATCGAGGGCGCGCGCCGCAAAGTCGCGTTGCTGACGGGCACCGATCCGGCCAATGTGATCTTTACGAGCGGCGCGACCGAAGCGGCCAATATGATGTTGACGCCTGATTTCAGTATGGGTCGCACGCCGCTGAAGCTCGGCCGCCTCTACCATTCCGCCGTCGAGCATCTGGCAGTGCGCGAGGGTGGACGTTTCCCGAAGGACAGGACGACCGAGATCCCGGTGACCGATGCCGGCATTGTCGACCTCACCGCGCTCTCAGCACTTCTCGACGCCCACGACAAGTCGACGGGCCTGCCGATGGTGGCGATCATGTTCGTCAACAACGAGACCGGCATCGTCCAGCCGGTCGAAGAGGCCGGCAGGATCGTGCGTGCTCATGGCGGACTCTTCGTGGTCGATGCCGTGCAGGCGGCCGGCCGGCTGCCGATCGATATCGGGCGGATCGGCGCCGATTTCATGATCATTTCCTCCCACAAGATCGGTGGACCGAAAGGAGCGGGCGCGTTGATCGCCCGAGGCGAGGCTTTGATGCCGAAAGCGCTGATCCGCGGTGGCGGGCAGGAGAAGGGTCACCGCTCGGGGACACAGAATTCGCTGGCGCTGATCGGCTTCGGGGCAGCTGCTGAAGCCGTGCTGCAGAATCTTGAGGAGCGCAATGCTGCGATTGCGGTCCTGCGCGATCGGCTGGAAGCCGGCATGCGCGCTGCGGCGCCCGATGTCATCATTCATGGGGCAGGCGGCCCGCGCGTCGCCAACACCATCTTCTTCACGCTTCCCTGCCTGAAGGCGGAGACCGGGCAGATCGCCTTCGATCTCGAAGGCGTGGCCCTTTCGGCGGGTTCGGCCTGCTCTTCCGGCAGGGTCGGCGAAAGCCATGTACTGACGGCAATGGGTCGCGATCCCAAGCTCGGGGCGCTGCGCATGTCGCTCGGCTTTTCGACGACGGAAGAAGACGTGGATCGGGCGATTGCCGCATTTACGAAAATTGCCGCCCGCCGAAAGCTGGCGGGCGAGGCGGCCTGAACGCCTCACAAACTTGCGGAAACGCAAATTTCCACTTGCCATCAGGGCTGAAAAGTCCCTTTTGGCCACTTATATCAGGGGCAAAAGAAAATTGCCCGCACGACAAGCTGCCGGACCTTTTCTCCGGCGAGATTGGAGAACGACATGGCTGCAGTCCAGGAAACAGTCGATCGCGTCCGTCAGATCGACGTGGACCAGTATAAATACGGTTTTGAAACCGTCATCGAAATGGACAAGGCACCCAAGGGCCTTTCCGAAGACATCATCCGCCTGATCTCTGCCAAGAAGCAGGAGCCGGAATGGATGCTCGAATGGCGCCTGGAAGCCTACAAGCGCTGGCAGACGTTGGACGAGCCCACATGGGCGCGCGTCGACTATCCGAAGATCGATTTCAACGCGATCCACTATTACGCGGCGCCGAAGAGCACGCCGGGTCCGAAATCGCTTGATGAGGTCGACCCTGAAATCCTCAAGGTCTATGAGAAGCTCGGCATTCCGCTGAAGGAACAGGAGATCCTCGCCGGCGTCGAGAAGCCGAAGATTGCCGTCGATGCGGTGTTCGATTCGGTTTCCGTCGTGACGACCTTCAAGGAAGAGCTGAAGAAGGCCGGCGTGATCTTCATGTCGATCTCGGAAGCCATCCGCGAGCATCCCGATCTCGTGCGCAAGTATCTCGGCTCCGTCGTTCCGACGACCGACAACTATTATGCGACGCTGAACTCGGCTGTCTTCACCGACGGCTCCTTCGTCTTCGTGCCGAAGGGTGTGCGGTGCCCGATGGAGCTTTCCACCTATTTCCGCATCAACGAGAAGAATACCGGCCAGTTCGAGCGCACGCTGATCATCGCCGAGGAAGGCGCTTATGTCTCCTATCTCGAGGGCTGCACCGCACCGCAGCGCGATGAAAACCAGTTGCACGCGGCCGTGGTCGAGCTCGTCGCGCTCGACGATGCCGAGATCAAGTATTCGACGGTCCAGAACTGGTATCCGGGCGACAAGGACGGCAAGGGCGGCATCTACAACTTCGTCACCAAGCGTGGCGATTGCCGCGGCGACCGTTCGAAGATCTCCTGGACGCAGGTCGAGACCGGTTCGGCGATTACCTGGAAGTATCCGTCCTGCATCCTGCGCGGCGATGACTCCAGAGGCGAGTTCTACTCGATCGCCGTTTCCAACGGCCATCAGCAGATCGACAGCGGCACCAAGATGATCCATCTTGGCAAGAACACGTCGAGCCGCATCGTCTCCAAGGGTATTGCCGCCGGTGTTTCCAACAACACCTATCGCGGCCAGGTTTCGGCCCACCGCAAGGCGTCGAACGCGCGCAACTTCACGCAGTGCGACTCGCTGCTGATCGGCGACAAGTGCGGCGCCCATACGGTGCCCTACATCGAGGCAAAGAATTCGACGGCGCAGTTCGAACACGAGGCAACCACCTCGAAGATCTCGGAAGACCAGTTGTTCTACTGCCTGCAACGCGGCATCCCGACCGAGGCGGCGATCGCGCTGATCGTCAACGGCTTCGTCAAGGAGGTCCTGCAGGAGCTGCCGATGGAATTCGCCGTCGAGGCGCAGAAGCTGATCAGCATCTCGCTCGAAGGCTCGGTCGGCTGATATGAGCGAGGCGGACAAGAAGCGAATTCTTGAACGTCTGGCTGACATGCGCGGGGAGGTATTGGCGAAAATTCGCCCCCGCGAACAGGAATACAAGACAGAAAAGCCGCCGGAGCAGCCCTATGTGTTTCTCCGGCAGCGCGTGGAAAAACCGGGAGAGGCCATTCTGGCTATCCCGGTTATGTCGAATGGCTTCGGCTCGTAGCGAGCGCGGTTTTCGCCGCAATTTGCTTCTGGCGATAGCGCCGAGCGCCACAGGTAACGCCCTTACGAATTACGCGAGGCTCTGAGTGAGCTGCGCAGAGAAACGCAGGAACCAAAGATGCTTGAAATCAAGAACCTTCATGCCCGCATCGCCGAAGATGGCACCGAGATTATCCGTGGTTTGAACCTGACGGTGAAAGCCGGGGAAGTTGCCGCCATCATGGGGCCGAACGGCTCTGGCAAGTCGACGCTCTCCTATGTGCTGTCCGGTCGTGAAGACTATGAAGTGACCGAGGGCGACATCCTCTATAATGGCGAGAGCATTCTTGAGCTCGATCCGGCTGAGCGCGCCGCCAAGGGCGTCTTCCTCGCCTTCCAGTACCCGGTCGAAATTCCGGGAGTTGCCACCATGCAGTTCCTGAAGGTAGCGATGAACGAGCAGCGCAAGGCGCGCGGCGAAGATGAGCTGACGACGCCGGATTTCATGCGCCGGGTCAAGGACGCTGCCGGCAAGCTGCAGATCAATACCGAGATGCTGAAGCGCCCGCTGAACGTCGGCTTCTCCGGTGGTGAGAAGAAGCGCGCCGAGATCCTGCAGATGGCGCTGCTTGAGCCGAAGCTTTGCGTGCTCGACGAAACCGACTCCGGCCTCGACATCGACGCGCTGAAGATCGTTGCCGACGGCGTCAACGCGCTGCGTTCGCCTGACCGCGCCGTCATCGTCATCACCCACTACCAGCGCCTGCTCGATTACATCGTGCCGGACACTGTCCACGTTCTCTATAAGGGCCAGGTGATCAAGTCCGGCGACAAGACGCTGGCCCATGAGCTGGAAGCCAACGGTTACGCCGACATCATCGGCGCCGCAGCCTGAGCGTGGCGGAAAGGACGACGTCCATGAACATGCAAACGACGAGCCGCCTGACTGCGGCCGAATCGGCGCTGATCGAAGCGTTCAATCAGCAGATCGGCGAACTGCCAGGCAATGGTGCAGTGACTGCGCTGCGCGACCGGCTGCTCGACGACCTCAAGAAGGAAGGTCTGCCGACGCGCCGCATCGAGGCCTGGCACTATACGGACCTGAAGAACCTGCTGCGCAGCGTTCCGGCTCAGGCAGGCGATGCCGGCTCTGAAGCGCTGGAGCCGCTGGTCGACGGCTCTCCGGTTCTTGCCGTTATCCAGGGCAAGGCCGCCAACAAGGCCTCAGTCGGCGATCTCGCGGTTTCCGTTTATTCCGAAAAGCTGACCGATGGTTCGGCTGTCGAAGGACTCGACGCGCTTGGCCGTGACGATGCAATCGGCCGCATCAATGGCAGCTTCGTCAAGGACGGCTATGTGATCGATGTGCTTGATGGTACCGAGCTCGAAGAGCCGCTGGAAATCCAGTTCGTGCATGCCGGCGGCGATATTCATACCCGCCTGCCGGTCAGCTTCGGCGCAAACGTGAAGGGCGTCGTGATCGAGCGTCACCGCTCGGTGACTGACGATGCCGCACTCGTGTCGCATGTCAGCGACATCACGGTCGGACAGGGCACGGAGCTGACCTGGATCATCGTGCAGCAGCAGGGCACAGAGGACACGCATCTCGGCCAGATCCGCATCGATCTCGGCGCTGACACCAAACTGAAGCTCTTCGTCATCAATGCCGGCGGCAAGCTGGTGCGCCAAGAGCTGAATATCAAGGTGACGGGCGAGGGCGCCGATCTGACGCTGCGCGGCATCAATCTGCTCGGCGCGGACACGCATACCGACGTGACGATGGTGCTTGGCCACGATGTGCCGCACACCGGCTCGACGGAGGTGATCCGCAACGTGGTCTTCGACCGCGCCAAGGGCGTCTTCCAGGGCATGATCCGGGTTGCGCCCGATGCCCAGAAGACCGATGCCAAGATGGCCTGCAACACGCTGCTGATGTCCGACGATGCCGAGTTTTCGGTCAAGCCCGAGCTCGAGATCTTCGCCGACGACGTGCAGTGCGGCCATGGTGCCACGGTTGCCGATATCGACCACAACCATCTCTACTACCTGATGGCTCGCGGTATTCCGGAGAACAAGGCACGCGCCATGCTCGTCAATGCCTTCGTTGCCGAGATCGTCGAGGAACTGGAAGACGAAGCCTTGGTCGAGGCGCTGGAAGGCGTCATCTCGGCCTGGCTGGAAAAGCACGCCTGATCGGAAAGCGCCATGGACAAGATCGTACCGGCAACCGCCTATGATGTCGAAGCCATCCGCAGGGATTTCCCGATCCTTGCGGAGAAGGTGCATGGCAAGCCGCTGGTCTATCTGGACAACGGTGCTTCCGCCCAGAAGCCGCAGGCGGTGATCGACTCTATCTCGCATGCCTACAGCCATGAATATGCCAATGTGCATCGCGGCCTTCACTACCTCTCCAATGCGGCGACGGAAGCCTATGAAGCGTCGCGCGAAAAGGTGCGCCGCTTCCTGAACGCGCCTTCGGTAAACGAGATCGTCTTCACCAAGAACTCGACCGAGGCGATCAACACCGTCGCCTACGGCTGGGGCATGCCGAACATTGGCGAGGGCGACGAGATCGTGCTGACGATCATGGAGCACCACTCCAACATCGTGCCATGGCATTTCATTCGGGAGAGGCAGGGCGCCAAGCTCCTCTGGGTGCCTGTCGATGACGAGGGCGCTTTCCATATCGAGGATTTCGAAAAGAGCCTGACCGACAGGACCAAGCTCGTCGCGATCACCCATATGTCGAATGCGCTCGGCACGATCGTTCCGGTCAAGGAAGTCTGCCGCATCGCTCATGAGCGCGGCATTCCCGTGCTGATCGACGGTTCGCAGGGCGCCGTGCATCTGCCGGTCGACGTGCGGGATATCGATTGCGACTGGTATGTCATGACGGGCCACAAGCTCTATGGCCCCTCTGGCATCGGCGTGCTCTACGGCAAGAAGGACCGGCTGAAGGAGATGCGGCCGTTCCAGGGGGGCGGCGAGATGATCTTCGAGGTGAGCGAGGACATCGTCACCTACAACGATCCGCCGCACCGTTTCGAGGCCGGTACGCCGCCGATCGTGCAGGCGATCGGGCTCGGCTATGCGCTCGACTATATGGAAAAGATCGGCCGCGAGAATATCGCAGCCCATGAGGCAGATCTGACTGTTTATGCCGAAGAGCGGCTCAAGGCGATTAATTCGCTACGCATCTTCGGCAATGCGCCAGGCAAGGGCGCGATCTTCTCCTTCGAGCTTGCGGGCATCCATGCCCATGACGTCTCGATGGTGATCGACCGCCAGGGTGTTGCCGTTCGCGCCGGCACGCATTGCGCCATGCCGCTCTTGAAACGCTTCGGCGTGACCTCCACATGCCGGGCATCCTTCGGCATGTATAATACCCGCGCCGAAGTGGATGCGCTGGCCGATGCGCTCGACTATGCGCGCAAGTTCTTTGCTTGAGGAAGAAGCCATGAGTCTGGATGAAGAGAAGATCGACGTGCGCGAAGGCATCGTGCATTCCAGCATTCCCGAGGCGGAACTGGCGCGGCTCAGCGACGACGTGATCGGCGCTCTCAAGACCGTCTACGACCCGGAAATTCCGGCTGATATCTTCGAGCTCGGCCTCGTTTACAAGATCGATATCGAAGACGACCGCATGGTCAAGATCGTCATGACGCTAACCGCGCCTGGCTGCCCAGTTGCCGGCGAGATGCCGGGCTGGGTGGAAAACGCTGTCGGCGCCGTCGAAGGCGTTTCGGGTGTCGAGGTTTCCATGACCTTCGATCCGCCGTGGACGCCGGACCGGATGTCCGAAGAGGCGCAGGTCGCGGTTGGCTGGTATTGATCCATTAAGGTGATCGCCTTACATTTGAATCACGAAGCACCGGATCTTGACCCCGGTTGTGGAAGGAGAAAGAGCCCATGGGCTTTGCAGTGATGAGCATGACGACAGCTGCCGCGGACCGCGTGAAGGCGATCGTCGAAAATGGCGGACCGGATGCCAAGGGCATTCGCGTCGGCATCAAGAAGGGCGGCTGCGCCGGGATGGAATATACCATCGACATGGTGACCGAGCCCAATGCCAAGGACGACCTGATCGAGCGCGATGGTGCTAAAGTCTGGATCGAGCCGTCGGCCGTTCTCTATCTGCTCGGCACCGAACTCGGCTTTGAAACCACCACGCTGCGCTCTGGTTTTACCTTCACCAATCCGAACCAGACATCGGCCTGCGGCTGCGGCGAATCCGTCGAACTGAAACCCGCTGATCTCGCAGCTCTTGCCGCACGCGGCGATGCAGTAGTTCCCGCACAGCATTAAGCATTTTTCCGTTGAATTTGCCTGATGGCCGCCATAATTGGCGGCCTTTTGATTTAGACGAGCCTGTCCGAGACCGACAAGCGACCAAGAAGAAAAGCGGACAATGCTCTTTCTGTTCCTGAAAGGCGCCCTCCTGGGTGTCATCATCACCGCGCCGCTCGGGCCGATCGGAACGCTCTGCATCAACAGAAGCATCGAGAAAGGTTTCTGGTACGGCTTTTCCGGCGGGCTCGGGACTGCCCTCGGTGACGCGAGCTACGCGCTGGTCGCTGTCGCCGGGCTTGCGGTCTTCTCCGAGACCATGTCGATGGCCACCATTCCCTTGGCGCTCGGCGGCGGGCTGATGCTGCTCTGGCTCGGCTTTCGGGGACTGGAGAACAGAGGGAAGGTAAAGGCGGCGAAGATCGACGCGGCCGACTTCCTGCACACGACCATTTCGACCTTCCTGCTGACCATTTCCAATCCGGCGACGATCCTTTCCTTCGGCGCGCTGTTTGCCGGCCTGGGCCTGACCGAGGAAACACGCCGCTTCAGTTCGGCTGCCATCGTCTCGGGCGTCTTCCTCGGATCGCTATTGTGGTGGTTCTGCCTCAGCGGTGCCGTCAGCCTTGCAAGGGACCGGCTCTCGGCCGATTTCACGGCCAAAGTCGGCCGCGCGACGAGCTATATGCTGCTCGCCTTCGGTGCCGTAGCGCTGGGTTCGGTAGCCTATTCGATCGTTTAAAGAATTGTCTGCCTGAAAAGGGGCAAGTGCGCTTTAGTCACGCTTGATGCTCATCAGCACGTCCCATAGATCGGCACCGGTCTCGAAGACCGCAGCATTCGCCTTGTAGCTCTGTTCAGTCTCGATGAGATCGGTGAGCTCAGTCGCAAAATCCACACCCTGATCCGTCTCGGCAACGCTTGCCGTAACGCCCGAAGGTTCGACGGACTGGAAACTGGTGTTCAGCCGGCCGTAGCCCGGTGTGCTCGCATTGGCGACGTTGTCGGCGATTGCGCCAGCGCGCGTCGTCTGCGCCAGCATTCCCGAAAGAGCCGTATGCGTGATTGCAGAAATGCTCATCGACCGTTTCCCTGTTTCCGGACAACAAGCGTTTTACCGGCAAGGGTTTAGGGAATACTGAACGGCTTCGGTTAGCGAAAGGCGAGGGAATCTGAGACGACTGTATCGAGATGGCACGCAGGCTTCAGGGACCGGCTCCCATACCTGCAATCAGGATATCGATGAGCTGCCGTGCCGCTACCCGCCAAGCGGGGCCGGTGCTGATGCTCGCGTCGCCGGCAAGCGCACGCAAAAGGTCGAGCGTGTCCATCTTCAGGCGGATCTCGCCGGCTACCGTGGTGATAGAGGAGAAGAGCGCCCGGTACAGGGGCAGGCAACCCTTCTCCCTGCTGGTTTTGCAATAGCCAGCAACGATAATTACGCAGCAAACCGAAAATGGTTCACCGATCCCAATGACGACCCCGAAAAAGTCTGCCGGCGTTCTTTCATCGTCTGGAATGCATAGCCGCGCATCATCCATCCATGCGGCTCTTTACCGACTGGCTCCATTCAGCTCTTGATATCGAGACCCGCTTCGACTGCGGCGGCGATGAACGCCTTGCGCGCGTCCTCACCGTTGCGCTTGCCCTTGATGACGTCGGCGCAGATCAGCAGCGCCTGGTCGAGTGCGGCTCCATCCTCCGTCGGCCAGTCCTCGATCATCGCCCAGGACGCGGACTGAGTGGTATCGATGCTCATATATTTGCCGGGCTCTTCGAGGGCGATGAGCACAGGCTTCGACCAGGGCGCCTGCATTCTTGCTTCGCTTTGATCCTGGGGCATTTGGTGTGACCTTTCTTCGCGTATTCTCTATCAGAATTAGGAAAGCCCCTCCCATGATGGAAGGGGCTTGGATTGCTCTGGGTTGGACGTCTGGCCGACTGCTATTCGGCTGCCTCCGCGTACGCCTCGACAGGCGGGCAGGTGCAGATCAGGTTGCGGTCGCCATAGACGTTGTCGACGCGGTTGACCGGCGACCAGTACTTGTCCACGCGGAAAGCGCCGGGCGGGAAGCAGGCCTGTTCGCGCGAATAGGGGCGATCCCATTCGCCGACGAGGTCTTCCACCGTGTGCGGGGCATTCTTCAGCGGGTTGTTCAGCTTGTCCGAACGGCCTTCCTCTATGTCGCGGGCTTCCTGACGGATCGCCAGCATGGCTTCGCAGAAGCGATCGAGTTCGGCTTTGGTTTCGGACTCGGTCGGCTCGATCATCAGCGTGCCGGCAACCGGCCAGCTCATGGTCGGTGCGTGGAAGCCGCAGTCGATCAGGCGCTTGGCGACGTCATCGACGGTGACGCCGGCGCTGTCGACCAGCGGCCGCGTGTCGATGATGCATTCATGCGCCACACGACCGGCAGCCGACTTGTAGAGCACGTCGTAAGCGCCCTTGAGGCGGGCAGCGATGTAGTTGGCGTTGAGGATCGCCACCTTCGTTGCCTGCGTCAGGCCTTCGCCGCCCATCATCAGGCAGTAGCTCCAGGAGATCGGCAGGATGGAGGCCGAACCGAAAGCTGCTGCCGAAACCGCGCCCGAACGGCCATCGGTTTCCGGATGGCCGGGCAGGTGGGGTGCCAGATGCGACTTGACGCCGATCGGACCCATGCCCGGACCGCCGCCGCCATGCGGGATGCAGAAGGTCTTGTGCAGGTTGAGGTGCGAGACATCAGAGCCGATGTCACCGGGGCGGGACAGGCCGACCATGGCGTTCATGTTGGCGCCGTCGAGATAGACCTGGCCGCCGTGCTGATGCACGAGGTCGCAGATTTCCTTGACGGTTTCCTCGAAGACGCCATGCGTCGACGGATAGGTGATCATGCAGCAGGACAGGTTTGCCGCATGTTCTTCCGCCTTGGCGCGGAAATCGTCGAGGTCGATATCGCCATTTTCACGGACCTTGACGACGACGACCTTCATGCCGGCCATCTGGGCCGAGGCCGGATTGGTGCCGTGCGCGGAGGTCGGGATGAGGCAGACGTCGCGGTGACCCTGGCCGTCGGCCATGTGGTAGTTGCGGATGGTCAAGAGGCCGGCATATTCGCCCTGCGCACCGGAATTCGGCTGCATGGAGAAGGCGTCGTAGCCGGTGACGGCGCAGAGCTTTTCCGTCAGGTCATCGATCATTTCGCGATAGCCGAGCGCCTGGTCGTCCGGCACGAAAGGATGGATATCGGAAAATTCCGGCCAGGTGATCGGCAGCATTTCTGCCGTCGCGTTCAGCTTCATCGTGCAGGAGCCGAGCGGGATCATCGAGCGGTCGAGAGCCAGATCGCGGTCGGAGAGCCGGCGGATGTAGCGGGTCATTTCGCTTTCGGCGCGGTTCATGTGGAAGATCGGATGCGTCAGGTATTCGCTGGTGCGCAGCAGATCTTTCGGCAGGCGATAGGAGGGCTCGAAATCGGCGATCTGGAAATTGCCGCCGAAGGCGCGCCATACGGCTTCCAGCGTTGCCGGACGGGTGCGCTCGTCGAGCGACATGCCGATCTTCGTCTCGCCGACCTTGCGCAGGTTCACACCTTCGGCAACGGCTGCGCGCAGGATGAGGCCCTGCATATGGCCGACATCGACGGTGATCGTGTCGAAAAAGGTGTCCGGCTCGACCTTGTAGCCGAGCTTTTCCAGGCCCTTGGCCATGAGCACGGCCTTCTGGTGGACCTGCTGGGCAATCGCCTTGATGCCCTTCGGGCCGTGGAAGACGGCGTACATGGAGGCCATGACGGCGAGCAGGACCTGCGCGGTGCAGATGTTCGACGTCGCCTTTTCGCGACGAATGTGCTGTTCGCGCGTCTGCAGCGACAGGCGGTAGGCGCGGTTGCCGCGGGAATCGACGGAAACACCGACGAGACGGCCGGGCATGGAGCGCTTGATGACGTCCTTGACCGACATGTAGGCCGCGTGCGGACCGCCATAACCAACCGGAACGCCGAAACGCTGCGAGGAACCGATGGCGATATCGGCACCCATTTCACCCGGCGACTTCAGCAGCGTGAGGGAGAGGATATCAGCGGCGACGACGGCGATGGCGCCCGTCTGGTGCAGGCGGGAAATCAGGCCGGTATAGTCATGCACATGGCCGTGCGTGCCCGGATACTGGAAGATCGCGCCGAAGACATCGACCGGATCGAGATCGGTGAAGGGATTGCCGACGATGACGCTCCAGCCGAGCGGTTCGGCGCGGGTGCGGATCAGCGCGATCGTCTGCGGGTGGCAATCGGCATCGACGAAGAAGGACTTGGCCTTCGACTTGGCGACGCGTTCTGCCATGGCCATGGCTTCGGCAGCAGCCGTCGCCTCATCGAGCAGCGAGGCGTTGGCGACATCGAGGCCGGTGAGGTCGCAGATCATCGTCTGATAATTCAGCAGCGCTTCGAGGCGGCCCTGCGAAATTTCCGGCTGGTAGGGCGTATAGGCCGTATACCAGGCCGGGTTTTCCAGGATGTTGCGCTGGATGACAGGCGGGGTGATCGTGCCGTAATAGCCCTGGCCGATCAGCGAGGTCAGAACCTTGTTCTTGTTGGCGGTTTCGCGCAGCTTGTCGAGCGCTTCGCGCTCCGTCATCGGTGCGCCCCAGAGGAGCGGCGCCCTCTGGCGGATGGCAGGCGGCACGGTCGCGTCGATCAGCGCATCCAGGCTCTTGTAGCCGATCACGCCGAGCATATCCGACATTTCAGACGGCGAGGGGCCGATATGACGGCGATTGGCGAAGTCATAGGGCTGATAGTCGGTGAACTGGAATTCGGTAGGCGTCGTCATTACGCAGTCAGCTCCTTATAGGCCGCTTCATCGAGCAGGCCGTCGACATCGGAGAGGGTCTTCAGCTTGAGCTTGAAGAACCAGCCAGACCCTTGAGGATCCGAATTGACGAGCGAGGGATCGGCAACGATCGCCGGATTGACTTCGACGATCTCGCCATCGAGCGGGCAGTAGACTTCCGAGGCCGCCTTGACGGATTCGACGGTGGCCGCATCGTCGTTCTTGGAGAAGGTGGCGCCAACTTCAGGCAGTTCCACGAAAACGAGGTCGCCGAGCTGCTCGACAGCGTAGGTGGTGATGCCGACGGTCGCGACATCGCCTTCGAGCTTCAGCCATTCGTGTTCCTGGGTAAACTTCAGCATGGAAAAATCCTCTCGCAATAGGGGTCAGCGTTTGTAGGTCGGCTTAATGAAGGGAAGGGCAGAGACAGTGACGGGCAGGTACTTGCCGCGCACCTCGGCATAGATCTGCGTGCCTATTCCCGCATGGGAGACCGGCACGTAGCCCATGGCGACGGGGCCTTCGACGGAGGGGCCGAAGCCACCGGAGGTGACTTCGCCGATCTCGGTCTTGCCTTCCGCATCGGCATAGAGCTTGGCATGGCCGCGCACCGGCGCCTTGCCTTCGGGCTTCAGGCCGACGCGCTTGCGGGAAACGCCATTATCCAATTCGCCGAGAATGCGCGCGGCACCCGGGAAACCGCCAGCGCGGGCGCCACCGGTGCGGCGAGCCTTCTGCATGCCCCATTCGATGGCGGCTTCGACCGGCGAGGTCGTCGTGTCGATATCGTTGCCATAGAGGCAGAGACCGGCTTCGAGGCGCAGCGAGTCACGGGCGCCAAGGCCGATCGGCTCGACATCGGGATGCTCGAGCAACCGGTTGGCGACGTCAACGGCCTTGTCGGCGGGAACGGAGATTTCGAAACCGTCTTCGCCGGAATAACCCGAACGCGAGACGAGACAGGAAACATCGTGCAGGCGGCAGTGGCGCACGTCCATGAATTTCATGGCGGCGACATCGGCCCAGAGTTCGGCAAGCGCTTCCACGGCGCGCGGGCCTTGGAGCGCGATCAGGGCGCGATCGAGGAGGGTGATGTCGCAGGTATCGGAGAGATGCTTTTGCAAGTGCGCGAGATCTTGCTCCTTGCAGGCAGCGTTGACGACAACGAAGAGGTGGTCGTCGAGATGGGTGATCATCAGGTCGTCGAGGATACCGCCATTCTCATCCGTGAAATAACCGTAGCGCTGGCGGCCTTCGGCAAGCCCCAGGATATCGACCGGCACGAGGCTTTCGAGCGCCAGAGCCACATCCTCATACCTGCCGGACTTCGCCTTGATGACGACCTGGCCCATATGGGAGACATCGAACAGGCCGGCGGCGGCACGGGTCTGAAGATGCTCCTTCATGACGCCGGCTGGATATTGCACCGGCATGTCATAACCTGCGAAGGGCACCATGCGGGCGCCGAGCGACAGGTGAAGCGCGTGAAGCGGGGTTTTCTTGAGGGCAGCAGTATCGTCCAAACGACGCCTCCGGGGTTTGCGCCGGATAGTCCGGGCGCGGGCTCAAAACTGAAGGCGCGGTTGCGCCTTGTCTCCTTGAGCCCCCTCTGTCCCTGTGCCTGAGATTGTTATCCCTTCGGCGGACGTTTCGAGAACGCCTCTCTCCAGAGTTCCGTCTGCCCCTTGTGGTCCTTTTGCCTGAGAGTTTCCGGGGCGGTTGCTCCTTCGGCACCGGTATCGCGTACCGGCTTCTCCCAACAAGGTTGCGGCAATTATCCGGGGGCGGCAGGGCTTGGCAAGCGAAATGTCGGTGACGCACAAATTTTTGTCGCGGCTCAAAGAAGCCGGTTGCGATGCGTGGCAAATGGGCTTTTGCATTTGCGGACGAAATTGGCTAACGCGACGCAAAGCGAGGAGATAATCGATGAACATTGTCAGGACGTTTGGTTTGACAGCCCTTCTTTGTGCTTGCGGCTTTGCCGGATCAGCACTCGCCCAGAACCATCATAACATGCAGGGCATGGACATGAACGGCATGAGCTCCATGAACATGGCCGCCGGCAGCGAGGTGGTGAAGGCCGGCGATCTCGAAATTTCCGGCGGATTCGCCAAGGCGATGCTGCCCGGCCAGCCCGTGGGTGGCGGCTTCTTTATCGTCAAGAACACGGGTTCAGCCGACGACCGCCTAGTTTCGGCTACCTCGCCGACATCGGGCGAAGTGCAGATCCACGAAATGGCCATGCAGGGCAACGTCATGAAGATGCGCCAACTCAAGGACGGGATCGCCATTCCCGCCGGCCAGACCGTCGAGCTTGCGCCCGGCAATCTGCATCTGATGTTCCAGAAGGTGAAGACGCCGTTCAAGCAGGGGGACAAGGTGCCGGTCACGCTGACCTTCGAAAAGGCCGGCAAGGTCGATCTGGTGCTGAATGTTCTGTCGGCACAGGGCAAATAAACGCTGAAAAACAGAAGCCCGCGACATCGAACTGACCCCCGAAAGTTGTTGTCCAACTTTCGGGGGTCAGTCTCATGCGTTGGCTTTGCTCCTCCCAGCAAAAACCTGGATCTCAGACATCCTCGTAAGACTGCAGGGCCTGCTTCAAGCCGGCCTGCGGCTGGCGAAAGCCCTTGGTCATGAGATCAAGCGCGACTTCCGTATTCTGGATGATGTTGGTGGTTTCTTCCGGATCTTCACCGCTCTGATTGAGCTGGCGTTCCGCAATCTTGCGGGCCTCGCGTATGGCCGTGCCGGTCGCCACGCGCTGCGGAATGCGCAGAGTGTCGAAGGCAAGGGCAGCGGTGTTCGCGGATATGGAAACAAGCTGAGTCATGCGCCCGTCATACCGGTCCGACCTTCGCGTTCGGATTAAAAAAATCATTCGCATTTTACCGGATGGTAAGAAATGTACAGAGCCGGCTGGAATCGCAACAGACGGGAGCGCATGGTCCAGGCCGCTCTCGGTTCGCTTCTGAGATATTATGTCGACCTCGGCCAGATGCGCGTGCTGCTCTGATTTCGATTCCGATTTCCGTTTTCTGAAAAATGCTCTAAAGGCAGCGGCAAGAGAGGCGCCGCCTTTGATCGCGCCCACATTTTCCGAAAGAATTCCATGGCAGGCATAGAACACATCAAGGTGGAGCCCGATGAAGCGGGCATGCGGCTCGACCGCTGGTTCAAGATCCACTATCCGGGGCTCGGCTTCGGTCCACTGCAAAAGCTGCTGCGTTCCGGCCAGGTGCGTGTCGATGGCGGCCGCGTCAAGTCGGATGCCCGTGTGCAGCCCGGCCAGATGGTGCGCATACCGCCGCTCGACGTGGATGCCAAGGTGAAGTCCGGGCCGATCGCCGGCAAGGACCTCAAGCATTCGACCGATTTCGAGCTTCTCTCGCGCATGGTGCTGCATGAGGACGAGAAGGTCATCGTCCTCAACAAGCCGCCCGGACTTGCGGTGCAGGGCGGCTCTGGCGTCGCCAGGCATATCGACCAGATGCTCGAAGCCTGGACCAGCCCGAAGGGCGAGAAGCCTCGCCTCGTGCATCGCCTGGACCGCGATACGTCGGGCGTGCTCGTCATCGCCCGCACGCGTGGCGCCGCCCAGAAGCTGACGGCCGCCTTCCGCGAGCGCGACACCAAGAAGACCTACTGGGCGCTGGTCAAAGGCGTCCCGCGCAAGCATGAAGACAAGATCTCGACCTGGCTCGTCAAGGAGCCGACGGCCGATGGCGACCGCATGCGCATCGCCAAACACGGCGAGGATGGCGCCGATCATGCGATTTCCTACTATCGCGTGCTGGAGACGGCGGCGCAGAACCTCGCATGGCTGGAGATGGAGCCCTATACCGGGCGTACCCACCAGCTGCGCGTTCATGCGCTGCATATCGGCCACCCGATCATCGGCGATCCGAAATATTTCGACGAGGATCTGAATTGGGATTTTCCCGGCGGCATCCAGAAGCGGCTGCATCTGCACGCGCGCCACATCGACATCCCGCACCCCTCGGGCGGGCGCCTGCGCATCAGCGCGCCACTGCCACCGCATATGGTGCAGACCTGGAACCTTCTCGGTCTCGACCTTGCCGGCGCTGAAAGGGACAGTGAATGAAACTCGCGCTTTTTGATTGCGACGGCACGCTGGTCGACAGCGCCGGGCTGATCCACGAAACCATGCGCCGCACCTTCGAGACATTCGGCAAGCCGGAACCTCGATTTGAAGACACAAAGGCCATCATCGGCCTGACCCTCGATATCGCCATCGCCCGCATGCAGGGCAAGCCGCATGTCGAACAGGAAGACATCGACATGACGGCGCATTACAAATCGCTGTTTTCGATCGTGCGGCAGGATCTCGATTACCGGGAGCCGCTGTTTGCCGGCATTCGTGAGATGATCGATGCGATCAGTGGGCGCCAGGATCTGCTGATTGGCGCCGTCACCGGCAAGTCCCGGCGCGGGCTGAAGCTCGTAATGGAGACGCACGGCTTCGACAAACATTTCGTCGTCGCACGTACCGCCGACGATTGCCCCTCCAAGCCGCACCCCGCCATGGTAAGCGAGTGCTGCGACGAAACCGGCATGAATGCCGCTGACGCCATTGTCATTGGTGACGCGATCTACGATATGCAGATGGCAAAGGCTGCCGGTGCCAAGGCGATCGGCGTTGCTTGGGGCTATGCCAGCGTGGATGAGTTGATCGCCAACGGCGCCGATGCGATCGCCTATCATCCGAACGAGATATTGCGCCATTTTTCCTGAGGTGAGCCCATGCGCGACCTGCTGAACGACCTTTCCGAAGATCTGAGCCATCCCGATCCAGTCCGCCGCGCGCAGATCCAGATGAAGAAACCGCTGCCGAAGCGTTTCTATCAGACGGTTTCCGTCGCTCCGCATGAGGAAGGCTTCGCCATTGCGCTCGATGGCAAGGCCGTACGCACACCGGCAAGGCAAGTGCTGGCCGTGCCGAATGAGGCGCTGGCAAAGCTTGTCGCGACCGAATGGGATGCACAGGCAGAGGTGATCGACCCCTCGCTGATGCCGGTCACGCGCCTCGTTAATACGGCAATCGATGGCGTGGCGACTGACACGCAGGCCGTCTTCGAAGACATCCTGCGCTTCTCCTCGAGCGACCTGCTCTGCTATCGCGCCGATAGTCCGCAAGAACTGGTAGAGCGGCAGACCGAGCGCTGGGATCCGGTACTCGACTGGGCCGCAGCCGATTTCGGTGCGCGCTTCATCCTCGTCGAAGGCGTCATGCATCACGAGCAGCCACGCGAGGCGATCGCCGCCTTCGGTTCGGCGCTGCGCCGGCACGATAGCGCACTCGAACTTGCAGCTCTCCATACGGTGACAACGCTGACCGGTTCGGCGCTCCTGGCGCTCGCGATCGCTGAAGGACAGACCACGCCTGAAGAAGCCTGGTCGCTCGCCCATCTCGACGAAGACTGGACCATCGAACACTGGGGGAGCGACGAGGAAGCCGAACAGCGCCGCGCCAAGCGTTTTGAAGATTTCAAGGCGGCGACCGATGTTTTTTTCGCGCTAAGGGCCTGAATCATATTGCCTTCATGGGCTTTATGACGAAATCTGCGACTCTGGACGGGGTTTTTGCGGGAATTTGGAATGAACTGGCTGAGGTCGAGATTTTGCCTGATAGCGCTTGTTTGCGCGGCGCTGACGGCCTGCGCCAGTCTCATGCCGAAGAAGCAGGAAAAGCCTGTCTATGACGTGCGCAGTGCCGTCGTGCTGTCAAGCACGACCATGTCGGGGGAACTGCTTTCCGGCATCAGCGATCGCGTCAACGCCGCCATTCGCGCGACGGTTCGCACAACGGAATTGCCACGCGTGGTGCTGACGATTCGCATTGTTTCCGTCACGAAGGGTCTCGGCTTTCAGAAAGACCGCAATGTCGCAAAGGTCAGCGTCGATGCCGCATCCGTGGAGGATGGATCGGTCATCGCCGTCACCTCCTTCGAAGTCACAAGCATGACCGCCGACCCGAACCTGGCCGACGACATTCTGGCGGAAGATATCGCGGCGCGCGTACGCTCCGCCTTCGCACTCAGCGGACGGTAGCTTTTACGAAAGACCGCAGAATGCGGCGAGGGGAGATCATGAAGGATATTCTGGAAGAGCTCGAACGCCGCCGCGGTATTGCTCGCCTGGGCGGCGGACAGATGCGCATCGACGCGCAGCACCAGCGCGGTAAGCTGACGGCGCGCGAACGCATCGATCTCTTCCTCGACGAAGGCTCCTTCGAGGAGTTCGACATGTTCGTCGAGCACCGCTCCACCGATTTCGGCATGGACAAGAGCCGCATTGCCGGCGACGGCGTGGTGACGGGCTGGGGCACGGTCAACGGCCGCACGGTCTTCGTCTTCGCCAAGGATTTTACCGTCTTCGGCGGTTCGCTCTCGGAAGCCCATGCCGAGAAGATCATCAAGGTGCAGGACATGGCGCTGAAGAACCGCGCGCCGATCATTGGCATCTATGATGCGGGCGGCGCGCGTATTCAGGAGGGTGTTGCAGCACTCGGCGGTTATGCCGAGGTCTTCCAGCGCAATGTGCTGGCCTCCGGCGTCATTCCGCAGATCTCGGTCATCATGGGGCCGTGCGCCGGCGGCGACGTCTATTCGCCCGCCATGACCGATTTCATCTTCATGGTGCGCGATACGTCCTACATGTTCGTGACCGGTCCCGATGTAGTGAAGACCGTCACCAACGAGACGGTTACTGCCGAGGAGCTTGGTGGCGCGAGCGTGCATACCACGCGCTCCTCGATCGCCGACGGCGCCTATGACAACGATGTCGATACGCTGTTGCAAGTGCGCCGGCTCATCGATTTTCTGCCGCAGTCGAACACGTCGCCGGTACCGGAAATCGAATGTTACCAGTCGGTGACCGACGCGGACAATTCGCTGGACACGCTGATCCCCGCCAATGCGAACAAGCCCTACGACATCAAGGAACTGATCCAGAAGGTGGCGGACGAGGGGGATTTCTTCGAGATCCAGGCGAGCTTTGCCAAGAATATCGTCTGCGGTTTCGGGCGTATCGAGGGCTCGACGGTCGGCTTCGTTGCCAATCAGCCGATGGTGCTTGCCGGCGTGCTCGACAGCGATGCTTCGCGCAAGGCGGCGCGTTTCGTGCGCTTCTGCGACTGCTTCAATATTCCGATCGTCACCTTCGTCGATGTGCCGGGCTTCCTGCCTGGTACTGCGCAGGAATATGGCGGGCTGATCAAGCACGGGGCGAAGCTGCTCTTTGCCTATGCCGAGGCGACGGTGCCGAAGCTGACGGTCATCACCCGTAAAGCCTTCGGCGGCGCCTATGACGTGATGGCGTCGAAACATCTGCGCGGCGATCTCAACTATGCCTGGCCGACGGCGCAGATCGCCGTCATGGGCGCCAAGGGGGCGGTGGAGATCATCTTCCGCAAGGACATCGCCGATCCCGAAAAGATTGCGGCGCATACGAAGATGTATGAGGATCGCTTCCTGTCGCCCTTCGTCGCGGCCGAGCGCGGCTATATTGATGAGGTGATCATGCCGCATTCGACGCGGCGGCGGCTGGCGCGAGGGCTCAGGATGCTGAAGAACAAGGATCTCAGCAATCCCTGGAAGAAGCACGACAACATCCCGCTATGATCGAATAAAAGAGGCTCTTCAGGTGTTTATCCACTGTCGAAGTTGTGAACACCTGTCAGCAAACGTGTCTTCAATCCCTGTTAGAGACGCGGTAACGCTCGGCAGCACACCCTTAAGGAGAGTCTTTATGTCAACTTTCGAGCGTCTATCCGCCTACCGCCCCTATGGTTTGGCCGCTCTCAGAATCATGACTGCGCTTCTGTTCATCGAACACGGCACGATGAAGCTTTTCGGCTTCCCGGCCGCGCAGGGCGATGGCCCGCTTTCCACTCTGTTCCTGATTGCGGCACTGCTGGAAACCTTCGGCGGCATCCTCATCCTCATCGGCTTTGCGACACGGCCGGTGGCCTTCCTGCTGGCGGGTGAAATGGCGATCGCCTATTTCATGGCGCATATGCCGCACAGCTTCTTCCCGGCTCTCAACCAGGGCGATGCCGCAATCCTGTTCTGCTTCATCTTCCTGTACCTGTTCTTTGCCGGCGCCGGCGCGTTGTCCGTCGACAACAGAAACGCGACCACGTAGATTCAAAGAGGTAGAGCGTCCTTTGTGCGTCCAAATGGACGCACGGCGCTCTAGCAAAAAGGCTGCGGGTTTATCGCCCGCAGCCTCTTCTTCATTTGAGATATTTCTATTTCAGACCGTCAGCTTGAGGCCGGCAATGCCGGCGACGATCAGCGTTATGCAGATCAGGCGCGAGGCGCTTGCCGCGTCCCCCAGAAGCCAGACGCCGAGCAGCACCGTGCCGACCGTGCCGATGCCGGTCCAGATCGCGTAAGCCGTGCCGATCGGCAAAGTCTTGACGGCGAGACCGAGCAGGATGACGCTCACCACCATGGAAATGACCGTGAGGATCGTCGGCATCGGACGGGTGAAGCCATCGGTATATTTCAGACCGATTGCCCAACCGCATTCAAAAAGGCCAGCGAGAAAAAGCAGAAACCAGGCCATCATACTCTCCATATCAAGAGCGAGGCCGTCCCCGCGACTTTTGCGACCCGGGCAGACCCGAGCGCCGCAGTCGTCTGCGTCACATTCGATATGGACGAGGGAACGGCTGACTTCAAGTTAGGAATTGGCATAGCTGCCATGCCACCCGATTCCGGAGCGGCAATCAGGCGTTCTTCGCGCGGCGGCAGAGACGATCGAAGGTTTCGAGGAAACGCGAACGATCCTTGGGGCTGAAAGCCGCATTGTAGCCCTTGCTCTCGCCGGTCTCTCGCAGATGGGCGCCGAGATCGCGCATGGCGCTCGCCATGCCGATATTGGTCTCGTCAAAGACGCGACCTGTCGGACCTGTCACGAAGGAGCCCTTGGCGACGCAGCGGACTGCAAGCGGCACATCGGCGGTGACGACCACATCTGTCGGGCCGGTATTATCGGCAATCCAATTGTCGGCAGCGTCGAAGGCGTTGGAGACGATGACGTTGCGCACCATCGGATCGCGCGATGGGCGAAGGCCGGAATTGGCGACGAAGGTCACTTCCATGCCGAGGCGTTCAGCGACTTTCAGGATTTCGGGTTTGACGGGGCAGGCATCCGCATCGACATAGATCATGGCGATATCCTCACGCCGGCTGGGTGGCTGGCTGGCGGACCATGTCGATATGGGGAATACCGTCTTCCAGATATTCCTCCGAGGTTTTCACGAAACCGAAGGATTCGTAGAAGCGGCGCAGATGCGCCTGCGCCGACAGGGCAATAGGATTTCCCGGACAAAGCCGCTCGCAGACGGCGATCGATTCAGTCATCAGCGCATCGCCGAGCCGCTTGCCCCGGTGGGTGGGCGAGACGACGACGCGGCCGATCTTTACCGGATCCTGCGCCCTGTATGGCTTCAGGAGCCGCGTAGAGCCGAGCAGTTCGCCGTCATCCAGCAGTCGCAGATGCAGGGCGTCGATGTCCTTGCCGTCCAGTTCGGGGTAAGGGCAGTTCTGCTCGACGACGAAGACGTCGACACGCATCCTCAAGAGGTCGTAGAGCTCCCGCGCGGAGAGCTCATCGAGACCCTTGAGGTCAACCTTGTAGGCAATTGCGGCCATCAGTAGACCACGACGCCGCGGATGCTTTCACCCTTATGCATGAGATCGAAGCCCTTGTTGATGTCTTCGAGCGGCATCGTGTGGGTGATCATCGGGTCGATCTGGATCTTGCCCTCCATGTACCAGTCGACGATCTTCGGCACGTCGGTGCGGCCACGAGCGCCGCCGAAGGCCGTGCCCATCCAGTTACGGCCGGTGACCAGCTGGAAGGGACGCGTCGAAATCTCCTGGCCGGCGCCGGCAACGCCGATGATGATGGACTTGCCCCAGCCGCGGTGGCTGGATTCCAGCGCCTGGCGCATGACCTTGGTATTGCCGGTGCAGTCGAAGGTGTAATCGGCGCCGCCGATCAGGTCGCCATGGCGCTTCGTCATATTGACGAGATAGGGCACAATGTCGTCGCCAACCTCCTTCGGGTTGACGAAATGCGTCATGCCGAATTTTTCGCCCCATGCCTTGCGGTCGGGGTTGATATCGACACCGATGATCATGTCGGCACCGGCAAGACGCAAGCCCTGTAGAACGTTCAGGCCAATGCCGCCGAGACCGAAGACGATGGCAGTCGAGCCGATCTCGACCTTGGCGGTATTGATGACGGCGCCGATGCCGGTCGTCACGCCGCAGCCGATATAGCAGACCTTGTCGAAGGGGGCGTCGGGATTGATCTTGGCCAGCGCGATTTCCGGCAGAACGGTGAAGTTGGCGAAAGTCGAGCAGCCCATGTAATGGTGGATCTTGTCCTTGCCGATCGAGAAGCGCGAGGTACCATCGGGCATCACGCCCTGGCCCTGGGTCGCGCGGATCGAGGTGCAGAGATTGGTCTTGCGCGAGGTACAGGAATAGCACTCGCGGCATTCCGGCGTGTAGAGCGGAATGACGTGGTCGCCCTTTTTCAACGAGGTGACGCCGGGACCTACATCGATGACGATGCCGGCACCCTCATGGCCGAGGATCGCCGGGAAGAGGCCTTCCGGGTCGGCGCCGGAAAGGGTGAAATCATCGGTGTGGCAGATGCCCGTCGCCTTGACCTCGACCAGCACTTCGCCGGCCTTGGGGCCTTCCAGCTGAACGGTCATGACCTCAAGCGGTTTTCCTGCCTGAACGGCAACGGCGGCGCGAACATCCATCTTCGATCTCCTCGTGATTTGCGTGGCGGACTCTTGCACGCTCAGCGAGGATGGCTCAAGCGGAAAAAGACCTTGAGCGCCTCCTGAAAATCGGCTTCGCCTCAGGCGAATTCCATGATGACGGCATCGACCGCCAGGCTCTCGCCGGGAGCGGCCTTGATCCTGCCGACGACGAGATCACGCTCGGCGCGCAGCACGTTTTCCATCTTCATCGCTTCAACGACGGCAAGCGTTTCGCCCGCCTTGACCTCCTGGCCCTCAGATACGGCAATCGAGACGACAAGGCCCGGCATGGGGCAGAGCAGCAGCTTGGAGGTATCGGGCGGCAGCTTGACGGGCATCAGGCGATCGAGCTCGGCATGGCGGGGCGTAAAGACGCGCGCCCTGACCGATAGACCCTGCCAGTCGATGCGCAGGCCGTTGAGAACAGGGCGGATCTGCGCCGTCACCTGCCGACTGGCGATCCTGCCGCGCCAGACCGGATCGCCTGGTCTCCAATCGGTGACAACGGTTTCCATGCGGCCGCCGACTTCCATTTCCATTTCAAAGGGAATGGTGACGAGGCCATCGACCAGTTTCACTGGCACGTAATTGCCGCCGAGCTTGACGACCCATTCTTCGCGCAGCGGGCCGCTCGGGTGGCGCAGGCGATCTGCGAAGCCTTCGCGCCTGATAGCATCGACCAGGGACGCCGACAGCGCGATGGCAGCAAGGGCTGCCTCCTCGGAGGCGTCCGGCGCCATCGGCGCAAAGCCCTCGGGATATTCCTCTGATATGAAGCCGGTGGAGAGACGCCCTTCGCGCCAGCGCGGATGTTTCATGAGCGCCGAGAGAAAGGGAACGTTGTGCTCGATGCCATCGACGACGAAAGCGTCGAGCGCCTGTCCCATGGCCTCCACCGCCTGCAGACGGCTCGGCGCCCAGGTGCAAAGCTTGGCGATCATCGGGTCGTAATACATGGAGATTTCGGCACCTTCGAAGACGCCGGTATCGTTGCGGATGATCACGTCGCCAGTGCGGCCCTCTGCCGGCGGCCGATAGCGCGTCAGGCGGCCGATCGAGGGCAGGAAGTTGCGGTAGGGATCTTCGGCATAGAGGCGGCTTTCGACCGCCCAGCCGTTCAGCTTGATGTCCTTCTGGGCGAAGGGCAGCTTTTCACCGGCGGCGACACGGATCATCTGCTCGACGAGGTCGATGCCGGTCACGAGTTCCGTCACAGGATGCTCGACCTGCAGGCGGGTGTTCATTTCGAGGAAATAGAAATTGCGATCACGATCCACGATGAACTCCACCGTGCCGGCGCTCTGATAGTCGACAGCCTTTGCCAACGCCACCGACTGTTCGCCCATGGCGGCCCGAGTCTTCTCGTCGAGGAAAGGCGAGGGTGCCTCTTCGACAACCTTCTGGTTCCGGCGCTGGATCGAGCATTCGCGCTCGCCGAGATAAACGACACTGCCGTGGGCGTCCGCCAGCACCTGGATTTCGATATGACGCGGATCGACCACATATTTTTCGATAAACACGCGGTCGTCACCGAAGGAGCTTTTGGCTTCCGAGCGGGCGCGGTCGAAACCGTCGCGCACTTCCGCTTGCGTCCAGGCAATGCGCATGCCCTTGCCGCCACCGCCGGCCGATGCCTTGATCATCACGGGATAGCCGATTTCGGCTGCAATCTTTTCGGCATGTGCGGCGTCTTCGATCACACCGAGGTATCCCGGCACCGTCGAGACCTTGGCGGCATTGGCGAATTTCTTCGATTCGATCTTGTCGCCCATCGCCATGATGGCTTTGGGCTTCGGGCCGATGAAGATGATGCCTTGCTTTTCCAGCGCCTCGCAGAAGGAGGCGCGTTCCGACAGGAAGCCATAACCGGGGTGCACGGCTTCAGCACCGGTCTCCTTGCAGGCAGCAATGATCTTCTCGGCGACGAGATAGCTTTCGGCAGCCGGGGCAGGGCCTATATGGACGGCCTCATCGGCCATTTCGACATGCAGGGCATCCCGATCGGCATCCGAATAGACCGCAACGGTGGCAATGCCCATACGGCGCGCAGTTTTGATCACGCGGCAGGCAATCTCGCCGCGATTCGCGATCAGGATTTTCTTGAACATCGAGACTCCACCCAGGAAATGCGTTCCGGAGTTTTACGCATAAAAAGCCGGAACGCACAATCGGGCTGACGGATCACGGCAGATCAGGCAACGACAGCTTCGACGACCGGCTCTTCATCGATGATGCGCAGCCAACGGCTCCGTCTGGGTTCGGCATAGTCCCTGAGCTCGACGGCAGCCATGATCTCGCCCCAGCGCTGGTGATTGGCGCCGGGCTGGGTTGCTGCCTCGATACGCTGCAGGACTCCGTATTCCACCGGAGAAACGCCGATGATACCGCCTTCGCTGACGCTTCTCAGAATCCGCATGACATAGTCGACATCCTGGCGCGCGATGCTTCTACGGTCGGTGGCGCGGGTCAGCCTGTAGCCACCAATATCCTCTGACAGCGCCAGGCGAAGCTGGTCGAGCGCCAGCGCCCGCAGCTCATCGGGAACATAGGCGCTGAGTTCCATGACATGCAGGATGAGCTCGAGCTCGAGCGCGGAATTGACGACGCCGTCGGTCGTGAACATGCGCATGATCCATGCGACATTGATCTCGTCCAGTGAGCCCTGCGGATAAGTGTAATCGACGATGAAGCCTGCCAGCTGCTCGACGAAGAACGTATTCCATTCGGAGCATTTTTCGGGGCAGGAACTATTGAGCGCCAACATCACCACGACATGATCGGATGTCCGGATTCCCTCCGGAAAGGTGTGTTTGCGCAGCAGGACAATGTCTTCGGCCGTCAGCCGATGCTTCCCGGCGACGACGCACGCCGGAAAAGCGAGACGGAACTCACTCATGTTTTATCTCCAGACTTCATCATGAAGTCGGAAGTGGTTTTATCGATGCCGAATTGAAGATCCCTCAAGAAGGACGGTTAACCCTCGATGCGGCATTTCATGCGGATTTTAATGATCGCGCCTGCAAACGCTCGCGCCAGATGATGAAAAGCCCCGATGCGACGATGATGGCGATCCCGATCCATTTGGAAACATTCGGAAAATCGCCGAAGAGGGCATAGCCGAGCACGGTCGCCGAAATGATCTCGAAATATTGGAACGGCGCCAGCAGCGACAGCGGCGCCAGGCGAAAAGCCTTAACAACCAGCATATGTGCATAGCCTGAGATCGTGCCGAGGATCAGCAGCAGGACGAGGCCAAGCCAGGAGGCGGGCAGGGAGGGCGTGAAGTCGGCACTGCCGAGGCCACTTCCGACAAACATTGCGCCCGCCATGAAGATCGTGCCGCCGATGCCGGACATGGTTTGCATCGTCAGCGGCGAATCCGCCTCGCCGATGGCGCGATTAAGGAAAAGATAAAGCGAGAAGAGGAAGGCGCAGAAGACCGGCAGCAGCGCCTTCAGGCCGAAGATCTCGTAGCTCGGCTGAATAACGATCATGGCACCGCCAAAACCAACGACGATCGCCATCCAACGACGCCAGCCGACCTTGTCTCCCAGGAACAGCGCCGAAAGTGCAGTCAGCATGAAAGGCTCAACGAAATAAATGGCGAAGACGTCGGCGAGCGGCATGTATTTGACCGCGACGAAGAAGAGCAGGCTGGCCGCGCCATGCAGCGCGCCGCGCAGCAGGTTCATCCATGGGCGCTTGGCCGACAGCGCCTGTATGCCGAACATGGCAAACAGGATCGGCAGGATGCAGACGAGCTGGAAGAAGAAGCGGTAGAAAGTTACCTGTCCGGGCGACATCCCCTCGAAGGTCGCCATATATTTGGCGATCGCATCCATCGTCGGCAGGATGGCCATGGCGCCGGCCATGATGGCCATGCCCTGGAGCGGATTCTGGGTGGAGGGAGATTCGGACATGATGGCAGCTTCTTGCGGATGATGTCATCAACCACAGGAAGCCCGGGCAATCAAGAACGGCAATCAGGGACAGAGTGCGCTATCGTTGATGGTTTCGCCGAAGATCTCTTCGAACGCGGCGCGCAGGCGGATATCGGCATCGATCATCGTTACGAGCAAGCCGAGATCGACGAGGCTGGTGACGCCATAGGCCGAGATGCCACAGGGCACGATGCCGTTGAAATGATCGAGATCGGGATCGACGTTCAGCGACAGGCCGTGGAAGGTCACCCATTTGCGCAGGCGGATGCCGAGCGCGGCAATCTTGTCTTCCGCCATGGTGCCGTCAGGTAGCAGCGGCCTTTCCGGCCGGCGGACCCAGACGCCGACGCGATCCTCGCGGCGTTCGCCGCGCACATTCATCGAATCGAGCGTACGGATGATGACTTCTTCGAGTGCCGCGACGAAGGCGCGCACATCCTGCCTGCGGCGCTTGAGATCGAGCATGACATAGGCGACGCGTTGGCCGGGGCCGTGATAGGTATATTCGCCGCCGCGGCCCGTCGCGAAGACCGGGAAACGATCGGGCTGGACGAGATCTTTCGCATCGGCGCTGGTACCCGCCGTATAAAGCGGCGGATGCTCCAGCAGCCAGACGAGCTCGTCGCCGCCTTCGGAAATCGCTGCCACTTCCCGCTCCATCGTCTCCACCGCCTCCGCATAGGGAACGAGCCCATCGGAAATGCGCCAGCGCACGGGGCGCGAACCAAGTTTCGGGAGCATGGAGAAATCGAGATCGGTGCGTAGCATGGCAGTCCTTGGCGCTATCCGCAAAAGGAGAGGGCGGGCGCGGGCTTCTATATGGACTTGGGCGAAGAGGGATTCAATCGCTCTTTGCGGCGAGCAGCCGTCTCGGAGACGCAGCCCGCGCGCAATCAATCCATGATGAAATGCGGGACGAAGCGGGAGAGGTTCTGGGTGATCGGCGATTTGTCTTCGCGGATGCAGATGCCGCAGGCTTCGCCCGCTACGACCCAGGAACCGATAACGGCATAGTCGTCGCCGAATTGCGGAAGCAGGCAGGCCTCCTGCACGACATAGCCTTCTTCGCCATATTCGCCGTCCACCGCGATCGTCTTTCCCTCCGATGTCAGCGTGACATTTGCACCTTCGCGCGACAGCAACGGCTTACGAACCGAATCTTCAAGCCGCTGGGCGCGCGGATCATCGGCAAAATAGGCCGGCAGAAGATTCGGATGGTTGGGCGCCATTTCCCAGAGGACGGGCAGGAGGCCCTTGTTCGACAGGGTCATCTTCCACAGGGGCTCGTGGATCTTCGTGAGCGTGGAGCTGAGGTGCGCGCCAAAATCCTCGTGGACCATAAATTCCAGCGGATAGAGCTTGAAGAGGTTTTCCATTCGACGGTCCTCCAGATCGGTGAACCAGTTTTCGGGATCGATACCGATCTCCTTCATGTCGAGCAGCACGACTTCGAAGCCCGCCTGAAACGCGACATCCGCCAAATATTTCGTGGTGAGATAATCTTCTTCATTGTCGGTGATGCAGCCGAAATGGAAGACGCCGCTGTCGCTGGAGTTCTTGAAATACTGGAAAGCGCCGATCAGCTGCTCGTGGATCGAATTGAACTGATCGGCATCGGCATTCAGCCGGCCAAGTCGCTTCATGTCCTCAAGCCATTCCCACTGGATGACGGCGCTTTCGAAAAGCGAAGTCGGCGTATCGGCATTGAATTCGAACAGCTTTGCCGGACCCTTGCCATCGTAACGCAGGTCGAAGCGGCCGTAGATATCGCGATCGGACCATTTCCACGACCGCTGGATTGCCTCATGGAATTCGGCCGGGATCGCCATGCGCGTCATCAATGCGGGATCGGCGCAGATGCAATCGACCGCCTTATAGCAGAGCTGCAGGATCTCGTTGGTCGGGTCTTCGAGATCGTCTTCGATCTGAGCGAGTGTGAACTGGTAGGCGTTACGCTCATCCCAATAGGGCTCGCCATACATATGGTGAATGGTGAAATCGAGCGCTTCCACCTTGCGGGTCCAGTCCGGCCTTTCGCCTGTTGCAATGCGCTTCATATTCAGCCCCTCAAGAAGCGGAAACGTGGCGCGTACCGAAACCGGAGCGGGCAAGCGTGGTCGTACGGACATCGGGACTGATGAGCGCTCCATTGCCATAAGTCATTTTGAAGCCCCCCACTTTGTTGGTGACCAACCAGCCGTCAGCATTCACGAAGCCCGGGATATGGCTGCTTTCATAAAGCGCCGATGCCGGTACGGCCGGATAATAGACGCCATTGACGCTCTTTTCGGCTCGACCGATGAGATAGCCCCATTGATAGGGGCTGTAATGTCCTGCACCGCCACCATGCGCTGAACTTGTCTGTTCACAGCGGCCGTTGCCGAATTCCTCCTCGCAATCCTCGCGGTTCTGATAGGAAGGCGCATTTTTCAGATGCTCGGCACGGGCAGTCTCGAAGCTGCTCTTGCAGTCGTCCGGACCAAACTTGCTATCCTTGAGACAATCGTCAAGCGTCTTATAGGCCGCCGTCTCAGTCTCGCCGATGGAACGCTCCACGAGATAGATCGCGAAAATGAACGTTCCAAGAATGGCAAGCTTCACGCCTCTTTTGACGTATCGCTCGCGATCTTCCGGTGTCATGCGATTCCCCAATCGTCAGATAGCTGTGCGCTCGCGCAATCACAGCAGAAAGCGCTAAGCCGAAATATCCGGCTTGAGTTCAAAGGTGTGTAAAAGCTGGATTGCCTCGAGCCGGCTCTATCCCCTACGGTGACCGACCTGGCGACCGGTCACCCGTCTTGCGACTCGTCAAAAATTGCTGATCGAAATGATCTTCATGAATGAACACCCCTGGACTCTTAACCGTTCCATTTATGTTCTCAATTCAAGATGGAAGTCAAGCAGGAGATTGCGCATCAGAATTGCAGTCCGAACAGTCAGGCTGCTACACTCTCTGCACGGGCGGGATCTGCAGGAAGGTGTGCCGAAGGTATTGCGACTTATGGCAGGCGGATTAAGACCAGAGAACTAAACCCTTGGCCAAAAAGAAAAAACCCGCCGAAGCGGGTTTCTTTGGTGCGGTCGAGAAGACTCGAACTTCCACGGGTTGCCCCACAGCGACCTCAACGCTGCGCGTCTACCAATTCCGCCACGACCGCATCGTGGTAGGCCGATTTGCGTCGGCGAGGCAGCATGTAGCAAAAGCCTCTGACGGACACAAGCGCGATGTGACAGTTTTTTTTAAAAGCTTGCGGGAGATGTGGATTACGCCGCGTGGGACATTGAATTTACAAAAGAAAAGGGCCGGAAACCGGCCCTTTCTCGGATCATGTCAGTGCATCGCGCGGCATGCTTCGGTCCGGCTTGCGCCGCTATCGGCACCCTTCTGGTGCGACCCCTTCGGGCCGATCATGCTGTGGCAATCCGGAAGCGGCTTGATGCTCGCCGTTGCCGTGTTGTCGACTTTCGCGGGCTTGGCCATCGCGACGGGTGCGAAACCGTCGCTGTCATTCGTATAGTCGCTGGAATAGGCCGGGGGGGTCGCATGCGTTGGGTAGTGGACGGGCTTTGCCGGCGCGACCGGCGTTGGATAGAGACCGTCACCATCATTGGAATAGTCGTCCATATATTTCGGCTGTGCAAAAGCGGCACTTGCCATGCTGACGGCAAACAGGGTGGCGGCGACGGCGAACTTCATGCGCATGGGTCTATCTCCTCAATCTGTTGTTGAATTTAACAACGCAAAACCAACCCTCGGCGAGATCAAGTCCGCTCCTCAATTCGGGCAATTTTGTGAGAAAGATGACAGCCCTCTTGCGACGTTTTGTCCAAATGAAATCACATGTTTGTCAACGCTCTTGAGTAGCGCGCTACCTTAGCCGGCGCACTTAATCGCCTGAGATTCCAGCGCTTTCACCCGGATGATAATCCTACAATCTCTAATTGATTACCTATTTGTAATCTTAGAGACATGAAAGCCGGAAAGCGGAGTGCTTTCCGGCTTTCAAATGTGGCGATTTCGTGTCTTTTGGCCTTAATCCTCGTTCGGGATGTGGGCATCGACGCCGGTCATCCGCAGGTGGTTTCTCACCCGACGGACACCATCCACGGAGAGGGCACCCAGCTCGACCTTGCGGGCGATGCCGATGGTTTCAACTGAACCTTCCAGCGTCACGGTATGGCCATCGGCGTGAACTTCGACACTGTCGACATCCACGTCGGGGATATTCTCCAGATTCTCGGTGACGCGGGCTTCGAGCTCGTCGCTCTCATCTCGGTCGATCGTATCAGGCTCAAGCGAATCCTTGAGCCGGTTTTCGTTGCCTTCCTCGTCCGTGCCATCGATGCGGAAGCCGCTATTGCGGTCGCTGTCGAAATTGGCCGAGGTTTCCCCATAGGGGCGGTTTTGACTGCCGGCGGCCTTGGCGCCGTTGCCATCGGCGTAGGGCCAGCCATCATCCAAGTTGCGTGCCTCGAAATCGCGGTAATCCTCTTCGCGGGAAAGCGAGGTCTTGTCATTCTTTCCAGGCATTGCCGTCTCCTTCCGGGTTTCCGTCTGCAGGGCAAACGCCGGAAGGCTGCTATTGGTTCGGCCGACAGCGGCGAGGCCTCAGCCTTTCATCTTTTCCCATTTCCTGATCAGCCGGTCACGCTTCAGCCGCGACAGGCGCTGCAGCCAGAAAATGCCGTCGAGCTGATCGACCTCATGCTGGATGCAGACAGCGAGGAAGTCCGATGCCTCTTCTTCGTGCTGCTGGCCTTCGAGATCCTGATAGCGGAAGCGAATCGCCTTTGAGCGCACGACCTCATCCGTGGCGCCGGGCATGGACACGCTGCCCTCCATATGAACCATCGTCTCGTTCGAGAACCAGATAATGTCGGGATTGACGCAAATGCGCACGCCATAAGCCTTGTCGAGTTCCAGCACGGTCAGGCGCTGGAAGACGCCGATATGGGCAGCGGTAATGCCGACACCGGGTGCTGCGCGCATCGTCTGCAGCAAATCGTCGGCGAGCTCTGACAGGGCCGAATCGAACGAGGTTACCGGTGTGCAGACCGTCTTCAGGCCGGGATGCGGATAGCGGAGAATCGGGCGGATCGGCACGGCTAAGCTTCCTTTCGATAAATGGCGGCGGAAACAGGTGCATCTCCGCTTTTCTTCGAAGCGCGAAAATGCTCCGTTTTTCGTCACGCGGTGCCGGACGCAAAACCGCTACACACTTTTGCTGGCATTGCTTAAAGCCGACCACAGGCATTGTCATCAGAAAGCACGGGTTTGCGCTTTACGGCAGAAATGCTTTCGGCTAGCTGGTCGATCAAGGATTCCGGCAGCGGCAAGGCCAAGGCGGAATTCGCTTATCCGCTTGTTGACAATGCATTTTCAGCCGACATTTTCGAATGCGGCTCGATAGTCTTTGAAATCAGATAGAAATGCGAGGGCGGCATATGACGACGACCGATACCGAAGACCGCATTCGCAAGCGTCCGACCGACGAAGACGTCGATATTTATAACGAAGACGGCAATGTGCGCAGCGATTTCCTGGCGCGGCTGGGTGCAGCCATCGCCGACCGTGACGCGCTGTTTCTTCGCCAGAACGTCGCGCGCCTGCACGAATCGGAAATAGGCGACCTCCTGGAATCGATCCAGCCGGATCAGCGCCTGGCGATGGTGCGTCTGCTCGGCGACGATTTCGACATGACGGCGCTGACCGAGGTGGACGAGACGATCCGCCGCGAGATCGTCGATCAGCTGCCGAACGAGCAGATTGCCGCAGCCATCGGCGAACTGGATTCCGACGATGCCGTCTACATTCTCGAAGACCTCGACCAGGAAGACCGGGAAGAAATTCTCGCGCAGCTGCCGTTTACGGAGCGGGTCCGTCTTCGGCGCGCGCTCGATTATCCCGAAAGCTCGGCCGGCCGGCGCATGCAGACGGAATTCGTCGCCGTGCCGCCATTCTGGACAGTCGGACAGACCATCGACTACATGCGCGACGAAGAGGACCTGCCTTACTCCTTCTCGCAGATCTTCGTCATCGATCCGACCTTCAAACTGCTCGGGGCCGTCGATCTCGACCAGATCCTGCGCACCAAGCGGCAGACGAAGATCGAAGCCATCATGCGGGAAACCAATCATCCGATCCCCGCAGAGATGGACCAGGAAGAGGCCGCCCAGCTCTTCGAACAATACGACCTTCTCTCCGCGGCCGTCGTCGATGAGAACGAACGCCTCGTCGGCGTGCTCACCATCGATGACGTGGTCGACGTGATTCATGAAGAAGCGGACGAGGACATCAAGCGCCTCGGCGGTGTCGGCGACGAAGAGCTGTCCGACAACATCATTTCGACCGTGCGCTCGCGCTTCCTCTGGCTCTTGATCAATCTCGGCACGGCGATGCTGTCAGCCAGCGTGATCGGGCTGTTCGACGGTTCGATCGAAAAGATGATCGCGCTTGCGGTGCTGATGCCGATCGTTGCCTCCATGGGCGGCAATGCCGGCACGCAGACCATGACGGTGACGGTGCGTGCGCTCGCGACCCGCGACCTCGATATCTACAATGCCGGCCGGATCATCCGAAGGGAGGCCGGTGTCGGCATCCTGAACGGAATGCTCTTCGCCTTGCTGCTGGGCATGATCGCCGGCACCTGGTTCCACAATTACCAGCTTGGCGCCGTCATCGGCGCGGCCATGATCATCAATCTGATCGCGGCGGCTCTTGCCGGTATCCTGCTGCCGCTGCTGCTCGACAAGATGGGGGCGGACCCGGCGATCGCTTCGTCCGTGTTCGTCACGACCGTCACCGACTGTACCGGCTTTTTCGCCTTCCTCGGCCTAGCGACATGGTGGTTCGGCATCTGAAGCGCAGAAATTGACTATTACGTAAAAGTCAATATTATGTCAGATCGACGACGGGGATGAGATGCTAGTGAACAAATACTATACTATAACGGAGTTGACGCGCGAATTCGGGGTGTCGACGCGTACGCTTCGCTTCTATGAAGATGAGGGCTTGATTCATCCGGAGCGCCGCGGCCGCACCCGGCTGTTCCGTCCTGCCGACCGGCGCCTCATTCAGGAAATCCTGCGTGGCCGGCGCATCGGCTTCACCATCGCCGAAATCCGGGAAATCATTCAGGTCTACAAAGAGCCGCCGGGCGAACTCGGCCAGCTCAAGCTTTTGATGAAGCGTGTGGACGAAAAGCGGGAAGAGCTGCGCCAGAAGCGCAAGGACATCGACGAAACGATCACAGAGCTCGACAATATCGAGGAGGCCTGCCTCGGCCGCCTCGCCGAGATCGGCGTCA
The DNA here is from genome assembly GCF_018987265.1 of Rhizobium sp. WYJ-E13. Classification (NCBI taxonomy): domain Bacteria; kingdom Pseudomonadati; phylum Pseudomonadota; class Alphaproteobacteria; order Hyphomicrobiales; family Rhizobiaceae; genus Rhizobium; species Rhizobium sp. WYJ-E13. Next base: position 1,516,551 of record NZ_CP076853.1, on the reverse strand, counting down.
CCACCTGATTATTGTCTGATCACTGGCTGATCATTGCTGCGGCGCCGGTTCGATCTGGGCGCTGCACTGGCTGGCGAGCGCCATAATCCGCTCATCATCCGCTTTGACCTCGCCTGCCTGGAATGGCGTGAAGAGCTGCTGTGCCTGCAGTTGATCGAGCGTGCACTGGCAGAAACTGCGGCAAAGCGCTTCGCCCTGTTCGACCGAGCAGGACGTATTGCACTGGCGCAGATAGGTCACGACGGGATCAGGCTTCGGCGGCGCGACGATGAAGGTCAGGCCATAGGCGATGGCGATCAGCACGGGCTGGTGGATCAGATAGAAGGCAAGGCTGTGGCGGCCGAGGCGCGCAAGCCACGTTCCGCCAGTGCCAAGAGCGGCAAGTCGCTGCGGCAGATTCGTCCGGAAGGCGAGGCGCGCAAGGCTCATTCCCAAGAAGAAGGGCGTCGCCCAGGGGAAGAGCGGCACATAGTCGTTCGACCGGTCGGGCGTGGCCGCAAAGCCGAGCCAGGCAAGATATCTCGGATCGAACAGGTGCGAACCCAGTATACCGGGCATGACGAAAGTGTCGGTGATCCAAGCGACGAACAGTGCCAGCGTGACGAGCAGCGTCACCGGCAACGGCAGGCGCAGGAAGACCACGCCTATGAGGCTCAGGACTGCGATGGAATGCAAGATGCCGAAATAGATCCATCCGCCGGGCACCAGATACAGCGTGGCCGCTGAGATCACCCCGGCGGCAGCGGCAATCATCCCGAAACGCTTCCAGAAGGACGGCCAGCGGATCTCCGGCCGGCTTGATAGTACAAGGCTGACGCCGACGATGAAGAGGAACGTTGTGGCGATCGCCCGCGCATAGATCTTCAACCAGCCAGTTTCAGCCGTTCCGGGCGTAAGATAGCCCATGAACTCCAGATCCCAACTAAAGTGGTAGGAGGCCATAGCAAGCAGTGCTGCACCACGCGCCGTATCCACGAGGCCGATACGCGGTGGTTTTGCGTGAGCCGCCGCTTCCGTTGCCGACACTATCATTCACAGTCCCCCGGACAGCTCATCACCGTCACTCGCTGACGGCCTGTCGCGCTGAACAGCAGAAAGGTGGAGATTTGGTGGCGGGTTCGCGTCCATGATGGCGAGGCGCGCTTCCGAGAAGAACTGCCGACGGGTCAGAACGAAGACGACGATCGCCGTCGTACCCATAAAAACATAGGGATTGATGAACCAGCCGAGATAGCCGATCGACAGGAAGATCGCCCTGAGCCCCTCGTTGAAATGGCCGCCGGCGATGACGTTCATGCGGATGACCCGCTCTGCCGCTCGCTCGGCAGCGATCATGTCCTTCTCCGAGTCATGCACCATCGGAATGCCGCCGAAGAGGATGGTGCAATAGTTGAAGAGGCGATAAGCCCAGCCGAACTTGAAGAAGGCGTAGCCGAACAAAGCGGCAAGGCCGCCGACCTTCATCTCAAAGACCGCATGCCCGCTATGGAAGACAAAGGGAAGGTCGGCGAAAACCGCATCCACCTTTTCCGTCGCCCCGAGCAGCGCAAAACAGCTGCCGACCGCGAAGATGGACGTCGAGGCGAAAAAGGCCGTGCCATTCTGCAGCCCGGCCATGATCTGGGTGTCGATCATCTTCAAGTCGCGGCGCAGGGAATTATATATCCATTCACGGCGCCGCTCCACCATGGCATGGGTCAGGCTCGTGCGCCCGAAGAAGGTCTGGCCGCGCAGCAGCCAGGAGTAGCCCATCCAGATAAAGATAAAGAAGGCAAGCGCGATGTAGTCCGCCGTCGTCATCATCAGCGAGTCAGTTCCCGTAGAAATGCGGCCACTCTACAGATGCATTCGAATGCTGCAATGACCGGCAAGATGAGAATCACTGGCAAGACGGGCAGCTTCGAATTAGTGTCCAGCCGGATGTCGCACCGGTTCTAGGCGATGTCGGTCCGCCACGCGGATGCCGAACCGGGTTCGTATAGTCTGCATCGTCAAGTTTAGAAGGCGCCTCCATGTTTCTTTCGGTATTCGATGTGTTCAAGATCGGTGTCGGGCCGTCGAGCTCGCATACGATGGGGCCGATGACGGCTGCCAACCGGTTCCTTGAGCTTATCCTGTCCAACGAATGGCCGCGCCCTTCCACCGGCGCGCAGGTGGCCGCCATCAAGGTGAGCCTGCACGGGTCGCTCGCCCATACGGGTATCGGACACGGCACGGGCAGGGCGGTCATCCTCGGCCTGATGGGCGAAGCGCCCGACAAGGTCGACCCTGATCGCATGGATGTCATCATCGACGAGGTGGAGAAGGCCGGACGGATCAAACCTGAGGGACATCAGACCTATCAGTTCCAGCCGAAAACAGACCTGATCTTCGACAAGAAGCAGCCACTGCCGGGCCACGCCAATGGCATGACCTTCTCCGCCTATGACAAGGACGGCCGGCTGCTCGTCAAGCGCATCTATTATTCCGTCGGCGGTGGCTTCGTCGTCACCGATACGGAGCTGGAGCAGATGCGGGCGCGCAAGAAGGCGTCGCAAGGCACTTACAAGGTGCCTTACCCCTTCGCCAGCGCCAAGCAGATGTTGGAAATGGCCGAACGTGCCGGCCTGTCGATCGCGCAGATGAAGCGCGCCAACGAGGAAAGCCAGCGCAGCCGCGAGGAGCTTGATTCCGGTCTCGACCGCATCTGGGAAGCGATGCGCTCCTGCATCGAACGCGGGCTGAAGGTCGAGGGCATAATGCCCGGCGGCCTCCATGTCAGGCGCCGCGCCAAGCATATTCACGACAAGCTGCAGGAGGAATGGCGCAGCAACCGCGTCAACCCGCTGCTCGCCAATGACTGGCTGAGCGTCTACGCGATGGCGGTCAACGAGGAGAATGCCGCGGGCGGGCGCGTCGTAACCGCGCCGACCAATGGCGCGGCCGGCGTCATTCCCGCGACAATCCGTTATTACGAGCATTTCCATGAAGACTGGGACCAGAAGGGCATTCACGACTATCTGCTGACCGCAGCAGCGATCGGTGGCATCATCAAGCACAATGCGTCGATCTCTGGCGCCGAAGTCGGCTGTCAGGGCGAGGTCGGCTCGGCTGCCGCCATGGCAGCTGCCGGCCTCGCAGCGGTCATGGGCGCCACGCCGGCCCAGATCGAGAATGCCGCGGAAATCGCCCTCGAACATCATCTCGGCATGACCTGCGATCCGATCGCCGGCCTGGTGCAGGTTCCCTGCATCGAGCGCAATGCGCTCGGCGCCGTGAAGGCGGTCACGGCCGCATCCCTCGCAGTGAAGGGCGATGGCCAGCATTTCGTGCCGCTCGATGCCTGTATTGAGACGATGCGCCAGACCGGCTACGACATGAGCGAGAAATACAAGGAAACCTCGACCGGCGGCCTTGCCGTCAACGTCGTCGAATGCTGAGTTTGTGGACGTTTCCCGCTTGTTACTTGACGCTGCCGGTCAAAAGGATTTCAACGGCAGCATGGCACTGAATCTCATCAAACTCTGCGTCGGCTGCGACTCGATAGAAGATCTGCGTGAATGGGTGGCCGAGCGCTCGCTGCGCGCCATTGCCGCCGGTCAAGAGCCACATTCTGTCCATACGACTCGCATGGTGCCCAAACGCGTGGAAGAGCTGCTCGACGGCGGTTCTCTCTATTGGGTGATCAAGGGGCAGGTGCAGGCCCGGCAGAAGATTCTCGACGTCCAGACGTTTACAGACGGAGAGGGGATCGGGCGCTGCCACCTGATGCTCGGCCCCGAGGTAATCGAAACTGCGGTTCAGCCGAAGCGCGCCTTCCAGGGCTGGCGTTATTATCCTGATGAGGATGTGCCGCGCGATCTCGACAGTTTCGGCGCCGGCATTGCGGAACTGCCCGCGGATCTTCGCCGCGAGCTTTTGGAACTCGGCCTACTCTAAAGCACTTCAGCGCAGGCGCAGCACGACGGGCGAGGTGCCATCGGGCGAAGTGATGTGCAAATGGATATGCGCTTCCGGCTGCGAATAGCGCCAGGCCCGCGCGCCGTGACAAAGCAGCAGGTTGATAAGATCACGCGTCTTCGGCGATTTCGCCTTCGGGCGCTGCAGGCCGATTTCGGCGAGGCGGAGTGCTGCTTCGTGCAGCGGATGCAGGCCGGAGCGCCCCTTATTGACCGCCCGGCGCCCTGCAGGCGCATTTGGAACATTCTCGTTGATCGACATCATCTTCCTCGTACGCAATACAAACCGAACTAGGACCGACTGCCGGCAGCGCGAACACCGCAGCCGGCAGGCAGGGGCGCCGCCAAATCAGTCATAAGCAGCGCCAGAGCATTTCCGTTTTTCCTCGAATCCCTAAAATGCTCTATCTCTTTGCTTTCACGCAATTCCGGACGCAAAACGTTCAAGCACTTTTGCTGGAATTGCTCTCGATATCTCATTGAGCCGCCGCCCAGCACTTGACGCCGGCCTTCTTGAGAGCCTTGCAGGCGTTGACCGCATCACGCTGGCCGTCGAATCCGCCGAAGCGGGCGCGAAAGACCTGATCGCCATCATTGGCATAGGCGATAGCGAACGGCTTTGCGGAACTCAGCGCCTTGCCGCCCTTGGCCTTTGCGCTCCGCAGAAGATCCATCGCCGATTCACGGCTCGCGGAAACGCCGATCTGGACAACCCAGCCCGATGGCTGCGGCACTTCCCTGGTGGCAATCTCTTTGGCAGGAGCAGGCTTTGTAGAGGCTGTCGTCAGTTCATCGACTGACGTATCACCCTGTTCCGGCGGCATATAGGCGGGCGCAGGTGTCGGCACGGCGACGGAAGCCTGTTCCTGCTGCTTGATCGCGACGGTCTTGACCTTGGTCGGAGACGGCATCTGCTGCGTTACCAGCGGATTGTCGGTCTTGCGTGTCGATGTCTCTGCGTAGGCGACCTCTGTGCTTGCCGCCTGATAACGTGCGTCCGGAAGCGGACCCTTGTGCGGCAGACCAAGATCGGCTGCGACTGGCAGCTGATTGGCGGCGATCGTTTTCTTTTCCGCGACCTGAGCAACCTTGGCAGGAGAAACCGGAGCAGGCGTTTCGATCATCTCGGGCATCGGCTTCGACTGGGCGACGAGCGTGCCGCCGCTGGTGGAAGCCTTCGGCATATAGGTTGCGAGCAGCTTGCGCATCTGCGCGTCGCGGGCAGGGGTGGACGCCCCGCCAAGAACCACACCGACAATCGACCTGCCATCGACCTGCAGCGAACTGACCAGATTGAAGCCGGCAGCGCGGGTGTAACCGGTCTTGATGCCATCGACACCGCGGACGGAACCGACGAGGCGGTTATGGCTGCGGATCACGCGATTGCCGAACTTGAAGGCGCGCGTACTGAAATAACCATAATATTGCGGGAAATGCTGGCGAAGGGCGATACCGAGGCGGGCTTGGTCGCGGGCCGTCGTCATCTGCGCGGTGTTCGGCAGGCCGTTGGCGTTGCGATAGGTGGTGCGCGTCATGCCGAGCGCATGCGCTTTGGCGGTCATCATCTGGGCGAAGCGATCTTCCGAACCGCCGAGCATTTCGCCAAGCGCCGTCGCCGCATCATTCGCCGAAAGCGTCACGAGGCCGAGGATGCCCTGTTCGACTGTTATCGTGCCGCCGGCGCGAACGCCGAGCTTGGTCGGCGCCTGGGCTGCGGCGTGAGCGGAGAAGGGGACAGGCGTATCAAGGCGAATGCGGCCCTGCTCGAGGGCCTCGAAAGTCATGTAGAGCGTCATCATCTTCGTGAGCGACGCCGGATATTGCAGACGGTCGGCATTCTCACTGTAGAGAACATTCCCGGTCCGGGCATCGACAACGATGCCGGCATATTTCGGATTTGCAGCTTCCGCTTCGGCATTGACCGAGTCGACCGCGACGATCGCGATCGCCATCGAAAGGATCGTCAGCACCTTTGCGAGGAAACCGGCAGACCGCGGCGATGATACGGAGGAAATTGACCTTGACACTATTCGACTCTTCGCTTGCATTTCTGATGTTCGGCGGGCCACACACCCCCTGTTGCGTAACCGGCTGTCTTTGAAAACTACCGGCTCAGCGTTACCAATCCGTTTATGATGAATCGTTTCTTCAGACATTGGTGGGGATTTTAGCGAACTGTTGCAGACTGGCTCACCAGCCGAGTTTGCACAAAGGTCCTGATCGCGGCATCAATATGGCCCCAGTCGGCCAAATGACGGCTTGAGAACCGGTAGAGCACACTCAAGTCCTTGCCGACCTTGATATCGCGCTGGCAATCTCCGCTGGTCGCCGTTTCCACAGATGGGGGCAGAACGCAGCGTACGACATAATCGTCGGCACCTGCACGCGGCGCGGCCAGCAGAACCTCGCCGCTGTAGCCGGCATCGGCACGCAAGCGATGCAACGTCAGGCCATGCGCAAAGGCCTCCGGTGCACCGTCCATGAGATGCGAATAGATCGGCTCCAGCCGGCCCGACATGTCCCGCGACATCGTGCCCTGGGTGATTTGCAGGAAAATCAGGCCCGACGATTGAGCGGTATCGTCGAAACGCTGGCGTGTGTCCTTGCTGTAACCCTGCATTTCCGGCCAAGTGAGGTAGAGATCGACCCGTTCAGCCGCACCGTCATGACGTTCACTCGGGAAGCGAATCGTGTTGGCGGGCAGGCCGACCGTATCGCGGCCGATGGCGAGCGTGATCGTGGTGGTGCTTTCCGTATTGCCAGCAAGTGAAATGTGACGGCCGAACCATCGACCGGCAACGCTGATCGCAACCGTCAGAAGCGCCAGGACCGCAATCGTTACAGTGACACGAACCAGAAAGCGGGTCGAAAGAAGGGGCTGCTCGGCAAGATGGCCCGTGGCGGAATGGCTCATCGTCGTCCTCGGATATCGGGCCGCCGCAGGAAAAACGCGAGTCGTCGGTGCCGGTGTAGAATCTCTGTTGGGGATGATGAGATGGCGGAGTTAATGGGCCGTTAACTCTGTTTTGTGGGAGCGCTACAAAAGAAGCGAGCCGTTCCCGGGACAGCGGGAACGGCTCTGGGCGCCGGTCGGGACGGGGATGCGGGGACTGACCGGGGCCGGTATGCCTGTTACTTCACGCTACCAACAGCCACGGCGCGACCGTCCTGCAGCTTCGTCCAGCGGGCCGGATCGTCAGCGGACTGGCGCTTGAGGTAGGTGTATTCGGTATCCGACCACAGCAGCACCTTGTTGCGCATGTTGTCGAGAACGAAATCACCATGGTCGGTGCGGACCGTCAGCACGGCATGGCCTTCGCCATTCGGCTGCAGCACGACGGTCATCAGCGTGTCTGACGGAGAAAAGCCGGCATCGATCAGCATCTTGCGCTTCAGCAACGCGAAATCCTCGCAGTCGCCGACGGTGCGCGGATAGGCCCAGCGCTCCTCGACACCGTAGATTTCCTTGTCCGTCATCGGCTGGATGGTGGAGTTGACCGTGTAGTTGACCTTGAGAATTTCCTTCCAGCGATCCTCGGTCAGGATCGCCGGGCCGGCATCGCCGCCGGCATAGGCACATTCGCTCGGATTGGCCTGACAGAATTCATAGTGCCCGATCGGCGGGCTCGCATTGCCTGCAAGCGTCATGCCGGCGGGTGATGCCTGTCCTGCGCCCGCCATTGCCACTGCCATAACAACGGCCAGAAGGCCGCCTTTCAGAAGATTTCCAATTGCCATCATCGTCTCCCCGTTATGAGGATGACAATGACACGGACGTTTTTATCTCACGCAAAATTACGCAGTAAAATTAATAGCTTACTTGATTTAAACACGCAACGAACTTGATTCAAATCCATATCGAATACGCCTAAAATTAAGAGCGTATTCGTGTCGAATTCGATTAAAATTGAAGGATTGGGAAAAAGGTTTCCGAGCCGGAAATGGCAGGAAACCGGACAGGCCGTTAACGATTTTCGATATGCCGGGTAAATTTCTGCAATGGGCCGCGGCGGGACGGCAGCCGGCGGACGCCTGATCGAAGCCCACAAACCGCCGGAATCGCGGCTCCAAGAGCCGATTTCGCCTCACGTCCCAAATTTCAGCAAAAAAATAATTTCGTCAGAGATCGCGAAATCTGTTCATCGCACCGACAATCGCGACGGCAATATCTGCATTTGCAGTGGAATGGGCGGCCTTCGGCAACACGATGAGTTCCGCGCCGGGCCATGCGCGGGCAAGTTCCCAGGCGGTGACAAGCGGCGCTTCGATATCGAAACGTCCGTGGATGAGGATTCCGGGAATGCCCGCAAGGCGACCGGCATTCTTCAAGAGTATGCCGTCTTCCAGCCATGCACCCTCGCGGAAATAATGGGTGATGATACGGGCGCGCGTCAGGAGATAGTGTGAATCGGACCAGCGCCGGGGCAGGCCGGCGGGATCGGCAAGCAGAATCGTGGCCGCTTCCCATTCATGCCAGTCGCGCGCCGCCTTCAGTCGCACCTGCTCTTCGGGATCGTTGAGGAGGCCATGGTAGGCGCTTACCCGGTCGATGCTGCGAAGAGCCGGCGGCAGCGCCTCGCCGAAACGGTGCCATTCCTCCGGAAAGAGCGGCGCCATGCCGCGATAGAGCCAGTCGATCTCGGAGCGTCGCGTCGTGGTAACGCCAGCAATCACGATAGCGCTGACATGATCCGGATGGGTTTGCGCATAGGCAAGTGCCAGCGTCGAGCCCCAGGAATTGCCGAAGATCGTCCACTTTTCCACGCCGAAGAGGGTGCGCAGTCTCTCTATGTCCTCGATGAGATGCGCGGTCGTGTTTCGGGAGAGGTCGGCTGCGGCGTCGGCGGCATTCGGCAGGCTGCGTCCGCAATTGCGCTGATCGAAGAGGATGATGCGGTAGACCGAAGGATCGAAATAGCGCCGTGCAGTTGTCGAGCAACCGGAACCCGGTCCGCCATGCAGGGCGAGCGCAGGCTTGCCAGACGGATTACCGCAAGCTTCCCAGTAGACGAGGTTGCCGTCGCCCGTGTCGAGCAAGCCATGTTCGTAAGGTTCGATTTCGGGAAACAGGACTGACATGACGGTGCCCTTCGTTGAGGCGCGCTGTATCCTTCAAGTCTGTAACGGATAGATGACGGATGTGGAATTCCACGGCATCGGCCGTATAGGCTGACAGCTCGAAAACCGAACGCAGAACGGCGGCGCACTTTGCCAGAATTAGAGGAATTCGCGCAGCGTCTCGCGCGACTGGACCGACAGGAACTCGATCGCAACACCTTCTGAGAAGTGGCGAACGACGCGGCCGCGCATGTTGCCGAGACGAACAGGCGTGCCGAGCGGCGGACGCACTTCGCAATCGACGGCGGCGCCCGAGAGCGAAAGGTCCATGATGCGGCAGATATAGAGCGTGCCGTCATCGAGGGTGAGTTCGGTCTTGGTCTCGCGCGGGGTCAGACGATCATGACGGCGATCTTCCGGCAGGCCGAGCTCGTGTTTGTTGGCAAGCCAGGTGAGCTGGGCCGCGAGCTTCTCGCGCTTGCGATCGGTGGCGTTGATCGACATGGTGAAACCGCGCATATCGACCGTCTGCACATGGCCTTCGACGCGGCCGAGATGGTCGATGTAGGCGACGACACGTTCATTGGCGCGCGGGCGGCCGGCGCAGGTGACATACATGTCGCCGGGCGACATATCGATCACCACGCACTCGAATTCCTCGTAATTCGCAAGCATCAGGCGGCCCTGCATATTGATGGGCACGCGCTGGAATACTCCCTGTTCAGGGCGCGGCGCAGGTCTGTGCGTCTGAGCGGACTGGAACGAGTGCATCAAAGGGCTTCTTCATGAAATTGCTAGGCCCAATCCTTACCCCCAATCCATTAACAGAAGGTTGTGGGAGCAGGCGACCTATAACCCTAAAGTACTATGGGCGGTGACCCAAAATCGGACAGTCAGCGAGCAGTTGCCCCATGCAGGAAATGCGACATGACGCGCAGCACGGCCTGGCCGAACGTGGGGTGCTTTTCGGCCGCCACTTCGACGGGACGACGGGGCTCGACCTGGGCTGCGCGACCGAACTTATCGTGCAGCAGGCGGCTGCGGTCGAGGGCAAGAAGCTCCAACGGCACGATCTCCAGCCAGCTTGCGGCAACGGCAGGCGCAATGGCGCCAAGCAGGCGGTCACAGCCACCTTCGTGCGAACGCAGCGGCATCACGATGATCTCGAAGGCTGCGTGATGGCCGGCGGTGCTGTAGCCCGTTGCATTGAAAAGCGTCGGGATGGTGTGATCCATGACGCCTTTGGCGGTTCTTTCGATATCTTCGTTATGACCATTGGCCCAGAGAGAGGAAAAGCGTTCGCCGCGCAGGTCGTGGCCGAAGAGATCGCAGATCTTCGTGCCGGCAAGGCGGAAGCGGATCTGCCGGTCTGCCTCGGTCTCCAGAATGAAGAGGCTCGACAGGAGGTGAGGGATCGCGCCAGGCTCGATCTGCGATTTCAGCGGAGCATCCTGCTCACCGCGCAGAGCATTCCAGTAGTCGAAGATGTCGGTTGTGATCTGAAGGCGCATGACGCTGTCTCATTTCGGTTCAGTGGCGGGCGGTTTTCGCCCCTTCACCTTCTACCTTGCGGATTTCATGCCAAATCCGGGGAGTTAAGGTTAAAAAAGAGTTTTGCTTGAGTGCTGGGGACTGTCGTGAGACCGTTTCTTCATCACTTTGAACAGTGAAGTTCTGCACGATACTGCCAGGGCAGAGGTCATCCATAGAGCGCCGTTCGCCGATTCGGGCGAACAAGGGACGCTCTACTCTTTGAGTACGCATCAGGCTTTCCGAAAATCGATTTCGATGTTCGGGCCGATGCTTGGGAATGCTCAGGCAAGCCGTCCGGCCATACCGGACGGCTTTTTTTTTGAAGCCGGCTCCTGTATGGCTGAGGCCTCAAGACGAGGCGACAAAAGCATGAATGAACAGACGTCCGGGCCTAACCAGGCATTCCAGCCTTCACAGCCCGAGCCGCCCGCCCGGCCGCCGCGCCAGCCGGTTTTCAATCTTCCGCCGGCATTGCTCGCCACGCTGCTGCTGCTGATCCTGATCTATGCCGTGCAATCGCTTCTGCCAGTCGATGGGTTCAACTGGTTCCTGTTCAACTTCGGCTTCATTCCACTGCGTTATGCCGTTTCGCTCGCCGAGCAGGGGCCGCAGCTCTATTGGACGCCCGTCACCTATTCGCTGCTGCATGGTAGCGTCGAGCATATCGTCTTCAACGGGCTATGGCTGATGGCCTTCGGCGCGCCGGTCGTGCGCCGCATCGGCACGGCCCGATATATCGCCTTTTGGGTTCTTTCTTCTGTCGCCTCGGCTGCGCTGCACACGGCGCTGAACTGGGGCAGCGAAGCGCTGCTTATCGGCGCGTCCGGCGTTGTCTCGGGACTGATGGGCTCGGCCTGCCGCTTTGCCTTCCCCTCCGGGCGGCAAATGTTCGGCCCGGCGCATCTCAATCCGCGCCTGTCCGTCACGCAGGCGGTTCAGAGCCGCACCGTGATCATGTTCATGCTTTTCTGGTTGGTCGGCAACGCGCTGATCGCGGTCGGCATCCCGCTTGTCGGCGACGGCAGCCAGGAGATAGCCTGGGATGCGCATATCGGCGGTTTCGTCTTCGGCTTTTTCCTCTTTGCGCTGTTCGACCGAAAACTGCCGCCGGAACCCGTGCCGGAACCTGACGACGAGTTGCAATCCTGACCCAAGCAGTGCACCATTGACCGATCCGCGATTGGAGGAGAGACCACCGCGGAGCCTGTGTTCCCGACAAGGGTTTCACTTTCGCCATAGGAGGTCCGAATGGCCAGTTCCGTCAAAGCAATACTCGATCTGAAGGGTCGTGACGTCGTCACAACCGGGCCAGACACCACGGTTTCGGAGGCGGCTGCGATACTCAGCAAGAAGAAGATCGGTGCGATCGTCGTCGTCGGCATGGAGAACAAGATTTCCGGCATGTTCACCGAGCGCGATCTCGTGCATGTCGTCGCCAAGTCCGGCAAGGACGGGCTCGACCAGACGCTTTCTTCCGTCATGACCTCGAAGGTCTTCCGCTGCAACGAGCAGACCTCGGTCAACGAGCTCATGGAGTTGATGACCAGCAAGCGTTTCCGCCACATTCCGGTCGAGGCCAACGGCAAGCTCGCCGGCATCATCTCGATCGGCGACGTCGTGAAGTCGCGTATCGCCGAGGTCGAGCGCGAGGCCGAAGAGATCAAGGCCTATATTGCGAGCTGATTGGAGATCGGTGAGTCAGGGGTGCCTGGCGTAGAGTTCCTGCATACGCTGCAGCTCGGGCAGCCTTGCCCGGGCTTCCTCATAGCCACGTTCGATGGCTTCCCCTGCGCGATGGAATTCCGACAGGCCGACATCCGACAGGCGCGGCTGCAATGAAATGTCGGGCGGATCGCCGGCAAGGCGGGCGCGGGCGATACGATCCTGAATGATGTTGAAGGCCTGCACCATGACGCCGGTCATGCCGAGCCGCGCGGCATAGGGCGCATTCTTCTGCTGCTGAACTTCAGCTGGCGAGAGGCTGGCATTGTGGCGGACAACGGCGGAACGGCCGTAGAGATCGTAGTTGAGGTTGACGGCGACGACGAGCGGCTGCTCATAGCTGCGGCAGACGGAAACCGGCACGGGATTGACGAGCGCGCCATCGACCAATGTGCGATTATTGCTGCGCACCGGCTCGAAAATGCCGGGCAGGGCATAGGATGCACGGATGGCCGTGATCAGCGAGCCGTTGGCGATCCAGACCTCGTGCCCCGTATTGACCTCGGCCGCGACTGCGACGAAGGGCCGGTCGAGATCTTCGATCGTCAGACCTTCCAGATGTTCCTGCATCCGCTTGGTCAGCCGCATGCCGCCGAAGAGGCCGGAACCGCCGATCGTCAGATCGAGAAGGCTTGCGATGCGGCGCATGGTGAGCGAGCGAGCGAAGTTTTCCAACTCGTCCAGCTTGCCGGCCAGATAGCAGCCGCCGACGAGCGCGCCGATCGAGGTGCCGGCGATCATGCCGATCTCGATGCCGGCCTCATCGAGCGCGCGCAGCACGCCGATATGCGCCCAGCCGCGAGCGGCTCCGCCGCCGAGCGCGAGAGCAAGCTTTGCTTTTTCTTCGGATGCGGGTTGAACGGGGGGAACTGCCATATCCTGAAGCGCTGCCGTGCCTGAACTGCCGCCCTCGGCGCTTTGACGATGCATATTCCAGCCCAGCATGGCGTTCCTCTCTCCCGGCAGAACACTTGGATTTCCATTAGCCGCCCCGAACCCTTTCCAAAGTGTATATGGAGGCGATTTGCGTCGCAATAAGGGGCAGGCGACCGGGATTTGGGCTATTTCCCGTAAATATCCTTCGGATCGAAGTGCAGATCGTCATCGACGATGGTCAGAACAGGCTTTCCATCTTCGAGAGTGACGGTACGGTAGAAGCAGGAGCGGCGGCCCGTGTGACAGGTAGCGTCATGGCCGGCAACCTGGACCTTCAGCCAGATGGCGTCCTGATCGCAATCTGTGCGGATTTCCTTGACGGTCTGGAGATTGCCGGAGGTTTCGCCCTTCTTCCAGATCTTGCCGCGCGAGCGGCTGAAATAGTGGGCGATTCCGGTCTGGATGGTCAGCGCCAGGGCCTGCGCATTCATATGGGCAACCATCAGGAGTTCGCCGTCACCGGCATCAGTGACGATGGCCGTGATCAAGCCGCGATCGTCGAAGCGCGGCGTGAAATCGCCAGCATCCTCCAGCTCGGATTTATCGTCCGACGGCTGATTGAAAATCATCTCACGCATCGCGGCCCTCCTGAGGGAGCCGGTATCAGCGGCCCCTTACCATCGTCATGAATCGGACCTGATCGGCCGGTTCGGTCTTGAACGTTCCTGTAAAGGTTGTCGTCAATGTGGTCGAGCCCTGCTTCTGAACGCCGCGCATGGCCATGCACATGTGTTCGGCCTCGATCATGACGGCGACGCCGCGCGGACGCAGCGTTTCGTCAATGGCCTTGGCGATCTGCGAGGTCATCGTCTCCTGCGTCTGCAGGCGGCGACCGTAGATTTCGACGACGCGGGCGATCTTTGAGAGGCCGAGAACCCGCCCGTCCGGCATATAGGCGACATGCGCCTTGCCGATGATCGGCACCATGTGATGTTCGCAATGGGAGAAGAAGGGTATGTCCTTCACCAACACCATGTCATCATAGCCGGCAACCTCTTCGAAGGTCCGGCCGAGCACATCCTCCGGGCTCATCTCATAGCCAGCGAAGAGCTCGCGATAGGCCTTGGCGACACGGGCAGGCGTATCCAGCAGACCCTCGCGCGAAGGATCGTCGCCAGCCCAGCGCAGCAGGACGCGAACGGCGTCTTCTGCCTCCTGCTGGGAGGGGCGGTCGGATTCACGGGCGGTCTGCGGAAAATTCTTGACGATGGCGTCCATATTCAATGGTCTCCTGGCCCGCAATGCGGACCGTATTCGGACTAGCCACTGGTACCCCAAGCGGGAATTCTTGCACCTTTGGCAGGCTCCGAGGCTTTCCGGGCTCGCTTTCTCGAACCCTTCCGGCACGGTTTCCCAATCAAACTTCTTCGAGGCCATTGCATTTCGATGGCCCTCGAACGACATACATATAGGAAGACGACCCGGCTATGTAAGTATGCTGTCGTGAGACTGTGTGTTTTTTGTTTACACGACAATCACATAGGAATTAGCGTCGGTTTCAGGCGTTTTGGGAGCCAAATCCGTCATGGATGATATCTACAACAGCAAAATCCTCGAATTTGCCGGCAATATTCCGCTGACTGGAACGATTGAAGACGCAGATGCGAGCGCCCAGGCACACTCCCGGCTCTGCGGTTCGAAAGTGCGCATCTGGCTGAAAATGGACGGCGACACGATAAGCGCGTTTTCGCATGACGTGAAGGCCTGCGCGCTCGGCCAGGCTTCCTCCTCGATCATGGCGCGCCATGTCGTCGGCGCTACGGCCGGCGAAGTGCGCAAGGCGCGCGAGGATATGCTTGTGATGCTGAAAGCGGATGGAGAAGGGCCGGATGGACGGTTTGCCGACATGCGCTATCTTCTTCCCGTGCGTGATTACAAGGCGCGCCACGCTTCCACCATGCTGACCTTCGATGCCGTCGTTGACGCCATCGGCCAGATCGAGGCGAAGCGCGCGGAACCCGTCGGGGCATGAGCTATGTGCGAATTCTGCTTGCTGCGTGAGGAGGAAGATGAGGGCCGCGCCGCTGCCCCGAAGCCGCGCGCCCAGCAACAACAGAAATTCTCCCGCAATTACCAGGGGCCATTCCGCAAGACGCCGGACCGCCTTTTCGGCATGGGACTGATCCGCCTCTATCAGCTGACGCTCTCAGGCTTCGTCGGCAATTCGTGCCGGCATATCCCGACCTGTTCCGAATATGGCTATGAGGCGATCGCCCGCCACGGGCTCTGGGCCGGTGGCTGGATGACGCTCTTCCGCGTCGGCCGGTGCGGACCCGGCGGCACCAGCGGGCTCGACCCGGTGCCTGATAATCTCGAATCCCGTTTCCGCTGGTTCACGCCCTGGCGCTATTTCATGCTTGGGCGGAGGGAGGCATAGGGTGTGTACCTTCATCGCACTTCTGCACAGCATCGTCCTGACCTCCGAGCGACGCGTCATCATGGAGGATCTGCGCACGCTTGCTAGAGAGCTCGGCTATCGCGATCCCCGCACATTGGTTTCCACCGGCAACCTCGTTTTCGAGGCGGACGACATGCGGCCTCATGAAGTCGAAGAGCAGCTGGAGGAGGCTTTTGAAGAAAAGTTCGGCAAGCATGTCGATATCATCGTGCGCAGCGACTGCACCTGGATGGCACTCTGCAGCGCCAATCCCTTCAAGGACGGCGTCGGCGATCAGGTGATCGTGCGCGTCAACCGCCTGCCGATCGACCCGGAAAAGGTGGAGGCGCTGAAACCGCTTCTTGCCGAAGGGCAACGAATGAAACTGGTCGGCTGCGATCTCTGGATCGATTTCCACGGCAAGCCGAGTCAATCCAAGCTGCTCTCGGCGCTGACGACAAAGCGCATGGGTGTGGGAACGATGCGCAACTGGAACACCGTACGCGGCCTTTTCGAGATGGTCCTCTAATACTACAGTTGCGTTTGATGCCTTGCTTTGTAGTGAGAAAGCATTGCGGATGCTTGATGCCTGCGTCGCCAGAGTGACCATGCCAAGATGAGGCGAACTCTAATCGGGGGCTGTAGCAGGAGGCGTTTGATCAGATAGCGGATCTCTGCGACGCTGGGCACGAAGGCCATGGTGTTGGTCAGGCGGCGATTGGCGGGTTTGGACTCGTTTCGTTCGGTTTGCCAGCAGCGGTGCGGCGTAGATCGGCGCCGAGTTTGGCGAGGAATGCAGCGGCTGCCATGACGAGCGTCATGTGCCGCTTCCAAGCATGCCAGGATCGCGCTTCGCAATGATCCAGGCCGAGATCGTCCTTCGCACGCTGGAAGCATTCTTCCACGGTCCAACGCAGCCCGGCAGCGCCCGCCAATTCGCTCAATTCGGTACCGGCGGGCGCAAAGACAAAGTAATAGGCGCGCGCATCGGGTTCGCGTCGGCTGCGCCGGATCAGAAGCCAGCGCTCCCATTGTGGATCCGGGCGAGAGCTGAGAGGAATACGGGCCCAATCATAAAGCCGAAGACCCTTGGCACCTTCGCCTGCTGCATGGCTCTGCCAAACCTCCGGTTTCAACTCATCAGCCATCGTTTCGGGATCGGTCTGCTCGATCCCTTGCTCACGCACAAAGCGCAGGCATTGATTGGAGCGCACTGCCAGAACATAAGGCTGGCCACGGCTTTCCAGCATCCGGCGCAGCTTGGAATCCGAACCATAAAGCGCATCCGCCAATACCCAGGCACAAGGCACGCCGGCATCCAGCGCATCGGCAATGAGCTTGGCTGCAATGGCCGGTTTGGTCGCGAAGGCTTGGGACTGGGGGACGTGAGCCGAAGCACGGCGGGCTTCATCCTCGGCCCACTCCTTCGGTAGATAAAGTTGCCGATCGATCAGGGTCTGACCGTAGCGGCTTGCATAGGCAAGGAAAACACCGATCTGACAGTTCTCGATCCGGCCGGCCGTGCCGGAATATTGTCGTGCGACACCGACTGAATGGGCGCCTTTCTTCAGGAAGCCGGTCTCATCGACCACAAGAACGCCGTCCGCGTCACCGAGAGACTCTATTGCATAAGCGCGAACCGTATCGCGCAATGCGTCAGCATCCCAATGGCTGCGCCCCAGCAGCGATTGCATCCGATAAGGGCGCTCCAGTCCTGCCTGTTCCGCCATCAGCCAGCCAGTCTTGCGCTCTACTCCCGACAACAACCCATCCAGAAAGGCACCGCACGATGCGCGCAATTCTCGGCGACCAAAGACCGAGCCCAACCGCACCTTCAAGGCATCGAGCTCACGATGCCACGCCAGAACCGACCCGGACCAACCCGCAACCGACATTGAACTTCCCTCCCGCCAAATGCGGGAAGTGAATCATGATTTCCAGTAAAACGCAACTGTAGTACTAGATGCACGAAGAACACGGTTTCGTTGCTTTTCATCGGCGGCAGGAAATTACACTTGCAGTTGAATAAGTTGGAGATATCACTGTAGCTCCCACACGATTTTTCAGATGCTGTACTCATGAATCTCTTTCGGTATTTTGCCACCGGGTCGTTTTTTCTCGCCCTTTCCACCGTTAATTTCCTGGCAACTGCAGCAAGCGCAGCCCCAGCCGCGTCGGAAACCAAGTGCCGCCATCTGGCGCGTGATGGCGTAGACATTGACAATCTCGCTTATTGGCGAGATGCGCTTTCCGCCTGCGAAACCTATCTGAAGGGGGATCCAGGCTCTATCGACGCCCGCTATTTTGTGCTCGCAAGCCAGTTCAACCTCCAGCAATATGAATCAGCGCTTAGCGGCTTTGAGGCATTGGCCGCTCACGGGCATGCTGCTTCCATGGACTACTTGGCGACGACGTATGCCTACGGTTTCGGGCGCGGACGTGACTTCAAGACAGCCTTGTCGTGGCTGAAAAAGGCGAGAGAAGCAGGGGATCCACGCTCCGCCGAATATCTCGGAGAGATGTATAAGTTTGGGTGGGGTGTCGCACAGGATTTTGATGCCGCGCGAACCTATTTCGAGCTTGCAGACCGGCTGGGCTACATTCCCGCCAAGAGATCCCTTGCGTGGATGTATCTGGATGGGATTGGCGTTCCTGTCGATGCCAGCAGAGGTTTTGGGCTGCTTTCAGTTGCAGCGGAGCAGGGCGACGAAACCGCGGCTATAGACGTCGCGTATCTTCACATGGAAGGCATCGGAACGGATAAAGACCCAGTCCGTGCCGTTGCCCTGCTGGACGACATGGCGCGTAGAGGTTCCACCGATGCGATGCGGGCTCTTGGGCGACACTATTTGAGGGAGGGTGACAAAGCTCAGAAAAAGACGGCTCTCGACCTACTTGAGAAAGCAGTGGAACTTGGCGACGGCGATGCCATGAAGACGCTGGCAGATGTCTATATCGCGGGCAAGGAAAGGACACGCGACTTCGCAAAGGCTGAGGGCCTGCTGGATCGAGCAATTGCGCAAGGAAGTGTGCTTGGCTACCGAGGGAGGGCTTTGCTTTTCTTTAAGATGCCTGATCCGCGTTACGGCCAAGCCATGTACTGGATGAAAGAGGCCGCCTCCCGTGGGGATGCTTATGCCATGTCAGACGTCGGCGCCTTTTATGAGCAAGGCAAAGGTGTGCCGGTAGACGAAGGCGAAGCGCGTATCTGGTATGAAAGATCTGCCAAACTCGGAAGTCCTACCGGCGCCAGTCATTTCGGCGAGTCCCTTTATTTCGGGGTGGGCGGCCCTCGAGACATCGAAAACGGCCTAAAATGGCTCCAGAAGGCGTCGGCAGCTAGCAATACGTACGCCATGCGGGTGCTTGCCTATGGTTATGAAAAGGGCGACGGCCTTCCGAAGGACGCGGTGAAAGCTTTCGAATGGTTCCGAAAGGCGGCCGATGCTGGGGATTCCAAGGCTTTCCTCGAAGTTGCCGACCGCATTTATGATGGTTCCGGCACCAGTACCGATGCCCAAAAATCTTTTGCGTGGTATCTCAAGGCTGCCGAAGGCGGTTCGGCCAGGGCTCAGTACTCCGTCGCGCTGCTATACGAAAGAGGCGAGGGGACAGCCCGGGATTCGAGAGAAGCGGTGCACTGGTTCAAAGCTGCTGCGGAGAATGGATATACCGAGGCCTTCGCCGAGCTTGGTCCAATGTATGCCAATGACGCCAATTTGCCGCGCGATGATGGGAAGTCGACCGACTATCTCGAGAAGGGTGCGGCGGCCGGCGACACCTCGGCGTTGATCCTGCTCGGGATCAAATATGAAGATGGCGACGGGGTCACCCGCGACTATACCAAGGCGATCGAATGGTACCAAGCTGCGGCCAATAAGAAATCTGCCGAGGCGATGTACAGGCTCGGGATGTTATATCGCCTGGCGGATGGAAACCAGAAAGACTATGACAAGGCCTTGGAATGGCTGACGAAAGCCGGAGCCAACGGCAATGTGAAAGCACAATATTCTCTAGGCGATATGTACGAGTATGGACAGGGCGTGCCGATCGACCGTTCCAAGGCGCTCAGCTGGTTCATGATGGCGGCCTTCAAGCAATATCCCGAGGCGATGAATGCCGTCGGCTATTACTACCAGAATGGCATCGGCACGCACGAAGACCAGACCATCGCCCGCAACTGGTATCAGAAGGCGGCCGACGCCGGCTCTGCTGCCGGCGCCCTCAATCTTGCGTGGTATTACGAAAACGGCAAGGATCAGGATCAGGCGATCGCTTTCAAATATTACAAGAAATCCGCCGAGCTCAATTCGGCTGCAGGCATGTTCGCGCTCGGGCGTCTCTACGATGACGGTCGGGGAACTGCCGTCAACCGCCCAGAAGCCATCAAATGGTATTTGCGGGCGACGGACGCGGGCTTCGCAAGGGCCGCCTATCGGCTGGCCTATGCCTATGACGCGACCTTCATCTCGGATAATGCGGCTGAGAACATCCTCCTGGCAATCAGGCAGGGCGATCGACAGATTGCCGACGAACTGAAGGTATTTTCGCCCTTCACGCGCACGGCCCTGAAAAGAAGTCTTTCGCGACGCGGTCTTTACGATGGGCCGCTGGACGATGAGATCGATCGGCCCCTGAAATCGGCGCTCGCGAACTACATAAGGACCTATGGCGGATAGGCGCAGTATCCCGTTTCGCCACTGGATCGCCTCGCTTTTCCTTTACTCAGACGGCAAATATCAGTATCAGGCGGCAGCGCATCGCGAGTAGATGACGCTTCCGTTTCAACCACCCGCATTCGTTGGCGGGACTGGACAAGGAGAATTTCGATGTCCCAATCCGTTTCCCTGACATTTCCCGATGGTTCGGTGCGCAGCTTCCCCGCTGGCGCGACCGGCAAGGATGTCGCCGAATCCATTTCCAAGTCGCTTGCCAAGAGCGCCGTCGCCATTGCGATCGACGGTACCGTACAAGACCTTTCCGATGCCGTGACCGACGGCAAGATCGAGATCATTACGCGGAAAGACCCGCGCGCGCTGGAGCTTATCCGGCATGACGCCGCACACGTGATGGCCGAAGCCGTGCAGGAATTGTGGCCCGGAACGCAGGTGACGATCGGTCCCGTGATCGAGAACGGCTTTTATTACGACTTCGCCAAGAACGAGCCTTTCACGCCCGACGATCTGCCCAGGATCGAAAAGAAGATGAAGGAGATCATTGCCCGCAATGCGCCCTTCACCAAGCAGATCTGGTCGCGCGAGAAGGCGAAGGAAGTTTTTGCTGCCAAGGGCGAACAGTACAAGGTCGAGCTCGTCGATGCGATTCCCGAAGGGCAGGATCTGAAGATCTATAATCAGGGCGAATGGTTCGACCTTTGCCGCGGCCCCCACATGGCTTCTACCGGCCAGATCGGCTCAGCCTTCAAGCTGATGAAGGTCGCCGGCGCCTATTGGCGGGGCGACAGCAACAACGCGATGCTGTCACGCATCTACGGCACGGCGTGGGCTGAGCAGGCCGATCTCGACAATTACCTGCACATGCTGGCGGAAGCCGAAAAGCGCGACCACCGCAAGCTCGGCCGCGAAATGGACCTGTTCCATTTCCAGGAGGAGGGTCCGGGCGTCGTGTTCTGGCATGGCAAGGGCTGGCGCATCTTCCAGTCGCTGGTCGCCTATATGCGCCGGCGGCTTGAAATCGACTATCAGGAAGTCAATGCGCCGCAGGTGCTCGACACTGCGCTCTGGGAAACCTCGGGGCACTGGGGCTGGTACCAGGAAAACATGTTCGCCGTGAAATCGGCGCATGCGATGACGCATCCTGAAGACAAGGAAGCGGATAACCGCGTCTTTGCGCTGAAGCCGATGAACTGCCCCGGCCATGTGCAGATCTTCAAGCATGGGCTCAAGTCCTATCGCGAGCTGCCAATCCGTCTCGCCGAATTCGGGCTGGTGCATCGCTACGAGCCTTCGGGCGCGCTGCATGGGCTGATGCGCGTGCGTGGCTTCACGCAGGACGACGCGCACATCTTCTGCACCGACGAGCAGATGGCTGCCGAATGCCTGAAGATCAACGATCTGATCCTGTCGGTCTATGAAGACTTCGGCTTCAAGGAAATCGTCGTCAAGCTTTCCACACGTCCGGATAAGCGTGTCGGCACCGATGCGCTCTGGGATCGTGCGGAAGCCGTCATGACCGATGTCTTGAAGACGATCGAGGCGCAGTCCGAGGGCCGCATCAAGACCGGCATCCTGCCGGGCGAGGGCGCTTTCTACGGGCCGAAGTTCGAATATACGCTGAAGGACGCGATCGGCCGCGAATGGCAGTGCGGCACGACGCAGGTGGACTTCAACCTGCCGGAACGCTTCGGCGCCTTCTATATCGACAGCAATTCGGAGAAGACGCAGCCGGTGATGATCCATCGCGCCATCTGCGGCTCGATGGAACGCTTCCTCGGCATCCTCATCGAAAACTTCGCCGGCCATCTGCCGCTGTGGGTTTCGCCGCTGCAGGTCGTCGTCGCGACGATCACCTCGGAAGCCGACGGCTACGGCCAGGAAGTAGCCGATGCGCTGCGCGACGCCGGTTTGCATGTCGAGACCGACTTCCGTAACGAGAAGATCAATTACAAGATCCGCGAACATTCCGTTACGAAAGTTCCCGTCATCATCGTCTGCGGCAAGAAGGAAGCGGAAGAGCGCACGGTCAATATCCGTCGCCTCGGCAGCCAGGAGCAGACGTCGATGTCACTGGATTCGGCGATCGAAAGCCTTGCCCTGGAGGCGACTGCGCCCGATATCCGTCGCAAGCTCGAGGCAAAGAAGGCCAAAGCGGCCTGATAAATTGCCTTATGGATAATGACAGCGCCCGGCATTGCTCTGCTTGGCGCTGTCAGAAATCTGACATGCAGCAGTAATATAGCCGCCACAAACAGGGGACGGGTCTCATCCCGGCAAGGCATTTCAGTGCGCTTCAAAGAGCTTTCCTACGCGAACGAAAGAGACCCGCGCTTCAAGCGCTGGCTCATCCGCTCCATCGAGGGGCTTTCGGGCCGCGACCGTTATGTCCGGCTCTATGACATCTGGCGCAGCGATATCGTCGGCAAGAGCGACCGCGTTTTCGGCAAGATGCTCGATCTCATCGATGTGGAGGTCGATGTGAAGGGCAACTGGCCGCTCGAACCGGTGCCGGAAGACCCGATCGTCATCGTTGCCAACCATCCCTTCGGCATCGGCGACGGCATTGCGGTGCTGGCGCTTGCCGAACAGCTCGGCCGTCCGTTCCGGGTGCTGATCCATAACGACCTTCTCAAGGTGCCGGAGATGGCGCCCTATTCGTTGCCGATCTCTTTTGAGGAGACCAAGGAAGCGATGGCGATGAACATGAAGAGCCGTCACGAGGCAGTTCGCCTGCTGAAGGAAGGCACGACGATCGTGGTTTTCCCGGCTGGCGGCGTGGCCACCGCCAAGAAAGGCTTCGGTCGCGCCGAGGACCTGCCGTGGAAGATGTTCCCGGCCAAGCTCATCCAGGCAGCGCGCGCCAGCGTGCTGCCGATCTATTTCGAGGGCCAGAACGGCCGGCTCTTCCATCTTGCCAGCAGGGTTTCGATGACGCTGCGGCTGTCGCTGCTGATCCGCGAGTTCCGCCGCCTTTCAGGCAGCACGATAACAGCGCATGTGGGCAGGGTCCTGTCCTTCGAAGAATTGAGCAGCGGCAGCGACCGGAAGGATCTGCTTGCTCGTCTCTTTGAGGCCGTCTTCTCGATGGCGCCGAAGAAGAAGGCCTTCCTCAAGCGCGCAAGCTGAAAATTTCCTGACACCTCGGGATGCGGCCTCAGTCGAGGCTGGCGCCGTCGCCGCTTTGAAGATCTTCATAGGACGGCAAGGGCGGCTGCGGCGGGATCTCACCGCCCGGCTGAGGCACGCCCTTTGGCCCGGCCGCGGCCTGGCCGCCCGGCGCTACGGCCGTGGCGGCCGGTGCGATCGGCTGCTGGGCCTGCTGGTCCTTCATCAGGACTTCGACATCGGTGTTGACGCCCGCGACGACAGTGAAGTCGCGCTGGAAGATCCTGTCCTTGTTGCGGGCGACCGCGGTGTATTCACCTTCCGACAGAACCATGGTCGGGAAAGCGCTGACGCTTTCACCGACACTGTCGCCAGCCGCCGTCAGGATCGACCAAGCAGTATCGGCGATCGCTTCGCCGCCGGTTTCCGACACTAGCTTGAAATTGATCTGGGCCGCTCTGTGCTGGATCGTTGCTTCGGTGAGCTTGCCGGCCTCGACCTGGATATCGGCGCGGATGCTGGCGTTGACGTTGCCGTATTCTGAAACGATGTGATAGGTGCCGGCATTGAGGCGCACGACCGTATTCGGTGGCACGTCGGCCATGACAAGGCCGCGCTCGCCGTCGTCGCGAACCTCCGCGGAGTAGATCGAAAAGCTCAGCTGGTCGGGACGGATGCGGACATCGGAGCCGGAGACGGCATTGAGCAACAGGCCGCCGGCATCGAGCACCATGACCTGCTTGTCGACTTCGCCCTCATCCGGCACCGTCAGCTTCTTGGTGACGCCGGCGCGGCCGAAGGAGACGTTGACGAAATAATCGCCGGCAGCGAGCTGGAATGCCGCGCTGCCGCCCCGTGAGCTTGCGATCAGCGGCAGCTTGCCGTCGGTTCCGGTAACCGGGCTGAATACATACCAGGAAAGACCATCTTCCACAGGCGCCCCATCGGCCGTAAGCTTCGCTTCCAGCGAAACGTCACGCAGGTGCGCACCTTCCTGTGCCGTTCCCGGCGCAATGAACGCGTTGAGCTTCGGCATTTTCGGCGTCGATTCGAGCTGCTTGAATTCCTTGAAGGCATCCTGGGCGGCAGCGCCAAACGGCGTCAGCAAGACAAGGGCAAGAGCAAGGCCGATCCGTGCAAAAGGCAAAATGCCAAACATCCTGTTCGTGAACCGATTGACTTCTGAAATCGCAGAGTCCACTTCAAGACCAATGCCATGGCAAATTCAAGACCTCCGGCCACCCTCTGCATACAAATGAGAGTTTCTCCCGCATGAAATCCGATATCAAGCTGATCGATTATCTCGCCGTGCGCCGCTCCATCCCTGCGTTCCAGATGTGCGAACCGGGACCGGAAAAGGCCGAGATCGAGGAGATCCTGCGTCTCGCGTCGCGCGTTCCCGACCACGGCAAGATCGCGCCCTGGCGCTTCATCGTCTATCGCGGCGAGGAGCGCGTGCGGCTTGGCGAAGAGCTGCTGAAGCTCGCGCTGGAAGCCAAGCCCGACCTTTCGGACGAGATGATCCAGGTCGAGCGCACCCGCTTTACCCGCGCACCCGTCGTCATCGGCGTGGTCAGCAAGGCCGCTCCGCATTTCAAGATCCCGGAATGGGAGCAGATCATGTCGGTGGGCGCGCTATGCTTCAATGTCATTCTGGCTGCCAATGCGCATGGCTATGTCGCCAACTGGCTGACGGAATGGTTCGCCTTCGACGAGCGTGCCTATCCGCTGCTTGGCGTCCAGCCGGGCGAGAAAATTGCCGGCTTCATCCATATCGGCTCGACCACGTTCCCGGCCGTCGAGCGTCCGCGCCCTGAACTCACCGAGACCGTCACCTGGGTCGGCGGGGAAGGCTGATGTTCTATACGACGGATACCAACCGGCACGGGCTGGCGCACGATCCCTTCAAGGCTATCGTCGCGCCGCGCCCGATCGGCTGGATCGGCAGCAAGGGCAGGGATGGGTCGATCAATCTCGCGCCCTATTCCTTCTTCAACGCGGTTGCCGACAGGCCGAAGCTGGTGATGTTTTCGTCGAGCGGGCACAAACACAGCCAGCGAAATGCCAGGGAGGCCGGTGTCTTCACCTGCAATTTCGTCAGCCGCAATCTTGCGGAGAAGATGAACCTCACTTCGGCAGCGGTGCCTTACGGAACGAGCGAATTCGAATATGCAGGATTGACGCCGAAGCAGGCCGAGTTGATCGATGCACCCTATGTGGCCGAGGCTTTTGCCGTGCTGGAATGCAAGGTGACCGAGATCATCGAGCCGAAGACACTGTCCGGCGAGCCGACCGAGAATGTCTTCGTCTTCGGAGAGGTTGTCGGCATCCATATCGATGAGGCCATCGTCAGCGACGGGCGGCTCGATATGGCGCTGGCGCGGCCGGTCGCGCGGATGGGCTATATGGATTATTGCGAGGGCAGTGAAGTCTTCGAAATGTTCAGGCCGAAGGTCTGACGGCTGCCGCGTAAGGCCGGACAAATCCTAACGAATATGGTGAACCAATCATAAACTTTTTTCGGCTACCGTCCCTGTATTGAATGAGGCGCGAAGGAATCGCGTTCAGTGCTGGGGCGTGCTCGTGATCATTGAGGCATTTCTTCGTTGGGTCGAAACGGCCAAGACGGCTGACAGGGCGGCCGCTGCAAGTGCCCTCGGACGCGTCTATCTGAGATCCGAAATGTCGGTCGAACGGCGCGACGCTGCTGAAAAGGCGATGACCTATCTGCTCGACGATCCGTCGCCGCGTGTGCGGCTTGCGCTCGCCGAAGCGATCGCCTGGGCGCCCCATGCGCCGCGCAACATCATTCTTTCGCTCGCCGAGGACCAGCCGGAAATTGCCTGCCACGCCGTGACCTGCTCGCCGCTGTTGACGGATGCAGATCTCGTCGATCTCGCAGCACGCGGCAGCGGCACAACGCGGATGCTGATTGCCGCACGTACCCATGTGACCCGCCCGGTTTCCGCAGCGCTCGCCGAGGTCGGCGACGAGGACGAAGTTCTCTGCCTCCTGGAAAATGACGGCGCCTCGATTTCCGCCCAATCCCTGAAGCGGATTGCCGAACGGCTCGGTGATATCAGCGACATCAGGAACCTGCTACTCGATCGCAGCGACCTGCCGGCCGATGCCCGCCAGCTTCTGACCCAGCATGTCAGCAATGCGCTGGTCGGCCTGCCGCTTGCGCAGGCAGCAATCGGCCTGCAGAGGCTGCAGCGCATCAGCCGCGAGGCGACGGAAGCGGCAATCGTTTCCATCGCCGGCGATATCGCGCCGACCGAAGTTCCTGACCTCGTCGAGCATCTTCGCCTGAACGAGCGGCTGACGCCGTCTTTCCTCATACATGCGCTCTGCTGCGGCAAGGTGGAATTCTTCTGCTGTGCCATCGTCAACCTGTCTGATTGCAGCGACCGGCGTGTGCGGGCAATTCTGGCCACCGGCCGCATGCATGCCGTGCGTGCACTTTATGAATCCGCGGGCCTGCCGCGCGATATCAGCATCATCTTCGTTGAAGCGACTTTCTTGTGGCGTGAGGCTTCGCGCAAGACGTCGGCATCGTTGCTCAGCAGCATTTGCGGACGCCTGCTTCAAAAGTTCCACACTCGGATCGGGCAGCATGACGCCGTCGGCGAGTTGCTCGACATGGTGGAGAAGCTGCATGTGGCCGAACAGCGCCGCTCGGCTCGCGTCTATGCGTCGCTTGCTGCCGCTTAATCCGCAAATCGCGCCGCCGCCCAGGAATAGCTCGCGGAGACGAAATGCAATGGCTTTGCCAGGGTGTGTTTCACCTCCTGGCCCGAGGGCAGGCTGGCGCGAACGCGCCCGGCAATATCATCCACAAAACCGCCAAGACCATCCCGCTGTTCGACCACCTCAGGTGTCGCTGGTGGAGCAGGCGCCGGCTTGGCCGGTTCGGCAGCAGCAAGCGATTTCGGCGCCTCGCAGACGGCAATGACCGTCGGATAGCTCGCATTGGCATAATTTTTCAGCCGCTGTTCTGCCTCGGCATCGCAGGCGACGACGGTTTCCCAGTGCTTGTCGACCGTAGCCACGTAATTGCATTGGCTGACCGAATCGTCGCAACCGAGGATCGTCATGGCGATGAGGACGGCTTGCATATTTTGCCTCCATGGCTATTGAGCGTGTCACAATCTTCGACAACACAATTCCAACGGAATGAAGGCAGCGATATTAACTCCCCGTCATCCGGGAAAATTCGCGCCGTTGGTCGCAATAGGAAAGAAAATGCCCGTCACCATCGCTCTGGAACCGCCGCGTCAGGATGACGTGATCCGTCTTCTGGAACTCTCCGACGCCTATGCCCAGTCGCTTTATCCGCCCGAGAGCAACCACCTCGTCGATATTTCAACACTGGAAAAGCCGTCGGTGAGCTTCCTCGTGGCGCGCAATGGCGGCGAGATCGTGGGCTGCTGCGCACTGGTCGAGGCGGGCGACGGCACGGCCGAGATCAAGCGCATGTTCGTCGATCCCGAGGCGAGGGGCCTGAAGGTCGCGAGCCAACTAATGGACAGGCTTGAAGAACTCGGCAGGGACAAGGGGCTCGCTGCGATCCGTCTGGAGACGGGCATCTACCAGCCGGAGGCGATCGGCCTTTACAGGAAATATGGATTCCTCGAAATCGAGCCTTTCGGCTCCTACCTGCCGGACCCACTCAGCCTTTTCATGGAAAAACGACTGGCCTGATTTAGGCAAAGCGTCTCGCGGGACTTAGCCCTCGGCAACACGCTGCACCGGCGGTGCCTGTTCATCGAGGATGATCTGTGGACTCGTATCGGCGCTACGGACTTCGTGTATCCACTCTCGCCAGATCGCGACCAGCAGCGCCATCAGCACCGGGCCGATGAAGAGGCCGAGGAAGCCCATCGTCTTCACGCCACCGACAAGGCCGAAAAAGGTCGGCAGGAAGGGCAGCTTGATCGGTCCGCCGACGAGTTTCGGACGCAGCGTCTTGTCGACGATGAAGAGTTCGACCGTGCCCCAGACGAAGAGGCCGATGCCGGCGACATGCGAGCCGCTGGCCAGCAGATAGACGGATACCAGCGTGAAGGAGAGCGGCGCTCCGCCGGGGACCAGCGCCATGACACCCGTCAGCACACCGAGAGTGACAGGCGATGGGACGCCGGCGATCCAATAGGCCACGCCGAGTACGATGCCTTCGCCGATCGCGATCAGCGTCATGCCCATGACGGTCGAGCTGATGGTGGCGGGCACGACGCGGGAAATGCGCTCCCAGCGGTTCGGCAGGATACGCTCGCCGAGCATGTCGATCTGCTTGGAGAAGGAGAAGCCGTCGCGATAGACGAAAAACAGCGCGATCAGCATGAAGAGCAGCGTCAGCAACAAATGGAAGGCGCCGCCGCCGGCCGCCAGGACCGCGCGATAGATATTGCCGATATTGGCGCCGCTGACGGCCTGGATGAGCTCACCCATGGCACCGGGGCTGCCGATATATTTCGTCCAGAGTTCGTCGAGATAGGGGCCGGCGAGCGGCAGGGCGACAATCCATTGCGGCGTTTCCGCGCCAAAGCGGTTGGCGTGGATTGCCCATGCGACCCATGTACGCACTTCACCGGTCGTATAGGTGACCGCAAGGCCGATCGGAATGACGAGGAACGTGACAATGAGGACGATCGCGATCGTCGCGGCGATCGTCGTATTGCCGCCGACGCGGGCAACCAGTTTGCGGTAAAGCGGCCAGCTCGCAAAGCCGATGACGAGGGCTGCCAGCACCGGCACCACGAAGCCGTAGAAGAAATAAACGCCGGCTGCGGCAACGAGTACGAGCAGCCAGCGCGCAGCCGAAATGGAGGGTATCAGCGGCGTACGTATCGTCGCCGACGGCCCCAGCCATCGCGGCTCCGTATTGGTTTTCTGACGATCAAACACACCCACGCGCGCCTCTTTTTATTGTTGCACTAGTTTATGGGCCATGAACCGGGCGGTTTCAAGGTCCGCCCGGATAAAGCGTATACAAAGCGTGGTTATTTGGTCGCTGAGTCCCTGAACTATTATTGCGGGCGGCGGTTGATCTTGAAGGCGTAGAACTGCGTCTTCTGGCCGGTCGAGAAATTATTGTCCGAACCGAGGATCAGGACATCGGTGCCATCCTTCGCCTTGCCGATTGCCATGGCCTCGATATTGTCGGGCGTCAGGCCGATGGCACGCAGGTCGAGCACCTGGTTCTTGCGCACAGGTACGACGCGCTGGTCATTCTTGGCGAGCGAAGCGATGCCGGAAACGTCGGTCGCGCCATCGAGATCCATCATGAAAAGCTTGATGTTGTTGCCGAAGCCCTGGGCATAGCTGCGCTCGACAGCGAGCAGGCGATGATCGTCAAGGGCGACCATTTCCGACATGCCGTTATCATTGCCGCCATCAGGTTTGGTGGCAGCCTGCGGGATCGGTGAAACGGTGTAGACGTACTGAGCCTTTGGTTCGCCGGTTGCGCCATCGTAGCGGATGATGCGCGACAGGCTGCCGGTTGTCAGACTGGGGTTCGGACCGTCCTGATAGAGGGCTGCTTCGACGCCGACGAATACATCACCGGACGGAGACACAGCCAGATCCTCGAAAGCGAGATTGTCGCGAATACCGGTCGATTTGTCGGCGGTCGGGGCAAAACCGTCCGGCAGCTTGAACTCGCGAACGAAGGCGCCGTCCGGCGAGGTGACGCGGACGAAGGGTGCGATCAGCGCCTTGGCATCGCCCTCGCTGCCCCAGTAAATCCCGTCCTTGCCGAAGCGGATGGATTCCGGATCGACGGTGCGGATCGCGAAGGGCTGGCCGTTCTTGTCCTGGAAAGTGGTGTGCTTGACGATGGTGACGCTCTTCAGGCCGCTCGCGCTGACATCGATATCGAGATCGTAGAAGCGGGTCGGCGCCTTTTCGGAGCGGTCGTCGCTGATGGCGATATAGTGGCCGGTGGCGGCATCGAAATCGAGGCCGGAAATGCCGCCGAATTCAACGCCGTTTTCCATCTGACCGGTCGGGATGACGAATTCGCCGAGATAGGACAGCGAAATGGCTGCCGCGCAATCGCCGAAGGGGCAGGCGGTCTCGACGGTCGCGCCGATATCAGTGGCATAGACGGAGGCGGTGCTGGACAGGAGAACGAAAGCGGCAGTCGCAAGAAAACGCTTGGTCATGGCAAATATCCGGCAAAGGGTTGAGACAAACGGCCGGCGCTGCAGTGCCCTCGCGGGAGGACAGAGCGCCGGCCGTTCTATTGCGCCGGTAATTTGACGGAAGCGTAACGGTTCTTCGTCAGTTCGATGAATTCGCTGCGGCTTAAATATCCAGGTCTTCGGCGAAAGCCGCACGCTCCTGAATGAAGCGGAAGCGGGCTTCGGCCTTGGTTCCCATCAGGTCGTCGACGGCATTGCGCGTTCCCTCGAAATCCACCTCGTCGATCAGCACCCGCAGCAGCGTGCGCTTGGACGGATCCATGGTGGTTTCCTTGAGCTGGGCGGGCAGCATTTCGCCAAGCCCCTTGAAGCGGCTGATCTCGATCTTGGCCTTGCCTTTGAACTCCGTCTCCATCAGCTCGGCGCGGTGATCGTCGTCGCGGGCATAGGCGGATTTTGCCCCTTGGGTGATCTTGTAGAGCGGCGGCACGGCGAGGAAGAGGTGGCCGCCCCGGACCAGCTCCGGCATTTCCTGATAGAAGAAGGTGATGAGCAGCGAGGCAATGTGTGCACCGTCCACGTCGGCATCTGTCATGACGATGACGCGTTCGTAGCGCAGATCCTCTTCGCGGTATTTCGAGCGTGTGCCGCAGCCGAGCGCCTGGACGAGATCGGAGATCTGCTGGTTGGCGCCGAGCTTTTCGCGGCCGGCGCTGGCGACGTTGAGGATCTTGCCGCGCAGCGGCAGGATCGCCTGATTGGCGCGATTGCGCGCCTGCTTGGCGGAGCCACCTGCCGAGTCACCCTCGACCAGGAAGAGTTCGGCTCCTTCGGCGGTGTTCTGCGAGCAGTCGGCGAGCTTGCCCGGCAGGCGCAGCTTGCGAACCGCGGTCTTCCGGTTGACTTCCTTCTCTTTGCGGCGACGCAGGCGCTCTTCGGCGCGCTCGATCACCCAGTCGAGAAGCTTCTCGGCCTCGTTCGGATTGTCGGCGAGATAGTGGTCGAAAGGATCGCGCAGCGCGTTTTCGACGAGTCGCTGGGCTTCGACGGTCGCCAGGCGATCCTTGGTCTGGCCGACGAATTCCGGCTCGCGGACGAAAATCGACAGCATGCCGACGGCCGAGATCATCACGTCATCGGTGGTGATCTGTGCGGCGCGCTTGTTCTGCGTCAGCTCGGCATAACTTTTCAGGCCCTTGGTCAGCGCAATGCGCAGACCGGCCTCATGCGTGCCACCCTCAGGCGTCGGGATGGTGTTGCAATAGGAGTGGACCTGCGGATCGCCGCCATACCAGGTGATCGCCCATTCCAGCGAACCATGGCCGCTTGCCTTCTCAGTCTTGCCGGCGAAGATTTCGCGGGTGACGGTGAACTCCTTGCCCATCGTCGCCTGCAGATAATCCTTCAGGCCGCCGGGGAAGTGGAAGACGGCCTTGTCGGGCACGTCGGAACCTTCAGGCAAAACGCCCGGATCGCAGCTCCAGCGGATTTCGACGCCGCCGAAGAGATACGCCTTGGAGCGGGCCATACGGAAAACACGCGCTGCATCGAACTTCGCGTGATCCCCGAAAATCTGCGGGTCGGGGTGGAAGCGAACCTTGGTGCCGCGGCGGTTATGCACATCGCCGAGCTCCTCGAGCCCGCCCTGCGGCAGGCCGCGCGAGAAGCGCTGACGATAGAGCTTGCGGTTACGAGCAACCTCGACTTCGAGAACGTCTGACAGAGCGTTGACGACGGACACACCGACGCCGTGCAGACCGCCGGAGGTTTCATAGGCCTTGCCGTCGAATTTACCGCCGGCATGCAGCTTGGTCATGATGACCTCAAGTGTCGACTTGCCGGGAACCTGCGGATGGTTCTCGACCGGAATACCGCGACCGTTGTCGGTAACGGTGAGATAGCCCTCAACATCGAGGTGGACGTCGATGAAATCGGCATGGCCGGCCACCGCTTCGTCCATCGAGTTGTCGATGACTTCGGCAAAGAGATGGTGCAGCGCCTTCTCGTCGGTGCCGCCGATATACATGCCCGGACGCATGCGCACCGGTTCCAGGCCTTCCAGAACGCGGATCGAGGATGCGCCGTAATCGTCGCCGTTCGACGTCGCCGGGGCAGGGCGGGTGGCGGCGGGTGCTGCAGCCGCAGCGGGCTTTGCAGCCGGCGCGGCAGACTTTGCAGCCTCCTCCTGCTTCTGCGGGTCCTGCTTTGACGACAGGGGCATTCCGGAAAAAAGGTCGTTGCTGTCTTCCATGGAACCGTTCAGATCTTAATTCTCGTGACGGGCCGCCGCTGGCCCACAATAGTCGCGTTCGGCATCGCGTTTGCGAATCAGGGGAATTCTGACAGAAAGCGCCCCGATACGCGACGCGCCCCGGATTTGCGGAGCTTTTCAAGATGTGATTTGCGTTGCCGGGCGTCGAATGGCAAGTCGCGGCAGCTCTTTGGGAACCATCTGCATGCCGATGTCCACAAGTCATTGCACTACAATCACCGCAATTGCGGCCTTTTTCCTGTCCGCCGCCGTCGGGACCGCCGCAGCCCATGCCCTGCCACCCTACAAGGACGACCTGTTTTCGAAGCAGACCGTGCTTCAGACAGGCGATGATGGCGCGTTCGAGGTGATCGAATACGATGAGATGCGCGATATCAACGGGCGTGACCAGATCCCTGAAAAGCGCGTGCAGCAGAAATATGTCTCGCTCGGGGTGAAGAAGCTGCAGGCGGATGAAACGCTGTCGCTCGACGGCATCAGGCTGGATGTCACCAGAGTGGGACAAGCACAGAATGCCGCTTTCACGGTCATCTTCATCCACGGCCGCGATGGCGACCGGCGGCTCGGTGCCAACGACTATTCCTTCGGCGGCAATTTCAACCGGCTGAAGAACCTCGCTGCCGGCAATGGCGGCGTCTATTATTCGCCGACCGTACGGACGTTCGACGCCAATGGGGTGACGGCGATCGCCGGCCTGATCCGCTATGCGAACGCACAGTCTCCAGGCCGACCAATCATCCTGAGCTGCGCCTCGATGGGCAGCCAGATCTGCTGGGGGATCGCGCGCGATGCCGAAAGTGTCAAACGGCTGAAGGGAATGCTGATCATGAGCGGCGTCTCGGACCCGGATTTTGCAAAGAGCCCTTTCTACAAGGCGAAGCTGCCGCTCTGGTTTGCCCATGGCAGCCGCGATCCCGTCTATGCTGCGGCCGACCAGCAGGCGCTGTTCGAAAAGCTCGACAAGGCAAAATACCCGACGCATTTCACATTGTTTGAGAGCGGCAATCACGGCACGCCGATCCGCATGATCGACTGGCGCAGGGTGCTGAACTGGATACTGGCGTCCTGAAAAGGCGGATTTCACCCTACGGAAGACTGATATCGCCCCAACGTCACCCGGAGCGCTTTCCTTTGCTGCGGGCTTTTGCTAAGGCCGCCGAATAGGCGGATTTTGGGAGGAGCAACATGACACCTGACGTACGCCCGCTCGTGGCGGGGAACTGGAAGATGAACGGCACGCGTGCCTCATTGGACCAGATCAAGGCGATTGCTCAAGGCGTCAGGACTCCCTTGTCGGAGAAAGTCGAAGCCCTGATCTGCCCGCCGGCAACGCTGCTCTACGTGGCGACGGCGCTCGCCACCGACAGCCCGCTTGCGATCGGCGCACAGGATTGCCACCAGACGCAGAGCGGCGCCCATACTGGCGATGTATCTGCGGAAATGATTGCGGATTGCTACGGCACTTATGTGATCGTCGGCCATTCGGAACGACGCATCAACCATGCCGAAACCGATCATCTGGTGCGGGCCAAGGCCCAGGCTGCCTATCAGGCCGATATCACCGCGATCATCTGTGTCGGTGAAACCGCCGATGAGCGCGACGCCTACCAGACGCTCGATATCCTCAAGCGCCAGCTTTCGGGATCGCTGCCGGACGAGGCGACGGCCGAAAATACCGTCATCGCCTATGAGCCGGTCTGGGCGATCGGTACCGGGCTGACGCCGACCGCACAGGATGTGGAAATCGTCCATGCCTTCATCCGTGACGAACTCGTCTTGCGGTTCGGCAAAGAGGGCAGGGGCATGCGCATCCTCTATGGCGGTTCGGTCAAGCCCTCGAATGCCAGCGAACTGCTCGCCGTCGACAATGTGGACGGCGCGCTCATCGGCGGCGCGAGCTTGAAAGCCACTGATTTCCTCGCCATCTACGGCGCATATGAAACGCTGCTTGCCTGAGGCGATTGCATATTCCTGGCCGAAGGGCTTGGAATAGCTGATGACCTCATGTAAAGAGCCGCCAGATTTTTACTTTATGTCCGTCCTCAGACGGGCAGGACTGGACCCATGCAGACAGTATTGATTGTCATCCATCTCATGATCGTGCTCGCGCTCGTCGGCGTCGTGCTCATCCAGCGCTCCGAAGGCGGCGGTCTCGGCATTGGCGGCGGATCGGGCTTCATGTCGGCCCGCGGCACGGCCAATGCGCTGACACGCACGACGGCGATCCTGGCGACGCTGTTTTTCCTCACCTCGCTCGGCCTCGGAATCCTGACCCGTTACGAAGGCCGACCGACCGACATTCTCAACCGCATTCCGGCAACGAGCGGCCAGGGCAACGGCATTCTTGATTCGCTCGGCGGCAATGCCCCGGCTCCGGCTCAGCCTGCCGATAACAGCGGCATTCCGAACAGCGGCGCTGCCGCTCCGGCACCGGCACCGGCAGTTCCTGCAGCGCAAGCACCCGCAAATCCGGCTCCGGATGCAAGCGCCCCTGCGACGACCGCTCCGGCAGCTCCGACGACGACGGCTCCGGCCCAGCCTGGGACTCCGGCCGCTACTGCGCCGGCACAGCCTTCCGGCGTCCCCACGGGACAATAAGCCGGTCCTGAAAATAAACCGCCGGCAGACCCTCGGGTCTGCCGGTTTTCTTTTGTTCAGATTCCTGCGCCACGCACCAAAAGTTCCGGAAAAGAATTTTTGGGCTGGTGGAATCGTTTTTGAAAAGGTATCCGGTGACTCCCATGGCGCGATACGTATTCATCACTGGCGGCGTGGTTTCTTCCCTCGGAAAAGGAATTGCGGCCGCGGCTCTCGGAGCGTTGTTGCAGGCCCGTGGTTATCGGGTGCGGCTTCGCAAACTCGACCCCTATCTGAATGTGGATCCGGGCACTATGAGCCCGACCCAGCACGGCGAAGTCTTCGTCACTGACGACGGCGCGGAAACCGACCTCGATCTCGGCCACTATGAACGTTTCACGGGACGTTCGGCGACCAAGACCGACAACATCACCACCGGCCGCATCTACAAGAACATCATCGACAAGGAACGCCGCGGCGACTATCTCGGCGCGACCGTTCAGGTCATTCCCCACGTCACCAACGAGATCAAGGATTTCGTCATCGAGGGCAATGACGACTACGATTTCGTCATCTGCGAAATCGGCGGCACGGTCGGCGATATCGAGGCGATGCCCTTCATGGAAGCGATCCGCCAGCTCGGCAACGATCTGCCGCGCGGCACCGCTGTTTACGTCCACCTGACGCTGATGCCGTACATTCCTGCAGCGGGCGAACTGAAGACCAAACCGACGCAGCATTCGGTCAAGGAACTGCAGGCGCTCGGCATCCATCCCGACATCCTTCTGGTGCGCGCCGACCGGGAAATCCCGGAAGCCGAACGCCGTAAGCTGTCGCTGTTCTGCAACGTGCGTCCGTCCGCCGTCATCCAGGCGCTCGACGTTGCCAACATCTACGACGTGCCGATGGCCTATCACAAGGAAGGCCTCGACGACGAAGTGCTCGCCGCCTTCGGCATCGAGCCGGCGCCGAAGCCGCGTCTCGACCAGTGGGAAGAGGTCTGCAACCGTATCCGCACGCCGGAAGGCGAGGTCACGATTGCGATCGTCGGCAAGTATACCGGTCTCAAGGATGCCTATAAGTCGCTGATCGAAGCGCTGCATCACGGAGGGATCGCCAACCGCGTCAAAGTCAAGCTCGAGTGGATCGAGTCGGAAGTCTTCGAAAAGGAAGATCCGGCGCCGTATCTCGAAAAGGTCCACGGTATTCTGGTACCGGGCGGCTTCGGCGAGCGCGGT
The DNA here is from genome assembly GCF_018987265.1 of Rhizobium sp. WYJ-E13. Taxonomy (NCBI): domain Bacteria; kingdom Pseudomonadati; phylum Pseudomonadota; class Alphaproteobacteria; order Hyphomicrobiales; family Rhizobiaceae; genus Rhizobium; species Rhizobium sp. WYJ-E13. The sequence goes on along the minus strand of NZ_CP076853.1, from coordinate 1,479,974 downwards.
TCAGAAGGCAAGATCCATGCGGCACGGTTTGCCCGCGAGCGCAAAGTGCCGTATTTCGGCATCTGCTTCGGTATGCAGATGGCCGTTATCGAAGCTGCCCGCAATCTCGCCGATGTTCCAAACGCCTCATCGACCGAATTCGGCCCGACGCCGGAACCGGTCGTCGGTCTGATGACCGAGTGGGTGAAGGGCAACGAGTTGCAGAAGCGCACCGCGGCCGGCGATCTCGGCGGCACGATGCGTCTCGGCGCCTACAAGGCGGCGCTGAAGAAAGGCACGAAGATTTCGGATATCTACGGCTCGACCGACATTTCCGAGCGTCATCGCCACCGCTACGAAGTCAATATCGACTACAAGGATCGGCTGGAGAATTGCGGCCTGGTCTTCTCAGGCATGTCGCCGGATGGCGTGTTGCCGGAAACGATCGAATATCCTGATCATCCCTGGTTCATTGGCGTTCAGTACCACCCGGAACTGAAGTCCCGCCCGCTTGACCCGCATCCGCTTTTTGCAAGCTTCATCGAAGCGGCAACCGAGCAGAGCCGATTGGTCTAAGATTCCGCCGCTCCCTCCAAGGCGAGGGAGCGGTCTTTTCTTGATGTCACGCCGCTTCCGGCAGAGGTCCGACATAGACCGAGCGCGGGCGGATGAGACGGCCTTCCAGCGCCTGTTCACAAGCATGGGCGATCCAGCCAACGGTGCGGCCGATGGCGAAGACGCCAGTGAAGGCTTCGCGGGGGAAGCCAAGGCTTTCCAACAGCAGCGCGGTATAAAACTCCACATTCACATCCAGCGACCGACCCGGCTTGCGCTCCTTCAGGATGGCAAGCGCTGCCTGCTCCACGGCTTCGGCAAGCGCGATTCTGCTGGTATTGACCTGGCCGGTGGCACCGAGCGGCTTCAGCGCGTTTTTCAGGGCATCGGCACGCGGATCGCGCACCCGGTAGACACGGTGGCCAAAGCCCATCAGCCGCTCACCGCGATCGAGTGCGGAGCGCAGCCAGGGGCCGGCATTGGCCTCGTTGCCGATCCCATCGAGCATATCGAGCACCGGTCCGGGCGCGCCGCCATGCAGTGGTCCCTTCAGCGCGCTGATCGCCGCCAGCACCGAGGAGGTAAGGCCGGCGCGGGTTGAGGCGATGACACGCGACGCGAAAGTCGAGGCGTTCAAGCCATGATCGGAGATCGTCACGAGATAGGTGTCGAGGGCTGCGGTCTGCTCGGCGCTCGGCACCGCGCCCGAGAGCATGCGCAGGATGTCGGCCGACTGTGGGAGGCCCGCATCGGGCTTTAGCGGCTTTTCGCCTCGCTGCAGGCGCAGAACCGCCGGCAGGAACACGGCGGGTGCGGCAAGCAGACGAAGCGCGGTATCGATATCCTCGCCGTCGGGCAGGCGGGCAACGAGAGCACGCATGGCATCGACCGGCGGCAGCGCCAGTAGGCGAGTATCGACAGTCTCGACTTCCGCGAAAACCTCCCTTCGCGCCTTGCCGAGCCGGCAGCGCAGTTCGCTTGCGTCGAGATGCGGCTCGATCAGGCCGTCCAGCAGCAGGGCGGCGACATCCTCATAGGTGCTGCTTCCTGCCAGATGATCCAGCGATACGCCGCGGATGATCAGCCGACCGGCTTCGCCGTCGACATCCGAGAGTTGGGTTTCAGCGGCGATGACATCTTCCAAACCATTTTTCATAGGTGTTTCTCCTTTACCGGATGAAAGATCGAATCTACTTTAGTTGACGTCAATCTTGATGCAATTGATCAATGTGAGGCTGACATGAGCTGGCTGACAGCGGAGGAAGCGCTGGCCGAACTCGGCACCAAGCCGCAGACGCTTTATGCCAATGTCAGCCGTGGGCGAATCCGCGCCAAGGCCGACCCCACCGATCCACGCCGCAGCCTCTATCGGGAAAGCGATGTCAAACGGCTTGCCGAGCGCCACGCCGGCAGGCGCAAGAGCGAGACGGTCGCCGCCGAAGCAATCCGCTGGGGCGATCCGGTACTGACATCGTCAATCTCGACCATCGCCGCAGGACGATTGCTCTATCGGGGGCAGGATGCGGCAGAGCTTTCAGCCCATGCGACGTTGGAGGAGACGGCGCTGCTACTGTGTAATGCGGAGAGTTTCGCCTGCGTACCGGCCTCTGCCCCTGGGCCGGCATCGCCCTCCATTCAAGCCGCGCTGCTGGCGCTGGCGGGGCGGGTAAGCGCCGATCTACCGTCTCTCGGACGTGCACGCCCGGCCTTGCAGATGGAAGCATGCAGCGTGCTTTCAACCGTCGCCGATGCGCTAGCGCCGGGATCGGCGGATCATCCGCTGCATCACCGTCTTGCTGCATGCTGGGGCAGGCCGGAGGCTGCCGATTGCCTCAGGCGAGCGCTTGTCATGCTCGCCGATCATGAGCTCAATGCCTCTGCTTTCGCCGTCCGCGTCACGGTTTCGACGGGGGCAGCACTTTCTGCCGCAGTGCTCTCGGGTCTCGCAACGCTGACAGGACCATTGCATGGTTCGGCATGGCGAAGCGTCGATGCCCTTGCCAAGGCAGCATCCGGCGCTGGGGCGGAGCATGCGATCCGCCACCTGCTGCTACGGGGAGGTAAGCCTGTCGCCTTCGGGCACCCGCTTTACCCCGATGGCGATGTGCGGGCGGGCGTGCTGCTCTCCTCTTTCGACGTGCCGCCGGTCTTTCGCGATGTGCAGATGGCCGGCGAAGAAATGGTGGGCGAGAAGGTCAATGTCGATTTCGCGCTTACCGCCATGACAGCAGCCTTCAACCTGCCTGAGGAGGCACCAATCATCATCTTTGCGCTGGCGCGCACGGCCGGCTGGCTGGCGCATGCGACGGAGCAGATCGAAAGCGGCCATCTGATCCGCCCGCGTGCCCGCTATGTAGGGCCTTCGCCGGGCGAACGCTGAGTGTTTCCGAATGGCTTGCGCAGGTTCACGTTTTTGCATAGGGAAACCGACGAATTCAGCTAGTATGGGCCGACCGGCGCGTTCGCGAATGTGCCGGCGAGTGACGAGGGGCGGATCATGAAAGCCATGTCAGCAATCTCCCGCAGCCTGTTTTCCGCTGTGCTGATCATCTGCCTCCTGCCTGATGGCGCAGCTTATGCCCAGTCTGCCGGCTGTGCGATTTCGCGCGCTTCAAACGGCAACCAGATCTTCCGTTGTCCGGGCGGCGTCAATATCACCGCCGAACGCGGGGCATCCTTCAGACTCACCGATCGCAATCGCGACGGCAGCCCGGATTCCTTGTCGCTGCGCAGCAAGTCTGCCCTTATCGACGTGGACAGCAGCCAGCACCGTGGCGGCTTCCAGGTCGTGACGCCTCAGGCGATCGCGGCCGTCCGCGGTACGCAATGGGCCGTTGATGTCAAAGACGGCACCACCTCCGTGCTGGTTACACGCGGCCGTGTCGGCGTGCGCCGTCCGGCCGGGCCGGCGGTCACACTTGGACCGGGTGAAGGTGTGGATGTCACGCGCGGAACCGCCACGCTCACCGTCCGCACGTGGCCGGCGCCGCGCGTCGCGGCCCTTCTTTCACGCCTCGGTCAATAAGTCGTCTCATGAACCATCGCCTCCAGACCGTGTTCGCGCTGCTGCTCGCCGGTCTGTGGGGCGCGGTACTCGGCTATTTTCATCTGCAGTCGGACTCCGGCCTCATGGAGCGGATGGAGGCCACGCTTGCCGATCTGCGCAGCACGATCGTTGGCGTCCGGCCTCCGCCCGGTCTCGTTTCCATTATCGCAATCGATGACCGTACAGCCGCAGCGCATGGCTATCCGCTCAAGCGGGAGATGCTTGCGCAGCTCGTGACGTCCATCGGAGCATTGAAGCCGAGGGCACTGGCGCTCGATATCCTGCTTGTCGATCCCGGTACGCAGGAGGGCGATGCCGCGCTTGAAACGGCCCTCAAGGCAACGCCGAGCATCATCGCCGGTGCTGCGACCTTTCCGCAAAGTCTCCAGGCGGTGACGAGAAACGCGGAAGATCCGCTTGCCGCGGTCCCCGAAGCGCAGCAGCTTCTGCTGCCGCAGCCACGCTTCGCAGAGGCTGCAACGCTTGGCATCGTCAATGTGGCGACGGACCAGAGCGGCGTGCCGCGATTCGTTCCGCTGTTTTCTCGCGCCGCCGATCGTCTGGATGCGGCCTTTCCACTCCGGGTCGCCTCGATTGCGCTCGGTGCGGAACCATTGATCGAAAAGGATGGCATCCGGCTCGGCGCCCGCCGCATTCCAACGGATACGGGCCAGCGCCTGCCGCTGACTTTCTATGGTCCCGCAGGCAGCATCAGCACCTTCAGCGCTGCCGATGCGCTTGATGGCAAGCTGCCGGCGGATGCCATCACCGGCAAGGTAGTGGTGATCGGCGCGACCGTGACCGGCGGCGGCGATGTCTTCCCCACGCCGTTCGATCCCATCCTGCCGGGTGTCGAAGTCATGTCGACGGCAATCACGCATCTGATAGCAGGCGATGGCATGGTGCGCGACAGCAGGACACGGCAGGCAGATGCCGGCATTGCGATAGCCTTGCCTGTTCTTCTCGTCGCACTGGTCGCATGGAGCCGCAGTGCCCTCGGCTTCGTCATCATCAGCCTAGCGGTCATTGTGTGGGCGATGCTCAACCTTGCAGCCTTCGCGAACGGCTACTGGCTGAGTGCTGCATTGCCGATTGCGGCCGCCCTCCCACCCGCAGTTATTTTCGGTGCCGCAGAACTCTGGCGCGACCGCGGCCGTGCGCGGCACTTCGCCGATCAGTCCGAGCGGCTGCAACGCATCGAAGCGCCGGGCCTGGGCGAGTGGCTGGCGCGCGACCCGGCGTTTCTGGCCGAGCCGGTGCGTCAGAATGCTTCCGTCGTCTTCATCGACCTTTCGGGTTTCACCGGTCTCAGCGAAGCCGTCGGACCGGCCGCAGTGCGGGAAATCCTCAGCAGCTTCTTCGAACTCATCGACGAGGAAGTGCGGCTGCTTGGCGGGGCGATCACCAGCTTCATGGGCGACGGCGCCATGATCCTCTTCGGGCTGCCGGAACCGGCGGCCGACGATGCGGCGCGGGCAGCAGCCTGCGCCGTTAGGCTTGCCGACCGCACGCGCCTCTTCCTTGCAGGCCATCCGGAGCTTCGCCGCAGGAAGATAGGCTTCAAGCTCGGTGCCCATTGCGGCCCGATCGTCGCATCTCGTCTCGGCAGCGGCGACCGCCAGCAGATCACCGCAACGGGCGATACCGTTAATGTCGCCCAACGGCTCATGGAGGTGGCGGCGAGCCGCGGGGCAGAGCTTGCACTCAGTGCCAGCCTGCTCGACGCCGCCGGTCCGGATGCCGTTCCGTCGCAGGCGGGGCGGTTGACCGGACCGGTCGAGACGAAGCTTCGCGGGCGCTCCGGCAGCATCGCCATCTACACATGGCGCGGCGAGACACTTTGACATTCGCAGCCGGAGCGAGTAGGAACGGCCCAACTCTTCGGCCGGACGATTCCGGCTACGGTGCGTTACGCGCCTGACAGCTCCGAAAGATCGAATAAAATGACTGACTATAACGGCGTCTCTCCGGCGATCGCCAAGGCGTTGCAGAAGCGCGGCTATACCGAGCTCACCCCCGTCCAGAAGGCGATGCTCGATCCGGCGCTCGTTACATCGGACGCCCTCGTTTCCGCACAGACCGGCTCGGGCAAGACCGTCGCATTCGGGCTTGCACTCGCCCCTACACTTCTTGGAAGCGCGGAGCGGTTTGGCCCCGCCGCTGCTCCGGTTGCCCTCGTCATCGCGCCGACGCGCGAACTGGCGCTGCAAGTGAAGCGCGAGCTGGAATGGCTTTACGAAATGACAGGCGCCGTCATCGCGAGCTGTGTCGGCGGCATGGATATCCGTAGCGAGCGTCGTGCGCTGGAGCGTGGCGCACATATCGTCGTCGGCACGCCGGGACGTCTCTGCGACCACATCCGCCGCAACGCTCTGGATATGAGCGAACTCAAGGCGGCGGTGCTGGATGAGGCGGACGAGATGCTCGATCTCGGCTTCCGCGAAGATCTGGAATTCATCCTTGAATCGGCACCGGACGAGCGCCGCACGCTGATGTTCTCCGCGACCGTGCCTGCTGCCATCGCCAAGCTCGCGAAGAGCTATCAGCGCAATGCGGTGCGCATCAGCACGCAGGCGGAAGAAAAGCAACATATCGATATTGAATATCGCGCGCTCGTCGTTTCACCTGCTGACCGCGAAAACGCTATTATAAACGTGCTGCGCTACTACGAGGCGCGCAATGCGATCGTCTTTTGTTCGACGCGCGCGGCCGTCAATCACCTGACGGCCCGGTTCCACAACCGCAATTTCAATGTCGTCGCTCTCTCCGGCGAACTGACGCAGAACGAGCGCAGCCATGCGCTGCAGGCGATGCGCGACGGACGTGCGCGCGTCTGCATCGCGACCGACGTTGCAGCCCGCGGCATCGACCTGCCGGGCCTCGACCTCGTCGTGCATGCCGATCTGCCGACCAATCCGGAAACGCTGCTGCATCGCAGCGGCCGAACGGGTCGCGCAGGACGCAAGGGCGTCAGCGCGCTCATCGTGCCGCTCAACGTGCGCCGCAAGGCCGAACGGCTGCTCGACAATGCCGGTATCGCCGCCACCTGGGCACGGCCGCCCTCCGTCGAGGAAGTAACGGAGCGTGACGACGAGCGGTTGCTCGCCGATCCGATCTTTGCCGACAAGCCGCAGGACGAAGAGCAGGGGCTGGTGCAGAAGCTCATCGAAAGCCACGGCGCCGAGGCACTTGCTGCCGCTTTCGTGCGCCTTTATCGCGCCAACCAGTCGGCACCGGAAGACCTGATCGAGGTTTCAGTACAGGACGACCGCGCCCGCAAGCGCCGCGACAATGGCGAACCGCGCGAATTCGCGCCGGCGCAGAAGGGACCGCGTGACGATTTCGGCCCGAGTGTCTGGTTCTCCGTCTCCGTCGGCCGCAAGCAGAATGCCGAACCGCGCTGGCTGATCCCGATGCTCTGCCGCAACGGCAATCTCACCAAGCGCGAGATCGGTGCGATCAAGATGCAGCCGGACGAGACCTTCGTGGAAATCGCCGCCGACAGCGCCGACAGTTTCCTCGGCACTCTCGGCCCGAACAAGACGATGGAGCGCGGCATCCGCGTCGTCAGGCTGAACGGTACGCCCGACTTCAGCAAGCCGGCCAAGCCTGCCTATGCGAAGAAGTCCTTCGAAGAGCAGGGCGATGATCGGTTCCGTGGCGACAAGCCGAAGGGCAAGTTCGGCAAGGACAGGCCCGCAGGTGCGGAACGTCAGGACGACAAGCCCTGGACGAAGAAACCGGCCAAACCGAAATTCGAAGGCGGCAAGAACAAGTTCGAAGGCGGCAACAGGTCCGACGGCGCCAAATTCGATGGCGGCAGGGGCAAATTCGCCAAGAAGAAAGACCGCTGAGGCGGTCGCCGACCGCACCGGTAAGGCGATGCGGCCGGTAGGCAGCGAAAGTCTCAGCTATGTTCGCTGGAACCGGCTGCTGCGAGGATGAGATCGGCGACGGCGCGCGGCTGGGAAATCAGCGAAACGTGGCTGGCGTCGAGTTCGATCGTCGTCGCGTTCATGCGCTTCGCCATGAAGCGTTCGAGATCGGGATTGATGGTGCGGTCATTCTTCGAAACCGCGTACCAGGATGGCTTGGAGCGCCAGGCAGCGACTGTTGTCTTGGCAGTGAACAGCGTATCTGAAATGCGGCCCTGCACGGCATAGAGCGCCTTGGCGCGGGCAACCGGCAGATCGCCGGCGAAATCCCTTACGAAAGCCTCCTCACTCAACTGGGCATAACCGGCGGCGTGAACGAGGCCGGCGCTGGCAGGCGGCGTTGGATACTGCTTGGCGAGCGCGGTATAATCCTCGCCGGCGTCAGGCGCGCGGGCAGCGATATAGACGAGTGCCGTCACCTTCGGATCGACACCGGCTTCGGTGACGAGCATGCCGGAATAGGAGTGGCCGGCGAGCACAGTCGGGCCGTCCATCAGCGCCAGGATACGCTTGGTGGCTTCGACATCGTCAGCAAAGGAAGTGAGGGGGTTCTGCACGGCCATGACATTGAGGCCAGCGGCCTGGAGATGAGGGATGACATCCAGCCAGCAGGATGCATCGGCATAGGCGCCATGGACGAGAACGACATTCTTCGCCTTGACGACGGTGGCGGCCCGGCCGGCAGCCGGAAACATGCTGAGTGCGGCCCCTGCAACAAGCGCGGCCGAGAATGAGCGTCTGGTGATCGGTTGCATAATGGAGTCCTCCGGCTTCTAGGAAAAGGGGGGCGATGTCCCCAAGGGATCGCTGGAGGAAAGTTACGCCGAGACGTGAAGCTCCATAACTATACAAAGGTCCAGCGAGGTATTATGCCCCGGCTCAAGGCCAGGTGGCCTGTCGCAACGAGGGCAATCGACACCAGATGAGACCGGCTTCCGCAGATGATCGTCCTGAGCTGACGACCTTCATCAAGACAAATCTGCCGCTTGCGGGCGTGCCGTCGATACCTGACGTAAGGCTGCATATTGCGACACCGAGGAGCGGCCTCTATCGCCTTGGAATGGCTGACGATTCCGATATGGAACCGCCTTATTGGGCCTACCCTTGGGCGGGTGGGGCGGTGCTCGCTCGCTATCTTTTCGACCATCCCGAAGAGATGGCGGGCAAGCATGTCGTCGATCTCGGCACCGGCTCTGGCCTTGTTGCCATCGCGGCCATGAAATGTGGTGCGGCCCATGTTCTGGCTATCGATATCGATGCAAAGGCGATCGTTGCGGCGCGGCTGAATGCCGAGGCGAACGATGTCGTGATCGAGACGCGGCTCGGCGACATTATCAGCGACGCACCACCTCACGCCGACATGATTCTGGCCGGTGATGTCTTCTATGACGATGTCCTGGCGGAGCGTATGCTGCCTTTCCTTGAACGTTGCCGCGCAGCCGGCATCGACGTGCTCATCGGCGATCCGGGGAGGGCGCCTCTGCCCGCAGGTTCGCTGGAAAAAATTGCAGAATATCCGGTGCCGGATTTCGGCGGGAATGCGCAAGGTACGGCCGCCGATAGCATGGTCTTCCGCTTGAGATAAGCGCGATCGCGTGGCGCGCGCTCGGGCAGCGGCGGCGATCCAGGCCTTGCGACGGCAACCGTCATTCTCGGAGCGAGCGTGCTGGCGCAGCTCTGCTTCTGGATTGTCGTCGCTTCCGGAAATGTCAGGCGAGGAGATCTGGCCGCAGAAGCATGACCGGGCAGGTGGCCCCTGCCGGCAGTTCCGGCGCATGCGGCGGGCGGATGATGAGGCAGTCCGAACGGGCAAAGGTCTTCATCATCGATGAATCCTGCTTGTCGAAGGGTTCGGCCAGCCAATTGCCGGCAGCGGATTTCGAAAGCCTAGCGCGGACATAGTCCTGCCGCTGGTCATTGGCACGCAGGGTAACCGCGGCTTCCACCGTTGCCTCGCGCTGCACCGGGGGCAGGGAGGCGAGCTTGCGGATCAGCGGCTCGAGGAACAGCAACGAGCAGACGAGGCTCGAGACCGGATTGCCGGGCAGGCCGAGCACGTGGGTCCCGCCGAAACTGCCGACCATCAGCGGCTTACCGGGGCGCATGGCGATGCGCCAGAAATCGAGCTGCATGCCGGCCTCGATCAAGGTGGCCTGCACCAGATCGTGGTCGCCGACCGAAGCGCCGCCAAGCGTGACGATGACGTCGACTTTGGCGCCCCGCGCCCTGTCGATCGCCGCGGTGATCCTGGCCTTGTCGTCAGACACGATGCCGAGATCAAGCACATCGGCGCCGGCTCTGTGGGCGAGGGCGGCAACACCAAACGTATTTGACGCGATGATCTGCGAAGGGCCGGGCGTGCTTCCAGGCGGCAATAATTCATCGCCGGTTGCGAGGATTGCGACCAGCGGACGGCGCAGCACCTCGACGTCAGGCCGGTTCATGCCGGCAGCGACCGTCAACCGCGAGAAATCGAGAGCGGTGCCGGCGGTAAGCACGGCTTCGCCTTCGGCAAAATCCTGGCCGCGGGGGCGCACATGCTGGCCCTGACGGACTGCGAATTTGGTTCGGATGCCGCCTTCGATCCTTTCGGCGTCCTCCTGCAGCAGCACGCTATCGGCGCCCGCGGGGATGGGCGCGCCGGTGAAGATGCGGACGGCCTCGCCGCGGCCGATGCTTCCCTCGAAGCCGTGGCCGGCGGAAGACGTGCCGATGACTTTCAGCACGGCGCCTGGCTCCGGCGCATCTTCGCGGCGCAACGCGTAACCATCCATGGCAGATGCATTGAAGGGCGGCTGGGTCAGACCTGCCGTCAGATCGACGGCAAGCACGCGCCCTTCAGCCTCAGCGAGCGACAGAGTTTCGGAGGCCGTGACGGGCTTTGCGCGGGAGAGTAGGCGGTTCTGGGCCTCGGCGACGGGTAGAAGGTTCATCTTGCCTCCGGATGGCGAAAATCGCCGGATTTGCCGCCGGATTTTTCGAGCAGCCTGATGCCGCCGATTTCCATTGCCTTGTCGGCCGCCTTGGCCATGTCGTAGATCGTGAGACAAGCGACCGAGACGGCGGTCAGCGCCTCCATCTCCACACCGGTCCTGCCGGTGAGCTTGGCGGTTGCAGTGACGCGCAGACCAGGCAGGGCGGCGTCTTCCTCTATCTCGACCGTGACCTTTGTCAGCATCAGCGGATGGCAGAGCGGGATGAGATCGGCGGTGCGTTTGGCAGCCATGATGCCGGCAAGGCGGGCGGTGCCGATGACGTCACCCTTCTTGGCATTGCCTTCTCGAATGAGCGCAAGCGTTTCCGGCGCCATCTTCACATGGCCTTCGGCCGTGGCGATGCGCACGGTCTCGGCCTTGTCGGAGACATCGACCATATGCGCCTCGCCGGAGGCGCCGATATGGGTCAGGCCGAGCTTTTCGCCGCTCATGTCATTCAGCCGCGATGGCGGCTTCACCAAACAGCAGGGCGCGGGTGGCTGCCGTCACGTCCTCCTTGCGCATCAGGCTTTCGCCGACGAGGAAGGTATTGATGTCAACGGCCTGCAGGCGCTTGCAATCCTCATTGGTGAAGATGCCGCTTTCGCCGACCAGAAGCCGGTCATCAGGAACCATTGATGCCAGCGTCTCGCTGACCGTGAGACTGACTTCGAAGGTGCGGAGATTGCGGTTGTTGATACCGACGAGCGGCGAAGACAGCTTCAAAGCGCGTTCCATTTCCGGGGCATCATGAACCTCGACCAGCACGTCCATGCCGAGCGAGAAGGCCTCGTCCTGCAGGCGCTGCGCGTCGTCATCCGTCAGCGAGGCCATGATGAGCAGAATGCAGTCGGCACCCCAGGCGCGGGCCTCATGGACCTGATAGGTCTCGAACATGAAATCCTTGCGCAGCGCGGGCAGGGCGCAAGCGGCGCGCGCTGCCGTCAGGAATTCCGGCGCTCCCTGAAAACTCGGCGTATCCGTCAGCACCGACAGGCAGGCAGCGCCACCGGCTTCGTATGCCCTAGCGAGTGCCGGCGGATCGAAATCCGGACGGATGAGGCCCTTGGAGGGGCTTGCCTTCTTGATCTCGGCAATCAGGCCGATCTGGCCGGCATCGCGCTTGGCGACGAGCGCCTTGTGGAAACCACGCGGCGCGGACTGCCCGGCCTGCATAGCCTTGAGATCGGCAAGCGAGGTCTTCGCCTTGGCCGCAGAGATTTCCTCACGCTTATAGGCTTCGATTTTCTTCAGGATATCAGTCATGAGACAATCCTAGTCGATATCGTTGGAAACGGCGATCAGTTTGTCGAGCGCAGATGCGGTTGCGCCGCTGTTGAGCGATTCCGTTGCAAGCTTCATGCCGTCACGGATCGTCTCTGCCTTGCCCGCGATGACGAGCGACGCGGCGGCATTGGCGAGCGCGATATCGCGGTAAGCGTTCTTGGCGCCGCCCAGCACCTCGCGCAGGGCTGCTGCATTGACGGTGCCGTCGCCGCCCTTGATCTCGGCGAGCATGCGAGGCGCCACACCGAAATCGGCGGGCGACAGCTCGAAAGTGCGGATCTTGCCGTTTTCGAGGGCCGCGACGCTGGTCGTGCCGGTCGTCGTGATTTCATCGAGGCCGTCGCCGTGGACGACCCACACACTTTCGGCGCCGAGGTCGCGCATGACCTCGGCAAGCGGCACGACCCATTGCGGCGCGAAGACGCCGAGAAGCTGACGCTTGACGCCAGCCGGATTGGAGAGGGGACCAAGCAGGTTGAAGATCGTGCGCGTGCCGAGCTCGACGCGCGTCGGGCCGACGTGACGCATGGCGGAATGATGCTGCTGCGCGAACATGAAACCGACTCCGGCTTCGGCGATGCAGCGGGAGATCATCTCCGGGGTGACCTCGAGATTGACGCCAAGCGCCGCAAGACTGTCAGCGGCACCGGATTTCGAGCTCAACGCCCTATTACCATGCTTGGCGACCGGAACGCCGGCGCCGGCGACGATGAGCGCCGCCAGCGTCGAGATGTTGTAGGTGCCGCTGGCGTCGCCGCCGGTGCCGACGATATCGATCGCGTCGGCGGGTGCTTTCACCCGCAGCATCTTGGAGCGCATCGTGGTGACGGCGCCGACGATCTCGTCAACCGTCTCGCCGCGGACGCGGAGCGCCATCAGGAAACCGCCGATCTGCGAAGGCGTTGCCTGACCGGACATCAGGATATCGAAGGCCTGGCGAGCCTCGTCACGGGTCAGTGGCTCACGGCTAGCTGCCTTGGCCAGAAGCGGCTTCAGATCGGTCATGCGTCGCTTCTCCCTAGCGGACGGTTGCCTGTTCGGCGAGGGTCCGGTTGACCTCTGTACCATACTGGCTCTGCAACAGGTTGACCATCTGATCGAGAATGTCGTCACCGGCCTGATTTGCGATGGCGGCGATCTGCTGGTCGCGGTTGTTCAAGGCATCGGTCGTCGGCTCTTCGTTGACGTCGGTCACCTTCAGCAGGATCTGCGTGCTCGGATCCGCGCCGACGGCCGTTGCGACGGTATCTACAGGACCGGAGAAGGCGGCGTTGATGCCGGCGCGGCCGAGAACCGGATCGTCGGTCGAGCGGGTAAAGCCGCTCTTGCTTTCGACAGCGATACCAAGCGGGGCGGCGATATCGGCAAGCGCGGTGCCCTTCTGCGCCTCGGCCTTCAGCTCGCCGGCCTTTTTGGCAAGTTCGGCCTTCTGCTGCTCGGCGGTCCAGTCCTGAACGGCCTTGTCACGCACTTCGGCAAGCGGGCGGTCACGTTCCGGCATGACGTCGCGCACGTCGAACCAGACATAGCCGTCATTGCCGACGGAAATGGCGGCCGCATCAGCGCCGACATCGGTCTTGAAGGCTTCCGGCAGAAGCTGCTGCTGGGCCGGAATATCCTTGACCGGATTGCCGTCCTTGTCTGCACCCGTCATGTCGATGGCATCAATGACGACAGCCTTCAGCTTGAGCTGGTTGGCGATCTCTTCGAGGGACGTGCCGCCGGCGCGCATATCCTCAATGCGGTCGTGAACGTTGATGACCTCCTGCGAGGCATTGGCAACCGAAAGCTGTTTGCGGAGCTCTTCCTTGACCTCATCGAAGCTCTTGGTGGTCTCCGGCTTGATATTGGTCACACGCAGGATGACAGGACCGAAGGTGCCGTCGACGACAGGTGTGGTGCCGCCATCCGTCTTCACCGCGAAAGCGGCTTCGGCCACGGCTTGGTCCGGAACCTTGTCCTTGGCGAATTCGCCGAGCAGCACATCGCTTGCAGTCTTGCCCTGGTCGGTGACAAGCTGATCGAAGCTTGTGCCGCTCTTCAGCGCGGTTTCAGCCGCATTGGCGAGATCCTTGCTGGCGAAGGTGAGCTGCTCGAGCGTGCGGCTTTCCGGCGTCGTGTAGGCGGCCTTCGCCTTGTCGAAGGCTTCCTTGATCTGATCGTCGGTGACGGTCGTGGGATCGGCGATGTCATCAGGCTGAAGCTTCAGATAGGCGATCTTGCGATATTCCGGCGCGCGATAGCGCTGCTTGACGTCTTCGAACCACTTGGCGAGCACGTCATCGGCCGGCGCCTTGATCGGTTCGATATTGGCGTTGGTGAGCAGCAGGTAATCGACGCTGCGGCTCTCGTTGCCGTAGAGTTTCAGCGCGTTGACGAGAGTCGCAGGCGCCTGGAAGCCGTTGGAGACGGCTTCGATGATCTGGCTGCGGATAGCCTGCTTGCTGCGATCCTTGATATAGTCGTCTTCCCGAATGCCGGCATTGCGCAGACGAGAGGTGAAAAGCGAGCGGTCGAACTGGCCGTTGATTGCCTTGAAGGCCGGATCGTCGCCGATCAGCTGGGCGAGGCGGTCTTCGGAAAGGCCGAGGCCCATGTCATCGGCAAGCTGGTCCAGCGAGGCGCCGGCCACGAGTTGGGCAAGCACCTGCTCTTCAACGCCGAAAGCACGGGCCTGCTCCGGCGTCAGCCGCACACCGTATTGCTGGCCGAGTTGGGCAACCTGGCGCTGGTAGGCGAGGCGGAATTTATTGACATCCACATGCTGGTCGCCGACGGTGACCACCGTCGTGCTGTTGCCGCCGCTTATCAGCTCACGCGACACGCCCCAGATGCCGAAGGACGCGACGAGCAGGAGCAGGAGCAGTTTGGCAACCCAGGTCTGAGCAGCTCTTCTCAGAAGATGGAACATGGAAACGCAAACCTCGCATTATCATTGGCCCAGAAGGGCAGACATTCGTCGTTCCATAAAACAAAGCTGCGAGGAAATGAAGGCTTGTCGCACGAAAAGCTTGCGGGGCTTGCACACGCTCTCGCTAACCCGCGGCGAGCGACAAAAGATGCTTGATTGCGGAACCTTTACAGTCTTCATTTCGTTGAAGCGGCATTCCATCAAACAGGAGCAGACCATGGCCGAATTGAAAACCGCTTCCGCCGAATCCACCGCTGCGCGCGTCAAGGCCGAAGTTGCCGCCGACGATCTGTCCGCGCAGGTTGCTGCGTTACGCGAGGATCTGGCCCGCCTTTCGGAGAGCGTGATCGCGCTGGGGCAGGGCGCAAAGACCGCAGTGACCGACGAAGCCTCGGTCATGACCGAGCGCGTCCGCGACAAGGTGCGTGAAGAGCCGCTGACCGCAATCGCCATTACGGCAGGCGTCGCCTACCTCTTCGGTCTCCTCAGCCGTCGATAGACGAAAAAAGCCGGACGCGCACGACGTCCGGCTTTCAACCTTTTTCTGGCAATCTTTTCCGTGTCAGCTCAGCGGCGGATGACGCGTCCGATCGCAATCAGAATGCATGCGCCGACAAAGCCCGTAATCAGGTATCCGAGCCAGCCGCTGAGTAGCGGGATGTGAAGGATACCGAGAATCCAGTTGGCGACAATCGCGCCTATGATACCGAGCAATATGTTCATGAACACGCCCATATTGCTGTTCATGAACTTCTCCGCCAGCCATCCGGCGAAGCCCCCGATGATGATAGCTGCAATCCAACCTACACTTTCGTTTTCCATGGCAATCTCCCCTCCTGGGTAAAACGTGAGATAAAACGCGCACAATCGAAAAAAGTTCCGCCGTGGCAACGGCTTAGCGCTATAAGTAGTTAGGTATGAGTTTAAGTAAAATTGTCGCGGCGAAATATGCGTTACATCTAATATAAAATCATTTGGAATCGGGCTTTCTCGATTTGCATTAGCAACATTCATTCAACGCCAACTGGAGGAGACTGATATGCCCCCTCCCGCCGCGTCGAGCATGTGGAAGCAACCCGACTGGCGCCCGACGCCCAAATTTGCGCGGAATACCGTCTCTGACTGCAGCACGGCAAGATTGCATCTCAATTGAAGAGCGTCGATCTAAGAAATACCCAATAGGGTACAGCAACCTTAAAAACAATTCGAGTTTTCATGCTTCTTTTTACGCAGGATTAACCCAACCTGACGTCAATTCATAGCTAACAGAATCTCAAGAAGCACGATTCATCGACCCTGCCGTTTCTCGTATTTCGGGCCGCATATGTCTCCTATTAACACAAACTACTCCAGCATCGCGGCGTTACAAACCCTCCGGTCTGCGACTGCAGGTCTCCATGCGACACAGAATAAGGTTTCAAGCGGCCTGCGCATCGAGAAGGCGTCCGACAATGCGGCCTATTGGTCTGTCGCAACGGCGATGCGCACGGATAACAGGGCGCTTTCGGCCGTGTCCGACGCATTGGGTCTGGGAGAAGCGCTGGTCGACACCAGCTCTACAGCTCTCGCCTCGATCATCGACATCATAGGCGACATGAAAGCCAAGCTGATCGCCGCGACAGAGAAGAGCATTGACAAGGCGAAGATCCAGGATGAAATCAGTGCACTGGGCGGCAGGCTTCTGGCCACCGCCGCCTCGACCTCCTTTTCCGGTGAGAACTGGCTGAACACTGATGTTCCTGGTCTCGACACGCTTACCAAGTATGACAAAAGCATCGTTTCTGCCTTCATTCGCGGAGCCGACAATAGCGTCAGTGTCGGCACGACAGATGTCGATCTGACACAGCTGGTGCTTTTCAACTCGACGGGGGGAGGGTTGCTGCAGGCCGATGCGAAATCGCTCGGCATGATCGGCGGATTGCGGAATGCCGACTTCACCGGGAGCGGACAAGCAGGTTACAGCGCTTATCGCTTCTCCGGCCCCAGCACGCTGCCGGACCCAAGCCTTGCCGCCTTCACGGCAACGGACAGGCTAACGTTCGATCTCACCGTCGACGGCACCGAAACACGCATGGTGACGATCGACAAGAATACCATCGATTCCGCATTGGGAACGAGCAATGGCATGATCAACAGCGCCGATGATTTCGCCAGGGTCATCGGCACGGCCATATCCAATATGGGCTGGTCACCAGGCACGGTCAGTTCGTTGGCGGGAAATCTTGTCTTCTTCAGCGGCGAGATCCCCGGCGCCAGTGAATCAAGCATGGTCGTTTCGAACGTGACGTCGACACTCTCAGCCGGTTATGCTTTCTGGCTTGATGCTGTAGCATTGAATCGACAGGACGGCACTGTCGCGGCCGCTCAGTTCGCGTTTTCTGGCCCTTTCTTCGTCCATCGTGACGTCAAGTTTTCCTTCAGCGTACAGGTCAATAATAGCGCGGCGAAAGCCGTCACCATCGACCGCAATCTGGTCGACAGCGTCCTCGGCACGAGCGATGGAAAAATCAATACCGCCGGCGACTATGCGCGCATGTTGAACGCTGCGCTCGCAGGAACCGGGATGCAGGTTTCCTCCGCAGGCGCCAGTGTCATTCTTCAGGCAGATGCCGCCATGTATCCCGAAAAGGGCGCAACGCGATCGAGTGTCCGTCTTTTCGGCGTCAGCGACAATATCGGCTTCGCCCCGAATTTCGATATTACCGACATCGACATCACGAACCCCGCCAACGACCTGCAGAACTATATCGGCGGCATCAACATGATGGAGCAGAAGGTCACCAAGGCCGCGGCCTATATGGGTGACATCGGCAAGCGCCTCAACATGCAGGACAATTTCGTCAATTCGCTGCAGGACGCAGTCGCAAGTGGCATCGGGCGGCTCGTCGATGCCGATATGGAAGAGGAATCCTCACGACTGACGGCCCTGCAGAGCCAACAGCAGCTCGCCCTTCAATCTCTCTGGATCGCCAACAGCGCGCCGCAGAACGTGCTCGAGCTCTTCCAGTAGCGCGACGTTCAGCACCAACATTGCCGCGGCCGGGTGAATCTCCGGAAGCTGCCGGAACGGCTCGTCGGGGATGCGTCACGACCTCGCATCGGTGACCGTAGTTTGCTGCCGGCCAGCGGATAAGAGACATTCCACCGTGGGCCTCGCGATGGAGACTCCTATCGCAAAATCGGGTGCGATAAGGTTTGCATTTATTCCGAAACAGTAGAAGCAAGGCCGCTGGCAGGCATAGCGCTCGCTCGCCTGGGAGCGCCATGGAGAGTTCGACCGAAAGAAGCGTGCGGCCTGCTGAGACAACTATACCGGATGGCTGAGTGGCTGCCGATCCGGCGGGTTCTGCAAAGCGCTTTGTCTCACCCGGCAAATCGCGCCACCTTCTGCCCGATGGCCAGCGAGGCGGTCAGGCCGGGGCTTTCAATTCCATAGAGCGCTATATAAGCGGGGTGACCGGTTTTTTCCGGACCCTGGATTACGAAGTCACCACCGCCACCCGCAGCCGGGCCGGCGATTTTCGGGCGGATGCCCGAATAGGCGGGCTGCAGCGCACCGTCCACCAGATCGGGCCAATAGCGGCGGATTGCGGAATAGAATTTATCCGCGCGGCGCGGATCGACATCATAGTCGATTGCCTCGACCCACTCGACGTCGGGACCGAAGCGGGCCTGGCCCGCAAGGTCGAGCGTCAGGTGCACACCGAGACCGCCGGGTTCGGGAACCGGATAAATCAGCTGCTTTGCAGGCGCGCGGCCTGTCAGCGCGAAATAGCATCCCTTGGCGTAATGACGTGGCGGGATGGTGCTTGCGTCCAGGCCCAGCAACCTTTCAGAAAGCGTCCAGGCATTCAGACCTGCCGCATTCACCACGAGGCGCGCTTCAATTCTGACCGGATCGCGACCGCCGACCGACAAGCGAATTTTATTCACAGCCAATTCGCCTTCGATGACGGGCGAATTGCAGACGATGGCTCCGCCATTGGACTCTATGTCCGTGATGTATGCCTGCATCAGGCTGTGACTATCGATGATGCCGGTCGATGGCGAGACAAGCGCCGCAAAACCTCTGATCCGGGGTTCCCTGCGGAAGAGTTCCGCTGCATCGATCAGATAGCAGTCCTCCACTCCATTTGCATGAGCCTGCCTGGATAGCTTTTCGAGGTAGCCGAGTTCCTCCTCGCTCGAGGCGACGACGAGTTTGCCACAAGCCTTGTGCGGGACGCTTCGCTCCCGGCAATAGTCGTAGAGCTTGTGCTTTCCGGCGACGCACAGCTCTGCCTTCAAACTGCCGGTGGCGTAGTAGAGCCCGGCATGGATGACCTCGCTGTTACGGGCCGACGTGATGCTGCCGGTCATTGGCTCCGCTTCGAGAAGAACCACCTCGCGGCCAGACATGGCAAGTTGACGCGCCACCGCGAGCCCCACGACGCCTCCACCCACGACGACGCAGTCGAGATCCAGTATCTCTACCATGAAATTCCCTCTCATCGTCCGACTGCGGTGAGGCGGCCTCTCCGATCGAATTTTGCTATCCCAAAAACGGAAGTATGATGAAATAAGGATTCAAGGACCAGCACTTCATGCGTTGTCATGAGGGCCAATGCTCTTTGGATGTAAGGCTATCCGATTGGCGATGGTTGGTTGATGTAGTGCTCGTGCCGGAAGCGAAGAGGCGGTTCGACACCAAGCTGAAGAGCAGTCCATGCTACTGAATCAAATGAGGGGCTCCCACTCAATACTCGGCGAGCCCCCCGCATCGGGTTCGGTCATAGTAATCCTACTACCGCCGCATACCCACTTTCGTAGCGTAGCCGCCGATTCGCAATTCATCCAAAAGGGCTAGGCGCGAAGTGGACCCTACACAGAGGCAAAGCGATTGGGCTGCCGGGATCAGATTTGGGATCAAAGCATTTTGCAGACATAAAAGGCAATGGGAAGCTCGCCTGGGTGGCAGCCATTTCGTCCTTGTGCATCACCTCGTACGAAGGCCCGATGCCAACATAACATCAAGTGAAAACAGCAGCTTGTAATGGCAATGACGAGGAGCGCCCGATGAAGATGAGAACTAGGAGATGGTGATAAGTCTATGATGGTGATGTAAGTATTCTCCCCGAAGCGGCAATCGGCGGCGATATCGCGCCATGGAGGGCAATCGGCGCCTTATGGCGGGCCTAGAACGATGAAGCGGAGAACTACGTCTACGCCATAGCCCTCTAAGTTGCTTGCCCGACAGGGTCGCAGACCGCTTGCTTATGCTCATCTGGGGGAGCGTCGCTTGCCGTCGCTAGACCAGAACAGCGTTCACGGGGCGGCGGGGCGAGAAAGGCAACGTCGGGCCGTAGCCGAAGCGCATGATGATATCGGGCCGCATTCCGCGTTCCCCGATCAGCGCCGCCAATTCAGGCCGCAGCCGTGCGACCTCGACAGGCTGGTTGACGAAGGCGTGTTTGAGGCCGGAAGCGGTCGCGGCAAGCGCGAAACGCTGGCAGGCGCGACCGACCGCGATCCAGTGCGCCTTGTCCTCGCGCTCCGCCAGAAAGATCGCGACACCCGCGGAGGAGTCGATCTCGCGCGCATATTTGTCGTTTTCGGCGCCTTTTGTGAAGAACGTGTCAAAGGCGAGACCACCGAGAAATTCGGGAAGCACGGGATTGCCGCTTGCGGCCGAGAACAGTCCGTCACCCGACGCCATGGCGCTGCGCGGATTGAACCGCAGCCAACGCTTCAACTCGGCCATGAAGGCCACGTCAGCCATCTGCGCATCGTTGCCGGCAACGATCAGGTCCCGCACCTGGTTGATCCGCGCGCGGTCGGTAAGCAGGAAGAGACGCACACCCGGCGCTTCCGTGTACTGCCGAAGCGCTTCGATATCCGCTGCAGGCACCGGGCGCTCGTCATATTCGGCTCGGGTGGATTGCCGTCTGGGGATGGCGGCAAGCAGCGGATGCGAACGGGCTTCAGCCCTGGAGAACGAATAGCGGATGCGCTCGCCTCCAGCGTCCGTTTCCAACTGCCCGGGCCGTCCGGTCGCGGTGGCGGCGATCAGCAGATTCTCGGCTGCGCATCCGAGACTGACGAAGAGGTGATGATTGTCGGGATCGACGACCGGTGTTGCGCGGGAGAGGTCGGGCAGAATGTCGATCGCGCTTTCTCCCACGCGAAACCGCCAAGGCTGGGTGTTATGGCCGTTGGCGGCAAGCGTCGCGTATCGGATGATGTCGGCGATGTTCGGGTCGGCGGGCATCGGGGCGCGAAGGCCGCCTGTGTAGGAATCGAAGTCGCCCATCGACCCCACGGCCGACCGCCAACCGGCGGCGGCGCCGCCAGCCAGCACGAGTGCACCGCCTGCGCCGATGAGTATGTCTCGCCTTCTCACGCCCACTCCCTTCATTGCTACTCTGCGCGAGATGGCGCGACAAGCGGTTGACCTCGGTCAAAAGACCGACGCGCGGGGTACGCTGCCATCGAGGTCCTCATCGGCCGTACACAGATGACGATCCCCGCGCAGGAATATGCCCTTCAATGGCGTGACCGGGGCGGCCGCTTGATAGTCAGCAACTCCGTCAGATCCCGCAGATCATCAGCGGACGATACGCCGATCTTCAACCATTTCCCATCGCGGTATGTCGGGGTCGAATCATAAAGATCGGCTAGCTGCGAGCTCAGGCTTTCGCGCCGCGCCTCGAGTTTATCTCTTTCAGCGCGCCCCAGAACGACCACGACAGAGAACAGCCTATATTCGGGCAGGAAAGTGCAGAAGGCCCGCGATTTCTTGTATCGCAGAGACCACCCATGCTTCTTTCCGCCATAAATCCACTCAGGAATGAAGGTCCCGGGGTATGAGTTCTCGATCCAGTCTTGAAGAGCCTTCCAGTGCGCAAAAGCGTCCAGCCCGGTCCAATCGCGAACGGTCTCGTCACTCGGCGGAGCGGACTTGTTCGTGAGACGATCTCCGATCTGGGGCGACTGATTCATGCCGCTTCTTTCCTTGATAGAGGGCCAGAATCGCAAATGCGCGATCGACCGTCGGGCTGAAACCTAAAAATCCACCACCACCGACGGCGCACTGCGGTTCGCCTCGCCGTGGAAAACGGCCTCGATGTTGTTACCATCAGGGTCGAGCACGAAAGCCGCATAATATCCGGGATGATAAGCTCTCTCGCCGGGCGCACCGTTGTCGCGCCCGCCGTGGGTCAGCGCCGCGTTGTGGAAGGCATCCACTGTCGCGCGGTCCCTCGCCTGGAAGGCAAGGTGGTGTCGTCCTGTCAGAACACCCAGCGCCGCCGGACTTTCTGCCGAAGATACGACAAGTTCGTCAGCCCAGAAATATCCATCGGCGGTGTCGACAACAGGAATCTCCAGTACAGCCAGAATGGCAGTGTAAAAATCCCGGCTGGCCTTGAGATCCTGCACCACGAGCTGGATGTGGTCGATAAGCCGACCTCGATGCAATTGATGAATTTCCATTGTCGCTCTCCTTGTGAAATCTGGCTGATAAAGTTCATTGTTGAGCATCAATCCAGTCGATGACTGGTGAGGTCATTCCTCAGCCTGTGACGAATACGCCTTACTACACTGAATCACGACTTAGCCGGCACTTCATTGCGGTATAATGATAGAACGAGGCCGCAAACTTCCTTTATCACGCTAAATCAGTTTGCGGCCCCGACCAAGATACATCGGGCTATAGAGTAGAATCGCCGGTTCGCCAGTCCACATGGCTTCATGCGGCAACATGCGGGAATATCGCGCTGTGGAGGGGAATCGGCGGGGTGGCGGAAGAGGTGGGATTCGAACCCACGGTACGGTTTCCCGCACGCCGGTTTTCAAGACCGGTTCCTTAAACCACTCGGACACTCTTCCATCCAATTGATCTGGCTGGTCTTTGCCGGAAAGAAATCGTTCTTGATGAAGACTGCTTCCGCCGACAACCAAATCGCGGTTTGGCAGGCTTTATAGCGGTTCGAACTTCAGCGTCAACTTACTCTGGCATATCGAGCAGCAATCAGGAAGAAATGCCCCCTTGCGGGGCGGGTGACAGCTCCACCCGAAACGGTCCTGTCATGAAGCGAAACCATCCGGTGCGGGGGATAAATACCACTATTCCATTCCCGCACAGGTTAAAATCAACCAAACATTAACCATAACCATTAGAATTTGGCCTATCGCCGCGAAATCGTTCGCAAATTCGCCACGATATCCACAAGATTAAAGTCTCGTTAGGCAGGCGGGGAATAAGGCAGCTCCAACTCATTCACGAGTGAGTTCCTTAACCATAAAACGGTCTTGAGTGGCGTGGGGCATATGAAACTGAATTACGGGGCGGCGTCTTTCGCAACGACGGCACGGTGGCTGGCAATATCGGCCATGTGCGCAACAGTGGCGGCCTGCGGCACGACACAGGCGGTTCCCAAGAAAAAATCCCACGGCAAGGAATATTTCTCCGAAAGCGAATATGGCGTCAAGGCCAGCCCGCGCGTTGCAAACGGCAACAATATCCCGAAGGGCGGCGGCCGCTACATGGTGGGCAATCCCTATGTGGTGAAGGGCAAGATGTACTACCCCAAGGAGGATTACTCCTATAACAAGGTGGGTATCGCTTCCTGGTATGGGTCAGCTTTCCACGGACGCCTGACGGCGAATGGCGAAGTCTACGACCAGATGCATCTTTCCGCCGCGCATCCGACCTTTCCGCTGCCGAGCTACGCACGTGTGACCAATATAGAAAACGGTTCGTCGGTGATCGTGCGCGTCAACGACCGCGGCCCGTACCATGAAGGCCGCATCATCGACCTTTCCAACAAGACGGCGTCCATGCTCGACCTGCAGCACAGCGGCACAGGCAATGTTCGCGTGCAATATGTCGGTAGAGCGCCGCTCGACGGCCACGATATGCCATATCTTATGGCATCCTATATTCCGAAGGGCAGCCGTATTCCGGGCGTCTATCCGGGCGGGGGCCAGATCTCGACGGGCGTGATGGTTGCCTCCAACAGCAAGAAAATCACCGGCGACCAGTTGCAGAGCCTTGGCGACTATTCCAGTCCTTCGCCTGCCAGCGTACCGGTTCCATTCTCCTCGACAGCCTATGCAGGCTCCACGCCGAGCGCCAAATATCCAGGCGCCAAGTATCCGGGCTCTACGCAGAGCGCGAAGTATAATGCAGCTCCGGCTCCGCAAATGGCCCCCGTGCCGATGCAGGCCCCGGCAGGCGGTCATTTCCTGACGCCGCCAGCCTTCTCCAATGGCGGACAGGCGATGGACCAGATGGTGGTTTTGCCGGATATCGGCCCCATTCCCTATGAGCGCCCGAATGGCTGGTCGAAGGGCACGTCGCTTGCCATGAACTATCAGGAGGCCGTCGTCGTGAACGTTCCGCTTGCCTTCGACGCCGTGATGGTGCGCAACGACGGGCTGACGCAGGAATCGATCCTCGCGTCCTTCAAGCGACAGAATGGCGGCGCTGCAAAGGCGCGATAAAAACGCACAATAAAGTGTAATTGCATCGGCTTCCAGCTCGCTTTACCTTCCTGAATCAACCCGCACGATCAATGGGATTAGCGATGTTGAAGCCGCTGCTTCGCCTCCTTGCATGCCTGCTTTTGCCTGCGTCCGCAGCCGTTGCCGCAGAAGGCACCGAGGCCGGTTTCATCACCAAGGCCGCTCAGGCCTATATGATCGAAGCTTCGACCGGAACGGTGCTTCTGGCCAAGAACGAGAACCAGGTCTTCGCGCCCGCTTCGCTTGCCAAGCTGATGACGATGGACCTCGTTTTCAGTGCCGTCAGCAAGGGGCAGATTTCACTCGATACCGAATACCCCGTCTCCGAATATGCCTGGCGCACGGGCGGCGCGCCTTCGCGGGCGGCCACGATGTTTGCGGCGCTGAAATCGAAGGTCCGAGTCGAAGATCTGATCAAGGGCGTTGCGATCCAGGGCGCCAATGACGGCTGCATCATCCTTGCCGAAGGCATGGCCGGCAGCGAGGACCAGTTTGCGGCATCGATGACCCGGCGCGCCCGCGAACTCGGCATGGAAAAGGCCATCTTCGGCAATTCCACCGGGATTCCCGACGGCAGGAGCAAGGTGACGGCTAGGGAATTGGTGACGCTCGCCGTCGACCTGCAGGCTTCCTATCCCAATCTCTATCCCTATTTTGCCCAGCCGGATTTCGAGTGGAACAAGATCTTCCAGCGTAACCGCAATCCGCTGCTCGGCATGGATCTCGGCGCTGACGGGCTGGCGACGGGCTTTACGGAAGGCGAGGGCTATTCGATCGTCGCCTCGGTGCAGCGCGACGGACGGCGGCTCTTCGTGGCACTTGCCGGCATCGCCTCCGATAAGGAGCGCACGGAAGAAGCCAAGCGGGTCCTGGAGTGGGGGCTGACGGCCTTCGAGAGCCACCAGGTCTTTGCCGACAAGGAAGTGATTGGTGCTGCAAGCGTCTATGGCGGCACGGCACGCACGGTCGATCTCGTCGCCAAGGCCCCGGTCAGCGTCTATGTTCCTATCAACAATCCGGATCGACTTGCGGCCCGCATCGTCTATCGCTGGCCGTTGATGGCGCCTGTGAAGGCCGACACGGAGGTCGGTACGCTTCGCATCGTTTCCGGCAACAGGATGCTGCGCGAAGTGCCGCTCTATACGGTGCAGTCCGTCGAGGTGGGATCACTCAGCAGTCGGGCGATAGACGCGCTCCTCGAGCTTGGCGAATCGCTGTTCTTCTCCTGGCTCTGGGACACCTCCGAGCAGAGCTGAAACCCGTGTTGCGGGCGAATTCTCCCGCAATTTGCCGGGGAAGGTGAATATGTCGCCGCGGCAAAAGGTTTCGTTCCGCACTATCTTCGGATAGATAGAGCAAGAGCGCGGCGCTCAGAATGCGGGAAATTATCATTGTCGTCCGGTACGGGATTGTTCGTTACGTTTGAAGGCGGAGAGGGCGCTGGGAAGTCCACGCAGATCCGCCGCCTTGCCGAAGCCCTGAAGGCAGAAGGCCATGACGTGTTGCTGACCCGTGAACCCGGCGGCTCACCGGGAGCCGAAGCGGTGCGCCATGTGCTGCTTTCGGGCGCTGCGGAAGCCTTCGGCACCCGCATGGAGGCGATCCTCTTTGCCGCCGCCCGCAATGATCACGTGGAAGAAGTCATCCGGCCGGCGCTTTACAAGGGCAAGATCGTGCTTTGCGACCGCTTCATGGATTCCTCACGCGTCTATCAGGGCGTCACCGGCAATCTGGAGCCTGAATTCATCGAGACGCTGCAGCGCATCGCCATCAACGGTGTCACGCCCGACTGTACACTGATCCTCGATATTCCCGCCAAGCTGGGGCTCGAGCGCGTTAGCAAGCGAAACGCTGGCGGTCCTGACCGTTTCGAGAAGGAAACACTCGAAACACACGAGAAGCGACGCGAAGCCTATCTCGATATCGCCGCGCGCGAACCGGAGCGCTGCCATGTCGTCAACGCGACGCAGCCCGAGGAAGCAATCGCTGCAGAGATCCTCACAATCGTCAGACAGCTGCTGAGACCTGCCGCCGAAGGGCAACGGATGCCGGAAGCTGCGCATCATGAGTGAAGACAGGCCCGGACTGCTCGACGGCGCCATATGGCCGGCCGAGAACACGAAGCTCTTCGGCCATGAAGAGGCCGAGGATTTCCTGGCGCAGTTCTATCGCTCCGGCAAGGGACATCATGCGATCCTGATCGAAGGACCCGAGGGCATCGGCAAGGCGACGCTCGCCTTCCGCTTCGCCAACCACGTGCTGTCGCATCCCGATCCGGCGAGCGCCCCGCTGCGGATTGGCGATCCGGATCTCAACTCAGCTGTCAGCCGGCAGATTACCGCGGGCGCGTCGCACAATCTCCTGCATCTGTCGCGGCCGGTCGACGAGAAGAGCGGGAAAGTGAAATCGGCGATCACCGTCGACGAGGTGCGCCGGGCCGGCAAGTTCTTCTCGCAGACCTCGGGCACCGGCAACTGGCGTATCGTCATCATCGACCCCGCCGACGACATGAACCGCAACGCCGCAAACGCCATCCTGAAGATCCTCGAAGAGCCGCCGAAGCGAGCGATGTTTCTCGTTCTGTCGCATGCGCCGGGAAAGCTGCTGCCGACAATCCGCTCGCGCTGCCTGCCTCTGAAGCTTGCTACGCTCGACGATCAAGCGCTGGTATCAGCACTTGCCCATCTCGGGATTCAGAGTGTGGGGCAGGGGGAGGGACAGGCCCTGCTTTCCGCCGCCAAGGGCAGCGTCGGCGAGGCGCTGAAATTGCTGAACTATGGCGGCGGGGATATTATCGAAGCCTATAACGCGGTTCTGTCCTCCGAAGGGCCTGCGGCGCGCAAGGCCATGCACCGACTTGCGGATGCGCTTTCGGGCAAGGAAAGCGACACGATCTTCGATTTCTTCGTGAGCCATGTGGGTGATGATGTGATGAACCGCGCGCGCATTGCAGCAGGCGAGGGACGGATCGCGGCGGCCGAACGCCTGGCGCGGCTCTATTCCGAAATCACCGAGAAGCTGACCGTCTCCGACGCCTATAATCTCGATCGCAAGCAGACGATCATGGAAGTTCTTTCCGACATCAAGCAGCCCCGCGCGTAGAGCGTCGTGTGTCCATTCGGACGCACCAAGGACGTTCTGCCTCTTTATTTTTATGCAATTCTGAACCCAAAGCCGCTGCACACTCTTGTTGGAATTGCTCTGGTCAGCCGGCCAGCAACTTCCAGGCGACGATCGCAAGCGTGACGGCCAGCACGATACGGATGGTGCGCTCGTGCAGTTTCGGCGCAAGAAGGCTGCCGGCGATGATGCCGGGAATGGAGCCCGCAAGCAGGGCAAGCAGCATCGCCCAGTCGATCTCTCCGATGATCCAGTAACCCGTGCCGCCGATCAGCGTCAGTGGCACCGCATGGACGATGTCGGAACCGACGATCTCACGCACATCGAGCCGCGGATAGAGGATGAGCAGGATCGTGACGCCGAGGGCGCCGGCGCCGACGGAGGTCAGGGTGACGAGCACGCCGAGCACAAAGCCCAGAACAATGGTAAAGACTGCGATTGTTGCCGGCTTGGGCGGCATGCGATCGCCGATGGCGCGGCGGGCGAATCCGAGAATCTGGCTGCGGAAAACAAGCATGATCGCGGTCATGACCAGAAGCCAGCCGAGCGCCGTTGTGATGGTGCTGGTCACGCCGATGCTCTTGCGGTCGACGCCGGCCATCAGCCAGAGCATCAGAAGTGCAGCAGGAACGCTGCCGGCTGCAAGACTGCCGACGATCTTCCAGTTGACGCGCCCATGCATGCCGTGGACGGCCGTGCCGGCGGTCTTGGTAATGGCAGCATAGAGAAGATCGGTTCCGACGGCCGTCGCCGGATGGACGCCGAAGAGGAGCACGAGCAGGGGCGTCATCAGCGATCCGCCGCCGACGCCGGTGATGCCGACCAGCGCTCCCACCACGAGACCGGACAGGGAATAGAGAGGCTCGAACGTCAAATGCGCGCCTCCGAGGGCGCACGGCCATGACTATTTCGATCGATGAAAAATCGCACTTTGCTTCCGTCCCGCCCTCTTGTGGGAGAAGGGGTAGATTGCGCCAGAACGCGAGTCAAGTTCACCGCCACGCGTCTTTGAAATCGTCGGCGGCTGCGAAACTTGATGTTTCGCTTGTGCGAGACATGCGCTAATAGCGGCTGACGATTTTTATAGAGTAAGCCGGAATTGGCCGCCATGACAGACAAGACCCCCTTCTACATCACGACCGCGATTTCCTATCCCAACGGCAAGCCGCATATCGGCCATGCCTATGAGTTGATCGCGACCGACGCCATGGCGCGCTACCAGCGCCTCGATGGCAAGGATGTCTTTTTCCTGACGGGGACGGACGAACACGGCCAAAAGATGCAGCAAACGGCACGCGCAGAAGGTATCACGGCTCAGGCGCTTGCCGACCGCAATTCCGGCGAATTCCAGGCGATGGCGAAGCTGCTCAACGCTTCGAACGACGACTTCATCCGCACCACGCAGGAGCGTCACCACGAGACCTCGCGGAACATCTGGAACCTGATGGCCGAGAACGGCGATGTCTACAAGGATTCCTATGCCGGCTGGTACTCCGTGCGCGACGAGGCCTATTACCAGGAAAACGAAACCGAGCTGCGCTCCGATGGCGTGCGCTACGGGCCGCAGGGTACGCCGGTCGAATGGGTGGAAGAGGCAAGCTACTTCTTCAAGCTCTCCGAATACCAGGACCGGCTGCTGAAGCACTACGAGGAAAACCCCGATTTCATCGGCCCGGCCGAGCGCCGCAACGAGGTGATCTCCTTCGTCAAGTCCGGCCTCAAGGACCTGTCGATTTCGCGCACCACCTTCGACTGGGGCATCAAGGTGCCGAACGATCCCTCGCATGTTATGTATGTATGGGTCGACGCGCTGACCAATTATATCACCGCGACCGGCTATATCGAGGACCGCAACGGACCGCGGGCGAAATACTGGCCGGCCGATGTGCATATCATCGGCAAGGACATCATCCGCTTCCACGCCGTCTACTGGCCGGCCTTCCTGATGTCGGCGAAGCTGCCGCTGCCGAAGCGCGTCTTTGCCCATGGCTTCCTGCTCAACAAGGGCGAGAAGATGTCGAAGTCGCTCGGCAATGTCGTCGATCCCGTCAATCTGGTGAACCATTTCGGCCTGGATCAGGTACGCTACTTCTTCTTGCGCGAAGTCTCCTTCGGCCAGGATGGCAGCTACAGCGAAGAGGCGATCGGCACGCGTATCAATTCCGACCTCGCCAACGGCATCGGCAACCTTGCCAGCCGCTCGCTGTCGATGATCGTCAAGAACTGCGACGGCAAGATCCCGGAATGCGGACCGCTGACGGATGAGGACAAGGCGATGTTGGCGCAGGCCGACGCGTTGCATGCCTCGACGCGCGAGGACATGGGCAAGCAGCTCATCCACCGCGCGCTGGCATCGATCATTGCCGTCGTCTCCGAAACCGACCGCTATTTCGCCGGCCAGGAGCCCTGGGCGCTGAAGAAGACCGATCCGGCGCGCATGGGCACCGTGCTCTATGTAACGGCCGAAGTCGTGCGCCAGATCGCCATTCTGCTGCAGCCTTTCGTGCCGGAATCGGCTGGCAAGCTGCTCGATCTCGTCGCCGCGCCTGCTGGCGGCAGAGACTTCGCAGCGCTCGGCGAAGCCGGCCGTCTGGTGCCGGGAACGCCGCTGGAAGCACCCAAGCCGGTCTTCCCGCGTTACGTGGCTCCGGAGGCTTAAAGCTGTGCTGGTCGATACGCATTGCCATCTGGACTTTGCCGATTTCGAAGCGGAGCGCGACGAGATCGTGGCACGCGCCCATGCAGCCGGCGTTGCGCAGATGGTGACGATCTGCACCCGCGTGCGCAAGCTCGACGGGCTGCTTGCTATCACCGAAACATACCCTTCCGTCTTCTGCTCGGTCGGCACGCATCCCAACAATGCGGGTGACGAACTGGATATCCAGACGGAAGATTTGGTTCGACTTGCCAATACCCATCAGAAGGTCGTGGCGATCGGTGAGGTTGGTCTCGACTATTTCTACGACACGCAGAAGCCTGAGGACCAGCAGACCGGTTTTCGGCGCCATATTGCAGCCGCTCGGGAGACGCAGCTTCCGCTCGTCATCCACAGCCGCAGCGCCGATGCCGACATGGCTGCGATCCTGACCGAAGAGACGGGGAAGGGGGCCTTTCCCTTCATTCTGCATTGCTTCTCGGCCGGTCCCGAGCTTGCAAAGACCGGTGTGGAACTCGGTGGTTATATTTCCTTTTCGGGCATCCTGACCTTCCCGAAATCGGAAGAGTTGCGCGAAATCGCCAAGACCATTCCGCATGAGCGGCTGCTCGTCGAAACCGATGCGCCATATCTGGCGCCGAAGCGCTGGCGCGGCAAGCGCAACGAGCCGTCCTACGTGGTGAATACGGCCGAGGTACTGGCCGATACGATCGGCCTTCCTTACGAAGATATGGCTCGGATCACCACAGATAACGCTTTCCGGCTGTTTTCGAAGATGCCGAGGATCTAGCGGCGTGTCACGGCGGCAGCGGTTCACCATTCTCGG
Source organism: Rhizobium sp. WYJ-E13 (assembly GCF_018987265.1). Lineage (NCBI taxonomy): Bacteria > Pseudomonadati > Pseudomonadota > Alphaproteobacteria > Hyphomicrobiales > Rhizobiaceae > Rhizobium > Rhizobium sp. WYJ-E13. Next base: position 1,449,180 of record NZ_CP076853.1, on the reverse strand, counting down.
CTGTTCGTCGTCGCCAGGCGTGCCGCGCATCACCGGTGACTGGGGCGCCTGCAATCCAGCCAATCCGAAGAACCGCCGGACGCGCGCATCGTTCATGATCCAGCAGTTCGCCGCTGATGGTGCTGCAACGACCGTCGTGGTCGATACCGGCCCGGATTTCCGCGAACAGATGATCAGGGCAGGCGTCGGCCATGTCGATGCGGTCCTCTATACCCATCCGCATGCCGACCATATTCACGGCATCGACGATCTGCGCGGCTATTTCCACAACACCCGCCGGCGCGTGCCGATCTTTGCCGAACCGTTCACCATGGGCAGGCTGCGAGAGGCCTTCGGCTATTGCCTGGAGACGCCGCCGGGCAGCAACTATCCGCCAATTGCACTGCCAATCGTGATCCAGGATCTGGAAAAACCCGTCGAAATCCATGGGCGGGGCGGAACGATCGCTTGCATGCCGCTTCTGCAACAGCACGGCGACATCCATTCGCTCGGCTTCCGTATCGGGGATGTGGCCTATTGCAGCGACGTCAGCGATTTCCCGCCACAGACGGTGGAGAAGCTGCAGAACCTCGACATGCTGATCATCGATGCTCTGCAATATGTCTACCATCCGAGCCATCTTTCGCTGGAACAGTCGCTGGACTGGATCGAGCGGCTGAAGCCCAGGCGGGCGGTCCTGACGCATATGCATACGCCGCTCGATTATGATGTCGTCATGGCGGAAACGCCGGATCACGTGGTGCCGGCGTTCGATCAGATGAGCTTCGAAGTCGAGGTTTAGCTGCCGATATAAGGCGCAATCTCGACGTATCCACGATGGATCATGTCCAGCGAGACATAGAGGATGATCAGCAGACCGACATAGGCGATCCAGCGATGTTTATTGAGCAGCCGGGCGATGAGGTTCGCAGCGATGCCCATCAGCGCGATGGAGAGGCCAAGGCCGAGGACCAGCACGCTCGGATGTTCGCGCGCCGCCCCCGCAACAGCCAGCACGTTGTCGAGCGACATGGAAACATCGGCGATGACGATCTGCGTCGCAGCCTGGAAGAAGGTCTTCCTCGGCGCCGATACGTTGGCTTCGGCGGCATGTTCCCCGCCATGGCCGGCGCGCAGCTCGCGCCACATTTTCCAGCAGACCCAGAGAAGCAACAGGCCGCCGGCCAGCAGCAGGCCGACGATCGCCAGAAGATAGACGGCGACACTGGCAAACAGGATGCGGAGGATGGTTGCCGCCAGAATTCCGACAATGATCGCCTTGCGACGCTGCGTCGCTTCAAGGCCTGCGGCCGCAAGACCGATGACGACGGCATTGTCACCGGCGAGAACTAGGTCAATAGCAATGACCTGCAGCAGAGCCGTCAGACCGGCCGCTGTGAAAATATCCATATTCAATTACCCCCAAAAAATGCTTCGAGCGTGCTAGCGTCTTGAGGCTTTTCCGTCAACCGGCGAAGGTGCGCTGGCGGCCGCATCCACGGCCATGGCATGTGTAATCTCGGCCGCGTAATCCGGCCAGTTGCACTCGATGCAGTGTCACGCATCGACGGATCGATGTAGATTATGGAACGATTCGTTTCTTCGATCTGCAGGCCCATGGAAACTTCGCTTTATCTGCCCGTCAAAGGCTTCCTCGAAACGGCAGGTTACGTCGTCAAGGGTGAAGTCGGCGGCTGCGATCTGGTCGGCTTGAGCGATGATGATCCGCCTGTGGTCGTGGTCTGCGAACTGAAGATGAGCTTCAATCTCGAATTGATCCTGCAGGCCGTTGACCGTGCGGCCGTTTCAGATGAGGTCTGGATCGCGGCACGGATCTCGGCCAAGGGCAAAGGCCGCGAAGCCGACAAGCGCTATCGCGATCTCTGCCGCAGGCTCGGCATCGGCATGCTCGGCATTTCCGACGCCGGCGACGTCAGCATCATCGTCGGCTCCGTATCGCCAATGCCGCGGACCAATCCGAAGCGACGTTCGAGGCTTATGCGCGAGCACCAGAAACGGCGCGGCGATCCGGCGCTGGGCGGCAGCACGCGTGCGCCGGTCATGACCGCGTATCGCCAGCAGGCGCTCGGCTGCGCGGCAGCGCTGATGTCGGGACCGCTGCGCATGCGCGATATAAGGGCCGGCGTGCCGGAGGCAGGCAAGATCCTGCAGTCCAATGTCTACGGCTGGTTCGAGCGGCTCGACAGAGGCGTCTATGGCTTGACGGATGCCGGACGGGAAGCGCTGCTGCGATGGCCGCAGCCGGAGATGCAGGCGGCTGAATAGCGGTTTGGCATAGACTTTAGTTCCATAATCTATCTTATGTGATCTTTGTTTGTAGCCGCAAAGTTGAAGTGTCCTGTTTCTGCAAAGTTGGAATGTCACTCTCCCCGGGTTTGATGACGTGGGAGATTGCGGATGGGACTGATAGCGATGAGCGAGCGCGACCTGCAGCGGATCGAGGTTTTGTCGAAGATGGTCGGCACGTGCACGACGATATTTATGGCGATGCATCCGTCCCGGAAAATAGACGTTGATGTGAGATGCAACCTGCCTGATAGTTCGATCAACGTCACACACCCTCTTTCCCACCATCTGAACAGAATGCTTTAAACACATGATATTCCCTATTTTTCCGCGATTCCTGACAGCGGTGGCGCTTGCCGCGATCTTTACGTCGGGGCTGCCGGCCCATGCTGAAAGCCCGTCCGCGCCCTGGCCACAGACGCGGAGCGATCTGCCGGCGGAGCCCGGCATCCACTTCGGTACGCTCGAAAACGGCATGCGGTTTGCGATCATGCGCAACGCTACGCCGCCGGGACAGGCTGCAATCCGCTTCCGCATCGGCGCAGGCTCGCTGGACGAGAACGACAATCAGCAAGGGCTGGCGCATTTCCTCGAACATATGGCCTTCAAGGGCTCGACCCATGTCGCTGAAGGAGAGATGATCCGCATCTTGCAGCGCAAGGGGCTGGCTTTCGGGCCGGACACCAACGCCAACACTTCATATGACGAGACCGTTTATTCGCTCGATCTTCCCGAGGTCGATGCCGATACGCTTTCTACCGGCCTGATGCTGATGCGCGAGACGGCAAGCGAGTTGACACTCGATGCCGGCGCCTTCGATCGTGAGCGCGGCGTCATCCTGTCGGAAGAGCGGCTGCGTGACACGCCGCAATATCGCGCCGCAATCGGCGTCACGAACTCCCTGCTCGCCGGCCGGCGTGCGACCCTGCGCCCGCCGATCGGCAAGGTCGATATCATCAGCCATGCGCCAGTCGATCTGCTTCGTGACTATTACCACACCAACTACCGGCCCGATCGCGCCACGCTGATCGTAGTGGGCGACATCGATCCGGCCGCAATCGAGACCGAGATCAGGCAACGCTTCAGCGATTGGAAGGCCGCCCGTCCTGAGCCGCAAAAACCCGATCTCGGCACACTGAAGGCGAAAGGCGAAAGCGCCGAGGTCATCGCGGTTCCGGGCGGCACAACGAGCGTACAGATCGCCTGGACGCGCCCCTACGACGCTTCACCTGACACTTTTGCCAAACGCCGGGCCGAACTGATCGAGGATCTCGGTCTCCTGGCGCTCAAGCGCCGGCTGAGCGCCATGGCAAACAGAGCTGATGCACCCTTCATCAGCGCCACCGCTGGCTCTCAGGATCTTTTCGACTCCGCCCGTCTCGTTGCCGTCATGGCGAATTCCGAGCCGGGTAAATGGCAGGCGGCCCTGGCGGCCATTGACCAGGAGCAACGCCGCTTCCAGCAATTCGGCGCCGAGCAGGCTGAGATCGATCGCGAAATCATCGAATATCGCTCGCTTCTGCAGGCCGCTGCGGCCGGGGCTGCGACACGCACGAGCCCCGATATCGCTTCCATGCTGGCGAGCAGCGTCGATGACAATCAGGTCTTCACCTCACCTGAGGAAGATCTGTCAATGTTCGAGGCCATGACGAAGGGCCTCACAGCAGCCGAGGTCAACCAGACCCTCGCGCATGTCTTCTCCGGCAACGGTCCGCAGCTCGTGCTGCAGACAGCGCAAGCGCCGCAGGGCGGTGCCGGGAATATCAGGCAGGCCTATGACGCCTCCCTCGCCGTTCCGGTTACGGCCCCGGCAAGCGCGGCGGCCGTTGTCTGGCCCTACACGCATTTTGGCGAGCCCGGCACGGTCGTCGAACGACGCGTTGTCGAAGATCTCGGCCTGACCATGGTGCGCTTTGCCAACGGCGTGCGGCTCACCGTCAAACCGACCAAGCTGCGCGCCAACGAAGTGCTGGTGCGCGAGGATCTCGGTCGCGGCCGGCTGGATCTGCCGAGCGACCGCCCTCTGCCGATCTGGACATCGCCAGCCGTCGTCCTTTCTGGCACCAAGGCGATGGATTATCCGGATTTGCAGAAAGCGCTGGCGGCCAATATCGCGGGTATCGATTTCTCCGTGGGCGACAGCTCCTTCCAGTTCACCGGTCAGACGCAAACGGCGGATCTTGCAACGCAATTGCAGATCATGACAGCCTACACATCCGATCCGGCTTACCGGCCTGAAGTTTTCAAGCGCGTCCAGCAAGCCTATTTGAACAACCTCGATCAGTATGAGGCGACGCCGGGCGCCGTCATCAGTCGCGATTTTGCCGGCCTCGTGCATTCCGGCGATCCGCGCTGGACCTTCCCGGACCGAGCGCAATTGTCCGCCACGAAGCTGGAAGATTTCGAAGCACTGTTCCGGCCCCATATCTCCACGGCGCCGATCGATATCACCATTGTCGGCGATATAACGGCGGACGAGGCAGTCCGCCGGACGGCGGAAACCTTCGGCACGTTGCCGGCCCGCGCGGATACGACACCGGCCAATGTGGCAGACGAAGTGCATTTCCCCGCGCGTACTGAAAAACCGGTCGTGCGGACACATAGCGGCAGAGCCGATAATGCGGCGGCCATCGTGGCCGCTCCGATCGGCGACATGCTTTCAGATATGCAGCGGGGCTTGGTCGCAAACGTCGCTGCCCAGATCTACGAAAACAGGCTGATAGATCAGTTCCGCATTGCCGAAGGCGCAACCTACAGTCCGCGGGGCGCCATGGACCTGTCATGGGACATTCCCGGGTATGGCTACGCTTATTTCTATGTCGAAACGACGCCAGCCAAGGTCGAGAATTTTCATGCGCTCGTGGACAGAATCGCTGCCGATCTCAGATCGAACGATGTCTCGCCGGACGAACTTGTTCGTGCCCGAGCGCCGATTATCGAAACATTGAAGCACCAGCAGCAAAGTAACGAATATTGGGTGCAATATCTGAACGGCGCTCAAACGGACCCTCGCCGCCTAGAGCGGATACGCGACAATCTCAGTGGCTACGACAAGGTCACCGCCGAGGATATCCGCCAGTTTGCTACGACCTACTTCCAGCCGGACAAGTTCTGGAAATTCGAGGTGCTGCCCGCAGCGGTACGATAGGCCCAGCGCGCTTCAGGCGGGATCCCGAAGGCGGCCGCGTGGGCAGGAGACACCCCACCTGGCGGGGAAAGGCCACCTGCCCCGGGTCCGCCAAGGTGAGCGCCGGACCGCATCGGCGCGAATGCACTTTGGTCCTGTTTTGCTGGTTTCCGCCTGCAAGGCGTCGCTTTCGGGACGGCGTTCCAATCTTTCTGGTCTACTCTGTAACAGGCAAACGCCGCGGGAGGAGCTGCTGGCGCATTGCCTTGATTTCAACGGAGGAGACGGAAATGAGCAAGAACCGTGGCGTCGTCTATTTGCGGCCCGGCAAGGTGGAAGTCCGCGACATCGACGATCCGAAACTCGAGGCGCCGGATGGCCGCCGTATCGAACATGGCGTCATCCTGAAAGTCATCTCCACCAATATCTGCGGTTCGGACCAGCACATGGTCCGTGGCCGTACCACAGCAATGCCCGGCCTCGTGCTTGGGCACGAAATCACCGGCGAGATCATCGAAAAGGGCATCGATGTGGAAATGCTCGATGTCGGCGACATCGTGTCCGTGCCCTTCAATGTGGCATGTGGGCGCTGCCGCTGCTGCAAATCGCAGGACACCGGCGTCTGCCTGACGGTCAATCCGTCGCGTGCCGGCGGCGCCTACGGCTATGTCGACATGGGTGGCTGGATCGGCGGTCAGGCCCGCTATGTCACAATCCCCTATGCCGATTTCAACCTCTTGAAATTACCCGACCGCGACAAGGCGATGGCTAAGATCCGCGATCTCACCATGCTCTCCGATATCCTTCCAACGGGCTTTCACGGTGCCGTCAGAGCCGGGGTCGGCGTCGGATCGACCGTTTACGTTGCAGGCGCCGGCCCGGTCGGCCTTGCGGCGGCAGCGTCCGCCCGTATCCTCGGCGCGGCCGTGGTGATGATCGGCGATTTCAACAAGGACCGCCTCGCCCATGCCAGCCGTGTCGGCTTCGAAGCCATCGACCTCTCGAAGAGCGACCGGCTCGGAGACATGATCGCGCAGGTGGTCGGCACCAATGAAGTGGACAGCGCGATCGATGCCGTCGGCTTCGAAGCGCGTGGACATTCGGGCGGCGAACAGCCGGCGATCGTGCTGAACCAGATGATGGAGATCACCCGTGCCGCCGGCTCCATTGGCATTCCCGGCCTCTACGTTACAGAAGATCCGGGCGCGGTGGACAATGCGGCAAAACATGGCAGCCTCTCTCTGCGTTTCGGCCTTGGCTGGGCGAAGGCGCAGTCGTTCCATACCGGTCAGACGCCTGTTATCAAATATAACCGCCAGTTGATGCAGGCGATCCTGCATGACCGGCTGCCGATCGCCGACATCGTCAATGCGAAGGTGATTTCGCTTGAAGATGCTGCCCAGGGCTATGAGAGCTTCGACCAGGGTGCCGCAACGAAATTCGTTCTCGACCCGCATGGCGAGGTCGCCAAGGCGGCCTGATCGGCATCATGTGCCGGGGCGGTAACGCCCCGGTGCAGCCATTGCAAAGATGATCCGCGCCCTGCTCTCGCAGGGAAATTCACTCCTCGCGGAACGTGTGGCTGATCTGATCCATCAGCGGCTTGGTCATGTATGAAAGGACGGAACGATCGGCGACCTTGATGAAGACCTCTGCCGGCATGCCGGGGTAGAGCTTCATGTTGCTGAGTTTTTGCAAGCTCGCCGGTTCCGGCTTGATGCGCACGGGGTAGTAGTCGGTGCCGCTGCGCTGCTCGGTCACGACATCGGGCGAAATCGATACGACGTCGCCCTGCACCTCCGGTGTCGTTTTTTGATCGAAGGCGCTGAAACGGATATCGACTTTCTGACCGAGCGTGAGTTGGTCAATATCGCGTGTGGCAATCTTCGCTTCGAGGGTCAAGTCACGCTGATCCGGCGCCAGCAGCATCAACACCTCGCCGGGATTGACGACGCCGCCAACGGTATGGACTGTCAGTTGATAGATGCGACCGCTCATCGGTGCGCGCAGCTCCAGCCGATTCATCTGGTCGACGGCCGCGATGCGACGCTCCTGCATTTCGGCAGTCTTGGCCTCGACATCCGTCAGATCCTTCGAATTCTCGGTCCTGCGATCTTCGTCGAGCTGCAATATCTGCAGGTTGATCTCGGCGATCTTGCCCTCCGCCTGCGCCCGTGAAGACAGCCGCTCGCCGCGATTGCCGTCGAGTTCGACGCGCTGGCGCTTGAGGCCGTTGACCTTCTGCATCGTAACGATCTTCTGGTTGTAAAGCTTGGCGGCGGCATCATATTCCTGATCGACGAGCTTGGTCGCCTCATCGATCGATGCGAGTTGCAGCGTATCGCCCTGTATCTCCTCGGCGAGCTGCGCCTTGCGCTCTTCCAGCTGCTTGCGCATCCCGACCAGTGACGACCGGCGGGCATTGAAAAGCTGGACCTCACCGTCGATCAGGTTCTTGCTGACGTCGATATCCAGCTCATTTGCGGGAATATCGTCGGCGGAGAATTCCGTTGCGCCGATGCGTTCAGCCTGCAGGCGAGCGCGACGGACATAGAGCTGGGCAAGATTGCTGTCGATGATGGCGAGATTGGCTTTCACAGAGGTGCTGTCGAGCCGCAGAAGGACGTCGCCGGCCTGGACGTGCCCCCCTTCCATTGCCATTAGTTCCGACACGATACCGCCCGTAAGGTGCTGAATCTTCTTCACGTTCTGGTCGATAATTACGGTGCCGTGCCCGACCACGGCGTTGGAAAGCGACGTCGAGGCGGCCCAGCCTCCCATGCCGCCGACAAGGGCGACAGACAGGACCCAGACGGACAAGATGTGACGGTTCAGCGAGTGCTGCGATTTCTTCATCATCGGCCCTGCTCCTGACTATCGCCGACGACCTTCAGCGATCCATGTCTCGGTTGCTCCGTCAGATTTTCGGCGCGGAGCACCTTGGCGAGCACCTGATCCTTCGGCCCGAACGCGAGCGCCTGCCCCTCGCGCATTGCCAGCACGAGATCGACGCTGGAGAGTGTGCTTGGCCGGTGAGCAACGACAATGACGATGCCGCCGCGCTGGCGAACGCTCAAGATCGCGCCGGCGAGCGCCGACTCTCCGTCAATGTCTAGATTGGAATTCGGCTCGTCGAGCACGACGAGGAAGGGATCGCAATAGAGCGCCCGAGCAAGGGCGATGCGTTGACGCTGGCCGGCCGAAAGCATGGAGCCGCCCGCCCCTATTTCCGTCTCGTAACCCTTCGGTAGCCGCAGGATCAGCTCATGGACCCCGGCCTTGCGGGCTGCCGCGATGATCTCTGCTGCCTGCGCATCGCTCCGAAAGCGGGCAATATTCTGGGCGACGGTGCCGGCAAAGAGTTCCACATCCTGCGGCAGATAGCCGATATGACGTCCGATCGAGATATCATCCCATTGATCGAGTGCTGCGCCATCGAGGCGCACCGACCCGCGATATGCTGGCCAAAGGCCGACGATAGCACGCACCAGCGAGGATTTGCCCGAGGCGCTCGGGCCGATGACGCCGAGTGCGTTCCCTGCCCGCAGCGTGAAACTGACGCCCTGCACGATGAGCTCTTGCTTGCCGGGGGCGCCACTCGACATCTCCTCGATGGCAAGCTCGCGGGATGGCGCAGGCAGCTCGAGCGGGGAAACTGTCTCGGGCAGCAGGGCCAGTGTCTGGCGCAGCCGCTTCCAGGATTGCTGGGCTGAGACAAAGCCCTTCCAGCTGGCGATCACCTGCTCGACAGGTGCGAGTGCCCGAGATGTCAGGATCGAAGCAGCAATGATGACGCCACCCGAGGCCAGGTTTTCGATGACCAACACGGCACCGGCGGCAAGTACGCCCGACTGCAGCGCCATGCGGAAGATCTTGGATACAATCGAGTAGCCATTGACCGTATCGGCGTTGCCGGATTGAACATCGCGGTAGGCATCGTTGCGTGCGGACCAGCTATCGGCTAGTTCGTCGGCCATGCCCATGGCCTGGACCACTTCTGCATTGCGCTGCGCCGCACTTGCAAGTGCATTTCTCTCGGTCGCAAGTTCATAGGCTTTTTTAGCCGAAGCCTGCGAGCTTCTATTCGTCAGATAGGTCAGCGCCATCAGGATCAGCGCGCCGCAGATAGCAATGATGCCGATGATCGGATGGAACAGAAAACAGATGCCAACATAGAGCGGTACCCAGGGCAAATCGAAAAAGGCTGACGGGCCGGGGCTAGAAAGGAAGCTGCGAACCTGATCGAAGTCCCGTAGCAGGGAAAGGCCGTCACCGGCCACCCTGCCCTTGAGCGGCGCTTTTAGCGTCGCCTTGAACACACGACGGCTCATCACCTCGTCGAAAACACCCGATATCCGGACGAGAATGCGCCCGCGCACGAGATCGAAGCCCCCATGAAAGGCATAGAGCAACAGTGCCAGAAGGGCGAGCGCAATCAGCGACGGGATGCTTCGGCTCGGGATGATGCGGTCATAGACCTGCAGCATGAAGAAGGAGCTGGTAAGATAGAGCACATTGACCAGCGCGCTTGCGACGCCAACGGCGATCAAGCCTCCGCTGCTGCGTCGCATCGCTTCTGCCGCGAGGTCTTTCCCGCCCTTCTGAAATGGCGAGATGGCAAGTCCGTTCAATATCGAATCTCCGTGGAACGTGTGGACTGATTGTACAGGCAAATCAGTCAAGGCTTCGCAAACATGTTGCCAGCAATACAATATGGTAAATGCATCATAACTTTGGCGGATTCAACTGTATAAAGACAAATTGCTTTTGGAGGGAATCACTATACCATCAAAGCAATAAATTCTACTTCCAGGCGAGGAGCACGATAATGGCCCAAGCTATTAGAATTAATGATGTTATCGACTCCTTCGGAATTGATACACACATCGATTATACGGACGGCAAATACTCAAATATCGCAGAAGTTGTTAAAGCCTTGGGATACCTCGGCCTCGACACGGTTCGCGATCATGCCCCCACCCCCGTCTCCGACCCTTACGGTCAAGGCCATCTTGGGGACGCGGCTGACGCCGGCGTGAAATTCGTTTTCGTCTCGGGGCGCGATGACACCCCTGCTACCGTCGTCCAGCGGCTGCATGCCTTCGTGGAGGCGCATCCCGGTTCGATCGTCGGCATCGAAGGTCCGAACGAGGTCAATAATTGGCCGGTTGGCTATAAGGGACTGTCAGGAGAGGCCGCGGCCCTTGCCTATCAAAAGGATCTGTTCAACGCGGTGAATGCCGATCCGCTGTTGAAGGACATTCCCGTTCTCGGCTTTACCGGCTACACGGTCGCCTCGTCCAACGATTACACGACGATCCACACCTATGCGAAGGAGGGCGACCAGCCTTTCTCCTGGCTCCAGCGTGAATCGGGCGACCAGATGAACGCCGATCCCGGCAAACCGCTTACCATCACCGAGATCGGGTACCACACATCGCTGACGGCTGATACCAACGGCGGATGGGAAGGCGTAGACGAGACGACGCAGGCCAAACTGCTTCTCAACACGCTGATGGACGGCGCCTTTCTCGGATCGAAGGGGACCTTCATCTACCAGCTTCTCGATGCCTATGCGGATTCGCAGGGTTCCGATCAGGAAAAACACTTCGGGCTCTTCCGCCTGGATTATTCCCCCAAACCAGCCGCAACGGCGATCCATAATCTGACAGAAATTCTCGATGATGACGGCGCAACACAGGCAACCTTCAATCCGGGGTCACTCAATTATTCGATCAGTGGGCTGCCATCGACGGCGCGCAGCTACCTGACGGAAAAATCTGATGGCAGCTACCAGATCATCATCTGGAACGAGCCCGATATCTGGAACCAGACATCGGACACGGCGATCCAGGCGGCGAAGACCAGTGTCAGCGTCAATCTGGGCGGGGCTTTCGGGACGGTGCAGGTCTACGATCCGCTGACGGGCAACACACCGATCAAGAGCTTCAGCAACATATCCTCACTCAATGTGGATGTGGTCGACCATCCAATCATCATCAACATAGCAGCGGGAGCTGGTGCGTTGCCGGAACCCGGCCACATCTACGGCGGCACCGGAGACGATGTCTTCACCGCCACCTCCCCGACCGAAATCGTCGACGAAAGCGGCGGCGGCGGAACCGATACCGTCATGTCGTCGATCAGCTTCAGCCTGGCGGATACGGCGCATGCGATCGGCGCCATCGAGAATCTGACTCTGACCGGCAACGCCAACATCAACGCCACTGGCAATAGTCTCGCCAATATCCTCATCGGCAATTCCGGGGCGAACGTGCTCGATGGCAGTGCAGGCGCGGATCGTATGCAGGGTGGTGCCGGAAACGATACCTATATCGTCGACAATGCTGATGACGTCGTGGTCGAGGCTGGCGGCTCAGGCAAAGACGCCATCAAATCCTATGTTTCAATCAGTCTGGCCGATACGTATCATGTCACCGGGACTGTGGAGAACCTCACACTGCTCGGCACCTCGGATATTAATGCGACGGGCAACGCGTCGGATAATGTCCTGATCGGCAATTCCGGGGACAACACTATCGATGGTGGCAAGGGTAACGACCGGATGATGGGCGGCCTTGGCAATGACACATACAAAGTGGGTTCGACAAGCGACGTCGTCGACGAAACCGGCGGCAACGGCACCGATACGGTCTCCACGTCCATATCCTACAATCTCGCAAATACACTCGGAACCGTCGAGAATCTCACGCTGACGACCTCGGCGGCGCTCAACGCAACTGGCAATGATGCAGACAATGTCCTGACCGGCAATACTGCCGGCAACATCATTTCCGGTGGCCTTGGAAATGACCGCCTGATTGGTGGCGGTGGTATCGACACCCTGAACGGCGGGGCCGGGGGCGATTATTTTGTATTCAACGTGAAACCGAGCAAGACAAGCAATGTCGACAAGATACAAGATTTCTCCTCAGCTTCCGGGGACAAGATCGTGCTCGACCATGACATCTTCACGGAAATAGACCCATCCAGTTTCTCGTCAGCTAATTTCGTTGTCGGGATCAAGGCAATGGATGCGAATGACAGACTTATCTACAACCAGTCCAGCGGCGCGCTTCTCTATGATGCCGATGGGAATGGACGCGGCGCGGCCGTGCAGATAGCTACGCTTACCAATCTGGCGACGCTTCATCACGACGACTTCCAATTCATCTGACGAGTGAAAGTCTTCGAGCGACGGACCTTGCTGGGGCTCCTTTCCGGAGCCCTTTTCTGCTTGCCGCAGGGGTGATCTGCGCCAGATTGTCGATGCGCTTCAACCAACTAAGCTGAGAGACTATTGCCCTCGATCGTCTATACCGTTCACTTCATCGCGGGCGCATTCCTCACCAACGGCGTACCGCATTTCGTCAGCGGCGCAGCGGCCGACCGTTTCGCACACCTTTCGTCTGCCTGCAGGGAGCGAAGCTCAGTTCACCTCTGACCAATGTCATCTGGGCTGGTACAATTTCCTCATCGCCTTTCTGCTCTTCGCCAATGGGCCGCTCTATATCGGCACGCCAGGCGACACGATTTTTGTTGCGGCAGGCATTCTCGTGACGGGCGTTCTTCTGGCGCGGATCTTCGAGCGGGGCAACGCTCGAACTTGAGACTTGCATGATGCAAGTGACTTCTGTAGTGACTTGCATTATGCAACGAACAAGTTTCGCCAATTTCAAATGCCCGGCGGCGCGCGCGCTCGATAGCGTCGGCGACTGGTGGAGCATGATGATCCTCCGCGATGCCTTTCACGGGCTGACGCGCTTCGACGAATTCCAGAAGAGCCTCGGCGTTGCGCCGAATATCCTGACGCGACGGCTCGCGCATCTGATCGATGAAGGGCTGTTCGAGAAGCGCCTCTATAGTGAGCGCCCTGCCCGCTACGAATATGTGCTGACCGAGAAGGGACGCGATTTCTTTCCGGTTCTGATGGCCCTGTTTTCCTGGGGACGCCGGCACGCTCCGCAAGAGGATCTCGCCTTCCTGCTCGGCAATGCCGCCTCCGGCGAGGAACGCCGGCCCGTGCTGGTGGATGCAGCCAGCGGCGAAGAACTGAAACCCGAGAATACCTGCCTGCTGCCGGGACCGGCCGCTGACGATAGCGACCGCGAACGGATCGCACGCATGCGCGCCTATTACCTCGGCATCGACGCCTAGAAAGGAAGAAGCCATGGAACGCATCGTTGTCACCGGCATGGGACTTGTTTCGCCGCTCGGTGTGGGTGTCGAGACGGCGTGGAAACGGCTTGTCGCTGCCGGTTCCGGCCTGCGCGTGCTGCCAGAGGACGTGGTCGGCGATCTTGCTGCCAAAGTCGGCGGGGTCGTGCCCTCCATCGAGGAGGATGCCGAAGCCGGGTTTGATCTCGACCGAGCCGTTCCGCCCAAGGACCAGAAGAAGATGGACCGCTTCATCCAGTTCGCGATGATGGCGACAGATGAGGCCGTGCGCCAGGCTGGTTGGATGCCCGAGAATGTGGATGCACGCGAACGGACGGCAACGATCATCGCGTCCGGCGTCGGTGGCTTTCCTGCGATCACCGATGCGGTGCGCACGACCGAGACGCGTGGTGTGCGGCGGCTCTCGCCCTTCACCGTACCTTCCTTCCTCGTCAACCTGGCGGCTGGTCAGGTCAGCATCCGCTACGGCTTCAAGGGGCCGCTCGGCGCACCCGTGACGGCCTGCGCGGCAAGTGTCCAGGCCATCGGCGATGCGGCGCGGCTTATCCGGTCCGGCGAGGCTGATGTGGCGATCTGCGGCGGCTCGGAAGCCTGCATCGACAAGGTGAGCCTTGGCGGTTTTGCTGCAGCCCGCGCACTCTCGAGTGGTTTCAACGACAGGCCCGAACTTGCCTCACGTCCCTTCGATACGGCCCGTGACGGCTTCGTGATGGGCGAAGGGGCGGGCATTCTCGTCATCGAGACGCTGGAGCATGCGCTGGCACGCGGCGCGACACCGCTTGCCGAGCTCGTCGGCTACGGCACGGCCGCCGATGCCTATCACATGACCGCGGGACCGGAGGATGGCGATGGCGCCCGCCGGGCAATGGAGACGGCTCTGCGGCAGGCCAGAATTCCAGCCTCCGAGGTCAAGCACCTCAATGCACATGCGACCTCGACACCGGTCGGCGACAAGGGTGAAATCGCGGCAATCGGCACGGTCTTCGGCCGCGATGGCGGCATTGCCGTCAGCGCCACGAAATCGGCGACCGGCCATCTCCTGGGGGCTGCCGGCGGGCTCGAAGCCATCTTCACGATCCTTGCGCTGCGCGACCAGATCGCTCCGCCGACGCGCAATCTGGAGACGGCCGATCCGGCAGCCGAGGGCATCGATCTCGTGGGCAAAATGGTCCGCAAAGTCGCGATGGAATATGCGATCACCAATGGCTTCGGTTTCGGCGGGGTGAATGCCAGCGCCCTCTTCCGCCGCTGGTCCTGAGCAGCCTCTTTTCAAGCGCGCAAAATAGCCTACACTTCTCCGGATACTGCCGGAGATGATCCCATGCGCGCTTTCTTTGCAGTGCTGGTTCTGTGTGCCGCATCCTTGACGTCAGGCATGGTAGTCCATGCCGAAGATCCAGTGCAGACGACACAGACGATGATCGAGGAGCAGATAAGGGCATTCCTCAAGGATGACGCCGATACGGCCTATTCCTTTGCTGCACCGGGTATCAAGGCGATGTATCCGGACAAGGACGTCTTCTTCGCCATGGTGAAGAAGAGTTACGAGCCAGTTTATCATCCCGGCAACTACGCGTTCGGGCGCAGCAGATCGATCGACGACGGCGCTGTCATCTATCAGGAAGTGTTGATCTCAAGCCGCGACGGCAAGGACTGGACGGCGATCTATCAGGTCGCCCGCCAGCCCGACGGCAGCTACAAGATTAATGGCGTGCAGATTGTGCCGAACGCCGACAGCAAGGGCATCTGATCAGACGGGTTCGATATCGCCTCTCGCCCACTCCTCGATCGTTTCCGCCATGAAATCAGCGAAGCGATCTTCAGCGATTGCCTTGCGGATGCCCTGCATCAGTTCCTGATAATAGTTCAGATTGTGCCACGAGAGCAGCATGCCGCCGAGCGCCTCGTTGGCGCGGACGAGATGGTGGAGATAGGCGCGCGAATAATCACGCGTCGCCGGGCAGTTGGACTGTTCGTCGAGCGGGCGCATGTCTTCGGCATGACGGGCGTTGCGGATATTGACCTTGCCGCGGCGGGTAAAGGCCAGACCGTGACGACCCGAACGGGTCGGCATCACGCAGTCGAACATGTCGATGCCGCGGGCAACGGACTTCAAGATATCGTCGGGCGTGCCGACGCCCATCAGATATCGCGGCTTTTCGCCCGGCAGGACCGGAAGCGTCGTTTCCAGCATCTTCAGCATCACGTCCTGCGGCTCGCCGACCGCAAGGCCGCCGACGGCGTAACCCTTCAGGTCGAGCTTCGCCAGTTCTTCGGCCGAGCGGACGCGCAAAGCCGGCACGTCACCGCCCTGCACGATGCCGAACATCGCCTTGCCCGGCTGGTTGCCGAAAGCGACCTTGCAGCGCTCGGCCCAGCGCAGCGACAGTTCCATGGCGCGCTCGATTTCCTTGGGCTCGGCCGGCAGAGCCACGCATTCATCGAGCTGCATCTGGATATCCGAGCCGAGCAGCCCCTGGATTTCGATGGAGCGCTCCGGCGACATGTGATGCAGGCTGCCGTCGACATGCGACTTGAAGGTGACGCCCTGCTCATCGAGCTTGCGCAGACCAGACAGCGACATGACCTGAAAGCCGCCGGAATCCGTCAGGATCGGATGCTCCCAGCGGATGAGCTTGTGCAAGCCACCGAGGCGAGCGACACGCTCGGCCGTCGGGCGCAGCATCAAGTGATAGGTATTGCCGAGAATGATATCGGCGCCGGTCTCACGCACCTGGTCGAGATACATGGCCTTGACCGTGCCGACCGTACCGACAGGCATGAAAGCCGGGGTGCGGATCGTGCCGCGCGGCATGGAAATCTCGCCTAGGCGTGCGCCACCATCGGTCTTCTTCAGGGTGAACTGGAAGTTCTCGGTCATTTGTCTTTCCGGAAAAGAAGGCTCGCGTCGCCGTAGGAGTAGAAGCGGTAGCCTGTCGAGATGGCATGTTCGTAGGCCGCGTGCATGGTTTCGAAGCCAGCGAAGGCCGAGACCAGCATGAAGAGCGTCGAACGCGGCAGATGGAAGTTCGTCATGAGAATATCGACCGCCTTGAAGCGGTAGCCGGGCGTGATGAAGATGCCGGTGGCGCCTGCCCAAGGCTGGATCTTACCGCTCTCGTCGGCAGCACTTTCGATCAGCCGAAGCGAGGTCGTGCCGACGCAGATGATGCGCCCGCCCCGTTCCCGCACGGCATTCAGCCTCGCGGCGATCTCAGCGCTGACATAGCCGCTTTCGAGATGCATCTTGTGATCGTCGGTATCGTCAGCCTTGACCGGCAGGAAGGTGCCGGCACCGACATGCAGCGTCACGAAATGGCGCTCGATACCGGCCTTGTCGAGCGCCTCGAATAGACCGGGCGTGAAATGCAATCCGGCGGTGGGGGCGGCGACGGCGCCCTCCTCCCGCGCATAGATGGTCTGGTAATCGGCGCGGTCGCGTTCGTCCTCCGGACGCTTGGCGGCGATATAGGGCGGCAGCGGAATGTGGCCGACGCTGGCAATCGCTTCGTCCAGCACAGGGCCGGAGAGATCGAAGGCGAGCGTCACTTCACCCGCCTCACCCTTTTCCTCGACGGTGGCATCGAGAGAGCCGATCATGCAGCTTTCGCCGCTGTGGCCGAAGGCAATACGGTCGCCCTCCTTGAGGCGCTTACCGGGCTTGGCGAAAGCCTTCCACTTGTTGGCGCCTATGCGCATGTGGAGTGTGGCCGACACCTGCTGACCACCAGCACCCTCGCGATGGCGGATGCCTTCAAGCTGAGCCGGAATGACCTTGGTATCGTTGAAGACCAGTGCGTCGCCAGCCTTCAGGAAAGAAGGAAGGTCGAAGACGTGATGATCAGACAGCACCGTCTGCGCATTCGGATCGACAACGAGCAGGCGTGCGCTGTCGCGCGGCTCGGCGGGCCGCAGCGCAATGCGTTCATCCGGCAGGTCGAAATCGAAGAGGTCTACGCGCATTGGGGCACTTCCAGGCAAAGCGAAACCCGCCCCGCGCTCTCGCGCAAGGGCGGGTTTCAGCAGAAATCACAATCAGACGTCGGCGGCAACCCGCATGGAGACGATCGAATCCGGATCGGAGACGGGCTCGCCCTTCTTGATCTTGTCGATGTTTTCCATGCCTTCGATGACCTGACCCCAGACGGAATACTGCTTGTTCAGCCACGGAGCGTCAGTGAAGCAGATGAAGAACTGGGAGTTTGCCGAGTTCGGGCTCTGCGAGCGAGCCATAGAGCAGGTGCCGCGAACGTGCGGCGTTGCAGAGAATTCCGCCTTGAGATCGTCCTTGGAAGAACCGCCCATGCCGGCCCGGCCCGGGTTGAAGCTCTCGCCGCCCTTCTTTCCATACTGCACGTCGCCGGTCTGCGCCATGAAATCGGCGATGACGCGGTGGAAGACAACGCCGTCATAGGCCTTCTCGCGGGCGAGTTCCTTAATGCGCTTGACATGCTCGGGCGCGACCTGCGGCAGAAGCTGGATGACAACCTTGCCCTTGGTGGTTTCCAGAATGATGGTGTTTTCCGGATCCTTGATCTCGGCCATTGTCGTTCTCCTTCTCGTCTTGAACTTACTTCTTGCCCAGCGTGACCTTGATCATGCGGTCAGGATTGCTGACTTCGCCGTTCTGGCCTTCGCCCTTCTTGATCTTGTCGACGTTTTCCATGCCCGAAACAACCTTGCCGACGACCGTGTACTGACCATTCAGGAAGGAACCGTCAGCAAACATGATGAAGAACTGCGAGTTGGCGGAATTCGGATCCTGTGAGCGTGCCATGCCGACCGTACCACGGACGAAGGGCGTCTTGGAAAACTCAGCCGGGAGGTCGGGCAGATCGGAACCGCCGGTCCCAGCCTGGCCCGCATCAAAGTTCTTTTCCATGTTGCCGTATTTCACATCGCCAGTCTGGGCCATGAAGCCGGGAATGACGCGGTGGAAGGCAACATTGTCATACTCGCCCTTCTTCACCAGCGCCTCGATCTGCGCAACGTGCTTCGGCGCGACATCGGGCATCAGTTGAATAACGACCGGGCCACTCTTCAACTGGATGGTGACGTAGTGATCGGCAGCCTGCGCAAAAGCGTCGCCCGCGAAGGAGGCGAGATAGAGCACGCCGGCAAATGCAAGATAGAAGAGTTTCATGTGAGCTCCGTTGAGGCGATGCCGCCTAGGCTTTGCGCTTGGATTTCAGGGCTTGCAAGACGGCCGCCGGCACGAAGGCGCTGACGTCGCCGCCCATGGCTGCGATCTGTCGTACCAATGTGGCGGTAATAGGCCGCGAGGCCGTGCCTGCCGGCAGAAAGATGGTCTGGATATCGGGCGCCATCTGCCGGTTCATGCCGGCCATCTGCATTTCGTAATCAAGATCGGTGCCGTCGCGCAGGCCGCGGATCAGCAGGCTTGCGCGATGCGCGCGTGCGGCGTCGACGACGAGATTGTCGAAGGAAACGACGTCGATATGCGCGCTCTTTTCCGGCAAGACCTCGGCCAGCGACGCGCGGATCAACGCTGCCTTTTCCTCGAAGGAGAAGAGCGGTGCCTTGCCAGGGTGGATGCCGATCGCAACGATCACTTTCTCGGCGACGTTTAGCGCCTGCACCAGCACATCAACGTGTCCGTTGGTGATCGGGTCGAAGGACCCCGGATAGAAAGCTGTCGTCATCTGGCCCGGCCGTTTGTTTCACGCCTTTTGTCATGGAAGCCCGTTTCTCGCAAGTCATTTAGCCATGCCGCCTGGCGCGGCTGAACGATGAATGAACGCGGTGTTCAAGGCCCGCTCAGATGCGATCTGTTTTACTCGGACCATCAACGCAGACGCTGCCGGTCCAGGTAGCGTTATCCCCGGAAAGACCTTGATCATGCTGATCATCCTGATTGCAATAGCCGTTATTTTCTCGCTGCTTGCGGAGCTTTTCTACGGTTATGTCGCTAATCGACGCCAGCTTTGGGTACGACCGGAAGTTAACGAACATGCGGCCATTATGCGTCAGCTTGGCCGCATGCGTTCTAATCGATTTGAATTCTGAACGGCAGATGAACAAGGCATTCAAGGTCGCTTCAGAACACGGTTGGTAAACACCCCGTCAACATCCGGCGGGAACCATTTTAAGACGGATGCGTTCACTTGATCGACACATATGAGATGCGGAAGCGCGGCAGGAAGGGAATGAACATGCCTGGTAAGATCACCATGATTAACGTGCTTTGGATGGCAATGATTACAGGTATGCTGACTGCTACAGTCGCTCTCTATGACAACGAGAAGATCGATACTTCCAAGGTATATGGCCCCTACGCTTCGGCTCGCTCCGTAAGCGTTCTTGGCCAGTACTGAGGGGCTTGAACGCAACTCTCCACAGAAAGGAACGCCACCATGTTCACGATCCTGACAGTCCTCACAGCACTCATCAGTATCATGTTCATCGTGTCCGTGACTTCGACAATTTCCGCGCTGCGCCGTGAGAGCACGGAAGGGAAGTCGCTGAAAGAGAAGCACAGCGTTTTCTAAAGCCGCTTCCGCAGCGGAAAACACGAATAAAAGCCGGATGTTCTGCGTCCGGCTTTTTTTCATGTCGACGATGCAGGCCGCAGCGAGAGGCAGCCGCTTTTTCGCAGCGGCAGGACAAGAAGCGCACCTCTGCCATAAAGCGCACGCACATAGTCGCTGCGTTCACTCGTGACGACGGTAAAGCCCCTGCCCCATCGCAGGATGGAGACACCTTCGGGCAATGCGGCAGGTTCAATGCTGCCGGCCGGAAAGACCATGGCTGCTGGCGCCTCGCCTGTTGCGGCAAAGACGACAGCAGCCAGTGCGAAGACTGCGGCAATGACCGCAATCGCGGCGCCTGCCTTGCGTGCCAAGCGTCTTATCACAGGGCCACCCGTTCGATGCTTCAGAAATCGAATATATGCTCAAGGCCGGGATCCGCAATCGGCCAGTCTCTAAGCAACGAGGCAAGATCAGCCACCTTGACGGACAAAAGCACGCGGTCGCTGTCAAAACCTGATCGCGTAAGCCGCGTGATTACCTCGCCGGGCAGATTGCCCTGCTCCGTACCCTGCGGCAGGGTCAGCGACACCATGATCTCGTCATTGCCGGCAATCTCGCGGATTGTACCGCCCGCCTTGGCGATCTCGGCGAGGATATGGGTGAAGCGGTCGTAGCGCGGCGTCTCGATCAGCACGCCATCGGTACTTTCCGCAATGACCGATACATCGGGAATTGCCGAAAGCGCGGTGGCAGGCAGACCCGATATGACCGAGCGGATCGTCCGCTTCGCCTCGCCGGTTGCAGCGACAGCGCTGGCGATCACGCCGGCATAAGCGATCTTGGCGCGCCATTCGCCGCCGAGCGCCAGACGGCGTTCCCAGCCGCGCGGCGGCTCTTCCACCGGTGCGGCCCAAAGCCTGTCGATCCAGGGCTGGAAGGGGTATTTGTACCATGGAGTCTGGCGCAGGAAGGCGGCGTAATCGATCGCCATGTCGCGGGCGATGAGATCCTGCGGGGTCTTTTCACTGCCTCGCCATAGCGCAAAAACTCGGCCGATCGTTTCCTCATAGGCCGCTTTCAAGCCCATTTCGAGCGTGAAGCTGACGCCGATGGTGGCGATCATCATTCGGGTTTCGCGATCGGCGCCGCCATGCCGATCGGCGATGCGGGTCAGCGCGCAGTCGGCCACCCAGAAATCCTTCACGTTGGAAAAATAGCCGAAGCGATATTCGTCGCCAGTTTTCAGGGCCTCGGCGAGCCCGTCATAGGCATAGACGATATGCCACTCCGGATAGGTCAGGTAGGTATTGGCTTCCTGCCTGTGGAATTCCAGGTCCGAAATCAGCGGCTTATAGCTATCAGGCTCTGGGTCGGCATGGCAGAAGGTCTCGACATAGGCAACCGGGCTGAGCAGCAGCAGGATCGCAACAACAAGCGCCGCGAGAATCCAGCCGACAATCTTCAGGAGGCGCCGCATCACGGGGCCTCGCGACGGAAGATGTAGCTCGACGCAATCCCCACTCCACCAAGGAAGAGATGCGGCAGATTAGCAAGGATCTTGAACGTAAAGGGAAGATCCTGAATGCCGTAATTGACGATGCCGAGATCAAGATAACCCGACCCGGTGATCAGCCCAAGCAGACCATCGCTGAAATAGAGCAGGCCAAAATAGAAAAGGAAGTTGCGGGACGCACGGGCCGACAGGAAGGCCGCGATGCCTGCCCAGGCGGCCGAGGCCAGATGCAGGCTGTCGTCATAGATATCGAGCGCGAAAATGCCGAAGGCGCGCCCCTCCGCGTCTGTCAGTCCCGGAATGTAATTCAACGCCGCCGCAAAAAGCAGAGCCACGGTATAAAGCACAGCAATCAGCCGAAGCCTGGACATGCAAATCCTCCTAGAGGCTTCCGAGATAGCGATCCCAGAAATGATTGCGGAAGGTAAGGCCGGGATCGAGCCGACGCTTGGCCGCTCCAAATTCCCCAGCGCGAGGATAGGCGCGGGTGAACTGATCCAGCCGGGCATGCGGGCGATATGGCAGATAATAGCTGCCGCCGATTGCGAGCACGCGCTCGATCAGCGCTTCCGTCATACGCCGCATGTCGGCCTCGCCCCTCACCGTCTTTTCCTGCGAGAAAAGCATGACCGCGGCAATCCGAGGTTCCGTCGCGTAAGCCAATACGCTGTCGCGGTCGGTATCGACATAACGCAGCGTGATGTTGAGAAGCTGCTGGTAGGAGGCGGGAATGACATCCTGGCAGGCTGCAACGAAATCGGCGAAGCGCGAGGGTGAGACGAAATATTCGTGCAGGATATCCGTTCGGGACGGATCACGGTCATCGAGGGTGATGACGGGTTCGTTCATCAGACTGTTGCGCGTCGCCTGGCCGGCGAGCGACGGATTGACAACGGCCTCGGTCCACCAGCGGAAATGCTTGGCCGTGTCGGAACCGAGCTGCGCCCGGAAGATTTCGCGCGAGACGTGGCTGACGAAACCGGAGCCGGAGGCGGGCGGTATCTTCGTCTGGTCCGGCGCGGCCCGGTAAGTGATCAGCAGCGCATCTTCAAAGAAACGATCGCGCGAAATATCCATGCGCCCATAGGCCATGTTGATCGAGCTGTCGCCTGCGAGCACCTCGGCAAAGCGCCGGCCCAGATCTTCGCCTGCCAGATGCTCGAAGGTCGGCTGCAGAAGCACGTTCGGCACCATGTCGAGCTCGAGTTCGGTGATGACGCCGAAAAGCCCGTATCCGCCCATGGCGTGATTGAAAAGCTCGGTATTTTCCGTCCGCGAGCAGGTCAAAAGGCTGCCGTCCGCCGTCATCAGCCTGATGGAACGGACGGTGCTGCCGCAGGCGCTGAAAGGAACCGGCCAGCCATGCGCATTGACCGAAAAGGTGCTGGCGACGCCGAAATCGTTGTTGGACTGCATGACGGCGGGCGAAAAGCCGATCGCATCGAGCTTGGAAATGATCGTCGACCAGCGAGTGCCGGCGGCGACACGGTAGGTCTTGGCGGCCGTATCTGCCTCCAGCCAGTCCTGATCGAGCGTCAGCGCCGTGCCATTTTCGGCAAGGCTCTGGCCGCCCATCGAATGGCGCGCGGCGCTGGCGATGAAGGGCCTGTTTGCCTTGACGGCTTCAGCGAGCGCCGCACGCAACTGGCCAATCATGGCATCCTGCGGCGGCTCCTTGACGGTCAGATGGGCCGCGACCCGGGTCGGCGTCAGCTCTCCGGCGTCATTGAGAATGGTCGTGCCGTCGTCTACGGGAAGTTCTGTTGGAAAGGCTGGTCCGGGATCGCTTTGCGGCTGAAGCAGGAAACGTCCCGCCACGACACCCGCTGTTGCCGAAATGCCGGCCAGCACCCCTCGCCTTGTCCACCTGCCCACAGTATTCCCCCGGATGAATCGGCAAGTCCTTCATAGCGCAATAAAAAACCGGGCGGCAGGGGCCGCCCGGTCTGCAATGAGAAAGTGGTGAATTATTCGCCCGATGGGGTTTCGTCAGCTTCGCCCGCCGCGGCAGCTTCGCCTTCGGAAACCACGGCTTCCTCACCGTTTTCCGCCGTCTCTTCCTCTTCCGGCTCGCTGATGCGCTCGACCGAAACGACCTTCTCATCCTTGGCGGTGGAGAAGATCGTGACGCCCTTGGTCGCGCGGCTGGCGATGCGGATACCGCCCACCGGAACGCGGATCAGCTGGCCGCCATCCGAGACGAGCATGATCTGGTCGCCGTCGTCGATCGGGAAGGCGGCGACAAGTTCGCCGATTTCGCCTGTTTTCGACGTGTCAGTGGCACGGATACCCTTGCCGCCGCGGCCGGAGATGCGGAAATCGTAGGAAGACGAGCGCTTGCCGAAGCCCTTTTCCGAAACCGTCAGCACGAATTGCTCGCGTGCCTTCAGCTCTTCATAACGCTCATCGGAGAGCTGTCCCTCTTCGGTGACTTCCTCACCGACCAGAGCGATATCCTCTTCGTCCACGCCCGTCGCACGACGTTCGGCGGCAGAGCGCTTGAGATAAGCGGCGCGCTCCCACGGCTCGGCATCGACATGGCCGACAATCGTCATCGAAATGATGCGGTCGCCATCGCCGAGATTGATGCCGCGCACGCCGATCGAGTTGCGGCCGGCAAAAACGCGGACGTCATCGACCGGGAAGCGGATGCACTGGCCGAGCGCCGTCGTCAGCAGAACGTCGTCCCGATCCGTGCAGGTCTCGACGGAGAGGATTTCATCGCCCTCTTCGTCCAGCTTCATGGCGATCTTGCCGTTGCGGTTCACCTGGACGAAGTCCGACAACTTGTTGCGGCGGACTGTGCCACGCGTCGTCGAGAACATGACGTCGAGGTTATCCCAGCTGTCCTCATCCTCAGGCAACGGCAGGATGGTGGTGATGCGTTCTCCTGACTCCAGCGGCAGCATATTGATCAGCGCTTTGCCGCGCGAGGTCGGCGTGCCGATCGGCAGACGCCAGACCTTTTCCTTGTAGACGATGCCGCGCGATGAGAAGAACAGAACCGGCGTATGGGTATTGACAACGAATAGCCGACTAACAAAATCCTCGTCACGGGTAGTCATGCCCGAGCGACCCTTGCCGCCGCGGCGCTGCGCACGATAGGTCGTCAGCGGTACGCGCTTGATATAGCCGAGATGCGATACCGTGACGACCATGTCTTCGCGGGCTATGAGATCCTCATCGTCCATTTCGAGACCGCCATCAATGATCTCGGTGCGGCGCGGTGTGCCGAACTCGTCGCGAACGGCAATCAGCTCGTCCTTGACGATCGTCTGGATGCGGACACGCGACGACAGGATATCGAGATAATCCTTGATCTCCTCACCTATCTTATTGAGTTCATCGCCAATTTCGTCGCGGCCGAGGGCCGTCAGGCGGGCAAGGCGCAGCTCGAGGATCGCCCGAGCCTGCTCTTCCGAGAGGTTATAAGTAAGGTCCTCGTTGATGCGATGGCGCGGATCATCGATGAGGCGGATGAGGCTTTCGACATCTTCCGCCGGCCAGCGGCGGGTCATCAGTTCTTCGCGGGCGGACTGCGGGTCCGGCGCCTGACGGATGACGCGGATGACTTCATCGATATTGGCGACCGCAATTGCCAGGCCGACCAAGACGTGCGCACGTTCACGCGCCTTGCGAAGCAGGAATTTCGTTCTCCGGCTAACGACCTCCTCACGGAAGGAGACGAAGGCACGAAGCATGTCGAGCAGCGTCAGCTGTTCCGGCTTGCCGCCGTTCAGCGCCACCATGTTGCAGCCGAAGGAGGTCTGCAGCGGTGTGTAACGATAGAGCTGGTTTAGGATGACGTCGGCGTTTGCGTCACGCTTCAGCTCGACGACGACGCGATAGCCCTGGCGGTCGGATTCGTCACGCAGATCGGAGATGCCTTCGATGCGCTTCTCGCGCACCAGTTCGGCCATCTTCTCGATCATCGTCGCCTTGTTCACCTGATAGGGAATTTCGGTGATGATGATCTGTTCGCGATCACCGCGCATCGGCTCGATGGTGGCAACACCACGCATAACGACGGAACCGCGGCCGGTTTCGTAGGCTGAACGGATGCCGGAACGGCCGAGGATCTTGGCACCGGTCGGGAAGTCGGGACCCGGAATGATCTGCATCAGCTCCGGCAGTTCGATTGCCGGATCGTTGATCAGCGCGATACAGCCGTCGATCACCTCGGAGAGGTTATGCGGCGGAATGTTGGTCGCCATGCCGACGGCAATGCCGCCTGCGCCGTTGACCAGTAGGTTCGGGAACTTAGCGGGAACGACGACCGGCTCGGACAGCGTGCCGTCATAGTTGTCGCGGAAGTCGACCGTTTCCTTGTCGAGGTCGTCGAGCAGCGAATGCGCGGCCTTCTGCAGGCGGCATTCGGTGTAACGTTCAGCCGCCGGCGGATCGCCATCGACGGAGCCGAAATTGCCCTGACCGTCGATGAGCGGCAGTCGCAAAGACCAGTCCTGCGCCATACGGGCCAAAGCGTCATAAATCGCGGCATTGCCGTGCGGATGGTATTTACCCATCACGTCCCCGGTAACACGAGCGCATTTGACGTATTTCTTGTTCCAGTCGATGCCGAGCTCGGACATGCCGTATAGGATGCGCCGATGCACGGGCTTCAGGCCATCGCGCACGTCGGGCAGCGCTCGGGACACGATCACGCTCATCGCGTAATCGAGATACGACCGCTGCATTTCCTCCATAATAGAGATCGGCTCAATGCCTGGCGGGAGCTTCCCGCCGCCGGGGGGTGTTTGCTCAGTCAAAACGGTTCACGTTCTCTTCTAGAATCACTTGAAGATTTATAGCGGAAAGCCTGTTCCCGCGCCAATTTGGCCAGGGGTTTTGAACAGGCTTTTGCGGTCGAAAGAGGGCAAATCACGGCATTTGCCCATGGGTAGGAAACAATCAGCGATCATGCATTTGCCAAATCGGAAGCCGCACAGCACAATCATCAAAAACAAACATCTATATGGGGTTTTGAAGAAGCGATGGCAAGCGCCGACCAACTGATCAACGCGTTCACGACGCTGCTCGTTACCATCGATCCGCCGGGCCTCGCGCCGCTCTTTCTCGGCCTCACTGTCGGCATGAGCCGGCCGGAGCGAAAACAGGTGGCGCTGCGCGGCACGACGATCGCCTTCATCATCCTTGCCGTTTTCGCGCTCTTCGGTTCCAGCGTGCTCGGCGTGCTCGGCATCTCGATCGGCGCCTTCCGGCTGGCCGGCGGATTGCTGCTTTTCTGGATCGCCTTCGAGATGGTCTTCGAACGACGTCAGGACCGCAAGGAAAAGACTACGGAAGTGGCGATCACCAAGGATCATATCGAGAATATCGCCGTCTTCCCGCTGGCGCTGCCGCTGATTGCCGGGCCGGGTGCGATCTCGGCGACGATCCTGCTTGGCGGCACCCTGCCCTCCACGGTCGAGCGCGCGCAACTAATCGGCGTCATCGCCGGCTGCCTGCTGATCACCCTGCTGGTGCTCTTCCTTGCCGACCGGCTCGACCGCTTCCTCGGCGTCACCGGTCGGGCGATCCTGACCCGCCTGCTCGGCGTTATCCTAGCAGCCCTTGCCGCTCAATTCGTCGTGGATGGCGCCAAATCCGCACTCAATCTGATCAGCGCCACGCCGACATGAAAACGGCGCCAGAAGGCGCCGTCATCACAACGTCGGGATAGCGTCGATCAAAACGGGATATCGTCGTCGAGATCGCGCGAGAAGTTTCCGCCGCTACCGCCGCTGTTGGCGCTGCCACCACGATTACCGCCGCTGCTGCGGCCACCGCCGGAGGACGAGCCGGAGCCATAGTCGTCGCCGCCGAAATCATCACCGCCACGACCGCCGCCGAAGCCGGAGCCAGCACCGCCACCTTCACCGCGGCCATCGAGCATAGTCAGGGTCGAATTGAAGCCCTGCAGCACGACTTCCGTCGAGTAACGATCGTTGCCGTTCTGGTCCTGCCACTTGCGTGTCTGGAGAGCGCCTTCGATATAAAGCTTGGCACCCTTCTTCACATATTGTTCGACGACCTTGCAGAGGCCTTCGTTGAATACCACGACAGTGTGCCATTCGGTCTTCTCGCGGCGCTCGCCGGAATTGCGGTCGCGCCAGGTTTCCGAGGTCGCGATGCGGAGGTTGGCGATCGGCCGGCCATCCTGCGTGCGGCGGATTTCTGGGTCTGCACCCACGTTTCCGACCAGAATTACCTTGTTTACACTGCCAGCCATATTGTTCACCTTACTGCCGCCCTGACCGGCGGCGTTCAAAAAATCATCGGCGCACCTTAAACCATAGAGGACAAGCGA
Source organism: Rhizobium sp. WYJ-E13 (assembly GCF_018987265.1). Classification (NCBI taxonomy): domain Bacteria; kingdom Pseudomonadati; phylum Pseudomonadota; class Alphaproteobacteria; order Hyphomicrobiales; family Rhizobiaceae; genus Rhizobium; species Rhizobium sp. WYJ-E13. The sequence goes on along the minus strand of NZ_CP076853.1, from coordinate 1,421,275 downwards.
TGCGCATCCAGGCCCTCTTAATCCACAAGGAATTTTGTTCTTTATTTGTTCTAATTATTCGCTATGATCCTGTCAACAGAATCGAAAACCTTTGTTGTACCGGACATTCAGCCTCGACTCGCCCGCTGGCATCACTAAATAAGGGCTGTCATTCCCCAAACGACTTGAAGCAGAGACGATGAGCGAACTGAAGACGATCTCCATCCGTGGCGCGCGCGAGCATAATCTGAAGGGCATCGACCTCGATCTGCCACGCAACAAGCTGATCGTCATGACCGGCCTTTCCGGCTCCGGCAAATCCTCGCTCGCCTTCGACACAATCTATGCCGAAGGCCAGCGCCGCTACGTCGAAAGCCTTTCGGCCTATGCGCGCCAGTTCCTAGAAATGATGCAGAAGCCCGATGTCGACCAGATCGACGGGCTTTCGCCGGCGATCTCGATCGAGCAGAAGACGACCTCGCGCAACCCGCGCTCGACGGTTGGTACCGTCACCGAAATCTACGACTATATGCGCCTGCTCTTTGCCCGTGTCGGCGTCCCCTATTCGCCTGCGACCGGCCTGCCGATCGAGAGCCAGACCGTGAGCCAGATGGTCGACCGGGTGCTCGCCTTCGAGGAAGGCACGCGTCTCTATATATTGGCTCCGATGATCCGCGGTCGTAAGGGCGAATATAAGAAAGAGCTGGCGGAGCTCATGAAAAAAGGCTTCCAGCGCGTCAAGGTGGATGGGCAGTTCTACGAAATCGCCGACGCGCCAACGCTCGACAAGAAATACAAGCATGATATCGACGTGGTCATCGACCGTATCGTCGTGCGGCCCGATATGGCCTCGCGCCTTGCCGACAGTTTCGAGACGGCGCTGAAGCTCGCAGACGGCCTTGCCGTTGCCGAATTTGCCGACAAGCCGCTGCCGCCGGAGGAAACCTCGGCCGGTGGCTCGGCCAACAAGTCGCTTAACGAGACGCACGAGCGCGTGCTGTTTTCGGAAAAATTTGCCTGCCCCGTCTCCGGCTTCACCATTCCGGAGATCGAACCGCGGCTCTTTTCGTTCAACAATCCCTTCGGCGCCTGCCCAACCTGCGACGGTCTCGGCTCGCAGCAGAAGATCGACCCCGATCTGATCGTGCCCGAGCCGGAACGTACGCTGCGCGACGGTGCGATTGCGCCCTGGGCCAAGTCGACCTCGCCCTACTACAACCAGACGCTCGAAGCGCTCGGCAAACATTTCGGCTTCAAGCTCGGCAGCCGCTGGAACGACCTTCCTGAAAAGGCCAAGGATGTGATCCTGAACGGCACTGAGGAGAAGATCGAGTTCCACTATGCCGACGGCGCGCGCTCCTATACGACCTCGAAGAATTTCGAGGGCATCGTGCCCAATCTCGAACGGCGCTGGAAAGAGACGGATTCGGCCTGGGCGCGCGAGGATATCGAGCGCTTCATGTCGGCGGCCCCCTGCCCGGCCTGTAACGGTTTTCGCCTGAAGCCGGAAGCCCTGGCGGTCAAGATCAACAAGCTGCATATCGGCGAAGTCACCCAAATGTCGATCCGCATCGCACGCGACTGGTTCGAAGCGCTGCCGGCAACTTTCAATGCTAAACAAAACGAGATTGCCGTGCGCATTCTCAAGGAAATCCGTGACCGCCTGCGCTTCCTGAACGACGTCGGCCTGGAATATCTGAGCCTGTCGCGCAATTCCGGCACGCTGTCCGGCGGCGAAAGCCAACGTATTCGCCTTGCCTCGCAGATCGGATCGGGCCTGACCGGCGTTCTTTACGTGCTCGACGAACCGTCGATCGGCCTGCACCAGCGCGACAATGCCCGTCTGCTGGATACGCTGAAGCATCTGCGCGATATCGGCAATACGGTCATCGTGGTCGAACACGACGAGGATGCGATCCTGACGGCCGACGACGTGGTCGATATCGGCCCTGCGGCCGGCGTCCATGGCGGCCAGGTGGTGGCGCATGGCACGCCGCAGGAAATCATGGCCAATCCCAAGTCGCTGACCGGCAAATATCTCTCCGGCGAACTCGGCGTGGCCCTGCCGGATGAACGCCGCAAGCCAAAGAAGGGCAAGGAGATCAAGGTCGTCGGCGCTCGCGGCAACAATCTGAAAAACGTCACGGCGGCCATCCCGCTCGGCGTCTTCACTGCGGTGACGGGAGTGTCCGGCGGCGGCAAATCCACCTTCCTGATCGAAACGCTTTACAAGTCGGCGGCGCGGCGTGTCATGGGCGCGCGCGAGATCCCCGCCGATCACGATCGTATCGACGGTTTCGAGCATATCGACAAGGTCATCGACATCGATCAGTCACCGATCGGCCGCACGCCGCGTTCGAACCCGGCCACCTATACCGGCGCCTTCACGCCGATCCGCGACTGGTTTGCCGGCCTACCGGAAGCCAAAGCGCGCGGCTACCAGCCAGGCCGCTTCTCCTTCAACGTCAAGGGCGGCCGCTGCGAGGCTTGCCAAGGCGACGGCGTCATCAAGATCGAGATGCACTTCCTGCCCGACGTCTATGTCACCTGCGACGTCTGCCATGGCAAGCGCTACAATCGCGAAACGCTCGACGTCACCTTCAAGGGCAAGTCGATTTCCGACGTGCTGGATATGACGGTGGAAGAAGGCGTCGAATTCTTCACTGCGGTCCCGGCCGTGCGTGACAAGCTGCAATCGCTCTTCGACGTCGGCCTCGGTTACATCAAGGTCGGCCAGCAGGCCAATACGCTTTCGGGCGGGGAAGCCCAACGCGTCAAGCTCGCCAAGGAATTGTCGAAGCGCTCGACGGGCCGCACGCTCTATATTCTCGATGAGCCGACCACTGGCCTGCATTTCCATGACGTCGCCAAACTTCTGGAAATGCTGCATGAGCTGGTGAACCAGGGCAATTCGGTCGTTGTCATCGAGCATAATCTCGAGGTCATCAAGACCGCCGACTGGATCCTCGACTTTGGACCCGAGGGCGGCGATGGCGGCGGCGAGATCGTGGCCGTTGGCACGCCGGAGGCGATCGTCAAGGAGAAGCGCTCCTATACGGGCCAGTTCCTCAGGGAATTGCTGGAGCGGCGGCCGGTCAAGAAGGCGGTCGCGGCAGCAGAATGACGATGCGGCTTGCCACGATTGCGGAGTTGCCTGCCGTCGTGGCGCTGACGACCGCCGCCTATCAGCCCTATACCGATCTTTTCGGCTATCCGCCGATCCCGGTGACGGAAGACTATGAGCCACGGATCGAACGAGGCGAAGTCTGGCTGCAGGAGGCGGATGGCGCGGTGGCGGGGCTCTCAGTGGTCGAGCGCCATACCGATCACCTGATGCTTTTCAGCATCGCGGTATCGCCAGACTTTCAAGGTGAGGGACATGGCATGGCCATGCTTCGCTGGCTGGAGGACAGGGCGCGGGAATGGGCCGTGCCGGAGATCCGTCTTTACACCAATGCGCGGATGGAGCGGAACATCACCCTCTATTCCGCCTTCGGTTTTCAGGAAACGGGTCGCCGGCCCAATCCCTATCGGCCAGGATGGACTATCGTCGATATGGCCAAAAAGATCGGCGCGATCTGAGGGATCGCAAGTGAGGAGGAACAGATGAGCAAATCGGGCACGATCCGCGTGGGTATCGGCGGCTGGACGTTCGAACCTTGGCGCGGCCATTTCTTTCCCGCCGATCTCAAACAGAAGGATGAGTTGCATTATGCCAGCCGCCAACTGAAGGTCATCGAGGTCAACGGTACCTACTACAGCACGCAGAAGCCTGCGGTTTTCGCAAAGTGGGCGGCCGATGTGCCTGAAGGCTTCATCTTTTCGCTGAAGGCGACGCGCTTTACCACCAATCGACGGGTACTTGCCGAGGCTGGTGAATCGATGGAGAAATTTCTCTCGTCCGGCATCAGCGAACTTGGCGATCATCTCGGCCCTCTGCTCTGGCAGTTCGCGCCGACGAAGAAATTCGATCCCGCTGATTTCGAGGCCTTCCTGAAACTGCTGCCGGAAAAGCAGGACGGGCTGAAGCTGCGCCATGTCGTGGAAGTCCGGCACGATTCCTTCAAGGTGCCGGAATTCGTCGCGTTGCTCGAGAAATACGGCGTGGCGCCTGTCTGCGCCGAACATTTCGACTATCCGATGATTGCCGATGTGACGGCGGACTTCGTCTATACGCGGCTGCAGAAAGGATCGGACGATATTCCGACCTGCTATCCGGAACCGGAGTTGAAGGACTGGAGCAAGCGGCTCCAGACCTGGGCCGAGGGCAAGGTGCCTGACGACCTGCCACTGATCGACAAGGATAGGAAGGTCAAGGCCGAGCCGCGCGACGTCTTCGCCTTCATGATCCACGAAGGCAAGGTCAATGCGCCGCATGGGGCAATCGCCCTGCAGAAGCGGATCGATCAATAATCCTTTAGAAGGGCAGCACGTGCGCGGCGAGGTCTTCGGCCGTCAGGCCCTTGCCGGCACGATGTCCCGCCTCTCCATGCAACCAGACGCCGGCTGCCGCCGCCTCGAAGGCAGGCAGGCCCTGGGCGAGCAAGCCGCCGATGATGCCGGCCAGCACATCGCCGGAACCGGCGGTGGCGAGCCATACCGGGGCATTGGCGTTGATCAGCGCCCGACCGTCCGGTGAGGCGATGACCGTATCGGCACCCTTATAGATGACAGCGGCGTTGGAGCGACTGGCAGCGGCGAGAGCCTTGTCCACCTTGCCTGCCTTCTTGTCGGCAGCAATATCGGGAAAGAGGCGGGCGAATTCACCGTCATGCGGCGTCAGGACGAGCCGAGGCTCTCCCTTGAACAACTCGAAAAGCTCCTGCGGATCGTCCTTGAAGGAGCTGATGCCGTCCGCGTCGAGAACGAGATGGCGCTCGCGCAGCAGCGACACGAAATCGCGGGCCCTCTTTCCAATGCCGAAACCGGGGCCGAGAACGAAGCTCTGAAGGCGTGCGTCCTTCAGCCAGTCCTCCAATGCGGCTGCATCGTCGATGGCGTGCAGCATGACGGCTGTCAGATGGGCGCTGTTGGCGGCGAGAGCTTCCACCGGCGCGGCGATGGTGACCAGCCCGGCCCCAGACTTGAGGCCTGCCGTCGCCGACATGCGGGCCGCCCCCGTCTTGCTTGCCTCTCCCGAAAACACGACCAGATGGCCGCGCTTGTATTTATGGGTTTCCACTTGCTCGGCCGGCATGGCAGCGCGCCAGGCGGCGGGCGTGTTCTCAGCCACGAGGCCGCTCGTCTGCGCCCTGATGATGCGGCCGGGAATGCCGATGTCGAAGACTTCCAATTCGCCGCAAAGCTCCCTGCCCGGCATCAGCAGATGGCCGGGCTTACGGGTCATAAAGGTCACCGTATGTGCCGCACGGAAGGCAGCTCCGAGCACGGCGCCAGTGCGGCCGTCGAGGCCGGAGGGCAGATCGACGGCGATGACGGGAGTTCCTGCCTTGCCGACCTTATGGATCAGATCCGCGACCTCGGATGGCACATCGCGTGCAAGGCCGGCTCCGAAAAGGCCGTCGATGATGACATCACCCTGCTGCTGGTCGTAGCGCGCAATATCCTGCCCCTTCAGTGCACAGGCCGCCCTGGCGCGGCCTGCATCGCCCTTCAGTTTTTCCGGGTTGCCAAGATGGAAGATCTCCACTCGTCCACCACTCTCCTGCAGGAGCCGGGCGACGATATAGCCGTCACCGCCATTGTTGCCGGGGCCGCAGAACACCGCGAAACGTTGTGCGCCGGGATAAAGACGCAATGCTGCAGCGGCGACCGCGGCACCTGCCTTTTCCATTAGGCCATAAGAATCGATTCCGGATTCGGCTGCAGCCTTATCGGCCGCAGCCATTTCGACAGGGGTGAGAAGAAGATCGGCGAGGGGTTTGCTCATGCCCCTATTCAATTCAAAAAGCGCCTAAAAAACAACCGAATGATTATCATAACGAAAGAGCAAATATTGTGCATTTGCCTATTTTTACGACTCTCTGCGACAAGCCAAAAGAAACCATGAGTCGAGGGATATTTTCAGGTTTTGCGTCATTTTTGATCAAAACGCACTATTGTTCACCTCGTTTTTTGATCAAAGGGACACGGAAACGCGGGCAAACCGGGCTTTGTGCATAAAATTCCACGATTTTTTGCCTGAGACGGATTTCAAACTGGCACGATATCTGCATCATATCCCGCGAGCGGGAAAGTTCCTGCTTTAACGGGAGAAGCGGAGAGACATTTTCTCATGAAAAAGATCGAAGCGATCATTAAGCCTTTCAAGCTGGACGAGGTGAAGGAAGCCCTTCAGGAAGTCGGCCTGCAGGGTATCACCGTCACGGAAGCGAAGGGCTTCGGTCGCCAGAAGGGCCATACCGAACTCTACCGCGGCGCCGAATATGTCGTCGATTTCCTGCCGAAGGTGAAGGTTGAGGTCGTGCTCGCAGATGAAAACGCGGAAGCCGTCATCGACGCGATCCGCAAGGCCGCGCAGACGGGGCGCATCGGCGACGGAAAGATTTTCGTTTCCAACGTCGAAGAGGTCATCCGCATCCGCACCGGTGAAACCGGTATCGATGCCATCTGACCGGCTTTGCCTCTCGGCAAAGCTTGATCATCCTCATCGCACATAATGTAACGTCATCACAAAAACAGAGGAAGCATTTCATGGCGAGTGCAAGCGAAATCCTGAAGCAGATCAAGGACAACGACGTGAAGTTCGTCGACCTGCGCTTCACTGACCCCAAGGGCAAGCTGCAGCACGTTACGATGGACGTCGTCTGCGTCGATGAAGACATGTTCGCCGACGGCGTCATGTTCGACGGTTCCTCGATCGGCGGCTGGAAGGCCATCAACGAGTCCGATATGGTGCTGATGCCCGACCCGGAAACGGTGCATATGGACCCGTTCTTCGCCCAGTCGACCATGGTCATCGTCTGCGACATCCTCGACCCGGTTTCCGGCGAGGCCTACAACCGCGACCCGCGCGGCACCGCCAAGAAGGCCGAAGCCTATCTGAAGGCATCCGGTATCGGCGACACGGTCTTCGTCGGCCCGGAAGCCGAGTTCTTCGTCTTCGACGACGTCAAATACAAGGCTGACCCCTACAATACCGGCTTCAAGCTCGATTCCACCGAACTGCCGTCGAACGACGACACCGACTATGAGACCGGTAACCTCGGCCATCGTCCGCGCGTCAAGGGCGGCTACTTCCCGGTTCCCCCTGTCGATAGCGCCCAGGACATGCGTTCGGAAATGCTGACGGTCCTCTCAGAAATGGGCGTCGTCGTCGAAAAGCATCACCACGAAGTGGCTGCCGCCCAGCACGAACTCGGCATCAAGTTCGACACGCTCGTCCGCAACGCTGACAAGATGCAGATCTACAAGTATGTGGTCCATCAGGTCGCCAATGCCTACGGCAAGACGGCAACCTTCATGCCGAAGCCGATCTTCGGCGACAACGGCTCGGGCATGCACGTACACCAGTCGATCTGGAAGGGCGGCAAGCCAACCTTCGCCGGCGACGAATATGCAGGCCTCTCCGAAACCTGCCTCTACTATATCGGCGGTATCATCAAGCATGCCAAAGCGATCAACGCCTTCACCAATCCGTCGACGAACTCCTATAAGCGTCTCGTCCCGGGTTATGAAGCTCCGGTGTTGTTGGCCTATTCCGCTCGCAACCGCTCGGCTTCCTGCCGCATCCCGTTCGGCTCCAACCCGAAGGCCAAGCGCGTCGAAGTCCGCTTCCCGGACCCGACCGCCAACCCTTACCTTGCCTTTGCCGCCATGCTGATGGCCGGCCTCGACGGCATCAAGAACAAGATCCATCCCGGCAAGGCCATGGACAAGGACCTCTACGACCTGCCGCCGAAGGAATTGAAGAAGATCCCGACCGTGTGCGGTAGCTTGCGCGAAGCACTCGAAAGCCTCGACAAGGACCGCAAGTTCCTGACGGCCGGTGGCGTGTTCGACGACGACCAGATCGACGCCTTTATCGAACTGAAGATGGCCGAGGTGATGCGCTTCGAAATGACGCCGCATCCGGTCGAATACGACATGTACTACTCGGCATAAGACAAGACATGAAAGCCCCGGTTCGCCGGGGCTTTCTTTGATCCGGAGGTCATGAAGACCGATGGGCAGAGATGACAGTCATGTGACGAAATCCCGCAAAAATCTTGATTTGTGGGGGACCGATCACCAAATCAGGTGAGAAAGGAAGTCGTACCATGAAAGAAAGAATAGCAAAATTCAGTATAGGCGAAGTGGTTCGGCACAAGGTTTTTCCGTTTCGCGGCGTCATCTTCGACGTTGATCCGGAGTTCGCGAATACGGAAGAATGGTGGAATTCCATTCCAGCGGAAGTCCGCCCCAGCAAAGACCAGCCGTTCTACCACCTGCTCGCGGAAAACGACGACAGCGAATATGTTGCCTACGTTTCCGAGCAGAACCTGATGAGTGACGAAAGCGATACGCCGCTTCGCAATCCGCAGGTTGAGCAGATTTTCGACCGCAGCCCGACAGGCCAGTTCAAACCCAAGATGAGCTTCGCCCATTAAGTCGGAACGCAAGACTTCGATGACAAGGCCCCGCATGTCGGGGCCTTTTCTTTTTCTCATATCGTTATCGCAAAACCGCTGCACACTTTTGCTCGACATGCTTTAGCAACAAAAAACCCGGCCTGAAGCCGGGTTTTCGTGAATTCCTGAAAGCACTGATTACTGGGCCTTTGCTGCCTTTTGGGCGTCTTCCAGCTTCTTGCGAGCTTCTTCGGCCTTCTTCTGCATGCTGTCCTGCAGGCTGCGCTGGCTTTCGGCGAGCTTCGATTCGGAAACCGGTTCGCCGTCATAAGCGCCGGTGAAGCCTTCGAGCGAAACCTTGATCGGGTTCGGAGCGCGGCGGAAGTTGATCGAGGTGAAGACCACGTCACTGCCCTTCTTGAGGCTTGCGATCATGGCATCCGTCAGCGGGATTTCAGCCGTGCACTTGTCCGGCAGGCAGACAGCGTAGTCGAGCTTCTGGCCCTTACCGCCATCGATCTGCATCGCGATGCCCGGGGGGATCAGGCGCGCGGCCGGAACCGAAACCTGAAGGATCTTGCGGTTGATCTTGCCGGAGACCGAGATCAGGCCGACAGCCGTAACGAGCTGACCGCCGTTGGCGAGAACGAGGTTCTGAACAACGCAGATGTCGTTGTCTTCCTGCTTGCTGCAGGTCTTGTACCAGCCGAGGCGAGGTGCGCCGGCGGCCTGTGCGGGAGCGTCAGCCGACGCTGCCGGAGCCTGAGCCGCTGCATCCTGTGCAAAGGACGAGACCGGAGCCGAAGCGCCGAAGACCACTGCCATAACGGACAGTGCTGCCCGCATTTTCTTTTCAGACTTGAACATCATAACGAATTCCGTCTCCTGATATCCGTTGCGGGGCTACGTTCGGCCGCCCCAACCACCGGGTCGTTCGGCACTCCACCTCTTAAAACATTAAGGCAAATGCATGACCCCGAAACTTCGGGTCACGTGTTACATCGCACTGTTGAAGATATCCAGCATTTCTTTGGCAATTTCGCGGGCATTTTGGCACATAGGTAAAGAATGCGGCGGCCGCGGTTGGAATTGAGCGCTCTCATGCTACCCTTCCGGCGAATCGTGCCCATTGCCGCGCATCAAGGAATTTCAGCAATGCTCCGGATCGCCCTTCTCACCGCTTTCACGCTTGTTGCCGGCGCTGCCGCCGCGGAACCCGTGCATGGTATCGCCATGCATGGCGCACCGGCGCTGCCCGCCGATTACAAGAACTTCCCTTACGTCAATCCCGACGTGAAAAAGGGCGGGAAAATCACCTATGGCGTGGTCGGCACCTTCGACAGCCTCAATCCCTTTATCCTCAAAAGCATGCGTACGACGGCACGCGGCATGTGGGATCCGCAATTCGGCAATCTGATCTACGAATCCATGCTGCAGCGTTCGAGTGACGAGCCCTTCACGCTCTATGGGCTGCTAGCCGAAACGGTGGAATGGGATGAAGACCGCAGCTTCATCCAGTTCAATCTCAATCCGAAGGCCAAGTGGTCCGACGGACAATCCGTTACGCCCGAAGACGTGATCTTTTCCTTCGAGCTGCTGCGCGACAAGGGCCGTGTGCCATTCTCCAGCCGCCTCAATCTCGTATCCAAAATGGAGAAGGTCGGCGATCACGGCGTGCGCTTCACCTTCAATGAGAAGGCCGATCGCGAGACGCCGATGATCTTTGGCCTGTTTCCGATCCTGCCGAAACATGCGATCGACCCTGATAGCTTCGATCGCAGCTCGCTCACGCCGCCCATCGGCTCGGGACCTTACAAGATCAAGAGCCTGAAACCAGGCGAAAGCATCACCTACGAGCGAGACCCGAACTACTGGGGCAAGGACATTCCGGCCAAGGTCGGCATGGACAATTACGACCAGCTTACCGTGCAGTATTTCCTGCAGGACACGACGCTGTTCGAGGCCTTCAAGAAGGGCGACATCGATATCTATCTGGAGGGCAATCCGGGGCACTGGGCCAATGCCTATGATTTCCCAGCGGCAACGTCGGGTGCGGTCGTGAAGGACGTGTTCAAACCGAAACTGCCGAGCGGCATGCTGGGCTTCGTCTTCAACACGCGGCGGCCGATCTTTAGCGATATCAAGGTACGCGAGGGTCTGTCACTGGTCTTCGACTTCGAGTGGGCCAACAAGAACCTCTATTCCGGCGCCTACAAGCGCACGCAGAGCTTCTGGCAGAATTCCGATCTCTCAAGTTTCGGGGTACCGGCGGACGCGCGTGAGCTCGCGCTGCTCGGACCGATCAAGGACCAGATCGACCCCGCCATACTTGACGGCAGCTACAAGCTGCCAGTGACCGATGGCTCGGGACGCGACCGCAACGTGCTGAGGCAAGCTGTCGACCTTCTGAAACAAGGGGGCTACACGATCCAGAACGGCAAGATGGCCGATCAGAGTGGCAAGCAGCTCGCCTTCGAGATCATGACCCAGAATGCTGACCAGGAGAAGCTGGCCGTCGCCTACCAGCGATCGCTGCAGACGATCGGCGTCGCCGCGTCGATCCGCACCGTCGACGATTCACAGTATCAGAGCCGCACGAACAGTTTCGACTATGACATGATCATGAAGGCCTACACCTCATCGCTGTCACCCGGCAACGAGCAGCTTGGCCGCTGGTCGTCCGCTGCTCGCACGCGTGAAGGGACGGACAGTTTCGCCGGGGCCAACGATCCCAATCTCGATACGCTGATCGACCATCTCTTGCGGGCGCGCTCGACAGAGGATTTCACAGCTTCCGTGCGCTCCTACGACCGGTTGCTGCTGTCCAACCATTATGTGCTGCCGCTCTACCATATCGACCAGCAATGGGTGGCGCGCAACAAGCGCATCGGGCACCCCGATGCGGTGCCACTCTATGGCTATCAGCTACAAACCTGGTGGGATACGAGCGCGCAATAATCACATCAGCAGACGCGTCGTTCTATTTCCTTTCTCTTGCCTCGACCTTCCTCTAAAGATCGTCGAAAACACCTTTTATGCGATCGAGCCAACCGTCACTCAGGGATGGCAGAATAAGGAATCACAATGGAACGCATCACCATCGACGTTGTCTCTGATGTCGTCTGCCCCTGGTGCTATCTCGGCAAGGCGCGGCTGGAGCTGGCGGTCGCCGAGGTGCAGGATGAGGTCGGCGTCGATATCAACTGGCGCCCCTATCGCCTCAATCCGGATTATCCGCCCGAAGGCGTCGACCAGAAGAAGATGCTGGAACAGAAGCTCGGCGGGGCCGAACGCGTGGCTGAGGCACATAAGATGCTGACCAAGTACGGCCGCGAGGTCGGCATCAACTTCAATTTTGAAGCGATCAAAATCGGCCCGAACACGCTCGATGCGCATCGCCTGATCCATTGGGCTGTTGTCGAGGACCGGCAGAAGCAGGAGGCCGTCGTCTCGGCGCTCTTCAAGGCCAATTTCGAGGAAGGCCGCAATGTCGGCGATCACGAAGTGCTGCTCGATATCGCCGAGAAGGCTGGCCTGCAGCGCTCCGTCATTGCCGCCTTGCTCGCTTCGGACGCCGACCGCGGCGTCATTCTCTCGGAAATCGACGCGGCGCAGCGCATGGGCGTCAACGGCGTGCCGTTCTTCATCTTCGACCAGCAATATGCCGTCAGCGGCGCGCAGACGCCGGATGTGCTGGCAGGAGCGCTGCGCGAGATCGCCAAGGCGAAGGCCGAAGCACGCGTCGGCATGAACTGACGCCCGTCACCATCGACCAACTGAACGTACCGTTGGGGGCGGTCCGATTTGGCCGGGCTGCCCTTAGCTTTTGGCCAACTCCGCAAGCTGCGTCATGACGACGGCCGCACCCTGCAGGCGCTTTTCGGGGGTCGGCAGGTCACGCGTCAGGAACAGGCTGTGGTCGGGGCGGATCTTCGCCATCGCGCCCTGCTTGCCGATATAGCCGACCAGATTGGCGGGGTTGGGGAATTCCTTGTTGCGGAACTGCACGACGACGCCCTTCGGGCCGGCATCGAGCTTCTCGACATTGGCCGTGCGGCAAAGCGACTTGATATAGACGATCTTCAGCAGGTGCTGGACCTCTACCGGCATCGGGCCAAAGCGGTCGATCATCTCGGCACCGAAGCCATCGATCTCCTTGAGATCGGTGAGTTCGCCGAGCCGGCGGTAGAGCGCCATGCGCAGATGCAGGTCGGGCACGTAACCTTCCGGGATCATCACGGTCGTGCCGACGGATATCTGCGGCGACCAGCCGGTATCCTGGATCTCGTCGACACCCTTCACCTCGGCGACCGCCTCTTCCAGCATCTGCTGATACAGCTCGAAGCCGACTTCCTTGATGTGGCCGGACTGCTCCTCGCCAAGCAGGTTGCCGGCACCTCTGATATCGAGGTCGTGGCTTGCCAGCTGGAAGCCGGCGCCGAGCGTGTCCAGCGACTGCAGCACCTTGAGGCGGCGCTCGGCAGTTGCCGTCAGCACCTTGTTGACCGGCAGCGTGAAGAGCGCGAAGGCGCGCACCTTCGAGCGGCCGACGCGGCCGCGCAGCTGGTAGAGCTGGGCAAGGCCGAACATGTCGGCGCGGTGGACGATCAGCGTGTTTGCGGTCGGCACATCGAGGCCGGATTCGACGATGGTGGTCGAGAGCAATACGTCGTAGCGACCTTCATAAAAGGCATTCATGATGTCTTCCAGCTCGCCGGCCGGCATCTGGCCGTGGGCGACGGCGACCTTCAGCTCCGGCACATCGGACTGCAGGAAGGCGTGCACATCCGCAAGATCGGCAAGACGCGGGCAAACGTAGAAGCTCTGGCCACCACGATAATGCTCGCGCATCAGCGTTTCGCGGATCACGAGGCTGTCGAAGGGCGAAATGAAGGTGCGCACCGCCATGCGGTCTACCGGTGGCGTGGTGATGAGCGACAGTTCGCGCACCCCGGTCATGGCAAGCTGCAGCGTGCGCGGGATTGGCGTTGCCGAGAGCGTCAGCACATGCACGTCGCTCTTCAGCTCCTTCAGGCGCTCCTTGTGTTTGACGCCGAAATGCTGTTCTTCGTCGATAATCAACAGGCCGAGATTGGCGAAGTTGATGCCGGCGCCGAGCAGCGCATGGGTGCCGACGACGATATCCGTCTTGCCGTCGGCCACTTCCTTTTTCGTGAGCGCCAACTCCTTGGAGCCAACGAGGCGCGAGGCCTGCTGGATGCGGATCGGCAGACCACGGAAGCGCTCTGAGAAGGTCTTGAAATGCTGGCGGGAGAGCAGCGTGGTCGGAACGACGACGGCGACCTGCACACCGTTCATGGCAGCGACGAAGGCGGCGCGCAGTGCAACTTCGGTCTTGCCGAAACCGACGTCACCGCAGACGAGGCGGTCCATCGGACGACCGGCGCCGAGATCGCCGCGCACGGCTTCGATGGCGTTTTCCTGATCTTCCGTTTCGTCATAGGGGAAACGGGCGGCGAATTCGTCGTAGAGTCCTTCCGGGGTCGTCAGTACCGGCGCGTGGCGCGTCAGGCGCTCGGCAGCGATGCGGATCAGCGCATCGGCCATATCCAGCAGCCGCTTCTTGAGCTTGGCCTTGCGCATCTGCCATGCGCCGCCGCCGAGCTTGTCGAGCTGCACCTCTGTGCCCTCGCCGCCGAACCGCGACAGGAGATCGATGTTTTCGACCGGCAGGAAGAGCTTGGCATCGTCGGCGTATTGCAGTTCGAGGCAGGCATGCGGCGCACCGGCCGCCTCGATGGTGCGCAGGCCGACAAACCGGCCGATGCCGTGTTCGGCGTGGACGACGATCGATCCTTCGTCTAGGCCGGCGACTTCGGAGATGAAATCGGCCGCGCGCTTGCGCCGTCGGGAGCGGCGCACCATGCGATCGCCGAGAATATCCTGTTCGCCGACGACAATCAGATCACCGGTCTCGAAACCGGATTCCAAGCTGAGCACGGCCGCCGCCGCCTCACCCTTTGCGAGGCCCGCGACATCCTTCAACGCGGCGATCGGCTTGATGCGTTCCAGGCCGTGTTCGTTCAGCACCTGCAGCAGGCGCTCGAGCGAACCCTCGGTCCAGGCCGTGATGACGACCTTCGCGCCGCCGGCGCGCTTATCGGCGATATGTTTGACGACGACGTCGAAGACGTTGACGCGCTCCGCATCGCCGCCGCCTTCGGCATTGGAGCGCGCCCAGCGCGGTCCCTGGCGTGCATCGAGATTGACGACGCGGCGCGCCTCACCTTCATGTTCGTTGAAGGGCGAAACACGGATCGCGTTGATCGCATCGAGCGTGCGGACAAAGGTCTTGCTGTCGAGATAAAGCTGACCGGGCGAAACCGGCTTATAGGGTGTGCCCTGCGCCATCTGGCTCTTGCCCGGCTGGCCGGAGTTCAAGCGGGCATCGTAATAGTCGTAGATGAGTTTGGAGCGCTCTTCGGCCGCTTCGCGCACCGTATGATCGGTGACGACGCGGAAACCGGAGAGGTAATCAAACACCGTATCCAGCTTCTCGTAGAACAGCGGCAGCCAGTGCTCCATGCCGGGATAGCGGCGACCCTCTGAGACGGCGAGGTAAAGCGCATCGTCGCGCGTGGCGGCGCCGAAGGTGGAGAGGTAATTCTTGCGGAAACGGCTGATCGTATCCGGCGTCAGCGTTACCTCGCTCATCGGGTTGAGATGAAGGGAGCGGACCTGTCCGATCGTGCGCTGGCTGGCCGGGTCGAAGCTGCGGATACTCTCCAGCGTGTCGCCGAAGAAATCGAGACGGACGGGCTCTTCCGAGCCAGGGACAAAGACATCGAGAATGCCGCCGCGCACGGCATATTCGCCGACCTCGCGCACGGTTGCGACGCGCTCGAAGCCGTTGCGCTCCAGCCGGCCGGCAATATCATCCATCCGCACCTGATTGCCGGGGCGAGCCGAGAAAGCCAGGCTTTCGATGATGTCCTGCGGCGCTACTTTCTGCAGCAGGGCATTGACGGTCACGAGCACGATTGCCGCATGCGGCTTCTTGTGATGTGCGATCAGACCCGAAAGGGCAGCGAGACGCCGTGCCGATGTATCGGCGCTCGGCGAGACGCGGTCATAGGGAAGACAGTCCCAGGCGGGCAGCGTCAGGACGGGAATATCGGGGGCAACGAAGCCCAGCATCTGCTCCAGATCGGCCATGCGCTGACCGTCCGACAGGACATAGGCGACCGGCTCACCATTGCGGGCGAGTTCGGCAAGCAGCAGCGGCTCCATGCCCGCAGGCACGTTGCCGATCGTCAGCGGCTCGGCGGCAGCTGCGAGCTTTTTGGCATCAAAACCAGGGATCATTCCGGTTTCCTGGGCAGGTCGAAATCGGGTTTGTAGGCGGCGATGCGGGCAAACATGGGTGTCCGTAAATGCTCGGGGGTCGGCCAGGTTCCCATGATCCAGCGCACGAGGTCGTTATCCTCTTCGCCCATGATCGCCTCGAACTCGTCGAGTTCGGCTTCGCTCATGGTGGGAAGTTCGTTTTCAGCAAACTGACCGAAGACAAGGTCCATCTCTCTGATACCGCGGTGCCAGCAGCGGAACAGAATCCGGCGGCGGCGGGGGTCGAGACCGGCGCTCGTGAGCGTTACACCTGTCATGGCATCACCTTCCTTGTTGATGCGCCTCTATAGACCCTCGAAAGCGGCTTGTCAGCCTTGCCAAGGCCCTATTGTTCATCGCATTTTGGCGCCCATGCGCCCCGCCATTCTCGATCCGCTGTTTTCTCCCGTCTCGGGCCTTCCAGGCGTCGGCCCGAAGATCTCGGAGCTCTTCGTCAAGCTGCTCGGACGCGAGACGCCCGAGGATTGCCGAGTCATCGACCTGCTGTTCCATGCGCCCCATTCGCTGATCGACCGGCGCAACCAGCCGGGGATCGCCCGCGCGCCGCAAGGCGCGATCGTGACGATTACGGCGCGTGTGGACAGGCATCAGGCGCCACCGCGCGGCAATCGCAACGTTCCCTACCGGGTCTTCCTGCATGACGAGACCGGCGAGCTATCGCTCGTCTTCTTCCGCGGACAGGCCGCCTGGCTGGAGAAACAGCTTCCGATCGACGAGGACGTAACGGTCAGCGGCAAGGTCGACTGGTTCAACGGCCGCGCTTCGATGGTTCACCCCGACTATATCGTGAAGGCAAGCGAGGGTGAGAACCTACCGCTGGTCGAGCCGATCTATCCGCTGACGGCGGGGCTTTCGCCGAAGACGCTGCGCAAGATCATCGAGGCGGCGCTGCCGCGCATGCCGGAATTGCCGGAATGGATCGATCTTTCGCTGGCGCAGAAGCAGGGGTTGCCCTCTATCCGCGACAGTTTCCATATGCTGCACGAGCCGCGAGACACTTCTGACATAGATCCGCAGACCCCTGCCCGTCGCAGGCTTGCCTATGACGAATTTCTGGCCGGCCAGCTATCGCTTGCGCTGGTGCGCCAACGGCTGCGCAAAGTGGCTGGACAACCCGTACACGCTACTGGAGAAGTCAGCGGCAAGATATTGCAAAGCCTTCCTTTTTCTCCGACGTGCAGCCAGACCGAGGCTGTTGCCGACGTCCTGAGGGACATGGCTGGCGATGAACGCATGCTGCGGCTTCTCCAGGGCGATGTCGGTTCCGGCAAGACGCTGGTTGCGCTGCTGTCGATGGCTGCTGTCATCGAGAGCGGCGGACAGGCCGTGCTGATGGCGCCGACCGAAATCCTCGCGCGCCAGCATCATGCAACGATCTCGAAATTTGCTGATACGGCGGGCCTTGGCGTCGAAGTGCTGACGGGCCGAACCAAGGGCCGTGAGCGAGAGGATATTCTCGAGCGCATTGCGTCGGGCGAAGCGCAGATCATCATCGGCACGCATGCGCTCTTCCAGGATAGCGTCAACTATAAGAACCTGATGCTGGCTGTCGTCGACGAGCAGCACCGTTTCGGCGTGCACCAACGCCTGCGGCTGACGGCAAAGGGCATCTCGCCGCATATGCTGGTCATGACGGCAACACCGATCCCACGCACGCTGGTGCTGGCAGCCTTCGGCGACATGGATGTCTCCAAGCTGATGGAGAAGCCGGCGGGTCGAAAGCCGATCCAGACGATCACAGTTCCGACCGAGCGGACCGGTGAGATCGTCGGCCGCCTCAAGAGCGCGCTGGCGGAAGGCAAGAAGGCCTACTGGATCTGCCCGTTGGTCGAGGAATCCGAAGAGCTGGATCTGATGTCGGTTGAGGAGCGGCATGCGACGCTCGTTTCGGCACTCGGTCCCGGCATCGGCCTCATTCACGGGCGGATGAGCGGACCGGAGAAAGATGCGGTCATGCTCGCCTTCAAGAGCGGCGAATTACGGTTGCTGGTGGCGACGACCGTCGTCGAAGTCGGCGTCGACGTGCCGGATGCGACGATCATGGTGATCGAACATGCCGAGCGTTTTGGCCTGGCGCAGCTGCATCAGCTTCGCGGTCGTGTCGGCCGTGGCGACGAGGCTTCCACCTGCATCCTGCTTTATAAGGGGCCGCTCGGTGAAACAGGCCATGCGCGGCTTTCGATCATGCGCGAGACCGAGGACGGCTTCCGGATTGCCGAGGAGGATCTGAAGCTCAGAGGCGAAGGCGAGCTTCTCGGCACACGTCAGTCAGGCACGCCGGGGTTTCGTATCGCCAGTATCGAGGCGCATGCCGATCTCTTGGAAATCGCCCGCAAGGACGCCGCCTATCTGATCGAGCGCGATCCGGACCTGACGAGCGAACGCGGCGAGGCAGTGCGCACCCTGCTCTACCTCTTCCGCCGCGACGAAGCGATCCGCTTCCTGCGAGCTGGCTAGTCGACCTTGGAGATCGCTTTCGGCTTGGGACGCACGACCGGCAGATGTTCCGGGGCAACGAGGCCGCCCGATATCAGGAACTTGGCGGCATCTTCCGGGCTCATATCGAGCATGACGATCTTCTCGCGCGGCACGAAGATGAGGAAGCCCGCCGTCGGCACCGGCGTCGGCGGCAGGAAGACGGCGACCATATCCTGTCCCATTGCATTGAACTTCGAACCGATCTCGCCCTTGGCATCGGTGGCGACAAAGACCAGCGCCCAGAGGCCCGGTCCCGGATATTCAATGAGGCCAACCTTCTTGAAGGAGTTCGACTGTTCCTTCAGCACCGTTTCGAAGATCTGCTTGACGCTCCTATAGACGGTACGCACCAGCGGCATGCGATGCACGATGGATTCGCCGAAGCGGACAATGCTCTGGCCGATAAGGTTCTTGCCGAGGAATCCAACGATGGTGATCAGCACCACGGCAATCAACAGACCGAAACCAGGAATGGCGAAGTTTATGTAGCTCTCGGGATTCCAGCGCGCCGGGATATAGGGCCGCACCCAGCTATCCGACCAATGGATGAAGGTCCAGGTCAGCCAAATGGTGATCGCGATCGGTGCGCAGATGATAAGTCCGGCGAGAAAATTATTCCTCAGCCGCATCGCGACCGGCACTCGGGGAGCCTTCTCGGTCATCTTTTCTGATGAACTCCGTTTCAGTCTTCAGACAGGCCGACGAACCAGCCTTCCCCCTGTGTCCGCAGGCTCAAAACTGCCAGAATTCGCCTTATCGCACAACATGTTTCAACCCTGAAAGCTTACTCCACAGTCACCGATTTCGCGAGATTGCGCGGCTGGTCCACGTCCGTGCCCATGAAGACTGCCGTGTGATAGGCAAGCAGCTGGATCGGCAGCGAAAAGATCATTGGCGAGATGATCTCATCGACGTTCGGAAGCGTGATCGTCGCCATCGTGGGCAGCTTCGAGGCGGCTGTACCATTCTCGTCGGTGATGAAGACGATGCGGCCGCCACGAGCTGCGACTTCCTGCATGTTGGACACGGTCTTTTCGAAGAAACGGTCATAGGGCGCGATGACGATGACGGGCATATTTTCGTCGATCAATGCGATCGGTCCGTGCTTCAACTCACCGGCAGCATAACCTTCGGCGTGAATATAGGAGATTTCCTTGAGCTTCAGCGCGCCTTCCATGGCGAGCGGGAAGCTGGTGCCGCGGCCGAGATAGAGCACGTCCTTGCACTTGGAGAGTTCGCGCGACAGGCCTTCCATTTGCGGCTGGATGAGATTGAGGACGCGGCTCATGATGCGCGGCATTTCCGCAAGATGGCGTACCATCGCCTTCTCGTCGTCGGCGCTGATGGTGCCGCGCGCACGGCCGGCACCGATCGCCAGCGAGGCAAGCACGGCAAGCTGGCAGGTGAAGGCCTTGGTGGAGGCAACGCCGATTTCCGGGCCGGCCATGATCGGGAAGACGGCATCGGCTTCGCGGGCAATGGTCGATTCCCGGACGTTAACGACGGCGCCGATCTTCAGGCCGTTTTCCTTGCAATAGCGCAGCGAGGCCAGCGTATCGGCGGTTTCACCCGACTGCGAGATGAAGAGAGCTGCCTGCGAAGGCTGCAGCGGCATTTCGCGGTAGCGGAACTCCGAGGCGACGTCGATTTCGACCGGCAGGCGCGCATATCGTTCGAACCAGTATTTGCCGATCAAGCCGGCAAGATATGCAGTGCCGCAGGCCGAAATGGCAAGACCGGTCACTGCCTTGAAATCGATGGCGGATGCATTCGGACTGATCGTATTGGCAGCGAAATCCACATAGTGACTAAGCGCGTGGGAGATGACCTCCGGCTGCTCGTAGATTTCCTTTTCCATGAAGTGGCGGTGATTGCCCTTGTCTACGACATAGGCGGTCGCCTGAGAGATCTGCCGCGGGCGCTTGACCACCTTGCCGGAGAAATCGAGCACGGTCGCGCTATCGCGGGTGATTATGGCCCAATCACCGTCGACAAGATAGGTGATCTCATTGGTGAAGGGCGACAGCGCGATGGCATCCGATCCCAGGAACATCTCGCCCCTGCCATAACCGATGGCAAGCGGCGGGCCGGAGCGGGCGGCCATGATCGTGTCGGGGTCGCTCTTCAGCATGACGGCAAGCGCGTAGGCGCCGGTGACGCGGTTCAGCATCTTCAGCATCGCTTCGCGCGGCGACAGGCCTTCGCGCAGATATTTCGCCATGAGGTGGGCGACGACTTCCGTATCGGTCTGACTTTGAAAGGCAGCGCCTTCGTGGCTCAGTTCATCGCGCAGTTCGGAGAAGTTTTCGATGATGCCGTTATGGACCACCGCAACACCCTCGACGAAATGCGGGTGAGCGTTGGTCTCGTTCGGCACGCCATGGGTTGCCCAACGCGTGTGGGCAATGCCGGTCGTTCCCGGAAGCGGCTCGCTGTCGAGGCGCTTCTCCAGATTGAAGAGCTTGCCCTCGGCGCGGCGGCGATCCATCACGCCCTCATGGATCGTGGCGACACCGGCGGAATCGTAACCGCGATATTCCAGCCGCTTCAGCGCATCAACGAGACGGCCCGCAACCGGCGCATTTCCAACGATCCCCACAATTCCGCACATGCAAACGTCCCTCGGCCTTCAATCCTGAGGCCACTCCTAGCGATTCTCGCTTATTTCTCAATTGGTACGGCGGTCACTTTCGGTTTCCGCCGGTTACGGAAGGAGGCTCAGGCCTTGGCCTTCTTCGCCGCCTTGATGGCGAGCGCCCGTTCGCGCAGAAGTCTGGCCCGCTCGGGCTTGATTTCCTGCCGAGCGCGGCCGAAGGCGAGCGCCTCGGCTGGCACATCTGACGTGATGACGCTGCCCGAGGCGATATAGGCGCCATCGCCGATCGACACCGGGGCGACCAGCGAGCTATTCGAGCCGATGAAGGCATCCTTGCCGATGATCGTCTCGAACTTGTTCACCCCGTCATAATTGCAGGTGATCGTACCGGCGCCGATATTGGTGCCTGATCCGATAACGGCGTCGCCGATATAGGTCAGATGGTTGACCTTGGCGCCCTCGCCGATCTTGCCGTTCTTGACCTCGCAGAAATTGCCGACCTTAGAACCGGCCGAGAGATCAGCGCCCGGGCGCAGCCGTGCAAACGGACCGACCATTGCACCTTCGCTCACATGCGCGCCTTCGATATGCGAGAAAGCATGGATCACCGCGCCGCTATCGATGACAGCACCTGGGCCGAAGACGACATTCGGCTCGATCAGCGCATCCTGGCCGATAACGGTATCATAAGAGAGGAAGACCGTTTCCGGGGCGATCATCGTCACACCCGAGAGCATCAATTCACGGCGGCGACGCTCCTGCCAGAAGCGCTCGATACCGGCAAGTTCAGCGCGATTGTTGCAGCCGGTCATTTCGATTTCCGGCGCATCGACAGCAGTGACGCGGCCACCAAGCGAACGGGCGATCTCCACGAGATCGGTCAGATAATATTCGCCCTTGGCATTGCTGTTGCCAATCCGCGACAAAAGGTCGAGGGCCTTGCGGCCATTGATCGCCATCAGGCCGCTATTGCACCACTTGACGGTGCGCTCGGCATCCGTCGCATCCTTTTCCTCGCGGATGGCGATCAACTCGCCGTCCTTGACGAGCAGGCGCCCATAGCCGGTCGGGCGGTCCGTGTGGAAACCGATGACGACGATGTCGCTGCCTTCGGCCAGCGCCTTGCGCGCTTCGAGCAGCGGGCCGGCGGTCTGCAGCGGCACATCGCCATAGGTGACGAGGATATCGTCGTAACCCTCGGCAATCGCCTCACAGGCGGCGAGAACGGCATGGCCGGTGCCGAGGCGCTGCTCCTGTAAATAGGATTGGATCTTCACACCGCCGATATCGGCAGCCTTCGCCACCCTCTCGGCATCGCGGCCGACGACGAGGGCTACGGAGGAAATTCCGGTTGCTGCTACCGCATCGACGACATGGGCGATCATCGGCCGACCGGCCACCTGATGCAGCACCTTGGACTTTGTGGATTTCATTCGCGTGCTGTCACCGGCGGCGAGAATGACGGCAAGGCAGGTGCGTTCCATGGCAGACTCCGAGAATCCATTGCTACTGCATAATTCCTTAAATCAGAATCGATTTAAGGATAAAATTACGCAGCAATTTAAAGTGTTACAGCGTCCTTTGCGCGTCTCAAAAGACGCGCGGCGCTGTAATCGGCTGTTCTGCCGCTCATAGCAGTAAGGCGAGGCTTCAAAAAGACGAAATCGGCAGGGAAACGATGGGCTCGGCAAGCGCTGAGAAGGCTTCGTGGACGTGCTCCCTGCCCTCGACGATGACGTCTTCCATCGCCTTGCGTGCGGCAGCGGCATTGCCTGCGGCGATGGCATCGACGATGCGCATATGGGTCTCGGCGATGTTGGCGAAACCGCTCTGGGATGGCGGAGTGCTCATGCGGAACATGCCGACGAGTGCTGCCTCGATCAGCCCGCCGAGTGTACGCATGAACGGGTTGTGGGAAGCTTCGGACACGGCGAGGTGGAAACGCAGGTCGGCAAGCGCGAGGCTTTCGGACGTGTGGCCGCTTGCAGCCATATCGAGCGCCAGGCCGCGTAGCAATTCGATCTCGGCCGGATTTGCGCGCTCTGCCACGAGGCCGGCGGCGAAGGGTTCGAAAGCGAGGCGGATATCGTAAAGCTGCAGGAGGAATTCTTCACTCACACCATTGGCGAAATGCCAGGATATGATTTCGGTATCGAACATGTTCCAGAAGTTCTTTTCCGTCACACGCGTACCGACGCGCGCCTTTGCAACGACCATGCCCTTGGCGGCGAGCGTCTTCATCGTTTCACGCAACACCGTGCGGGAGACCTTGAAGCGCTGCGCCAGTTCCCCGTCTCCAGGCAGGATCGTGCCGACGGGATAGGTGCCGGCGACGATTCCCTTTCCGAGTTCATCGACGACATGCGCGTGGCTTGTTCGGGTTCTTCGCCCTGCCTTACGGGTTTCAAGCGGTCTGTTGCGCAATACGATACTCCTCCTAGCCATATCTCCTGTTCAGACTGGAAAGGAAAAGGATGGCCTTCTGCATTACCATGAATGCAAAAAGCAGCAAGCCAATCAGGATTTTTGTCCACCAGCTCGACAGCGTACCGTCGAAAGTGATGTAAGTCTGAATGAGCCCCTGGATCAGCAGACCGATGAAGGTCCCTGCCACGAATCCTGCTCCTCCTGTCAGCAGCGTCCCTCCGATGACGACTGCCGCAATGGCATCCAATTCGACGCCCACCGCCGCAAGAGAATATCCTGCTGAGGTGTATAGGGAAAAAACGATTCCGGATAGACCCGCCAGGAAACCCGACAGGGCGTAGATCTGGATCGTCGTGCGCGCTATCGGAACGCCCATCAACTGCGCCGTCTGCACGCCACCGCCCAGCGCATAGACATTCGTCCCGAAGCGGGTGCGATGCGCGATGAATATGCCCGCTGCGAAGACAATCAGCATGATACCGCCGATCAGCGTCAGCCGTCCGCCGCCAGGCAGACGGTAGTAAAGGCTGGTCAGCGTCGAATAATATTCGTGATTGATCGGAATGCTGTCGATCGACAGGACATAGGCCATGCCGCGGGCAAGGAACATGCCGGCAAGCGTCACGATGAACGGCGGCATCTGCAGGAAATGGATGATCATGCCCATGACCGCGCCGAAGGCCGTGGTGATGATGAGAACGATTGCGAAGGCGGCCAGCGGATGAATGCTGGTGTTCTGCAGGATCACGGCCAAGAAGACGCCTGTGAAGGCGATGACGGACCCGATCGACAGATCGATACCGCCGGAGATGATGACGAACGTCATGCCGACGGCGGCGATGCCGAGAAAGGCGTTATCCGTCAGCAGGTTGCCGATGACGCGCGTCGACAGGATGTTCGGATATTGCAGCGTGCAAACCGCATAGGCGAGCACGAAGATGACGATCGTCGCAAGGAGCGGCAAGTATTTGGTATTCATTTGCGCCCCCCTGCGTCCGTCCGGCGGGTCAGGAAGCTGGTCAGCGATTGCATGGCCGGCGACTGGATGACCAGAATGACGATGATGATGATCGCCTTGATGATGAGATTGAACTCCGGCGGAAAGCCGGAAAGCAGAATACCGGTGTTGACCGCCTGGATGATCATTGCACCGATCAGCGAGCCGATGATGCTGAAGCGGCCACCGAGCAGCGAGTTACCACCGACGACCACCGCGAGGATGGCATCGAGTTCCAGCCAGAGGCCGGCATTGTTGGCGTCAGCGCCCTTGATGTCGGCGGCGACGATGATGCCTGCGATGGAAGCGCAGAGGCCGCTCAGCATATAGACCGCCATCAGCAGCACCGGCGTCTGTACGCCTGAGAGCGTGCTCGCGCGTCTGTTGATGCCGATGGCTTCAATCAGCATGCCGAGCGCGGTGCGGCGGACCAGCAGGATGACCAGCAGGGCGACGACCAGCCAGATGACGACGGGCATAGGCAGGAAGGCGAAGGAACCGCTGCCGAGAAAGATCAATCCGTCATCGTTGAAGGTCATGATGGCACCTTCGGTGATGAGCTGGGCAATCCCACGGCCGGCGACCATCAGAACGAGGGTCGCGATGATCGGCTGGATATTGAGGATGGCAACAAGAAAGCCGTTCCAGAAGCCACAGAGCAGACCGATGACAACAGTGAGTGCCAGGGTATAGGCAAGCGAATTGCCTTCGACGATCGACGAGGCTGCAACGGCGCCGCAAATCGCGATGATCGCGCCGACTGAGAGGTCGATGCCTTTGGTGGCGATTACAAGCGTCATGCCGACGGCGAGCAACGCCACGGGTGCGCCGCGATTGAGCACATCGATGATGCTTCCGTAGAGCCGGCCATTTTGAACAATTACATCAAGAAATTGCGGGAAGAAGCTGAAATTCAAAAGAAGAACAACCAAAAGCGCAATCAATTGCGGCGCAAGACGAAAGCCCAGCACCTTCAGCGAGGCAGTCATGCATCCTCCGTTCGTTTGTCGCCCGCAGCAATGGCGTCGACGATACCGGCAGCGGTAATGCGCTCACCGGTCAATTCAGCGATATGTTCGCGGTCGCGCAGCACGATGACGCGCGAGCTGTAGGCAACCAGTTCCTCCAGCTCCGAGGAAATGACGATCAGCGACATGCCCCTGGCGCAAAGCTGCTCGATCAGCTTGATGATCTCGGCATGGGCGCCGACATCGATGCCGCGGGTCGGTTCGTCCAGGATCAGGAAATCCGGATTCGTGGCGAGCCAGCGGGCAAGGATCGCCTTCTGCTGATTGCCGCCGGACAGCAGCCGAATAGGCTTTTCACGGTCGGTCGTGCGGATATCGAGCGCCTTGATATATTCGTCGGCAATCGCATTCTGTTCGGCGCGTGAAAGCGGTCGCGCCCAGCCGCGGCGGGCCTGCAGCGCAAGCGCAATATTCTCTCGGATCGACAGGTCGCCGATAATGCCGTCCGTCTTGCGGTCTTCCGGGCAGAAGCCAAAGCCCTTGCCGATCGCCGTACGAGGACTGGAAAGCGTCACAGGCTTTCCATCGATCCTTGCGACACCGCTATCGGCGCTTTCGATGCCGAAGAGAAGCTCGGCTGTTTCCGTACGCCCCGAGCCAAGAAGCCCTGCGACACCGACGACCTCGCCGACACGGACGTCGAGATCGAAGGGCTTCACCTTTCCCCGCTTTCCGAAACCCTCGAAAGAATATCTGACCTCGCCGGCGGCAATGGTGTGTTCCCTGGCGGCATGCTCTGTCTGGGCGAGCTCGCGCCCGAGCATCATGGCGATCAGGTTCTGGCGCGGCAGTTCGGCTGCCTCATGCGTACCGACAAGCCGGCCATTGCGCAGCACGGTGATGCGGTCGCTGACTGCGTAGACTTGTTCGAGGAAATGCGTAATGAAGACAATACCTAATCCGCGCTTCTTCAAGTCATTTATGATACCGAACAGCATCTCGACTTCATGCGTATCGAGACTTGCCGTTGGTTCGTCGAGGATGAGAACCTTGCCGGAGAGATCGACGGCACGCGCGATCGCCACGATCTGCTGGACAGCGACCGAAAAGCGATCGAGCTGCGCTGTGACATCAATGTCCAGGCCATAGCCTGCCAGAAGCTCACGAGCATTCCTGTTCATGGTCCGGGCATCGATCATGCCGAAGCGCTTCGGCTGGCGGCCGAGGAAGAGGTTTTCCGCAACGCTGAGATTGGCGAGGAGGTTGACCTCCTGGTAGACGGTGCCGATGCCCAGCTTCTGGGCGGCCAGAGTATCGGCCGGATCGATCTCGTGACCTTCCAGCGTCAGGCTTCCGGCATCGCGGCGATAGGCGCCGGTCATACATTTGATGAGCGTCGATTTGCCGGCGCCGTTTTCGCCGAGCAAGGCATGAACCTCGCCACGGCGCAGCGTGAAATCCACCTTGTCCAGGGCGATAGCGCCGGGAAAGAATTTCGATATGGCCGAGGCTGCGAGAATATTCTCGAAATTGTGAACCATGAGGGCTGCTGTTTCCTGATATTGCGCCTTGCGCCTGCGCCAAAACCAGGCATGACGCCCGCCCGGCACCGGCAGTTCCGCACCGGTCCATGATGGACCGGTGCGGCTCCAGGTTCAAATCAGTAGCCCTGACCCTTCTTCTCTTCATAGACCTTCATCGGGTCGTCAGCCGGCGTATAGAGCTTGGACTCGGTCTGGATCCACTTCGGCGGAGCCTTCTTGTCCTTCAGGTATGCTTCGAGCGCATCGAAGGCCGGGCCTGCCATGTTCGGCGTCAGCTCGACCGTTGCATTGGCCTCGCCTTCGGACATGGCCATGAAAATATCGGGCACGGCGTCGATAGAGACGACGAGGATATCTTTGCCCGGCTTCAGGCCAGCTTCCTTGATCGCCTGGATGGCGCCAACCGCCATGTCGTCGTTATGGGCATAAAGAGCGCAGATATCCTTGCCGCCGTTCTCGGCCTTCAGGAAGCTTTCCATGACTTCCTTGCCCTTGGTGCGGGTGAAATCACCGGTCTGGCTGCGGACGATCTTCAGGTTATCGTGGCCGGCAAGGGCCTCTTCGAAGCCCTTCTTGCGAGCGATGGCCGGCGACGAACCGGTCGTGCCCTGCAGCTCGACGACATTGCACTTCTTGTCGCCGACGGTCTTGACCAGGAAGTCGCCGGCGACCTTGCCTTCATGGACCAGGTCGGAGGTAACAGCCGTCAGATAGAGATCGTCAGGAGCCTTGATGGTACGGTCGAGAAGGATGACCGGAATGTTGGCTTCCTTGGCTTCCTTCAGAACGTCGTCCCAGCCGGTTTCGACAACAGGAGCAATGAGAATGGCGTCAACGCCCTGAGCAATGAAGGAGCGCAGAGCCTTGATCTGATTTTCCTGCTTCTGCTGCGCATCGGCAAACTTCAGATCGATACCGCGCTTCTTGGCCTGCTCCTTGGTCACGGTCGTCTCAGCCGCACGCCAGCCCGATTCTGAGCCGATCTGCGAGAAACCGACGGTCAGGCCAGCAGCCGAAGCTGAACCAAACATGCAGGCAGCCAGAATCGTGGCACTCAAAAGTGCAGTCTTTAATTTCATGATTTCCTCTCCCAATGCCGCGTCTCGCGGCGCAGGGTCAAAAAATCATATAGTAATACTTTTGTAAATGAGCATTTTGGTATGCACTGCAGCAAAAAAGGCGCTCCTTTCAGAGCGCCTTTTCGCAACTGCGAGTTACAAACTCTTCTTACTGCGCCGGCAGCTTATCGTCCACGCCTTCGACGTAGAAGTTCATGCCGAGAAGCGTGCCGTCATCAGCCTTTTCGCCGGCTTTCAGCCAGGGCGTGCCGTCCTGCTTGTTGATCGGACCGGTGAAGGGATGCAGTTCGCCGGACTTGATCTTGGCTTCGGTTTCCTCAGCCATCTTCTTCACGTCGTCGGGCATGTTCGTGTATGGCGCCATCTTGAGAATGCCGTCCTTCAAACCGTCCCAGCTCTGCTCGGACTTCCAGGTGCCATCCAGCAGCGCGTGGACGCGCTTGGAGTAGTAGGTGCCCCAGGTGTCCACGATTGCCGTGAGCTGCGCCTTGGGGCCAGCTGCGATCATGTCGGATGCCTGGCCGAAGGCGTGGATGCCGCGCTCTTCGGCAACCTGCATCGGCGCGGTCGTGTCGGTGTGCTGGGTCAGCACGTCGACGCCCTGGTCGATCATGGCCTTGGCGGCGTCGGCTTCCTTGCCCGGGTCGAACCAGGTGTTGACCCAAATGACCTTCAGCTTGAAGCTCGGGTCGATCGACTTGGCGCCCTGCTCGAAGGAGTTGATGCCCATCACGACTTCCGGAATGGGGAAGGAGGCAATGTAGGCAGCGCCGTGGTTCTTCGAGGTCTTGGCGGCGATCTGGCCGAGGATGTAACGGCCTTCATAGAAACGCGAGTTGTAGGTGGCAAGATTCGGGCCGGTCTTGTAACCGGTGCCGTGCTCGAACTTGACGTCCGGGAACTTGGCAGCAACCTTGACCGTCGCGTCCATGAAGCCAAAAGACGTCGTGAAGATCAGCTTGCAGCCGGAGCGGGCAAGGCGCTCGATGGCGCGTTCGGCATCCGGACCTTCCGGAACGTTTTCGAGATAAGGCGTTTCGATCTTGTCTCCGAATTCGGCCTGGACCTGTTGGCGACCCAGATCGTGTGCCTGCGAATAACCGCCGTCGGTGTGAGAACCGACATAGACGAAGCAGACCTTAGTCTTGTCCGCTGCCTCGGCGGCGGAGGAGATGCCGATCACGGCTGCAGCCGATGCGGCAAGTGTGAGTGCGAACTTCTTCATGATGACCCCTGTTGGTTTGAAGATTTTCCGGAAACCCATCTCTCAGTTCTTGTTCTATCGCTCCGGTACGAAGGCTTTTCCAAGCGACGCGGGCGTATTGATCAACGTCGTGCGCCGATTATGAGAAATGATGATGAGAACCACAATAGTCGCGGCGTAGGGCAGCATCGAGAGGAACTGCGAGGGAATGCCGAGACCGAAAGCCTGAGCGTGGAGCTGCAGGATCGTGACCGCCCCAAAGAGATAACCGCCGGCAAAGACCCGCCATGGGCGCCAGGAGGCGAAGACGACAAGCGCCAGCGTGATCCATCCGCGGCCGGCAGACATGTTTTCCGCCCATTGCGGCGTATAGACGAGCGAGAGCTGTGCGCCGGCAAGACCGGCACAGGCGCCGCCGAACATGACAGCCAGATATCGCGTGCGGATGACATGGATGCCAAGCGCATGAGCGGAGCCGTGACTGTCGCCAATCGCTCTGAGCTTCAGCCCGGCACGGCTGCGGAACAGGAACCAGCTCACGCCGAAGACGAGCGCGATCGACAGGTAGAAGATGAAATCCTGCTTGAAGAGAACCGGGCCGACAACAGGAATATCGGAGAGGAACGGAATGACGATCTCCTCCAGCCGGATGCCGGGCACGCTGACATAGGCCTCGCCCAACTGGCCGGACAGACCGAGACCGAGAAGGGTCAGCGCCAGGCCGGTCGCCACCTGGTTTGCAACCAGCGTCAGCGTCAGGAAGGCAAAGAGCGATGAGAAAAGCGCACCGACGACGATGCCGCATATGATGCCGACATAGGGCGAACCCGATATCTGCGCGCCGGCAAAAGCGGCGACCGCACCCATGATCATCATGCCCTCGACGCCGAGATTGAGAACGCCGGAGCGCTCCGTTACGAGTTCGCCGAGTGCTGCGATGACGAGCGGCGTGGAGGCGGTGATAACCGTCAAAAGAATGGCTTCGAAGATGCTCATGCCGCGCCACCCCTTGCCCGCGACCAGAGGATGCGGATTTTGTAATAGATCAGCGTGTCGCAAGAGAGCACGAAGAAGAGGATCAACCCCTGGAAGACGCGTGTGACCTTGTCGGAAACACCGATCGAAAGCTGTGCGGCCTCACCGCCGAGATAAGTCAGCGCCAGCACCAGACCCGAAGCGATGATGCCGAGCGGATTGAGACGACCGAGGAAGGCAACGATGATGGCGGTGAAGCCGTAACCCGGCGAGATCGCCGGCTGCAGATGACCGATCGAGCCCGAGACTTCGC
This sequence comes from Rhizobium sp. WYJ-E13, assembly GCF_018987265.1. Taxonomy (NCBI): domain Bacteria; kingdom Pseudomonadati; phylum Pseudomonadota; class Alphaproteobacteria; order Hyphomicrobiales; family Rhizobiaceae; genus Rhizobium; species Rhizobium sp. WYJ-E13. The sequence goes on along the minus strand of NZ_CP076853.1, from coordinate 1,390,837 downwards.
AAATGCCGGCAAGGCCGGCCAGCGCGCCGGAGAAGAGAAAGCTGAACCAGATCATCCTCTTGGATGAAAAGCCCGCAAAGCGCCCTGCCCGTTCCGACTGGCCGAGCACGATGACCTCGAAGCCCTTCAGCGTGAAGCGCATCATGAACCAGACGAGAACAGCCGCGACGATGGCGAAGATGAAACCCCAGTGGGCACGGCCCGATTCTTCCCAGATCGCCGGCACGATCGCCTCCGGCGCAAAATCGCGCGAGACCGGGAAATTGAAGCCCTTCGGATCGCGCCATGCACCGCGTATCAGCCAGTCGAGATAGAGCTGGGCGATATAGACCAGCATCAGCGACGTCAGGATCTCGTTGGTGTTGAAATGCGCCTTCAAGAGCGCCGGAATGGCGGCAAACAGCGCGCCGCCAAGCGCGCCCAGGATAAGCATCAGCGGCAGCACCAGCGGCGAATGCCAGTCGTAGAATATGATCGGGATATAGGAACCGGTGATCGCGCCGATGGTGAACTGGCCTTCAGCGCCGATATTCCAGTTGTTGGAGCGATAACAGACGGCGAGACCAACGCCGATCAGGATCAGCGGGGCTGCCTTGATCGCCAGCTCATGCAGCGACCAGACTTCCAGAAGCGGCTCGACGAAGAAGGCGTCGAGCGCCTCGACCGGATCTTTGCCGAGCATGGCGAACATGATCGCGCCTGCGATCAGCGTCAGGACGAGAGCAAGAAGTGGTGAAATGAAGGCGTAGAGTTTCGAGACCTGCGGGCGCTTTTCAAGCTCAATGCGCATGAACAGCCTCCGCGGCATGCTTGCCTTCATGCAGGCCACCCATCAGCAGACCGATCTTTTCGCGCGTCAATTCGTCAGCCGGATAGGGCCTGGAAAGCCGTCCTTCGGAAATGACGGCGATATCGGTCGCCACTTCGAAGATCTCGTCGAGATCCTGGCTGATGACGACGACGGCCGAACCGGCTTTTGCAAGATCGACAAGGGCCTGGCGGATGCGGCTTGCGGCACCGGCGTCGACGCCCCAGGTCGGCTGATTGACGACGAGAACCGCCGGCTGGCGGTCGAGTTCGCGACCGACGATGAATTTCTGCAGGTTGCCGCCGGAGAGCGAACCCGCGGCGGGATCATCGCCGCTCTTGCGCACGTCCATCGCCTCTGAAATGCGTCGTGCGGCGGATTTCACCGCGCCCTGCCTGATAATGCCGAGGACGCCGAGAAAGGCCTTTCGGTCCGACTGGCTGCGGGCCAGTACCAGATTGTCGGAGAGTTTCATGGCGGAGACGGCCGCATGGCCATGCCGCTCCTCCGGCACGAAGCCGGCACCGAGCAGGCGTCGGGCGGTGATGCCCTGCGTACCGACCGGTTTCTTTCTGATAATGATCGCTTCGGCAGACGACACCGGATATTCGCCGGACAGAGCATCGAAAAGTTCACTCTGTCCGTTGCCGGCCACACCGGCGATTGCGAGGATTTCTCCCGAGCACACCGTCAGGGAAACGTCGCGCAGCGGCATGGCAAAGGGTGTGCGCGCGGAGACGGAGAGGTTCGAGACGGCAAGCTGCACCTCGCCCTTGTCGTTGCGCTCGGGATGGGTAACGGCTGCAACCTCACTGCCCACCATCATGCGGGCGAGAGAAGCGGGCGTCTCCTGTTTGGGATCGCAGGCGCCGGTCACGCGGCCGTGGCGAATGACCGTGGCGCGATCGCAGATACGCTGCACCTCTTCCAGGCGGTGGCTGATATAGAGGACGGAGCGACCCTCTGCACGCAGCTTGAAGAGGGTTTCGAAGAGCCTGTCAGCTTCCTGCGGCGTCAGCACCGAGGTCGGCTCGTCAAGGATGATGAGCTTCGGGTTCTGCAACAGGGCGCGGACGATTTCGATGCGCTGACGTTCTCCGACCGAGAGATCGGCGACATGGGCATGCGGGTCGAGCGGCAGGCCATAGGCCTGCGACAGTGCCCTCGCCTCCTCTGCGATCTTGCCGATCGGGATGCTGTCATCGAGGGAAAGCGCGATATTCTCGGCAACGGTCAGCGCTTCGAAGAGCGAGAAATGCTGGAAGACCATGCCGACGCCGAGCTTGCGGGCCTCGCCCGGCGACGTGATCGTGGCCGGACTGCCCTCCCACAGGATCTGTCCGTCCGTCGGCTCCAGAACGCCGAACAGCATCTTGACCAGTGTGGATTTGCCTGCGCCATTTTCACCGAGAAGCGCATGAATTTCGCCCGGCGCTATATCGAGATCGATTTCATTGCAGGCGGCAAAGCTACCGAAGAATTTGGTCAGCTTCTGCACCGATAACAACGCGCCGGAAGCCGGCACATTCAATGGCGACACGTTCCCCTCATTTCTTCTGCCGACCGGTCCGTTTGGATCTCATGGAATCAGCAGCGTCGTTCCGGTTGTTTTTCTTGTTTCCAGATCCGTGTGAGCCCGCCCAACCTCACGCAGCGGATAGGTTTGATTGATATTGATACGCACTTTGTTGCTACGCACAACATCAAATAGATTGTTTGCACAATCGGTCAGTTCCTGACGCGAAGCAATATAAGTATAGAGCGTCGGGCGCGTGGCATAGAGCGAACCCCGTTGGGCGAGGTGCGCCATGGTGAAATTCTCAATGGCGCCAGAGGATTGGCCGAAGGAGGCGAAGAGACCGCGCGGCTTCAGGCAATCCAGCGATTGCGGGAAAGTATCGCGGCCGATCGAGTCATAGACCACGTCGACGCCCTTGCCGGCGGTGATTTCCCGCACGCGTTCGGCGAAATTTTCAGTCCTGTAATTGATGACATGGTCGTAGCCATGGTCCAGCGCCAGTTGGACCTTGTCCGCGGAGCCTGCCGTGCCGATGACGGTTGCACCGAGCGCCTTCGCCCACTGGCCGGCGATGAGGCCGACGCCGCCGGCTGCAGCATGGAACAGCAACACCGTCTCGGGACCGACCTTGAAGGTGCGGTTCAGGAGGTATTCGGCCGTCATGCCCTTCAGCATCATGGCGGCCGCAGTTTTCAGGCTGATGCCCTCTGGTACCTTCACCAGATGTTTCGTCTCGATATTGCGTTCGGCGCTATAGGCGCCGTCGGCGCTGGCATAGGCAACGCGGTCGCCCGCGGCAAAATCGGTCACACCGGGGCCGACCGACGTGATGACGCCGGCGGCTTCCTTGCCGGTTACGAAGGGCAGATGCGGCGCCTTATAGGTGCCATCCCGGAAATAGACATCGATGAAATTCAGGCCGATCGCTTCCTGACGGATCTGCACCTGACCCTCCGAGGGTGGTGGCAGATCGATATCGACATATTCGAAAACCTCGGGTCCACCGTTTCTGGAGAAAGAAACTGCCTTCGTCTTTGCCATCTGTGTCTGCCTCACTTGCGTCCGAGCGCCGGGAAGAATTGGAGCACCACACCGATGACGTAAAGATAGACGCCGCTGACGATGAAGAGAACGATGGCCCATTGCGGCATGTCGAAATGCATCAACAGCGAATAGGCACCGAGCGCCGACCACAGCAGAAAGATGCCGAGGTTCAGCGGTCGCAGGCGCTGGACGCGCACGGGATGCAGGAAGTTGATCGGCAAAAAGGTCAGGACCACGGAGACGGTGACGACGATAAAGGCCGTCATCTCGCCCGCGTGCATGACGAAGAGCGTGAAGACCACCATGTTCCAGACGACGGGGAAACCGGAAAAGAAATACTCCTCCGTCTTCATGCCCATATCGGCATAATAGATGGCGCTCGACACGACGATCATGCCGGCGGCGGCGAAAGACCAGGGCTCGCCGATCATGCCGCTCTGATAGAGCGCGAAGGCCGGCAGCAGCACATAGGTGACGTAATCGATGATGTTATCGAGCGTATCACCCGACCAATTCGGCAGTACTTCCTTGACACGCACCTTGCGGGCGATCGGTCCATCGATGCCATCGACCAGAAGCGCAAGGCCCAGCCACCAGAACATGTCGATGAAACGGTGCTCGGCAGCGGCAACCACGCCAAGAAATGCGAGAAAAGAACCGGAGGCCGTCAGAATATGGACGGAGAATGCACGCATTTCCGCGTAAGGAACGCGCTTGTAATTGAAGATTTTCATGTTCCCCCGTACAACCTGTCGCGCCCCGCGCCGCGGCGGGCGTCGTTTTTTTCTTGAAACGCGCCACGATCTTTCAGATCGCTCGCCACGCTTCAGGTCTTTGTTTGACGCATGTCGTTGTCGCAAAACCGCATGAACACTTTTGCGCGACATGCTTTAATATGCATCCTTTGAATAGCTTAGCCAGCGCAAAAGCGACAGTTTGCCACAGGCCACTGAATCCTGACCGTGACATGCATATTTCGCTCCTCAGCCATGCGATGGAATGGATTGCCTTTAATTTAGCGGGGTTTTGTAATATCTGCCTCGCATGCCGATGATTATCCTGCGAACGACGAGCCCGATATCGAAATGAACGCTCCTGCAAAGACCGAAGAATTCGCTTCCGCTATCCCTGCCGGCGTCTATGCCGAGACAGTGCTGAGTGTGACGCATTATACCGACCGGCTCTTCCGCTTCACGATGACTCGGCCGGATGGCTTCCGTTTCCGCTCGGGCGAATTCGCGATGATCGGCCTCATGGTCGACGGCAAGCCCGTCTTCCGCGCCTATTCGATCGCAAGCCCGGCTTGGGCCGAAGAGCTCGAGTTCTTCTCGATCAAGGTGCCGGATGGTCCGCTGACCTCGCATCTGCAGCTCATCAAGCCGGGCGACCAGGTTCTGATGCGCAAGAAGCCGACAGGCACGCTGGTTCTCGATGCCCTGACACCCGGCAAGCGTCTTTACATGTTCTCCACCGGCACGGGCATTGCGCCTTTTGCGAGCCTCATCCGCGATCCGGAAACATATGAGAAGTTCGACGAAGTCATTCTCACGCATACGACGCGCGAAATTTCCGAGCTGAAGTACGGCTTCGATCTCATCCAAGAGATCCGGAATGACGAGCTCCTCCAGGAAGTGGTCGGCGATAAGCTGCGCCACTATGCGACTGTGACGCGCGAAGATTTCGAATATTGCGGCCGCATCACAGACCTGATCTCGTCCGGCAAGCTCTTCACCGATCTCGGCGTTCCGCCGATCGATCCGGCTGTTGACCGCGGCATGATTTGCGGCTCTTCGGCCATGCTGAAGGACACGAAGGAGCTTCTGGAAAAGGCCGGGCTCGAAGAAGGCGCCAACAGCAAGCCCGCAGAATTCGTGATCGAGCGCGCCTTCGTCGGCTGAGGCTGCGACACAGATTTTCTAGACAACGGCTCCGGAAACGGGGCCGTTTCTATTTTTGGCTCAGATAATCGATGAGATCGGCCATGGTCTCGCGCGCCTGCGCGACCTCACCCTGATAAATAGCCTTGATCACTGCGACGTGGAGAAAGATGGACCGATCCATTCGTTCAGGATTGGCGGTCGAATACCACAGACGGCGAGAATGGGTCTGGACCGGCCCCAGCGCCGCCGTGATGAAGCGGTTAGGACAGGCATCTTCAAGGATTTCATCAAAGGCCTTGTCGGCGGCAAAGAAGCCCGCTAAATCGCCGCCGGCAGCGCATTCTTCCATCGCGCGGGCACAGGCGACGAGGCTGGATCTCTGCTCCTCGTTGGCCGCGTCGGCAACGAGCGCTGCTGCCACCGGCTCCAGCTTGCGGCGCACCTGCATGACATTGACATGGTCTTCGGCATTGATTTCGGCAATCTGCAGGCCGACGCGCGGCTTCACCACGATCAGGCCCTGCCAGGCAAGCTTCTGGATTGCCTCGCGCACCGGTGTGCGGCCATGGCCTGCAAGATCGATGAGCTGTTTTTCCGTCACCAACGCACCAGGCGTCAAAGCCAGCGTCACAATAGCGTGCTCCAGCGCCAGATAGGCGAGATGGCTTAGCGATTCGTGCATGCGGGCGAATCCGAGACTGATATATCAATACTGGCACGGTTAGACGGCGAAGACAAGTTATCCTGATATATCAAAGTCATGCAGAACGCGAAAGCACCCCCTACTCGTGGCGCAATGCCTCGATCGGATTGAGCTGAGCCGCCCGCCTCGCCGGAAAAAAGCCGAAGATCATGCCGATCGCTGCCGAAAAGACGAAGGCGATGAAGATGATGAGCGGGCTGACCACGAAGGGCACGTTGAGGAAGCTGACCGTAGCGTAGGCAAGTGTCAGGCCGAGCATGATGCCAGCTATGCCGCCGAAGAGCGACAGGGCAACAGCCTCGACGAGGAACTGCGTCAGCACCTGATTTTCAAGCGCGCCGATCGCAAGGCGAATGCCGATCTCGCGCGTGCGTTCCGTCACCGACACCAGCATTATGTTCATGATACCGATGCCGCCGACGAGTAGGCTGACGGCAGCGACTGCGCCGAGCAGGCCGGTCAGCAGCGTCGTCGTGCCGGTCATCGCTTCGGCGATCTGCGTCATGTCGTTGACATTGAAATCGTCCTGACGGCCAGGGATGATCTTGCGGCGCTCGCGCAACAGGTTCTCGACGTCGGTCTGCACCTTCGATGTCGAGACACCGTCGCGCGCCGAGATGAGGATCGTCGGCACATTGGAGCTGCCGCTGATGCGCCGCTGGAAAACCTTGACCGGCATAATAACGGCATCGTCCTGGTCGTTGCCCATGCCGGACTGGCCACGCTTCGCCAACACGCCTATAACAGGGCAGGAAACCCTGCCGACGCGGATCTGCAGGCCGGTCGGATCGGCAGCGCCGAAAAGCTGCTCGCGTACAGTCTCACCGATGATGCAGCGCGACTGGCCGCGCTCTTCGGCCGGCGTGAAATTGCGGCCGAGCGCCAGATCCCAGTCCTGCGCGATGAAATAGTCGTTGGTCGTGCCGTAAACGGTGGTGGAATGGTTCTGGCCGCCGAAAATAACGGTCGCCGTCGACTGGTTGGATGGCGCTACAGCCCGCAGGCCTGGGACCTGATCGCGGATCGCCTCGACATCCTTCAGCGTGAAGCGCCGAGCCTCGGAGCTGGCGCGGCCCGGACCGAACTGGCCGGGGCGCACGAAGAGCATATTGGTACCGAGCCGGGAAAGCTCGGTCGAAACCTGCGCCGTCGTGCCATTGCCGATGGTAACGAGCGCGATGACGGCGGCAACGCCGATGACGACGCCGAGTACGGTGAGAAAGGAACGCAGTAGATTACGGTTGATAGCGCGCAGGGCCAGCTTCAAGGTTTCAAAGAACATGTTCCGCCCTCTGCCGTTGCTCCACCTCGGTTTCCAGCTTGCCATCGACGAAACGCAGCAAGCGCCCCGCATATGCGGCGATATCGGACTCATGCGTGACCATGACGATGGTGATGCCCTGTTCGCGGTTCAGCCGCGTCATCAGATCCATGATCTCCATGCTGGTCTTGGTGTCGAGATTGCCGGTCGGCTCATCGGCGAGCAGCACAGCAGGCTCGGTGACGATGGCGCGGGCGATCGCCACGCGCTGCTGCTGACCACCGGAGAGCTCCTGCGTCTTGTGGTTCTCCCGGCCAGACAGACCGACGAGGCCGAGCGCTTCCCTCGCCCGTTTGCGTCGCTCGCCGACCGCCATGCCGCGATAGATCAGCGGCAGCTCGACATTCTCGACCGCCGAAGTCCGCGACAAGAGATTGAAGCCCTGAAAGACGAAACCCAACATATGGCGGCGCAGAAGCGTCAGCTGGCTGCGATCGAAGCCGCCTGTCGAAATTCCCTGAAAAACATACTCGCCCGAAGTCGGCACATCGAGGCAGCCGAGGATATTCATCGCCGTCGACTTGCCGGAGCCGGACGGCCCCATGATCGCGACGAATTCATGCGTGCGGATCGAAAGGTCAACATCATCGAGCGCGCGGATGGCCGCAGCACCCTCGCCGTAAATTTTCGAGACGTGTCTGAATTCCAGAAGCGGCGGGCGTTCCATCATCGCCTCCCGTCAGTTCGTCCGCGCCGCGGTATCGGTGATGATTGCGTCATTTTCGGCAAGCTCGCCGGAGGTAACCTGCGTGAACTGGCCATCGGAAGATCCCACCTGGATCACCACCGGCGCAGGCTGGCCGTTACGAAGCACCCAGACGCGGCGTTGGGTGCCGGTCAGCTTGGAATCGCCACCACCACCGCTGCGGGACAGGCGAGGCGGGCGGAACAGGCTGAAGATGCTGCGGCCGTCACGCGTTTCCGTCTGCGGCGGGGTGTAGCGGAGGGCCGCATTCGGGACCATCAGCGTATCCTTGACGGCATCGACAGTGATGTCTGAAGTCGCAGTCATGCCGGGGCGCAGCAGCAGGTCGGCATTATCGACCGAAAGGACCGCTTTGTAGGTGACGACATTGTTGACCACCTCGGAGGCAAAGCGGATCTGCTCGATGACGGCAGGGAAAGTGCGATCCGGATAGGCATCGACCGTAAAGGTCGCCTTCTGGCCGACGGCGATCTGGCCGACATCGGCTTCATCGACATCCACCTGCAGTTCCATCTTCTTGAGATCGCCGGCGATGGTAAAAAGCACGGGCGCCGAGAGTGAGGCAGCGACCGTTGCGCCGGGATCGACCGAGCGGGTCAGGATCACGCCATCGATCGGCGAGACGATCTTCGCCTTGCCGAGATTGACCTCGGCAAGCTGCAAGTTAGCCTCGGAGGCCAGCACGTCGGCCTCGTTGATATCCTTGGCGGCCACAGCGGAGTCATATTTGTAGGTCGCGTCGTCAAGGCTCTGTTGAGTGGAGACATTGCTTTTGACGAGGCTCTTCAGACGGTCGAGCGAGGTCGCGGCCGATTGCAGATCGGCATTCGCCTTGACCACATTGGCTTTTGCCGAATTGAGCTTGGCGCGGGAACTCTTCACGTCGGCTTCCAGCTTGTTCGTATCGAGTACGGCCAGAACATCACCTGCCTTAACCGTGCTGTTATAGTCGACATTGACGTCGCGCATCGTGCCCGACAGTTCGCTCGATATATCCACTTGCTGGGTCGGCTGGACCGAACCCGTGGCAGTGACGAGCACCGTCAGGTCGCCGCGCTTGACCGGCTGGGTCGCGTAGCTGAACTCGGCGCGGCTTCGGCCCATGTAGAAGAAGGCAGCAGCCGCAGCGGCAAGGATCAAAAGCACCAGGACGATCATCCGGCCACGCCAGCGACGCCCCCTGCGCTGCCGACCGGCAGCAAGCACGGCAGCCAGGTCGGCGTTTGCGCCTGTTACGGAACCGGTATCTTTACCAGCCTCCAAATTGTCCATCTAATCCTCGATATATGCTTCGCCATATCAGCCCTTATTCAGGCCGAGATAATCATGCCGAAGATGAACCCAACATTACCGATGCCCTGACGATGGCACGGAAATGCGGCTGAAAAACATGAAATATTCGTAAGGAAACAGCTGGATGGCGCAGTCAGCGAAAGCCGTTCGGCAACAAGCTCCGCGGGCTCTATGCGAATATTCAGGTTGCATCCGGCACAGCGATTTCTGCGCCGCTTTCGGTCAACCTAGAGCGATCCGCGACTCTGGAAAGGCCGCGGTATCGTTCAAGCTCTAACGTGCAGGCAGGATTGCAGCGCCGCCCGCAGCCTGAACCGCGAGACTGCCCATGGCAATACCTTCGCGCAGGCAGATATCAGGGCTCGCGTCGCCAAGCCACGCGTGGATGAGCCCGGCATTGAAGGCATCGCCCGCGCCCGTCGTATCCACGACCTTGACGGTCGGGGCATTCTGATGGAGGCGCATATCACCGGCCGCATAATAAGCACCGCCAGCGCCTGCCTTCAGCGCCACCATCGGGAAGCGCGTCGCAAGCCTGTCCAGAGCTTCAGCTGGATCGGAGCATCCGGTGATGGCAACGGCTTCCTCGACATTCGGCAGGAAGAGATCGACGCCGGCGCAGCAATCGAGAAAATCACGCTTATAGATCAGGGTCTCGTCCCAGCTCGGATCGAGCGATACGGTAAGGCCGTTCTCCCTGGCCTTTCCGACCAGGCCGGGAATTTCTGCGAGTGTCGCAAATTCCGCTATGTGGAGATGACGCGCCTCGTTCCAGGCAAGCGCTTCGCCAAGCGTTGCCGGTTTCGCGCCGCCGGCGCGCCGGGAGAGGAAGGCCCGCTCCCCACCATTGTTGATTGCGACGGTGACCTGCGGACCGGCATCGGCGGCCCGATCGAGAAAGCGTAAATCGACGCCGCTTGCCTGCAGTTCCGTGGTCAGGCCGCTCGAAAGCCCATCAGTCCCGAGACGGGAGAGCAGGGCGGTCTTGCGACCGATATGGGCCGAATAAGCGGCCATAATGAAAGCGCCGCCGCCTGCCGCGATACGCAAGTCATCGGCGAATATCTCACGCCCGAGAACGGGCATGGTCTCCAGTCCTGTGAAGATCAGGTCGCAATAGATCCGGCCGATGCTAAGCACCGCCGATCGCATGTCATTATCAGATGTCATTGGCGCCCGAGGGCCTTTTCCGTTCTTGCATCGAAAACATAGAGAGCACCGGAGGCCGCATGGGCATTCACGACGCCGCCGACGGCCGGTATCACCTTACCGGGGGCGGTTGCAATCACCGATGTGCCCGCGACATCGAAATGCACCAGCGTCTCGGCTCCAAGCGGCTCGACTGCGGTGACTGTGCCTGAGAGCGACAGCACGCCGGCCCCCTCGCCGATAACAAGATCATGCGGCCGCACGCCGATCAGGTGCGGACCGCCCTGCCCGATGCGGATGCCATCGGCCGCAGCGGTGCTTGGCAGAAGGTTCATCGAGGGGCTGCCGATGAAGCGCGCCGTAAAGACGTCGGCGGGGTTTTCGTAGATATCCATCGGCGTTCCCGCCTGCAGAATATGGCCGTCCTTCATGACGACGATCCGGTCGGCCATGGTCATGGCCTCAACCTGATCGTGGGTGACATAGACGATCGTCGTGCCGAGCCGCTGGTGCAGGCGCTTGATCTCGATGCGCATCTGGGTGCGAAGCTGTGCATCGAGGTTCGATAGCGGCTCGTCGAAGAGGAAGGCCGAGGGGTTGCGCACCATTGCGCGGCCGATCGCGACACGCTGGCGCTGACCGCCAGAGAGGGCCGCCGGGCGGCGGGCGAGATAATCCGTCAACCCCAGGATCTGCGCGGTCTCATCGATGCGCTTGTCCTTTTCCGCCTGCGAGAGCTTCGAAGTGTACAGGCCGAAGCCGATATTCTGGCGCACGCTCATGTGCGGATAGATGGCGTAGTTCTGAAACACCATGGCGATGTTGCGCTGTTTCGGCTCGCGTTCGTTCACCACCTCGCCGCCGATCTTCAGCGTGCCGCCCGAGATATCTTCGAGGCCGGCGATCATGCGCAGCGTCGTCGACTTGCCGCAGCCGGACGGGCCAACGAAGACGACGAATTCACCATCGGCGATCGCGAGATCTATGCCGTGCACGACATCGAGCTTGCCATAGCGTTTGACGAGCCCCTGCAGTTCGATATTTGCCATCAGGCGGCCCCCATCAATGCCGTGAATCTGGTTTGAAGTTCTTCAGCAGCGGCGGCTTCGCGCGCTGCATTCTCCTGTGCCTGTCTGGCGAATGCGGCGGCCTTTTCCTGATAGGCTGCAAGCGCATCCGCCATCGGTGCCGGCGCAGGACCGCCGAAACGGGCACGGACGGCAACGAAATGTTCCGGCGAGACGATCGCGGCAAATTGTGCCTTGTCGATACCGGGTTTACGGCCAGCCAATTCTTGGAAAGCTGCGAGGAAAGGCTCGTAGCCGTCATCCGAGAGACCACCACCCTTGGCGACCACCTCGCGAGCGACGGTCGCGGCAATCTCATGCGCCTGCCGGAAGGACAGCCCTTCGCGGCGGACCAGCGAATCCGCAAGCTCGGTGATTGTGATGCAGGAGCGGCGGATGTTCTCCGCTACCCGCTGCGGATCAATGCTGATCTGGGCGACGAAGGCGGCGAGCAGGTCAAGCACGCGGCCTGCCGAATGGAAGGCTTCATAGCCCATGCCCTGCGTCTCGCCCTCGCTGTCATTCATGTCGGTGAAAGGCGTATTGTGCATGACGTCGAGCACGGTGCGGGCGCGTCCGAAGGTCTGGCTCGCCAGATGACGCATATGCTCGATCGGCACCGGATTGCGCTTCTGCGGCATGATCGAGGAGATCTGCACCAGCGCGTTCGGCACATAGATCTGGCCGACCTCGAAGCTCGTCCAGAACTGCACGTCCTGAATAAGCCGGCCGAGATGCAGGAACATCAGCTCGATCGCGCTAAAGGTCGAGGTCGTGTAATCGACGGCTGCGATGCAGCTGTAGGAATTGCGCAGCGGCGCGGCAAAGCCAAGCAGTTCGGCAACGCGGGCGCGATCGATCGGGAAGCCCGACGTGGTGATCGCCGCAGCACCCATGGGGCTGAGGTTGACGATCTCACGGGCTTCCGCAAAGCGCTCGATATCGCGGATCAGCACCTCGATCGCCGCCGAAAGATAATGGCCGAAGGTGGTCGGTTGTGCCGGTTGACCGTGGGTATAGGCGACGATCAGCGTCTCCTTTTCCCAATCGGCGGTGGCAATCATCGCATCGAGCAGTTTTCGCGCCTTGACCATAAGCGCGTCGATGCGCTCCTTCAGGCCGAGCTTGAAAAGCGTGTGGTCGATATCGTTACGCGAACGCGCCGTATGCAGGCGGCCAGCAATATCGACGCCGATACGGGCCTTCAGTTCCTTTTCGATCAGGAAGAAGAAGTCCTCTACCTCGCCGGTATAGACGAGCTTTTCCGGGTCGATGTCGCGATCGATCGCTTCGAGTGCAACGGCGATCTTGCCGGCCTGTTCTCGCTCCAGAATGCCGGTTTCGACGAGCATCACCAGATGAGCGCGGTCGATGCGGCGGAAGCCGTCGACATGATGGGTCTTGGCGCCGTCGAAAAGCGGCTTCAGCACCGTTTCCTTATAGACCGGATCAGGAAAAACGGTCCTGTCGGCCACGCGTGGATTGGTTTCGGTCATGTTCTATCCCTTCAGGCCGGCCAGCATGACGCCGCGCACGATGTAGCGCTGCAGCACCAGGAAGACGATGAGCGTCGGCAATGTCGCGAGTGCCGCACCGGTCATGATCATTTCCCATTGGATGGATTGTTCGACGGCAAAGCTCGATAGGCCGACCGGCAGCGTATAGAGTTCGCGGCTGGTGGTGACGATCAGCGGCCAGAAGAAGGCCGTCCAGTTGCCGAGGAAGGTGAAGATGGCAAGTGCCGAGAGCGCCGGGGTGACAAGCGGCATCGCCACTTTCCACCAGATCTGGAACTCGTTCAGGCCATCGATGCGCGCGGCTTCGAGGAAGTCATTCGGGACCGTCTCGAAGAACTGCTTCATCAGGAAGGTGCCGAAGGCCGTCATCATGCCCGGGAACATGATGCCCCAATAGCTGTCCAGCCAGCCGAGCTGGGCCGACATCAGATACCAGGGGATGACCAGCATTTCCGTCGGGATCATCAGCGTCGAGAGGATCGCCAGGAAGATCAGGTAGCGGCCGCGGAATTCGAACTTGGCAAGCGTGTAGCCGACGAGACTATCGAAGAAGACATTCGAGAGCGTCACCGTGCAGGCGACGATCGTCGAGTTCAGGAACCAGCGCATGAAGCGGCCGTCGGAGAGAACAGTGATATAGTTCTGCAGCGTCGGATCGGCCGGGATGAGGCGTAGGTCGTAGATCTGGTCTGCCGTTTTCAGCGAGGTCGAGAACATGAACAGCAGCGGCGAGACCATGATGAGACCGCCAATGAACAGCAGCGTCCAGGTGATGATCGCGCCGGGGCGGATATTGGCTTTCGGCAGCGGTGCCGCAGTAGCGGTCGTCACGGCGCTCATTTACGTTCCCTCAGGATCCAGAGCTGCAGCAGGGAGACGCAGAGGAGGATGGCGAAAAGCACCACGGTCTGCGCCGCCGCATACCCCATGTTGTAGGATGAAAAGGCCGTCTGATAGATCATGAGAACCAGAGGCTTGGTCGATCCGAGCGGGCCGCCGGGATCGTTCGTCGTCATGTTGTAGACCTGGTCGAAGATGCGGAGGAAGCCGATCGACGAGAAAACGACGAGAAAGACGGTCGTCGGTTTCAGGAGCGGCAGCGTGATCTTCCACAGGATCGGCCATTCGCCGAGACCATCGATCTTCGCAGCCTCATAGAAGGTGTTCGGAATGGCGCGCAAACCGGCCATGAAGATGATGATCTGGAAGCCGAGCCCGGCCCAGATGGCCGTGACCATGATCGATGGCAACGCCTGATCGACGGAGCGGATGAACTGCTGCTGCGGCAGGCCGACCATGCCGAGCACATCATTGATGACGCCGATCGGGGCCGGCTGGTAGAACCAGCGCCACACCCAGGCCATGGCGGCGGCCGTCGTCAGGAACGGCAGGAAATAGAGCGCGCGGATCAGCCCGTGCAGAAAGCGCACACGATCCAGGAAAAAGGCCACGACGAAAGCGACCACGAGACTGATCGGCGTGCCGATGATCAGATAGGTGAAGGTGTTGCGAAAAACCTTCCAGAACTGCGGGTCGTTATAGAGCTTCACATAATTGGCGACGCCTATGAATTTCGGCGGCTTCATCAGGTTCCAATTGGTGAAGGACAGGTAGAAGGCCTGCAGTGTCGGATAAAAGCGGATCACGCAGTAAAACAGGATCGGAAGGGCCAGGAACGTCCAGACCCAGACGAGGCGCTTCTGGCGCATCGTCAGCCGATCCCAGAACGATCCGGCGGGACGGCTGATCGCCGCCCCTTCCGTATTCGCGGGTGCGGAGCTCATGGCCGTCCCTTATTTGCTCTTGGCGTTGTCGATGATTTCCTGCTCGGCGGTTGCGGCCTGAGCAAGGGAATCCTCGGGCGACTGACCCTCGAGGAGAACGCGGTTGACCATATCGATGGCATTCTGGCGCTGGCCGGCCTCATCCACGAAGAGCGAGGTGTGCGAATAGGCAAGCGCCTTCAGGAACGGCGCATAGATCGGGTTGTTGAGGTTTTCGTCGGTCAGCGCGGCTTCGCGGCGAGCCGGCAGTTCGCCGACAGTACCGAGCCAGATCTTCATGGCTTCCGGCGAGGTCACGTAGGCGAGGAACTTCTTGGAGGCCTCAAGCTTTTCGCCGGAGACCTTGGCGCCGATGCCGTTGGCGAAATAGCTCGCATAGTTGGAACGCAGGCCGTCGGCATTGGCCGGAAGCTCGGTGACGCCCCATTCGAAATCCTTGATGCTGCCGAAGGAGCCGAGACGGAAGGTGCCGTCGATCGTCATTGCCGCCTTGCCGCCGCGGAAGGCTGCCTGGCCTTCATCCATGAAGCCGGCCTGGCCGACCTTCTTTTCGGTCTGCAGGCTGGTGTAGAATTTCAGCGCCTTCAGGCCGGCATCGCTATTGTAGGTGACCTTGGAATAGTCCGCCGTATAAGGCTCGCCGCCGAACTGGCGGATCAGCACTTCGCGCCACCACTGGTGATCCTGGCCGCCCATATCGAGCGTCGTGCCTTCGACGGCAATGTTGCCGGCGGCATCGCGCTTGACCGTCTTTTCGGCGGCAGCCACGAATTCATCGATGGTCTGCGGCGGCTTGCTCGGGTCGAGGCCAGCTTCCTGGAAGAGCTTCTTGTTGTAGAAGAGTGCCAGCGAGCGGACCGCGGTCGGCAGGCCGTAATAATCGTCGCCGCGCTTCATGGCGCTCACGATCGGAAAGAAATCCTTCTCGATCTGGTCATGCGGGAAAGCGTCTGATGGCAGCGGCTGCAAAAGGCCGCCGGCGATGAACTGGTCGAGCCAGCCGTAGAAGAGCTGCATGACATCGGGACCGTTGCCGGCGAGATTGGCGGCAACGACGCGAGTCTGGTAGTCGGCATAGGGGAAGGTCGTCTGCTTGACGGTGATGTCGGGATTGGCCTTTTGGAAATTGGCGATCAGCTGGTCCATCGCCTTGACGCGCGTGTCGTAGACATACTGCCAATATTCGATTTCGACCGCCTGGGCGCTGTTGACCGCAACCATACTGATGCCGGCAAACAGGCCGGCAAATAAGATTCCGCGACGCATGTTATCCCTCCATTGCCGAGCCGGCCTTCATGCCGCTCGCGCTCATCTGGTTCCCCAGGGCATCCCGCGATTTCGCCGGCGCCCCGATTTGATTGGCTCGGGAAGATGGAACTGAGGCTCCTCCTTCCTCGGCATCGCAGTGCGACCTTTTCAGGCTGGTTCGGACGGAAGGTTTTGTCAATAAGATAATTTAGTTTAATTATTCTATTGCTCCTCTCATGATATCGGCGCTATCCATATCGGCAGACGAGGGCGGAGAGATGATACGGCAATCCGGCAAGCAGCAGATCGCGATGGGCAAGAACCCCGAGCGCAGCCGCGACCACAATCGCCGTGTCGTGCTCGATGTCGTACGTATGCATGGCTCGCTCGGCCGCATGCATATCGCCAAGCTCACGCATCTGACTGCGCAGGCCGTCGCCAATATCGTCGATGAGCTCGTCAGTGAGAAGTTGCTGATGGAAATCGGCCGGCTGCGCTCCGGCCGTGGGCAGCCGCCGATCCAGTTTGCCGTCAATCCTGATGGTGCCGTCACCATCGGCGTCGAAATCGCCGCCGACCATATGGTGACGACGGTGCTGGATCTCTCCGGCAAGGTGCGCTCCGAGACCATCATGCCGGTGGAGAATACCAGCCCGGAACATATCATTCCGCTCTTTGCCGACCAGGTGAGGAAAGTTCGCAAGCGTTTCCCTTCAAAACTTCTCGGCATCGGCGTGGTCATGCCCGGCCCCTTCGAGATTGAAGGCATGAGTTCGGTCGGCCCGACCACCCTGCCCGGCTGGAGCAGCATCAATCCGGCCGCCGTCCTGAGCGAAGCCAGTGGCGAAACCGTCATTGTCGAAAACGATGCAAATGCTGCGGCCGTGGGCGAGCGGCTGTTCGGTGCGGGCAGCGCCATCTCCAATTTCTGCATGATCTATTTCGGCGTCGGCGTCGGCCTCGGCCTCATCCATGACGGCGCGCCCTTCCGCGGCGCCTTCGGCAATGCCGGCGAAATCGGCCATGTCGTCGTCGCCCCGCGTGGAAAACCCTGCCCCTGCGGCCAGCGCGGCTGCCTGGAGCGCTACGCCTCGCTGCATGCGCTGAAGGAGAAGCTTGCCGAGGCCGGCTATGATAACGCCGATTTTGCGGCGATCGAGGTGCTGCACCGCGAAGGCAATCCCGTCGTGAAGGAATGGATCGCTGAGACTGCGGACTATCTTTCGCCGATGGTGGCGATGCTGGAAAACGTTCTCGATCCGGAGACCGTGATCCTTGGCGGTGCACTGCCCGATGTGGTCATCGACGAGATCGTCGCGGCGATGCAGACGCTTCCCGTCTCCGTTGCCAGCCGGCGCACGCGCGCGCTTCCGCGCGTCATCCGCGGCCAGACGGGACAGCTGACGGCAGCACTCGGCGCTGCCGCCCTACCGCTCTTCGAAGCCGTCACCCCCAAACTCGATATTTCACCGACCGCCGCCGCCGATAACGCAGCCTAAGAAAGCGCGCCGCCGGTCCCCCAACGGAGGAACCATGCTGACCGATCGAGACCGTATTGAAAGACAGAAGCGGAGCCTTTCGCTCACGCGTCTGCATCGGGCGCTCTCGCGCCTGACCTCGACCGTCACCATGATGAATACCGGTGCGCATCCCGACGACGAGCACAACGGCCTGCTCGCCTATCTGCGTCTCGGCCTCGGCATGCGCGTCATCGTCGCCTGCTCGACGCGCGGTGAAGGCGGTCAGAATGCGCTGGGGCCTGAACGGCTCGGCGCGCTCGGCATCGTGCGCAGCCGCGAGATGGAGGAAGCGGCGCGCGAACTCGACGCCGATATCCACTGGCTCGGCCATGGTCCCGAAGATCCGATCCATGATTTCGGCTTCTCCAAGAATGGCGACCGGACGTTCGACCGCTGGGGCGAGAAGCGCATTGTCGAGCGGCTGGTGCGTGCCTACCGCACAGAGCGTCCGGATATCGTACTTCCGACCTTCCTCGACGTACCGGGGCAGCATGGACACCACCGCGCCATGACGCGTGCGGCGGAGACCGCAATAAGCCTTGCGGCCGACGCCTCCGCCTTTCCGGAACATCTCGACGAAGGGCTGACGCCCTGGCAGGTGGCAAAATTCTACCTACCCGCATGGTCAGGTGGCGGCGATACCTATGACGACGAAGTGCCGCCGCCGGCCACGACACTGCCACTCGAAGCCACGGGCCTCGAACCTGTCAGCGGCGTCAGCTACGCCCACATTGGCGAATGGTCCCGTTGTTACCATGCCTCGCAGGGCATGGGCCGCTGGTATGATACCGGCGACAATGAATGGCCGCTGCATCTGAAACTCAGCGCCGAAGGTTCCGTTGCCGAAACCTCCGTTCTCGATTCGCTTCCCTCGACGCTTGCCGATCTGGCGCGAGAGACGGACCTGCCGCAAACAGTCGTCGATGCGCTGATGCGGGCAGATGGCGCGATCGGCAAGGCGATCGAGCGCTTCCCTGAGAGATCCGCCATTGTGGATGCGCTGCTGAAAGCGGCAGCCGAAGTTGAAAGAGCGCTTGCCGATGCGCCCGAAGCATTCCTGGATGCGCACGGCCATCGTCTGCGGCGCAAGCTTGTAGAAATCGATGCGGCATTGTGCGAGGCCGAGCAGGTCTTCGTCCGGGCCGTTGCCGAGCCCGCCGAGCTTTCGCCTGGTGCAACCGGCAAACTGACGCTCCATCTCAGCGGCAATGCCGGCACTGCGGTATCCGATGCGGATCCAAGATTGCCCGAGGGCATTTCGGCCAGTCTGAAGGAAACCTCGCCGCTATCGATCGTCTACGAACTGAGATCGACGGCCGATGCCCCTCTCACCCGGCAATACCTGCCGGCATGGTCGAGCCTTGGCGGCAACGGCAATGCTTCCGTCGATATCAGGGCTCGGATCGGCGGCCGCTCGGTAAAAGTGACTGTCGATCTCGAGGAGCCGCTTACCGTCGCGCCGCAACATTCGCTGAGCCTCCAGCCCAACGCGTTCATCCTTCCCGTTGACGGCAACAGGCAGGAACTGACGATCAAGGCTGCCTCTGCGGGGCGTATCGGCTTTTCCGCTCCGGCCGGCTGGACTGTCAAGGAAGACAACGGCGCCCTCAAGCTTTCGCCTCCTGCCGCTATAACACCCGGCCTCCTCGCCATCGCGCCGCTTGTGGATGGTCAGCCGGCCATGCGCATCTCGCCGATCGCCTATCCGCATATCGGCCGCATGAGCTTCCGTGAGCCGGAGCTGCTGCGGGTTCTGGCGCTCGATCTTAAACTGCCTGATGGCGCGAAAATCGGCTATGTCGGCGGCGGCGCGGATCGCGTTGGCCCCTGGCTTGATCGCATGGGACTCGATGTCACGGAACTTGACGCACAGGCTCTGTCAGGCGATCTCTCCCGCTTCACAACCATCGTCATCGGCATCTTCGCCTTCGGCATCCGCAAGGATCTGGCGGCTGCAACGACCCGCCTGCATCGCTTTGTCGAAGAGGGCGGACATCTGCTGACGCTCTATCATCGTCCAAGCGACGGCTGGCAGCCTGATACCACGCCGCCAAAGCGGATCGAGGTCGGCTCTCCTTCCCTTCGCTGGCGCGTGACCGATCCAACCGCTGACGTCACCGTGCTGGGACCCGCGCACCCGTTGCTGCAGGGGCCGAACAAGATCGCCTCTGCCGACTGGGAGGGCTGGGACAAGGAACGCGGCCTCTATTTCGCTTCCCGCTGGGACGATGCCTATGTGCCGCTCGTTGCGATGCACGACCCCGAAGAGCAGCCCCTCAAGGGCGCGCTGATATCAGCCGAAATCGGCAAGGGGCGGCATACGCATACGAGCCTCGTGCTGAATCATCAGCTCGACAAGCTGGTGCCCGGCGCCTTCCGGCTGATCGCCAACCTCGTCCAGCCCGCCTGAGGCGAGCGAAATGGATGGCTTTACAGCAGCCAGGGACAGCCGTTTCGGCATCATCTGGCTGCTTTCCGATACGACGCTGGTGACGGGCATGACGGTGCTCGTGAAGATGCAGGGCGCATCCTATCCGGCTATCCAGCTCGTCTTCATTCGTGCGCTGATCGGGCTCGTGCTCATCCTGCCGTTGATCTGGCGCCATCGCCGGCAGCTTGCCAATTCCAGAGATCCGTTGCGCAACGTCATGCGTATCAGCTGCAACGCTGTGGCGCTGACCAGCAATTTCGTAGCGCTCACCATGCTGCCGCTGGTACTGGTCAATGCGCTCGGCTTCACGCGGCCGCTGGTCTCGATGTTGATGGCCGTCGCCATGCTGGGCGAAAGAGTGAGCCGCTGGCGGTGGATCGGCGCGGTGTTCGCCTTTGTCGGCGTGCTGATCATGCTGGCGCCGGATACATTCGCCTGGAATATCGGGTTGGTGGCCGTGCTGCTCTCGATCGTCTTCGGAGCATTCGCGACGATCCAGACGCGCATGCTGCATTACGAGAATACCACCGTGATGATGGTCTTCTACACGGCCGGTCTCACCGTCATCACCTTCATTCCCGCGCTCTTCGTCTGGCAACCGGTACGCAGCGAAGACTGGCCCGCCCTGCTCGGCATCGGTCTTCTGGCACAACTCGGGCAATTCTGCTTCCTGCGAGCCTATCAGATCGCCAGCGCCAGCCTGCTTGCCCCATTCGGTTATCTGTCGATCGTCTTTGCGACTGCGAGCGGGTACTTCTTCTTCAATGAGGTGCCCGATCTTCGCACGCTTATCGGCATCGTCGTCATCATCGCCACACTGCAGGCAATCACCTTTCTGGAGCGACGGAAGCGTTAACACAGCGTCGACCACATTTACTGATCAACGGGTCCCATATCCCCCGCGCTCGATTGTGATGGCCGGGCAATGCCGGTTTTGAAAATGGTGGCGGGCAAGAAATGTGCGCAATACAATGAATAGGAAGATTTTTCAGTTGACCGCGATAGGTCACCTGCCTATGTTCCGCGCACTTCCAGCCGGGGTGCTTCGCACCCGCGGAGAGGGAGAGCGTAGCTCAGCTGGTAGAGCAACTGACTTTTAATCAGTAGGTCATGGGTTCGAGCCCCATCGCTCTCACCATAACTGCCTTTCTTTTCACCGAAGTAGAGATAACGATTTGCGAATCGACGTAAGGTTGGCACGCGGAAGACTCAGGCGTCAGCCTGATCCGCTAGTCCGACGATCGACGTCCGAGAATGCGAGGCGTTCAGTACCGTTGCCTTTGTGAGAATGATGCGCCTTCCAGTGCTGGAGATTGAAATGGCGAAAAAGACTAGAGAACCGAAGCTTGAGCACTCTGATTTTTCCGGCGAGTTCGAAGACGGTGGAGTAACCGTCCTCGTCGATATATTTCGGCCGGCAGGCACCAACGGAGACTGGACCCTCGAAGTCATCTCCCAAACCGAAGTCGTGACCAGCTGGGAAGATAAATTCGCCACGGACCTGGACGCCTGGGAAGAATTCCTGGCCACCGCAGAACGAGATGGCGTGCAGAGCTTTCTCGATGAGGATGAGGACGAGCCGCAGTTGCATTGACGGGATGCTGCCAGGCGCAGATGAGCAACACGATGTTTCAAGCGGTTCGCTGTAATCCTGGCAGCTCGATGTCTCGTCCGATCACCATCAGTAGCTGCAGGAGCGCCCGTCTCTCGGCCTGAAACCATCCTGGCATGCTCTGTTCAACGAATCTCCCGGCACGTAGCCTGATGCGGAACCGTATGAATTCGGGGGAGTTGCGCATGCCGTCAACACCGAAATGCCAATCAGCGCTCCGACTGCCACACATGCCCGAAATCTGCTCATCAATGCTTCTCCTCGTGGATTCTCTGGCGGCAATCTATCACGCAGTCACCGCAACTGAATGGGCTTTATACCGGAAAAGGCTTACAGCCCATTTCCACGGCGCTGGCCCCTGTGGCTATTATTTACTTGGAATCGCACGGCTTGGCATCGGAGCCACATCAGATCCGCAACTTCCAGCTTCGGATTATCAGCAGTCTGTCAGCCATCGTGGCGATGCAGAAGCGTATAAACATCCAGCAGACCTTCGTCAGCGATCTCCGCGATTCGATCCAATCCGGCATCGGCTGTCTCGTCGATTTCCGGACGAGCAGCGGGAGACCCGGCATCGGCCTCTCGCATACCTAGCCGGACCTCCCGGCACTTGCAGTGGGGTGTCCGCAAATGCCCGGCCATACCAACGAGAGCGCGTGAGTCGATCCATTCACAGTGCCTGTGGTGGTTTATGCGCAGTTAATATCCACATGCTCTGTCCCGCTTCGGAACGCACGGGTCCGCTGGCCAGCTCCGATCAGCGCAAAAAGGTGATTGGCAATCTCCCGTCTGCGGCGGTAGGAACATCGCTCAATTGCTGCCGGAGAGAATGCGTGTCGATTGCCGATATTTCCCTTTGGAGCGCACTGCTTGCCGGAGCGCTTTCCTTCCTGTCGCCCTGCGTGCTTCCACTCGTACCACCCTATCTTTGTTATATGGCGGGCATTTCCGTCGAGCAGTTCCGCGGCGGCGGTACGGTTGCCGCAGCCCCGGATGTGCGGCGCGGTGTGCTGTTTTCGGCACTTTTCTTCACGCTTGGCTTTGCGACTGTCTTCGTGGCGCTCGGCGCCGGCGCCTCGACGATCGGAATGGTGCTGCGCCAGCACCTCGATCTGCTCGCCAAGATCGGTGGCCTCATCATCATCGTCATGGGGCTGAATTTTCTCGGGCTTTTCCGAATCGGCCTCCTGTCGCGGGAAGCCCGCTTCCAGAGCAGCGGCAAGCCGGCGACGCTGACGGGCGCTTACATCATGGGACTTGCCTTCGCGTTCGGCTGGACGCCCTGCATCGGGCCGGTGCTCGGGGCGATCCTCGGTGTCGCCGCGTCGCGTGATACGGTCGGTTCCGGCGCCGGGCTGCTTGCCGTCTATTCGCTCGGCCTTGCCGTACCCTTCTGGATCGCGGCCGGCTTTTCCGGGGCGTTCATGCGCTTCCTGTCGCGTTTCCGCCGGTACCTCGGCACGGTGGAGAAGATCATGGGCGTCTTCCTGGTGCTGACCGGTCTCGCCTTCCTCCTCGGCTGGGTCAGCAATGTGGCGATCTGGTTCCAGCAGACCTTTCCGATCCTGATGCAAATCGGCTAAGCGGAGATCTCGCCCTGCCCCGCAAAATGCCCAACTGGAAAAAGCCGTCGGCAGCTATCACCCGTCATCGACCGGCGATAGTTGGCCGGCAGGAACGAGCCTCGGCGACAATCCTGATCACCACGATGCCATCAGTGGTGATGGCATCGTTCGGCCTGATTGCAATAAGATCAGGCTTTCTTCCGCTTTAGGCGCTCCTTGATCGCCTCGGGAATATCGCGAAGGCCGCGGCCCGGCTCGATGCCTTCGCGCATGACGATATTACGCAGCGGCGGGATGGCCGACAGAATGTGCAAGCCGGCGGCCCGCAGAACCTGCACCGGCAGGAAGTCGGACAGCAGCGAACGATTGAGGAGATCGACACTTGCCGTTCGCGTCATGATATCGACACGACGCTTACGATCAAAGCTGCTGCCGGCATCCGAGGGAATAGGCAATTCGGCGCGCGTACACAGAAGATCGGTCAATGCCATGATATCGCGCAGGCTGAGGTTGAGGCCCTGCGCGCCAATGGGCGGAAAAACATGGGCGGCCTCGCCGATCAGCGCGATGCGGCCCTTGCCGAAGCGATGCGCCATCATGCCAGACAGCGGCCAGATCTGCACGCCCTCCTCCACAGTGACCTTGCCGAGGATGGACTGCATACGCTCTTCCACGACATTGCCGAGTTCGGCCAGCGACAGCTCAATGCGGGCTGTGGCATCGGAAGGGTTCTGAACCCAGACAAGGCTGGAGCGGTTGCCCGGCAGCGGAACCTGCGTGAAGGGACCGTGCTCCGTGTGGAACTCCGTGGAGATATTCTGGTGCGGCAGCGTATGGGCGAAATTCAGCACCATGGCCGATTGCGGATAGGACCAGGTGCGGACATCGATGCCGGCGGTTTCCCGCAGCTTCGACTTGCGGCCATCGGCGCCAATGGCGAAATCGGCACTGATCTCTTCGCCGTCCGAAAGCTTGATCGTCACCGCTTCCGAAGCGATGCTGATCGTTTCGGCCATGACAGTGAAACGCTTGATATTGCCCTCGGTCGCGACCGCAGCCTCGAGCACATCCATCAATGCCTTGTTCGGAAAATTGTAGCCGAAAGCTTCGAGCCCTACCTCGGCGGAACGGAAACTCGTGGTCGGGGCACGCAGCAGGCGATTCGTGCCGTCGATGATGCGCATGCTGGTGAGCGGAGCCGCTGCCGGGCGAAGTTTTTCCCAGAGGGTGAGCCGATCCAGGAAGCGAATCGACTGATCCATCAATGCCGTGGTGCGGCGATCTTCCTTGGGAGATGGAGGGGCGACCAGTGCCACATTGCGACCGCCGCGTGCCAGGGCGATCACGGCGATCATGCCGGCGAGACCGCCGCCGATCACCGCCACTTCGAATTTGCTCATGCTATCGTTCCGTCATCAAAAAGACGGCAAACCGGCAGCCTCAGGCGGCCGGCTTTGCCTGACGGCGCCAACTATAGCCCTTGCCGGCTTCGGCGTCACGCACCGCCGGCTGATAATGATGCGGAATGGACGGCAGGCGCTTTTCCGACAGACGGCGGATCGCCGTCTCGTTGGTGACGGCGAAACTGTCGATGCCGACGCGCAGCATCAGCGGCACCTGGTCGATCAGCACATCGCCGACCGCGCGCAGCTCGTTGGTGTAGCCGAGGCGCTGGCGTAGAAGCGAAGCGTGGCTGAAGGCGCGGCCATCGTTGAAGGCCGGAAATGCGACAGCCACGATCTCCAGGCGATAGAGATAAGGCTCTAGCTTTAGAACATCGTCTGCCGGCTTGATCAGCACGCCGAAGCCGACATCGTTGCTCTCATCGGCCTTGGCAATCAGCTCATCGAGCGTCAGAAGCGGCTTCTGATCACCCGTTGCCTTCACCTCGTCGGTCTCGATCACCCAGGGATCGTTTTCGACAAAACCGGTTTCTCTCCAGATCTTCGTCATCATCTCGTCCTTATGCCGCTTCCGCAGCCGAGCCGTAGAGCGCGTCCTTGAAGGGCTGCGGACCAACACGGCGATAGGTGGCAAGGAATATCTCTGATGGATCGAGGCGCAGGCCGAGATAGGTATCGACGATCGTCTCGATCGCATCCGTCACCTTGTCCGGCTCGAAGCCGCGGCCGATGATTTCGCCGATCGACGTATGTTCGTCACCGGAACCGCCGAGCGTGATCTGGTAGAGCTCGGCCCCCTTCTTCTCGACGCCCAGCAGGCCGATATGGCCGACATGGTGATGGCCGCAGGCATTGATGCAGCCGGAGATCTTGATCTTCAACTCGCCGATCTCGGCCTGACGGGCCGCGTCGCCGAAGCGGCGGGAAATTTCCTGGGCGAGCGGAATGGAGCGCGCATTGGCGAGTGCGCAATAGTCCAGCCCCGGACAGGCAATGATATCGGTAATCAGTCCGGCATTGGCTTCAGCCAGATTGATCGCGACGAGACCGCGATAGACGGCTTCGAGGTCGGCGAGCGCGACATGCGGCAGGATGAGGTTCTGTTCATGGCTGACGCGAATTTCGTCGAAGGCATATTCCTCGGCAATATCGGCGATCGCATCCATCTGCGAGTCCGAAGCATCACCCGGAATACCCCCGATCGGCTTCAGCGAAATCGTCACCATGCCGTAGTCGGGGTTCTTGTGCGGCTGGACATTCTGCTGGACCCAGCGGGCGAAAGCCGGATCGGCCTTCTTCCAGCGGGCAAGGTTTTCCCAGCCCTCGGCACGTTCCGGCAGGGCCGGCGGTGCGAAGTAGGCGGTGATTGCCTGCACGTCCTTTTCCGGCAGTTTCAGTTCGCTGTCCTTCAACTGCGCGAATTCGACCTCGACCTGACGGGCGAGTTCTTCGGCACCGGTCTCGTGGACGAGGATCTTGATGCGGGCCTTGTACTTGTTGTCGCGGCGGCCATGCAGGTTATAAACGCGCATGACGGCGGTCGTGTAGGACAGAAGATCTTCTTCCGGCAGGAAGTCACGGATCAGCTTGGCGACCATCGGCGTGCGGCCCTGCCCCCCGCCGACATAGACGGCGAAACCGATCTCGCCCTTGTCATTCTTCTTCAGGTGCAGGCCGATATCATGGACCTGAATGGCGGCGCGGTCGCGCTCGGCACCGGTCACAGCAATCTTGAACTTGCGCGGCAGGAAGGAGAATTCCGGGTGGACCGACGACCATTGGCGCAGGATTTCGGCGTAAGGGCGCGGATCGGCGATCTCATCGGCGGCGGCGCCGGCGAAGTGATCGGCTGTCACGTTTCTGATGCAGTTGCCCGAGGTCTGGAGGGCGTGCATCTCGACGCTCGCAAGGTCGGCAAGCGCATCAGGTATTTCGGATAGCTTCGGCCAGTTGAACTGCAGGTTCTGGCGTGTGGTGAAGTGGCCATAGCCGCGGTCATAGGTGCGGGCGATATGGGCGAGCATGCGCATCTGGCGCGAGCTCAGGGTGCCATAAGGAATGGCGATGCGCAGCATATAGGCGTGAAGCTGCAGGTAGACACCGTTCATCAGGCGCAGCGGCTTGAATGCGTCCTCGGCCAGTTCGCCGGAAAGGCGGCGCTGGACCTGATCGCGAAACTGCTCGACGCGCTCGGCGACAAAGGCATGGTCAAATTCGTCGTAACGGTACATCGTCTTCCTCAGACTGCAATGAATTCTGGATCAGCCGGCTTGTAGCCCGGCGCATATTCCATGGTCGGCCCCTGGGCGCGAATGCGCTCGCGCAGACGCAGCGGCCAGAGCTGGCCGTTGGTCTCCTGAACCTCGACAACGGCAACGTCGACGACGAGGTTGTCAGCATAGGATTTCTTGCCGATCTCCTCGAGGGCCGCGACGGCTTCGGCATGGCGAGCGACAAGCGCTTCCTGCAACGAGGTCACCCACTCGCCATTGGCGTTCAGCCAGACGGCGATGCCGTCCGTCAGGCGGTTGGCGGTCAGAACCTTGTCTACCATGTCAGCTCCTTGCAAGTTCATCGAACCGGATGCGCTCACGCACCAACGGTTCGGACAGTTCGAAATTGGCGCCTGCGACCGCATCGCCGATAATGACCATGACTGGTCCCGTCAACTCGTCGCGGTGCTGCAGGTCCGGAAGATCACGCAAGGTTCCGTGCAGCAGCCGGCGGTCCGCGCGGCTGGCATTCTCAATCACGGCAACGGTGGTCTCTTCGGGGATACCGGCCTGCATTAGCCGCTCGGCAACGGAGGCTGCGACCGTGCGGCCCATATAGACGGCGATCGTGGCACCGGACACAGCAAGGCTTGCCCAATCCGGCAGAACGTCGCCGGTCAGATCATGCCCGGTCGTGAAGACCAGCGAAGAGGCAACACCGCGCAGCGTCAGCGGCAGTTCGAAATCGGCAGCAGCGGCAAAGGCGGAGGTGATACCCGGGACGATCTCGTAGGAGATGCCGGCGGCGCGCAAGGCGGCCATCTCTTCCCCGGCCCGGCCATAGACCAACGGATCGCCGCTTTTCAGGCGCACGACGCGCTTGCCCTGACGGCCGAGATCGACCAGGAGATCGTTGATCTCTTCCTGGGACTTCGAATGGCAGCCCTTGCGCTTGCCGACCGAAAGACGCTCGGCATCGCGGCGTCCCATATCGACGATCGCCTGCGGCACGAGTGCGTCATAGACAATCACATCGGCCTCCATCATCACGCGCTGGGCGCGCAAGGTGAGAAGGTCCTCAGCACCGGGGCCGGCGCCGACAAGCCAGACATGGCCTTCGACGCGATCAAGCGACCGCAGCAGGCCATTGGCAGCGCGGCGGGCCTGCGGAAGATTGCCATTGGCGACAGCATCCGCGACCGCTCCGGAGAAGAAACGACGCCAGAAGATGCGACGCGAGACGCCGCGCGGAACCAGATGTTCGACCGCCTTGCGATAACTGGTTGAAAGCGCTGCGAGACGACCCAGGGATGGAGACAGCATCTGATCGATCTGGGCGCGGATCATCTGGGCGAGCACCGGACCAGCGCCTTCCGTGCCGATCGCGACAGCGACAGGCGCGCGATTGACGAGAGCCGGTGTATAGAAATCGCAATAATCGGGCTGGTCGACGGCATTGACCGGGATCTTCGCGGCGCGGGCCGCTTCAACGATCAGGCGGTCCTGCTCAGCGTCGCCGGTTGCGGCAAACACCAGTGCGGCACCCTCTATCTGTTCGGGCACAAAAGGAGCGCGGACGGTTTCTATGCGGTTGGCAATCAGAAAGGCGTGGTAATCGGCTTCCGGGCGATCGGCATATGCAATGATGCGCACCTGCGTGTTCAAGAGCAGGCGAACCTTGGCGAAAGCTTCGTCGCCATTGCCGAAAACGGCCACAGTCCGACCTTGCACGCGAAAGAAGGCGGGAAATACCGAAAGCTGTTCAGTCCTGGGAAGCATTCTCAATCCACTTCGAAGTTGCCCGAATATGCATTCTCCGGACAGGCGAATGAAGAAACAGAATTCCAAAGGCCAGCCGGTCGCGTATTCTTTTACCCGGTTGATCAATGATTTGAGAAAACTCACCCGTGCGGCGCAAAAAGCACATATCTTGAGCGGTTGTCGCAGCTTTTTGTCCGATGCCAAAGGACGAAGCGATAAAGCCTGTGGCAAAGTCCCCGGTGCCGGACTTATGCATTCCGCTTCATTCCGCGGGGCGATAGGATGGGTGAAACAGGAGAATTTCATGCCGGAAAAGACAATCGCCAACCGCCTCCTGCAGGTCATGGAAGAGAATATCCTACCGATGACGGAGCTCGGCGTCGCCTCCGGCAACAAGGTGTTCGGGGCAGCGATCCTGCGCAAATCCGATCTGTCGCTCATCCTCGCCGAAACCAATAACGAGCTGGAAAATCCGCTTTGGCACGGCGAAGTGCACACGCTGAAACGCTTCTACGAGCTCAACGACAAGCCGGCGACGAAGGACCTGATCTTTCTCTCCACGCACGAACCCTGCACCATGTGCATGTCGGCTATCACCTGGGCCGGCTTCGATAATTTCTATTATTTCTTCAGCCACGAGGATTCGCGCGACAGCTTTGCGATTCCGCACGATCTGAAGATCCTGAAGGAAGTCTTCGGGCTCGAGCCTGGCGGCTACAGGCGGCAGAATGCCTTCTGGAAGAGCTTTGCGATCGCAGATCTTGTCGAGACCGAGGATGATCAGCTGAAGGCTGACCTCAAGGCGCAGACAGCGCGGATCAAATCACGCTACGCCGCCCTCTCCGACACCTATCAGGCCACCAAGAGCGCCAACGACATTCCGCTGAGCTGAGGACCATGGAACCTTCGAAAGACATTTCGCGCCTGATCGAGATCATGGCGGCACTTCGCAATCCTGAGACCGGTTGCCCTTGGGACGTCGAGCAGGATTTCGAGAGCATCAAGCCCTATACGCTCGAAGAAGCCTATGAGGTTGCAGATGCGATCGAGCGCAAGGATATGGACGACCTTTGCGACGAGCTTGGTGACCTGCTGCTGCAGGTGGTCTTTCATGCGCGCATGGCCGAAGAAGCCGGCGAGTTCTCCTTCGGCGATGTCGTGGAAGCCATCACTCGCAAGATGATCCGTCGGCACCCTCATGTCTTTGCTCGCTCGGATGCGGATACACCCGATGCCGTGAAGAAGCAGTGGGACGAGATCAAGCAGGCTGAAAAACGCGAGCGTGCGGAACGTCGGGCGCGCCGCGGCATCACTGAAGATTTCAAGGCAGGCTTCCTTGGCTCCGTGCAGCGCAGCTTTCCGGCGCTGACCGAAGCGCTCAAACTTCAGGAGCGCGCCGCCAAGGTCGGCTTCGACTGGTCGGCGCCTGAACCGATCCTCGACAAGATCGAGGAAGAGGTTGACGAGTTGCGCGTCGCACTGCGCGAGGGCGATAAATCAAAGGTCAGCGATGAACTCGGCGACCTGATCTTCGCGATGGTCAATATCGGGCGACACGTGAAGGCCGATCCGGAACAGGCGCTCCGTGGAACGAATACGAAATTCAGACGCCGATTCAATCATATCGAGACGGTTCTTGATGCAGAAGGCGAGAGCCTGGAGGCAGCCAGCCTGGAGCGGATGGAAGAGATCTGGCAAGCGGCGAAGGCGATCGAGCGGGCTGTCATTGCTGGCGCGGAGTGAGCTCCGCCCACCAACAGGCTTATCGCTCCCAGTCTTCCTTTGCAGGCCTCTGGCCATGGCCGATGCGACGCTCAAGCTCGGCAGCCTCGGTTTCAGACAGACGCAACTCCAGCGTCACCGAACCATCCTCATTGTCTTCGCGGCTATCGACGACGGCATGGTCGTAGAGCCAGGGCAGCAGCGCCAGCTTGTCCACCGGCAGCGTGATCGTCGTTTCCGTCATGACACCGGACAGACGACGGCTGATGTCATCCATGAGCCTGTCGACGCCCTCGCCGCTGATGGCGGAAACGGCAATGACATTCTGCATGGTCGAAGCCTTCTGCACGATGGCGTCGTGGGCTTCCGGCTCCAGCCGGTCGATCTTGTTCCAGACCTCGAGAATGCGGCGCTGGCCTTCGGCCTCATCGATGCCGAGGTCGTTCAGGATACGCAGTACGTCGGCGCTCTGGGCCTGATTGTCCACATCGGACATGTCGCGCACATGCAGGACGAGATCGGCTTCCAACACCTCTTCCAGCGTTGCGCGGAAGGCGGCGACCAAATGGGTCGGCAGATCGGAGATGAAACCGACGGTATCGGAGAGGATGACGGTGCGGCCATGCGGCAGCTTCATGCGGCGCAACGTCGGGTCGAGCGTCGCGAAGAGCATGTCTTCGGCGAGAACCCCTGCCCCGGTGATACGATTGAAGAGCGTCGATTTGCCGGCGTTAGTATAACCGACGAGCGCCACGATCGGATGCGGCACCTTCCTACGCTTGGCCCGGTGCAACTGACGGGTGCGGACGACCTGCTCCAGTTCACGTTCGAGCTTGATGATGCGATCCTGCAGCAGACGGCGGTCGGCTTCGATCTGGGTTTCACCCGGACCACCCATGAAACCGCCACCGCCGCGCTGGCGCTCAAGGTGGGTCCAGCTTCGAACCAGCCGGCCCTTCTGGTAGTTCAGATGCGCAAGATCGACCTGCAGCGTGCCTTCCTTGGTGGAGGCGCGGCGGCCAAAGATTTCGAGGATCAGGCCCGTCCGGTCGATGACCTTGGCGTTCCATTCCTTTTCCAGATTACGCTGCTGCACAGGCGTCAGCGGATGATCGACAATGACCAAGCCGGAATCACGCTCGTCCAGCAGGTGCTTGATTTCCTCGATCTTGCCCGTGCCGAGAAGCGTCGCCGGACGCGGATCGTTGACGGAGACGATCGATGCGTTGACGACATCGAGGTCGATCGCCTGGGCAAGACCCGTCGCTTCGTCGAGACGGCTTTCGGGAGTGCGGGTCGAGGCCGACTCAGTCTGACCGCCGCGCGAGCGCGACTTCAGCACCGGCACGACGACAGTCGCGCGCATATCATCCCTGTGCTTGGCGGCCTCAGGGATGATGGAATCATTCTTTGTATCGCGTGTCGAAATGACGGCTGGCCTTGGTTTAGGACGCTGCTTCTTCGCTCTCGAACATCTGCATTGGCTGCCCAGGCATGATAGTCGAGATCGCGTGTTTATACACGAGCTGCGAATGGCCGTCACGGCGAAGCAGAACACAGAAATTGTCAAAAGAAGTGACAACACCCGTGAGTTTCACGCCGTTAATCAGAAAGATTGTCAGGGAAATCTTTTGCTTGCGTACAGTATTGAGAAATAAGTCCTGCAGATTCTGAGAACGTTCCGCCATCGCGCCGCTTCTTTCTTTATTGCCGGCCTGATCAAGCCGGTAGAATATCAATCAACCTCTCCAGCAAGGCAGGTGGCACCCTCATTCCTCCAGCCCAGCAAATCTTGGTATCAAATCGTAATCTTTTCCGCAACGTCGAAAAAGCCTTCCCGAATATTCTGTGACAGGCTTCCCGGATGGCCGTTCGCAATCGCCTGTCCGTCAATGGAAACCACCGGAAAACAAACGCTTGTAGCCGCCGTGATGAAGACCTCGCGGGCGGCCATCATCTCCGAAACGGAGAACCTTCGCTCGACGATTTTCACCCCCAGTTTTGCCGCGACATCGATCAGCGTCGTGCGGGTGATGCCACGCAGGATGCCATGGTCGGCAGGCCGCGTTACCAGCGTACCATCGGCATCGACGATCCAGACATTGGTCGCTGCCCCCTCCTTCACCATGCCGTCGGCATCGATATAGATCGCCTCCTGTGCGCCGGCTTCCTTCGCCTGCTGGCGCGCAAGCACATTCGACAGCAGCCCGACCGACTTGATGTCGACGCGGTCCCAGCGATTGTCGGGAACGGTGATCGCCTTGATGCCAGTGGCATTCTTCTTGGCGATGATTGACGGATCGGTGCTCTTGGCAGTCACGACGATCGATGGCGGCGTGCCTTCAGCCGGGAAGACATGGTCGCGACGGGCAACGCCGCGCGTCACTTGCAGATAGAAGAGGCCGTTGCGGACGTGGTTGCGGCGCAGCGTCTCGCGAATCACTTGCGTCAGCGCCGCGCGGCTCATCGGCCAGGCGATACGCAATTCGCCCAGAGAACGGTCGAGTCTGTTCAGGTGCCGGGTCAGATCGACGATCAGGCCGTGACGGACCTCGCAAACCTCATAGACACCATCGGCAAACTGGTAGCCGCGATCCTCGACATGCACCATGGCATCGGAATGCCGCACGTAACGTCCATTCACATAGGCAATTCTTGGCATGGAAAACCTGCTCCAGGCAAAAGGAGAGAGCCGGCGCGACATAAGCCGCGCCGTAAAAAAGTCAGACGCCAAGCGACTTCAGCTTGCGGTGCAACGCCGAGCGCTCCATGCCGACGAATTCGGCTGTGCGAGAAATATTGCCGCCGAAGCGGTTGATCTGGGCGATCAGGTAATCCTTCTCGAACATTTCGCGGGCTTCGCGCAGCGGCAGCGTCATGATGTGGTAGTCGTTCTTGGCCGAAACCTTCGGCAGCATGTCGCCAAGATCGGTCGGCAGCATGTCGGCGGTGATCGGCGTATCCGGACCGTCGGTGCGTGCAAGGATCATCAAGCGCTCGATATTGTTGCGGAGCTGGCGGATATTGCCCGGCCAGTCGTGAGCCTGCAGCACGGCCATGGCGTCATCACCGATACGGCGCGGCCGGATGCCCGCCTGTTCGGAAATCTGGCGCATGAGTTGGTCAACGAGGAACGGAATATCCTCGCGGCGCTCGGCAAGCTGCGGTACGCGCACCGGCACGACAGCAAGGCGATGATAGAGATCCTCGCGGAACCAGCCTTCGGCGATGCGGCTTTCCAGATTGTAGGCGGTCGAGGAGATGATGCGCACATCGACCTTCACGCGCTTGGAGCCGCCGACACGCTCGAACTGCTGATCGACCAGCACGCGCAAGATCTTGTTTTGCGTCTCGCGCGGCATTTCGCCGACTTCGTCGAGATAGAGGATGCCGCGATGAGCCTCCTCCAACGCGCCGATCTTGCGCGCCTGCCCCGGTGCACCCTCCGTGCCGAACAGCGCCACTTCCATGCGGTCGGGCGTGATGTTGGCGGCGTTCAGCGCGACGAAGGGGCCGTTGGCGCGCGTCGACTTCTTGTGGATCATGCGCGCTACAAGCTCCTTGCCGGAGCCGGATGCGCCGAAGATCATGATGCGGCTGTTGGTGGGCGCGATCTTTTCGATCGTCTGGCGCAGCTGGGAAACGGCGACCGAGGTGCCGATCAGTTCCAGCGCATCGCCGGCGCGGCGCTTCAGCTCGATGTTTTCACGCTTCAGCTTGGAATTTTCCAATGCCCTCTCAGCGATCAGGATCAGGCGGTCGGCCTTGAACGGCTTTTCGATGAAGTCGAAGGCCCCGCGCTTGATGGCGGAGACCGCCGTCTCGATATTGCCGTGGCCTGATATCATCACGACCGGGAGCTCGGGATGGCGCGTCCTGATCTCGTCCAGCAGCGAGAGACCGTCGAGCTTGCTGCCCTGCATCCAGATATCGAGGAAGACAAGGCGCGGCACGCGATCGGAAATTGCCGCGAGCGCGCTGTCGCTATCATGCGCCATGCGGGTTTCGTGGCCCTCATCCGACAGGATACCGGCAACGATCTCACGAATGTCATGCTCATCATCAACGACGAGAATATCAGAGGCCATAAACGCTTTCCTTGTCACTGGCTGACGGGGTTGCGGAAGTCACATCCCGGCGCGGCAGATGCACGCGGATCATGGCTCCCCTTCCCTGGTCAAAATCTGCGGGCGCATCATGCAGTTCGAGCTGCCCGCCATGTTCCTCGATGATTTTCTTGACGATGGCTAGGCCGAGGCCGGTGCCCTTCTCGCGCATCGTCATATAGGGTTCCAGAATGCTGTGGCGGTTCTCGACCGGCAGGCCGCGGCCATTGTCGATTATATCGACGGTGAAGCGGTCGCGCGCTTCGTCCTTGGACGTACGGACGAGGATCTTGCGCTCTTCGCGTTCCTCGCTCGGTACGGCCTCGATCGCCTCCACTGCGTTCTTGATGAGATTGCCGAAGGCTTGCCCCAACATGCGGCTGTCGAACAAACCTTCCAGCCGCTCTTCGCCAAGTTCCTGCAGGAAGGTAATGTGATTGTTGCCCATCTCGCGCAGGAAGATTGCATCGTGAAGGATGGCGCGCAGATCGCTTGGCTCCTTCGTCGGCTTCGGCATGCGGGCAAAGGCCGAGAATTCGTCGACCATGCGGCCGATATCGCCGACCTGGCGGATGATCGTATCGGTGCACTGGTCGAAGACGGCGCGATCGCTCTCGTCGATCTGCTTGCCGTAACGGCGGCGGATGCGCTCGGCCGAAAGCTGGATCGGCGTCAGCGGGTTCTTGATCTCATGGGCGATGCGGCGCGCAACGTCGCCCCAGGCGGTAGAACGCTGAGCGATGACGAGATCAGTGATGTCATCGAGCGTAATCACATAGGATTCGCTGAGATCGCGCACTTCCTCGCGGGTCACCTGGACGCTGAGCGTGCGCACAGTACCGCCGCGCACCAGCGCGATCTGCTTGCGGAAATCGCCGCGATAGCGTGAGGCAGCTTCCGTCAGAACCTGATCCACTTCGGGCGCGACCTCCGACAGCTGCTTGCCGAGCAATTCATCGGCGTGCAGCGCCATCAGCGTTTCGGCCGAACTGTTGACGATGGTGATGCGCCGGTCCTGTTCGACGCCGATGACAGCAGCGGTGACGCCCGAAAGCACGGCCTCGATGAAGCGGCGACGGTCGTCCACCTCGTCCTTGGCCTCAAGGATCTCGTCGCGTTGGGTGCGGATTTCCGAAATCATCTTGTTGAAGGTGCGCGAAAGACTGGCGACGTCGCCATCAACAGCGTGGACAGGCACGACAATGTCCATATTGCCGGATGCGACGCTGTCGGCAGCGGTAATCAGCAGGCGGATCGGCCGAACGATACGGTCGGCCACCGCGATCGCGGTCCAGATCGCCGCCAGCAGCACGATCAGCGCAAAGCCGATATAGAGCACCGCAAAAGCGATCTGCAGCGAAACGCGGCCGGCTTCCATCGAGCGGTATTCGGTGGCGTTCTCCTCCATCATGCGCATGGCGTTCATGACCTTGGGGTCGACGGCGCGCACCGTATAGAGAAAGGTTCCGGGTATCGACTCGAGCCTGATGATGGCGCCAACAAGATTGGTCACGCCGGGCGGAATCAGCGTCGGCTGGCCGGCAGCCGCCTTTTCCAGCGCATCTTGCGGGATGGCGGGCAGCGGCTTTTCCGTGCTGATGTCGGCCTGGACGATAACGGAGCCATCGCGCTCGACGAGGAAGGCGCCGAGCAGGCCACGACCCCTTGCCTGACGGGTCATCAACTCGCCGAAGCCGGTCTTGTCCAGGCTGTAGAGCGCGCGGTTGCGCTCCAGATCGTTTGCCATCGACACCGTCTGGCCCTGCAAATAGCTGGCGTTTTCCAGCATGTAGGCCTGACCGATGTTGCGGGACGAGCTGACGATCGCCTGGGTTCTCAGCGCAAACCAGCGATCGAGGCCGGCATTCAGCGTGATACTGGCGAATATCGCCACCAGGATCGCCGGCGTGATCGCGACGATCGAAAAGAGCACGACGATACGGATGTGCAGGCGAGCCGCGGCGCGGCCGCGTGTGCGGGCCTTGAAAAGCCGGGCAACCTCACGGCCGATCAGCGCGATCAGACCGAGCACGAAAAAGGAGTTGATGACAACGGAGCCGATGACCACGTGCGAGGTCGGGGCAATCGGCGTCACGCCGAGCAGTACGAAGAGCGTGACGGTCGCGCAGACCAACGCGCCGCCGGCAAGCACCAGACCGGGTACGGCAAACAGGGCACGACGGTCGGTCACCGTTGTCACCGCCTCGTTCGCCGTTTCCGGCGATACCCCTTCTTCGTCCATTCAGCCTCTCTTCGGACGGCATTGCCGCCACGCCCAACGAAACCAAATGGCGCCGGTTTACGAAAAAACCGGCGTTCAAACGACTCGATCGTGGGCGAATGTCCAAACCCTATGCGTGACCTTTAAGCAACGCATTGTGGCGAAAATGCAACGCACTTCGCCACAATGTCAAGGTCGAAGGTCAGGCCGTACGCGAACTTCGATAGACGGAAACGCCGAGTTCGCGGATCTTTTTCCGCAGCGTATTGCGGTTCAGCCCCAACAAATCGGCCGCCTTGATCTGATTGCCACGGGTGGCCGTCAATGCCGCAAGAATTAACGGATATTCCATTTCTGTCAGCACACGATCATAGAGGCCGGGCGGCGGCAGGTTTTCGCCGAAACTTGCGAAATAGGTGCGCATATTCTCTTCGACCGCCTGGGCGATCGTCATCGTGCCGCTGCGGATCGGCCCCTTCTCGATCGGGCTGTCGGGAACATCGGAGCGAAGCTCGGCATCGATGATTTCGCGGGTGATGACATCCTGTGGATAAAGCGCCATCAGGCGGCGGATGAGGTTCTCCAGCTCGCGCACGTTGCCCGGCCAGGCATAGGCCTTCATCAGTTCCAGCGCCTCCTGATCGAAGCGCTTGGAGCCTAGGCCTTCCTTTTCGGCCTGCTGGACGAAATGGCGGACGAGATCCGGAATATCTTCGGCGCGGTCGCGAAGCGGCGGCAGGCGCAACGGCACGACGTTGAGGCGATAATAAAGGTCCTCGCGGAAGAGCCCCTGATTGATCGCCTGCTTCAGATCCTTGTTGGTCGCCGCCACGATGCGCACGTCCGTGCGGATCGGTGTGCGACCGCCGACAGTCGTATATTCGCCCTGCTGCAGCACACGGAGAAGACGCGTCTGGGCATCCATCGGCATGTCGCCGATTTCGTCGAGGAAAAGCGTGCCGCCTTCGGCCTGTTCGAAGCGACCGGTGGAACGGGTCTGTGCGCCGGTGAAGGCGCCCTTCTCGTGGCCAAAGAGCTCGGACTCGATGAGATCGCGCGGGATAGCAGCCATGTTGATGGCGACGAAGGGGCCGTTGCGGCGCTTGCCGTAATCATGCAGCGCGCGGGCGACAAGCTCCTTGCCGGTGCCGGACTCGCCGGTGATCATCAGCGTCAGGTCCGTTTGCATGAGGCGGGCGAGAACGCGGTAGATTTCCTGCATCGCCGCCGATCGGCCAACGAGCGGCATGCCGTCCTGGGTGTCCTCGTCGAGCTTGGCCGGCTTCCTCTTCGGCTCGGCAAGCGCCCGGCCGATGATGCCGATGAGCTCCGTCAGGTCGAAAGGCTTCGGCAGGTAATCATAAGCGCCCTTTTCGGAAGCCTTGATCGCCGTCATGAAGGTGTTCTGCGCGCTCATGACGAGAACCGGCAGTTCCGGCCGCGCCTTCTTGATACGAGGCAGAAGGTCGAAAGCATTTTCATCGGGCATCACGACGTCAGTCACGACGAGATCGCCTTCGCCGGCTGAAACCCAGCGCCACAGCGTTGCGGCATTGGAAGTAATGCGCACATCATAACCGGCGCGGCTCAAGGCCTGATTGAGCACCGTGCGGATGGCCGCATCGTCATCTGCAACGAGGATCGTGGCTGTCATCTATTGGGTCCTGTCGAGCTTGCAATACCGGCGTCATCAAGCGAAGCATCCTTGGACGCCGGCATGAGGACGCGAAAAATCGTGCGGTTGTTCTGGCTGTCGCATTCGATGATGCCGCCATGATCGCCGATGATCTTGGCAACGAGGGCGAGGCCAAGACCGCTGCCATTCGTCTTGGTGGTGATGAAGGGGTCGAAAAGATGCGGCAGCAGGTCCGTCGGCACGCCTGGGCCGTTATCGATAACGCAGAATTCCAGCGGCAGCGAGATTTTCTCGCGCGTGCCGGCGACAGACAGGCGGATACCGGGGCGATAGGCCGTCGTCAGGATGATTTCACCGTCCGACCGGTCGCCGACGGCTTCGGCAGCGTTCTTCACCAGATTGAGGAAGACCTGCACGAGCTGATCGCGATTGGCGTAAACGGCGGGCAACGACGGGTCGTAATTCTCCGTCATACGGATATTGCGGGCAAAGCCTGCCTTGGCGACCGCCTTCACATGGTCGAGCACGGAATGGATGTTGACGGGCACGCGGTCCACCGGGCGCTCGTCGGAAAAGACCTCCATGCGATCGACCAGCGAGACGATACGGTCCGTCTCGTCGCAGATCAACCGCGTCAGGGCGCGGTCATCGTCGATCACAGATTGCTCGAGGAGCTGGGCGGCGCCGCGGATGCCGGAAAGCGGGTTCTTGATCTCATGCGCCAGCATCGAGGCGAGCCCCGTGACAGAGCGCGCCGCCGCCCGGTGCGTCAACTGCCGGTCGATCTTGTCGGCCATCGACCGTTCCTGGAAAACGACGACGACCGAGCCGGGTTCGGCAATGACAGGCGCGACATAGATATCGACGAGTTTGTCCTGGCCGAGACGCGGCGAGCTGAGGTCCACGCGATATTCGTTGACCGGCGCCTTGCGTTCGCGCACCTGATCGATGAGCGCCAGAAGCGGGCTGCCGAAGGGAATGAAGGTCGAGATGCGGTAGCGCGACAGATGCGCGGCGCTGGCGCCGAAAAAGGCTTCGGCTTCCCAGTTCGCAAAGGCGATGAAGCCGCCCTCATCCACCATGACAACAGGGTTCTGGATGGCGTTCAGCACCGACATTGCGACGGCATTACCGACGTTTTCGGAAGAAGGTGTGCCGTCCGTGCTCATGCCGCCTCCCGCTGTTCTACTGCACCTATCGCCATTGCATCGCCAAAGCGGGCAATGACATCATCAGGATTGCGCGATGTCATGATCGCAGCCTTATGTTCGCCCGGAAGGTCCGGCGCAAAGCGCTCCAGATACCAGCCGAGATGTTTGCGGGCGTGCCTGACGGCAACGGCCTCGCCATAGAATTCCAGCATCATGCGATAGTGCTCGACGGCAATTGCGGCGATCTCCTCGCGCGACGGCTCGTTTGCGCCGGCAAGAACACCGGCATGCCAAGGCCTGCCCTGGCAGCCGCGGCCGATCATGACGGCGTCAGCACCGGACCGGCGCAGAATCTCCTGGGCATCTGCGGCCGTCTCGACATCGCCATTGGCGATCAGCGGTACGGAAATGACATCGCGCACAGGGCGGATCGCATCCCAGTCCGCCCTGCCCTCATAGAATTGCATGCGGGTGCGGCCATGGATGGTGACGAGCTGGACACCCGCTTCTTCAGCGCGTTTGGCAATGTGCGGAGCGTTGATGGAATTTTCGTCCCAGCCGAGGCGCATCTTCAGCGTCACGGGGATATTGACCGCCCTGACGGTCGCCTCGATGAGTTCAAGCGCATGATCGGGATCGCGCATCAGCGCCGAACCGGAATAACCGCCGATGACCTTCTTGGCTGGGCAGCCCATGTTGATGTCGATGATATCGGCGCCGTGATCGGCCGCGATCTTCGCGGCTTCAGCCATCCAGTGCGCCTCGCGGCCGGCAAGCTGCACCATATGCGGACGGAAACCGGCTACCCGCAGGCGCGCCCAAGATTCGGCGGTATCGCTCACCAGCTCCCGGCTTGCCACCATCTCCGTCACCACGAGGCCGGCGCCATAGCGCCAGGCAAGCTCACGGAACGGCATGTCCGTGACGCCGGACATCGGGGCAAGCACAACGCGGTTCCGCACGGACACAGATCCGATTCGAAAAGGCGTTGCGAGGTCCTTGGAAATCAAATGATTATCTTTCAGGCACACCATGTATCTGCATTATTTTTAGCCATAGATCTTTGGCTTGCCAAGAGGGTCGAGCCCGAATTGATATTTTTTGGGCAAATGCTGGAAAAGGTCCGAGCAAGACGATAGAGCAACTGACATCCATTCCGGATATTTCAGGGATTTATGCTGCAAATGCATAGTAAGCAACCGATATCGGCTGGAATTGTCGTCGTTGCGGCGGGCCGCGGCGAACGCGCCGGATCGTCAGAGGAAGGCCCCAAGCAATACCGGATGGTCGGCGGCAAGCCGGTTATCGTCCATACGCTTGAAAACTTCATGACATGGGAACCGGCAAAGCATATCGTCGTCGTCATCCACCCGGATGATGAAGCGCTCTTTGCCAGAGCGTCTCGGCACATCATCTCGGCAACCCCGATCGACACCGTCCATGGCGGCCCCACGCGGCAACAATCGGTGCTTGCCGGCCTGCGATACCTCAAGGATAAGGGCATCAGCCATGTGCTGATCCACGATGCGGTGCGCCCCTTCTTCGATCACCAGCTTCTCGACAGGATTGGCGATGCGCTTTCGACCGGCGCCCCCGCAGTCCTTCCTGCAACACCGGTCGCCGATACGCTGAAGCAGGCAGGGAGCGACGGAATCGTGGTCAGAACCATCCCGCGCGACCAGCTCTATGCGGCCCAGACGCCGCAATCCTTCGATTTCGCCACTATTCTCGAAGCCCATGAGAAGGCAGCCGCAATCAGCAAAACAGATTTCACCGACGATGCGTCGATCGCCGAATGGCTCGATATCCCCGTAACGATCATCGAGGGCGCATCGACCAACGTGAAGCTGACAGTCAGGAGCGATATCACCATGGCCGACGACAGGCTCTCGGGCGCGCGCATTCCCGATGTGCGAACCGGCAACGGCTATGACGTGCATCAACTCGAGCCCGGTGACGGCGTGACGCTCTGCGGTGTTTTCATTCCACATGACCAAAAGCTGAAGGGCCACTCCGATGCCGACGTCGCGCTGCATGCGCTAACGGATGCGCTGCTAGCCACCTGCGGCGCCGGCGATATTGGCGACCATTTCCCGCCGTCCGATCCGCAATGGAAAGGTGCTGCTTCCCGCATTTTCATCGAACATGCGGCGAAGATCGTGCGCGATCATGGCGGCACGATCACCAATGCCGACGTTTCCCTGATCGCGGAGGCGCCGAAGGTCGGCCCGCACCGCGAGGCCATGCGCGCCAATCTCTCGGAGTTCCTCGGCATCGACATCGAGCGTTGCTCGGTGAAAGCCACCACCAACGAGAAGATCGGTTTCGTCGGCCGCCGCGAAGGGATCGCGGCGATTGCGACCGCAACCGTCGTCTATGGAGGCACGAAGCGTTGAGCCTGTTTCCCGCAGATATCACCGCGATGACGGAAAGCATCATTCGCGATTTCACGGCCGCAGGTCTGATGGTCTCGACGGCGGAATCCTGCACCGGTGGGCTGATTGCCGGCGCGCTGACAGAGATTTCCGGTTCGTCAGCCGTCATCGACCGCGGTTTCGTAACCTATACGAACACCGCCAAAATGCAGATGCTCGGCGTGCAGGAGGAGACGCTCGCCCGTTTCGGCGCAGTTTCGGAGGAGACGGCGCGGCAGATGGTGCATGGAGCCCTCTTCCGCTCACGCGCCGACCTTGCTGTCGCCGTGACGGGTATTGCCGGCCCCAGTGGTGGATCGCCGGAAAAGCCTGTCGGGCTGGTGCATCTTGCCGCAAAATCACGTTCAGGTAAGCTTATCCATCGTAAGGTGCTTTACGGCGACATTGGCCGCACGGAAATCCGGCTGGCAACAATCCGGACGGCACTTCAAATGCTTATTGAAATTGCGTGACTTTGAGTGAGGGAACAAAAGGCGGGAATTTCAGTTTCTGCCGCGCCCAGGCAAGAGCCGGTTTTGAAGGAACGGTCAAATGAGATACTTGGCATGCATCGGTGTCGTCTTGAGCCTCGCCTGCGTTTCGGCGGCTGAAGCACCATCCAACTATCAGGTTTATGGCGGCGTGCGGGTGGATTCCGATCCCGTTCTGCTGCGCAAATACGACCACGCGCTCCGTCGCTGCCAGCCGGAAGCACTGGGCTATCGCGGATCGCCCGATACCACCAGCCTGCTCTACAACGCTACGCTCAGAGGCTGCCTCTATCGCTACAGCTTCACCGATCGCGGTGCCTACGCCTATCCGGCGACGCGCATCTTCGACCATTTCTTCGATCGCTGACCAAGGCTCTATCGGCTGTAGATCGTGCCCGCCCGCTTTTCGAAGGCTTCCGTAAACATACGGAAAGCCCGGTCGAACATTGCCCCCATCAGGGCGCCGAGAATGCGGCTCTTGAACTCGTAGTCGATGAAAAAATCGACCGTGCAGCCTCCCCCGTCCGCCTCGACAAATCGCCAGCGGTTGTCGAGGTAGCGAAAGGGGCCATCGATATATTTGACGTCGATGACGCGCTCGGCCCTATTCAGCAGGACCTGTGTGGTAAAGGTTTCGCGGACCGCCTTGTAGCCGACGGTCATATCGGCGATCAGCAGCAACTTGCCATCGCGTTCCTTGCGGTTCTTCACAACAAGGGCTTCGCAGAGCGGCAGAAATTCCGGATAGCGTTCGACATCAGACACGAGGTCGAACATCTGGTCGGGCGTGTGCGGGACGGGGCGATGCGTTTCGAATTGCGGCATGAAGCGCAGTTAAGCCGGCACACCGAGAAGATCAAGAAGCGCGCGCATCTGGCGGCGGGATTTCACCTGCAAAACCGGTACATGCGGCCCGTGAGCAGCGATCGCGGCTGTGACACGTGGCGTAAATTTCTTCTCGAAGGTCCAGATGAACTCCAGAAACTCCCAGTCCACCTTTTCGATGCAGCCCGGCGCCATTTCCGGACGTGTGCGGCCGAGATGCTTCAGCCAGCGTGTCAGCACGCCCCAGACGCAGAGCAGGCGCGGCATGCGCACCCAGATGACGATATCCGTGCGCGGCAGGCGGATATCGAAAGTGGAGGTATTGGTGCCGTCCATGATCCAACGTTCGCCGGCGATCCTCTCGATGATACGCTGGCGCTGCTCCTCCTTGCCGCGTTCCACCCAGCCCGGCAGCCAGCGGATGTCACGGTCGATGGACAGGTAGGTCAGGTCGAAATGACTTGCCAGTTTCTGGGCCAGAGTCGATTTGCCGCCGCCCGAACCGCCGATGACCACGATTCGCTCGGCACGAAGGATCATGTCGGCTGCCTCTGCAATAGAGACTGCACGAATGGGTTCAGGCGACATCGTCACTTGATGCATGGCAGGCTCGCTTTCGACAGGATTGCCTTCGCGGACAGACTTAACTGCGAAGAGCGGCGTGCTGGCTAGCTGCTTCGCATGACCCGATGATGACAGCGTAACACACAAAGAAAAACCGCGGCAAAATCGCCGCGGTTCTCATCAAAACAAGGGTAAGCTCTTACTCGGCAGCCATCAGCAGCTTCTTCTCGCGCGCAGCCTTCAGGCGGGCGAAGTCATCGCCGGCATGGTGCGAGGAGCGGGTCAACGGGCTGGAAGCGACCATCAGGAAGCCCTTGGTGTAAGCGACCGTCTCGTAGGACTTGAACTCTTCCGGCGTGACGAAGCTTTCGACCTTGTGGTGCTTGCGGGTCGGCTGCAGATACTGGCCGATCGTCAGGAAATCGACATCAGCGGTGCGTAGGTCATCCATGAGCTGAAGAACCTCGTTCCGTTCTTCACCGAGGCCGACCATAATGCCGGATTTGGTGAACATGGTGGGGTCGAGTTCCTTCACGCGCTGCAGCAGGCGGATGGAGTGGAAGTAGCGGGCGCCGGGGCGAACCGTCAGGTAGTTTCCGGCAACGGTTTCCATATTGTGGTTGAAAACGTCGGGCTTGGCGGCGACGACACGTTCCAGCGCTCCAGGCTTCTTCAGGAAGTCTGGCGTCAGGATTTCGATCGTCGTCATCGGCGAAGCGGCGCGGATCGCCCAGATCACCTTTTCAAAGTGCTCGGCGCCTCCGTCTTCCAGATCGTCACGGTCGACCGACGTGATGACGACATGCGACAGGCCCATTTCCTTGACCGCCTTGGCGACATTCTCAGGCTCGGCCATGTCGAGCGCGTTCGGCTTGCCTGTC
This sequence comes from Rhizobium sp. WYJ-E13, assembly GCF_018987265.1. NCBI lineage: Bacteria > Pseudomonadati > Pseudomonadota > Alphaproteobacteria > Hyphomicrobiales > Rhizobiaceae > Rhizobium > Rhizobium sp. WYJ-E13. The sequence goes on along the minus strand of NZ_CP076853.1, from coordinate 1,346,282 downwards.
GCCACGTTGCAGAAGGCGCAGGCGCGCGTACAGATCTCGCCCATGATCATGAAAGTCGCGTGCTTCTTGTCCCAGCACTCGCCGATATTCGGGCAGCCCGCCTCTTCGCAGACGGTGACGAGCTTGTGCTCCTTCACGATCGAGCGGGTTTCGGCATAGCCTTTCGAGGTAGGCGCCTTCACACGAATCCAGTCCGGCTTGCGCAGGACTTCCGTATCCGGGCGATGCGCCTTTTCCGGATGCCGCACGCGCTTTGCGTCTGGATTGATCGTGTCGAGAATGGTGACCATGTCAGTTCAACTTTCCGCCGCCCCATGCGGCCCAGACTCTCGTATTGCGCATCATTCCTTTGCCTGAATCTTCCGATCTAGACGGTTATGCGCTCTATCTTCGCACCAGGCGCGCGAGGAATATCAGCAGACAGGCGCCAATGAAACCCGTCACGAAATAGCCGAACCTTCCGCCGGCAACCTCGATATGGAACTGCGCCAGGACGGCAGTGGCGACAACCGAGCCGACAATGCCGAGCACGATGTTCAGTAAAATGCCGTAGCGCGCTTCCATCAGCTTGCCTGCGAGCCAGCCCGCAAGTCCGCCGATGATGATTGCCGAAATCCAGCCCACACCTTCCATGCTATCTCTTGCCCTACGCTATCGCCCTTGCGATCAGCACCACGACAATGGCGCCGACAGTGGCGTGGATGATCTGAACCACCAATGCATTCTCAATGCCCAGCGATATACCCAGCGCATTGAACAGAAACCCGCCCACGAACGCGCCGATGATGCCGCTCAGGAGGCATCGTATCAACCCACCACCACCGACGACCAGGCTTGCGAGGAAGCCAGCGACCAGGCCGATCAGCAGAAAGATGAGAAGCGACTGCGTGCCCATAGACATGATGATTTCCTTTCGTTTTTTCCAGCCCGGGATGGGATGGATTTTCCATCCCGGTGGTGGCGTTCCGCCACGCCGGGATAGAGGGCAGCTCAGGAAATTATCAAGCGTTCAGAACGCGGCCGTAAGCATCCAGCACGCTTTCCTTCATCGTTTCCGAAATGGTCGGATGCGGGAAGATGGTGTGCATCAGTTCTTCCTCGGTCGTCTCCAGGTTCATGGCGACGACGAAGCCCTGGATGAGTTCGGTAACTTCTGCACCGCCCATGTGGGCGCCAAGCAGTTCACCGGTCTTCTTGTCGAAGATCGTCTTGACGAGGCCCTGGTCCTCGCCGAGCGCGACAGCCTTGCCGTTGGCGCTGAAGGGGAAGCGGCCGACGCGGATATCGCGGCCCAGCTCCTTGGCCTTGGCTTCGGTCAGGCCAACGGAAGCGACCTGAGGGTTGCAATAGGTGCAGCCCGGGATCTTCAGCTTGTCCATCGGATGGACATTAGGAAGGCCCGCGATCTTCTCGACGCAGACGACCCCTTCATGCTCGGCCTTGTGTGCCAGAAGCGGCGGGCCGGCGACATCGCCGATCGCGTAGATGCCGGGCACGTTGGTCTTGCCGTAGCCATCGATGACGATGAAGCCGCGGTCGGTCTTCACACCGACAGCCTCAAGGCCGATGCCCTCGACATTGGCCTGCACGCCGACAGCCGAAATCATGCGGTCAGCCGTGATTGTCTCAGTCGTGCCGTCCTTCTTCTCGATGGTGGCGGTGATCGAGTTGGCGCCCTTTTCCACCTTGGCGACCTTGGCTTCCAGATGGATCTTCATGCCCTGACGCTCGAACTGCTTCTTGGCGAGCGCAGAGATTTCCGCATCCTCGACCGGCATGACCTGGCTCAGGATTTCGACGACGGTTACGTCGACGCCCATGGTGCGGTAGAAGCTTGCGAATTCGATGCCGATCGCGCCCGAACCCATGACGAGCAGGGACTTCGGCAGCTCGTCAGCCTTCATCGCTTCGAAATAGGTCCAGATCAGCTTGCCATCCGGCTCGATGCCCGGCAGCGCACGCGGACGGGCGCCGGTCGCAACGATGATGTGCTTGGCAGTATAGGTGCCCTCACCCAGCGCGTTCTTCGGCACCGGACCCATCGGCTCCATCGGCTTCTTCGCCGTCTTGGAAACGACGATCTCGCCGGGTTTGGTGATCTTGGCTTCGCCCCAGATGACATCGACCTTGTTCTTCTTGAACAGGAAGCCGACACCGTTGTTCATGCGATGCGCTATACCGCGCGAACGGGTGACGATCGCCTTGATGTCGGGCTTGATCGTGCCTTCCAACACCAGGCCGTAATCCTTGCCGTGCTGGGCGGTATGCAGGACGTCTGCGGAGCGCAGCAGCGCCTTGGTCGGAATGCAGCCCCAGTTGGAGCAGATGCCGGCCAAATGTTCGCGCTCGACGCAGGCGACCTTGAGGCCGAGCTGCGCGGCGCGGATGGCGGCGATATAGCCGCCGGGACCGGAACCGATGACGATGACGTCGTAGGATTGAGCCATTGCTTTCCTGCCTTTGTTACGCTCCCGCGCGGGTCATCAGAACCCATGCGTGCTTCTTGCTGTTGTCGAAGAGCGGTACGGCATTCATGCGCGCCGCCTCCGAAAATCCGTTTCTTCCGTAAAGCGACAGAGCCGCTTCGTTACTATCCGACGTGATCAGGCTGACCGGCAGCCCGTCTGCTCTTGCGAGCTGATCTTCCAGCAACCTCTTACCGATGCCGATACCGCGCATATGGCGATAGACAGCGAGACTGCCAATGAACCAATGCCCGATCACCGATCTCTGCATCGCCAGCATCGGCTCTATGGCCGGATGCCGCGCTTCGAGATCGCGTATGCCTTCATCCACTTCGTAACCGATCGTCATTCCGGCGATCTCGTCATAGGCCTCGCCGATGACGGCGTTCTTCCAGCCGCCGAGCGCCTCGTCGCTCATCTTCAGCCGGCCCCGCTCCAGCGGCGTATCGCTCATGCCGCTTGCGACGTCGGCAAACCAGAGCCATGAGGCAAAGCCGTGAGAGGCAATATCTGCCAGGATCGCCAGTTCCGAAGCATCCCGGCGGGAAGCCTGTCGGAGAGCGAGAAAGGCAGTCATCGTCAGAGGCCCAGCATCATCCGCACGATGGGCTCAAGGCCGCGACCGAGCGCGCGTGTATTTTCCGCATCGAGGTGGATGCCATCGATCGGCGTGGTCTTGGCGACGGAATTGCCGTCAAAGAAGCCACAGCCGAGCTCATCGGCAAGGTCACGGTAAAGCGTCGGAAGCTTTGCCGATTCCTCGATACCGCCGGGGAACGATGCCGCGAAAGGCACATTGCCCGTCGCGCAGATCGCCGGCGGCGCCACGATCAGGATTTCCGGCCCGTCGAATTCGAAGGGCCAGGCATGATTGCGGATCAGCCGCACGAGGCGGGCGATGCCCTGGCATGCAGCAAAAGCCGAGCCGGCAACAACCGGCTTCATGTCATTGGTGCCAAGAAGCAGGATAACGAGATCGAGCGGCGCATGCGTCTGTAGGATCGTCGGCAGAACACGCGCACCGTTGCGATCGCAATCGGCGAGATGGTCATCGAAGGCGGTGGTGCGGCCATTCAGGCCTTCCGCGATGATGCGAGCCTCGCTTCCGAGCGTTGCCTGAAGCACGCTCGGCCAGCGGGTCTCATAAGCATGACGACCGATCGTGTCGGCGTCATAGCCCCAGGTCAGCGAGTCACCATAGCAAAGAACGGTCTTCGTCATCTCCGCCTCCGTTCCGTGCTCAGACCAGCATGCCCATCGGGTTTTCGATGTAACCCTTGAGGGCCTGCAGCAGCTCTGCGCCGAGAGCACCGTCAACGCAGCGATGATCGGTCGAGAGCGTCACGGTCATGACCGTCGCAATCGCCATTTCGCCGTTCTTGACGATGACACGCTGCTCGCCCGCGCCGACTGCGAGGATAGTCGCATGCGGCGGGTTGATGACGGCTGCAAAGTTCTTCACGCCCATCATGCCCATGTTGGAGACCGAAGTCGTGCCGCCCTGATATTCCTCGGGCTTCAGCTTGCGGTCCTTGGCGCGCTTGCCAAGGTCGCGCATTTCATTGGAGATGACAGAGAGCGTCTTCTCTTCGGCCTTGCGGACGATCGGGGTGATCAGGCCGCCGGGGATCGAGACAGCTACACCAACATCGGCATGCTTGTGTTTGACCATGGCGTTTTCGGTCCAGGAAACGTTGGCATCCGGAACGTCGCGCAGCGCCAAAGCCATGGCCTTGATGACCATGTCGTTGACCGACAGCTTGTAGGCCGGAGCGCCGTCCTTGCGGGGAGCGGCATCGTTCAGCTGGGCACGCAGCGCCATCAGCGCATCGAGCTCGCAATCGACCGACACGTAGAAATGCGGAACGGTCTGCTTGGATTCGACGAGGCGACGGGCAATCGTCTTGCGCATGCCGTCATGCGGCACGAGTTCGTAAGAGCCCGGTTCGAAGAGCTTGAGCACGGCTTCGTCGGATGCGCCCTTCGGAGCGGCAGCGGCCGGAGCCGATGCAGCAGCCTGCGTGGCAGCAGCGGCGGCCGGAGCGGGCTTGGCGCCGCCACCTGCAGCAGCAGCTTCGATATCGCTCTTGACGACGCGGCCATGTGGACCGGTGCCGGCAACGGCGGAAATATCGATACCGGCTTCCTTGGCCAGACGACGAGCAAGCGGTGAAGAGAAGGCACGCGCACCGCCAGAGGAGACCGCAGCGGGTGCCGGTGCAGCAGCCGGAGCCGACGGCGCCGGAGCAGATGCGGCCTCAGTCTTTGGTGCTTCAGCCGGAGCAGCAGCAGCTTTCGGTGTCGGAGCGGCAGAGCCGGCGCCGCTTGCAGCAGCGCCGACATCTTCGCCATCGGCAGCGAGAACGGCGATCAGGGCGTTGACCTTGACGCCTTCGGTGCCGGCCGCAACGACGATCTTGGCAACCGTGCCTTCGTCGACGGCTTCGACTTCCATCGTCGCCTTGTCGGTCTCGATCTCGGCGATCACATCGCCGGACTTGACTTTATCGCCTTCCTTGACCAGCCACTTGGCCAGATTGCCTTCTTCCATGGTCGGAGAGAGGGCAGGCATCGTTATATTGATCGGCATCAGTGGCCCTCCCTGAGCGAAGTGGCAACGGCGAGTTCAAGCTGCCGCCCACCAATCGACTTTCCAATTGTGCGTGCCAAAATGAAATTGAACGCCAAAAAACCTGCAATCAGACCGCTAATAGCACCACCCCATTGAATAAATGGAACCATAGTGTCTCGCTGTATGCTGGCAAATGCGCCGGCGAATCCGAAAACGAACCCAAAAACTGCACCGGCAACAAAACCGCAGATGGCACCGAGTAAAACCGACTTCCAGTAGATCGACCAAGCAATGCGCCTGACATCTTTCATCGCGGTCACAGCCAGCCCCTTATTTGTAGCAAACAGCTTTCACCGCATCGACCACTTCACCGACATTCGGAAGCGCGAGCTTCTCGAGGTTGGCGGCGTAGGGCATCGGAACGTCCTTGCCGGCGATCGTCAGGATCGGCGCATCGAGATAATCGAAGGCCTGCTGCATGACGCGCGTGGCGATTTCGGTGCCGACGGAGTTCTGCGGATAGCCTTCTTCGACGGTGACCAGACGGCCGGTCTTCTTCACGGATTCGATGACGGTCGGAAGATCCATCGGACGAAGGGTGCGCAGGTCGATCAGTTCGACATCGATGCCGATCTTTTCGAGCTCAGCAACCGCCTTCGTCGCATAGGTCATGCCGATGCCGAAGGAGACGACGGTGGCATCCTTGCCCGGACGGTGGATGCGGGCCTTGCCGATCGGCAGAACGAAATTATCGAGCTTCGGCACATCGAAATGCTGGCCGTAGAGAATTTCGTTTTCGAGGAAGACGACCGGGTTCGGATCGCGGATCGCGGCCTTCAGCAGCCCCTTGGCATCGGATGCCGTGTAGGGCATGACGACCTTCAGGCCTGGGATCGCGCTGTACCAGGCTGCATAATCCTGGCTGTGCTGGGCGCCGACGCGAGCAGCAGCACCGTTCGGGCCGCGGAAGACGATCGGAGCGCCCATCTGGCCACCGGACATGTAGAGCGTTTTGGCAGCCGAGTTGATGATCTGGTCGATCGCCTGCATGGCGAAGTTGAAGGTCATGAACTCGACGATCGGCTTCAGGCCGGCCATGGCGGCACCGACGCCGACGCCGGCAAAGCCGTGTTCGGTGATCGGCGTGTCGATGACGCGGCGAGCGCCGAATTCCTGCAGAAGGCCCTGGGTGACTTTGTAGGCACCCTGGTATTCGGCAACTTCCTCGCCCATGACGAAGACGCTGTCGTCAGCGCGCATTTCTTCGGCCATGGCGTCGCGCAGCGCTTCGCGCACCGTCATCGACACCATTTCGGTACCAGCCGGAATTTCCGGGTCGTTCGGCACGAAAGCCTTGGGCTCGGCCGGAACAGGGGCAGCAGCCGACCCGGTATTCGTCGGCTTCTCTTCCTGGGCAACCTGCGGGGCAGCGACCGGAGCCGGCTGAGCGGCGGCAGGAGCGGCGGAGATCGCGTCGGCCGATTCGCCTTCCTGCAGCAGGACCGCGATCTTGGCGTTTACCTTGACGTTTTCAGTGCCGGCCGGAACCAGCAGCTTGCCGATGACGCCTTCATCGACGGCTTCGACTTCCATCGTCGCCTTGTCGGTTTCGATTTCGGCAATCACGTCGCCGGACGTGACCTTGTCACCTTCGTTCTTGAGCCACTTGGACAGCGTGCCTTCTTCCATCGTCGGAGAAAGGGCGGGCATGAGGATATCGATAGGCATGGGTTCCCTCCCCGATTAGAGCAGAATGTCGGTGTAAAGCTCGGATGCATCCGGCTCCGGATCAGCCTGCGCAAAATCGGCACTGTCGGCGACGATATCGCGGACTTCCTTGTCGATCGCCTTCAGATCGTCCTCGGTCGCCCAGCCCTTTTCCATCACGCGCAGGCGAACCTGCTCGATCGGGTCCTGCTCGGAGCGCATCTTCTGCACTTCTTCCTTGGTGCGGTATTTCGCCGGGTCAGACATGGAGTGACCACGATAGCGATAGGTCAGCATTTCCAGGATGATCGGCCCCTTGCCGGAGCGGCAGTGTTCGAGCGCCTCATCGGCAGCAGCCTTGACGGCGCGAACGTCCATCCCGTCGACCTGCATGCCGGGAATGCCGAAGCCGGAACCGCGGAGCGAATAGTTCGACTGCGCCGTCGCGCGGGCTGTCGAGGTGCCCATGGCGTAACGGTTATTTTCGACGATATAGATGATCGGCAGCTTCCAGAGAGCAGCCATGTTGAAGCTCTCGTAGACCTGACCCTGGTTGGCAGCTCCATCGCCGAAATAGGCAACAGCAACCGAATTGTTGCTGCGGTACTTGTTGGCGAAGGCGAGACCGGTGCCGAGCGACACCTGCGCACCGACGATGCCGTGACCGCCGTAGAAATGCTTCTCCTTGGAGAACATGTGCATGGAGCCGCCTTTACCGCGTGAATAACCGCTGCGACGGCCGGTCAGTTCAGCCATGACGCCGCGGGCTTCCATGCCGGTAGCCAGCATATGACCATGGTCGCGATAGGCCGTGATGACCTGATCGCCTTCCTTCTGCGCCATCTGCATGCCGACGACGACAGCTTCCTGGCCGATGTAAAGGTGACAGAAACCACCGATGAAGCCCATGCCGTAAAGCTGGCCCGCCTTTTCCTCGAAACGGCGGATGAGCAGCATCTCGCGATAGGCCTTCAGCTCCTCATCGCGATCGAAATCGGCGATGGGACCGCCATTCGATGCCTTGGCTGCGGATTTCGCACTGGTTTTGCGGCTGGAAACGGTCGCGGTTTTGCGCAACGCCATTCAACCCTCCCTATGGGTTTATCGGTTCTCAGGTGGCGCGTACCATAGGGAAGAAAAATGACCACAGCAATGCCATAATTGCATGGCTCATATTCGCCGGTAAATTATTGATAAAAAACAAGAAAGCGCAATTAACCTAAATTCGGTTAATTGCGGTAATGATTGTAAATGACAATCTCGTCCGCGCGCGACATGTTGAGCTGATACCGCGCCTTTTCGTCGAGCATATCCCTGTCCAGCGAGCCGTCGCTGAGGAGCGCTACCTGCGCCTCTAGATGCTCGCGCTTGGCCTTGAGCACCGCCAATTCCCTCTCGCGCGCGAGACGCTGGCGCTCGAACGCCTCCGTCGCACGCAGACCATAATCGCCATGGATGCAATGATAGCCGAAATAGGAGAGAAAGGCGACCGTCATGGCCGGAATGACGAAGCGACCGGTCTTTCTCTTCTTGTGATGCTTTGTCCACATATACGCATGCTCTACGCATTACCAATCGTTTCAATTTAACGCGCAGAGATTAACCGTTCGTTGACTCTGAGCCCCTCCCAGGCAAGCGCAACAAAAAACCCGCGCCGAAGCGCGGGTTCCAAATGCCTGATTTATAAAGCCGTATTAGCCACGAATGATGGAACGACCGGCATACTCAGCCTGCGGGCCGAGACCTTCTTCGATGCGGATGAGCTGATTGTACTTGGCAAGGCGATCCGAGCGCGACAGCGAACCGGTCTTGATCTGACCGCAGTTGGTGGCAACCGCAAGATCGGCGATCGTGGAGTCTTCCGTCTCACCCGAACGGTGCGACATGACGGCGGTGTAGGCTGCCTTGTGCGCGGTATTGACGGCGTCGAGCGTTTCCGTCAGCGAGCCGATCTGGTTGACCTTGACGAGAATGGAGTTGGCGACGCCCATGCGGATACCGTCGCGCAGGCGAGCCGAATTGGTGACGAAGAGGTCGTCGCCGACGAGCTGGCACTTCTTGCCGGCGAGATCGGTCAGCGTCTTCCAGCCTTCCCAGTCGTCTTCGGCCATGCCGTCTTCGATGGAGATGATCGGATACTTGGCAGCGAGTTCGGCAAGGTATTCAGCCATGGCGCCCGGCTCGAGCGTGCGGCCTTCACCTTCCATCACATACTTGCCATCCTTGAAGAATTCCGTCGAGGCGCAATCGAGGCCGAGGTAGATGTCCTCGCCCGGCTTGTAGCCGGCTTTCTCGACCGACTTCATGATGAAGTCGAGGGCTTCCGGAGCGCTCTTCAGACCCGGGGCAAAACCGCCTTCGTCGCCGACATTGGTATTGTGTCCCTGGGCGGCGAGTTCCTTACGCAGCGTATGGAAGACTTCCGAGCCCATGCGAACAGCTTCACGGATCGAATCTGCGCCAACCGGTAGGATCATGAATTCCTGGAAATCGATCGGGTTGTCGGCATGTGCGCCGCCGTTGATGATGTTCATCATCGGAACCGGCAGCAGGTTTGCGGCAGCGCCGCCAACGTAACGGTAGAGCGGCAGGCCGGAAGCCTCTGCGGCAGCCTTGGCGACGGCGAGCGAAACGCCGAGGATGGCGTTGGCGCCGAGACGCGACTTGTTCGGCGTGCCGTCGAGTTCGATCATGATCTTGTCGATCTGGATCTGGTTTTCGGCGTCGATGCCGCCGATCGCGTCAAAGATTTCCGTGTTGGCGGCCTCGACGGCCTTTTCGACACCCTTGCCGAGATAGCGCTTGCCGCCATCGCGCACTTCGACAGCTTCATGCGCGCCGGTCGAAGCACCCGAGGGAACAGCTGCACGGCCCATGCTGCCGTCTTCGAGATAGACATCGACTTCGACGGTGGGGTTACCACGGCTATCGAGAATCTCGCGGGCGATGATATCGGTAATTGCAGTCATGGTTTTTTCCTGCTCGTGGGTGGATAAATCGTTTGAAACCGTCTTAATCGAAGGTACGCAAATTACAATGGCGCTTTGCGACACCTCCGGCCTGCCTGTCTGATCGTCGCTATAACACGATCATGTCAGGCTTTTGACTGTCAGCCCTTGGCAACCGCATCAAAGGCGAGCAGCTTTTCCAGAAGCCGCGGCATATCCTTGAGATAGACCATGTTCGGGCCGTCGGAAGGGGCATTGTCCGGATCCTCATGGGTTTCGATGAAGACACCCGCAACGCCGGCGGCTACGGCAGCACGCGCCAGCGTTTCAACGAATTCGCGCTGGCCGCCGGAGGAATCGCCCTGCCCGCCCGGCTGGGCGACGGAATGCGTGGCGTCGAAGATAACAGGAGCGCCCATCGCCGCCATGATCGGCAGGGAACGCATGTCGGAGACCAGCGTGTTGTAGCCGAAGGAAACACCGCGTTCGCAAAGCAATATATTCGGATTGCCGCTGGCATTCAGCTTGCCGAGCACATTCTTCATGTCCCAGGGCGCGAGGAACTGGCCTTTCTTGACGTTGACGACGCGGCCGGTCTTGGCGGCGGCAACGAGAAGATCCGTCTGGCGGCAGAGGAAGGCCGGGATCTGCAGCACGTCGACGGTTTCAGCGACAATGGCGCATTGTTCTGCCGTATGAACATCCGTCAGGACAGGAAAACCGAATTCCTTCTTGAGGTCGTCGAAAACCTCCATCGCCTTTTCGAGGCCGATACCGCGCTTGGCGGAAATCGAGGTGCGGTTTGCCTTGTCATAGGAGGTCTTGTAGACGAGGCCGATACCGAGCTTGTCGCACAGCTCCTTCAGCGTGCCGCCGACCATGAAGGCATGCTCGCGGCTTTCCATCTGGCACGGACCAGCGATGAGCGAAAGCTTGGCAGAATTGGAAAACAGAACCTGGCCAGCGCCTTCGCCGATCCGGACCTCTGCATTGGTATTGGAGCTCATGGTGTTTCCTCGAAGGCGAAGAGCGTGCCCTGACCGGGCGCGGGCTTCACAAGAATACGGTTGGCCTTGCGTGTATAGGTCACCCCGTTAGCAGCCAAATGCGCTTCTGTCACGGCCAGATCGGCAACCGCAAAGAGGATCGCCCGGCCGCGCAGGCCGCGATCGCTATCCGGCGTCGCCAGATCGAAATAGGCCTCCAGCCCCTCTGGGGTCATCAGGCTGATCTTTGCGTTTCCGGTCGGCACCTCCAGCCCGAAACTCGTGACATCGGCAGAAGCGGCTTTTGCCGCCGCGCGAACGAACTCGCCGAAAGCTGTCGGCTCGGGCGCCGCGAGCGCGATCTCGGCAATGCCTGTCACGCCATTGGCATGGATCTCCAGCGCGCTGCGGCTGGCCGGAAGCGGGTTGATGCGCTCGACAGCGAAGAGAAAGAAATCCGGTGCCCGTAGGTCGCCAGCGAAGGCGAGCCGGAAGCCGGCAACACTTTCTGCACCATCGGGCATTTTCACTGGACGTTCGAACTGCAGCACAGGACCGGCACTGATGCTGCCCTTCACGAAACGAGAATGTTCTTGCTTTGCATCCCCTGTCGCAAAGGCGATGGCGGACAATCCTTCGCTGCCGCAGCGGAAACGGAAAGCCTGATTGCGGGCAGTGAAGACATTGCCCTCACGCGCCGTCTCCTCGCTCTCCTCCACACTCGCGACACCCAATGGCTCAAGGTAGGTTTTGTCGGTAAAGAAAACGCAGGCATTTTCCGTGCCGAAGGGATGGCGGGCATCGGGCGCGACGGTGAAACCAAGCTTGCCCAGCCTTTCGCGGGCAAGGTCGATATCGGTAACCGGCAAAACGAGATGATCAATCGGAAGCATGTCCTGGGTCATCGGCTACTCTCTAGCAATCACCAGGAGATGTGCTTCAGCAGACGCTACGAAGCAAGGCCAGGCAGGCTTTCCGCCGATAAAAATAAAATTCTCTGCAGAATGAACAGAAGTTTTACGAAAATTTAGCTACTTGCAGAACACATATGGAACATATAGTGTCCGTTCTGGATTTGTTTCAAGACTGGGGTACACGCCATGCTCACACGCAAACAACAGGAACTCCTTCTTTTCATTCACGAAAGGATGAAGGAGTCAGGCGTTCCGCCGTCTTTCGACGAGATGAAGGATGCGCTGGATCTTGCCTCTAAATCCGGTATTCACCGGCTGATCACGGCGCTTGAGGAACGCGGCTTCATTCGCCGGCTTCCGAACCGGGCACGCGCGCTCGAAGTCATCAAGTTGCCGGAAGCCTACAGCCCAAGCCTGCAGCCTCGGCGCGGCTTTTCGCCGAGCGTCATCGAGGGCAGCCTCGGAAAGCCTCAGCCGTTGGCTCCCGCTCCGGCAAAGCCTGCACCTGCTGCCGACAACGGCAATTCGATTTCTGTGCCGGTCATGGGGCGCATCGCCGCCGGCGTGCCGATCTCGGCAATCCAGAACAATACGCACGACATCAATGTTCCCGCCGACATGCTGGGCTCGGGTGAGCATTATGCGCTCGAGGTTCGTGGCGACTCGATGATCGAAGCCGGCATCTTCGATGGCGACACGGTCATCATCCGCAACGGCAGCACCGCCAATCCCGGTGATATTGTCGTGGCACTCGTCGACGAGGAGGAAGCGACGCTCAAGCGTTTTCGCCGCAAGGGTGCATCGATTGCACTCGAAGCAGCAAACCCCGCTTATGAGACGCGCATCTTCCCGCCGGATCGCGTCAAGGTCCAGGGCAAGCTCGTCGGCCTCATTCGCCGCTATCACTGACTGGTGACGTACTGGCGTCTGCGAAACTGTCGCTGCGCCAATCATAGGCACGGTGGCGCATCCAGGGCCGTCGCAACGTGTCGAATGCAGTTGTGATCTCAGTTCCCTTATCGGTAAAACGAAGTTCGATCGAGCCTGTTCTGCGTAGTGTCTCGCCAGTAAAGAGCAATGCGCCGGAGCGACAATGGTCAAACCGCAAACGGACAGGGGTAACGACGATATCGGCCGTATCGCAGGCCGGCCCGAGATAGGCTGCATTGTCGATGATCGTCAGTTTCTTTCCATTCCCGAGCAAGGCAGTGCACCAGGCGCCCTTCTGGCAGGAGAAGCGCGATGGCGAGCTTGCGGCGGCATGTCTCATTGCTGCTCTGGCTTCGTCCTGCTGATCCCGTGACAGCTGCAGCTGTTTGCCTTCAGGCGCAGCGGGGACATTGACAGCCTGGAGCATGAACGGCTTTCGATGCTCTTCCATGGTAAGCGCCCGCTGCCATTGTTCGAAGATGAAGGCAGGAGGCTTTTCGCGATTCGAAGCTATCGCCTCTCCATCGACAACAGCAACCAGGCCGCCATCTTCGGCGATGGTGATGTCGGGCATCGCCTCGACCGGAAGCAACGCGACGGCAAGCGTGGAAACCGCAACGATTGCTGTTCCGGCGTGCCGCAGTCTGGTTCTGAGCAAGGTTAGCAGCAGAAACCCGAAGACGGCTGTCGGGAAGTACCAGCCGGGCAAACGGCCCACATCGATATTGCCGCCCCAGCTCGATACCGTCTTTGCGATTTTTATCACCAGATCGAGCCCGAATCCTGCGATCTGCCACATCGGGCCATCGAGGCCAAAAGGCATCAGCAGCATCGCCAGCATCCCGGCAGGCATGACGATGAAGGAAATGACAGGCATGGCCGCGAGATTTGCCGGCAGGCCGTAGGCAGTCAGCCGGTGAAAATGATCGATCGAAAACAGCGCGGTCGAGAAACCGCCAATGAGCGACGTCAGGAAAATGCCGCCGAAGAAGCCGCCAATCATGAGGACAGGTTTGAGGATCGGCAGCTTGGCAAAGGCATTCTCCCGCATCGGACGCACTTTCCAGAGGTCGTAACCGGCGACCAGGGCAAGCGTTGCGGCAAAGGACATCTGGAAACTCGGCCCCAGCACCTCCGATGGCGAGACTGCAAGGATCACGAGCGCGGACAGCGCCACGTTTCTAAGGCTGATCGACGGCCGGTCAAAGAAGACGGCAACCAGCATGATCGCCATCATGATGAAAGCGCGTTCGGCGGAGACGGCAAAACCCGAGATCAGATAATAAGCCGTCACCGCAGCGAGCGCGCCGGCCGCCGCGATTTTCTTGGTCGGCCATGCTTGGGCAATGGCGGGAAAAAGACTGAGGATGACCCGCAGGCCGACAAAGAAGATGCCGGCGGAGAGCGCCATATTGAGACCGGAGATCGCGATGATGTGGGCAAGGCCGGATTGCCGCAGCGCCTCGGTCGTTTCATCCGAGATCGCCCGTCTCTCATCGGTGACAAGTGAAGCAGCAAAGGCGCCGGTATCACCCGGCAGGACGGAGCGGATTCGATCGCCGATGCCGCTCCTGAGCCGATAGAGCCATTCCAGGGTCGCCTCACCGAACGAGCCCGCCTGCTGCGGCTGCGAGGCAGTCTTTTTCGGCGCACCATAGAAAAAGCCGTTGGCACCAATGCCATCGAAATAGGCGCTGAAGGCAAAATCGTTGAGGTGGGGAAGTGCCGGTCCCGCCGGAGGCGTGAGACGTGCCCTGCCCTCGATGACGTCACCAAGCTCAAAGGGCTGCGTGGCGCCCCGGACCAGGACGGAAATGCGCTTGGGTGGACGCTTGATCTCGGGAGCATCCGTTCCGGTAACAGCAAGAATATAGCGCCAGCGCCCTCTTCCATCGCCTTCGCGACGCTCGATGCGGCCGGTCACCGTTGTCGTTACGGCGGAATCCAGGATCAAGGTCCGCGCCCGCCATGTTTCGACCTGTGCCGAAAGCATTCCACCGGCAAAGAGAAGCAGAGCAAGCAGCGTCGCCCGCAATTTCGTCCGGCCATATCCGCAGAGCGCAACGGCAAGGAGGAGGACAAACAGGCAGAGACCAAGCGAGATGGCCGGAAAATCCGAAACTGCCAGAAACCAGGTCGCGGCACCCGCACCGAGAAAGACCGGCGAGAAGAGAATGAGGCGACCGTGGCCAGCCTCTTCCCCGGCCATGCGAATAGACGATTCGGCGTGTTGTTTCGCAATGCCAATCAGCCGCCACTGCAGCGGAACAGCAGCTTGCGTCCTTACCGGTTGCGTCACAATGGCGCGCGGTGCGACATCGGCAAAATCCATCTTGGCATCAACGGATTGCGCCTGCCGTTCTCTTGTCTCGAACCCCGTCATAATCGCTTGGACCCGCCCCCGGATATCGGCAGAATGCAACCTGTGTTCAAAACGCGCAAACAATAATCGATTGAAATACGAGGAAAATTCACGCGAACGAAAAATCCAGTCAAATCATGGTGTTCTGATATGCATGGGGCTCATCGCTGCACTGCCTAAAAGATGATGCCGCGATGCACAAAATGGCATCACGGTAACTTGGCATTAGCTTCGCGATCATATAGCTATCGCTTAGGACGCTTAACTCTTATGGCGCTTTTGCGGCGCCACCGCCACTCCGGAGGATCAGCATGACGGATCAAAGCGCTACAATCAAAATCGGTGACAAATCAGTCGACCTCGCCGTCCGAAAAGGCACGGTCGGACCTGACGTCATCGATATCGGTGCACTTTATAAAAATACGGCCTCCTTCACCTACGATCCCGGGTTTACGTCGACCGCATCCTGTGAATCGAAGATCACTTATATCGACGGCGACGAAGGTGTTCTGCTGCATCGCGGTTACCCGATCGAGCAGCTTGCCGAGCACGGCGACTTCCTGGAAGTCTGCTACCTGCTGCTCTACGGCGAACTGCCGACCGCCGCCCAGAAGAAAGACTTCGACTATCGCGTCACGCACCACACGATGGTGCACGAGCAGATGAGCCGCTTCTTCACCGGCTTCCGACGCGACGCCCACCCGATGGCCGTCATGTGCGGCTGCGTCGGCGCGCTTTCGGCCTTCTATCACGACTCCACCGACATCACCGATCCGCACCAGCGCATGGTCGCCAGCCTGCGCATGATCGCCAAGATGCCGACGCTCGCTGCCATGGCCTACAAGTACCATATCGGCCAGCCCTTCGTTTACCCGAAGAACGACCTCGATTACGCGTCGAATTTCCTGCGCATGTGCTTTGCCGTTCCCTGCGAAGAATATGTGGTCAACCCGGTGCTTTCGCGCGCCATGGACCGCATCTTCATTCTGCATGCCGATCACGAGCAGAACGCCTCGACCTCGACGGTCCGCCTCGCCGGTTCTTCCGGCGCGAACCCGTTCGCCTGCATCGCAGCCGGCATCGCCTGCCTCTGGGGTCCCGCTCACGGTGGCGCCAACGAAGCAGCCCTCAACATGCTGACGGAGATCGGCACGGTTGACCGTATTCCCGAATATATCGCCCGCGCCAAGGACAAGAACGACCCGTTCCGCCTGATGGGCTTCGGTCATCGCGTCTACAAGAACTACGATCCGCGTGCCAAGATCATGCAGAAGACGACGCATGAAGTTCTCGGCGAACTCGGCATCAAGGACGATCCGCTTCTCGAAGTCGCGATGGAACTGGAGCGTATCGCTCTGACCGACTCCTATTTCATCGAGAAGAAGCTCTATCCGAACATCGACTTCTATTCGGGCATCACTCTGAAGGCTCTGGGCTTCCCCACCACGATGTTCACCGTGCTCTTCGCTCTCGCCCGTACCGTCGGCTGGATCGCACAATGGAACGAAATGATCGAAGATCCGGAACAGCGCATCGGCCGTCCGCGCCAGCTCTATATTGGCGAGCCGAAGCGCGATTACGTGCCGGTTTCCAAGCGCTAAGCGCTGACTTCGAGACAAGAAAAGAAAACCCGGTCAGGAATGACCGGGTTTTTTGTTGGCGAGAACATCGAGCAATATCTTCGCCGCGTGCTCCCCCGGGGGACTTTCCGTCTGCATACGCTGCCAGATGAGCTCGTAACCTTCCTTCATCGCCTTGAGCTGATAGGTGTCGGCCGACAACCTTTCCATCCAGCGTGCGAGGCTTGCACCACGAACGATGTCGTTCAGATATTCCGGTACGACCGCATAGTCTGCGATCAGATTGGGCAGAGCGCCAGTCCAGGTCTTGATGCCTGATGTCAGCATGCGCATGATCCAATCGACCTTGTAAGCGGAAACGACGGGGACATTGGCGAGCGCCAGTTCCAGGATTACGGTCCCGGACGCCGCCATGGCGGCATCGGCTTCGGCGAAAGCCTTCCATTTCGCTTCGGCGCCCACAACGATTTCCGGCTTCACCGCCCATCCCGCCGTCACTTCCCGCACAAACGCTTCCCTATGCGCCACGGTCGGCAGGATGAAGCGCATCGGTCCATTGCGGGCGACGAGATCATTGGCGGCGGCCTCGAAATAAGGCAGGAGCTTCTTGATCTCGGAGGAACGCGAGCCGGGAAGAAGCAGGATCGCACCGGCGCCGGGGTGCCGGCCAGCGCGCAGACGCCTGGTCTCCAGAAGCGCCGCGTCGGCAACCAGACGATGGCCCACATAGGTGGTAGCCGGCCCGTTGAGACGCTGCATCACCGCCGGTTCGAAAGGAAGTACAGCCAGCACATGGTCGACATAGGCGAGCATGCGCTGGGCACGATATTCCTTCCATGCCCAGACGCTCGGACAGACATAATTGACGACAGGCAGATCAGGCAGCGCTGTGCGCACACGCTTGGCGACACGGTGGGTGAAATCCGGGCTGTCAATGATGAGCAAGATATCGGGCTTTGCCGCAATGATCGCCGCTGCCGTTTGCCGAATGCGGGAAAACAGCGTCGGCAGCTTGGCCAGGACCTGCGTGATACCCATGACGGAGAGCTCGGAGAAATCAAAGAGAGATTTCAATCCTTCGGCCTGCAGCCCCTCGCCGCCGACGCCGACGAGTTCGATGGGGCCGGAATGGATCTTCCGCAGCCCTGCAACGAGATCGGCGCCAAGCAGATCGCCGGATACTTCGCCGGCTACGACAGCAATTTTCAACGGCCTGTCACTCATGCAAGCCCCCATCCCGGCAAGCCCTTGTCTATACCGCAGACAAAAAGACCGTTCTCGTCTGCCGCCTTGATGAGCGCGTCGCGATCAAGCACCAACGATCGGCCGGCTTCGATAGCCACTCCCGCAAGTCCGGCAGCTTTGGCATTGAGCACGGTGGACACACCAATAGCCGGCAAATCGGCGCGGATATCCTGCTGTGGCTTGCAAAGCTTGACCAGCACGCCGCGCCGGCGCGATGAAATACGGCCCGCTGCTCTCAGGGTCGCCACACGGTCAAGCATGCCGTCCGTACCCTCGACGCCCTCGACAGCAACGACGCGTCCGCCGATCGAAACCGCGCCCTGCCCGATATCCAGACCGCCGAGCACCTCCGCCGCCTTGCCTGCGCGCGCTATATCACGACGATCCTCTTCATTGGGCGAAACCACGCCCAGCGGACCTGCAGTCGCAAGCAGGTCCGGTGCAATCTCATGGGCGCCAACGACGCGCAGGCCTCGCCCTTCTATCAGCTTGATCACCATCTGCAGAACAGTATCGTCGCCACCAGAAAGCAGCGTGCGAATGGCGGCGGGCACCTTGGTCAGGATGCGCAGCGTCGGCCGCACCTCACGCCACTCCGGCCGGCGACGCACGCTGCCCGACATGACGACACGGCCGATGCGATATTTTTTGAAGAGCCCATCCAGGGCAGCGAAATCACCGATACCGATCGTGGCGTGGTCGAAACCATCCCAGCGACGGTCGCCCTCATCCTTCAGAATGACGATAACAGGATTTTCGCCAGCCGAACGCGCAGCCTCGGCGACATAGGACGGCAGAAGGCCGCCGCCGGCAATGATCGCCAGCCGGCCTTCAGCAGTGTCGCCAGCGGAAGCCACAGATCAGCCCTTCTGCCCCCGGCTTGGCGAAGACAGCGCGCGATCGCTCTCGGCGGCGATGAAATCGAGGATCTCGATCACCTGCTCGCAATCGGCATATTCGTCGCGAAGCTGGGCAGCATTCTCGCGGATCGAACCGGCACCCTCAAAGATCGCCTTATAGGCGCGGCGAACCGTATGAATGACAGCACGATCAATGCCGGCGCGCGTCATGCCGACGACGTTTAGACCGCTCAGAATGCCGGGATTGCCGTTCAGCATGCCGTAGGGAATGACATCGTAGCTGACGGCCGAGAGACCACCGACAAAGGCATATTTACCAACTCGGGTGAACTGATGCACTGCCGCGCCGCCGCTGATGATCGCGTGATCGCCAACAGAGACATGGCCAGCCAGCATGACATTGTTCGACATGATGACATGGTTGCCGACCCGGCAATCATGGGCGACATGCGAATAGGCAAGGAAAAGGCAGTTGTCACCAATGACAGTCGAACCGCCATGCTCGACGGTACCGGTGTTCATCGTAACGCCTTCGCGAATCGTGCAATTGCGACCGATGATCAGCGACGTGTCGACAGCGCTGTGACGGGCGCTTTGCGAGTCGCCACCAATAACGGCCGAAGGAAATATACGCGTACCGGCGCCTACGGTCGTCAGGCCGAGAACAACCACGTGACTGATCAGTTCGACATTGTCTTGAAGCGTGACCTTGGGGCCAACATGACAAAACGGGCCGACCACCACGCCTTCACCGACCGTGGCACCGTCCTCGACTACGGCCATCGGATGAATTCTGGCGCTTGCGGCGATCATGCTCATGCGTTGTCCTTACGTACGATCATCGCGCCGATATCGGCCTCGGCGACGAGCGCGCCGTCGACCTTTGCGTCGCAATGGAATTTCCAGATATTGCCGCGTTGCTTTATTTTCTGCACGTGAAATTCAACGCGATCGCCCGGCACGACCGGCTTGCGGAAGCGGGCATTGTCGATCGTCATGAAATAGACGAGGTTGCCGGTCTGGCCCTCTTTCTTGGCGCAGATCGCGCCCGCAGTCTGCGCCATGCCTTCGACCAGCAGAACGCCTGGCATAATCGGCGCATCAGGGAAGTGGCCGGTAAAATGCGGCTCGTTGACCGTCACATTCTTGATGCCCACGGCGGCGTTGTCACCATCGATATCGACGATCTTGTCGACCATCAGAAACGGATAGCGATGCGGCAGCAGCTTCATGATTTCCATGATATCCGCCGAAGAGAGCGTGGCGGCAGTTTCCTCAGTCATTCTTGCCTCCCTTTTTTCCGCGCGCTCCGGATTTTGCCATGAGCTGGGCAACGTCTTTCAGATAGTCATTTAGAGGACGGGCAGGTATTCCGCCATAGCGACCGCCGGCGGCAAGATCGGTCATCACACCGCTTTTTGCGGCGATCTGTACGCCATCGCCTATGGTGATATGTCCCTTGAGGCCGACCTGTCCACCGATCTGTACGCCATCGCCGACGATTGTGCTGCCGGCAAGACCAACCTGCGAAACGATGGCGCAATGGCGTCCGATGCGGACGTTGTGGCCGACCTGGACCTGGTTGTCGATCTTGGTTCCTTCGCCGATGACGGTATCGTCCATGGCGCCGCGATCGATCGTCGTATTGGCGCCAATCTCGACATTATCCTGGATGATGACGCGACCGATCTGCACGATCTTGATCATGCCGCGTGGACCCGGCGCGTAACCGAATCCATCCTGGCCGATACGGACGCCGTTATGGATGATGACGCCGTTGCCGATGAGCGCGCAGAGAATGCTCACGCCCGTTCCGATCGAACCGTTGCGGCCGATCTTGACGTGGGGACCGATGATCGACTGAGCGCCGATGCGCGTGCCCTCGCCGATCTCCGCGCCGGGGCCGATGATTGCCATCGGCTCGACAATCACGCCCTTCTCAAGCCTGGCGGTCGGATCGACGATGGCGCTCGGCGCAATCTCCGTCTCGCCGGACGAAAACGTCACCGGCTTGAGAGCTGCAGGATAGAGAAACCCGCCAGCCATCGCGAAGGCAGCATGTGGATTGGAGGAAATCACCACAGGGATATGCGGCGGCACCAGCTCAGCCAAGGCCTTATCACAAATCACGGCCGAAGCCTCGCAACTCAGAAGCTCGTCGCGGTTACGGCGAGAGAGGATATAACAGATATCCCCCGCCTGCGCTCTCGCTATCGGCGAGACAGAACGGATGATGACATCGCCATGAGCGGAATTGCCAAGTTCCGCCCCAAGAAATTGCGCCAACTCAAAGAGCCGCACGCCTTCATGGGGCGGAAAAAAAGTATTTTGCTCCATCGGCAAAACTCCAGAACGGAATTGAAATTTACAGTTCCGGACTGCCGATATCAGAATTGGTTGTTAATGCCAAACTTGAAGCGCTGGGTCTTGTCGAAGTCTTCCTTTACGACCGGGATCGCATAGTCGACGCGGAGCGCGCCGAAAGGCGACTGCCAGATCAGGCCGAGACCGACCGAAGCACGCAACTGCG
Source organism: Rhizobium sp. WYJ-E13 (assembly GCF_018987265.1). Lineage (NCBI taxonomy): Bacteria > Pseudomonadati > Pseudomonadota > Alphaproteobacteria > Hyphomicrobiales > Rhizobiaceae > Rhizobium > Rhizobium sp. WYJ-E13. The sequence goes on along the minus strand of NZ_CP076853.1, from coordinate 1,325,183 downwards.
CGTCCGTACCCTGTGCAGTATCCGAACCAAGGAGTTCGACATCATTGCCGAACAGCGTGCCGGCGTCTGCGAAGACTGCGCCGCGCAGGTTGAAGTCGCGCGGGAAGCCCGGCATCGGGAACGTTGCTTCGGCAGAAGCGGTGAAGTAGGTGGTACCACCGAGCGGATCGTCCGGGTTGGTGATGCGCGGGCCGATACCCTTGTTTTCGAAGCCGCGAATATCGGAATTGGTCAATGTGAACTGGTCGAAGACGTTCAGGTGATCGCCGAAGCCGACAACATAACCAGCCGAAGCCGAGAGCGAACCGATGATATCGGCGTCGTCAGCAAGCAGATGGTAGTAACGAGCCTTACCGTAGATCTTATAATACTGCGAGTCGCCGCCGAGGCCAGCGATTTCCTGTGTCGCAGTAGCGTAGATACCTTCACGCGGCAGGACGGTGTCATCCAGCGTATTGTAGGTCAGCGTCTGCGATATGGAAGACCGCGTCCACGGGCTGTCGTTGACCAGGTTTTGATAGGTCGCGGACAAATCGTCCAGACTGCTTCCGCTGGAATCGTACTTCATCTGCTTGTAGTTATAGCGGAACGTCGTCGCCAGATCTTCGGTGATCGGGGCCGTTACGCGCAGAACACCGCTGGTTTCTTCGTAATCGTAGTTGTCGTTGCTCGACGTCTCGCTGTGATTGACGTCGAAACCAGCGGCAAGGCGATAGCCGAGGAAGTAGGGCTCGGTGAAGTTGATGCCGTAAGCGCGCGAGCCTTCCTGACCGCCACCGGCCGAAACGCGGATGTACTGACCGCGGCCGAGGAAGTTCTTTTCTTCGATCGAGGCTTCGAGCAGCAGGCCGTCGCCGCCGGCCGCGTAACCGGCACCGATACCGAACGAACCCGTCGACTGATCCTGCACGTCGACAACGATGACGACGCGGTCAGGCGAACTGCCCGGCTGGGTCGAAATATTGACCGAGGAGAAGTAGCCGAGCGCTTCGAGACGGCGCTTCGCGCGGGTGATCATCTGCTGATTGAAGGCGTCGCCTTCGCTGAGATCGAACTCGCGGCGGATAACGTAATCGCGCGTGCGGCTGTTGCCACGGATTTCGATACGCTCGACATAGGCGCGCTCGCCCTGATCGACGAGGTATTCGACGCCGATCGTATTATTGTTCAGGTCGCGGTTGCCGCGTGGGGTAACGCGAGCGAAGGGATAACCGGCCGAAGCAACCTGATCAGAAATCGCTTCGATGGACTTCTGAACTTCCTTGGCGTTGTAGACCTGACCTTCGCGGGTTCTGACCAGCCCCTGCAGCTGCTGGGCATCGACGCCTTCAACGGTCGACTGGACGGTAACCGCACCGAAGTCGTAGCGCGGGCCTTCCTCGATATTGAAGGTCAGCGTGTACTTGTTCGTCGATTCGTCGAAAGCAGCATCGGAAGAAACGATGCGCATGTCGGCATAACCGCGGTTGTAGTAGAACTGGCGCAGCGCATCTTCGTCGGCGTGCAGCTTGTCTTCGTTGTAGACGTCCTTGCGGGTCAGGAACGAGAGGAAATTCGAACGCTTGGTCTGAATGACGGCAGCGAGACGGCCGGCGCTGTAGGCCTGGTTACCAACGAAATTGATGGCGTCGATCTTCGTGCGGTCGCCTTCATTGATAACGAAAGCAAGATTGACGCGGCCTTCGCCGAGCGGAACGACCTGCGTCGTCACTTCGACTTCGCTGCGTCCGGTAGCAGCATAGGCTTCCTTGATCGCGGCGATATCGGACTGAATCTGTGCATCGCTATAGGGACCAGCGGCATGCGTCTTGACGACAGCTGCCAGCTTGTCGTCCTTGACCTTGCGGTTGCCGTTGAAGACCACCTGGTTGACGAGCTGTGCTTCCTGAACGTTGACGACGAGGGTGCCGCCCGAAACCGAGATCTTGACGTCGGAGAAGTAGCCGGTGCCGTAAAGCTGCTTCACCGAGTCGTCGATATCGGTGTTGGAGAAACTCTTGCCGGGAGTAATGGTGAGGTTCGACCGGACGGCCTCAGCACCGACGCGGCTTGCACCGTGGACATCTATCCGCTGAACGACAGCAGCCTCCGCAGCCGTAGCCGAAACGAAAGTCAAAGCACCTGCGCCAGAAGCAACAACACCAGCAGACAGCGCAATCGCCGATACTGCGTTCAAAAACCTTGAACCAGCCTTCATTTCACCCATTACCTTTTTTCCCTCGTCTCCGGCCCCAGGGAAGCCCCCCGATTCCGGCCACGTGTGTCGTTTTACCCGCTTTTGACATACAAGCAAGGGAGCTCGTTAATTTCTGTTTACTTCATTTCGAAGCGTGACCCATTCGCCACTACAGCTTTGAAACATCGTAAATAAACAGTAATTTTCCCTATCTTTTACGCGCTAGCCGATGAGCGCGCTAATGTCATTCCAGGTGGCAAAAACCATTAATGTAAGAACCATGGCCAGGCCAATGCGAAACGCAATTTCCTGAGCCGAAGAACCGAGCGGCCTTCCCCTAACCGCTTCCACCGCATAGAACATCAGGTGGCCGCCATCAAGTACCGGGACCGGCATCAAATTCAGCAATCCAATCGAAACCGACAAAACCGCAGCAAGCTGCAGCAACGCACCTATTCCAAGCGTAGCCATCTGGCCCGAAGCTTGCGCCACGCGGATCGGACCACCCAATTGGTCAGCTTTCATCGATCCATTGAGCAGGTTGCCGATATATTTGAAGGTGCCAGTCACGATATGCCAGGTCTGGATCACGCCTTCATGCAGCGCTTCCAGCGGCGTGAAGGTCTGCAGGCGGAAGTGGCCGACTTCTTCGTTCGTGACGATTCCAATCAGGCCGATCTCGATCTTGTTGCCGAACTGGTCGGTGATATCGGTGCGCTGCGGCACCATCGGCAGGTCAATCTTTTCGCCGTTACGCTCGACGGTCACGACGATGCTCTGGTTCGGACGGATGCTGACATAACGGCGCACGTCGTCGAAGGTCTGGACCTTAGTGCCGTCGATGGAGAAGAGCAGGTCGCCGGGCAGTACGCCGGCTGCCGCGGCAGCACTATCCGGCTTTACTTCAGCGACGACTGGATCGGACACCGTCCGGCCATAGATCGAAAAAAGGACCGTAAAGATGGCAATGGCCAGGATGAAATTGGCAATCGGACCGGCGGCGACCGTTGCAGCACGCTTCCACAGCTTTGCACCGGCGAAAGAACGCTCGCGCTCTTCGTCCGTCATAGCGGCAAGCCTGTCCGTATCCGGCTTGCTGGAGGCATCCTCATCACCGAAAAAGCGTACATAGCCGCCGAGCGGGATCGCCGAGATCTTCCAGCGCGTTCCGTGGCGATCGGTGAAACCGGCAATCTCCGGGCCGAAGCCGACGGAGAAGGCAAGGATACGGATACCGCTCCAGCGTCCGACGAGATAGTGGCCCATCTCATGCACGAAGACGAGCAGCGACAGCACGATGACGAAGGGGACGATATAGCCCGTCAAAAAACCAAATATGCCGGTCACCGCTTCCATGAGTTCCTTCTTCTATCTGGCCGTAATGATCAAAGGCCGAACAACGCCGCACCGAGCGACGTCGTTCCGCCGCCCTTTATCAGCGAAAAAAGACCAGCAAGCAAGAACGCTGAAAAACAGGCGAAAATCAGTCCATCGACACGGTCCATGACACCGCCATGCCCCGGAATGAGACGGCTTGAGTCCTTCACGCCGAATTTTCGCTTGATGAAGCTCTCGAAAAGATCGCCTGACTGGCTGAAAACGGACAGGACAAGCGCAATTACCGCTGCTTGATCCTGGGCTTGCGGAATCAGGAAATGGACAATGACAGCTCCGGCAATGACGGCGGAAATGGCCCCGCCGACCGCCCCCGACCAGGTCTTGCCGGGCGATATGCGCGGCGCAAGCTTTGGGCCACCGAGCGCGCGGCCGACGAAATAGGCGAGAATATCGGTCGCCCAGACCACGGCGAAGATGAAGAGCATCGCATAGAGACCTAGTGTCTCATCACCGCGGATCGCAGCGAGCGTCAGTCCGGTCCCGCCGGCGTATAAAAGCCCTGGCGCGAACCAGCGGCTGGCACGATGCAGAAAGATCATGGCAATGCCAACCGCAGTCAGGGCAATCAGCATTCCCAGGGCATATTCGAACGCGCCGGCCAGAACGAGAAGGGCAACCAGCCCCTCACCCACCCAGCCGAGCACGTTGGTGACCGGGTCACGGGCAATGCCTGTTATCGTCGACCATTCGTAATAGATCAGAAGAGCGATCGCTGCCGCCACGACGCGGAAGATAAGGCCGCCATACCAGGTTGCGGCAAGAACGACGATTGCGAGAATCAGGCCTGAAACGATGCGGAGCTTCAGTTCCTGCTTCATCAGGTGTTCACTGCTGCAGCCTGCGCGGACAGTCCGCCGAAGCGGCGATCACGCGAGGCGAATTTCTCGAGCGCTGAAAGAAAGAGCTCACGGCTAAAATCCGGCCAGTATTCCGGCAGGAAAACGAATTCCGAATAGGCAGCCTGCCACAAAAGGAAGTTGGAAAGCCGCTCCTCGCCGCTGGTGCGGATGATGAGATCAGGGTCGGGGATACCGGCCGTATCGAGCCGGGCGTTGATCAACGCGGGCGTGATATCCTGCGACCGGAGATGCCCCTCCTCCACATCCTTGGCAAGGCTCATCATGGCGCGGGCGATCTCGTCGCGAGAGCCGTAGTTGAAGGCGATGACGAGGGTGAGTGCCGTATTGGCCTTGGTCGTCTCCTCGGCTTCCAGCAACAGCTTGAGGATGTCGCTGCGCAGATTGACACGGTCGCCAATCACCCTGATGCGTACATTCTGCCGATGGAGTTCCGCGAGATCGCTGCGAATGAAAGCCTTCAGCAGGCCGAGGAGATCAGTGACCTCGGCCTCCGGGCGGCGCCAGTTCTCCGAGGAGAAGGCAAAGAGCGTCAGGTACTTGATGCCCAGATCGCCTGCGGTGCGCACGGTCTGGCGAACGGTCTCGACCGCCCTGCGGTGTCCCATCGTCCGCGGCAGGCCGCGCTGCTTTGCCCAACGGCCGTTGCCATCCATGATGATCGCAACGTGTTCTGGCGCAGTCAAAAATGAGGTTTCCGACATTTTCCGTCCGGTCTTTCTTGGCGAGGACGCAAGTATACTAGACTTGCATGATTTCCTTTTCTTTCTCGCCAAGCAAGCGGTCGATTTCCAAAATCGTCTCGTCCGTCATTTTCTGAACGCGTTCCGCCTGTGCCCGGCTTTCGTCCTGGCCGATTACGCCATCCTTTTCGGCTTTCTTAAGGCCGTCCATGCCATCGCGACGAACATGGCGAATCGCGACCTTGCTCTTTTCGGCATAGTCGTGCGCCACCTTGACGAGCGACTTGCGGCGCTCTTCGTTGAGCTCCGGCAGCGGGATACGAAGGTTCTGACCATCGACGATCGGGTTCAGGCCGAGATTCGATTCGCGAATCGAACGATCCACGGCGCCGACCATGCTCTTGTCCCAGACGGATACCGTCAGCATGCGCGGCTCGGGCACCGTAATATTCGCAACCTGGTTCAGCGGCATGCGCGAACCATAGGCTTCAATCGTCACCGGATCGAGAATGTTGGCCGAAGCACGGCCGGTGCGCAGCGATGCAATGTCGCTCTTGAACGAGGAAATGGCACCGTCCATACGGCGCTTCAATTCCTTGATGTCGATACCTTCACTCATGTCTATGCTCCCGTCTCAGAAGTTTTGCGCCGTCAGCGGCGCAGCTCCCTATCAGTTGTCGGATACGATGGTCTTGAGACCACCGCCCGTCAAGATTTCACCGAAACGCCCCTTCTCGTGGATCGAGAAAACGATGATCGGAATGGAATTTTCTCGCGCCAGCGCAACGGCTGCGACATCCATCACGGCAAGGCCCCTGTCCAAAACCTCCTTATGGCTCAGATGGTCGAAACGGGTCGCGTCCGGATCCTTCTTCGGATCGGCTGTATAGATGCCGTCCACCTGCGTGCCCTTGAAGATTGCCTCAGCGCCCATTTCGGCGGCGCGAAGCGCGGCAGCGGAATCGGTCGTGAAGAAGGGATTTCCAGTGCCGCCGGCGAAAATCACAACTCTGCCAAGCGACAGATGATAGAGGGTCGCGCGCTGCGAGAAGCTTTCGCAGATTTCCGGCATGGAGATTGCCGAGAGAACCACCGTATCGATGTTCAGCTTGCGCAGCGACGTTGCCAGCGCCAGCGCGTTGATAACGGTGCCGAGCATGCCCATGTGATCGCCGGTGACACGATCACCACCCTTGGATGCAACAGCCACGCCGCGAAAGATGTTACCGCCGCCGATAACGACGCCGACTTCGACACCCATGTGCCTCGCCTCGGCAATGTCGGACGCGATGCGATCTGCCACCGCAACGTCGATGCCGAACCCCTGGGCACCCATCATGGCTTCTCCGGAAGCCTTGAGTAGAACACGTTTATAGATTGGCTCCGACGTCATGTTGGCTCCTCGTATATTGCCGCAATTGCCCGATACACGAAGGGCATCGCGTTGTCACGCGATGCCCTTCGGTTTTCCCAAATATGGCAGCAAGATCAGCCCTTGGCGACAGCAGCAACTTCGGCTGCGAAGTCGGTCTCTTCCTTCTCGACGCCTTCGCCGAGGAGCAGGCGAGCCATGCCGGTGATTTCGATCGGCGCGCCGGCTTCCTTCTCGGCTGCCTTGATCGCAGCGCCGACCGTCAAGTCCGGGTTGATGACGAAAGACTGCGAGAGAAGAGCGACTTCCTCGAAGAACTTACGCATGCGGCCTTCCACCATCTTTTCGATGATGGCTTCCGGCTTGCCGGATTCGCGGGACTGCTCGATGAAGACGTTGCGTTCGCGCTCGGCCACAGCAGCATCGACTTCTTCGGCGCGGATCGCCAGCGGGTTGGTAGCCGCGATATGCATGGCAACCTGGCGGCCGATCGAGGTCAGAACGGCCTTGTCGCCGACGGACTTCAGCGCGACGAGAACGCCGAGCTTGCCAATGCCGTCGCCGGCAGCGTTGTGGATGTAGGTTGCCACCACACCGTGCTCGACTTCCAGCTTGGCGGCACGACGGAGCGTCATGTTTTCGCCAATGGTTGCGATCGCTTCCTTGATGGTGTCGGCGACCGGCTTGCCGGATGCGGGATAGGTAGCAGCCGAAATGGCTTCGACCGTGCCGTCGGTGGACAGCGCAACTTCGGCGACGCCGCGTGCGAGGTCCTGGAAGGCATCGTTACGGGCAACGAAGTCGGTTTCGGAATTGAGCTCGATGACGACAGCCTTGTGACCGGCGCCAGCGATAGCGACCAGGCCTTCAGCGGCGGCACGGCCGGACTTCTTGTCGGCCTTGGAGATGCCCTTGGCGCGCAGCCAGTCGATCGCGGCTTCGATATCGCCGTTGGTCTCGGTCAGCGCCTTCTTGCAGTCCATCATGCCTGCGCCAGACTTTTCGCGCAGTTCTTTCACCAGTGCAGCCGTAATCTCGGTCATAAGCTTCCTCTTGTCGGTTTATACGGTGGCCCGTTGAACGCGGTGCGGCACCGGATTGAGGCACGAAATGTACCTGTATGTATGACAGCGTTATGAAGACGCATCATAACAAAACTCTTGGGGCGAAAGCAGCGTGCGCTTCCGCCGGAAACGAGCAAGGCCGCCGAACTTCAGAGAGTCGCGAGCGGCCTTTCCCAATCTTCACAAGCTTCAGCGGAGAATTGCTCCGCCCGCTTTATCAGGCGTCGGCTGCCTCATCGAGCGCCGGCTCGACCGGAACTTCGGTCGAGGCGCCGAGGTCGCGGCCCGATGCGCTCTGCTGCCGGGCAATACCGTCGATGGCAGCGCGGGCGATCAGGTCGCAGTAGAGAGCGATGGCGCGCGAGGCGTCGTCGTTGCCCGGGATCGGATAGTCGATCAGGTCCGGATCGCAGTTCGAGTCGATGATGGCGACGACCGGGATGCCGAGGCGCTTGGCTTCGTCGATCGCGATCTTTTCCTTGTTGGTGTCGATGATGAACATCAGATCCGGCGTGCCGCCCATGTCCTTGATACCGCCGAGGGCCTTGTCGAGCTTTTCGCGCTCGCGCTCGAGGTTCAGGCGCTCCTTCTTGGAGTAGCCGGACTGCTCGGCACTGAGGATTTCGTCGAGCTTGCGCAGGCGCTGGATCGAGTTGGAGATCGTCTTCCAGTTCGTCATCATGCCGCCGAGCCAACGCGAGTTGACGTAGTACTGGGCAGAACGCTTCGCCGAGTCAGCGATCAACTCGGATGCCTGGCGCTTGGTGCCGACGAAGAGAACGCGGCCGCCACGAGCAACGGTGTCGGACACGACCTGCAGGGCGCGCGACAGCATCGGAACGGTCTGGGCCAGGTCGATGATGTGGATGTTATTACGATCGCCGAAAATGTACGGCTTCATCTTCGGGTTCCAGCGATGCGTCTGGTGACCGAAGTGGACGCCTGCTTCGAGCAGCTGGCGCATAGAAAAATCAGGCAATGCCATGCCTTGTTACTCCTTTTCCGGTTGAACCTCCGCAAGGCGAACAGCATCCTCTTTGAAGATGCCACCGGGCGGAAAAGCCGGATTTCTCCCGGACGATCCCATGCCTTACGTGTGGAATGCGCGTGGCCTTACATTTGATTTGCCATAAAAGCAAGGCTTATGCCAAAAAATCTGGATCCGCGTGCGATTATCGAGACGATCGGCTCAGCCTGCCAGTACCGGTCAGGCCTGCGGCGAAGGCCGCCTCAGTGGCAGGCCGGCGCAGCCTTCTTGTCGAGAAGCTCAAGCTTGGCGAGCTTGCCGGTCAGGACGAAATCACCGTAGTCCATCGTCAAGTCGCGCGTGATGCCGTTCTCATAGAGCTTGAACGACATGCGGTAGACCGGCAGCGTGTCCGATTTGGCGTTCTCGTTGAAATAAGAGATCGTCACCGGCCAGAAGGACGACTTGGCGAACTGGCCGGCATTGCCGGCATCGGCCTCATCTGTGACAGGGGTCTCCTGCTTGCCGACAATGGTCGTAGTGACAAGGGATTTGTCGCCGTCGTCGGAGCCGTCGAAAACGCGAGCCTCGAAGAAGCGCTTGCCATCTTTGGCGTTCTGGATGACGTCGAGCATGTGCTCGGTCGGAAAACGGCTTTCCTCGAGCTGCAGTTCACGGCTGGCTGGCTGCGTCAGGTCGACCTTCACGCCTTCCGGCTTATCCTGAGCCGCGCCGTTGACTTCCTTGTCGAGCTGATCGTCGGTGAAAGACTTGGTATCGAAGGTGAACTTGCCGTCCTTCAGGCTTTCGAAGGTCTTGGTCTGCTGGTCGCTGACACGCACGCTGTCGCCGGTGTCGATCTGGGTGACGAAGCGGAAATTCGTGGTGAAGCCTTCACAGTAATTGCCATCGAACTCATAGACCATGCGGCCGTACATGGAGGAGATGCCGGAACGGTCCGAGGCGTCCTTCAGTTCCAGGTCGTAGACGGCGCGGTGAGCGACGAGCCCGGTCGCGATCGCAGCGCTCGTCGCCGGCGCGGCCGCCGAAACATTGGCGGAAACGCTTGCGAGAAGAAGAGCGGCAAGTGACGATCGGAACATTCATTAACTCCTGTTGGACTCGTCCGCGATGTTATAAGAACCGTTTCGGCCAAATAGAGGCAGCCAAGTCGAGGCTCGAAACTGTCACATTAAAGATTCTAGTCTTGATGCATAATTTTTGAAGAATTGACAACAAAAGCGGAGACGAAAATGTCCGATCAAATCGCCACGCGCCTGTCGGAAATGGGGATAACCCTGCCCGAAGCTGCCGCACCTGCCGCCAATTATGTCCCCTATGTCATCAGCGGCAATCTTCTCACTATTTCCGGCCAGTTGCCGCTGGAAGGCGGCAAAGTCGCGATCTCCGGCCACCTCGGCAAGACCGTCGACGTCGCCGCCGGTCAGCGTGCTGCAGAACTTTGCGCCATCAACATCCTCGCTCAGGCAAAAGCAGCGCTTGGGGGCGATCTCGGCCGTATCCGCCGCGTCATCAAGCTCAACGGTTTCGTTGCCTCTGCACCTGATTTCGTCGAGCAGCACCTCGTCATCAACGGCGCATCGAACCTGATCGCCGGCGTGCTCGGCGAAGCCGGCAAACATGCCCGCGCTGCCGTCGGCATGGCTGCTCTGCCGCTCAATGCCGCAGTCGAGATCGATGCTATCATGGAAATCGCATAATGACGAATGCCTCATGGATCAAAGAGCTGCCGGTTGCGCACCGCGGCTATCATGACCTCAACAATGTCGTCTGGGAAAATACGCTGTCGGCCTTCTCGCGTGCCGTCGAAGCAGGCTTTGCCATCGAATGCGACCTGCATTACGCCTCGGATGGTGTGCCGGTCATCTTCCATGATGAAGATCTGGAACGCCTCTGCAACCTCAAGGGCGACGTGCGGGAACGGACCTCCCAAGAACTCGGTCTGATTGCCGTCGGCGGCACGAAGGACAAAATACCGACGCTGAAGCAGCTTCTCGCGCTCGTGCAGGGCAAAGTGCCACTGGTGCTGGAACTCAAGGGCCGCGAAGCCGACGACGAGGGCTTTGCCGAAGCCGTTCTCGAAGTCCTCGAGGGCTATGAAGGCAAGGTTGCGCTGATGAGCTTCGACCATTGGCTGCTGAAGGACCTGAAACAGCTTGATACCCCCTACCCGCTCGGGCTAACGGCCAACGGCAACACGGAGGAAGAATATGCCGAGCACGAGAAGGCGATGGAAATCGGCCTCGATTTCGTCTCCTATTATTATGCGGACCTGCCGAACCCGTTCATCACGGCTCAGCGCGAAAAGGGCGTTCCGGTCATCACCTGGACGGTGCGCGACAGTGAGGCTCGCAAGCAGACTTTCGAGAACGCCGACCAGATGACTTTTGAGGGCTTCGATCCACGCGCGGCGGTTTGACGCTCGCTTTTTCGACAAGATCGTGCGCAGACTGGGAGGGAGCCCACTCCCTCCCCAACGGCTTCGCATTTGCTTCATGACAGACGAATCGTCAGACGAACTTTCCATTCGCATCGAGCGATCATTCACTGCGATTTCCCCAGAGCGCTGGTCCAGGCTTTCGGGAGCATCGAAGGCGTGCGATATCATCGCCTATAACCCCTTCGTTTCGCATGCCTTTCTCTCGTCGCTGGAAGAATCCGGCTCGGCCACGGCACAGACCGGCTGGCTCGGCCATCACATGCTTCTGGAAACGGACAAGGGTGAACTGGTCGGTGCCCTGCCCGGCTATCTCAAGAACCACAGCCAGGGCGAATATGTCTTCGACCACGGCTGGGCCGACGCTTTCGAACGGGCCGGTGGCAGCTATTACCCGAAGCTGCAATGCTCGATCCCTTTCACGCCCGCAACCGGCCCTCGCCTGCTCGTGGCCGAAGGATTTACAAGACTGCCAGTTCAGAATGCCATGGCGGAAAGCCTCAAGGAGGTCGTGCGCCGTCTCGATATTTCCTCGGCCCATATCACCTTCGTGCCAGAGGACGAGATGCCGGTCTTCGAGACCGATGGCTATCTCCATCGCACAGACAAGCAGTTCCATTTCATCAATGAAGGCTATGCCGACCACGATGAGTTCCTGGAAACGCTTGCCTCCCGCAAGCGCAAGGCATTGCGCAAGGAGCGTCGGACGGCGGTTGAAAATGGCATCACCATCGACTGGCTGACCGGAAAAGACCTGACCGAAGACATCTGGGATCAGTTCTTCGCCTTCTACATGGACACCGGCGGCCGCAAATGGGGCCGCCCCTATCTGACGCGCAAATTCTACTCGCTGATCGGCGAGCGCATGGCCGACGATATCCTGCTCGTCATGGCGAAGCGCGACGGCCGCTATGTGGCAGGCGCCATCAATTTCGTCGGCGGCGATACGCTCTACGGGCGGCACTGGGGCTGCATCGAAGATCATCCCTACCTGCATTTCGAGGTCTGCTATCATCAGGCCATCGATTTCGCGCTGGAAAAAGGCCTCAAGAAAGTGGAGGCCGGCGCTCAGGGCGAACATAAGCTTGCGCGCGGCTATCTGCCGGTGACGACACATTCGGCCCACTATATCGCCCATGCGGGACTGCGCCGTGCGGTTGCCGACTATCTCGAGCGCGAGCGGGAGGATGTCGAGTACATGAATGAGATGCTGAGTGAACACACTCCCTTCCGCAAGGGCGAACGGCTGCAGGAGGATTGACGCGCTTGGCTCCGCCGCGCTACGCGATCAAGGAAAGCACGAGGAGATTTCGCCATGACCAGCGCCGCCTATGACGACAACAACATCTTCGCCAAGATCCTGCGCGGCGAGATCCCGTCGCATCGCGTCTACGAGGACGACGAGACGGTCGTCTTCATGGATGTGATGCCGCAAGCGCCGGGCCATGTTCTGGTCCTGCCGAAGGCACCTTCCCGCAATATCTTCGACGCCGATCCGGCTTCGCTCTCTCATACAATCACCGTCGTCCAGAAGGTCGCCAATGCGGTGAAAGAAGCCTTCGATGCCGACGGCGTCTTCATCGCCCAGTTCAACGAGCCGGCCGCAGGCCAGACGGTTTTCCACCTGCATTTCCATGTCATCCCGCGGCATGAGGGCGTGGCGCTGAAGCCGCATTCCGGCAAGATGGAGGACGGTGCGGTGCTCGCAGCCAATGCGGAGAAGATCAAGGCGGAACTTGCGTAACGACGCAAAACCTTGACATATACAGCAAGCAAAAAGGCCGCTTCGCAGCGGCCTTTTCGCGTATTTCACCCGAAGCCTATTTCTTTCGAGGAACTTTCGGAACGGTCGAGCCCTTCTTAGGCGCGTCGCGGACTTCCGGTTCAGGCCGCGGCACGGTCTTGGCCTTCGTCTTCTTGACCGGCTTGGTCTTCAGCTCGCCATCATCCTCGTGAGCCGCTTCCGGATGAACCAGCTCGGCCTCCGGCTTCGGCTTGATCGGCGCCGTTTCCGGAATGGCTTCCAGAATAAGACCTGGCTTGCCGTCTTCCTTGGGACCGACGGTGACGTTGACGACGCCGCCCTTCTTCAGCTTGCCGAATAGGATCTCGTTCGCCAGCGGCTTCTTGATGTTTTCCTGGATCACGCGGGACAGTGGGCGGGCACCCATCTTCTCGTCGTAACCCTTTTCGGACAGCCAGGCGATCGCATCCTCGTGCAGGTCGAACGTGACGTTACGTTCGGAGAGCTGAGCTTCCAGCTGCATGATGAACTTCTGTACGACCTTATGGATAACGGCCGTCGGCAGCGCCGCGAACGGGATGATCGCGTCGAGACGGTTGCGGAATTCCGGCGTGAACAGGCGGGTCAGCGCCTCTTCATCTTCACCGGTGCGCTTGGACGAACCGAAGCCAATGGCGGCCTTGGCCATTTCCGAAGCACCCGCATTGGTCGTCATGATCAGGATGACGTTGCGGAAGTCGATCTTCTTGCCGTTATGGTCGGTCAGCGTGCCGTGGTCCATGACCTGCAGCAGGATATTGTAGATATCCGGATGCGCCTTCTCGATTTCGTCCAGCAGCACCACGCAATGCGGATGCTGGTCAACGCCATCGGTCAACAGGCCGCCCTGGTCGAAGCCGACATAGCCGGGAGGTGCACCGAGCAGACGGGAAACCGTATGGCGCTCCATGTATTCCGACATATCGAAGCGCAGCATCTCGACACCCAGAGAGGCGGCAAGCTGCTTGGCAACTTCCGTCTTGCCGACGCCCGTGGGACCAGAGAAGACATAGGCGCCGATCGGCTTGTTCGGTTCACGCAGGCCGGCCCGGGCCAGCTTGATCGAGGTGGACAGGGCTTCGATCGCCACATCCTGACCATAGACGACCGAGCGCAGTTCCTGCTCGAGATTGGCGAGAACGGCTTCGTCGTCCTTCGACACCGTCTTTGCAGGGATGCGGGCCATCGTCGCAATCGTCGCTTCGATCTCCTTTTCGGTGATCAGCTTGCGGCGCCTGGACGGTGGCAGCAACATCTGGGCCGCACCCGTCTCGTCGATGACATCGATCGCCTTGTCCGGCAGCTTGCGGTCCGAGATGTAGCGAGCCGAGAGCTCGACAGCGGTCTTGATCGCCTCGTTCGAATAGCGCAAGTGGTGGTATTCTTCGAAATAGGGCTTCAGGCCCTTCATGATCTCGATCGCATCATCGATCGACGGCTCATTGACATCGATCTTCTGGAAGCGGCGGACCAGAGCCCGATCCTTTTCGAAGAATTGGCGGTATTCCTTGTAGGTGGTCGAACCGATGCAGCGGATCGCACCCGAAGACAGGGCCGGCTTCAAGAGGTTCGAGGCATCCATGGCCCCACCCGACGTCGCACCTGCACCGATGACGGTGTGGATTTCGTCGATGAAGAGAACGGCACCCGGATATTCTTCCAGTTCCTTGACGACCTGCTTAAGGCGCTCTTCGAAGTCACCGCGATATCGCGTGCCGGCGAGCAGCGTGCCCATATCCAGCGAAAAGATCGTGGCATCGGCCAGAGCTTCCGGAACCTTGCCTTCGACGATGCGCTTGGCAAGACCTTCGGCAATCGCCGTTTTACCGACGCCTGGGTCACCGACATAGAGCGGGTTGTTCTTGGAGCGACGGCACAGGATCTGGATGGTCCGGTTCACCTCGGCGTTACGGCCTATCAACGGGTCGATCTTGCCGCCCTTGGCCTTCTCGTTGAGGTTCACGCAGTAGGCCTTCAGTGCATCCTGCTGCTTCTTCGGCCCGCTTTCTTCCTCGTTACCGCGTGCGGTTGGCTTGGACTCGGACTCGTCCTCAGCGCCGCGCGGTGGACGGCTTTCGGATACGCCGGGACGCTTGCCGATGCCGTGGGAGATGTAGTTGACGGCGTCGTAGCGGGTCATTTCCTGCTCCTGCAGGAAATAGGCAGCATGGCTCTCGCGCTCGGCGAAGATCGCGACGAGCACGTTGGCGCCGGTCACTTCCTCGCGGCCGGAAGACTGGACATGGATCACCGCGCGCTGAATGACTCGCTGGAAGCCTGACGTCGGCTTGGAGTCCTCGTCATAACCGGTGACCAGGTTGGAGAGTTCGTTATCGACATATTCCAGAAGCGTTTTGCGGAGCGCGTCGAGGTCGACATTGCAGGCACCCATGACCGCAGCCGCATCGGCATCGTCGATCAGGGCGAGCAGCAGATGCTCGAGCGTCGCATATTCATGGTGCCGCTCGTTGGCAAAGGTCAGTGCCTGATGGAGCGCCTTCTCAAGACTAGGCGAAAATGTTGGCACGTTCAGTTCCTCACTTCTTTTCCATGACGCATTGCAGCGGATGCTGATGCTGCCGGGCAAAATCCATCACCTGGCTCACCTTGGTCTCCGCTACCTCGTATGTGAATATTCCGCATTCGCCGACGCCGTGGTTATGGACATGCAGCATGATGCGGGTGGCACTTTCCCGATCCTTCTGAAAAAAACGCTCCAGGATATGGATGACGAATTCCATTGGGGTGTAGTCGTCATTCAAAAGCAGTACGCGATAGAGATTAGGCTTCTTGGTCTTCGGCTTGGTGCGCGTGATGACCGAGGTTCGATTTCCGTTGTCCCCGTTCCTTTCGCTGTCGTTTTGCATCCGGATCGGTGTGGCGATCATTGTCATTCATTCCTCAATCAATCCGGCAGGGGAGCATGGGAGGGGTGCTTTCCCGACGAATATCTGAAACCCTAAGGTAGTTCATAATAGAGCGATTTTAAGCCCCTTGTTTCCGACTGCAATCACAATTCCGCAGGACTTGACGCAAAGGCCAAAAAAGTCTGCGTAAAAACCAGGGCAGGCTTCGGGAAACAAAAAAGACCGGCCGCAGGTGCGGTGCCGGTCTTTGATTTTCAATAGGTGGCGCGCAATGCGCCACAAGATTTATGCGGCGGCGGGGGCTACCGGGGTCGCTTTCGAGACCTTGGCGACAGCGGCGGACATCGGTGCTTCGTAGGGCTTGTAAGCATTTTTGGCGAGGTCGGCATACATTTCGCCGAGTTTGGTCGCCTCGGTGACGAAAGCCTCATAGGAAGACTTCGCATAATTGGTCTGCAATTCGAAAGCCGCCTCGAAACTCTTTAAGCCCGACAGCGTCTCGAAATGGGTGACGGCATCCTGGAAGGACTTCTTGGAATATTCGGCCGCCTCGGAGGCGATCGCCTGAAAACCCTTGGCAGTATCGGAATAGCTCTTAAGCATCGAATCCACAGCTTCCTTGCTCTTCCGGTTTGCATCGTCGAAATTGAACATGACCCATCCTCCAATTGGCTGTTGCAAGCAGAGGGTAGCTGCAATGCACAAAGAGTCAAGTAGTCTTGTGCGTTGCAAAACATCCAATGGTTGCATCCACTGCCCGTGCTAAAAGCCGGATTTTTGGGCACGTTCGTCTTTTATTGATTTTGCTAAAATATATCAGGCGACCACAACCACAGGGTTATAAGAAATTTTGGCGACCCAGCGTATTTGGCGATCGGCGTAAACAAAAAAGCCATGCATCGGCTGGCGATGCATGGCTTTCGATCGATGTGACGGCCGATCAGAGATCGACGTCGAGAATCGCCATCGAGAAATTGTAGGAACGGTCGCCATCCTCGTCATCGATGTAGATGACACCCAGAAATTCTTCGCCAATGTAGACTTCCGCGGAGTCGTTCTTGCGCGGGCGCGCCTTCACCACCATCTGCGGATTCAGCGTGCGTTTGAAATAGGCGTCGAGTTTCTTGATTTCTTCAGGCTTCACTCTTCCATCTCCGTAAGCAATCCCGGTTGGCCGCTTCTTGCACAGGTAAAGCCGCGCTGTAAAGGTCGCGAGATCGGGTAGCAAAAACTGCCCCTGCCTGCATTTAGGCAGTTTTCCGCATTTTTCCAATGAAGGCTCAGATATCGGCGCCGATAACCTGATCCATCACGCGTGCAGGCTCGGAGCAACCGGCTTCACCGACGACCTTAGCAGGCACGCCCGCCACCGTGGTCTTTGGCGGCACCGGCTTCAGGACGACGGAACCGGCGGCGACGCGCGAGCAGAAGCCGATCTCGATATTGCCGAGGATCTTGGCGCCGGCGCCGATCATTACGCCCGTACCGATCTTCGGGTGACGATCAGCCCCTTCCTTGCCAGTGCCGCCGAGCGTTACACCATGGAGGATGGAGACATTGTCGCCGATAACAGCCGTTTCGCCGACGACCAGGCCGGTCGCATGGTCGAGGAAGATGCCCTTGCCGATGCGGGCGGCCGGATTAATGTCCGTCTGGAAGACGCTGGAGGAGCGGCTCTGCAGGTACAGCGCGAAGTCGCGCCGGCCGCGGTTCAGCAGCCAATGCGCCAGCCGATGCGTCTGCAGCGCGTGGAAGCCCTTGAAGTACAGAACAGCTTCCATAAAGCGCAGGCAAGCAGGGTCGCGATCATAGACTGCCTGGATATCCACGCGCAGGATCGAACTCCATTCCGGCCAGTCCTCGAGCATTTCCTCAAAGGTCTGGCGTAGCAGGTTTGCCTGCATGTCGGGATGGTCGAGGCGCTCACAGATGCGATGGATGACGCATTCCTCGAGCGAGCGATGGTTGATAACAGTCGAATAGAGGAAGGCTGCCAGCACCGGATCGCTTTCCGCAGCAAGGCGCGCTTCTTCTCGCAGACTGTCCCAGATAGGGTCCATCACCTTCAGCGGATGGGCTGCGTCCAGCGTGCGAATATCCGTCTTAGCGACCATTTCCGGCCTCCTCATTTCCCGTTGGAATGCGATTATATAGAGGAAAACGCCGATAACATAAATGGGTGCCCGCGGCACACCGGTGCAGTGCGTTTTTCTTGGAAATCACGTTATGTCACCTGCCGGCGACATCAACCAGCGGCGACCTTTGCGTAGAATTCCAGCACGGCCTTCTTGAACACCCGGTCACCCACGGCGAGCATGTGGTCGCGGCCGGGGATATCCAGTGCTTCGGCGTCAGGCATCAGCGCCGCAAGCTCCTGGGGAGAACCGGCAATATCGTCTTTCGTTCCAACCCCGATCAAGGTGGGCGCATCGATCTTGCCCATGTCCTCGCGTGCAACCAGATCACGCGAACCCTTGATACAGGCGGCAAGCGCCTCACGATCACTCTTCGTCTGCTCGGCAAAAGCACGGAACATCTGGCCGCGCTGATGGGTGACGTCGGCAAGCGAGGGCGCAAGCAACGCATCGGCGATCGGGTCCCAATCGCCCACCCCATCGGTCATGCCGATACCGAGGCCACCGAGCACCAGCGAGCGGACGCGGTGCGGATGGGCAAGTGCCGCAAAGACGGAGATGCGGGCACCCATGGAGTAGCCCATCAGATTGGCCTCGGAAATACCCAGATGATCAAGCAGCGCGATCGCGTCGCCAGCCATGAACCATGGCCTGTAAGCTTCGGCATCACGCGGCTTGTCGCTGGCGCCATGCCCCCTGTTGTCGATGGCAATGACACGATAGCCGGCATCGCCCAGGGTCTTCAGCCAGCCCGGATGAACCCAGTTGACGCTCGCCGACGAGGCAAAGCCGTGAATCAGCAGCACCGGCGGGCCGGAGTGATCCCCCTCGTCGAAGAAAGCGAGTTTCAGTCCATCATGGGTGAAGCTTGAAAATGCAGGCGTATTCAGGTTCATCGGGCCGTCCTTGTTTGGCGCGACCATAGTCCAGCGGCCTTTGAGCGTGAAGCCAAAAACTCGCATTGGGGCTTTGCTTTGGCACTACACTTTTCTTTCGAAGGCCTATAAGGTCCGCGCAGAATTTCAAAGCATTCGGAGACAGACATGGCCGGCCACAGCATTCCCCACTTCCAGAACGACGGCGGTCACCGCGTTATCGAAGTCGGCGTCAAGGAATTCATGTGCACTGGTGCCTCCGCTCCCTTCGACCATCCGCATATCTTCATCGATATGGGCGACGACAACGAGAAGGTCTGCTCCTACTGCTCGACCCTCTATCGCTACAATGCTTCGTTGAAGTCCAACCAGACCAACCCGCCCGGCTGCGTCTTCCACGTGAAGGCAGCGTAATTTTCCTCTTCATTAGATCGGACACCCCATGCCGGTCGAACATGCCGCCATCATCGGCGCCGGAATTGCGGGCCTGACAGCCGCACTGGCGCTCGCAAGGCGTGGCATCAGCTCCGATATTTTCGAACAGGCGTCCGAGCTTGCAGAGGTAGGTGCCGGCCTGCAGATCTCTCCCAATGCATCGCGCGTGCTTGCCGAACTCGGTGTGCTCGACGGGCTGGCCAACCTCTGGCTCGAGCCGCAATCCATCCGGCTGATCTCGGGCAGTTCGCTGCGCGAGCTCGCTGCCGTTCCTGCCGGGAGTTTCGCCAGGCATCGCTGGGGAGCGCCCTATGGTGTCCTGCATCGCAAGACGCTTCAAAAGGCTCTTCTGGATGCGGTGATCGCCAATCCGCTTTGCACGCTTCATCTCGGAACGCGTTTCGAATCGGATCTCCCGCAGGGCCGACGTTCGGCCGACGTCATCATCGGCGCCGACGGCGTCTGGTCCAAACTGCGGCAGGCAATACCGGGCGCCCCTGCCCCGCAATTCTCCGGAAATATTGCCTTCCGTTTTACCATCGCACAAGCCGAGGCGCCGGGCTTTCTCGACCGCGCCAGCGTCTCGGCCCTGCTCGGCTCCTCGGCGCATATGGTCTGCTATCCGCTGAAGGAGACCGGCGGCTTCAACATGGTGGCGATCACCGCCGGCAATATTGCGCCTCAGGCTTGGCAGGGCGCGCCGACACAGGCCCAGCAGGAGCTTCTGCAGTCGCGCTTCCGTCGCTGGCATCCTGTTATTGCCGGCCTGCTTCGCGGGCGCAGCGACATCACCTTCTGGCCGCTCTTCGAAGCGACGCCGGGCAAGTGGCAGGATGGAAACAAGACCGTGCTGATCGGCGATGCAGCACATGCGATGATGCCTTTTGCGGCGCAGGGCGCGGCAATGGCGATCGAGGATGCCTTCGAGCTTGCGGCCTTTCTCGCCACCCGTCCGGTTTCCGAAGCCATCTCGCTTTTCGAGCGGCATCGCACGCCGCGCATCGCCAAGCTTCGCCAGCGCGGTGCCTTCAACCGCTTCGCCTATCATGCAAGCGGACCGATCCGCCTCGGCCGCGACATCGTGCTGTCGCTGAAACCGCCGCAAAGCCTCGCGGCGGATCTTGACTGGATTTACGGCTACTGCCCCATCGACTGATCATATGGCGTTTGCCGCAGCAAAACCGCGTTCGATATCGGCCTTGAGGTCACCGATATCTTCGAGGCCGATCTGTAGGCGAATGACCGGACCTTCAGCCGGCGCCTTGGCGATCTTGCGATCGGAAAGATTGACCAGCACAGCCAGGCTTTCATAACCGCCCCAGGAATAGCCGAGCCCGAAATAAGTGAGAGCATCGAGGAAGGCATGCGCCTTCGGCTTGACCTTCTGCGGATCGCTGGCCTTCAACACGAAGGAGAAGATGCCGCTGGCACCCTTGAAGTCACGCTTCCAGATATGGTGCGACGGGAAGCTCGGCAGGGCTGGATGCAGGACGCGAGCAACCTCTTCCCGGCTTTCGAGCCATGTGGCGATCGCCAATGCGCTTTCATAGTGGCGCTCCAGCCGGATGCCCATCGTGCGCAGGCCACGCAGGATCTGGTAGGAATCGTCAGGCGCACCGCAAAGGCCAAGCGTGCCATGCGTCTCGATCAGTCTCGGCCAGTGCTCCGCATTGGCGGAAATGGTTCCCATCAGAATGTCGGAATGTCCCGATGGATATTTGGTCGAGGCATGGATGGACACGTCGACGCCGAAATCCAACGGCCGGAAATAAAGAGGTGTGGCCCAGGTATTGTCCATCAGCACGACGGCACCGTGCTTGTGTGCCACCGCTGCGATTGCCGGGATATCCTGCATCTCAAAAGTATTGGAGCCAGGAGCTTCGGTCAGCACGACCGTGGTGTTCGGCTTGAAGAGCGTTTCGATGGCCGCGCCGATCGCCGGATCGAAATAGTCGACCCCGACCCCTATGCGTTTCAGGATCGTGTCACAGAAATGGCGCGTCGGACCGTAGACGGAATCGACGACCAGAACGTGATCGCCCGCCGCGACATAGGCGAGGATCGCGACCGTGACGGCAGCGAGGCCGGACGGCACCAGCACAGTGCCGGCCGAGCCTTCGAGCGCATTGATCGCTTCGGCCAGAGCGTCGGTCGTCGGCGTGCCGCGGGTCCCGTAAGTGTATTTCTTGTTGCGCGTTTCCATGGACTTGGCATCGGGAAAGAGCACCGTAGACGCGCGCACCACCGGCGGGTTAACGAAGCCGTGATAATCGCTGGGATCATAGCCGATATGGGAAAGACGGGTATTGATGCCGGCACCCGGCAGGAGACTGTCTAGATCTTTCATGCGGAAAATGGCCTTCTGGCGAGGGTATGCAAAGGCCGAACTCTTGAACCCCGTCGTCATCAGGGTCAACCCCTGCAACTTGACGTGATAGCCTCGCCCTGCAAAGCCATTGGCCTCTATTTCGCGATTTTAGCGCTATTTTTTCCTCAGGCTAAAGCCCAATTTCTAGCCAAGTGCCTAGAGACGCAGCGCAATCTACCAAAATGCTGAATTTTGCCGCAATTATTGACCGCGAGACTTGACCATAGTGACATTTACGACTGTGATAGACCCACTCGCGCCGGGAGGGTTGCGGGAAACGGGGAGGCACACGGGCAAATTCAATCCGGCCACTCCCCAAAACGATAAAATATAAGACAACGGAAAAAAGGTTGGGAAAAATGAAGTACAAGCTCCTGTCCGCAGCTGTCGGCGCAGCAGTTTTCGCTCTTGGCGCTTCGGCCGCTTCGGCCACAACTCTCGGAGACGTAAAGGCAAAAGGTTTTGTCCAGTGCGGCGTCAACACCGGTCTTGCCGGCTTTGCTGCCCCTGACGCTTCCGGCAACTGGTCGGGCTTCGACGTCGATTTTTGCCGTGCGGTTTCCGCTGCGATCTTCGGCGATCCCAACAAGGTGAAGTTCACCCCTCTCAGCGCCGCCAACCGTTTCCCTGCCCTGCAGTCCGGTGAAGTCGACGTGCTCGCCCGCAATACGACCTGGACGATCAACCGTGATACGGCTCTCGGCCTGAACTTCCGCTTCGTAAACTACTATGACGGCCAGGGCTTCATGGTTCGCAAGAGCCTCAACGTGAAGTCGGCTCTGGAACTCTCCGGCGCATCCGTCTGCGTTCAGTCGGGCACCACGACCGAACTCAACCTCGCCGACTATTTCAAGGCCAACAATCTCCAGTACAATCCAGTGGTCTTCGAGAAGCTCGACGAAGTCAACGCCGCCTATGACTCCGGCCGTTGCGACGTCTACACGACCGACCAGTCCGGCCTCTACTCGCTGCGTCTGACGCTGAAGAATCCCGACGAACACATGATCCTGCCGGAAATCATATCCAAGGAGCCGCTCGGTCCAGCCGTCCGCCAGGGTGACGACCAGTGGCTCGATATCGTCAGCTGGGTCGGCTATGCGATGGTCAATGCCGAAGAATTCGGCATCACGCAGGCCAATGTCGACGAGATGAAGAACTCGCCGAACCCGGATATCAAGCGCTTCCTCGGCGTGGAAGCCGACACCAAGATCGGTACCGACCTCGGCCTGACCAACGACTGGGCCTACAACATCGTCAAGACCGTCGGCAACTACGGTGAAGTCTTCGAAAAGAACATCGGCCAAGGCAGCCAGCTGAAGATCGCACGCGGCCTTAACGCTCTCTGGAACAAGGGCGGCATTCAGTACGCTCCGCCGGTTCGCTAACCGAAAAGCCGGAAAGGCGGGAAACCGCCTTTCCTCATCCTCCTATAAAAAGCTCCGAAAAGGGGCGCATAACGTGGGGAATTGGCCAGGCATGACGCATCAGGTTGCGGATTCATCCTCTTTGACCAGGAGCGGCTGGAGCTTCCAGTCTGCCCTCTATGACCCGACAATTCGGGGCATCTTCTTCCAAGCTCTTACCATTATATTGCTGGTCGCGTTGGTCTGGTCGATTGCTCACAATACAGCAGTCAACCTTGCACGCGCCAACATCGCATCGGGTTTCGGCTTTCTGAACGGCCGCGCTGGTTTCGAAGTCGGCCAGTCGCTGATCCAATATTCGAGTGATTCGACCTACGGCCGTGCACTTCTCGTCGGCCTTCTGAACACGCTGCTGATCGCCGTCACCGGCATCATCACTTCAACAATAATCGGCTTCGTCATCGGCATCGGCCGCCTGTCGCGGAACTGGCTGATTGCCAAGCTCTGCACGGTCTATGTGGAAGTCTTCCGTAACATTCCGCCGTTGCTCGTGATCTTCTTCTGGTATTCTGGCGTTCTGGCCATTCTGCCCAATGCCCGTGATTCTTTGCATCTCCCCCTCGGATCATATCTGAACAATCGCGGCCTCGCCTTCCCCAAGCCGATCTTCGGCGACGGTTTCTGGCTGGTCGGCGTTGCCTTCGCTGTCGCGATCATTGCCACTGTTATCACCGCACGGTGGGCGCATTGCCGTCAGGCAGCGACAGGTCAGCCGTTCCACACGATCTGGGTTTCGATCGGCCTCATCGTAGGGCTGCCGCTCGTTGCCTTCCTGCTCGCAGGCGCACCGCTGTCTTTTGATTTCCCGGTCGCCGGCAAGTTTAATCTGACCGGCGGTTCCGTGGTCGGCCCGGAATTCATGTCGCTTTTCCTGGCGCTTTCCTTCTATACGGCCGCCTTCATAGCCGAGATCGTGCGCTCAGGTATCCGCGGCGTGCCCAAAGGACAGACGGAGGCGGCAGCTGCACTCGGCCTGCATCCTTCGGCAATTACCCGACTGGTCGTCATTCCGCAGGCGTTTCGCATCATCATTCCGCCGCTAAGCAGTCAGTATCTGAACCTCACCAAGAACTCGTCACTGGCAATCGCTATCGGTTTTGCCGATCTCGTCGCCGTCGGCAGCACGACGCTGAATCAGACCGGTCAGTCGGTAGAGGTTATTCTCATCTGGATGGTCATCTATCTCGCCATCAGCATCGTGACCTCGCTGCTGATGAACTGGTTCAATGCCAAGATGGCCCTGGTGGAGAGGTAAGATGAGCAATAGTTTTGTCAGAACCACCATGCTGGCGCAGGAGCCGCCGCCATCTGGGGAGAAGGGCGCTGGCGCCTGGATACGCCGCAACCTGCTTGCAACACCCAAGGATATCGTCCTCACCCTTCTGGCAGTGACCTTCCTCGCCTGGGCCTTGCCGCATGCCATCAACTGGCTGTTCGTACAGGCGGTCTGGACTGGCCCGGACCGCACCTTCTGCGCCACTGCTGTCCAGGGCGGCATCCAGCCGGACGGCTGGAGTGGCGCGTGCTGGGCCTTCGTCAATGCCAAATTCGACCAGTTCATTTTTGGACGTTATCCGCTCGACGAGCGCTGGCGGCCAACATTGGTCGGCATTCTCTTCGTCCTCCTGCTGGTCCCGATGCTCATCCCCTCGGCGCCTCGCAAGGGCCTGAACGCCATCCTGCTCTTCATCGCGCTGCCGATCGTCTCCTTCATTCTGCTTTACGGCGGCTTTGGACTGGAAATCGTCGAGACGCCGCTCTGGGGCGGGCTGCTGGTGACGCTGGTGCTTTCCTTCGTTGGCATCGCCGTCTCCTTCCCGGTCGGTATTATTCTGGCACTCGGAAGACGCTCGCAGATGCCGGTCATCCGCACGGTCTGCATCATCTTCATCGAGGTCGTGCGCGGCGTGCCGCTGATCACGGTTCTCTTCATGGCGAGCGTCATGCTGCCGCTTTTCCTGCCGGCCGGCTGGACGGTGGACAAGCTCTTGCGCGCGATCGTGGGTGTATCGATCTTTGCCTCCGCCTATATGGCCGAGGTCATCCGCGGCGGCCTGCAGGCAATTCCGAAGGGCCAGTTCGAGGGGGCCGATTCACTCGGCCTCGGCTACTGGCAGAAGATGCGGCTGATCATCATGCCGCAGGCGATCAAGCTGGTGATCCCGGGTATCGTCAACACTTTCATCGGCATGTTCAAGGATACCTCGCTGGTGTCAATCATCAGCATGTTCGATCTGCTCGGCATCGTTCGCCTCAACTTCGTCGATCCGAACTGGGCAACCGCGGTAACGCCGCTGACAGGGCTGATATTCGCCGGCTTCGCCTTCTGGCTTTTCTGCTTCGGCATGTCGCGCTATTCAGCATTCATGGAACGTCATCTCGACACCGGCCACAAACGATAAAAAGAGGAACAAGCAATGGCAGCAGAAGCCCTAACTAAGAAATTGACCGTGTCGACGACCGACGTTGCCGTCGAGATCATCAACATGAACAAGTGGTACGGTGACTTCCACGTTCTTCGCGACATCAACCTGAAGGTCATGCGCGGCGAGCGTATCGTCATTGCCGGCCCTTCGGGTTCCGGCAAGTCGACGATGATCCGCTGCATCAACCGTCTGGAAGAGCATCAGAAGGGCAAGATCATCGTTGACGGCACGGAGCTGACCAACGACCTGAAGAAGATCGATGAAGTGCGCCGCGAAGTCGGCATGGTGTTCCAGCACTTCAACCTCTTCCCGCATCTGACGATCCTGGAAAACTGCACGCTGGCGCCGATCTGGGTGCGTAAGATGCCGAAGAAGCAGGCGGAAGACATCGCCATGCACTTCCTGAAGCGCGTCAAGATCCCCGAACAGGCCAACAAATATCCGGGCCAGCTTTCGGGTGGCCAGCAGCAGCGCGTGGCGATTGCCCGCTCACTCTGCATGAACCCGAAGATCATGCTGTTCGATGAGCCGACCTCGGCGCTCGATCCGGAAATGATCAAGGAGGTGCTGGATACGATGGTAGGCCTTGCCGAAGAAGGCATGACCATGCTCTGCGTCACCCACGAAATGGGCTTTGCCCGTCAGGTTGCAAACCGCGTGATCTTCATGGACCAAGGCCAGATCGTCGAGCAGAATTCACCGGCCGAATTCTTCGACAATCCTCAGCACGAACGCACCAAACTCTTCCTCAGCCAGATCCTGCACTGATCGGACACGTATGGAATGAAAAACCCGTCGGCTGACAGCAGGCGGGTTTTGCGCATTTGGCGGGAAGCCGCAGAGCGCGGCAGTAGAGTCCCTTAGGATGAGCGCGATAGGCTTCCCCGGCCGGCGAGGATGGTCTAAACCATCCACTGCATCAGTTGCTTCCATCGTTCGAACGGGACTTCCGCGCCTCGGCATTGCTGGAAGAGGCTGTTTTTCCATCCGGTTGCTGGCCGAAATAAGTCCCGCCAAGATGTCCTCCGGCACTGGTGTTTTCTACCTGCCGTTCCGTTCGCTTGCGGATGTCATCTGCATTGGTCTTGCTCATTCTGATCTCCATTGTCTGAAAATGGACATTTGGACAACCGATGCAGGACGATAGGGTTCCATAAAAGATGGCCGCGGCAGATTGGCACAGCGGATCTCGGAACCAAAATGACGGCGAAGACTTTCCTGCCTTGGTTCTGACAAAGCCGACGCTATATCCTTCTTGCGATATCCACAGGAGACGGAAATGAAAAAGATACTCGCGACCACTATCGCCGCAGCCTCGTTGTTCCAGGCTTTGGCCATGAGCGCGACCGCGGCGGACCTGGTACGGACGGAGCCGCCGGTAGCTCCCGATGCAAGTGGGGGCGTGAAGATCGGCTACCTCGATTGCAATATCGGCGGCGGCGTCGGCTATGTGCTCGGTTCCTCCAAACAGATCGATTGCGTCTTCCAGCCGACGAGCCGTAGCGAATCGCCTGAGCACTACAGCGGTGCTTTGCGCAAGTTCGGCGTGGATCTCGGGTTCACCACGCGTGGTCGCCTGCTTTGGGCCGTCTTCGCGCCGACAGCCGGCTATCACCGCGGCTCGCTGGCTGGCCTCTACCAGGGCGCCACCGCGGAAGCCACACTCGTCGGCGGCCTCGGCACCAACGTTCTCTTCGGCGGCACTTCCGGCTCGATCCATCTGCAGACGATCAGTGTCACCGGCCAGCTCGGCCTCAACGTTGCCGCCACCGGCACGTCCATGACGCTGTCGCCCGAGGGCTAAGGCGGCGAGAACCCAGAAAACAGGGGCCAGCCGCTTCGTTTTTACTACCGATTGCAATGCAGTACTTGGCCGCGAACACAGGTTCGCGGCCAAGCCGCGATATCTGCAAATTCTCGGAAAAACTTATATTCTGGTACGTTTTGTCGAATTCAAAGCCGCTGTGAAATCACGCAATTTCTGCCAACTCCATAGCCACGATTGAGAATGGCCGACGTTTCCTGTGAGATTCGTCGGACTTCTAGACACAACTATTGAGAGTCATTTTGCCCTCACTACGGAAGTGCGCTGAAAGGTAGTTCGAAAGCCTTATGCGGAGCTGCATGGCACTTCGATAGCCAACGACTGCCTCTCGAATTTTAGGGTGTTTCCAGCGGACCCAAAACCTGGTCGTATCGCACGTCGGATTGTCGAAGATGACAGTAAGCTTAGCTTCCTCGTTGATGCGGAGGGATGCTCTATTCCCGATCACCGACCGTGCACCGAGATGGGCGGATCATGTCGACGGACCACCGTTGCGGCTAGCACCTTGCGTGCCTAACCGAATCGCTCCTATATTTTTCCCGCTCCCGGCAGGAGCATGCCGCCCGTCAGTTGCGAAGCTGTTGACAGCACTGCCTTGGTGGAAAGTCGAACCCGTTCATGTTTTTTTGATCGGGCTCGAGAAGCGGTTGACGGGTGACGCTTCAAAAAGAGTCCGGGAGAAAAGAACATGTCCGTCAACGACATTAGGCCTACCACAATCGAGGGCATCAAGCGCCTCGCGAAAAGCATCTCCAAGCAGGACGACGTCGCCCATTCCGTGGGTCTTGATCGCGCTTCGGTTCGAGCCGGTTTTTCAAACTACACCAACGCTCTGCGGATACTACAAACCTCAACGTTCGTTCCGTCGTCGCCCATTTTCTCCACGTTTATCAGCGTTCATTGGCGGAATCCGAAGACAAAAGCGAGTGGCAACGAGATCATCGAGGTTTCGCTGTCGAAGCCCCTCGACGAGATCATCGCAGCTCGCCAATACAAGCAGGCTCGCGGACTGGGATACTTCACGCGCTGGGCGTCCGACCTGATCCACTGCCAGATGAACATAGAGGGCGCGGATTCAGCTCTTGCCCTCGCCTGTAAAGCGGCGCGTACGTTGCAGTTCATGGCTTCTACCGGACTTAGGCCCTCCTCAAAAAGCATGCCCATCAGGGGTGATTTTGGACGCGACCTCCCTGGAAAAGATCATGGCAGCAGCTGGTACGATCCAATCGAAAAGCGTTATCTCTTCGTCGATGAACCCTACGCGGCAGCGGTAAAGGATCGGCAGCAGGAGCGCAGTGCATGGTCTCTTCGCAATCGCTGGGAAATTGCCAAGCCGCTTTGGGCTGGCATGTACTATCCGGAAGGCGGGAGTGAGCTTTATCTGATTTCTGACGGGCAGAAAGGCTTGCCACTTGGACCAGTTCTTTTGGTGCTGTCACGCATGCCCGCCCCTGTTGTACCCGAAAATTGCAAACGGGTGACCACGAGTGACGGTGAGTTTTTCCGGTCCCCTGGAGAGGTACGGGACGCAGAAGAAAAAGCTCAGAAGGCGAAACAGAAGCGCGGTCCCCGTACGACGGGCAATAGCGTGCCGTACCGAATGGTGATGGCCTCTGGCCGGCGGCCGAATGTAAAAATGGCTATCGCGACGCATCAGCGTGTCGGCCAACTGTTGAAGGATGTTATAAGTGCGACCCGGCAACGAGCGGGGATCGTCAACAGGCTCGCTTCCGTTCGTTCGGAACTGGATGATTGGGTCCAGCTTGAGTATGACAGCAACACTCTGCCTGACGATGTATTCTTCGAACTCTACTATCACGAGCGCAACATTGTGCCTGATGATGAGTATGGCATCGCCGGCCGCAGTCTTCACATCGAACGCTTGCAGGAAGCGAAGGCGCTGATCGCCTCCTGCTATCCCGATTGCAAGCCAGTTCGCGGTCTGCTTCGAAAGCTTGATCTTGCGCTTCAGTCTCTAACGAGTTGGAAGTGAACTTCAGCACGCCTCAGGGCATGACCTCGAGGCGCGCTCGCACCAGATTGTCACTCATGTCTTAGGTACGGACTGTTACCTATGTCTCCGGGTCGGACAAAGATAAAGATGGCGACCCCTGCAGGACTCGAACCTGCGACCTGCTGCTTAGAAGGCAGCTGCTCTATCCAGTTGAGCTAAGGGGCCGTCTGCATGTCGCGAGCCCGCGACACCAGAATTCTGTCTCAAGCAGCGGACGGATCAATGCGTCCAGGGCTGGGTACGGGTATAGCGGAAATTATCCGGGTAAGCGACGACCTGGCGTGCGGGATCCTTGGGCGCGATCACGCGGTATTCGATGCCGTTGCGCTTGGCATAGGCTTCGGCAAGTTCCTGCGTTTCGAAGGTCAGCTTCAGCTGCTGGCGCATATCGCCCGAAGACGTGTAGCCCATGATCGGGTCGATCTTGCGTGGCTGCTCCTGATCGAACTCCAGCACCCAGAGATGCGTCTTGGCCTTGCCGGACTGCATTGCGGTCTTGGCCGGACGATAGATCTTAGCAGACATGACTGCGGCGCCTCCGATATGCGGGCAACGCCCGCCTTTCATAATTCAGCCTGGGATCAGGCTTTGCTTCCATACCGAACATCGCAGGAAGAAGTGAATTTTGCTTAGCCGCGAATCCCCGTTTTTTCAAGGGAAAAGCGCTGCTGCCACAGCACCGGTGGATCGATGAAACCGATTGCCGCATAGCGCGTTTCTTATACGGAGCGCTTAAGGCGTAGCCCTCGTAGCCGGGTGTGGATAAGCGGGCAATCCTGTCACACAATCCGAAATGTTTCGGATTGTTGCATGTTTTGATCGCTTTCTAATTGTTATGGCCGGCATAGGGGACTACGATGTCTACCAACCGTTGTGATACGGGTGAGAGCTATGAGAACTTCTGCAGAATTCCATGCCATCATGATTGGAGCAAGCATCACTGCGTTTTTCTACGCAGCGATCAGCTATGCTCAATATGTCGGCTTGCTTGCTCAAGGCTGAGTCACAGCACGCTTGAGCAGGTGTGTCTTGCGACGTGAATAGTATCGTCGCCATTTTTCTGTGCGAAACACGTCCCGGACAAAAATATCTCTACAGCCACAGGCGACGACACGCTGCGAAGCCATCTCAAATTGCGGAAGATATTGGGAGAATAATGGTCGGAGTGGAGAGATTCGAAATCGCATCCGCCATTGAAAAACAAGCACGATTTTGAATTTTTGTAACGGCGTAACGGTCGTTCCTTTGTTCCAAACCTAACATCAAGTGGCTAATTTCGCCACTAGCTTTCGTCTTCTTTTTTCGCGATGGCGTCATTCATCAAGCCTTCAATCGCCTGAGAAACTCCTGCATTACGCGCTTCCAGCTGCTCGCGGACTTGAATCGCGCGCCTCACGCTGTCAATTGTCTCGTTTAAGCGCGACCGGTCTTCTGCGACAGGGATTAGAATGTTTCGCACATGCTCAGGCTCAAGGTGCTGTTGAACGGCCCCATATTCGTTCCTTAGCATTTGATCCTGGGCGAATTTAGATTGCAAATATGCAAAAATATAAAATCGAAGACTTTCATCCTCAACGCGAACTCGGATGAGGTCATCGCTCACAATCGCGTTGTGGTTTCGCTGGGTGATATAGGCGACCCGTCCAATAGTCCCGGAACGGGTTATAACGATGTCGCCGCGCCGAACGCGTATTGCATTAATGGCGCGAAGCTGAGCAGCTGACGCCCTGCCGACATCGAGCAGCTTAGCGCTATCACTTTTTTCCTGAAGAACCGCTGTGGGCGTAAGGTAAGGCTCAACGGTTGGGCCGGGTTCGTCAACAATGATCGATTCGCTCTTAAACCGCGGCCCCTTAAATATCTTCACGCCGGCGGCGATGTCGCCTATCGTCGAAACCGACCACCCCTCTTTTCCATCAATTGCTTGAACGGATTCCAACGTCTCATTGAGATGCGGGAGAAACATTTGTGGATTGATGTTAAGATTTTTGTCTATTTTGCTGCGATCTACAGAAAACGTATAGCCGGAGCTCTTGAGCTTTCCGTGCTGGAACTCTTCAAATGCCCTTCCGATTTCGGCAAGGTCGTGATCTACCTCTTCGGTCACATTGTTTTGAGCATCCTTCTTGTAAATTGGGATACCTTCACTGTCCTGGCCAACCTTCCGAGAGATTGCCATGAAAATTGGATAATTCGCGTTCGATTTTTCGGATGGCTTCAGTTTTTGAAGAATGATGATGCAGGTCCTGACGCCCGTGAAAGGCTGGAAAGTGTTCTTGTGGCAGTTGATAACCGCTAACAGACGGCAACGATCGAAGAGTATCGTCCGCCCTGGCCGGTAGGTCTGAGTGTCAAGAAAGCTTTTCGGCAGGACGATTCCGAGCCTTCCGCCCGGTTTAAGCCAATCGACACACCTTTCAAAGAAAAGCAGCTCAGGGGGCACGCCCTCAGGCGCAAGTTCGTCTGTCCGCTGATAAGCTCCATCAATATCGGTCCATCGTTTACCAGCTTCGAATCGCCGAAGAACATCCTCATGTGTGATGCGGCCCTCACCTACGCCCGCAAACGGAGGATTGGTTAAGATTACTGTAGGAAGACCTTCGCCTGCTTGACTTACAATCGTCTTGTCAAAGCCCTCATAAGCACCAAGGCTATCGCCGGCGGTCATGCCAGCATGGCCATCGCCATTGAGAATCATCGCGGTTTTGGCGACCTTGACCAATCTCCGGCTCGCCTCGACAAGAAAGAGATTCTTTCGATGTCGTTCCAATTGTCGTTGTTTAGCGATTTCGCTTCCCTCGCTTTCGACAATCTTATTACGAACATATCTCATCGCACCGGTGAGAAACCCTCCCGATCCGCCTGCCGGATCGAGTATAACATCCATGTAATCCGGGTTGATCATCGAAACCATTAGATCAACGACCAATCGGTTGGTGAAGAACTGACCTTTTTCTCTTTTTAGATAGACAGATGCGTATTGCTCGTAAGCGTGGCCCATTAGGTCCCACTCATGAGCAGCACCGGATCCAGAAAGAAGGCTGTAGTCCTGCAATTCCACAACCACGTCTGCGATGGCGCGGGCGCCTACCGTTACGCGCTCATGCTCACTAAATACATCTCGATTGGAGCGTTTGACGTCCTCGAACAGTTCACCTATTCGGGCCTTAACCGCGGCAATGCCTGTCTCGCTCGCGTATTCTTCAGGCGTGCAATAGAATTTTGGGAGTGGATCAGTGCCCTCTTCATCCATTGCCTTGGCGAGCATGAGCCTCACCATATCCATGGTTAGGTCTTCTTCCTCGCTATCATTGCCTCGACCGTGTAAGCGATTGTGGCATCTTCTCAGCAGGCCCTTAATATCTTTCGGCTTCTTTAAATCAACCTTTTTCCGTCTACCTAAAGCATCCCACGCTTCTTGATAGCAAGGAATGCCGATCCACTCGCGAAACTCACTAGAGGGCGACGAGAATCGGCGAAAATAAGCAACCTCATCATCCTCGCCAGAGCCGTTGAACCAAACCCCACCCTCGGCGCTGGTATTGAAAACATAGGAAACAAGTTGGTTGTAGCCGTCTTTGATCGACGGCGCTTTGCATTCGACAACAAGGAAGATGCGGCCCTGGTTGTTCGCAGCGCATGCAGATGCATCTCGGTAAATTACAATGTCTGCTCGAACAATCTTGCCATGAACATCGGTCAGTTGAGTGCTACCATGCTGCACCGCGACCTCTCGCTTCATAAGATTTTTGGGATAACCGTATTCATAGTGCAATATCCTGAGGTAACGTTGCCGAACTCGCTCTTCGGGAGTTACATCAAGTGGCATTTCAGTAAGAAAATCGACAATTTTCCCGTCAACGTTGTATTCAACATCGAAATGTATTTGATCTGATGCCATGCCGATTCCCCTCTCATGCGGAGGGCGGTATAGCGGCTAACTGCGATCCGGCAAAGTCGAAACACAAGGGCCGCTCGATCAGTCGCGCGATCAGAGACGTTTGTTCCACGCGGATATTATTGCGTTTACTTTTGGCTGCACACGCCGTCGCGCCTCATCGCGCTCCACGCCGGCTAGAAGCATTTGATCATAGTCAGTCATAGTATGGCGAAGCACGTTCTGCATCGTGATGCCGACTGCTTTGCCGATTGATGCGCCTTTCCAATCCTTTGCAGTGATCTCGGCGACAAAGAACGCGACCGCGAAATCCGGGCAACCGGGGTGCTTGCGCCGCAAGTGCTTTTCGATTGTTTCGGGTGAGAATTTTGCCATTAGGTTTTCCAGATTAAAAAGGCCCGCTGAGAAGCGGGCCGATTAGATTCTAGAGCGTGGCTGCCATGGTCTTGGCCTTCACGTATTCGGAATCCGTAAGGAGAAGACCGGCGACGTAGCCAGCAGCGAAATCGAAGTTGGCCGAATTATCCGAATTCGCTTTTGCGATCTCGGTAGCTTTCAGAATGATTGCCACCTGCTGAATATTGAAATCATCATCCGCAGGCTCCGGATGCTGATGGCTCTTCTCAATAAGCTGTTGCAGGATTGGCGACAGGCCGGAGCGGGTCCGCAAGTGCTCTGCGATCTTGCTGAGAGGCATGGGGGGCGTTGCGGGCGATTTACCCCCCGTGCTATTCAAATCTGTCATCGTGATTTCCTCTGTTATTGCGATGTTCAAACTGAGGGACGGCAAAGCGAAGTTTGGCGATGGAGCTTCGCCGTTCCCATTTTCGACGGCGATCACTCGCCTTTGACCTTCCATTGCGGAAGGGTCCACCGGACCTGCTTTGCAAGTTGGTCGCGGTATTTCGTAAGCCTGACGATATCCGCCAAAGCCTGTTTCCGTGCTTCCGGGTCGCTGAGGTCTGCGGCCTCAAGTTCGGCGATCCGGTTGCTGATCTCCCGCACCTTGTAGCGGTTGATGTAGCCGGCAAGCGTGTTTGCGGCGTCGAGATAAAGCCCGACGATCCTTTCCGCCCTGCCGAGCGCCCCGCGGTTAGGACCATCAAAATCGGGGATCCATTCCGGATCAGTGTCGCCGTCAGCCTCGTAGTCTGGCGAGTCTTTGACGCCGGCCCATTCGAGATAGGCGTTTACGTCCTCCCAATGGTCGGCCATGAACTCATGAAAAGGCTCTTTGAAAGCTTCATCGGCCACGCCGACCGATCGCTTTTGCTGCTCCTTCAACCGTTCACGATACGCGCGCTGATACTCTGCCGCCGTCTTGACCATCACTAACCCCTTCATTGATGATCTAACTTTTAACACGTTAGCGTTAAGATGCAAGAGCGTATAAGAACTCTGCATCGGCGCGCGTGTGTTCCGGCCAAATCCCGGTCACTTCGCCAAGGCGGGCGACAAGCTCATCACGGCCACCGAGCAGCGGAATGACTTCAACGAGCCGGTTCACGACCTCTTCATAGAGATCGTCGGGGAGATAGATTTCATTGGCTACAGTCTGCATTTCAAAAGCCCTTCGGTTCGATTTAACGCCTACCGATATCCCCGATCTAACATCAGATGTAAAGCGTTAAAAGTGATAATAACGAATAATATCAAATACTTAGTCAGTAAATATTGACTTACCGCCTGCCTCTCCGGGCGATCTTCTGCCGCGCCAAGCTCGCCTCATACTCATCACGCGCACCGGCGCGGGTCGCGTTGCACTGGTAGAAAATCTTGTCGTTGCCGAGCGATTCAGCCGTCAGGGCGAAATCCTTGGCGATGTAGCTTGCCCATCCGATTGCATTCCACAGCTTGCGTGTGTCCGTCTGCCGGCCCGCACCGGAACCTTCGACCTTGCCGCCCGCGCTTTTGAGAGCTTCGCGGAAGGCTTTCCACTCGCCGCGCTCTAGGGTGGCGATACCGTGAGCGTGAAGCCTCCCGGTCGGTGACACCTCTAAAGCAAGAGAGATTGGCACGGCACGACCCAGAAGGCGCTTGGAAGCGCGGTTGATCGCGTCGGCCAGCATCTTAGCCGGCGGACGATCAGATTGCCTAAGCCTAGTTGCCTGCTTCGCCGTGAGGTTCAATGTCCAGGCAACGGACTCGCTGCGGAACGCGAAGTCGAGAACACGGCGCTGGCGATCGTCAGGTGACAGGCGTTCCCATCCCTTCGTCTTCTTGTGAGCGGCACGGGTTGCCTTGATGGAAAGCTTGGCGTTCCTGCCTCTAGGCTTGTGGACTTCCTGATAGGCCTCATACTTCCGAAGCTCATTGGCTACGAGGGTGAGATAGAGAGGTTGGGAGGTGGTTAGGGTGTTGTTTGCATATACTAGATCTGCATCCCCAAGCGCGGCGCGAAGGCCTTGCGGCGTAGGGATTTCAGCCTGATTTTGAGACGTCGCAAATGTTGCAAAATCCACGTTTTCGAACGAGGCCATTTAACGAGCCTCTCGAAGAAAAAACGCATGAGAATCTTGACCTTCGCGCGTGCGATGGTAATATAAATCCATTCCAAACCTTCGAGGGTCCGGTCATCAGTCGAAAAGCTGACCGGCCCTTTTCTTTTGTGATCAAAGAACATTCTAGCAAGGTTGGAATTACTGCTCAATACGGCAGTTTTGTCTAAAAATCATTTAAAGATGGTCGTTAGACAGCGATTTTATACTTTGTCGTATTGACGGCATGCGGAGCAAATGGGAGAATCATAGCGATCAAACGCGGGGCGCTGGGCCGCCGTATATGTTGATCAAGATTGATTGCGAGCGCCGGAAGCCTAACTCCCTTCCGGCGTTTTGCGTTATCGGCCCCGGCCTGCTGAAAGCATGTTGCCCGGCCTCATCTGCTGCTGCAATTCTCGAATAACAACGCCGCGCATTGTCGTTTCCAATTCGGCGCTAATCTGCTTGGCAAGTTCGGCGTTTTGCTCGGGCGTTCCAGAGCTACCTGTCACTGTAACCGGTGCCGAAATGCTAATCTGCTGCACCGGCGCGCTGTTGCTATTCGCGGCCTGAAGATTCGGCTTGCGGAGTGCCGGGGCATCACCAACGTAGCCGCCTTCGGCGAACCCGCCGCGAAGTGCGCCACGGTGCATAGCTTCAAGGTTCGCAACACCAATCCGGCGCGTTGCCTCCTTGCTCATGACAAACTCGCCACGATGCACGACGCCTGCCGGCTCATACTTTCCACCATGTCCGGTAAAGCCACCTTCGGAAAATCCAAACAAGCCACCAAGCAGCGAACCGAACAGGCCACCGAAGCCAACGCCACCGCCCTCCTTCTGCTTGTCGGTTTTGGGCGCTGTGCCAAACAGATTTGCCAACGGACCCTCGCCCATAAGCAGGGCCTGAAGGCTCGCTTGAAGAAGGGTTTTCAGGAACTGCTGCAATGCCTCTTGTGCCGTCATCGTGCCGTCAATGATGCCGGTGAGAGCATCGGTCATGGACTGCCCGAAGAAGTGGGCTGTCTCCTGCGCTTGCTCTTGCTTCTGGCGGAAGTCGTCCACGCTGGTTTCTGCCGCTGCCATCCCCTGCGCGAGGCTGGCGATTTCCTGCCGCTGCTGTGGCGTGAGCGCGATACCGGCCCGCTGCGCTTCATTGAGCATTTCCTGCTCGTAACGCAGCGCTGCCGCTTGCCGTGCGGTCATACTCAGCGCCTGCTGTTCAATACCCTGCTGTGCCGTGTATTCACGCGCGCCACCGGTGATCTGGCTATACGCATCGGCCTGCTTCTGTGCTGCCTGCGTCAGCCGTTCGATCTCGTCGGCAGTTTGCTTCCCGCGCGCATCGGCGTCTTCGATATGCCAGTTCTCATTCGAGAGTGGGAAAGACAGGCCGAAGTTGCCGGCGTTCGAATGAACCCAATCACGGGCGCGGTCGTTCGAATAGCCAAGATCAGCAGCATTACCCTTGTTGTGCTGGCTATTGCCGGGAGGTGCCACCCACTTGCGCGCCTCTTCCGGGGAACCATACTTTTTGAGGGCATCAAACCAAAGCTGTCGCTGCCGTGCGATATCGCGGAAGCCGGAATTAATGGTGACGGTGCCCTTCAGATCATCCGGCATAGATGCGATCATTTTCGCTAGCTTCTCACGAAACGCTGTCTGCATTCCGGTGAGGCTATCCTTGCCCTTGCCGTTTGCGAGGATCGCGGAAAGGTAGGTCGTCGGGTCGTCCGTCGCGCTCTTGAGGTTGAGCGAGGAAAGCGCCTTGCCGCGCATCTCATTAGCCAGGGCGATTTCGCGCTGACCGGAAGCGCCGGCAATAGCCTTCTGATAGATTGCGTCAATCTTGCTCTTGGCATCCAGATCGGCGAGCGACTTCGCCAAATCCGGCACTTCTTCTTTCAGGGCGCGGATAGCGTCGGAATAGCTTTTGATGCCGGCGACGGCCTTCGCTGCCGCGCTGCCGCTGCCGGACAGGGCGTTGTTGAGGTTGTTCACGAGAGGGGTCGCGCCTTTGGCATCCTCGCCGGTCTTATAAACGAAATTGTCGCTATAGCCGTTGCGTCGGTCGAGAACATCGCGAAGCTTCATGGCTTCGCCGGTGAGTTCTTCTACAAGCTGCTTTTGACGTTCAATATTCAGATCAATGGTCGGATCGTCGGGAAACGCTGCTTTCTCTTCGTTGAGTTCGGCGAGGCGTGTCTTGGCCGTCTCAAGCTTCTGGTAAGCTGACACAAGCGCGGTCTGCACGTTGCGGGTCGTCTGCTCATCGATCTTGTTGAAACGGTCCAGGAAGTCGTCGGCGAGATACGCCGCGCTTAGAAAGGCTTCCTTCCAATAGGTGCCGAATGAGCTTGCAGCTTTTGACCACTTTCGATCAAATTCATCGGCGCGCTGAATAAGCTGGTCATCAATAACGATGCCGAGATCATTGGCTTCCTTAATCGTCGCGCGGATGCTGTCAGCGCCACGGTCGATAAGCTGCACGAACTTTTCGCCGCCCTGTCCGCCGAACACCTCATCGGAAACGCGGATGCGGGCCGCGCTATCGAATTGCTGCATACGGTCGATTATATCCAGCAAGAGTTCCTTCGGATCTTGGAGCTTCCGGGCAAGCTCTTCGGCGCTATAACCCATGCGCCGGAAGGACTCCGCGCCGCTGCCGCTGCCGGTCTGGACCCACTCATCAGCGCGAAGGGAAAGCTCCTTCATGGCGTCGGTTAGCGCATCGATCGGGATGCGGTTTTGATCGGCAACGAAACCGAGTTCCTGAAAGGACTTGGACGACAAGCCGGCCATCTTGGCGCTGTCACCGATTTCCGCAACTCCCTTCGCAAGCTCGCCGACGCGTCCAATGATTTCGTCCAGGCCACCCACGGCAAGCCCGCCCGCGATACCGCCTAGCAAGCCCTTGCCGAAGCTGCCGAGCGTTCCAAGCGCGCCGTCCATAGCCTTCTCGATACCGGAACCGGCTGTTTCGGCTTCCTTCTGGATCGCGCGGAAATTGGTGCGGCTCTTTCCCTTTGAGCGCTCAAGATCGCGCTCATACTTGTTCAAGCGGGCTTCGAATGTCACCAAAAGGCG
The DNA here is from genome assembly GCF_018987265.1 of Rhizobium sp. WYJ-E13. NCBI lineage: Bacteria > Pseudomonadati > Pseudomonadota > Alphaproteobacteria > Hyphomicrobiales > Rhizobiaceae > Rhizobium > Rhizobium sp. WYJ-E13. Next base: position 1,286,592 of record NZ_CP076853.1, on the reverse strand, counting down.
CTGCTCATCGCTCATTCTACTATTCCTTATGCGGCTGCGGCTTCATCGTGAAGCTGGTCGAATTCATCGGGATCACGGTCGAAAATTGAGCGCTGATTGTCGTTTGCCGCTGCCCGGAAAACGGACAAGGCGGAAGCAATCGCGCCATCGATATGGTTGCTGTGGCGAGTGCCCTTGTGCATCGTGGTCAATTCGCTGGCGCTGGTCGCGCGCTTCACGACGACGCTCTCAAAGTGATTGCGAAGGATCGGGTGAGCACCGTGCCGGATGCGGCGACCGTTCACGATGCGCTCAAGGTCACAGATCGGGCCGTGCATGTGCTTCGCCGTCTGGGGAAGCTGAAGCACGGTGATGCCGTGATCCATGAGCTTCGCCATGAGCGGGCCGGCAAGCGACGGATCGAAGACGACTTCCTGCACGTCAAAGGTGCCGCAGAGATCAACGATCTTGTCGGCGATCGCATCGGGCTCGATCACCGGGCCGTCGATCACGGTCAACAGGCCGTCGTCGCGCCATCTGGGATAAGGAACCTGCTCAAGCTTGGCCTTATCCTCCAAGCCTTCGGACGGCAGGAAGAACCACGGGTGAACCGAAATGCGCCCATCCTCGTGTCGGAACGCGGCGACAATAGCCGTAAGGTCGCCGGAACGGGACAGGTCCACGCCTAGCCAGCACGGCAAGCCCTCAAGCTCGCCAAGGTCGAAGTTCGGATCACGGCCCGCATCATACACGCCCATATCGAAGAGCGGATCGCGGGAAGCGGCCTGCCAGATATTCAGGTTTAACTGCTGGAACTGGTAGCGGGCCGGCGGGCTATTCTCCGCTTCCTTCGACTTGTTGCGCAAGCCGACGATGTTAGGGAATCCATAAGGCAGGCCAGGGTTCGCCTTCGTCCAAGTCGCTTCGTCTCGCCAGTCATCGCCGGGTTCAAGCTGGAAAAGGATCGGCAATACGGTCGGGTCATCAATCTCGCCGGTAGCTACCTTGTAGGCGTAATCGTATTGTTCAAAGCCGAGATTATCTTGCCCGCGTCCTGCCGTGGTGCAGATGATGGTGAGCGGGTCGGCCACCTTCGTCGTGCCGGAGTCCAACGCCTCGAACAAGTCGCGGTTCGGCCACTGGTGAATCTCGTCCATAAGGATGAAATTCGGAGTGGTGCCATGTTGCGCCCTGCCGTCGCTGGAAATCGCCTTCAGCGTCGCACCATTACGCCGGTTCAGGATCTGCTTGGCAGAATTGAAAGCGTCGTTGATCTTCGTCGCGCCAACAAGCCGGCGATCCATGCGGACAATGTTCGCCGCCTCACGGAAACCGATGCCGGCCTGCTCGCGGTCGCAAGCAGCAAAGATCACCTGTCCGGCCGGCACGGCTTCGGGACCAAGCAGATGCAAGAGCGACCACGCGGCGGCGTGGCTAGTCTTGCGATTGCCACGGCCGAGCATGACGAATGCCTTCTTCACGACGCGGGTGCCATCCGCGTTGCGCGGCCCATAGATGCGCTTCGTCATCCGCTCGAACGGCGTGTAAAGCTGGAAAGCGTGCTTTGGTGCGGTGCTGGCCGGGTGGCGCAAGGCGCGGAGAAAGCGCACGGCGCGGTCGCCGTAGCCAAGCGGATCATCAATCGGGCTGTTGTCGAAAACCCATGCCGGAAAGGCACTCTTGCTCATCAGCGCACCATAAGCGGGTTGTCGCTGTCGTCATCGTCTGCGGCTGCACTGCCGACACGGGCGCGCGATACCGGCGACAAGCCATATTCGGCGGCAAGCTGCCGCGCCGTCTGCATGGCCTTGTCCTGAAGGCGGCAAAGCTTCAAATCGATTTCGCCGGACGCGCGAAGGGTGTCTTCAATCTCGCGGACAAGACCACGGGCGCGGCAATAGTCTTCGACGCCACCGAGATCGGCACGGGTGATGATGCCCCGTTCGATAAGGCCGGGCATGATCCGCTTCCATTCGGCGCGCGCATAGGCGGAAAGCTGCTTTGGCGCTGCCGGTGCTTTCGTCAGTGCGTTGCTGTCGCGGGAAATGGCCGGCTTCACCCCACGGGTATGCGTCACTTCGAGGCCTCGCCGCGAAGTTCCAACGCATCGCGCCGGCCCAATTCCTTGATTTCCTTCAGGCCGTAGGCCGTGCCGTCATAGGTCACGCGGTCGGCTGTGGTAATGCCAGCCTGAAAACGGACACGGAAGATCACGGTGCCGGTCTCTGCCTCGCCGTAGCCGGTGAAGAATTCGCTCGCCGTTTGTTGAAGGACTTCAGCCCATACCGTGGCGATAGGTGTCCACGCCTTCACGACGCTGCCGGACGGCTTCACAGTTTCCGTCTCGCGCTCGATGGTGATACGGCGATCCATGCTGCCGAAATTCAGCATCAGACGAACCACCGGATAAGAGCTTCGACGGACAGAACGCCGTGACCATAGGCGGGGTCAGGGTCGCGCGGGAACCGGGATGCGGTGACACGGAAATGGTCACAAAAGCCGCCTTCAACCACAACATTACGCTTGTCGAGTGCGGCCATAGCCGCACCGGCAATCTCCTTTGCCGCGTCCTGCCCTGCGTCTAGCGTCCAAACATGAAGGTCGAGATAAACCCACGCGACGCGCTGGCTGGTATAGTCATGGCCGTGCAATGAGGTATTGCCATCGCTCATGATAATGCAAGGCGCCTTGTCAGGGCGCGTGCTGCCGGCTCGGATATGATCAGCCGGCACGAACGCCGTCACCTCTGGCGAAGCCAAGAGTGCCGCACGGATTGCGGTCTGAAGGGCAAGCGTCGGTTCAAACATTCTTTCCATTCCATGCGTCACGCACGGCCTTCCTGCCGGCGCGGTCAATTCGTTGCTGGAGGCTTTTGCGGAGAAGCCGAAGAGCCGGCCAAAAGAACGGTTGGGCTTCTGTCGTGCTCGTGCCGTATTCGACAAGGTGCGCGTAGCGAACATCGGCGTCGCCGGCTGTCACGATAACTTCCGTCTCGCCAGCTACACGGGAGCCACCCGGTTGACTATATGCCGGCGTCGTCTCGCCGGGGCCGGTCACGGTTATGCTGTCCGCGAGCGCGTGCGTGTCCTTTGGCGCGAGGTGCTGTTGTGCATCCGCAAGTTCGTTCGCCGACGCCTCAAGAGCTTTCGTGATTTGCTGGCGCGGTGCCTTCTTGACGCGATCAAACGCGCTCATAAGACCGTCGAGGCCGTCGCTACTCGCCATCGGTGAACCACTTTTCGCGGTAGCTATCGAGAATCGAGGTGACGCCGTGCGGCGCAAGCTGCATCGAAAGCCCAAAAGCCGCGATGTTCCTGCACTCGAAATAGAAGGAAACGAGGCGCAAAATCGCGATTTTCACGTCTGCCGGAACTGGGTTGAGATCGGCGATAGGCTTGCCGATGTAGTTGCCGCACCATGTCTCCGCGGCCTCAAGATACAGCGAAATAAGCTCATCTTCGGCGGTTCCATCCACCTTCATATGAGCCTTGGCGAGGTCGATCGTCACCGCGCTCATGCATCTTCCCCTGAAAAAGTTATATTCGGCGTCTCTTGCGCGGTGCTCCCCGCGCCGGTCCCCTTCGAAGGTGGAATGTTTCGAGCCACCCCCGGCCTTCGCCCCGGCCTTTTCCGAGGCTTCTGTTTTGCGTGAAAGACTGGCAGCCTCTGGCGTTGATGCATGACAGCCATTGGCGTTGTGATGGCCTCACGGATCGTTGCGCCGCGCTCTAGACGAGCGATGATGATGGATGGCGTAAGCCCGAAGTCCAATGCCCACTCAACAATGGGTTGCTCGGTGTCGTCGTGGCTTAAGATTGTGGCCGGCGTCATAACAACTAGATCGTAATGCCGGGCTGCAGGACGATATTTTCCCTCAAACTGCGGTCCTCCCGACGAGCTGAAAGCTACCATTTGGGAATCGCAACAATGTGAGGATCGCGAGGCGTTTCTCCGAGCGAAATTTCCCATCGATCTCTTCGACAGTCGCGCCGGCACCCTGGGTGATAGTTATCTGGTCGTCACCGCCTTGACGCAGAGTGCAATAGAAATCGAGCGGCAAGTCCTCAGGAACGGTGATGATGCATCCCTGCGGAAAGTTGAGCATCTGCGCCCGGTCGATTGGCCGGACGGTGTAGGCAGGGACATCGTATGTCACCATTCGCAGTGGTTCGCCCATAACCGGGGAGAGCTGCCGGACGACAATCGTTGTGACGGCCTCGCGCTTCGCAGGCATCACCCAGATTTTCGCTTGGGTTTGCTCGTGAAAGCGAAAGACCTTTTCGAGGGGATTGTAGTCCTGCGAGACGATGAAAGCTTCGGTGTCCAAAGCGGGCTCCGCAAGAGAGCTAATATGGATCTTCAGAGCTTTGCCTTGCTGATTTTGAATAAACACATTCTGGTGATCTTCAGCGATCAGTGTCCAAATGTCGGCTGGGCAATCGATAGCTACAGTTTCGGTGAGGTTTGCGGCCTCATAAAGCGGTGCAGCGCTCACTTCGTGGTCCTTTCTTCGCGTTGCTTAATGGAGTTGTGGCAAGGTGCGCAAAGCGGTTGCCAATTGGCCCGATGCCAAAACAGATTCTTGTCGCCACGGTGCGGGATGATGTGGTCCACGACCGAAGCGAGGCGCGTAACGCGGTGTTTGCTGCACTCACGGCAATGCGGGTGCATGGCAAGGTAATCGAGGCGGGCTTTGCGCCATTCGTGGTCATAGCCACGGGCACGGGCTGAAGGTCGGCGAGCATCGTGACGACGGTTGCGCTCGCGCGTTACCGAACGGCTACATTCGCAGATTTCACTTTGTGGCACGACGCGGCCACACGAGCAGATGCGGGGCGGCTTGCTCATTGTTTGCCTCGCTTGGCGTTAGCCTTCAGCTTGGCGAGGCCGTTGCGGGCACCCTCTTCGGTGATTTGTTCACGCGGATCAAAGGTCGACTGCTCTTTTTCGGCGCTGCCGTGGATGGCCTTGAGCATGTCGAAGTGCGCGGCATAAGCCCGATCGATCTCGGTCGGCGTTGCACTCCAAGCTGCTTCAGGCGTCCAACCAAGCCAGCCGGTCGCATAGCCGTAAAGGGCAGCATAGGCTTCGGCCCATGTGACCGATTTCCCCGACGATGCTTTCGCCTTTGGATCGGGCGCCGGTGTGAGCATCGTAACAAGCGCGGTGAGCGGCTGGCGCACGGCAATGAGGAACGGGAATAGCGGCCTTCCCACGATTGGCAGAAGGAAGGCCGCTGCATCCTCGCGCCGGGAACAAGCGGTAAGGATGATTTCGGAAATAATTGTGAGGTTGAGATCGTCCAGCGCTTGAATGAGCGCCGGGAAGCCATAGCGGGCTTCAAGGGTAACAGCCGCCCGCAATGATGGGCGAAGCGTCAAGGTATTGCCACCATGCGCAATCGTCACCTGTTCGTATGCGGGCCTCTGATAGGTCATGGGTTAAGCCGCGACCGGCGCGATGTTCGGATGGCCGAGCACTGTGATGATGCCGAGTGCGATGGACGTGCCACCTGCCTTCGTGACCACAACGCGGACATAGCGCTTGCGCTTCGAACCGATATAACCAAGGCGGTAAACGCTGTTCGCGATGAGGGTGGCCGGGACGGTGCCAAGCTGATCAGCTGGGACCACGTCGGCGAAGTCGGCTTCCGTCGCCGTGTCGCTTTCTTGAAGCTTCAGGCCGAAGTCACCGGAACCGGAAACTGCGCCGGTATTGACGACGAATAGTGCGCTGTCGAAACCAGCGAGATCAATGGCAGAACCGACAACCGCTGTTGAGACAACGGCAGGCGCCAGCGCCTGAACGGCCTTATTATCGTGATAGGTGTCTTTCATGGCCGGTTCTCCCTAGTTGGCGCTGATCTTCAGGAACTTGACGGCGTTGAAATCGCCTGCGCCACCACCGAGGCGCTTGTAGCAATCAAAGGTGATCCAACCCTTCCGGGTCGTGCTATCCTGCTCGACGCGGATGCCCTGGCGGTCAACGATCACGTAACCCTGCTTAAAGTCGCCAAAGGCGATAGGGGAATTGCCGGCGCCAATGTCCGACATTCCTTCGTCAATCTCGACGCGGAAGCCGAACAGCGGATGCTCGATACCTTCAATTAGATTGCCGGTCGGCGCCCAAAGGTAGCGTCCGTTAGCGTCCTTGATCTGGCGAAGGCGAAGAGCCGTGCTACTATTCATGAGGAATGCGGCGTTGCCCTTGTAGGGGCGTCGCAACGAAGCAACGAGCTTAATAAGCGCGTCGGAAATCTGCGTATCGTTCGGCGTGGTCACACCAACCGCAACATACTGATAGTTTCCCCACTTGCGGGCAAAGTCCTTTTCAGGGGCCGTTGGATAGGTCAGCAAGCCCTTGGGCGAGTTGTCGCTACCGTCTCCGGACAGGAAGTCTTCACCTTCGCTTTCAGCGAAGTCCTGAATAGCGTTGTTAATGAGCCAACTGGACAGGTCGATTGCTGCATCTTCAAGAATGGTGCGCGTGGTGGTCGGTGCGGCGTAGTATTCGCAGACGCCATAGGAATGCTTGATGAGTTCCGGCGTAGCTGTGTCCTGCGGGCGGTCGGAACGCTCCGAAACCTTCCGTGCGCCACGCTTGCCGAGCGAATAGAAACGCTCATAGGTGCTGCCGGCAATGCTGACGACTTCGGCAAGGCCGCGCATCGGCGAAAGATCGGTGAGCAGGTTGCGAATGGTGAGGTCTGTGGTCGGCAGGACGAAATAGCCGCCGTCCAGATTGTTGTCGGACGCGATAGCCTTCACTTCGGCAACCGAGCCGGTGCGCATAAGAGATTCCAGCGCCTTCTTCTCGGTGTTGTCGTTGTTACCATTCGGATGATTATTGTTCGACGCGCTCGGGCGGTTCAGCTTCGCCTTGATCGTCGCGATATCGGCCTTCAGAGCCTTCATTTCTTCGGCACTCACAACCGGATCGGACTTCGCTTCCGGTTCATTCTTCAGTTCGTTTTCCATATTAATTCCTTGGGTGATGGACTTGATTTCCGTGGTGCGGGCGTCCGGGTGGACCGGGCGACGGCAAAGGCTAATTTCGGTGATGGTGAGATCAGTCAGGACACGCCCACCTTCCGGGCGGGCCTTGTGTTCGTGAAGCTCGTAGCCAATGGACAATCCGGACATGCTACCGGCGACGACGTGACGGCGTGCCTCACGGGCGGGGCCAATGCCTTCCACAAACAAGCGGCCCTTTACCTCAAGGCCCTTGTCGGTGACGGTATGTTGATTCCAGATACCGACAACCTGCCGCTGTTCGTGTTCAACGATCATCGGCACTTCAGGAGCGAACTTGAACGCAGTCGGTTCGATTAAGTCGCCATAGCTGTCGGGCTTGCCAAACGGCCATGCGATGCCCGTCACGGTGCCAGTGTCGTCAATCGAGACTTCTGCTTTGATTTCGAGGCGATCGGTCATTCGACCACCTGTCCGTTTTCGCCCTGGTCATCTTTGTTGCCGAAGAACAGCGCGGTAATGACGCCATCGGCGACGGCGAAGATTTCGGCGAGCGGACGCCCGACACCGTAGACGGTTACAAGCTGGTCAGCTTCGACCGGCGAAACACCCCCGCCGATGAGGCCAAGCCGGATAGTCTGAAGAACATCGGACAGGGAATAGTCAGAAGCGCGGAAGCGCCGGAACAAGGCGCCTATGCCGACGTCGGTCTTACGCTCAAGCTCTTCGATGAGTTCGCGGGTTGGGAAGGCGAAGGATTTTTCGCCATCTCCGAAAAAGGCGCGGTGTTCGATCATGCGGCATCCTTGGCCGGTGCCGTGGTCGGCAGGGCGTTACTGGTAGTGTGAGGATTGGTGAGATCGTCGCCACCGGGAAGTGGTGGCATGTTGAGGATCGCCCGAACCTCGTTCGGCGTCATGATGCGGTTTGTCACGAGAGCGGTCATATTCGCGGTGCGGGCGGCTGCATCGGCCCGCAACAGGTCATCCACGACAAACTCAAAATAATGGTCGTCCTGTTCGTCGTCGCTGAGAAGGACGGTCGTCAGGGCGTCGGTCCAGCGGTCCAGCCAAGGCCGAAGGCAAAGCTGAAGAAAGCTTGCGCCCATCGTTTCAGCATTGCCCCACGTCGCGCGGGCGAGATTGAAAATCAGATGCGGCGGGACACCGAAGATGCGGGCGATTTCATCAAGCTGAAAAACACGGTTCTCAAGGAACTGCGCATCGGTCGAGGTCATCGCCGGCTGCTCAAGGTTCCAGCCGGGCGGCAAGATCAACGGGGCATTGGGGTCGTCTTTCCAACGCCGGTAGTCGTTGCGGACGTTCTTGAGCTTATTCGCTCCGTTGTCGTTGTCCGGCAGGTTGTCCGCCTTAAGCACGGCTGTGGGGCGAGCGCCGGAGCCAAAGAACTGAGCGCCGTGGCGCTCAAGGATCGATGAAAGGCCAATGCCTTCCTTACCGAAAGAAATCGGCGAGACGCCAAGAAAGGAAGGAACGTGCAGGATTTCGGTGTGGGAATAGTCGCGGGTTCCGCCGTCCTCTGACACGCGATAGACCGGCGCGCCAGTAAGTGGTGCCTCAAGGATCGTAGTTTTACCCGGCTTCAGGCGATGCAGCTCGAATGGACGGCCATCTTCGAAGCGCACTACGCGAGCGTAGCCATTGCCATGAATAAGGGCGTCCGCCGTTAGGACCGTGCGAAGCTCGCCCGCACCGGTCCATTCATTCGCCCGCTTATGGACGATGCGATAGGTGGAATGATCCTTGGCCGGAAGCTTACCGGTCGATGTCTCTCGATAGACCTTGCAAGGAAGAGAACCGATGGTTTCGGTGATTAATCGGACGGCCTGAAGAACAGCGGGAACATAAAGCGCCGACTGCCCACCGATATTGACGCCTGAATATGTCGGACGGAAACCGATCAGGTCTGCAAACTCAGAACTATTGAGCGAATACGCCTTCTGTTCTTGGCGGAAGCCAAGAGCCTTCGAAATAGCAGAGGCGATTTTCATTCTTTGTTCCCAAATTCAATCTGGGAACTATTGTCTCATGCTCGGAATCCTATGTGAATCCCTTAAATGACAAAAATCCTAGAATAGGCTTTTATTCCTTTACGGGGGCGCTTTCGTCCTCGTCATTCGGCAGAGGGTCGACCGAATTTGCAACTTCGAGGCAAGATGACAGGAATTCGTCGGCAGTAAGCCAAACATCCCATTCGCGCTTGCCTAGCCTCCCCATCAACTCAACGATCCAGTTCATACCCCATGCAAAGTCTTCGTCCCGATCATTTGAATCATTGTCATATGTCGGTCGAAAGTCTTCTGCGTGGATTATCTTATTGCAGGCTTCTCTAAACGTTAGATCGACACGCTCGGATCTGTCGCTCCATCCGAGAGACCCTAGTTCGCCGTCCCCAGTGTGCTCCGCGACAATTGCGTCGTATTTATCCTTTTCCTCTCCCGACAACATATCTTCAAAAGTTCGCATTCGAACCGCGATCGTCAAAAAGCAGTGCGATAGTCGAGCTTCGGCGGTGCGCCAAAAATATTGGTGGAGCGTGCCCCCTACCTCATCGCCGGGTAGGCCTGCCATCGCGTGGCTTGCTGAAATTATCGAATAGGCGTCAAAGCAAAGGTCGCGCACTTCATCAAAGTCGATAGCGTGAGGTTTGTAGTATTGATGCCAGTAGGGGTTTTTCAAGCTTACCTCCCATCAATGATGCTGCGAACTTTGTCCATTTGTGCTGCGATTTCGAGAAGACGCAAATCGCTACCACCGTAGTCATCGGCGGATGAGCCGGACGAACGACCGGTGATGTAAAGAGCCGCTTTTTCACTTACGCCCGCAAAGAGCGCATCCTCAAACAGATGCCGGAATCCGTGATTTGGCGGTGGCATATCCTCCCTATCCGGGAAGACCTTCTCTTTGATCCACTCGCGAATGCGCTGGTCTTCGTTCTTACCACCCGGAAAAAGCTTGCCGTCCGGCTGGGCATTTACCCAATCAACGAAGCCTTCTTTGACAAGAGCACGGTGAACGGGAACCTTGCGGCCTGTATGCGTCTTTGTCGTGCGTTCGCCATCGGCACGAATATTGATGAACCAATGTTCCTCAAGTTCAAATATGTCGGTTTTCTCAAGAACAGTGATTTCATTCACCCGCGCGCCGGTATGGGCGATAATCCAAGGTATCCAGCGGTTGCTTGCGCGGGTGGCTGTCCGGGCAGAGGTTAGTAGGTGCCGAGCGTCTTTGAGTGTATAAGTGCGGTCTGCGCTGTCACCTTTAATGACAGTCGGCATTTCGAGGAAGTCGAATGGTGTTCCTTTGGGTGTCGCAGGATAAAGCTTGCCCCTGCATTGATCCTGGCCCCACCCGAGAATTGCCCGGATCGTTGCGAGCTTGTCGCTGATGGTCTTACGGGAAAGCCTAGCTTCCTCGAGCATGGCATTGCGCCATGCCTCGCCTTCCTCGAGCGTGACAGTTGCAACTTTCTTGCTGCGGCGATGGTGCTCGAAATCGTGGACAGTGTTCCGATACTTGTCGAGCGTTGAAGCGGATTTCTTTCGCCCGCCTAAGCCCAAAGCCGTAAGCCGCTCTTTCTCCTGAATGACCTGCTCAAATGTCAAGCTATTGAAGTCAGAAGCGGAAACGTCAGCTGCGACTTCGTCAATCTCAACAGCCTTTGCGAGCATTGGGCTTTCAGGCTTGCCAGTGAAATCCCCTTCGTCACGTTCGGCCACACGGGCGAGCGCTTCCAATTCCGACATGCATAGTGCTCTCGCCAATGTGCGCCATTCGCCACTCTCGGCGACTACGGTCGTGTTGCCGAGACGGCGATATCGTTCAATCCTGTCGCCAACAAGCCTCTCAAGGGCGGCATCATTGAGTTTTCCGGCAATGCCGTCGCGCAGCAATGCAACATGCAAATCATCGATTCCAACGCTCGCCCATCTTGGCCCGGAATTTCGTAACTCATCATCAAAGGCTAGGCGTTCGTTGTAATTGCGGAGCGCGATCTGATCGACCGGGAGCGGGTAGCGCCCTGGCTTGATCGCCTCGCCCTTCGATACCTGGGCCTTGCGTTCGGCGATTGCGATTTGCTGCTGAAGCGCCGCAACTTCCGTGGCAAGGCGAGCGTGCGCCGTGCGCTTGTCAGGTCCAAGCGGAGTGCGAAGTTCAGTCTTGTTATCGAGAAAGGAGCGTAGGTCTTTGGGAATGACGATACGGGCGAAATATCGACCGTCGCGATTGAGAAGATATTTTGTTTTGCCTGCCATGTCGGTCTCTTTTGTTACGGTTTTTGTAACAGAAGAACGACCGGAAGCCCATAAAAACCAGTATCTTCAGCGTTTTCAGGCAAAAGAAATGGTCGGAGTGGAGAGATTCGAACTCCCGACCCTCTGGTCCCAAACCAGATGCGCTACCAGACTGCGCTACACTCCGAGCCTTTGATGGCAGCGGGAATACACGCTTCCCCCTGCCCTAGCAACCCCATAAATCTGCCTTTCTAGGCAGTTTTCACAGGCTTACTTCACCTTTTTCGTTGTCGTGGCGCTGACGATGCGATCGCCGGGGCGAATATCGAGCTTGCGGGCTGTGCCGGCATTCACCTCGACCACATAGCGAACGGCACCCATCGAATCGATGATGTCGCGGGAATAGGGCGTGGCGTCTTCCTTGATATGGGTGATAACGCCGCGATCGTCGGCAAAGAGCATATCGAGCGGCAGGACGGTGTTTTCCATCCACATGGTGACACGCCGCGATATGCCGAAATCGAAGATCATGCCGGCGTCTTCGGCCATCGCCTTGCGAAACATCAGGCCGTAGGCGCGCTGATCGCCGGTGGCCGCGATCTCCACTGTGAAGTGCAGCATCTTGCCGGCAGCCGTCTGGATGATCAGCGGCTCTTTTTCGAATCGCATGTCCTGCTGCGCAAATGCCGGCAGGGCGACCATGAAAAAAAGCGCCATGAAGGCGCTTCTTATCATTTCGACCGGGAACAGGCCGCGCATCAGTGAGACCGGCCCACCGGGCTCGGAACATCCGGATGGATCTCGGCGGCCATCAGGCCCTTCTCGCCGTCGCCGAAGCGCACCAGCACCACCTGTCCGGGGCGCAATTCGGTAAGGCCGAAACGGCGGAGCGTCTCCATGTGCACGAAGATATCTTCCGTGCCCTCGCCGCGCGTCAAGAAGCCGAAGCCCTTGGTGCGGTTGAACCACTTTACGAGGGCGCGCTCGAGGCCGCTGGTTGCCGTGACCTGAACATGGGTGCGAACCGGCGGCATCTGCGACGGATGAACCGCAGTCGACTGGTCCATGGAGAGAATCTTGAAGGCCTGGTAGCCACGCTCGCGGCGCTGGACGAGAGCGACGATGCGGGTGCCTTCGAGAATGGTCTGGTAGCCATCGCGGCGAAGGCACGTTACGTGCAGCAAGACGTCCTGCATGCCGTTGTCAGGAACGATGAAGCCAAAGCCCTTGGCCACGTCGAACCATTTCACCACGCCGGTGATTTCAACGAGATCGACCGGTTCCGCCGACAATTCTTCAAGGTCGGTAAAGCCATTCGATGAAATCCTGTCAGCCATGTCGCCAGCCCCTCAATACGCGTCACACTGTTACGGTTAACTGATTCTTGAAATCAAGATTAACATCTTGGTAACGGATAAGCGCAAGTCCTAGTTTTCGGTTATTCCCAACTGTACATTTTATAGCGATGACTTGCCCGAAACTGGTGTCTGTTACCCAGACGGGCTAGCCCAAAAAGAGAGAGGAAACAAAATGCGTTATCTCCACACCATGGTTCGCGTCAAAGATCTCGACGCCTCCCTCCATTTTTACTCCACCCTGTTCGGTCTCGAGGAAATCCGCCGCCATGATAACGAAAAGGGCCGCTTTACGCTCGTTTTCCTGGCTGCTAGGGACGATATCGACCGTGCCCGTAGCGAAAAGACTCCCTGCCTCGAACTCACCTACAACTGGGACACGGAAGATTATACTGGAGGACGCAATTTCGGTCACCTCGCCTATGAGGTGGATGATATCTACGCGCTCTGCCAGAAGTTGATGGACAACGGCATAATCATCAACCGCCCGCCGCGCGACGGCAACATGGCCTTCGTGCGTTCGCCCGACGGCATCTCTATCGAGATCCTGCAGAAGGGCGAAAAACTGGCTCCGGCCGAACCCTGGCTGTCCATGGGCAATACCGGCACCTGGTAAGCCAAGCTGCGGGCAAGCTTCGCAGGGCACTCTCCGGCTCTATCGTAACGGAAGCGCGCATTCTTGCGCCTTCCGCATTCACCGGAGATTTCTCGGTTGACCAGAAATAACAAGCGGATTGCCCCTCCGAGCCGGCAGGCTGTCGGTGCTTTGCTGATCGCCAGTTCCGTCCTGGCGCTTTCCGGCTGCGTTTCCGACAAGAAGGCACTTGATTCGGCCGCCGTCGCCGCGCCGGCTGCAGCAGCGGGACAGCCTGTGCCGCGACTGGCGGCGGCAATGCCGGCAGCATCGACGTCCACGGCACCAAAGCAGCTCTATCGCGATCCGATGCTGACGAATGTTTCCGGCGTCGATCCGCAGGTTGCGGTGCAGGATCCGAATGCGGCACCGTCCGCTCCACCCGTCGATCCGGCCATTCAGCCGCAGCAGCCTGCCAATATCGGCGGTCTCGTCATGCAGTCGACGCGAATCAATGCGCAGGCGATGAGCATCTTTTCCGATCATCAGCCGCTGCCACAGAACAACTCGACCTCCACGGTCATCCAGCCGCAGGGCGTGAACGCTTACGCACCTGAGAATGCCGGCCCAAGATCGAGCGTGTTCAGCGCGCCGCCAGAGCCACAGCAAGGCGAGATGCTGCCGCAGCAATCGTCGCAGAATACCAGCACCAGGATTGCGCCCGTACAGACCGCCTCGCTTGCCGGCGGCAGCATTCCGGGATCGACGACGAATGCGCTCTACAGTGCGCCGAAACAGAACCTGCTCAGCAGCCTTTCCGGGCTTCTGCAGAAGGCATCGCTGCCTGGCATGACGCGCGTCGCGCCGAATGGCCTGCATGTGCAGAACGACAGCGTACAGGTCGGCTGCTTCAAACCCGATCTCATGCGGGTCATCAAGACGGTCGAGACCCATTTCGGCAAGCCAGTCGTCGTAACATCGGGCTACCGCGATCCGCAGCATAACCGTGAAGTCGGCGGTGCCGAGGAATCGATGCATAAGAGCTGCGAAGCGGCCGATATCCAGATCGACGGCATCAGCAAATGGGATATCGCCGCATATATTCGCTCGCTGCCGAACCGTGGTGGCGTCGGCACCTATTGCCATACGGATTCGGTCCATCTGGACACCGGCAACGCCCGCGACTGGAACTGGGGCTGCGGCCGCAAGAGCGCGCCGATTGCTTCGGCAAGGGCCATCTGACCTTCACCCCTCAGCAGCCTGACGTTAGGGAGGCGGCCGGCAGCTGGTTTCCGGTGGCCGCTGCAGCCCTTTGATTCGGTTGCAATAATCTCCAATTTACCCAGTCGGAAATTGCCTGTCATTTTTTTGAAAAATTTCGAATTTGCGGCTTGCGGGATCGGAAGTGCCTGACTATAAGGGCGCCACCACAGCACGCGCCCTTCGTCTATCGGTTAGGACGACAGATTTTCATTCTGTAAAGAGGGGTTCGACTCCCCTAGGGCGTGCCACCTTTTCTTTCCATCCGGTGCCATATCTACCGCTTGCGGAACGCTCTACGCCTTCCTATTTGAGCTGAAAGCCTGCGCCCTTCGTCTATCGGTTAGGACGACAGATTCTCATTCTGTAAAGAGGGGTTCGATTCCCCTAGGGCGTACCAACGTCAGCAGATGACGGCACCGTGTAAGGGCAATAAGGCGGCTCTCTTCAGCTTTTCCACAAGCTCGGAAAAAAACTGCATAATCCTATAAAAATTTCTCGTTTTGCCGCTTGCGGCGCACAAAGGTGCTGACTATAAGGGCGCCACCACAGAGCACGCGCCCTTCGTCTATCGGTTAGGACGACAGATTTTCATTCTGTAAAGAGGGGTTCGACTCCCCTAGGGCGTGCCACTCTCCTCCATTGTTTCCTTTTATTTTTATAGAGTTACCTCGGTACGCTCGCTCAGTCGCGATGTGCGAATTGACGGTGGCGTGCCGCTTGTTATGCCCGTCACTCGTCCTCGCGGAAAAGCAACCTTTTTTCCGGCCGCAGCCGACCTGCTCTCCTCCTGACCTCTTGCCCTTCAGCCGGTCACTTGGCCGGCGCGCCGTCGCTGATCCGCAGCTGGATTCTGCGCGAGCCCTGATAGTGTTCGGCACCGAGCGAGCCAGCGACATGCACGTTGGCGCCGCGAGAGTTAAGAAGCAGATTGCCGAGCGGGGTCTCGGCAGCCCTGAAGGCGATGCCGTCGAGGCGTGCGCCATCCATGGCTTCCAGCGTCACCTTCACATGCCGCTCGCCGACGAGACGCGAATCACGCACACGATGCGCCGGCACGGCAAAGACCGGTTGGGAATGTCCCGAGCCATAGGGGCCGGCTGTTTCCAGGCGATCGATGAGCTCGATCGTCGCGCCGCTTGCAGCGATGGCGCCATCGATCTTCAGCGTCTCGTTGGCGACAAGGGCCGCCACCGTCTTCTGCGCCTTCTCGGTGAAGAAGGCACGCAGCAGACCGAGCTTGCCGCGCTCCACGGTCAAACCGGCCGCCATGGCGTGGCCGCCGCCTTTCACGAGTAATCCTTCATCGACCGCGGCACGCACCATCCTGCCCATGTCGAAGCCATTGATCGAGCGGCCTGAGCCAGTGCCCCTGCCTGAGGGATCGAAGGCAATGGCGAAGGCGGGACGCTTGAACTTCTCCTTCAGGCGCGCGGCAATGAGGCCGACAATGCCCGGGTGCCATTTCTCATGCGCCGTAACGATGACGGAAGCCCCCTCGCCGTCTCCATATTCGGCAAGCGCTTCGGCCTCGGCCTCCTGCAGCATGATCGCTTCCATGGCCTGCCGCTCGCGGTTGAGCTCGTCCAGACGTTGAGCGATGATTTCGGCCTCTACGGCATCGTCCAGCGTCAGCAAACGACTGCCAAGTGCGGCATCGCCGATTCGTCCGCCGGCATTGATGCGCGGGCCGATTAGGAAGCCAAAATGGTAGGGCGTCACCGGTCCGGCCAGCCCCGCCTTGCGGAAAAGTGCTGCAAGACCGGCATTGCTCTGGTGGCGCGCGGCGACCAGCCCCTTGACCACATAGGCGCGGTTGAGCCCCTTGAGAGGCACGACATCGCAGACGGTGGCGAGTGCCACGATATCAAGCCACTGCAGGAGATCGATCGCGAGAATGCGCTTATCTCCTGCCTCGCGCAGCAGGCGCAGCGTTGCTACAAGCACCATGAAGACGACGCCGGCCGCACAAAGATGCCCGAGCCCGGAAAGATCGTCTTCGCGGTTTGGATTGACGAGGGAATGGCACGGCGGCAGCTCGTGTGTCACCTGATGGTGATCGATGACAACGACATCGATGTTACGGCTCGCGGCAGCCGCCAACGCCTCATGACTGGTGGAGCCGCAATCGACCGTGACGATCAGGCTCGCACCGTTGTCGATCAACTGGTTGATCGCGGTCGGGTTGGGACCGTAGCCTTCGAAGATGCGGTCGGGAATGTAGATATGCGCCTTGACGCCGAAATGGGTGAGGAAGCGATACATGAGCGCGGAAGAGGCCGCACCGTCGACATCGTAATCGCCGAAGATCGCAACGGGCTCACTATTACGGATCGCCGCGGCAAGGCGTTTGGCGGCCTTCTCGCAGTCGGTCAGCTTGTAGGGATCAGGCATGAGGCTGCGGATCGTCGGATCGAGGAATTCGACCGCCTCATCCACCGCAACGCCGCGCCCGGCAAGCACGCGGGCGATCAGGTCAGGCAGGCCATGCATCTGCGACATGGCGAGCGCGCGGTTTTGCCCCGCCTGGTCGAGACGTGAAACCCAGCGATTGTCGAGAACGGACCTTTCGACGCCCAGGAAGGCGCGCGGCACCGGATCGACCATATCTGCCATGCCAAACTCCGCTTTCATCATCTGCCTCTTTTTACAGATGCGGAACGGATAGCAAAGCGGTGATTTGAAGGCTGTGGATTACCAGAAAAGTGTCCAGATAACCAAGCCGATACCCAGAGCCTGGACGAACACGATCGAAAGCAGGATCAGGAGCGTAGCCCAATTTCGCCCTTGCCGCCCCTCGCATTCGAGGGCCACTCCAAGGGTCGCCTGATCATATCTCTGTAAATCCGCCCGAGGACTCTCAAGCTCCGTGGGAGCATGATCATCCGTATGCTGCTCGATATTCCTCAACCCACGACTCCAACATCTCGCGGATTGATTATATCTATATCTCAATATCTGTTAATATAAATTTTGGCGAAGTGCTTTGATTAATAACAGAAAACCCGTCCGAGTGACCTCGGACGGGTTGAACCGTTCCAAACTGGAACAAAGCGTCAGGATTCTTCCTTCGGACGTTCGATGCGGATCACCTGCGGCTCTCCTACGAGGTAGCCCTCCTCCTTGATCGCCGCGACTGCCTTGCGCACGGAATCCTCCATCGTCGCATGAGTGACGAGGACGATCGTCTGATGATGCGAGGGCGCCAGATGCTGCTTGGAGCGTTGGACGATCGATTCCAGCGAAATCTGGTTCTCGGCCATGCGGGTGGCGACGCTGGCGAAGACGCCGGTGCGGTCGAGAACGGTCAGGCGAATGAAATAACCGCCTTCGTGGCTCTGGATCTGCGCCTTGCGGTAAGGCTCCAGTGACTTTGCCGGATGACCGAGAACGGGAACGCGCTGGGCGCCCGGCTGGCTTTTGGCGATGTCGGCGATATCGCCAAGCACAGAAGATGCTGTGGCGTTGCCACCGGCACCGGGGCCGACCATCAGCAATTCGCCGAGGATATCGGATTCGATTGCGACCGCGTTGGTAACGCCATCGACCTGGGCGATGACGGAATCAACCGGCACCATGGTCGGATGCACGCGCTGCTCGATGCCGGTATCCGTGCGCTGGGCAACTCCGAGCAGCTTGATACGGTAGCCAAGATCGGCGGCAGCGCGGATATCCTCGATCGAGATATTGGTGATGCCTTCAAGATAGATATCATCAGCGGCAATCCTGTTGCCGAAGGCAAGCGTCGTAAGGATCGACAGCTTGTGAGCAGTGTCATTGCCTTCGATGTCGAAAGCCGGATCGGCCTCGGCATAGCCGAGACGCTGAGCCTCCTTCAGGCAAGCGGCAAAGGACAGACCTTCCTTCTCCATCTTCGTGAGGATGTAGTTGCAGGTGCCGTTCATGATGCCATAGACGCGCGAGATCGTATTTCCCGTCAGCGACTCACGCAGCGCCTTGATAACCGGAATGCCGCCGGCGACCGCAGCTTCGAAGTTCAGGAGCGAGCCCTTTTCTTCGGCAATCGTCGCAAGCTCGACGCCACGATAGGCAAGCAGCGCCTTGTTGGCTGTCACCACATGGAGACCTCGAGCGAGGGCGGCACGAACGGCTGTGTTTGCCGCGCCTTCTGCGCCACCGATCAGTTCGACGAAAACATCGATGTCGGCCCTTTCGGCCAGCTCTTCCGGGCGCTCATACCAGGTGATGCCGGTCAGATCGATGCCGCGGTCCTTCGTTTGGTCACGGGCCGAAACTGCCGTAATCGTGATCGGGCGACCGCAGGTGACTGCAAGTTCGTTGCTTTTCTGCTTGATGATGCGAACAAGCGCGGCACCAACGGTACCCAAGCCCGCAATGCCGATTTTGAGGGCATCTGCCATGGATCGATCCTGAAATGTCTCTGATGAAAGACAGCCGCAGTTTCGCGGCTGTCTTCAAGGTTGGAATTAACGGTGGGCGTTGAGCGAGATGACGTTGTGCATCGTCTCGTCGGCCGTCGACATGAACTTCTTGATGTTGCGCGCAGCCTGGCGGATGCGGTGTTCGTTCTCTACGAGCGCCAAACGGACGTAGTCGTCGCCCTGTTCGCCAAAGCCGATGCCCGGGGCAACGGCGACGTCGGCCTTCTCGACCAGCAGCTTGGAGAATTCCAGCGAGCCGAGATGACGGAACTTTTCCGGGATCTTTGCCCAGGCGAACATGGTGGCCGCCGGCGGCGGCACTTCAAAGCCGGCCTTGCCGAAGCTTTCGACCATGACGTCGCGGCGACGCTTGTAGACGTTGCGGACTTCCGCAATGTCGGAGCCGTCGCCGTTCAGGGCATGGCTGGCCGCAACCTGGATCGGCGTAAAGGCGCCGTAATCGAGATAGGACTTCACACGCGTCAGAGCCGCGATCAGCCGCTCATTACCGACGGCAAAGCCCATGCGCCAGCCAGGCATGGAGAAGGTCTTGGACATGGAGGTGAATTCGACCGTCACGTCCATTGCGCCCGGAACCTGCAGAACCGACGGTGGCGGCTCGCCATCGAAATAGATTTCCGAGTAAGCGAGGTCCGACAGTACGATGATGTCGTGCTTCTTCGCGAAGGCAATGACGTCCTTGTAGAAGTCGAGGCTGGCAACGAAGGCCGTCGGGTTCGACGGATAGTTCAGGACCAGCGCCAGCGGCTTCGGGATCGAGTGACGCACGGCGCGTTCCAGCGGCGGGAAGAAGCTTTCATCCGGCTCGACCGACATCGAGCGGATCACGCCGCCGGCCATCAGGAAGCCGAAAGCATGGATCGGATAGGTCGGGTTCGGGCAAAGGATGACATCACCCGGCGCCGTGATCGCCTGCGCCATGTTGGCGAAGCCTTCCTTCGAGCCGAGGGTGGCGACCACCTGCGTGTCAGGGTTCAGCTTCACGCCGAATCGGCGCGCGTAATAAGCAGCCTGGGCGCGGCGCAGACCGGGAATGCCCTTGGAGGACGAATAACGGTGTGTGCGCGGGTCCTGGACGACTTCGCAGAGCTTATCGACGATTGCCTGAGGGGTCGGAAGATCAGGATTTCCCATGCCGAGATCGATGATATCGGCTCCGCCCGCTCGCGCGCTCGCTTTCAAACGGTTGACCTGTTCGAAAACGTAGGGCGGCAAACGCCGGACTTTGTGAAACTCTTCCATCTCTTTCCCCATGGAAATGCGGCCAACTGACCGCTGTCGAAGCTCGTTCCGTCTCCCGGCATCTGCGATACGAGCTTCAGACTCGCAGCGCCGTATTCCTCTTCAACTCAAACTGCGCGGCAAATCTTTGACGGAGAGGCCGCGCATGAAGCGCATTATCGGGAAAATTGCATCTTCCGATCCATCCGGAAGGCTTTGCGTCCAAATCGCCTTAAAGGCAAGGCTTATTTGGTGATTTCGGAGAGCGTCGAGGCCCCGTGGTCGGCGGCAAGCGCGCGCATCTCGGCGACGCGACGCTGATACTCCGCCTCCGAAATCGCGCCTGAATTGCGCTTGCCTGTCAGCGCTGTCAGCTGGTGCTGCAGCTCGGCTGCCTGCTCGTCGCTCATTTGCACGTTGGCGGCGGTCAGTGGCGCACCGAATGAGGGATAACCATCACTGCTTTTGGTCAGGCCGCCTTCGACAGGCTCTCCCTTGGACGCCGGCATCACGACTGCGGTCGGCGCTGCCATACGCTGGGCGAAGGCCTTCTTCTCCTCGGCGGTCTTGTTGCATCCGACAAGCGCGAAGGCAATCGCCGCGGCCGCCGCGCAGATTGCTGCGGTGCGGGTGAAGGTCGCGAAATGCCCAATGCCTGTCGTCGTCATGCCTGATGATCCAATCCTGCCTGCTTCGACTGTTAAATTCGTCGCAGCGACAAAGCAATAGCACGAGAGCGAGTGTGCGGAACTTGTTTTCTTCATCGTCGCAGATGTACAACGAACGGATAGTGGATGCTGCCGCCGGAGGAAGTGCGTGACCGACAGCAAGCGGGAGAATGGTGCCAAGCGGGATTTCGACGCCAAGAATCTCGATCCCTATCTCCTGAAGGATCCCGAGGCCATGGCGATGAACTTTGCCCGTGCGCTCGAAAACCTCGGCAAGGCAGCCTCAGCGTGGCTAGCCCCGCGTGAGCGTGGCGAAATCTCCGACACGGTCGTCGAACCCGTCACCGATATGGTGAAGACGCTCTCCAAGGTTACGGAATACTGGATTTCCGATCCGCGCCGCACCTTCGAAGCCCAGACGCAGCTCATGACCTCGTTCTTCGGCATCTGGATGCGGTCGATGCAGCGCATGCAGGGCGAGACGGTCGAACAGGAGATCGAGCGCAAGGACAAGCGCTTCGCAGACGAGGACTGGCAGAAGAACCCCTTCTTCGAATTTTTGAAGCAGGTCTATTTCGTGACCGCCGACTGGGCTGAAAAGCTCGTGGCCGAGACCGAAGGGTTGGATGAGCATACGAAGCACAAGGCCGGCTTCTATGTGAAGCAGATCACGGCGGCACTATCGCCCACCAATTTCGTCGTCACCAACCCGCAGGTCTATCGGGAAACGATCGCGACCAGCGGCGAGAACCTCGTGCGCGGCATGAAGATGCTGACCGAGGATATCATCGCCGGCCGCGGCGAACTACGCCTGCGCCAGACCGATATGACCAAATTCGCCGTCGGCCGCGATATGGCGCTGACGCCGGGCAAGGTGATCGCCCAGAATGAAATCTGCCAGATCATCCAGTACGAGCCTTCGACGGAAACCGTATTGAAGCGGCCCCTGCTGATCTGCCCGCCATGGATCAACAAGTTCTACATTCTCGATCTCAACCCGCAGAAATCATTCATCAAATGGTGCGTGGACCAGGGGCATACGGTCTTCGTCATCTCCTGGGTCAATCCGGATAGCCGCCATGCGCTGAAGGACTGGACGGCTTACGCAAGGGAAGGCATCGACTTCGCGCTGGAGACGGTGGAGAAGGCGACCGGCGAGAAAGAGGTCAACGCCATCGGCTATTGCGTCGGCGGCACACTGCTTGCCGCAACCCTTGCCTTGCATGCCAAGGAGAAGAACAAGCGCATCAAGACTGCGACGCTCTTTACCACGCAGGTCGATTTCACCCATGCCGGCGACCTCAAGGTCTTCGTCGACGAGGAGCAGCTTCAGGCATTGGAAGCGCATATGCAGGAACTCGGCTATCTCGACGGTTCGCGCATGTCGACGGCGTTCAATATGCTGAGAGCAAGCGAGCTCATCTGGCCCTATTTCGTCAGCAACTACCTCAAGGGCCAGGAGCCACTCCCCTTCGACCTGTTGTTCTGGAATGCCGATTCGACCCGCATGGCGGCGGCCAACCATGCCTTCTACCTGCGCAACTGCTACCTGAGGAATGCGCTGACAAAGGGTGAGATGGTCCTCGACGGCAAAACCGTCTCGCTGAAAGACGTCAAGATTCCGATCTACAATCTCGCGACGCGCGAGGATCATATCGCGCCGGCGAAGTCCGTCTTCCTTGGCAGCCGGTTCTTCGGCGGCAAAGTGCAGTTCGTCGTGACCGGCTCCGGCCATATTGCCGGCGTCGTCAACCCGCCCGACAAGCACAAATACCAGTTCTGGACCGGTGGCCCGGCCAAGGGTGACTATGACGCCTGGCTGACCAAGGCAAAGGAAACGGCGGGCTCCTGGTGGCCGCACTGGCATGAGTGGATCGAGGCGCAAGACGGCGAGCGCGTTGCGGCCCGCAAGCCGGGCGGCGCGGCACTCAACGCCATCGAGGAAGCACCCGGCAGCTATGTGATGGCGCGAAGCTGACGTCGGAAAATCTTCCGCCATCGAATCGCCCTCACCGGGCGGTGACTGCAAACTTTTGAAAAATAGCTTTCCCTAAAATATTGCGTCTCTTTTCGCGACAATCGAAGCAGAGTGCCGTGTCTGTAAACCAATTGGAAACCATAGTTCGTCATCCTTAAGAAACGGTCGCATGCCGCGGACGGGCCAAAATTCGGCCTTTTTGGGCAGTTAGCGGCTCCGGCATAGATCAGTAGTCAGTGTTGCCGGCCTGCGTAGCGAGTTTTGGAAGACGAGTAGAGTATGGCGTTTGCAGTAGGGACGTTCAATAACGTCGCCCCTTTTGGCGGATCCCCTGTTCGTTCGGGCAGATCTCGCGGTTTTCTCACCGGCATCGCAATGGCCGGATTTTTGACCTCCACATGGCTCATCGGCGCTGTTGCAACAATGCAATCCGTGCCGATGCCGTTCTCCTCCAAAAAGGAGATTGCTCGGGTCACGGTTGCGCCGAAGGCAACACCTGTTGCCGTTGCGCATGAGCGGCTCATTCATGTGAACAAGGCTTCGCGGCTTGCGGCATTCGACGCCAAGCCGGTTGTGCCTTTGACGGCACAATTGATCCGGTCTCATGCTGAGAAGACATCGGCTGCCTCGAATGCGGTCCTAGCGCTTGCGAAGACCAACCGCCTTCCCGTTGCCGTCGCGCAACTTCAGCCGGTTGCCGTCTCCGACAATCCGCGCTTCAACAAGGACGACACGCTCAAGGCGTCGGCAACCGTCGTCGAAACCGCTTCCGCTGCGTCTGACGACGATGACAGGATCATCATTCCGTCGAAGGAAGCCGTTGCTGCTGCCGAAATGCCGGCCATGCTCGCGCTTACCGAAGCGGGGCCTCGCGTGATGCCTGTTCCGGTCGAGCCGGCGCCGGTCAATCGCGCTGCCGCTCCTGCTGCCGGCAAGCCGGCAGAGGTGGAAGTCGCCGAGACAGACGGCGGCCCGCGGCCTTTCGATCTGGTTCTTGCGCCCGGTGAGGATTCCATACCGCTGCCGATGGCGCGGCCCGATGGCCTCGTCGGCAAGCCGGCTCCGGCCTCCAAGGGTTCGCCACGTGCTGCCGAGCCTGTGCTTGCTTATGCCAAGCCGAGCTCGCCGATCGAGGATGACCAAGACGATGCAGTGCCGCGCTACGATAAGCCGGTCTTCTCGCCGCGCCTGCGCGCCGGTGTGGCGATCTACGACATCGAAAACGCTACGGTCTACCTGCCGAACGGCGAGCGGCTGGAGGCCCATTCCGGCCTCGGAAAGATGCGCGACAACCCACGCTACATTGATCAGAAGATGCGCGGACCGACGCCGCCGCACACCTATAATCTGACGATGCGTGAAGCTCTGTTCCATGGCGTAGCGGCCATTCGCCTGACACCGGTGCAGGGTTCGGACGCGATCTTCAACCGCGTCGGTCTGCTGGCACACACCTACATGCTTGGCAAGAACGGCGATTCCAACGGCTGCATTTCCTTCAAGGATTACAAGCGCTTCCTCGCCGCTTACAAGCGCGGTGATATCAGGCAGATCGTCGTCGTGCCGCGGATGAACAACAAGCCTGCTTCGACGCTTGCTTCGCTCTTCTCCTCGCGGACCTAAAGATTGGCCGCGAGGAAATCGGCGAGCGACCGGCTCTCTACCGAGAGGCGCAGCTTTCCCCTGACGAGCGCAAGTTCGGATGCCGGCTGCGGATCGAACCCATCTGCCGCTGCAAGCCGGCGATGTTCAGGCAGGACGGCATCCGATGGCAGCAAGCTGATGCCGAGGCCGGAAGCGACTGCGGCCTGAACTCCCATCAAACCCTGGCTCGTATAGGCAATGCGCCAACGCCGCCCGCTGCGCTCGATGAAGCGGATCGCCCGTTCGCGATAGATGCATCCAACAGGAAAAACCGCGAGCGGCACCGTCTCATCGTCCTTCACCGGCCGGTTCATGCTCTCGACCCAGACCAGCTCTTCCTCCCAACTGGCCAGACAGGCGCCGTCGCCGGGCTCGCGTTTGATCAGCGCCAGATCGATTTCGCCGGCGTCGAGAAGGCGGCGAAGCTCGACGCTCCATCCGCTGACGGTGTCGAGCCTTATATGCGACGAGGCAGCAGAAAAACCCGAGAGAAGATCGATGAGCCTGCGGCCGGCAAAATCCTCGGGAACACCGAGCCTGACGGTCTTGGGCGCAGTGGGCTTGCGCATGACGTCCATTGCCTCTTCTGCCGTCGCCAGCAGACGTCGCGCATAGCTCAGGAGCACTTCGCCCTCTTCCGTCGTCTGGATGCCACCCGTCGACTTGTCGCGCAGCAGCAGGGTGCGACCGATATTGGCCTCAAGCTTTTTGATCTGTTGGCTGACAGTGGACTGGGTGAGGTGAACGCGCTCTGCCGCACGCGTGAAGCCGCCGGTATCGACCACGGCTGCAAAGGTGCGAAGAAGATCAAGGTCGAAAGCGAAGCTCATTCGATTTTTCACTATGCGTAATTACAACATTTAATTTCTCAATGACTCCGTTCTTTGTCAACATGGCGAAAATCAAGGAGACGACAGATGACACTTCCCGGAAACCGGCCGACCTGGCTGACATTCGATTGTTACGGCACGCTGATCCAATGGGATGAAGGGCTGCTTGCCGCGATGGATGCGATCCTGTCGGCAAAGGGCGGCGATATCAACCAATCGGCCTTCATTGCTGTCTACGACCGATACGAGCATGAACTGGAACAGCAGAAGCCGCACCGATCCTTCGGCCAAGTCACCGCCCTTGCATTGGAACTGGCGATGAACGAGTTTGGCCTGCCGTTCAACACCGCCGATGCCGATCTGCTGACGTCATCGATCGGCCGGATGCCGCCCTTCCCCGAAGTCGTCGAAACGCTCGACAAGCTGAAGACTGCCGGGTTCCGGCTCGCCATTATCTCGAATACCGACGACGCGATCATTGCCGGCAATGTCGCGCAGCTCGGCGGCCTCATTGACCGAGTGATCACCGCTGAACAGGCGGAAGCCTATAAGCCGTCGCCACAGATCTTCCGGCATGCCTGGAAAACGCTCGGCATCGGCATGGATGATCTCGTGCATATCTGCGCCAGCCCGCATCTTGACCTTGCCGCCGCGCGCGAACTCGGTTTTCGTGCGATCTGGGTGGATCGCGGCACGGGACGGAAGCCGCTCAGCGATTACCGTCCCAACGAGATCGTGCCGACGCTCGACAAGGTGCCCGGCCTATTTGCCGCAAACGGCTGGATGTAATTTGACGCGATTGGAGACAAGACATGGCTCATGAACTGAACCTTGCGAAAGGACAGCCGGCGATACTGCGCAACCTGCCGCTCGATACGGACGAGATCTGGCAGTCGCGCGTCGATTTGGCGGCCTGCCTTCGAATGGCGGCGCGCCTCGGGCTTGAGGAAGGCATCTGCAACCATTTCTCCGCCGTCGTGCCCGGCCATCCCGATCTCTTTCTCGTCAACAGGCTTGGCTGGGCCTTTCAGGAGGCCACCGCCTCGTCTCTGCTGATCTGCGATTTCGATGGCAATGTCATCGCCGGCGACGGTGTGCCCGAAGCGACCGCCTTCTTCATCCATGCCCGCCTGCACAAGATGTCGCCGCGCGTGGGTGCCGCCTTCCATACGCATATGCCGAACGCGACCGCGCTCAGCATGGTCGAGGGCGATCCCTTCGTCTGGGCCGGTCAGACGGCACTAAAATTCTATGGCCGCGTCGCGGTCGATGAAAACTATAACGGGCTCGCGCTCGATGAGCGCGAGGGCGACAGGATCGCAACCGTGCTTGGCAACAAGGACATCCTGTTCATGAAAAACCATGGCGTCATGGTCTGCGCGCCAAACATCGCCGAAGCCTGGGACGATCTCTATTATCTTGAGCGCGCTGCAGAGGTTCAGCTCAAGGCGATGAGCACCGGGCGGCAATTGAT
The DNA here is from genome assembly GCF_018987265.1 of Rhizobium sp. WYJ-E13. Taxonomy (NCBI): domain Bacteria; kingdom Pseudomonadati; phylum Pseudomonadota; class Alphaproteobacteria; order Hyphomicrobiales; family Rhizobiaceae; genus Rhizobium; species Rhizobium sp. WYJ-E13. Next base: position 1,259,962 of record NZ_CP076853.1, on the reverse strand, counting down.
TGCTGTGCCGACCGATATCGCCGAACAGGCCGCAAAGCAGATGCGGGAAAGCGATCCGGAAAGTGCGCGCCTGCATCTTGAAAGCGTCAGGCGTGTTCTCGACCGGCAAGCGCCGGAATACCGGAGCTAAATCCCGCTCATTTCAGCCAGGCGCCGATGCGCTCCAGAGCCTCGGCGATCTCGGCCTCCGAACCGGCATAGGACATGCGCAGGGTGCGCGGTCCTTCGACCGGGTCGAAATCGAGGCCGGGAGTGGTGGCGACATTGATCTCGGCCAGCATGCGCCGCGCGAAATCCATGCTGTCATTGGTGAAGCGCGAAACATCCACATAAGCGTAAAAGGCGCCGTCCATCGGTGACGCCGGCGCAAGACCGATCTTCGGCAGGCGATCGAGCAGCAGTTCGCGATTGGCGGCATAACTTGCCTTGACGCGATCCAGTTCCTCGCTGGCGCCGAGCGCTGCGGTGGCGGCGATCTGCGAAAGCTCCGGCGGCGAAATATAGAGACTTTGGGCGACGCGTTCGATCGGGCGCACCAGCTGTTCGGGCAGCACCATCCAGCCGATACGCCATCCGGTCATGCAGTAATATTTAGAGAACGAGTTGATGACGATTGCCTCGGCAGTCAGTTCCAGCGCGCTCGTCTCTTCGCCGGCAAAGGTCAGGCCGTGATAGATCTCGTCGGAGATGAAGGCGATGTTATTGGCATCGCAATAGGCGGCAAGCGCCTTCAGGCCTTCGCGGCCAGTCACTGTGCCGGTTGGATTAGCAGGACTTGCCAGCAGCACGCCCTTCAGTTTCACGCCCTTTTCCAGCTGGATCGCTTCAAGGCTTTCGGGCATTAGCGTGAAATGCGTTTCTGCTGTGACGGGCACTTCGACCACATTGAGGCCGAGGGCGCCGAGGATGTTGCGATAGGCGGGATAACCCGGCCGGGCAATGGCAACGGCATCGCCGGCATCAAAAAGCGACAGGAAGGCAAGATTGAAGGCGGCTGACGAGCCCGTGGTTACCGCGATGCGCGCAGGATCGATCTCCAGGCCATGGCGGTCGCGATAGTGCCAGGCAAGCGCATGTTTCAGCCGCGCCGTGCCAAGCGCGTCCGTATAGCCGATGCGCCCTTCGGTGAGCGCTGTGCGGGCGGCTTCAAGGGCTGCCTGGGGTGCGGGATGCGAGGGCTGGCCGACGGCCATGGAAATGACGGGGTGGCCGCTCGCGCGTCTCTTCGTGGCTTCGGCCAGAACATCCATGGCGTGGAATGGTTCGACTTCGCTGCGTTTCGAGATGGAAAACACGATCACTTCCTGCCTGGCTTCAGATAGAGGCCAGACAATTGCCGCAATAATCGGCTCATCACAATCCCGCGAGGGCTTGGATCGGAGGAAAATTCCTGTTTGATGGCGGCCCGACGCGCCGTAATTTGATGCGGACGCATCCAAGCCCATTAACCCGGCAATGGTATTTTCCGCTTCGAAAACCATCAGCCGACGACGAGGATACCATGGCCTTCTTCTCCAAAACGCTCACCGCGCTGGCGCTTGCAGCCTCCATCGCCCTTCCGGCTCAGGCGTTTGCATTCGACGATCAGCAGAAGAAGGAGCTCGGTGAATTCATCAAGCAGTACCTGATCGAAAATCCGGAGATCATGCTCGAGGTGCAGGACGCGCTGCAGAAAAAGCAGCAGATGGCCCAGCAGGTGAAGGCCACGATGGCGATCGAGAACAACACCGACGGCATCTTCGATTCCAAGAACGACGTGACGCTCGGCAACCCCAAAGGCGATGTCACCGTCGTCGAGTTCTTCGATTATAATTGCACCTATTGCCGTCACGCCCTGCCCGACATGCAGGCCTTGTTGAAGAAGGACAAGAATGTCCGCTTCGTGCTGAAGGAATTCCCGATCCTCGGGCCGGATTCGGTCGCGGCGCACCGCGTGGCGGATGCCTTCCGCCGCCTTGCGCCGGAAAAATACGGCGATTTCCACGTCGCGTTGCTCGGCAGCGATGGCCGTGCCTCCGAGGACACCGCAATCCAGGTCGCCTCTTCTCTCGGCGTCAGCGAAGACAAGATCCGCGCGGAGATGAAAAAGAGCCCGAACGATGGCATCGTGCAGGCGACTTATCAGCTTGCAGCCAATCTCGGTATCAGCGGTACACCGTCCTATGTGATCGGCAACGAAATGGTGCCCGGTGCCGTCGGCATCGACGACCTCGAAGCCAAGGTGAAGAACATGCGGGCCTGCGGCAAGACAAGCTGCTGAACCCGCGCCCATCAAATCGCCTAAATCGAAGCGTTTCAGCCATGTGGACAAACATGGCGCGACCTCCTCTGCCGATTCTGTAAGGGCTTTCAATAAGCCCGCGCGGAGTCTATAGGTGGCGCTCGCGCATTCCCGTGCCTTTGCCGCCGAAAGGCTGACACAGGACGCGATGAATACAATGAACCGCGTAACGGTCGCCTGATCCAGAGAGGATCAAGAGCCGGTGCGCCAAACGGAACATTCGATGACGCAAACGATTTTCGTCCTGAACGGCCCCAACCTGAATATGCTGGGCAAGCGAGAACCTGGCATTTATGGCGGCAAGACGCTCAAGGACATAGAGGCGGACTGCAAGGCTGCGGGCCGCGAGCTCGGATTCGACATCGATTTCCGCCAAAGCAATCACGAAGGCACGCTGGTGGACTGGCTCCACGAAGCGGATGAAAAGGCTGTCGGCGTTGCCATCAATGCAGGCGCCTATACGCACACATCCGTCGCGCTGCATGATGCGATCCGTGCTATTTCCATTCCCGTCATCGAACTCCACATATCCAATGTGCATGCACGGGAAGAATTCCGTCACAAGTCGATGATCGCGCCGGCATGCAAAGGCGTGATCTGCGGCTTCGGGCCTCACAGCTACATCCTGGCGCTCCACGCGCTGAAGAACATCACGGCATAAGAAGAAGACAGGGCAACACTCATGGCTGAAAAGAAATCCGGTATCGATCAGGCACTGATCCGCGATCTCGCCAATATCCTCAAGGACACGGATCTGACCGAGATCGAAGTCGAACAGGAAGATCTGCGTATCCGCGTTTCCCGCGCAGGCACGACCCAGTACATCCAGGCGCCGATTGCGGCCCCCGCCTATGCAGCACCGGCTGCAGCTGCAGCAGCCCCGGTAGCTGCTGCCGCTGCTCCCGCAGCGGCAGGCCGCAACCCGGCGAACACGGTGAACGCGCCGATGGTCGGCACCGCCTATATGGCCCCGGCCCCGGGCGCGCGCGCGTTTATCGAACTCGGCGCTACGGTCAAGGAAGGCCAGACGCTCCTCATCATCGAAGCGATGAAGACGATGAACCAGATCCCCTCGCCGAAGTCGGGCAAGGTTACGGAAATCCTCGTCGAAGACGGCTCGCCCGTCGAATACGGCCAGGCGCTCGTCGTCATCGAATAAGGCTTTGCCAATGATCTCGAAGATCCTCATAGCCAACCGCGGCGAGATCGCCCTTCGCGTGCTGCGCGCCTGCAAGGAACTCGGAATTGCGAGCGTTGCCGTGCATTCGACGGCTGATGCCGACGCCATGCATGTGCGCCTTGCCGACGAAAGTGTGTGCATCGGGCCGCCGCCTTCGCGCGAAAGCTATCTCAACATCCACCAGATCGTCGCAGCCTGCGAAATCACCGGCGCTGATGCCGTACATCCGGGTTACGGCTTCCTGTCGGAAAATGCCAAGTTCGCCGATATTCTCGAAGCCCACGGCATTACCTTCATCGGCCCGACGGCGGAACACATCCGCATCATGGGCGACAAGATCACCGCCAAGACGACGGCGCAGGAACTCGGCATCCCCGTCGTTCCCGGCTCCGATGGCGAAGTGAAGACCGAAGAGGATGCGCTGAGGACGGCAGCCTATATAGGCTATCCGGTGCTGATCAAGGCAACGGCCGGCGGCGGCGGACGCGGCATGAAGGTCGCCAAGACCGAAGCCGACCTGATTGAAGCCTGGTCGACGGCCCGCACCGAAGCGTCCGCCGCTTTCGGCAATGACGCCGTCTACATGGAAAAATACCTCGAAAAGCCACGCCACATCGAAATCCAGGTGTTCGGCGACGGCGAAGGCAATGCCATCCATCTCGGCGAACGCGACTGCTCGCTGCAGCGCCGTCACCAGAAGGTCTGGGAAGAGGCAAACTCGCCTGCCCTCAATGTCGAGCAGCGCAAGAAGATCGGCCAGATCTGCGCCGACGCCATGAAGAAGCTGAAATACCGCGGCGCCGGCACGATCGAGTTCCTCTATGAAAATGGCGAGTTCTATTTCATCGAAATGAACACCCGCCTGCAGGTGGAGCATCCGGTCACCGAAGCCATTACCGGCATCGACCTCGTGCATGAGCAGATCCGCGTTGCCTCCGGCGGCGGTCTCTCGGTCACGCAGGACGAAGTGCACTTCCACGGCCACGCCATCGAATGCCGCATCAATGCCGAAGACGCACGCACTTTCGTGCCCTCGCCCGGCACGATCACGCATTTCCATGCACCGGGTGGACTTGGCGTGCGCATCGATTCCGGTGCCTATCAGGGCTACAAGATCCCGCCCTATTACGACAGCCTCATCGGCAAGCTGATCGTGCACGGTCGGACACGCGTCGAATGCATGATGCGCCTGCGTCGCGCGCTCGATGAATTTGTCGTTGACGGAATCAAGACGACGCTGCCACTGTTCCAGGATCTCGTTTCCAACCAGGATATCGCCAACGGCGACTACGATATTCATTGGCTGGAAAAGTATCTCGCCAACAGCAAGCCGGCAGCATAGGACAAGAATGGCAGGAGCGCGCAGGAAGTCACCAGGTATTACCCCGGAGATTCTCCTGCGTGCCTATTCTATCGGCCTGTTTCCCATGGCCGAATCAGCCGACGATCCCGAAATCTTCTGGGTCGAGCCGGATATCCGCGGCGTCCTGCCGCTGGACAATCGTTTCCACATCTCCAAAAGCCTTCGAAAGACAATCCGCCAGAAGCCCTTCGACATTCGCTTCAACAGTGACTTCGATGCCGTGATTACTGCCTGTGCCAGCGAGACATCCGATCGCCCGAGCACCTGGATCAACGAAACCATCAAGACTCTCTATTCCGCCCTGCACCGCATGGGTCACGCGCATTCCGTCGAAGCCTGGGATGGCGATGAACTCGTCGGCGGGCTCTACGGCGTGTCGCTCGGATCGGCCTTCTTCGGGGAAAGCATGTTCTCTCGGCGGGCCGACGCTTCGAAAATCTGTCTCGTGCATCTGGTGGAACGTTTGAAGCAGAAGCACTTCACGCTTCTCGATACACAATTCACGACGGAACATCTAAAGACATTCGGGGCGATCGACGTACCGAAGGCGGATTATGCGCTGTTGCTCGCCGCAGCAATGGAATCGCCACATCTGGAGTTCTAGGGAACTCTCTTTTTGCCAGAGAAGACGTTTACTTCGCGCCGGCGCTATCCGGCGGCGGGACGTCGGAGTTCTGCTTGCAGTCCTTCAGCCAGACGTCATAGATCGGATGCTCGACGGCGTTGAGGCCGGGGCTGTCGGCAAACATCCAGCCGGTGAAGATACGGCGGATCTTGCGGTCCAGCGTGATCTCGTCGACTTCGACGAAACCGTCGATCTTCTGGGCTTCCGACTGGTCGCGCGAATAGCACGCCTTCGGCGTGACCTGCAGAGCGCCGAACTGGACCGTTTCGTTGACATAAACGTCGAACGTGGTGATGCGGCCGGTGATCTTGTCGAGGCCGGAGAAGACGGCGACCGGATTATCGATACGGGCAGCCTGCGCGGGAGTGGAAAGAAGCGCAGCGGAAAGCGCCAACAGCGATACAGCTCCCGCAGCCGGCAGGACCATGTTTCGCAGGGAAAGCTCCATATCTACCCGTCTCCAGCACATATCAGGTTCATGGCCGCGCGATTGCGGCCAACCTGCGGGTAAAGGTCAATTGTGGCCAAAGCGCGGGGCAGAACCCGTCCTCAGATGCTTGACGCTCAGTTGCCCGGCGTCCATGCGTCGTAGTCGCCGGTCACGCGCGGACGTTCGCCGGCAACCGAGAGCGAGCCCGGCGGGCGATAGGCCTGCGGCGAGCCCGTGGGATTGGCGCGGTGCGGCTTCTGCCATTCCTTGGCAACGTAGTTTTCCTTGGACGGGGGAACGTCGGTGCGGTGATGCATCCAGCCATGCCAGCCTGGAGGAATGGCGGAAGCTTCGGCGTAACCCTTGTAGATCACCCAGCGCTTCGGCAGGCCGTATGAGGAAAGCCCGCCCTCGTAATAGACATTGCCCAACTCGTCCTCACCAACGCGCTTGAAGCCGCGAAGGGCAAATAGCGTGCCGAACGTATAGTTGTTCCACCAGGTGAAGGTGTGCAGCAGGAACTTGATCATGTCTTTTCCTCGTGGCCGCAGGACGCGGACGAAAGCAGATAGGCTTTTTCGCTTATGCCGCCGCCAAGCCGAATTGTCCAGTGATTCCCGCCGAAACGACGGTCATTTCAGAGCCATCTTGAAACCGATATGCGAGGGCTTGAAACCCAGCCTTTCATAGAAACGATGGGCATCCTTGCGCACTGCATTCGATGTCAGCTGGACGCGCCGCACGCCGCGACTTTTCGCCTCGGCAATGGCGAATTCGATCATCCGAGCACCGATGCCCTGCCCGCGCAGATCGGCACGCGTGTGCACCGCCTCGATGATCATGGCGGACGAGCCGCGTCCATTGAGTGAGGTGGTGATCACCGTCTGGAAGGTGCCGACGACGTCACCGTCCCGCTCTGCAACGTGAAGCGTCTGGTTGGAAGACGCCGTGATCGTCGCGAAAGCGCCGGCATAATCCGGATAGGCCTCGGGATCGGTCGTATCACCATGACCGCCGAGAGGATCGGCGGCAAACATCGCAATCAAGGCCGGCAGATCACTTTTACGCGCTTCACGAATGATGATGTCGCCAGATTGCATATCAGTGGAGCTCGAGCGCCTTTTCGAAGACCAGCGTTGGAATGCCGGACTGGTCGGGACCGCTGTTCTCGTTACGGCCGGCCTCGACGAAACCAAGCCGCTCATAGAAATGGGCAGCCTCGTGGTTCTGCACCTCGACTTCCAGCCGCATGATTTCTGCATCCGGGAAGCAGGTTTCGAGTTCGGCGAATATATCGCGGCCGATGCCCTGGCGTTGCAGATCCGGTTTCACGTAGAGAAGATGCAGCATGACGGTCTTTGTCATCTCGGATGACATCGCCGCATAACCGACTCCACCGATATCCCGGCCGTCATCGGCGACCAGGAATTCGGCATTTTTCTTCGCCAGGCGCGCCTTCAGCGCAGTCGGCGAAAAGAGATGGGCAACGAGTTCGTTGACCTTTGCGACGCCGTGGCTCGCATCGTAGGCCGCATGGAAGCTCTCGTCGAGCAGAGTGCGGACCTTTTCCAGATCACGTTCGCTGGCCGTTCGGACGAAATAAACCAAAACTTTCTCCTTGCGGTATCGGCCTACCGAAAACCGCTTCGCACGTTTCGGCGGATGCCGTTGGCTTATTCCTCGATGCCGAGCTTTGCCTTGACGAGAGCCTGCACGGCCTGCGGGTTGGCCTTGCCGCCGGTCGCCTTCATCACCTGACCGACGAACCAGCCTGCAAGCGTCGGCTTTGCCTTGACCTTGGCAACCTGATCCGGGTTGGCGGCGATGATTTCATCGACGGCCTTTTCGATCGCGCCTGTATCCGTCACCTGCTTCAGGCCGCGGCTTTCAACGATCTCGTTGGGATCGCCACCCTCGTTGAGGATGATTTCGAAGACGTCCTTGGCGATCTTGCCGGAGATGGTCTCAGCCTTGATGAGGTCGATGATGGCACCGAGCTGAGCCGGAGAAACCGAGGTTTCCTCTATGCTCTTGCCGGTACGGTTCAGTGCGCCGAGCAAATCGTTGATGACCCAGTTGGCGGCCGTCTTGCCGTCGCGGCCCTCGGCAACGGCTTCGAAATAGTCGGCAATCGCCTTTTCCGAGACGAGCACGGAAGCGTCGTAGATCGAGAGACCGAGCTCGCGAACGAAACGCTCCTTCTTGTCGTCGGGCAGTTCCGGCAGATGCTGGGCCAGATCGCTGATGAAGGCGTCGTCGAATTGAAGCGGCAGCAGGTCCGGATCGGGGAAATAGCGATAGTCATGCGCATCTTCCTTAGTGCGCATGGACCGCGTCTCACCCTTGTTCGCGTCGAACAGGCGGGTTTCCTGATCGATCGTGCCGCCATCCTCGAGAATACCGATCTGCCGGCGGGCTTCGAATTCGATCGCCTGGCCGATGAAGCGGATGGAGTTGACGTTCTTGATTTCGCAGCGCGTGCCGAAAGGCTCGCCCGGACGACGCACGGAGACGTTGACGTCGGCGCGCATGGAGCCTTCATCCATGTTGCCGTCGCAAGTGCCGAGGTAGCGCACGATCGAGCGCAGCTTCGTCATGTAGGCCTTGGCCTCATCGGAGGTGCGCATATCCGGCTTGGAGACGATTTCCATCAGCGCCACGCCGGAACGGTTGAGGTCCACATAGGACATGGTCGGATGCTGGTCGTGCATCGACTTGCCAGCATCCTGCTCCAGGTGCAGGCGCTCGATACCGATCTCGATATCCTCGAACTGACCTTGACGATCCGGGCCGAGCGAGATGACGATCTTGCCCTCGCCGACGATCGGGTCCTTGTACTGGGAGATCTGGTAGCCCTGCGGCAGGTCCGGGTAGAAATAGTTCTTGCGGTCGAAGACCGAGCGCTTGTTGATCAGAGCCTTCAGGCCGAGGCCGGTGCGAACGGCCTGCTTGACGCATTCCTCGTTGATGACGGGCAGCATGCCGGGCATGGCGGCATCGACGAGCGACACGTTCGAATTCTGCGGCTTGCCGAATTCCGTCGAGGCGCCGGAGAAAAGCTTGGAATTGGAGAGCACCTGGGCATGGACTTCCATGCCGATGATGACTTCCCAATCGCCGGTGGCGCCGGGGATATAGCGTTTCGGATCAGGCGTGCGAACGTCGACAATGGTCATGAGATGCTCTTCGAAGGCTGTTCTTTTCAACTGGTGAGGTAAAGGAAATGGCCTGCCGGTGCAAGGCTTTCAGCGGTTAGAAACCGGGGCCGTAACCTTCCGGCTCCTGCGGGCCGAGATGCTTGGTGAGCCCGACGGACGGTACGTCACGATCAAGCTTCGGATTATAGGCGACCGAGAGCCAGTGGATCGAGTAGCCGTGCTTCTGAAAGAAGGCGATTGCCTCGGAATTTCCCGAGTGGGTCTGCATTGCCGCCTCCTCGAAGCCTCGCTCAAAGATATCGGCCTCGATACGCTCCAGCAGAGCGGTACCCAGCCCCTGCCGGTTGAAGCTCGGGTCGATCCAGAAGTCGGAAATCGTCTCGTCCAGCCCCTCGCGCGCCGCCCAACCGGCAACCTGTCCGTTCTGCTCGACGACAGTGATGGTCAGCCAGCTATTATCCACAAAAGTCCGGAAGGCGCTGCGGGCTCCATCCGTCATGGCGTCCGATTCGCCGATCAATGCCATTGCTCTTTGCCAGGCTCGTAAGCCGATCTCGCTCAAGAGTTCCGTTTCGCCTTCGCGGGCATTGCGAATGTGGATCAATGGCACCTCCGCTCTACAATAGAGAGTAGACCATTGAGTCGGGCAATTTTCCAGTGCCTCCAATGAGATAAAAGGGGAAAGCATTTCGATCGACTTTTGTCCGCAACCCTCGTCCGGCTTGACCGGATTGTAGTTGCTGATAAAAGACGCGCCAGAGGTGTTTTATGTCTAACCTGTCTGAGACCCGGTAAAGGTCCCTGCCCGCAAGCACAGGCTCGCGCGCATGGACCCGAAAAACGAAGCCGCGGCGTATCGGCCAAACCCGAACGCCAAATCGTTTTCGTGCGCCTTCATGAAGGCGTGTTTCCGGATCGACAGCAATGGACATCTCGCGCGCAGAACAGCGCATCCTGCACCTTATGGCCCAGGGCGGCCGTATCGAAATTACCCGCGACGACAATAAGAAGATCGAAACGGTGAACTGCTTCACCCGCGACGGCTGGGTCTATCCTGGCTTCGGTCTGGAGCTTTTCCGTAAGCTGAAACGGCTGAAGGCGATCAAGTCTTCGTCCGGACAGCCTTATCGGATCACGAACAGAGGGCTGCAACTGGTCAGATCGCAGCTCGATAACAGATAGGCTGACAAGAGCCTGGCCGCGCAGCAAAGTTGCTGTGCGGCCGGCAGAGTTTCAGAGCTTTTCGGAAAGCTCCGGACGCATCGCCGCCCACTCCTCGGCAATCGTGCCCGCGCCGACGGTCTTGCCGGCGCGGCGATACCAGTAGCCGGCGTTCCAGTCGTCGCCTTCGACGCGATGACAAAACGCGTGGCCCCAGTCGAAGGGCTGTTCGCCTTCATGGTTCTGGCAGATTTCGTGAACCGCCTCCCATTCCGCGCCCATCTTAAAGCCGCTGGCAGCGAGGCGATCAAAGGCCTCGATCAACCGTGCAAGATCCCGTTTCGGCATGAGGCCCTCCCCGCAAAGTCCTCCCTCTATAACAGGCGCCGCCTCGAAATCCGAGACGGCACCTGCTTTTCTTCAATCGCGGAGATTGATGATGTCGTTCATCAACCCGCCCGTACCGTTGTGGATGGTCAGGTAAGCTTTCGGATCGTTAAGCCGGTTACCACCATTTGGCCGGCGTGAACTTGCCGGCGGCCTGTTCGATGACATGGGCGGTCTTGAAGAGGGTTTCCTCGTCGAAGGCCTTGCCGATGAGCTGCAGGCCGAGGGGCAGGCCCCTATGGTCCAGACCGGCGGGAACGGCAATGCCCGGCAGACCGGCCATGTTGACCGTCACCGTAAAGATGTCGTTCAGGTACATCTTCACCGGATCGGATGCGAGGTCCTCGTCGGCAACGCCGAAGGCCGATGACGGGGTTGCGGGCGTCAGAATGGCATCGACTCCGGCATCGAAGGCGAGTTCGAAATCGCGCTTGATGAGCGTGCGGACCTTCTGGGCGCGCAGGTAATAGGCGTCGTAGTAACCGGCCGACAGAACATAGGTGCCGATCATGATGCGGCGCTTGACTTCCTGGCCGAAGCCGGCGGCGCGCGTCTTTTCGTACATGTCGACGATATCCTTGCCGTCGACACGCAGACCGTAGCGCACACCGTCGTAACGGGCGAGGTTCGAAGAGGCTTCGGCAGGGGCCACGATGTAATAGGCCGGCAGGGCGTATTTCGTGTGGGGCAGAGAGATGTTGACGATCTCGGCACCGGCATCCTTCAGCCAAGCGATACCCTGCTGCCAGATAGCTTCGATCTCGTCCGGCATTCCGTCGACGCGATATTCGTTCGGAATGCCGATCTTCATGCCCTTGAGCGATTTACCGATGGCGGCCTCATAATCCGGAACCGGCAGATCGACCGAGGTCGTATCCTTGGCATCGACGCTTGCCATCGACTTCAAGAGGATTGCGGCATCGCGAACGTCGCGGGCGATCGGGCCGGCCTGATCGAGCGAAGAGGCGAAGGCAACCGTACCCCAGCGCGAGCAGCGGCCATAGGTCGGCTTGATGCCGACGGTGCCGGTGAAGGCTGCCGGCTGGCGAATAGAGCCGCCGGTATCAGTGGCGGTCGCACCGGCGCAGAGATGGGCGGCAACGGCTGCGGCCGAACCGCCGGACGAGCCGCCAGGAACGAGCTGCTGGTTGGAGCCTGCGGCACGCCAAGGGTTGATGACAGCGCCATAATACGAGGTCTCGTTGGAAGAGCCCATCGCGAACTCGTCCATATTCAGCTTGCCGAGCATGACAGCGCCGTCATCCCAGAGGTTCTGGGTCACCGTCGATTCATAACGGGGCTCGAAACCATCGAGAATGTGGCTGCAGGCCTGGGTGTGCACGCCAACGGTGGCGAACAGGTCCTTGATGCCGAGCGGGATGCCTTCAAGATCACCTGCCTTGCCGGCGGCAATTCGCTCGTCAGAATTCTTCGCCATGACGCGTGCGAGATCCGGCGTGACCTTGATATAGGCGTTGAGCTGGCCATTGGCCGCATCGATCGCCGAAATATAGGCTTCGGTCAGTTCGGTTGCGGTGATCTCTCTGGCGCGCAGCTTCTGGCGGGCTTCGGCAATGGTCAGGCTGGTGAGTTCGCTCATCGTGTTTTCGCTTCAGATCTGAAAATGGCAACAGGGTCGGAAAGAGGCGTTGAGAGCCCTATTCGACGACTTTAGGCACCAGGAAGAAATTGTGGTCGGTGATAGGCGCATTAGCAACGACATCGGCGGCCTTGTTGCCGTCATTGACGACATCGGGCCGCTTCTTCATGTCCATCGGCGTTACCGAGGTCATAGCCTCGACACCTTCGACGTCGACTTCGGAAAGCTGCTCGACGAAGCCGAGGATGCCATTCAGCTCACCGACCATGCGATTTGCCTCTTCTTCCGAGACAGCAATACGGGCAAGGCGCGCAACGCGCTTAACGGTGGCGAGATCGACGGACATGGCATTCTCCGGATAGGAATTTTCCTATCGCTATAAAGACCATGTCCGTCCTGTGCAACGGGTTTGCCTTTTCGGCAAGGCAGAATTCCTCTCCCCAAATCCACCTGGATTCGAGGAGTTATGCATCAGAGCGAGAAGCTCTCGCCGGGCTTCGGCGCCTTCACTTCGGTTTTGGAGGCCTCCATGCCGGCAATGAATTTCTCCGGCGTCTGGTCGATGATCGGGAAGGTTCCGTAGTGGCCGGGAATGGCCGTCTTGAAGTTGAAGTAGCGCTGGCAGGCAAGCGCTGCGACAGCACCGCCCATGGTGAAGCGGTCGCCGATCGGGACGATGCCGATATCCGGCTGATGCAATTCGTTGATCAGCCCCATGTCGGAGAAGATATCGGTGTCGCCCATATGGAAGAGGCTGGGCTCGTCCTCGAAATGCAGCACGAGGCCGTTCGGGTTGCCGAGCGAATGGGAAACGCCATCTTCGGTGATCTGGGCGGAGGAGTGCAGTGCATTGGTGAAGGTCGCACTGAAACTGCCGAGCGAGACGGTGCCTCCGGTATTGCCCATTTCGAGCTTCTCGACACCCCTGGAGCCGAGCCAAGAAGCAAGGTCGGCATTGGCAAGAACGACGGCGCCGGTGTCCTTGGCAATCTGGATCGTATCACCGACATGGTCGGCATGGCCGTGGGTCAGCAGGATGTGGGTGATGCCTTTGGTTACGTCCTTGATATCCTGGCCAGTGAAGGATGGGTTATAAGTCAGGAAGGGATCGATCAGGATTTTGGCGGCTTTCGTCTCGATGCGGAAAGCAGCATGGCCAAGCCAGGTGATCTTCATGAAAAGTCTCCTTTATTACGTGATGCAAAAGACGATTTTGGAGCCAAAGCAATTCCGGCCGGAAAACCGTTTCGCACTTTTTCTGGAATTGCTCTAAGGACATAGCCGATATGGCCGCAAAGAAAAGCGGTGGGCGCTTCAATTTCTTTTGACAGGATGACACGACAATGACGGTGCTGACGATCGAGGAACTGGCCGAAGCGCTCGGTCCCGGACAGGCAATCGCCGGCCTCGATCTCGGCACGAAGACGATCGGTCTTGCCATGTCCGATCTCGGACGCCGCTTTGCGACGCCGCGTCCGGTCATCAAGCGCGAGAAATTCACCATCGATGCCGAGACCCTGCTGGCCTTCGCAACGAAAGAAAAGGTCTCAGCCTTCGTCATCGGCCTGCCGATGAATATGGATGGATCGGCAGGGCCGCGCGTTCAGGCGACGCGGGCCTTCGTGCGCAACATGGAGCAGAAAACCGCCCTTCCCTTTGTCTATTGGGATGAGCGGCTATCGACGGTGGCGGCAGAACGGGCCTTGCTGGAAATGGATGTTTCGCGGGCAAAACGCGCCGAACGGATCGATTCGGCTGCGGCAAGCTTCATCCTTCAGGGAGCCCTTGACAGGCTTTCCTTGCTGGCGAGATCGGCAGACGATATGGAGGCGTGACGCGCCCTCCACCATGCCGCAATCTGACGGCGCTTACGGAAGCCCATGATGGCAAAGACGACGAGGCTGTCGATGGCGATGGCGCGAGCGACCAGCGGCGGAATTTCCTCCGGCGGCAGGCCGAGCACCTTGCCGTAAACCTGGAATGTCAGGTCATGGACCTGCCGCGTCAGCATGAAGATGCCGAAGTTCAGATCGTAATAGGAAAGCCAGTACCATCCCGCCAGGAAGACGATCGGACCGGCCCAGAAGATCAGAAACCACTTCATGCGGCCTCTCCTTCGTGATTGCGCAGGACCGGCATATCAAGAGAAACGAGCCAGACCGACGATGCCATGATGCAGAGTACGAGCGTGGGCACGGCGATATCCAGCGCCAGCACGGCAAAAAACATCATCGCCGCGACAAGCAACGCGGTTCTGGCGATACTGGTTTCCATGGCTGAACTCGGGTCCACACTCGTTGCATTTCTACCTGACACCACACTGGCGGGTTAACCAGCATCACGCAACGTAAACCAATTGTTAAGGTTAATGTCTGGGCGCCGGCTGTGGATTATTCAGCCGTAGACGCCGCGCACCAGCCGCTTCAACGCACCTGCCGCCTTCTCCCAGTCCTTGCCGTTCTTCAAAACCAGACCCGCGCATTGCCCGCCGGCGGCGGCGGCAAGCACAAGATGCTGGATGGAGGCGAAGATCAGGGCATTGACGGAAGCGACGTCAACACCCTTCGGCGGCGTCAGCGAACCGCGCATGCGATCGAGCCACTGGCCAAGCGCCTTGGAGCGCGCTTCGGAAAGGCGCCTCACCTGTTCGGTATTTTCGGACACCTCCCAGGCGACGATGCGGCGCATCAGCGGATCGTCGCGCAACGCTTCCAGGAAAAGCAGCGACAACCGCTCCATCAGGTCGCCATAGGTCAGCAGGAACATGCCGCCGGTATCTTCGGGGATGCGGTCCTTGACCCAGTTGCCGAGATCGGCGCCGATCGCCTCGATGAGGCCTTCGAGGCCACCATAATAGCGGTAGATGAGCTGCTTGTCGCAGCCGGCGCGGCGGGCGACGGCATTGATGCCGAAATTCTGGAAACCCTCTTCCGCCAGCAGGCTCTTGGCCGCCTTCAGAATAGCGCGCTCGGTGGCGCCTCTGTCGCGGATACGCTTTTCAGGCTCAGTGGCACCCGTCTGTTCGAGCGCGGCCACGGCAGTTTCATTCAGCATTCGGTCAACCCCGGTCTGTCACCAATCGGTGAGTAACAGTGGAATTTTACGCCTACAATCCTATCTAATTGACAAGACTGTGGATATTGATGGTCTGCAGCTCTGCTGACGCTGGTGGGCGGCCCGGCGACATCTTTTCACCCGGTATGACGCGCTCGATAAATCTTGCCCATGCGGTTGATCGCGATGGACGAACCCGGCATAGCTGCATTATGAAAAGAGACGACAATTTCTGCTAAGGCCTTGCAATGGTGAATTATATCGAAGCCTCCTCCGCGCCGCCGAAAAATACCGGCGCCATCAGGCTTTATGGTCCGGAAGCATTCGAGGGAATGCGCAATGCGTGCCAGCTGACCGCGCGCTGTCTCGATGCGCTTGCCGATATCGTCAAGCCGGGTCTCGCAACCAATGAAATCGACCGCTTCGTTTTTGAATTCGGCATGGATCACGGCGCTTATCCAGCGACGCTGAACTACCGCGGCTATACGAAATCCACCTGCACTTCGATCAATCATGTGGTGTGCCACGGCATTCCCGATGACAAAGCGCTTCGCGAAGGCGATATCGTCAATATCGACGTGACCTTTGTCGTCGACGGCTGGCATGGGGATTCGAGCCGCATGTATCCGGTCGGCCAAATCAAACGCGCTGCCGAGCGGCTGCTCGAAGTGACCTATGAGTCGCTGATGCGCGGCATCGCCGCTGTTCATCCCGGCGCGCGCACCGGCGCGATCGGTGAAGCGATCCAGATCTATGCCGAAGCGGAGCGCTGCTCCGTCGTGCGCGATTTTTGCGGCCACGGTGTCGGCCGTCTCTTCCACGATTCGCCGAACATCCTGCATTATGGTCGCGCCAATGAAGGACCGGAATTGCGTGAGGGCATGATCTTCACCATCGAACCGATGATCAATCTCGGACGCCCGCATGTGAAGGTGCTGGCGGACGGCTGGACCGCCGTGACGCGTGACCGCTCGCTGTCAGCGCAGTACGAACATACGATCGGCGTGACCGCGAATGGCTGCGAGATCTTTACGCTTTCGCCCGCCGGTCTCGACCGGCCGGGCCTGCCGCCGCTGAACGGATGACGGTCTCCATGGCGAAAGACCCCGTTCCGCAGGCTGGCGATGACGAATTGCCTTTCGACATGGACGAGGATATCGCCGTGGACGAACGGGCGTTTTTCGGACAGCCGGCAAAGGCGGTGGTTCCTGCAAAAAAAGCCGCCCTGCCCGTCAGGGAAGAGCATTATCACGGCCATCGCGAGAGGCTGCGCAACCGCTTCCGTGAGAATGGCGATACGGCGCTCGCCGACTATGAGATCCTCGAACTCCTGCTCTTCCGGCTGATCCCGCGCCGCGACACGAAACCGATCGCCAAGGCGCTGATCGATCGCTTCGGATCACTTGCCGGCGTCTTCGGTGCACCGGCAGCACTGCTGCAGGAAATCAAAGGCGTCGGAGAGACGGTGGCGCTGGATCTGAAGCTGATATCCGCCATTGGCCATCGCGCACTGAAGAGCGAACTCAGGGGCAAGCAGGTGCTTTCCTCGTGGTCGTCGGTCATCCAATATTGTCATGCGGCCATGGCGCATGAGACGCGCGAACAGTTCCGCATTCTCTTCCTCGACAAGCGCAATGCGCTGATCGCCGACGAGGTGCAGGGGCATGGCACGGTGGACCACACGCCTGTCTATCCGCGTGAGGTAGTGAGGCGAGCGCTCGAGCTTTCGGCAACGGCGCTGATTCTGGTGCACAATCACCCTTCGGGCGACCCCACTCCATCGCGCGCCGATATCGACATGACGAAGATGATCATCGATGCTGCAAAGCCGCTCGGTATTGCCATCCACGATCACATCATCATCGGCAAAGACGGACAAGCAAGCCTCAAAGGCCTGCGCTTGATATAAGACTGCGGCTAAGGCATGAAAAAGCCATCTTGGCGTTCTCCAAGCTGAATGACTGACAACAGGATGGGAATTATGAGCATTTTTCCTGGTCGCTTGTACGCGCCGCCGAGCCTTCGATCGCTGATACGACTAACGCTTCTGCTGCTGATCGTAACCGGTCTCTACCTCGGCTACCTGCAGCTTTCGACCAATGTTCATGCGGTCATCGATGGCCAGGTCTACCGCTCCGCTCAGCCCTCCCCTGCAAAGCTTGGCGAACTCGTCAAGGAGTACGGCATCAAATCGGTGCTTAACCTGCGCGGCGACAGCAGCGGCGAGGGCTGGTACGACAATGAGATTGCCGCGGCAAAGGGCCTCAATGTCCAGCATATCGATTTCCGCATGTCAGCAACGAAGGAACTCTCCGTCGAGGAAGGGCGCCAGCTGATGGCGATCATGGCAGCCGCGCCCAAGCCGATGCTCATCCACTGCAAGGCCGGCGCCGACCGTACGGGGCTGGCTTCGGCCATCTACGTCGCAGGCGTCGCCAAGGAAGGAGAGATGGCGGCGGAGTCGCAGATCTCGCTGACATACGGCCATCTGTCGCTTTTCTTCATCGGCGCCTATGCTATGGACCGCACATTCGAGCGGCTTGAGCCAATGTTCGGCTTTTTGAACTCCTAACTGCACCAGAATACAAACTGTAACATTGACCGGCTACCGATGAACGCGCGACATTTCGCGTCGCAATATGATTCCAATTCCAGTTCGGGGCTAAAGATGTTCCAGTACGATCTCGTGGTAGTCGGCAGCGGTCCGGCAGGGCGCCGTGGCGCGATACAGGCTGCAAAACTCGGCAAGAAAGTGCTGGTCATCGAGCAAGGAAAGCGTGTCGGCGGTGTCTCCGTCCACACCGGCACGATCCCTTCCAAGACGCTGCGCGAGACCGCACTCAATCTTTCCGGCTGGCGTGAGCGCGGGTTCTACGGCCGCAGTTACCGCGTGAAGCAGGAGATCAGTGCCGAAGATCTGCGCCGCCGCCTGCTGATTACGCTCGATCATGAAGTCGAAGTGCTCGAACACCAGTTCGCCCGCAATCGCGTCCAGCACATCCGCGGCAAGGCAAGCTTCGTCGATACCAATACCCTGCAGGTCATCAAGGACGACGGCGACACGATGACGGTGACCGGCGCCAGCATTCTGCTCGCCGTCGGCACCAAGCCCTTCCGGCCTGACTACATACCGTTCGACAACAAGACCGTGCTCGACAGCGACGAACTGCTCGATATCGAAGAATTGCCGCGCACGATGGTCGTCATCGGCGCCGGTGTTATCGGCATCGAATATGCGACAATCTTTTCGGCGCTGGATACGGCCGTAACCGTCATCGATCCGAAGTCGACCATGCTCGACTTCATCGACAAGGAAATCGTCGAGGACTTCACCTATCAACTGCGCGACCGCAACATGAAGCTGCTGCTCGGCACGAAGGCAGAGAAGGTCGAGCGGCTTGATACCGGCAAGGTGCAGTTGACGCTCGACAGCGGCCGGCATCTCGTGACCGACATGGCGCTGTTTGCCGCCGGGCGCATGGGCGCCACCGATACGCTGAACCTACAGGCCGTTGGTATCGAAGCCGACAGCCGCGGCCGTCTGAAGGTCAATCCCGAGACTTTCCAGACCTCGGTACCGAACATCTACGCCGCCGGCGACGTCGTCGGTTTCCCGAGCCTTGCCTCGACTTCGATGGAACAGGGCCGTATTGCAGCGCGCGTGGCGATCGGCGCCGTCGCCAAGGAGCCGCAGAAATACTTCCCCTACGGCATTTATGCCGTGCCGGAAATCTCCACCTGCGGCCTGACGGAAGAGGAAATGAAGGAGCGCGGCATTCCCTATGAATGCGGCATCGCCCGCTTCCGCGAGACCTCGCGCGGCCACATCATGGGCCTCGATACCGGCTTGCTGAAGCTGATCTTCTCGTTGAAGACGCGCCGGCTGCTCGGCGTGCACATCGTCGGCGAAGGTGCGACCGAACTGGTGCATATCGGCCAGGCCGTGCTGAACCTGAAGGGTACAGTCGAATATTTCGTCGAAAATACCTTCAACTATCCGACGCTTGCCGAAGCTTACAAAATCGCCGGCCTCGATGCGTGGAACCGCATGGGCGATATAAAGTCCGAACTTTAAAGAAACGCGGGGAAGGACCCTCGCCTTTCCAGGCGGCAGAACGTAAGCCGCTGATATTTAATTTTCATTTTTCCGCGGGGCGTCTCGTTGCACGCTACTGGTGATTGCCTGTGCCCCGCGCCAACTACCTATATCCTACGTCAAAAGATATTGGTAAAGTCAGCGTGTTCGCACCTTACATTGTTCTGTTGCGTTTTGCTTATCGCCTTCCCAAGTATGGGGTGCGCCTTTCGACAGCCTGAAATCCATGTCTTAGACCGGCCTGCGGTACCAGTAAGTCCAGCAATGCAGACCACAACGAAAGATAGATATTTTGTCCGATACTTCAGAGGCTGCTCGCAGACGGTTTCAGCTCATCCTGATAAAGCCGTCGCACTATGACGACGACGGCTATGTGATCCGTTGGTGGCGGGCAATGATCCCCTCCAATTCGCTGGCAGCCATCTACGGGATTGCCGCGGATTGTGCCGAGCGGCAAATTCTTGGCGCCGATACCGCAATCGACATTACAGTCATAGACGAGACCAATACACGGATCGATTTTGCGGCGCTGCTGTCGCAGTTCAAGCGCAACGACAACTTCGGGATGATCGCGCTTATCGGCGTGCAATCCAACCAGTATCCCCGCGCGCTTGATATCGCCCGTCCGTTCCGCGATGCCGGACTGCCGGTTTCGATGGGTGGCTTCCATATATCGGGATGCCTGTCGATGCTCGACGGCGATGCGATCGGCCTTGAGGAATGCCGCAAGATGGGCGTTTCGATGTTTGCCGGCGAAGCCGAAGGACGGCTGGAGCTGGTGCTGCGTGATGCGGCCGCCGGTGAACTGAAGCCGCTCTACAATTTCATGAATGACCTTCCCGGCATCGGCGGCACTCCGGTGCCTTTCCTGCCGAAAGACAATATCCAGCGCACGCTTGGCCTCAGCACCAGTTTCGATGCAGGCCGCGGCTGCCCCTATCAATGTTCTTTCTGCACGATCATCAACGTGCAGGGCCGCAAGTCCCGTTTCCGCTCCGCCGACGATGTCGAGAAGCTAGTGCGCATGAACTGGGCGCAGGGTATCCATAAATTCTTCATTACCGACGACAATTTTGCCCGTAACAAGGATTGGGAAGCGATCTTCGACCGGCTGATCGAGCTGAGAGAAAAAGACGGCATTCCGCTCGGCCTGATGATCCAGGTGGACACGCTCTGCCACAAGATCCCGAACTTCATCGAAAAATCGAAGCGCGCCGGCGTCACCCGCGTCTTCATCGGTCTGGAAAATGTCAATCCGGACAATCTGACCGCCGCCAAGAAGAACCAGAACAAGATCACGGAATATCGCAAGATGCTGCTTGCCTGGAAGGCGCAGGGCATCATGACGCTCGCCGGCTATATTCTGGGCTTTCCGGCAGACACGCCGGATTCGATCCGCCGCGACATCAAGATCATTCAGGAAGAGCTTCCGCTCGACGTCATCGAATTCTTCGTTCTGACGCCGCTCCCCGGCTCCGAGGACCATCAGGTTCTCTGGAAGAAGGGCGTCGAGATGGATGCCGATCTCAATATCTATGATGTCGAGCATGTCTGCACAGCGCATCCGAAGATGAGCAAGCAGGAGTGGGAAGATATCTACCAGGAGGCCTGGTCGCTCTACTACTCGCCTGACCATATGAAGACCTTGCTGCGCCGCGCTGTGGCGACCGACATCAAGCTGAGCAGTCTCGTCAAGGTCCTGGTCTCGTTTGCGACCACCGTACCGCTGGAGAATGTCCATCCGTTGCAGAGCGGCCTTCTGCGCCTGAAACATCCCTCGGAGCGGCGCCCTGGCCTGAAGCGCGAACATCCGCTGCTGTTCTGGCCGCGTTTTGCCTTCGATACCGCCCGCAAGCATCTCTCGCTTGCCGGCACAATCATCGGCCTCAGCGTTTCGGCTTTCCTGATTGCGCGTGGCGCCGACGCCAAGACCTACATGGACAAGGCTCTGACTCCCGTCGGTGACGATGACGAAGACGTTCTCGATCTCTTCACCAAGACGGCGGGCGGCACGGCTGCCGTCAGCCACATCAAGAAGGTTGCCGAGCTGACCCACACACGCAAAGCCGTCTGACAGGGCCGTCGGGCCTGCGCACAGCCTGCCTGGTTTCAGAGCCCAATAAAAAAGCCCTGCCGCATGCGGCAGGGCTTTTGAATTTCGGCAGGAAAGGGCCGATTACTCGGCGCTGTCTTCAGAAGCCTTCTTCTTCGGAGCTGCCTTCTTCTTCGGAGCAGCGGCTTCTTCGCCTTCAGCGGCTTCGGCAGAAGCCTCGGCCTTGGCAGCAGCCTTCTTCTTCGGTGCGGCCTTCTTGGCGTCGGCCTTGTCGGAAGCTTCGCTTTCTTCGTCGGCGAGCAGCTCTTCCTTGGTCACCTTCTTGTCGGTGACGTCGATTTCGGTCAGCAGGTGGTCGATGACCTTCTCTTCGAAGATCGGAGCGCGGATCGAAGCGGCGGCACCCGGCTGGCTGCGGAAGAACTCGAGGATCTGCTTTTCCTGGCCCGGATACTGACGCAGCTGTTCATAGATCGCGCGCTGCATTTCGTCTTCGCTGACTTCGACGCCGGCCTTTTCGCCGATCTCGGAGAGAACGAGACCGAGGCGGACGCGGCGCTCGGCGAGCTTCTGATATTCTTCGCGGGCCTTCTCTTCGGTCGTGTCTTCGTCTTCAAAGGTCTTGCCGGACTGGGCGAGGTCATTGCTGACCTGGTTCCAGATGCCGTTATATTCGGCTTCGACGAGCTTGGACGGGGTTTCGAACTTGTACAGTTCGTCGAGCTGATCGAGAATCTGGCGCTTCAGCTTCTGGCGCGTCAGCGAACCGTACTGGGATTCGATCTGGCCACGGACGATTTCCTTCAGACGATCGGCAGATTCGAGGCCGAGCTTCTTGGCGAGTTCGTCGTTGATCTCGACATCGGCCGGAGCGGCAACTTCCTTGACGGTGACGTCGAAGGTGGCTTCCGCACCAGCGAGGTTCTTCGCCGGATAATCGGCCGGGAAGGTTACGGTGATGGTCTTCTCGTCGCCAGCCTTGAGGCCGACGAGCTGGTCTTCGAAGCCCGGGATGAAGCGGCCGGAGCCGAGAACCAGTTCAGCGTCCTGATCGGTGCCGCCATCGAAGGCAACGCCGTCGACCTTGCCGACATAGTCCATCTTGACGCGGTCGCCGTTGGCAGCCTTGCCCTTCTTTTCAGCGTAGTCGCGGGCGCTTTCAGCGACCTTCAGAACCTGCTCGTTGACTTCGTCGTCGGAGATGTCGACGACTTCGCGCGTGACCTTGATGCCCGTGTTGGACTTCAGTTCGATCGGCGGAAGAACTTCGTAAGACAATGTGAATTCGAAATCCTGCTGGGCGGCGAGGATCTTTTCCACTTCGGCCTGGTCTTCCGTCATGTCGATTTCCGGCTGGGTGGCCGACTTTTCACCGCGGCTGGACAGGATCTGGGTCGGCTGGTCGCGGACGATCTCGTTGACGAGGTCGACCATGACGGACTTGCCGTAAAGCTTCTTGAGATGACCGGCCGGAACCTTGCCCGGACGGAAGCCGTTGATGCGAACCTTGTCCTTCACGTCGGCAAGGCGCTCGTTCAGCTTGTTTTCCATGTCCTTGGCCGGGATAACGACCTTGATTTCGCGCTTCAGCCCTTCAGCGAGCGTTTCGATAACCTGCATGTCTTCCTACCTTCATTTCAGTGGCGGCCGTGCCCAGACGCCGTTCGTTTCGGTGAGCACGACGCCGGCCAACTGCCGCGCGTGGCTTTTTCTCAATTCCTGTTCGTTCCGTTCGAAGCGGAACAGCACTCGCTTTCCGGGTATCCGGGACAACCAAGTTCCAGTCCTCCCGCCCTGCAAGGCAGCTTGGTGCGGGTAGAGAGACTTGAACTCCCACGCCTTGCGGCACCAGAACCTAAATCTGGCGTGTCTACCAATTTCACCATACCCGCGTTCGCAAAACCGCATGCATATGCCTGCGCATGAGGCCTTCCGGAGCGCGCGTCTCTATATCACCCGATTTAGAACAGGCAAAGGAAAAATGAACGGCAAATGACAGGGATTTTCGGGTAAAAGCGCGCCCCTACCATCACTCGTCTCGCCTCTCAGTAGAGCGGCTCCTCGTAGGCCGGCTTACCGTCGACGACGAGGCTGCGGATCTGCGCGGCACCCGAGGACGAAACGCTGGCGGCAATCGAAACGACACCCTCGTTGCGGGCCTCCTCGAGCGGCTTGCCTTTGCCTTCCGGCACGTAATAGCGCTCGATCCCATATTCGACCCGGATGGTTTCGCCGCTATCGGGACCATAGCTGTAGAAAGGCAGGCTGCGCATCACGACTGTGTCTGACGCTGCCGGCAATTGCTTAAACGACGATTCGACAATACCCCAGAAGCCGTCCGGCTGGCGCCTGAGACGCACCCAGAGCGTCTGCTCGCCTGCTCCTGCCGGAATGCCGCCTGTCACTGTCGAGACCGGGACGGAAGATATGTCGTAATTCAGCACCACATAGTCGCCACGCAGGAAGTCACGCGGGTCGACCGGAGCCGTCTTGAGCAATACCTCGGTGCCTCCGGCCAGAATCGAAGCGCGGCTCTGGATGATATAGCCAAGGATTAGCGTCTGCAGGCCAGCGGCCAGAATCGCAGCGATAATGTAGAAGCGGGTGGATTGCGGTCTTGCAAAGGCAGAGCTCATGCGCGTTCCTCCACTCGACCTGCCGAGAAGCGTTTTTCAAGGCGGATGACGACCCAAGCAACGGCTGCCACCACCAGGCCGGAAAACAGGAAGAGGCTCGATGTGCCGAGGATCGTGCCAACCGTCACCGAGGCCAGATAGAGCATCTCTGCGGCGAAAGCGCCGTAGGCCAGGTAGCGTACAGCGCCATTGTTGCGGCCATGCAGCACAATCGCCACAACCGCAGCACCCAGCGTCAGCAGGCCAAGCAGAACCATGCGCCCGCCTTCGTCCATTTCCATATGCAGCAAGAACAGCCCCATAATAGCGACGAGGAAGCTATAGAATGCCGGAGCGGCACCCGCCGTTCTCACGAGTGTGGAAATCGGGCGGAGGGGCAAGGCTGTCAGCAGGAACGTCGCCATGCCGAGAACTGCGAAGGCGATCGCCACGGAAATCTCGTCAAAAAGTACATAAAGCCATGCGAGCCAGCCGATTACCAACAGATAGGCGAGATGGCGGGCGCGATCGGCGCCCGTAAAGCGCACCAGCCCGAGAATAACAGCCGCCATCACCAGCGGCGCGTAGGGGCCGAAGCCGACCCAACGCGTATCGTAATTTTCAAGGTATACGACAAAGGAGGCCCAGGAGAGGAAGCCGGCGACAACTGTCACCGCAGCCGAGCGGAAAAGGATCGCCGAAACAGCTGCAACCGCAAACCAGAGATACATGACCGTCTGCTCGTCGCCTGAGAGATGATACATCTGGCCGATAAGGGAGATGGCGCCGCCGAAGCTGAGGGCACCGATGATAAGCAAAGCGTTAGCGGTCGCCAGCGCACCACGTACAAAAAGAAGTGCGGCACCGATATGAACCGCCCAGATGAGCGCCAGCATGAGACCTACGCGCACGAGGCGCGGAATATACTCCCAGTTCGAGGCGACGAGCAGCAGCAGGGCCGCGCCAAGCAATATCGCCGCCAGCCCCATCAGCACGCGGCCGAGGCTGAAACTCGCCGGGCGCGCGTCATATTCGCCCAGCAGCGTCTCCGCCGTCTTTTCCTCGAGCAGTCCCTTCTCCACCCAGAGCGAGAGATCCCGCTCCAATCTGCCGCGATACATGCCCTACCCCGCAATGATCCGCCATATTCGGCTGACGCATTTATAGCGCAGGATCGGCGCACGGAAACGTCGACATTTGAAATATGCAAATTCCTCACTGGTCTAAATTGGGGCGGCCGTTAACGAAACACTAACCGCGGCATTGCTAATATATGATTACCGCAGAAAAGGCATGCATTAAACGCATAGCCCTCATGATCATATTGCACTGCAAAAAGACCAAAAGTCATACTATTTACCTGTTTATCGAAGCACGGGATGGCGCGCCGGCCCGGGTTACCGGATGCCCGCGGACCATTTGGCCGTGACGAGATTCGCAGATGCGCACTCCTCCTCCCAGCGCCCTGCGATAGACTGGCAACACTCCTCCTCCCAGTTGCCAGTCACCATCATGACGCCCACCGGATCCTCCCCCGGTGGGCGTTTTGCTTAATGAATGATTAAACGATTAGCACCCTGCCCTTCCGAGCCTTCGCGAGAATCAAGGTGAAGCATTTGTTTAGCCGCGGCAGAGAGCCAACGACACGGCTGTCGAAGCTCGATCAACGACCAGTTACCAGGATGTGGCGAGGAAGGCAGCAGCGGGAGAAAAGGCCCTTCGCGGGTATGGAAGCTGGCCAAATATCTATCCGTGAAAACCGAGAGACTGAGAAAAAATCATTCTGCCTATTCGTTGACCAGAAAATGGCTAAAGGGTGTGAATCTCGGTTCTAGCCCTGCGAATCACGCATAGGTGGCTTGAAATCTTGGCTCTGTTAGTTCTTCGCGTCGCAACATATATTCCGGTCATCAAATAGAGGTCAGCGCCGAAGACAGGCTGCTGGCAGGATCAAACCCTAGGAAAGGGGATTAACATGAACTTCTCTCGCTCCTTCAATAACTGGCGCAAGTATCGTCAGACCGTTACCGAACTCGGCCGCATGACTAACCGCGAATTGCATGACCTCGGCATCGACCGTTCGGACATCCATCGCGTTGCTCGCGAAGCTTCTGCCCGCTAAGTACAGGTAATCGCTGCTCCTCCCAAGCAGATTACCTTCCCAAAACGCCTGCTGCCTCCGCAGCGGGCGTTTTCTTTTTGCCTATCGGTCGGATTGCCGTAAAAGTTGCGGAAGCATTAATTCTTGGCCCGCTCAAAAATCGTGCTCTGCATAATTAGCGAGCATCAGATTGCACAATTGCATAGCAGACGCCTTTTATTTGCACTGCACAATGTCGATGACCTCGATTATATAGATGTCAACCGCAGAGACAGCGATCCCGCTGCCTGCACAAGACATCTGAGGAAAAAGATCATGAACCCGATCCGCATTGCAAAGAGCTGGATTAGCTATCGCCGCACGCTCAGCGAACTTGGCAACCTGTCCAACCAGACGCTTGCCGATATCGGCGTCAGCCGTTACGACATCCGCAACATCGCATCCCGCTCGTTCCGCTAATACATCGAGCGAACCATTCTCCAAGACGGCGCCATCAGGCGCCGTTTTCGTTTTTGGGCTTTGCTCTTTCTTTATCGGAACCCTACTGCCTTCCGTCAGTTCTCCTTCACGAAAGGAGACTATCATGGCAAATCGACTCAATGCCGGCTTTACCGGCCAGCCGGCGAACAAGCCCGAGGGCATTCGAAAGACTGCGTTGAACACCGCCTCCGCGGTCCGGCGCGAGGTGCAAGCCGTTGCAACGGGTGCGGCCGATCATCCCCATACCGCCAGCTCCGTCGTTGTGGGTATCGGCGTGCTGGCTTTCAGCATCGGCTATCTGCTCGGTCGCCAATCAGTCGAGACCAGCCGCTTCTGGAGGTGACATCATGGCCAGAACCATTTTCGAAAAAGCAACTGACGATGCGCGGGCGGAAGACAGCCCGTCCGCCGACGCACGTCGGCTCGAAATTGCGGACCAAACCTCCCGGGCGCTGAATGCCCGACGTAAGGACGCTCCATCACCAAAAGGTGAGATAGACACCTTCAACGAACATACGGAAGAAACGACCTCTGACGATCGCCCCAACCTTGCCGCGCAACGCGAAGCGGCGCGGGAACATGGCGACGCCTATGTGGTCGATGCCGATCTCGAAGATGCTGACCAGCGCGAAGCATCGCCTGGAACACGAGAGCAGAGCTAATCACGCTGCGGCGCCGGCAGGCGCCGTTTTCGATTCTATTGTTGGATCGCATGTGCTGGCGTGATATCAGCCGCCAATGACCAACAATCCCTCCTACTCCCCTATCCATGTCATCGGCGGCGGGCTGGCCGGCTCTGAAGCTGCGTGGCAGATCGCCAATGCCGGCGTTCCTGTGATCCTGCATGAAATGCGCGGCGTGCGCGGCACGGATGCGCACAAGACCGACGGACTTGCCGAGCTTGTCTGCTCCAACTCCTTCCGCTCGGATGATGCGACCAGCAATGCCGTCGGCGTCATCCATGCGGAAATGCGCATGGCCGGTTCGCTGATCATGGCGTCGGCCGACAAACATCAGGTGCCGGCCGGCGGCGCACTCGCCGTCGACCGCGATGGCTTCTCCGATGCCGTGACCAAGGCGATCCACGAGCATCCGCTGATCACGGTCGTGCGCGAGGAGATCTCCGGCCTGCCGCCGAGGGAGTGGGATCTGGCTATTATCGCCACCGGTCCGCTGACTGCGCCATCGCTAGCGAGCGCCATCCAGGCGGAAACGGGGGAGGATTCTCTTGCTTTCTTTGATGCCATCGCGCCGATCGTCTATCGCGACAGCATCGACATGGATATCTGCTGGTATCAATCGCGTTACGACAAGGTCGGCCCCGGCGGCACCGGCAAGGACTATATCAACTGCCCGATGACCGAAGAGCAGTACAATGCCTTTGTCGACGCACTGATCGCCGGCGATACGGTCGGCTTCAAGGAATGGGAAGGCACGCCCTATTTCGACGGCTGCCTGCCGATCGAGGTCATGGCGGAGCGCGGGCGCGAGACGTTGCGGCACGGGCCGATGAAGCCGATGGGCCTCACCAATGCGCATAACCCGACCGTGAAAGCCTATGCCGTCGTGCAGCTCCGCCAGGACAACGCGCTCGGCACGCTCTACAATATGGTCGGCTTCCAGACAAAGCTGAAATATGGTGCGCAGGCTGATATCTTCCGCATGATCCCAGGGCTTGAGAATGCCGAATTCGCCCGGCTTGGTGGCCTGCACCGCAACACCTACATCAACTCGCCCACCTTGCTCGATCCGTCGCTGATGCTGAAGTCACGGCCGGGCCTGCGTTTTGCCGGCCAGATCACCGGCTGCGAAGGTTATGTCGAGAGCGCAAGCGTGGGTCTGCTGGCCGGCCGTTTTGCAGCCGCGGAACGCAAGGGAGAGCCGGTTTCGCTTCCCCCCGTAACGACGGCGCTCGGCTCGCTGCTCGGCCATATCACCGGCGGACATCTCGTCACCGACGAGGAGCCGGGCAAGCGCTCGTTCCAGCCGATGAACATCAATTTCGGCCTGTTTCCGGAGCTTCAACCCGGTTCGATCGTCAAGCCTGAAGGCGTCAAGCGCTTCCGCGGCAAAGACAAAACGATCATGAAGCGACAGTTGATTGCCAAGCGAGCGCTTGCTGATTGCGCCGCCTGGCTGGGGCAGGACGTCAAGCTCGCCGAAAGCGTCTGAGCCTATATTCTGTTTCGACTAATGGCCGTTTGCGGCGGACGAATTCGGCGCAGGCAATTCCTTATCCGGCTCGGCAACATAGTTGCCGAGCAGCCAGAGCGACACTTCCGACGCCTCCTTGGCCGAAGCGAACTCGTAAGTACCATTGTGATAGGGCGCATTGACAAATTCGATGCTCAGGCCCCTGCCCGTTTCGGAAGCAAGAACGCGCACCGTCCCCGGCTCGATCAGATGGCAGGCGAAGTGGCGCGACATGTTGCGCATGAAGCCAGCCTTGTTGTCATGCAGGCGCACGAAGACGGCCTGACCGTCAACCGTCGCCTGAAGCTGGCGGATCGCTTCATTGGGGAATGCGCGACCGAACTCGATGATGGCAAGGCCAGTGTCGTGCAGGCCATCTTCCTTGTTCTGAGCAGCCATGCGCGTCGCGACGAAGGCGAAGAGAATGACGATGGCGAAAAGAACGCACCAGACGATAATGCCCACGCGGATTCTCCGTTTAGAATGGGGTTATGCCTGACATAACGCGCGAGACTTGCGCGAGTTTGACCGTCGTCATATTTTCTTGCGCATACCCGCAAAAGCCATGCGCATCTGGCGACGCCATTGCGGCTCCTGCAGAGAGCCTTCCAAAACGGCGGCACCGCGCTTCTGCGCTTTCACCAGCACCGGCTCCGCAAGCGCAACCGGCAGGAAGGCCGGCACGATAACCGGCGACAGCGCAGAGGCCCTCGCCTTGGCTAGGTGATCGCGACCGAGCCCGGCAAAAGCTTCGATGGCGGCCGAGATGCGCGGCTTGTCCGTACCAGCCAGGAACGCCTCCCGGTCAAGGCCCGTCGCCGAGAGAATTTCAAGCGGGATATAGACCTGGCCGCGACGTTGATGGAGCGGCATCAGGAGCAGCATGCCTGATATCGCCTGCGCCACACCGGCATGACCGGCGGCATCGGCGGATTTTGTCGCGTCTTCCGGCGAGAGGACAAGGCTCGCAAGCTGGATCAACGCCGAGGCCGTTTCACCTGCATAGCCTTCCAGCGAGGTGCGGCTTTCCATCGGGTCGTCGTAGAGGTCGAATATCCGCGCTTCGATCATGTTGACGAGCGTCTGGCGCGGAAGCCGATGCGTCTCAACGGCCGTAAGAAGTGCCGCGGCAAGAGGATTGGCCTCGGTCGAACCGTGCGCATTCCCCTCCAGAAGGTCGCGCCAATACTGCATGCGGATCTCGCCGGGCAGCGGCTCGTGGACGAGATCGCGGATGCGGGCGAGCTCGGCATTGAAGGCATAGAGGGCGGCGAGCGCACCGCGCTTGGCCTCGGGCGACAGCAGGCAGGCAAGATAGCGGTCGCGATCGGTATCGCGCAGCATCGCCAGGCTGATATCCTGGTTCGTCTTTACATCGGACATGATCAGACCGCGATCAGGGCGGCGGCGACGGCGCGCTGTTCGGAAAGCATGATGTTGAAGGTGCGCACGGCGGCACCCGTGCTCATCGGATCTGAGGAAATACCGCGCGCCTTGAGGGCGGCACGCAATTCTGCAGGCAGGCGGCGAAGCTCCGTGCCCGTGCCGACGAGCAGCACTTCGATATCGGCGGCTTCATCGAGCACTCCGCGGAAATTCTCCACCGACAGCGGCTTCGTCATGTCCATATCCCAGCCGTGAATGCCCGATGGCAGGCAGAGGATGGAACCACGATGCGACATTTCCGCAAAGCGGAAACCGCCGTTGCCATAGGTGTCGATGGGAGCGCGGCCCGGGAAATGGGCGTCGCGGATTTCAATGCCTTTTGCCATGGATCTATACCGCCGGCTTGCCGGATTTCATGCTGGTGTCGCCCTCGTCCTCACCGTTCGTGTTCCGACGCAGCCGGAAGATGATGAGGACAGGCGCTGCTATATAGATGGAGGAGAATGTTCCGAGCGCAACGCCGAAGAGCATGGTGAAGGTGAAGGAGCGGATGACGGCGCCGCCGAAGATGTAAAGCGCAAGCAGCGCAATCAAGGTCGTGGCGGCCGTCAGAACGGTGCGCGAGAGCGTCTGGTTGATCGCCGCATCGATCAGGATCGGCAGCGGCATTTTCCTGTAGCGCTTCAGGTTTTCGCGCATGCGGTCATAGACGACGACGGTATCGTTCAGCGAATAGCCCACGACGGTGAGCAATGCGGCCACGCTCGTCAGATTGAATTCCATGCCCGTCAGTACGAAGAGGCCGAGCATGATGATGACATCGTGCAGCGTCGCGACGATCGCGCCGACCGCAAACTGCCATTCGAAGCGGATCCAGATATAGACCGGGATGGCGAACAGCGAGGCAAGGATGCCAATCGTCGCCAGCATCGTCAACTCGCCGGAGACGGCCGGCCCGACGACCTCGACACGGCGAAAATCATAGTCCTCGGCCAGTTCGCCGCGAATGAACGTCGCCACCGATTGCTCGGCATTTTCACCGCCATCCTGCGAGCCGACGCGGATCAGGGCGTTGGTGGCGTCGCCGATTCGCTCGACGCGCACCGGTCCGAGGTTCAACTCGTTCAGACGGGCACTGAGATCGGCAATATCGGCATTGCCTTGCTTCGCCTTGACCTCGACCAGCGAACCGCCGGTGAAGTCGATGCCGAGGTGCAGGCCGACCGAGGCGAAGGCGAGCATTGCGGCGATGCAAAGTGCCGCCGATGCCGTGAAGACGTAGCGGCGAATGCCCATGAAACGGATATTGGCATGCTCGAACAGGCTTGTCGCGCTCTTCGGCAGATGGCGCGGATGACGCTTCGCCAGCCAGGCCGCCACGAAGCCGCGCGTCAGCGTGAAAGCCGTCAGGATGGTCGTTAGGATGCCGACGGTCAGCGTCACGGCAAAGCCGCGAATGGATTCGCTGCCGACGAAAAACAGAATGACGGCGGCGATGAAGATCGTGACGTTAGCATCGACGATGGTGGCGAAAGCACGCGAGAAGCCGCGCTCGACCGCCTGGGCGAAGGTCGTATGCGGCACCCTCTCTTCTTCGCGGATGCGCTCATAGATCAGCACGTTGGAATCCACCGCCATGCCGACGATCAATACGAGGCCGGCAATGCCCGGAAGCGTCAGCGTCGCACCGGCAACGCTTAGGACCGCAACGATCAGCACCAGATTGAAGATCAGTGAAACGACGGCGATGATGCCGAGCATACGATAGAGCGCGATCATCAGCGCAGCGACGAGCACCACCGCGACAATGCCGGCAACCAGACCGGAGAAAACGGATTCGGAACCGAAGAGCGGGCTGACGGTGCGCTCCTCGACGGCCGTCAACGTCGCAGGCAGCGCGCCGGCCCGAAGCATGACGGTCAGATCCTCAACGCCCTCTTCGGAGAAATTGGCGGCAATCTCACCGCGTCCGTCTGTGATCGGCGCTTCGATGACGGGGCTTGCCATCACCTGATCGTCGAAGACGATGGCGAGATGCTTTCCGACATTGGCGGTCGTTACCTGTGCAAGGCGCTGCGCAGCCTCGGCATTCAGCCGGTAGACGAGCGCGCTGTCCTGCGTCTGCAGGTCAGTCTTCGTATCGACCTCGGCAAAATCTGCGCCTGTCGCAATTATGGAGCGATCGACGAGATAGGGGATCGGCGGATCATCCAGCGAATAAAGCACCTGCGATGTCGCGGGCCAGCGGCCGGCGAGCGCCTGCTGGCCGGTCATGCTTTCATCAATCAGATGGAAGGAGAGGGCCGCAGGCTCGTTCAGCAGGTTCTTCAACCGCTCGGCGTCGACGGAGCCCAGCACCTGCACGGCGATACGGTCGTTCCCGTCAGGACGAACGGTGAAGTTCTCCCTTCCGAAGCCGGCGATGCGGCGGGCGACGATAGCGAGGGAGCGCGTCTGTGCCGCTACCGTATCGGCATCAATCGCCTTGTCGGAGATCTGCAGCGTCAATTGGCCATCATTGCTCTGCTGGAGAGCAACATCGGCCGATGTCAACGATTTCAGAAGATCGGCAGCAGCCTGAAGCTGGGCCGGATCGGTGACCTTGACCGTCACCGTCTGGCCGGTTCCGGTGAGCCCGGTATAGCGGATGCCGGCACCACGGAGCTTGTCACGAACGCCGGCGACCGTTTTTTCGAGCCGGTCCCGGATGATATCCGAGCGCTCGAGGCGAAATACGATGTAGGAGCCGCCCTGCAGATCGAGACCGAGGGTGATACGGTCCTGCCGGACCCACCCTGGCAGGGAGGAAAGTTGCGCCTGGCTTAGAAGATTAGGCGCAGCGACGACAATAGCGGCAATCGCGACCAACCAGATCAGAAGTGTTTTCAAGCGGGAAAAATGGTGCATTCTCTCGACTATCTTCCGATCCGGCGGTGTTGCTATCGCATATTATGCGGCGTCAGCCTTGACCGGCTCGCCCTTCACGCGGACTTCGGAAATTCCGGTACGGACGATCCGCACGCGCACGCCTTCGGCGATCTCGACTTCCACTTCCTTCTCGTCGACAACCTTCGTGACCTTGCCGACGAGGCCGCCGCCGGTGACGATCTGATCGCCGCGACGGATTGCCTTCAGAGTTTCCTCACGCTTCTTGGCCTGCGCACGCTGTGGGCGGATAAGCAGGAAATACCAGACCACCATCAGCGGCACGAACAGGATGATCATTTCGAGGCCTGAGCCGCCGAAAGCACTCGTGGCGTCAGTTGCGCTCTGGGCAAATGCCGGGGTGATAAACATGCTAAGCTCCTCAGGCTATGGGCGGCGGAACCCCGCCTCTCTTTTCAAGTCGCCGGACTATAGTTGCAGCCTTGATGAATGCAACAAAAACAGCCGGAAACCGTACCGATTCCGTTGCCTCATAACCTTTCCGCTGTGGAAAGGCCATGCTACCCGGCATCAAAAAACGAAAGCGGATTATCGCTGCAATCTATGAAGGAGGCACCCGATGGCCGAGGAAATCAATAGCGTTCTGCTTCAGGAGCTGAAGAGGCTCGCGAATGCGGTGGAGCGGCTGGCGGGACCGGCGCCTGCCGTCAACGACTGGAATCCTGCCGACTGTTTCGTCTGGTCCCCTGCCCGCCAGTATCTGCAGCCTGTCAAGCGTCCTAACCGCGTAGCGCTGAAGCTCATCCGCGGGGTCGATCATGTGCGCGATATCCTGCACGAAAATACCGTGCGTTTTGCCGAGGGCTATGCGGCCAATAACGTCCTTCTCTGGGGCGCGCGCGGCATGGGCAAGTCGTCTCTCGTCAAGGCCGTGCACGAAGACGTGCGCCGCGAGAGTGGCGTATCGCTGAAGCTCGTCGAAGTGCATCGCGAGGATATCGCCAGCCTGCCCACACTTCTCGACCTTCTCAAAGATACGCCGCATCGCGTCATCGTCTTCTGCGACGATCTTTCCTTCGACCACGACGATACCGCCTACAAGTCGCTCAAGGCCGCGCTCGATGGCGGCGTGGAGGGGCGGCCGGACAATGTGCTGTTCTATGCCACCTCCAACCGGCGCCATCTGCTGCCGCGCCACATGATGGAGAACGAACAGTCGACGGCGATCAATCCGTCCGAAGCCGTGGAGGAAAAGGTGTCGCTCTCCGATCGTTTCGGGCTGTGGCTCGGCTTCCACAAATGCAGCCAGGAAGACTACCTGATGATGATCGACGGTTATGCCGACCACTTCAAGCTCGGCCTCGATCGTGAGAAGATGCATGCCGAGGCGCTGGAATGGGCAACGACCCGCGGCGCCCGCTCCGGCCGCGTCGCATGGCAGTATATCCAGGATCTGGCGGGTCGGCTGCGCATCCATCTCGACCGTGCTTAGACATTCCCAACGCGTGTCGTTATCGCAAACCGAAACGACAAAAGCCCGGTCACCGACCGGGCTTTTGCATTTCCCTGAGACGCTCTACCTGCTCAAGAAATATCGCTTATTCAAGAAAGGTCATTGGGTTGACCGGGGCCGCATCCTTGCGGACCTCGAAGTGCACCTGCGGCTGCTTTACGTCGCCGCTCATGCCCGACACGGCGACCGTCTGGCCGCGCTGGATCTTCTGGCCGCGGGTGACGCTCAGCGTATCGGCGTTACCGTAGACGGTGACGGTGCCGTCATCGTGACGGACGAGAACGGTATTGCCGAGTTCTTTCAGGCCGTTGCCGGCATAGATGACGACGCCATTTTCGGCAGCCTTGATCGCAGTACCCTGCGGAACCGAGATGTCGATACCGTCATTGCGGCTGCCGTTGACGTTGGCACCATAGGCGGCAATCACCTGACCGCGAACCGGCCAGCGATATTTGCCAATGCCGGTGGCTTCCGGAGCGGCTGCGCTGACATCGGACTTCTTCTCGACGTCGTCGACCGTCTGCGTGGCGGCAGGAGCCTTGTAAGGCGCCGGCTGCGCGGAAGCGGTCTGGACCGGAGCGCTCGCTGCCTGGGCGGGCTTTACCTGATCGACCTTCTGCGCCGGGATGGACGCGGTCTTGATCGCGTCAGCGGAAGCCGCGCCGTTCGGGATCTTCAATTCCTGACCGATGCGGATCGAGCCTGCCGACAGATTATTGGCCGCTTTGATAGCGTCGATATTGGCGCCCGTCGCCTTGGCGATCTTGGTAAGCGAGTCACCCTGCTTGACCGTGTAAGTACCGCCAGCGCCCTTCGGATCCTTACCGGCACCCGAGGGAACCTTGCCTGCCGGGTCCGCGCTTGCGACGGTCTTGTCGCGAGCGGAATTGGCGCCTGGAACAACGGCCACCTTCTGTTCCTGACCCTTTGTCGGCTGCGGCAGGTTGCCGGGCTTGGACAGGTCGGCGGACTGGGCTGCGGCCTTGGCGGCATTGTTGCCACCATTGAAGGTCGGGATGAGGATCGCCTGGCCGGGCTGTGCGGCGGATGCCGTCTTCAGATTGTTGACGCGCAGGATTTCCTTTTCCGGAACGCCGTATCGACGGGAAAGGATGGCGATGTTTTCGCCGGGACGCAGGGTGACGGACGGCGCATTGGTGCCGGACCAGCCGGAGACCTTCGGTGTCGTGCCTGTCGTCAGCGCATCGGGCGCAACCCTCGGAGCCGACGCAGCAGCCGGTGCAATACGGTCAGGCTTCGGAGCGGCCGGGAACGGTTGGGCGAGAGCAACGTCCCTCTCTCGCTGACGTGAGGAAACCGAGCCTGCGATTGGCGGCGACAGATCGGAGCGTTGAACGGAAACCGGGGTGGATGCCATCCGTGCGCTGGAGCCGACCGGCTCATAGTTCGGGCGACCCGGATAGGGCTGGCTCACTCCCTGGTTATTCGCGCCATACGCTGGCTGACCCTGATTGTTCGCGGCATAAGCCGGCTGAATGCCTGAGCCGCCGAGATCGGCGCGTGGCACCGGGTCACCCTGCGGACCGTTGAAGCTCCTGCGCGGGATGGAATTTGTCGTCATCTGATCCTGCCCGGAGGAGGAAAACAGACTGCCGAAACGCGTCACATCGGAGCTGCAGCCCGTAGCTGCGCTCGCCAGCAAGGCGACCACCAGAAGATTCCCGGCCGACTTCCCGAACTTCGGCGAAAAACTAAAACGCATGACTCGACCCACTTAGAACGCAACCATTTGTGAATCTATTAAAGCGCGTTAGTGTTACCATGCGGTTAAGGCGCTGGAATCAGTGCTATATTTTTGAGAACTTGATAACCATAGGTTTGCAGGCGAAAAGTCATAGCCCACAGGCCCTGGAGTCTTGCCTAACTTAAAGCTGGGAAGCGAGGCGGGGAACGATCGGAAGATAGGGAGCGTCGAAGAGCTCTTCCCGCTCGAAGCGGCTGCCGGTTTTGGTCAATCGAACCATGCGGCATTCGTTTTCGGATATGATCAGCGGCGCAATCATAGAGCCGCCCGAAACAAGCTGATCGGCATAGAAGCGCGGCATGGAATTGAAGGCAGCCGTGACCAGGATACGGTCGAAGGTGCCCTCGCCCTGCATGCCGGCGCTGCCATCGGCCTGACGGATGATGATGTTGCGCAGGCTCAGCGATTCCATGCGGCGCTGCGCCGAAAGCGTCAGCGTCTTATAGCGATCGACCGTGAGCACGCGTTCGGCAATGCGACCGATGACCGCCGCAGTAAATCCGCTGCCGGTGCCGATTTCGAGCACGCGCTGGCCGGGGCGGACTTTCAGATGATGCAGAAGACGGACGGCAAAATCGACGCCTTCGAGGAAGGAGCCGCAATCAATCGGAATGGTGCGGCTGGAATAGGCATTCTCTGCAAATTGCGCAGGCACGAAGAGCGAGCGCGGCGTCTGCTCGACTGCCGTTAGCAAATCGATGTCGGAAATGCCTTCTGCGCGCAATCTGAGGACCAGAGCCGCAAAGCCCTCCTTCTCGGCCAGTTTCGCCGTCACCCCTTCACTCCGTGTCCGATGGCCCGCGCCACGCGGTCCGTCACGGAATAATCGGTCAGATCCAGTTTCAAAGGTGTTACCGAAATCTTATTATGCTTCAGCGCGTGAATATCGCTGCCCTCGGTGAAGGCGCCGGCGCGCTCGCCGAATTTCAGCCAGTAATAGGGAAAGCCGCGGCCATCCGTGCGCGCATCGACCTGCAGGTTGAAAGCAAGCTTGCCCTGCGCCGTCACCTCGACGCCCTCGACCTCGTCGGGACGACAGTTCGGAAAATTGAGGTTCAGGAAGGTACCCTCAGGCAGATCGACCGCAATCAGCTTTTCGAGCAGTGCCGGCGCATGCGCCTCGCAAACCTCCCAGGGCAGAATGCGAGCGCCGTTATCGTAGATATAGGCTTGGCTGAGGGCAAGGGAACGCACGCCCTGCATCGTGCCTTCAATGGCGCCGGCGATCGTGCCGGAATAGGTCACGTCGTCGGCGACGTTGGAGCCGGAATTGACGCCTGACAGAACGAGATCCGGCTTGATGTCGAGCACCTGCTTGATGCCCATGATGACGCAATCGGTCGGCGTGCCGCGCAGCGCATAATGCTTGTCGGAAATCTTCCGGAGCCTCAGCGGCTCCGAAAGGCTGAGCGAATGAGCAAGGCCGCTCTGGTCGGTTTCGGGGGCGACGATCCAGACATCATCTGAAAGCGCCCTTGCGATCCGTTCCAGCGCACCCAGGCCTTCGGCATGGATACCGTCGTCATTCGTCAGCAGGATGCGCATTGTGTCTCAAGCCGCCCGTTCGATCTTCGTCAGACCGCCCATATAGGGCAGCAAAACGTCCGGAATCGTGACCGAGCCATCCTCGTTCAGATAATTTTCGAGAACCGCAATCAGGCAGCGGCCGACCGCCGTGCCGGAGCCGTTCAGCGTGTGGACGAACTTCGTCGCTTTGTCGTCCTTGCCCCGATAGCGAGCATTCATGCGCCGCGCCTGGAAATCGCCACAGACGGAGCAGGACGAGATTTCGCGGAAGGTGTTCTGTCCCGGCAACCAGACTTCGAGGTCATAGGTCTTGCGCGAGCCAAAGCCCATGTCGCCGGTGCAGAGCGTCATCGTGCGGAAATGGAGGCCGAGGCGCTTGAGCACTTCTTCGGCGCAGGCCGTCATGCGCTCATGTTCGGCAATCGAGCTCTCGGCATCGGTGATCGAGACGAGTTCGCACTTCCAGAACTGGTGCTGGCGCAGCATGCCGCGGGTATCACGGCCTGCCGAACCTGCCTCCGAACGGAAGGAGGGGGTAAGCGCGGTGAAGCGCAGCGGCAGCTTTTCCTGGTCGACGACTTCCTCGCGCACCAGGTTGGTTAGTGTGACTTCCGCAGTCGGGATCAAGTAACGGCCGTCCGTCGTCTTGAAGAGGTCCTCTTCGAATTTTGGCAGGCTGCCAGTGCCGAACACAGCCTCGCCACGAACCAATAACGGTGAAGATACCTCAGTATAACCATGCTCGGTCGTATGCAGGTCGATCATGAACTGACCAAGCGCACGCTCAAGCTTCGCAAGCTGGCTGGTCAGGACCGTGAAACGCGAGCCCGAGAGCTTGGCGGCGCGCTCGAAATCCATGTAGCCGAGAGCTTCGCCGATTTCGAAATGCTCTTTCGGCGTATGGTTCCAGCGTGGCTTTTCGCCGACGATGCGGGTAACGACATTGTCGTGCTCGTCCTTACCAACAGGTACGTCGTCAAACGGCACGTTCGGAATACGCGAGAGCTGGTCGCTGAGTTCGGCGGAAAGCGCACGCTCCTCCTCTTCAGCAGCCGGCAGCATTTCCTTGATCTCGGCGACCTCGGCCTTCAGCTTGTCGGCAAGCTCGGCGTTCTTCTGCGCCATGGCAGCACCGATCTCCTTGGAGGCGGCGTTGCGGCGGGAGAGCAGATCCTGCGCCTTCTGCACGGCGGAGCGGCGCTTTTCGTCAAGGGCGATGAGAGATTGCGACAGAGGTTCCGCGCTGCGCTTGGCAAGTGCAGCATCGAGAGCCTCGGGATTCTCACGGATCCATTTGATATCGAGCATCGTCGTTCCAGATCGTTTCAACAGAAATGAACCGGTCGGAGGAAACCCCGACCGGATGGGAAACGGCAGAACTCAGAGAAATATCCTGATGCGCTCAGACGCTGTCCGTCTTGGCGACATCGGAGGATTCACTGGTCTCTTCAAGCGCCTGTTTGGAACGCTGACGCTCCACGAGTCGTGCCGCGTAGATGGAAATCTCGTAGAGAAGGATCGTCGGCAGCGCAAGACCGATCTGGGACATCGGATCGGGCGGCGTCAGGACCGCAGCCACGACGAAGGCGAGCACGATCGCGAACTTGCGCTTCTCAACGAGCCATTGTGATGTGAGAAGACCGACGCGGGCGAGCAGCGTGGTGATGACGGGAAGCTGGAAGACGAGACCGAAGGAGAAGACCAGCGTCATGATGAGGCTCAGATATTCCGAGACCTTCGGCAGGAGCGAGATCGCCACTTCGTCATGGCCCGGCGCCTGCTGCATCGACAGGAAAAACCACATGACCATCGGCGTGAAGAAGAAATAGACCAGCGCGGCGCCCAGGAGAAACAGGATCGGCGATGCGATCAGGAACGGCAGGAAGGCCTGGCGCT
Organism: Rhizobium sp. WYJ-E13; assembly: GCF_018987265.1. Classification (NCBI taxonomy): domain Bacteria; kingdom Pseudomonadati; phylum Pseudomonadota; class Alphaproteobacteria; order Hyphomicrobiales; family Rhizobiaceae; genus Rhizobium; species Rhizobium sp. WYJ-E13. The sequence continues at coordinate 1,220,212 of NZ_CP076853.1, read as the reverse complement.
CGTTCTTGTAGAGGCCGGGAGCGACGAACTTGTAGATCTGTGCTGCGATGATCGGGAAGGCGATCACAAGACCGCCGAACATGGCAACCTTGACCTGCGTGAAGAAGAACTCCTGCGGCGCGGTGTAGATGAGCTGCGCTTTCTCGACATCGAGGTGAGCCCAACTGACGGCAAGCTTGTAGGGAAAGACGAGATAATTAAAGATGTGCTTGGCGAAAATGAAGCACGCGATGAAGGCGATGAAGAACGCCCCGATCGACCAGATAAGCCGCTTACGCAGCTCCATCAGGTGCTCGATCAACGGCTGCGGCTTGTCTTCGATATCACCGCTCATGCCTCATCCTTCTTTCTTCTTACGGCCGGCTTCTTGACCTCGGTCGGCTTCTTCGTTGCAGCAGCGCGCTTCGGTTTTTCGATAGGTGCGGCAACAAGGGCCACCGCATCGGCCTTGTCTGCTGCCTTCACCCTCGGCTTGCGCGCCGTCTTCGGCTTTCCAGCAGCGACGACCGGCGCAACGGCTGCGGCGGCAACCGGCTGCGGCGCGGGAACGACTGGCGGCGTTTCCGGCAAGCTCAGGGACGGCGCCGGTGCAGAGACTTCCGCAAGCGGCACTTCCGTCTTCTTTTCAGCGCCCTGCTCGACCGGCTTGTCAACCTTCGTCGCGTTCTGCAGATCGGACTTGATCTCGTTGCCCATCTGGCGCAGCGGGTTCATCGCCTCCCGCAGACTGTTGACCGGGTTCAGCCTCTGGGCGTCGCTGATCGTGCGGCGCACATCGTCAAGTTCGGCTTCGCGCAACGCTTCATCGAATTGAGCGCGGAAATCGCCCGCCACTTTGCGGGCACGTGCCGTCATCTTGCCGAAAGCGCGCAGCATCGGCGGCAGATCCTTCGGACCGACAACCACGATCAGAACGACCGCGATAACCAAGAGTTCGGTCCAGCCAATATCGAACATGCAAGGCTCCTGAACGGGCGGCGCGGGGGCTGCGCCTCTTCCCGTACGTGGTTATTTCGTTTCGTCGGCCTTGTGATCGACGGTCTTTGCGGTTTCAGGCGCGTCTTCGTCGTTCATGCCCTTCTTGAAGCTCTTGATGCCCTTGGCAACGTCGCCCATCAGTTCCGGGATCTTGCCGCGACCGAACAACAAAAGCACGATGACCAGAACGATCAACCAGTGCCACATGCTAAAAGAACCCATTACGCATACTCCCTGTTTCGGTATTCCCTCGATGTAAGAATTTCCGATCCGGTTTCCAACATCAATCCTTCTGGACTGAGCTTAATGTCACGGTATCGGCCTTTGTGACAAGCCATTCATCCATCGAAAAGTTGTGATCGACATTGTTTTGCGAGGGCGTGGCAAAAGCAAGACCAACCTTCATCATTCCTCGGAGGCGCCACCCGGGGCGAGCAGTCCAAGCTCTTCAAGGTCCAGTTGTGTAATTGGATCCTCGTCGTCGGTCAGTTCGTCGTTCATGAGGGGCGATGGAATGTTGAAATTGGCGGGTATCCGGCCGGACAACAGGCCGGCGCCCTTCAGTTCTTCAAGACCAGGCAGGTCGCGCAATTCCTCAAGGCCGAAATGATCGAGGAAATCCCGCGTCGTGCCGAGCGTCACCGGCCGGCCTGGCGTGCGACGGCGGCCGCGGAAACGTACCCAACCCGCCTCCATCAGTACATCAAGCGTACCGCGCGAGGTCTGCACACCTCTGATATCCTCGATCTCGGCACGCGTCACCGGTTGGTGATAGGCAATGATCGCCAGCACTTCCAGCGCAGCGCGGGAGAGCTTCTTGACCTCGTTCTCGTCGCGGCGGATGACGAAGGAAAGATCGGCGGCGGTGCGGAAGGCCCAGGCGCTGTCGATCTGCACGAGATTGACGCCGCGCGGCGCATACTGCTCCTTCAGGCGCAGCATGATCTCGTGCGCATCAAACCCCTTCGGCAGGCGTTCGATGATGAAACCTTCGGATACTGGCTGGGCGGATGCGAAAACCAGCGCTTCGGCTATGCGCTCCGCTTCGATCTCGGCCTGCAGATCGCGGGAAGCGCCCTCGCCTTCCATGTCATCGTCTTCCGCATCGATCAATCCGACTGCTCCTGTTCGACCACCTGCAGTGTGGCATGTTTCGGGCCGCGGCGCATGTAGATCGGCTGAAAAGCGCCATCCTGGCGTATTTCGAGCTTGCCCTCGCGCACCAGCTCCAGCGAGGCGGCAAAGGCACTGGCGACGGCAGTGACGCGTTCGGCGGGACTAGCGAGGTAGCGCAGCAGATATTGCTCGAGCGCCGTCCAGTCGACGATATCGCCGATCATCTGGGTCAACAGTTCACGAGCATCGGTCAACGACCAGACATTTCGGCGCTCGATTGTTACCTGAGTGATCGCATGGCGCTGACGCAAGGCCGCATAAGCGCTCAAAAGGTCGTAGAGATTGGCGTCGTAGGCGGACTGCTGGCGATCCGGGATATGCTCCGGCGCGCCGCGGGCGAAGATATCGCGACCGAGCCGGTTGCGGTTGACGAGACCATCGGCAACCTGACGCATCGCCTCCAGCCGCTTCAGGCGAAAAGCAAGCGTTGCGGCCATTTCCTCACCCGAGGGACCGTCGTCCTTGATCTGCTGCGGGATCAGCAATCGCGACTTCAGATAGGCAAGCCAGGCCGCCATGACGAGATAGTCAGCGGCAAGCTCGATGCGGATACGCCGCGCGCTTTCGACGAACTGCAGATATTGTTCGGCAAGGGCCAGAACCGAAATACGCGACAGGTCGACCTTCTGGTTGCGGGCAAGGTAGAGCAGAAGATCAAGCGGACCTTCGAAGCCGGCGACATCGATCACCAGCGCCGGCTCATGGGTGGCGCGTTCCGAACCGTTCTCCTGCCACAGCTTGTCCATCGGCGTTGAAGCCGCTTGGGACCGTTCCGTGCCCTTGATCGTGTTCACCCTACCCTGCCTTTCCGGCCTCTTCTCAAGCCGTCGCAAACATGGCGTCGAATTCCGCCCTTATCGTCGCCTCGTCTACAGCATCGGCGGTCGGGAAGCCGTCCTCAACCAGCCGTGCCCTCTCTCGCGCAAGACCTGCCAGCGGCGGAACATTTGCCACGACCTGAAGCATCTCGTCCATATGGCCATTGCAATGCAGCACGATATCGCAACCGCCCGCAATAATATTCGCCGCCCGTTCGCCGATCGTGCCGGAAAGCGCATTCATCGAGCTATCGTCCGACAGCAGCAAGCCCTTAAAGCCGATCTCAGTGCGGATGACCTGGTCGATCACCTTGCGGGAGGTGGTGGCCGGATTGTGCGGATCGATTGCCGTGAAGACGAGATGGCAGGTCATGGCCATCAACTCATCCTTCATGGCGATAAAGGGCGGGAAGTCGTGAACTTGCAGTTCTTCGCGCGATACCGTGACGACCGGCAGCTCCAGATGCGAATCTGCAAAGCCGCGCCCATGGCCCGGCATGTGCTTCATGACCGGCAGCAAACCACCAGCCTTCAACCCCTCGCAAGCAGCCCGGCCCATTTCCGTGACAGTGACGGGATCGCCGCCATAGGCTCTGTTGCCGATGACGTTGCTGCTGCCTTCGATGGGCACGTCCAGCACCGGCAGGCAATCGACATTGATGCCGAACCTCTGGAGATCGAAGGCATGCAGGCGCGACATCAGCCAGGCGGCGCGCAGCCCAAGCGCGCGGTCGCGGCGATAGAGATCGCCAAGCGCCTGTCCCGGCGGATAGTGCTGCAGGATCGGCGGACGGATGCGCTGAACGCGACCGCCCTCCTGATCGATCAGCACAGGCGCATGCCAGCCGACGCATTCACGCAGCTCGCCAACGAGATCACTGATCTGCCGGGCTTCGGAAATGTTCCGCCCGAAGAGGATAAAGCCCCAAGGGCGTTCAGCCTTGTAGAAGGCCTTTTCTTCGTCGGTCAGCTTGAGGCCGCTGCAGCCGAGGATCATCGCTTTTGATTCGGTCATATTCGAATCATAAGGGCCGCTCCGCGAATTGCGAGCAAGGTCAAGCGCAATCCCACAAAAAAGAACGGCGGGACAAGCCCGCCATTCCGATAAAATTATCCAGAAAGCTCAGCGCGAGATGAGGCAGCTTCCGCCGGCGGAGCGATACTGCTCGCAAAGGGCGGCAGCTTCGTCCTTCGAGCCGGCCGGGATGCGGACGCGGTAGAAAGTACCTTTGCCGGCGATATCTGCCTTACGGATTTCGTAGGCGCGGCCACCGAGCACACCTGCGAACTTTTTCGACAGGCTGGCGTAGGACTTCTTCGCCTCATCCTCTGACGGCAGCGATGCGATCTGGATACCGTAGCCACCACTTGCAGCGGCCGGAGCCTGCTGTGCCGGCTGGGCAGCGGCTGCTGCCGGTGCAGAGGCGACCTGCGTCGACTTCTGCTGAGCCGTCGGGCGAATATTGCCGTTCTCGGTTACCGTGCCGACGACATTGACCGGCTGCTCGGCCGGGCGGGCGGTGGGGACAGGCGCCGTGTCGGTCGCCACGGCAGAGGCAGCGTCGGCAATCGGCGTCGTCTTCACTGCACGAACCGGCGGATCAACCTGATTTGGGTTGGCGGCATTCACCTCAGCCACCTTTGCCGTAGCCTGAGCAGCAGGCGCAGTTCCGACAGGCGGAATTGCTGCGGAAGCGACCTGATTGCCGGTGCTTGCCGGGAAACTTGCAGCAGATGGCGTCGCAGCCGGTTGGGTTGCAGGGGTTGCCGCCGCCACGTCATTGGCCGGCGCGGATTGCTCGACAGGCGCGAGCTCTTCGCGAGCGACGAGCGTGCCGTCTGGCTTGACGATCATCGTGCGGACCTTGCGAGGCGAAACGGACGGTACCGCATCGTCGTCGGAAGCGGAGGCATTCACAGTGTTGTCGTGATCGGGCAGCAGGCGCGGATCCTGCGTTTCGCCGACGGCGGTCGGCATGACCTGATCGGCACTACCTTCATTGTCATCGGGCGAAACTTCCGGCGTCAACGTGCGCTGAACGACATCGACCGGCGCCTCATCGGAGGAAACAAGCGCCTTCTGCTTCGGCTCTTCGGCAGCACCTGCGACCCGGTCATAGACAGCCTTGTCCTGGTTCGGCACGGTCTTGCCGCCCGGATTTTCGGGAACGACCTTCACCGGATCCTTGTCGGCGGTTATGACGCGCGGCTCGCCGGAGCTGACGATGCCAAGGCCGGGACCGTTGGAAACCCAAGTGTAGACCCCATATGCGCCGCCGGCAAAAACGACCAGCATGGCTGCTGCAGCCAACAGCCGGCGCATGGAGCGGGCGCGGTTGAAATCCGCGGTCTGGCTTGCGGATTCGATATGGACTTCGGAAACATTCTCGCGGCGCTCGACCGGCTCGCGCACACTGCGGCGGAAATCCTCTTCCAGCGCGCGCTCGAAATCATCAAGCCCGTCGGCAAAGACGGAGTTCGCAGGCTTGGCCACAGCAGTGGCCGTTGCAGCGGTGACCGGGGATGCCCAAGCCGGGGCAACCGGTGCTTTCTCCTGCCGCTTGGCGGGCTCGAAGAAGCTTGCGATCTCGGCATCGAGATCGAAATCGAAGTCGGCGGTCTTGGCGACCGGTTCCGGATGCTCGACAGGCGGCAGCGTCGGAACATGCATGTCCTCGACCGTCTCAGGACGATCTTCCGGATCGGAGATCATCGACGGATCGAAGGGCAGATCGTCGGTGGATTCACTTGCCGGTGCCGGTTTGGCATAGCTGACCGGAGCAGGCTGCGGCTCAGGCACGAAAACCGGTGCCGGCTGCGGACGCGGCGCTGGCTGTGCTGTAATGACAGGCGCAACTCGTACGGGTTCGGGTTCAGGCTTCGACTGCGGCTCGGCGAAGTCGAGATCGGCGAGCTCCAGTTCGATACCGGCGAGATCCAGCTCGAAATCGTGGCCGGCAAAAGGATCTTCAGCCTCCAGTTCCGGCTGGCGCGCGACACCAGGCGCGGGTGCGATAGGCTGCGAGACCGGCTCCACCGGAGCCCGAACGACCGGCTTCGGCGCTTCGGGCTGACGAAGGACGGGCGTCGCACGGCTCATCGGCACAGGTGCAATCACCGTTGGCTGCACGGATGCGCGAGCAACGGGCGCTGCGAACAAGGGCGTATCGAATACCGGCGCCTCGAAGACGGGCGCCTCGAAAACAGGAACAGCAGGAACCGGCGCTGGTTGCGGTACCGGCGACGCAACGACAGGCTCGGGTGCAGCGGCGACAGGCTCAGACGCAACGGACGATGCAGCGCGCTGCGGTACCGGATAACGGGAGACATCAGCCAGCAGATCGTCGAGATCAAAGGTTTCCGCATCGAAGGCGGGCTCCGGCAACGCTTCGGTGAGCGCAGCATCGGGATGGACATCGCCTTCGGCTGCAGCCGCGATCAGGTCGAAACCGGAGTTAGCGGGCTCAACAGGCTCTTCAAAGGCAGCAATATCTTCGAACGACGCGACGGGCTCTTCAGGAAGGGCAACGTCTTCGTGGCGATCGATCTCTGCCGGAAAACCGAAGGATGCGGTAACCGGCTCAAAATCCGCAGCTTCAACGGCGGCGACCGGCAGAGGCTCTTCGGCGACATCAGGCACAGCCACTTCGGGTTCGACCGTGGACACCGGTTCGGCAACAAATTCAGGTTCGGCAGCAAAGGCTTCCACGGGAGCCGGCTCAACAACGGGCGCCTCGATGGCCAGCTCGGTGAGAACCGGTTCCTCGCGACGCGGCGCGTGGAAATTGGCGATCGGCAGTCGAATGCTGGCGGCCGACCATTGCGGCGCCTTCGCCGGCGGCTGAATGGACGGAGCGGCAGGAAGGGCGCCGCCGATGGAGAGCTCCAGCTCTTCGATCAGATCACGGGCGCCGCCATATGTCGTAAATGTGGACGGAGGATCGGCAGAAACGGCAACGGGCTTCGTCGGAACAGGAGCCCAATCGTCAGCGCCAGGTGCCTCCCGATTGACCGCCACCGGTTCGGGAGCAGCCACTTCGGGAGCAACGGCAGTTGCTTCCGGGAACTCCGGCTCGACAACAGGCGCCTCGAAATCGGACACGACCGTCGCAACAAGTTCCTCACCAATCGAGGGAACGTCCTCCTGAACCGGCTCGACATAGTCGTCGGCTTCGACTTGTTGTTGAGCGACTGGCCCCACCTGATGATCGGAGGCAGCCAGGGGACGCGGCGCATCATAGCTCTCGAACTCGCGGAGAAGCTCGTCCTCGAGATTGAGAACTGGCTCCTGCCGCTGAGGTTCGTCTACAGTATTGGCCGCAATTCGGGGTTCAAAGCCGACGATACGAGCAAGTTCAGCCAACGGATCATCGTCGGCAAACATATCGTCTTTACCGCGCGTGTCATACGCAAGTCGTTTATCAGCCATGCCCATCCCACTCAAAAACGCAAACACTTCAATGCCAGCGCATTGTGGGGAAATGGTGACGTTATCGCATCTCGTCCGGTGCGGCAGTGCCTGTAATGGCAAGTCCCGACTTCAAAACCGACGCGACGGCGTACACCAACCCAAGTCTGGCAATACTCGATTCTCGGTTCTTATCGTTAACAAATCGTAATTCAGTCTGATCTTTACCTTTGTTCCAGTGCGCGTGGAAAGCGCTGGCAAGATCATAGAGGTAAAAAGCGATGCGATGCGGCTCTTGAGACTGGGCTGCACTTTCAACGATTCGCGGGAATTCCGCGGCCTTGGCAATCAGCTGCAATTCGGCGGAATCGCTAATGCCTGCAACGGATTGCGCCAAAATCTCAGGCGTCGGAGCAAGATCCGGGAAGGCTTCCTTCGCCTGCCGGAAGACTGACATGCAGCGGGCATGCGCATACTGCACGTAAAAGACCGGATTATCTTTGGATTGCTCCGTTACTTTTGCGAAATCGAAGTCCAATGGCTCGGAATTCTTGCGGTAAAGCATCATGAAGCGGACCGAATCACGTCCGACCTCCTCCACCACATCGCGCAATGTGACAAAATCGCCCGAGCGCTTGGACATCTTCACCGGTTCGCCGTCGCGGAACAGCTTCACGAGCTGGCAGAGCAGCACCGTCAGCTTCGCCTTGCCGTCCGAAACGCCGCGTGCGACCGCCTCGAGACGCTTCACGTAGCCGCCATGATCGGCGCCAAGCACATAGATCATCTCGTCGAAGCCGCGGTCGAACTTGTTCTTGAAGTAGGCGACGTCGGCGGCGAAATAGGTATAGGAGCCGTCCGACTTGATGAGCGCACGGTCGATATCGTCCCCGACTTCGGTCGAGCGGAAGAGCGTCTGTTCGCGGTCCTCCCAGTCTTCGAGAAGCTGACCCTTCGGCGGCGGCAGCGTACCCTTGTAGACATAACCCTTGAAGGTCAGGTCGTTGATGGCGGTGCGGATTGCGGCTGCGCCATTGGCATGCAACGTGCGCTCCGAGAAGAAGATGTCGTGATGGACGTTGAGCGCGGCCAGATCCTCACGGATCATCGCCATCATCATCTCGATGGCGCGATCCTTGACGATCGGCATCCACTGCTCTTCCGGCATATTGTGCAGACGCACGCCATATTCGGCAGCAAGCGATTCCCCGACCGGGACCAGATAGTCTCCCGGATAGAGGCCGGACGGGATCTCGCCGATCTTCTCGCCGAGCGCCTCGCGATAGCGCAGGAAGACGGACCGCGCGAGCACATCGATCTGCGAGCCCGCGTCGTTGATGTAATATTCCTTGACGACATCGTAACCGGCAAAGGCGAGCAGGTTCGCCAGCGCATCGCCGACAACAGCGCCGCGGCAATGGCCGACATGCATCGGGCCGGTCGGATTGGCCGAGACATATTCGACATTGACCTTGCGGCCCTGCCCCAGACCGGAACGGCCGTATTTAATGCCCGACTGGATCATCGCACCAAGCAGGCGCTGCCAGTAACCGACGGAAAGCCTGAGGTTGATAAAGCCCGGACCGGCGACCGAAACTTCGGCGACGTCAGCATCTTCCTGCAGCTTGGCGATGATGATTTCGGCCAGTGCACGCGGATTGGTGCCGAGCGGCTTGGCAAGCACCATGGCAGCGTTGGTCGCGACATCGCCGTGGCTCGCCTCACGCGGCGGCTCGACGGCGATACGACCGAAATCGAGCTCGGATCGCTTTTCCTTGACCAGATCGAGCTGTTCAAGGGCGTTTTTAATCCTGGCTTCAAAATCGGTAAAAAGGTTCATCGCACTCTTCCATGCACAGGCTGTGCCAATAGGATCGCCGGCGGCTGCCGGGCGCCCGCTGCCTATCGCAAATCCGGAGTGTGGTCAAACAATCGCCTGTGGGCACTGATGGCATAAGTGTCCGTCATGCCGGCAAGATAATCGCCGACATGGCGGGCTTTCGGCGCATCGGAGAGACCGGCGATATGGTCTACCCAATAATGGCTCTGCATCTCCTTGGGATTGGCCATGTAGGCGCCGAAGAGATCCTTGACGATCTGGGCGGCACCGGCGCGGATGCGCATGATGTCGGGATTCCGGTAGATGCGCTTGAAGAGCATCGCCTTGATCTGCCTGTCTGTTTCGGCCATCTCGTCCGAAAATGTTGCCATCACATGATCCGCTTTGCGGATATCATCGGCGCTCTGCGGTTTCAGCTCTGCGAGGCGTTTCTGCGCCACGCCGATGACGTCCTCGACCATGCGCGTGATCTGACGGCGCATGATTTCATGCGTGAAACGGCTCGGCTCCAGATGCGGGTAGCGCTCTCTCACCTCGGCCATCAGCCCGGCGAGGAACGGAATTTCCTCCAGCATCTCGAAACTCAGATAACCCGAGCGCAGGCCGTCATCGATGTCATGCGTGTTGTAGGCGATGTCATCGGCGATGGCGGCGACCTGGGCTTCGAGGCTTGCATAGCTCGCAAGCTCCAGATCGTGCAACTCGCAATAGTCGAGAATCGGCTGCGGCACCGGTCCGCGCGTGCCAACGCCATCGGCCGTCAGCAGCGGGCCGTTATGCTTGACGAGACCCTCCAGACTTTCCCAGGTCAGGTTGATGCCGTCGAATTCGGCATAACGCCGCTCGAGTTTGGTAACGATGCGCAAGGATTGGGCATTGTGGTCGAAGCCGCCATAGGGCAGCAGTTCTTCATGCAGCGCATCCTCGCCGGTATGGCCGAAGGGCGTGTGGCCGAAATCGTGGACGAGCGCCACGCCCTCGGCCAAGTCCTCATCGGCCTTCAGGGCGCGGGCAAGCGCGCGGGCGATCTGCGCCACCTCGATCGTATGCGTCAGGCGTGTGCGGTAATGGTCGCCGTCCTGAGCGATGAAAACCTGTGTCTTATGCTTCAGCCGGCGAAAGGCCGTCGTATGGACAATGCGGTCGCGGTCTCGCTGAAAATCGGAGCGCGTCGGGCTGCCGCTCTCTGGATAGAGGCGCCCGCGCGAGTTCCATGGATCTGCCGCATAGACCGCCCGTTCGCCATAACCGAAACCCAATGTATGCCTGTCGAAGCTCATTCTTCACCATCACCAATGCGTTGCGGCTCTGCCCATTGACGCCGCTTTCCGCTCTTCATACCTATAGCTTACAGAAACGGCAAAGAGGCGCTTTGTCGACCGCTTCGCCAGATCCTGTCCTTTATGGGAGGATCATGATAAGTTTCTTTGATATCATGCGTTTGAACATCAAACGTCTAAAATGGGTTCTCTCCGGATCTTGACCCCGGCAGGAGGAATAATGACTGAAGCAAATGTAACCCTTTCCGATGCCGCGGCAAAGCGTATTGCCGCCATTGTCGGCAGCGATCCCGGCAAGAGCGCGCTGCGCGTCTCCGTCGAGGGCGGCGGCTGTTCGGGCTTTTCCTACAAGTTCGATCTTGTGGATGCTGCCGCTGACGACGACATCGTCGTCGAGAAGAACAATGCCAAAGTGCTGATCGACAGTCTCTCGCTGGTTTATATGGCCGGCTCCGAAATCGATTTCGTCGACAACCTGCTCGGCCAGTCCTTCCAGATCAACAACCCGAACGCGGTGGCAAGCTGCGGTTGCGGCACCAGCTTCGCGATCTGATCCGACAACTTGCTTTCCACATATAACCGGCCGGAGATTTTCCTTCGGTCGGTTTCCTGTCTTGTCCGCCGGCGCCGGAGCGCGATAAAAGAACGCTCACACGGAGCTAGGATGCAAGCCATGAAGATCGCGACCTGGAACATCAACGGCGTCAAGGCGCGCATCGACAACCTGACACAGTGGTTGAAGGATTCCGGCCCTGATATCGTCTGCCTGCAGGAAATAAAGACCGTCGATGAAGGCTTCCCGCGGCTGGAAATCGAGGCGCTTGGCTACCATGTCGAAACGCATGGGCAGAAAGGCTTCAACGGCGTCGCCATTCTTTCCAAGAGCTCGCCTTCCGAAGTCAATCGTGGCCTGCCAGGTGATCCACTCGACGAGCAGGCGCGTTTCCTCGAAGCCGTGTTCTCGCTGCCTGGCAACAAGGTGGCGCGCGTCTGCTGCCTCTACCTGCCGAACGGCAACCCGCCGGAAACGGAAAAATACCCCTACAAACTGGCCTGGATGGAGCGTCTGCGCAAATTCGCGGCTGAACGCCTCGAATTCGAGGAAATCTTCATTCTCGCAGGCGACTACAACGTCATTCCCGAGCCACATGACTGCTTTGACCCGAAGGTCTGGGCGAGCGATGCGCTCTTCCTGCCGCAAACGCGCGAATCCTTCCGCCGACTGGAAAATCTGGGTCTCGTCGATGCAGTGCGCTCGGCAACCGATGCGACAGCGCTCTATTCCTTCTGGGATTATCAGGCCGGCGCCTGGCCGAAGAACAACGGCATCCGCATCGACCATCTGATGCTGTCGCCGGAAGCAGCCGACTGCATGACGTCGGCGGCGATCGAAAAGCATGTGCGCGCCTGGGAAAAGCCGTCCGACCACGTGCCTGTCGTGGCTTACTTCGAGTTTGCTGCCTGAGCTTTAAAGCATTTCCGTTTTACGCGATTCCGGTCGCAAAATCGCTGCGCACTTTTGCTGGAATTGCTCGAAAGCTCAGTCGTCCGAGCCGGTCGCAATCGTATGCGACAGGGATACGGCCGCGCGCCGATCCGCCTCGCTGGCGATCGAGAAAGCATCTTCCTGCAGCGACTGCATCCAGCTGCAATCCTTCGGCTTGCAGCGGTCGAGAGCCGCCGTCATCAGCGCCAGACCGCGGGCAGACTGGCCTTCATCGAAAAGGATGTTGCCGAAGACCGACATGGCGCCCGGGTGGCCGCTCTTGCGGGCCTGATTGAGCCATTTCTTGGCCTGATTGAGATTGGCGCTGCCGCCCTCGCCTGCGAGCATCATCTGCGCAAGCTGGAACTGCGCCTCGGGAACACCGAAGGTGGAAGCGACCTGGAAATAGAGCTGGCGGGCCTGATTGAGATCGATCTTCACCGGGCTGCCGGCAATTCCGTGCTTGTAATAGCTGGCAAGCGACAGCAGTGCATTGATGAAGAAGCCGGTGTCCTCCGAACCAGGTTCCACGCCCTGCTGTGCGATCTCGCTATAGATCTTGAAGGCTTCGAAATCATCCTGCGCCACGCCGTCGCCGTCGGCATACATGTTGGCGAGCGCCCAGCGCGAACCGGTGTGGCCCTTTTCGGCGGCATATTTATAGGCTTCGACAGCCTCTTCCTTCTGACCGTTCTTGTACGCTTTGAAACCGAATTTGAAGAGATCGAAGGGGCCTGATTCTTTCGTAACGCCCGTCTTGATGTCGAATGCCAGGACCGGACAGGCTAAAGCCAGGGAAACGGCCATCGACATGCTGAGCAGCATGAATTTGAACAATCTGAACTCGGACGTTACCATCTTTACCGGTTTCTTTCGTTCATCCCAGACGCTTGGCGGCGGCCTTGTTCGCCGTTCTGCCCGCGCGGATGCATTCCTTCCAGGCGAGCGATCCCGCGGCGGGCTCCAAGGCCCCTTTACCCGCGTCGCTTCCAGCCCCATGCCCCTCTTTCAAAACCAGCACATCCTTGCAAACCATCCGGCTTCCGGCACGGCCCACTCGTGATGCCTGCGGTACTTCCTCTGCGATCCAGGTTCCCACCCGTCCGCCTTCTTCGTCTTCGTAAACAGCAAATGTGACCAAACCGGTATCGCACCCTTCCCTAGGGAACGAAGCTTCATGCCGGGGGATCGAAAATGATGGAAAGACGTGAATCTGCAACACTGCCGAAGGTGCGGATTTCCGGCCGGAAATGCCTTTGGCGAAAAGCAAAACGGGTGCCGCCGCTGGCTTTTTGCCGCTGCTATCGCACTGTCTGGCGTTACCGGAAAAAATTCGACCCATGCTACTGCTTACGCACACCCTACGCTTGCCATCTCCTCGCCCGCAATATCGCTGCGCCCTCTTTGTGGCGGGAAATGGACAAATTCGCCCTGCCGACACCATACGCGAACCATCGTAAAAAAGTGTTGCTGAATCGTCACAAAACGGGACGAGAAGATGGAATGATTAATGGCGGTAAATAAAGAAGAGTCCGGCTCCGCCGGACTCTTCAATTCTTCAAATCAAGGAATTAAAACTTGACCTTTATACTGGTCGACAGCGCGGCAACCAGATCGTTGCCAAAGGAATAGGAGACATCATCTCCGAAGGTTACGCCGTTCTGGGTGACGACGCCCGATGAACCGCTCGTCAGCACGCCAACGGCACCGGCGACACGCCATTCGATATGCTCGGTCGGCGTGAAGGCTGCACCGACGCCCAGCGTCCAGCTATCGGTCTGAGAGCCGTAGCCCTGACTGGTGCCACGGTCCCAGGTCAGGCTGACCGCGCCTGCCCATTGGTCGTTGAACTTGTGGCCTACACCACCCGTGATGGTCCAGCCGTCACGATAGAGGAGGTCGAGCGAGGTCAGTTCCGTCGCCCCGCCGGAGGTGCAGGCGACAAGGCCCTTTGTCGACGTCGGGCAGAAGGGCACGGACTGCAGGATGCTCCAGTTCGTCCACTTGACCGAACCGAAAGCGAGCCAATCCGGAGCGATACCGCTCTGCAACTTCAGTTCCAGCGAATCCGGCGCTTCGGCGGAACCGAAAACGGGCGTGACGCGTCCGTAAGGCGCAGCATTCAGCGGCGCAAAAGGTGCGGTAACCTGGGTCAGATCTACCGTGCCCGTTAGATTGTCGTATTTGACGCGGCTGTTATAGACGAGGCTCGCGCGCATCGCATATTCCGGGATCTCGTATGCGAGACCAGCGCGCCAGCCCCAACCATTGTCTTCGAGATCGAGGCGACCGATGCCATTACCTGTACCAACCAGAAGCGGAACCGTCGAAACCAGACGCTCCTTGAAGCCCTCGACTTCCTGATAGAAGGCGCCGCCGATGAAGCGAAGCTGCCCCTGACCGACATCGAAGCGATAGGAGCAAGTGCCGCCATAATTGCGGGTTTTGATCTCCGTCTCGATATTGTTGTTGGCGCCAGCCCAGTTCAAACCGGGATCGGAATGCCCACCGAAGGGCTCAGAATAGTCGACAAGGCAGTCGATCGCATCGCCGAAACCGGCCTTGAAGCCAATATAAGGAACCGTATAATTCGCGGTATCGTCGGCTGTGCTCGAACGGCTGTTCAGATTGCCGCCCCCTGGAGATACCGAGGTATCCGTATCGCGAGCATTCTTCAGCTTGCGCTGGGGCGTGACATAGATAATGCCCGACTGGAACGAAAAAGGCGACGTGTCGAACAACTGATCGATATTGTAACCACCGCGCTCCAGACCGCCCGCAAAGGAGGGCGAGGCGAGTGCCGAAACAATGATGAGCGATGTTACGCCCCTGGAAAACATACGCGCTGCCATTGTGTCTCCCCCACTCAAGCAATTGAAGTAATCACACTGTGCTAGTGAACTTAATAAATCGCAACGAAGCGCTCCGCTGCGACGCGAAGTTGCGTTATGGCTAATTTACGTAAATGATTGACGGGCACGTCAAAAAATTAGATAGATAAAATTCTATTCTTCTATCCGTCAATCTTGAGGGGTTTATTAGATTCCCATTCCACGAGGGATGGGAGCTGTATCTAAGTGACAACAGTGGCAGTTTTCGCGTTCAGCATCCCTCAAATGGGTGATATCCACAGGCCAAAGGGTTAAAACAGCGTGTTTCTTACGAATCATCATACTTTTAAGACACAAAAGGCGCGCTCACGGGGAACGCGCCTTCAGGAATATTATACTCGTTAGCCGCGATTATCCCGCTTCGCTAACTCGCGCCAGAGCAGTCCTCAGGCTCTCGATCTGGCCCGTCAGCTCAGCGTGGCGTTCGCGCTCGGCTTCCACCACTTCCGGATTGGCATTGGCGACGAACTTCTCATTCGAGAGCTTGCCGTCGATGCGCGCGATTTCGCCATCGGCCTTTGCAATCGCCTTCTCAAGGCGGCTCTTTTCCGCCGCAAGATCGATCAGATTGCCGAGCGGCAGGCAGGCGGTCGCTTCTGCGACGACGATCTGAGCGGCACCCTTCGGTGCAGCTTCAGCCAGCGAAATGACCTCGACACGGGCCAGGCGTTTGATGGCGGCGTCATGACGGAACAGCCGTTCACGCGTCAGGCTGTTGGCGCCAACGACGACGAGCGGCGCGGTTGCCGACGGCGGCACGTTCATTTCCGAACGGACCGAGCGGATGCCCGAAACGAGGTCAATCAGCCAGTTGATTTCATCGGCCGCAGCATTGTCGGCGTAAGCCGGCGCCGGCCATTCGGCATGGCAGAGCAGACCGTCGCGTTCGGCGCCCTCACCCGCCGTATGCGCCCACAACTCCTCGGTCATGAAGGGCATGAAGGGATGCAGCAGCTTGTAGATCTCCTCCAGAACATAGGCGCTGCAGGCCTGAGCTTCAGCCTTTGCGCCCTGATCTTCGCCGCTGAAGACGGGCTTCAGAAGCTCGAGATACCAATCGCAGAACTGGTTCCAGACGAAACGATAGAGCGCACCGGCGGCATCATTGAAGCGGTAGGATTCAAGAGCTTCCGTCACGTCACGTTCCGTGCGGGCAAGTTCCGTCAGGATCCAGCGATTGATCGTCAGTTCGGCGGCTTCCGGCACGAAATGCGGATCGCTCTTCACGCCATTCATTTCCGCAAAGCGCGTGGCATTCCAGAGCTTGGTGCCGAAATTGCGGTAGCCGGCGATGCGGGCCGGATCGAGCTTCACGTCGCGACCCTGCGCGGCCATGATCGCCAGCGTGAAGCGCAGCGCGTCCGCGCCATATTCGTCGATCAGTTCGAGCGGATCGATGACATTGCCCTTGGACTTCGACATCTTCTGGCCGTTCTTGTCGCGCACCAGGGCATGGACATAAACGGTGTGGAACGGCTCGACGGGATTGTCGTCCTCATCCTTCATGAAGTGCAGCGACATCATCATCATACGGGCGACCCAGAAGAAGATGATATCGAAGCCGGTGACGAGAACGCTGGTCGGATAGTAGCGCGCCAGTTCCGGCGTCTTGTCGGGCCAGCCGAGCGTCGAGAACGGCCAGAGGGCCGAAGAGAACCAGGTATCGAGCACGTCTTCGTCGCGCGTCAGGATCTCACCGGGCTGGAAATTTTCCAGCTTGTCCTGAACGAAAGCCTTCATCGGGCCTTCGTGCGAGAGATAATGCTGGATAGCAGCCTGCAGCGCCTCTTCCTCGGTCTTCTCGACGAAGACCTGACCGTCCGGACCGTACCAGGCAGGGATCTGATGACCCCACCAGAGCTGACGCGAAACGCACCACGGCTGGATGTTTTCCATCCACTCGTAATAGGTCTTTTCCCAGTTCTTCGGCACGAAATTGGTGCGGCCTTCGCGAACGGAGGCGATCGCCGGCTCAGCCAGCGTCTTGGCATCGACATACCATTGCTCGGTCAGGCGCGGTTCGATCGGAACGCCGCCGCGGTCGCCATGCGGAACCATGTGCTTGTGCGGCTCGATCTTGTCGAGCAGGCCGGCTTCCTCGAAGATTTCGACGATGATCTTGCGGGCCTGGAAACGATCCTGCCCTTCGAGGCGATCCCAGGCGCCGTGCAGTGCCGCCGGATGGTCGAGCCCTTCGAGGAAATCCTCGTTGTCCTTGATGGTGATCGTGCCGTCGACATTCATGATGTTGATGACACGCAGGCCCGTGCGCTTGCCGACGTCGAAGTCGTTGAAGTCATGCGCCGGTGTAACCTTGACCGCGCCGCTGCCGGCAGTCGGATCAGCGTAGCTGTCAGCAACGATCGGGATGCGGCGGCCAACGATCGGCAGGATGACATGCTTGCCGACGATCGCCTTATAGCGCTCGTCCTCTGGATTGACGGCAATGCCGGTATCGCCGAGCATAGTTTCCGGACGTGTGGTGGCGACGACCAGATAATCGCGGGTCTCCCATTCGGTCGGTTTGCCCTCTTCATCGAAAGCAACCGGATGCTGATAGGTGACGCCCGGCTCCAGCGGATAACGCAGGTACCAGAGATTCCCCTTGATCTCGTGCTGCTCGACCTCAATGTCGGAAATTGCCGTCAGCAGCTTCGGATCCCAGTTGACCAGGCGCTTGTCGCGATAGATCAGGCCTTCTTTGTAGAGCGTGACGAAGACTTCGAGAACGGCCTGCGACAGGCCCTCATCCATGGTGAAGCGCTCGCGCGACCAATCGCAGGAGGCGCCTAGGCGCTTCAGCTGGTTGAAGATCAGGCCACCCGATTCGCCCTTCCACTCCCAGACCTTTTCGATGAAAGCGTCGCGGCCCATATCGCGGCGGCCGGGAAGCTGCTGCTCCATCAGCTTGCGCTCGACGACCATCTGCGTAGCGATGCCGGCATGGTCCATGCCCGGCTGCCAGAGAACATCCTTGCCGCGCATGCGCTCGAACCGCACCATGACGTCCTGCAGCGTGTTGTTCAGCGCATGACCCATGTGCAGCGAGCCCGTGACATTCGGCGGCGGGATGACGATGGTGAAGCTGTCAGCACCCGGCTTTGCGTTGACGCCGGCGCGAAAGGCATCGGCCTCATCCCATTTCGCAGCGATTTTCGGTTCGACGGCGGCGGAATCGTAGGTCTTTTCGAGCATTTTCTGACCAATTCGAGGTTCGAGGATGGGCGTTTTGTAAATAGGATGGCTACGGCCAAGTCAATAAAAAAGCCGCCCCGGAGACCGGAGCGGCTCTTGCCTGGAAAAGCGGTCCGATCAGCGGCGCGGGCCGCGCGCCACGCGTTCGATCTCTTCGCGCACGAGACGTTCGACGAGCGTCGGCAGGTTGTCGTCCAGCCACTCGCGCAGCATCGGACGCAGCATGTCTTCGGCGATCTCATCAAGAGAGCGACGTTCGGCGGCACCATCGATGGCAGCGGCAAGCTCTTCGAAGGAGCGGGCAACCTGCAGGCCGGTGTTCTGGGACAGAAGTGACGGCTGCGCTTCTTCGACACGCGCAGGCGCAAGCTCGGCGGGCTGGAAGGCTACCGGCTCGACGCGCAGTTCAACAGCGGGAAGCACGGGTGACTCCTCGACGAGCGCAGGCTGCGGAACCTCGGGCAGGCGCGGCTCGGCAAAGACGGGTGCAGGCTCGGCAGCATATTGGGCGACGGGAACAATCGGAGCAACGCGGGGAGCCGTAGCTGGCTCGGCCGGGCGCGGAGCGGCAGCGGCGCGCGGCGCTTCATAGGCTGGCTGCGACTCGAATTGCGGCTGCGGTTCGCGGGACGGCTGGGGCATGTCACGAAGAGCCTGGCCGGCCTGAACAGCGCTGCGCTCGGAAGCGGCACGGACGCGGGCTGCGACATCGGCAAGCGACATGGCGCGAGCAGGCATTTCCGGCTCCGGAGCGCTACCGGCGGAATTTGCAGCGACGAAACGCGGATCGCCACGCAACGCTGGAGGCTCCGGGAACTCGATGCCAGCATAGGTGTCGTCAACCGTCAGATGGATTTCGGAGTCGTTTTCCTCTTCCGCACCGTAAACAGGGGGAAGCGAGGCGGATATCGCCTTTCCCGCGCCTGGCTCATTGCTTTCGATGATCTGGCGAATGGAGGCCAGGATCTCTTCCATGGACGGTTCACGCACTACACCTGGCTGAGCCATATCTATCCCCGTTATCCCTTAAACAACGATCGGACGGCGTGGAGTATGCATCCGAATCACCATGACCTTAGAATACCCCAAAGGGGAAAAAAATCATCGCGAATCAAACAAATGCAGCCGTGCACAGTTTTGTTACCCAAGTGTAAGCGAAGTCTGTGAAGGCTTTTTTGACAGCCGAAAAGAAAACGGGCGCCTATGGCGCCCGCTCAAAAAATCGGCGGCAGAAACGCCTTAGAATACGAACTCGCGAGCCTTGGCGAAACCGGGCAGCGGCTTGACGGACGCATTGAAGAAGACGTTTTCGGAAACAGCGCCGCGCTCGCTGACGAAGACCTTCGCGCGCGCGGCATTGCCATAACCCTGCACGGCAACAAGACGGCCGCCATCCTGCAACTGGCCAAGAAGTGCCGCTGGGACTTCTTCCACCGAACCGTTGATGAAGATCAGATCATAAGGAGCGCCGGCGGCATTGCCCTTATCGAGCGGGCCAGTTACGACCTGCACATTTGCATAGCCAGCGAGATTTGCCTTGGCTTCAGCAGCAAGGGTCTCGTCCGATTCGAGCGCCACAACAGAGCCTGCGATCAGCGACAGCAGCGCGGACGCGTAACCGGTGCCGGCGCCGACTTCGAGAACGGCGTCATCCTTAGTGATGGCTGCGAGCTGCAGCAGCTTGGCGAGCGGCGACGCCTCCATGAGGAAACGGCCGGGATTGCCGGCAGCAGCCGGAGCAATTTCGATATCATTGTCGATATAGGCCAGCGCCTTCGCTTTCTCCGGCACGAATGTCTCGCGCGGGACGGTGAGGAAGGCCGTCAGCACCGAATGCGAGGTAACGTCCGTAGTGCGGACCTGGTTGTCGACCATCTTTACGCGTGCTGCTTCGAAATCCATCATATCCTCTCGCCGATGAAAGCGGTTCAGTCTTCCGTCTCTTAATCTCCGGCACGATTGCTTTCAAGGCTTGCCGGATGCGCGTTTGAAGAATCCCGGAAACCCCTCCCCGCATGCAACAGCTGAAAAACGATTGCCGCAACTTCTGCGTGGAACAAATTGCGATTTCAGGATATTGTTCTAATCGGAGGAAATGAGGAGGAGCAGGCCATGTCTGCCGTTCTGGAATATTTCACGC